>NZ_BMHH01000003.1:117822-336374 GCF_014640615.1 Paramesorhizobium endophyticum | reverse complement strand
CGCCATGGCAAGATCAAAGGCAGACCGCCTTCGACTTTGCCTTGGGCTAAACCGGACAGTAGTGGGACAAGCCCGAGGATGACGGCGAGAGGGCGCTGCTTCAAGCTAATTCTGACAGACACTAAATGGGGTTGAACGTGTATGTTCTATGTCGCCCCCCTCTGCCCTACCGGGCATCTCCCCCGCAAGGGGGAGATTGGCTGGCATTGATGACGGCTTCATTCTTACAACATTGGCGATCGGCGCCGCGCGCCAATGAAGGCGTAATCTCCCCCCTCGCGGGGGAGATGGCTGGCAAGCCAGAGGGGGGCGCTGTCCCGCCAGCATTTTCGCAAAAAGCGAACCCGTTTCCCGCTACCGCCCCGTCGCCCCCAGCGCCGGCACCGATTCCGTGTTCGCCACCTTCGGCGCGCTGTCGAGGCGTTTCAGGCGCTTTTCCTCCGCTTCGATATAATTGCGCGTCAATGGCACGGCGTCCTGCCGGTGGGCGATCTGGATCTGGAACACCATCATGTTCTGCCACCGGAAGGCGCTTTCGGAGGCGGCGAGGTAGAACTCCCACATGCGGCAGAAACGTTCGTCATAGATCGCCTTGGCCTTGTCCCGGTTGGCCATGAAGGCCTCGCGCCAGGCTTTCAGCGTTTCGGCATAGTGCAGGCGCAGGATTTCAATGTCGGTGACGATCAGTCCCGCCCGCTCGATATGCGGCAGCACTTCCGAGAGGGCAGGGATGTAACCGCCGGGGAAGATATATTTGCGAATGAACGGGTTGGTCGCCCCCGGCCCGTCGCTGCGTCCGATGGCGTGCAATAGGAACACGCCGTCAGGTTTCAGCAGCCTCGCCGTGTGCTGGAAATATTCGGCGAAATGGTTGACGCCCACATGCTCGAACATGCCGACCGAAACGATGCGGTCGAACGGTTCCTGCAGCGTGCGATAATCCTGCAGATTGAAGCGCGCCTGCCCTGACAGTCCTTCCTCCGCCGCGCGCTTGTTCGCGACCGCATGCTGCTCCTGTGAAAGCGTCACGCCGGTCACATCCGCGCCGAGATATTTCGCCATGTAGAGCCCGAGGCCGCCCCAGCCGCAGCCGATATCGAGCAGCTTCTGGTCAGGCTTGACCAGGAGTTTTGCCGCGAGGTGCCGCTTCTTCGCCAACTGCGCTTCTGCAAGCGTCGTGTCCGGTGTCTCGAAATAAGCGCAGGAATATTGCATGTCGGGATCGAGGAACAGCCGGTAGAGATCGCCCGACAGATCGTAATGGTGCCGCACATGCCCGGAGGCAAGGGCGATGGTATTGATCTGCTGCAAACGCCGGCCCGCGCGCCGCGCCGCATCAATCGCCCGCATCCACGGTTCCTTGGCGGCGACCGGGCCGGCATTCTCGAAGACGAGCTGGAGGAGCCCATACATGTCGCCTTCTTCGAAATCGACATTGCCGGCCATATAGGCTTCTGCGAGCTTCAGCTCGGGATTGATCGCGACGGCGCGCTCCGCCCGGCGGGATGTGAACTTGATCCCGATGGGATCGCCGGTCCTGTCGCCAAACCGATGCGTGACGCCGTCCGCGTCGGTTACAGTCAAATCCCCCCGTTTGATCAAATGATTCAAAACGGTACGTAAAAGCGCATTCATGACCAATCTCCAATTACAAGACCGGCCCCGGTTTTTGAATTTACGGAAGATGCGGAAATAAACGGTTGACGCGATACCACCGCACCATCCGCGAAATCCCGTGAGGGGTCGCGAAAAGTGGTAAGATAGGCGCTTTTTTGCGTCTGAAAAGTGAAAATGCCCGGCTTTGAGGCCGGGCATGATCATTTATAGTTTACTGATTCGAGATGATCAGGCGTTGTCTTCGCCTTCTGCGTCGTCCTCGTCGTCGAAGACTTCGTCGGAAAGCGGCTCTTCCTCGATGCCGTAGATGGCCTGGGCGGAGGTCAGGTCCTCACCCTTCGCCTGGCGTTCGGCTTCTTCCGCCGAGCGGGCGATGTTGATGGTGATCGTGACTTCCACTTCCGGATGCAGCGCGATCTTCACCTTGTGCAGACCGATGGTCTTGATCGGCGTGTTGAGCTCGACCTGGTTGCGGTTGACGGTGAAGCCGCCCGCGGTCAGCGTGTCGGCGATATCGCGCGTCGAGACGGAACCGTAGAGCTGGCCGGTCTCGCCCGCCGAGCGCACGACGATGAAGCTCTGGCCATCAAGCTTCTCGGCAACGGCCTGAGCTTCGTTCTTCCGCTCGAGGTTGCGGGCTTCGAGTTGGGCGCGCTGGCCTTCGAACTTCTTCTTGTTGGCCTCGTTGGCGCGCAGCGCCTTGCCCTGCGGCAGAAGGAAGTTACGGGCGTAGCCGTCCTTGACCTTCACGGTGTCGCCCATCTGGCCGAGGCGGGAAATGCGTTCAAGCAGAATGACTTCCATGGGTTTGTCCTTTCAGTTTTACTTGTCGTTGGGAGGGGTGAGTTTCGTCATCGGCGCATTGCGGGATGTGTCGAACAATCCGGCGATGAGGAAGAGGAAAAGCACGAAGGCGAAGAGCGCCACGGCGAGATAGGCAAGCCACAGCGCGACGGGCCGCCAAGGCTGGCCGCGCGTGCGCATGTGCATGGTCGCGAAGCCGGCAAGCATGAAGCCTGCGCCGAGCGCGCCTGCGACTGCGGTTGCCGCATGCCCGATACCGCTGCCAAGAAAGGCAAGCGTGAGGCTGACGGCGAAGACGAGAAGCCCGATACGCGGCATTCTGAGCGTCGCTGGCCAGTCGTCGCGCGGGCGGCGAAGACGGCCCGAGATGGAGGTCAGCCGCAGCGCCAGATAGAAATTGGCGACAAGCGCGATCAGGCAGGTGGCCGCCTGGATAGCCGGAAGCAGGACGACCATGGTCGCGGCGAGGTTGTCGCGCATTTCAGGGCTGGCGGTGAAATCGGGATTGGCCTGGGTGAGGGCGGCCATGATCGCGTCGGCGAATTCACGCGCCAGATCCTGCCCGAAACCGATGATGATGCCGATGATGATGAGACCGCCTGCGACCATCAATCCGAGGCGGAAGATGATATCGGGCAGGGGATACCAGACGATCGCATCCTTGGGGCCGCCCATTTCGCTCGCGGGACGGGCGAGACCGGCCAGGTAAGCACCGGCAGCGGCGGGAATGATGCTCGTCAGCGCCACGAGTAGCGCGCCCATCGGCGCAACGATGGCGATGGCGGCGGTCGCAGCGATGGCGGCGATAATGCCGGCGGCGGTGCCCCAGCCAAGCGCGGCGATGAAAATGGGCAGCGGCGTCAGGAAATAGAGGAACATCGCCACGCCCGACTGGACGATGGCGCCAGCCGACAACAGCGCGGCTGCTAGCCCCGCCAATATGCCGACACCGGCCGATGTTGCGTCGAATTTCATAAGCGCTGTCCTGCCGGAGCAGTTAGAGGTGACGGCCTTGGCGCGTTACACCCCAACTTGGGTTTTTGATTTCACCGACCGCGCCCATCGCGGAAGGTAGAATGGAATGGAATGGGAGTAGGGGAGTAGGGGAATATGTGAAAACATACTCCCTTATTCCCCTACTCCCTTATTCCCTTACTTCACCACGTAAGGCAGCAGGCCGAGGAAGCGCGCGCGCTTAATCGCCTTGGCGAGTTCGCGCTGCTTCTTCTGGCTGACGGCCGTGATGCGGGACGGAACGATCTTGCCGCGCTCGGAGATGTAACGCTGCAGGAGCTTGACGTCCTTATAATCGATCTTCGGAGCGTTGGCGCCGGAGAACGGGCAGGTCTTGCGACGGCGATGGAACGGACGCCGGGTCGGGATCTGGTTGATGTCGACCATTATTCGGCTCCTTCCACAGCTTCGTTGTCACGCGGACGGCGCGGGCCACGGTCACCATCGCGGGGACCACGGTCGCCATCGCGCGGGCGGCGCGGACGGTCATCGTCGCGGCCGAAACGGTCGTCGCGGTCGCGGCGGTCGTCACGGCGGGCGAGCATGGCCGACTGGCCTTCCTCGTGCTTCTCCACGCGGATGGTCAGCGAACGCAGCACGTCTTCGTTGATACGTTCCTGGCGCTCCAGCTCGGCAACGGCTGCCGCCGGGGCATCGATATCGATCAGCGTGTAATACGCCTTGCGATTCTTCTTGATGCGATAGGTGAGGGGACGCAGACCCCAGTTTTCGATACGCCCGACTTTACCGCCATTGGCCTCGATGACACCCTTGTACTGTTCTACAAGCGCGTCGACCTGCTGCTGCGATATGTCCTGTCGGGCAAGGAGCACATGTTCATAAAGAGCCATTGTCTCTGCCTTTCTTCGTTTATCATCGCATGGCCCCAGCGGCTAAGCCTCTGCGACTTCCCTTAAGCCGGAATACCGGAGAAGAAAGGACGCGTGGTCGAGACGATCGAGAGCGGAGACACGGGAGGCTGAAGCGCTTTCGGCTTCTCGGATATTATCCGGCCCTCCGTTCAGCCCCCAGCTGGAGCGAGCGATGAACGGGCGGGCTAATACGGGATTTTCCGGTGTTTGGCAACAAAGGATTCGAATTTCCGACCGTTTCGCGTTAAATGTAACTGTAGGCTTGGGTGGGGGTAGGCATGGAAAATAGAAGCAATATGCGCTACGTTATAGAGGTGAAGGCATGAATGCTATGTCTGGAAACCTCTATCGGGCTTTGAAATCGGCAAATGTTTCCGATGATCTGGCCCAGAAGGCAGCGGAAGAATTGGTGAACTACGATCAACAGCTCGTGGATATCCGGTTGGACCTTGCAGCTATTAAAGCGGAGCAAATGGTCCAGCGCTGGATGTTGGGCGTAGTGGTCGCGGGCGTCATCGCTTTGATTTTGAGAAGTTTCTTCTGAACAGTAGGCTGCCATGATAGCGACCGCCGTTCATTTTGACGACGCGCAAATGTGGGTTGGCCTTGAAGATGGCCGAACTATTGGTATCCCTCTCCTCCGGTTCCCTCGATTGCAGCACGGCGCGCCGGAGGACCGCGCCAATTATTTCATCAGCCCAAGCGGCATCCATTGGGATGATCTGGACGAAGATATTTCAATCGATGGGTTGTTGGCCGGGCGGGGCGATCAAACTCGATCAAAGTCGCAGCAAAAATGAGAAATATTCGGTGGTGTTGCCGCCCTCATTATGAATTCAGAAAAAACAAACGCCGACCTTCATCAGCCGGCGTTTGTATTGTGAGCGCGGGCATCATCGTGGCGTGACGCTCTTGCACAGGCTGTCTACATTATCACTATAGAGAGCCTTGTTCTGGTTCATGGCGTTGCAGTTGGCGCGCACCCGGTCTCGCTCCCCCGGCGTCATGGCCTGCCAGCGGGCATTGAAATCGTCATTGCGGATGGAGCCGGTAGGCGCGGTATCGAGGGCAGGTTGTTCGACGCCGCGGTTCGGTTCCGTGGGGCCGAAGGTTTCCGGTCTCGGGAATGTCCGTCCGCCTTCATCTCCGGACGGGGCGTTTTGCGCTAATGCAACACCGGCACTCATCGAGAGTGCCAGAAGCGCGGCAGCGGTCGTTTTCAGGTCGAGCATGATCTTCTCCTGAATGATTGTGTTGTCTTGGGTTTTGAGTTTTTTGACAGTCAAGCCTGTCGCGCTTGACTTCTCCGTACTGTGATTGAACGGTGGTTGGGAGGATTGGTTCCCCGTTTTTGCGGCTGCCACTATTCGTAAAAAGAATCAGGGCAACCCGCATTTTTGCCCCTCTTTCTGCGCGCTTGGCGTGATTTTGCCGTGTTTTCCCTTGACTTCCAACGGCGGCAATGGTCACACCGCGCGCCAAAATGTATGAATAGAGTATTAAGCATGGTCCCGGAAAGTTGCACGCTTCCAGGATAAGGCCATGCTCAAATGAAGAGGACGGGCATGGCCGTAGTATTCACATTTCCGGGGCAGGGCAGCCAGGCGGTCGGCATGGGCAAGGCGCTGGCGGAGAATTTCGCCGAGGCGCGCGCCGTGTTTGACGAGGTGGACGAGGCGCTGGGGGAAAAGCTGTCCGCCACCATGTTCGAAGGCCCCGAGGAAACGCTCACCCTGACCGCCAACGCGCAACCCGCGCTGATGGCCGTATCCATGGCTGTTATCCGCGTACTGGAGGCGAGGGGCCTCTCGCTCAAGAACAAGGTCGCCTATGTCGCCGGCCACTCGCTGGGCGAATATTCGGCCCTTTGCGCGGCAGGCACCTTCTCACTCGCCGATACCGCCCGCCTGCTGCGCATTCGCGGCAACGCCATGCAGCGCGCCGTGCCGGTGGGCGAGGGCGCGATGGCGGCGATCATCGGGCTGGAGCATGGCGATGTGGTTGCGGTCTGCAACGAAGCGTCCGCTGAAGGCATCTGCCAGATCGCCAATGATAATGGCGGCGGCCAGATCGTGATATCAGGCACGAAGCCGGCAGTGGAAAAGGCCGCCGCGCTCGCCACCGAAAAGGGCGCGAAGCGGGCGATCATGCTGCCGGTCTCGGCTCCCTTCCATTCGGCCCTGATGCAGCCCGCGGCGGAAGCCATGCGCGAGGCGCTGGCGGAGGTGAAGAAGAACGACCCTATCGTGCCGCTCATCGCCAATGTTCGCGCCGCGCCCGTCATTGACGCCAACGAAATCGCCGCTTTGCTGGTGGAGCAGGTCACCGGGCAGGTCCGCTGGCGCGAAACCGTCGAGTGGTTTGCGGTGAACGGCGTCACCGCACTTTATGAGATCGGCTCCGGCAAGGTGCTGACCGGGCTCGCCCGCCGCATATCGAAGGATGCCACCGGAACCGCCGTCGGCACGGCGGAGGAAATCGAAGCCGCACTTGCCGCATTGAATTCATAGGCCATGGTCCCAAAAAGTTGCAGAACTTTTGGATAGGATCATGACCAAGCAACTTAGTAACGGGAAGGAACCCCGCTATGTTTGATCTGACCGGCCGCAAGGCCCTTGTCACCGGCGCCACCGGCGGTATCGGCGAAGCCATCGCCCGCACTCTTCATGCTCAAGGCGCCATCGTCGGCCTGCACGGCACCCGAGTGGAAAAGCTGGAGGCGCTCGCCGCCGAACTGGGCGACCGTGTGAAGATTTTCCCGGCCAACCTTTCCGACCGCGAGGAAGTGAAGGCGCTGGGCGAAAAGGCGGAGGAGGAACTCGAAGGCATCGATATTCTCGTCAACAATGCCGGCATCACGAGAGATGGCCTCTTCGTGCGCATGAGCGATGCTGACTGGGATGCAGTTTTGAATGTCAATCTTACCTCGGTCTTTAACCTTACCAAGGAAGTGATTCACCCTATGATGCGCCGTCGCCATGGGCGGGTGATCAACATCACGTCTGTTGTAGGCGTTACAGGCAATCCGGGGCAGGCAAATTATTGCGCCTCTAAGGCCGGTTTGATCGGCTTTTCCAAATCGCTGGCGCAGGAAATCGCGGTTCGCAACGTGACGGTGAACTGCGTCGCTCCCGGCTTCATCGAATCGGCCATGACCAGCAAGCTGAACGAGAAGCAGAAGGACGCTATCATGGGTGTCATTCCCATGAAGCGGATGGGCACAGGAGCGGAAATCGCCGCCGCAGTCGTCTATCTTGCCAGCGACGAGGCGGCCTATGTCACCGGGCAGACGCTGCACGTCAATGGCGGCATGGCGATGATTTAAATACCGTATTTCGCCGCAAATTGGCCTGAAATGGGCGGATAAGCGGGCAAAATGCGCTTTGCGCGGGACTGGAACCGTGGTAAGGCGCGCGCAGAATTGGCGTTCCGCTATGGTTGCGGGGCCGATCCTGTTCCGAAAGGAATATCCACAGGGTGCCCGTCGCCCCGCAGACACGGCAAGCGGCGGATATCTTATAGCTTGATTAGATCCACCCATGCCGCTAACCAAGGCAAGGGAAACAACAAACAGGTCGAGGTTCGGACATGAGCGACACCGCAGAACGCGTCAAGAAAATCGTTGTTGAGCATCTCGGCGTAGATGCCGACAAGGTTACGGAAGGCGCAAGTTTCATTGATGATCTTGGCGCGGACAGCCTCGACACCGTCGAGCTCGTTATGGCTTTCGAGGAAGAATTCGGCGTTGAAATCCCCGATGATGCCGCCGAAACGATCCTGACGGTCGGCGATGCCGTCAAGTTCATCGACAAGGCCAAGGCCTGATTTAGCTATTGTTCGGGCTGGAGCCGTCTGGCGTCCGGCCCGGATTCTATCTGCTGGATGTGTTTTAGCGGAGACGTTTGCGGGACAGCGCCCCCCTCTGTCCTGCCGGACATCTCCCCCGCGAGGGGGGAGATTATCTGATACGACTCATGACTCTCATTCTGCTGCGCCGGCGATTGATGCCAACGTCAATGAAGGCTCAATCTCCCCCTTGCGGGGGGTGAGGAGCGTTCGGTCGAAGGCCGAGGAAAAGCCAACGATTTGGCTCTTCTAGCGACGAACGCGCGGAGCCATAGCGGAGCGCTGGCAACCGGCAGGACAGAAGGGGGGGCGCCTAGCGATTCCGGCAAACAGGAATTGCTCTAAGGAACATTAGAAGGGTGGAATATGAGGCGTGTCGTAATCACGGGTCTGGGGCTGGTGTCGCCGCTGGCAAGTGGCGTGGAAGAGAGCTGGTCCCGGCTGCTCGCCGGCAAGAGCGGCGCGCGCCGCGTGACCGAGTTCGAGGTCGATGATCTGCCCTGTCAGATCGCCTGCCGCATCCCAGTGGGCGATGGCACGGACGGCACCTTCAATGCCGATCTCCACATGGAGCCGAAGGAGCAGCGCAAGGTCGATCCCTTCATCGTCTATGCCATGGGCGCGGCGGACCAGGCGCTCGATGACGCCAACTGGCACCCGGAAAGCGATGAGGACCAGACCCGCACCGGCGTGCTGATCGGCTCGGGCATCGGCGGCATCGAGGGCATCGTCGAAGCCGGCTATACGCTGCGCGACAAGGGGCCCCGCCGCATTTCGCCCTTCTTCATTCCCGGGCGCCTCATCAATCTCGCCTCCGGCTATGTCTCCATCAAGCACGGCCTGCGCGGGCCGAACCATGCCGTCGTCACTGCCTGCTCCACCGGTGCGCACGCCATTGGCGACGCGGCTCGGTTCATTGCCTTCGACGATGCCGATGTGATGGTCGCAGGCGGTACCGAATCGGCCGTCAGCCGCATTTCGCTCGCGGGCTTCGCCGCCTGCAAGGCGCTCTCGACGGAGCGCAACAACGATCCCACCGCCGCATCCCGTCCGTGGGACAAGGATCGTGACGGCTTCGTCATGGGCGAGGGCTCGGGCGTCGTCGTCCTCGAAGAGCTTGAACATGCGCTGAAGCGCGGCGCGAAGATCTATGCCGAGGTGATCGGCTACGGTCTTTCCGGCGACGCCTTCCACATCACCGCGCCGACCGAGAGCGGCGAGGGCGCGCAGCGCTGCATGGAAATGGCGCTGAAGCGGGCGGGAATCACCCCGGATCAGATCGATTACATCAACGCGCATGGCACCTCGACCATGGCCGACACCATCGAGCTCGCCGCTGTCGAGCGCGTCGTGGGCGGTGCCGCGTCGAAGGTCTCGATGTCCTCGACGAAATCGTCCATCGGGCATCTCCTGGGCGCGGCCGGCGCGGCGGAAGCCATCTTCTGCACGCTTGCCATCCGCGATAATGTCGCGCCCGCGACGCTTAACCTTGACAATCCCGCGGTTGAAACGAAAATCGACCTCGTTCCGCATAAGCCGCGTGAACGCAAGATCGATATCGCATTGTCGAATTCGTTCGGGTTTGGGGGCACGAACGCGTCGCTGGTCCTGCGCCGCTTTGAAGGCTGAAAGCATGGCGGACGGTTAAGTCCTTGTGGACATGACTGTTCGCAGGCTTTCCAATAAGGCTTCGTCCGCGCTTTTGCCGTAATCGCCCCCGACCTTTGGAGAGATTCTGAGTGCGCTCAGACAGGGATGGGAACTGAGGTGATCGAGTGAATTCAGACGCGAAGCCCGAGAACGAGGCCCCGGAAAACCAGCTTCCCGGAGAAGTCACGGAACAGGTTTCCACCGGCCCTGCGGATGCCGCGCCGGCGCACAAGCCGATCGTGCCGAAATCCGCGAGCGAGGCGCTGCGTCCCGAGCCGGGAACGCCGCCTCCGCCTCCCTCGCGGCGCTCCCGCCATGCGCGCAGCCAGATCGTCGTCTTCGCCAATTTCATGCTGTCGCTGCTGGTGCTGGCGGCTGTCGGCGCGTGCGCGCTTTTCTATTTCGGCAAGCAGCAGTTCGACGGGCCGGGCCCATCGGCGGTTGCCAGCACCTATCTCGTCAAGCGCGGCAGCGGCATCGTCGAGATCGCCGATGGGCTGGAGCGGCGCGGGCTCATCTCCGATGCGCGCATTTTCCGCTATGGCGTGCGCGCCTACGGCCATGAGAAGGATATGAAGGCGGGCGAGTATGCGATCCCGGCCAATGCTTCCATGCGCGAAATCATGGAAATCCTGCGCAGCGGCAAGACGATCCTCGTCTCGCTGACGATCCCCGAGGGACTGACGGTGCAGCAGATATTCGACCGGATTGCCTCCCACGAGGCGCTGTCAGGCGATATGCCCGCTACGCTACCGCCGGAGGGAAGCCTGTTCGCCGATACGCTGCGCTTTACCCGCGACACGACGCGCCAGGAGATCGTCAGCAAGCTGCAGGCCGAACAGAAGAAGCTGATCGACGATATCTGGGCCACGCGCAGTCCCGACTTGCCGCTGAAGAATGTCGAGGAATTCGTGACGCTCGCCTCCATCGTAGAGAAGGAAACCGGCATCGACGCGGAGCGTCCGCGCGTTGCCGCGGTTTTCATCAATCGGCTGCGCAAGGGCATGCGCCTCCAATCCGATCCCACCATCATCTACGGGCTGTTCGGAGGCAGGGGAAAGCCCGTCGACCGTCCGATCTTCAAATCGGATATCGAGAAGCCGACGCCCTACAACACCTACATTATCAACGGCTTGCCGCCCACACCCGTCGCCAATCCCGGCCGCGCGGCGCTGGAGGCGGTCGCCAATCCGATCAAGACCGACGATCTTTATTTCGTCGCCGACGGCACGGGTGGCCATGTCTTCGCGACGACGCTGAAAGAGCACAATGAGAATGTGCGCCGCTGGCGTTCGGTCGAGCAGCAGAAAAAGGACGAAGCTGCTGGGGATGCGGGCAGTGCGCCGGGCGGGGAGGTTGCGCCGGAGCAGGAGCCGGTTCAGGGGCAGTAGGGGAAGTAATTATTGTGTCTGGTAAAATTTAAAGGTGGAATGGAAATGTCGGCGCTCTACGTTGCCCCCTCTCTCCTGCGGGGCCGAGTTTGCGCCCTCCTTCCCCCTTGCGGGGAAGGTGCCCGCGTTAGCGGGCGGATGGGGGTGGTGACGATTATAGCTTACCATTAATCGTAGCGCGCTGCCTTTACCACCCCCACCCGACCCTTCGGGCCACCTCCCCGCAAGGGGGGAGGGGGGCGCAAACTTGGATCGGCAGGGCAGAAGGGGTGCCTAGTGGCAACAACATCAAAATAAGGCGGGGACACAATGACACTACAAAGCATGACCGGATTTGCCCGCCACGCCGCCGTCCACAGCGGCGGAGAGGGCGCCCAGAACGATGCCCGTATCGTCTGGGAGGTGCGCTCGGTCAACGGCAAGGGACTGGATGCGCGGTTTCGGCTGCCGCAAGGCTTCGAGACCATCGAGCCGCTCGCGCGTGCGGCGCTGGCGAAGCATTTCTCGCGCGGCAATTTCCAGGCCGGTCTTACCGTCGAGCGCACGGCTCCCAAAAGCGAACTCGTGCTCAACGAAGCCTATCTTGCCAATCTCCTCTCCTTGAGCGAACGCCTGCGCGCGCAATATGGCCTGACGCCGGCAAGCGTGGATGGCATCCTTTCCCTGCGCGGCGTGCTGGTCGAGCCGCAGGAGACGGAGGATGAGGAGGCGCGGGCAGGGCTGGAAAGCGCGATCATGGCCGCGTTCGACGGTGCTCTTACGGCATTGGCCAAGGCAAGGCGCGCCGAAGGAAGCTCCATCGGCGCGATCCTTTCCAGCCAGATCGACACGATTGCGGACCTCGCCAACCGCGCCCGCAACGACCCGTCGCGCGGCGTCGAGGCCATCCGTGCCCGGATCGCGGCGCAGGTGGCTCTGCTGCTCGAATCGACCAGCGGGCTCGATGAAACGCGGCTTCATATGGAAGCGGCCTTTCTTGCCACCAAGGCCGATATTCAGGAAGAGCTAGACCGGCTCGACACCCATGTCGCATCCGCCCGCAAGCTGATTGCCGAGGGCGGCCCCATCGGGCGGAAGCTCGATTTCCTCAGCCAGGAATTCAATCGCGAAGCCAATACGCTGTGTTCGAAATCGAACGCCGCGTCGATCACCGCCATCGGGCTTGAACTGAAGGCGGTTGTCGATCAGTTTCGCGAGCAAGTGCAGAATCTGGAGTAATTTTATGGCATTCCGTTCCATCGAAGGCGGCATCAAGCGTCGCGGTCTCATGATGGTGATTTCCTCGCCCTCCGGCGCGGGCAAATCCACCATCGCCCGCCTTCTGCTAGAAGACAAGGAGATGGACCTCTCCCTGTCGATCAGCGTCACCACCCGCCCGCGCCGCCCGAGCGAGATCGAGGGCGTGCATTACCATTTCATTTCGGTGCGCGAATTCGAGCGCTTGCGGGATTCCAACGCGCTGATCGAATGGGCCGAGGTCCATGGCAATTTCTACGGCACCTTACGCGAAACCGCCGAGAACGCGCTTGCCGATGGCCGCGACATGCTGTTCGACATCGACTGGCAGGGCGCCGACCAGTTGCAGGAGAAGATGCCGGCCGATGTCGTCTCGATCTTCATCCTGCCGCCCACCATGCGCGAATTGCAGCAGCGCTTGAACCGCCGCGCCGAGGATACGCCCGATGTGATCGAGACGCGCCTGCGCAATGCCCGTTTCGAGATCGAGAAGTGGAGCAAATACGATTATATTGTCATCAACGAGGACCTGAACCGCTCCTACGCCTCGGTGAAGGCCATCGTCACCGCCGAACGCCTCCGCCGCGACCGCCGCCCGGGGCTGTTTGAGTTCGTGCAGGGGCTGCTGGAGGAAAAGCCGTTTTAAGAGCCATTCATATTTTGATGGAATCAAAGCCAAGCGCCCTCGTGGTTCGAGGCTCATTCCGCTTCGCTCCAATCGCACCTCACCATGAGGGCTATTGCGACGTTGCAACCCTTCACCCTCATGGTGAGGTGCGAGCGCCAGCGAGCCTCGAACCACGGGGGTGAAGGGCGCACAGTTGGTTCCGTGCAAAACAGGGAAACTCGCTCCTCATCCCCCCGTCACGCTCATGTGCCGCGCCACGGCGGGGCGGTTGTGGCGGCGGTCGATGATGAAGTCATGGCCCTTGGGCTTGCGGCCAATGGCTTCGTCAATCACATCAGACAGAAGATCGTTGCTTTCCGAGGCGCGCAGCGCGGCGCGCAAATCCGCCGCGTCTTCCTGACCAAGGCACATATAGAGCGTGCCGGTGCAGGTGAGGCGGACGCGGTTGCAGCTCTCGCAGAAATTATGCGTCATCGGCGTGATGAAGCCGAGCCTGCCGCCTGTCTCCGCCACCTGCACATAGCGGGCCGGCCCGCCTGTTTTATATGGGATGTCGGCCATGGTGAACTGACGCCCCAGCGCCGCGCGCAGGAGCGATAGCGGCAGATATTGGTCGGCCCGGTCGAAGCCGGTTTCGCCCATGGGCATGGTTTCGATCAGCGTCAGATCCATGCCGCGGCCATGCGCCCAGCGGATCATGTCGGGGATCTCGTGCTCGTTGATGTCTTTCAGCGCCACGGCGTTGATCTTCACCTTGATCCCCGCCGCCTGCGCCGCGTCGATGCCGCGCATCACCCGCTCCATATCGCCCCAGCGGGTGATGGTGCGGAATTTCTCCGGGTCGAGCGTATCGAGCGAGACATTGATGCGCCGGACGCCGCATTCGGCCAGTTCCGCCGCATGGGTGGCGAGCTGCGAGCCGTTGGTGGTGAGCGTCAGCTCCTCGAGCGCACCGGAGGCGAGGTGCCGGGAGAGGGCGCGGATCAGGTGCATGATGTTCTTGCGCACCAGGGGCTCCCCGCCCGTCAGCCGCAATTTGCGCACGCCCTTTTCGACGAAGACGGTGCAGAGCCGGTCGAGCTCCTCCAGCGAGAGCAGGTCCTTCCGGGGCAGGAAAGTCATGTTCTCCGCCATGCAATAGGTGCAGCGGAAATCGCAGCGGTCCGTCACCGACACACGCAGATAGGTGATCGCGCGCCCGAAGGGGTCGATCATTGCCGGCTCGGCGTGCTGCACATCCGGTTTCGCGGTCAAAACGATACCTCATCGCGGCAAGTCCGTGAAAAGCGTAAAGCAGTCCAGACTTGCGCTAAACAATGCATTGATATGCCGCTTGTAGCCTGGACGCAATCGGCCTATCACGCTTTGATTTAGACACATGATCTTATTCGAAAAGTCGGCAGCTTGTCGCGATCATGGGTGAAATGGAGGGTGCCGTGGCGGATGTATGGCCCAAGGAATTGCGCGTCTCGCCGGATCGCAGGACGCTGACGATCAGTTTCGACAATGGCGAGGCCTATACGCTGCCGGCGGAGATGCTGCGTGTGCTCTCGCCCTCGGCGGAAGTGCAGGGCCATTCGCCGGAACAGCGGGTGACCGTGCCCGGCAAGATCGATGTCACGATTCTCAGGATCGATCCGGTCGGCAATTACGCCATTCGCATCACCTTCGACGACAGGCACGATACCGGGCTTTTCACCTGGACCTATCTGCGGCAGCTCGGGCTGGAAAAGGAAACCCGCTGGCAGGCCTATCTCGATGAGCTGGCTCAAAAGGGACTGAGCCGCGAGCGGTGAAAGGGCTGAAAGGGAGGAGACGATGACGATCATCAGGACGGTCGAGGAACTCGAAGCGATCTATGGCAAGCCGGGCGAGGCGTCGATTATCAAGGAAATCGACCATCTTATCCCGGAATATGCGGCCTTCATCCAGGCCTCGCCCTTCGTGTCGCTTGCAACGTCAGGACCGGAGGGGCTCGACTGCTCGCCGCGCGGCGATCTCCCCGGCTTCGTCCGCATCAGGGATGAGCGCACCCTGCTGATGCCGGATCGGCACGGCAACAACCGCGCCGATTCGCTGAAGAACATTCTCCGCGACGACAGGGTAGGGCTGCTCTTCCTGGTACCGGGTTCGGGAACCACGCTGCGCCTCAATGGCCGCGCCGTGATTTCCGTCGATCCCGAGCTTTGCGCCTCCTTCACGATGCAAGGGAAGGCGGCGCGCTCGGTGATGATCATCACGATAGAAGCGGTCTATTTCCAGTGTGCCCGGGCGATCCACCGCTCCGAACTCTGGAACCCTGAAAAGCATGCCGATCCGAAAAGCCTGCCAACTCCGGGTCAGATGCTGGCGCGCAGCCGCGACGGTTTTGACGGCGAAGCCTACGATGCCGCCTGGTGGGAACGGGCGAAGGCGACGATGTGGTAGGAGCTATCACTCCTCTTTCAGCATCTCGCTGATCCGGCGCATCATGTCGCCCATCATGTCGCATTCCTCGGGGCTCGACTGGCTCATCACCCGGTCGATGAGCTGGGTGTAAACGTCCAGCGCCTGCATCAGCCGCTTTTCGCCTTCATCCGTCAGATAGAGGCGCATGACGCGTTTGTCCCTGGGGTCGCCTTCGCGGCGCATCAGGCCCTGTTTCTCCATCTGCGGCAGGAGCATGGTAACGTTGGACCGGCCCACCAGCAACCGCCGCGCCAGATCGTGCTGCGACTGGCCGGGATGGCGGTAAAGATTGATCATCGCGTCGAACTGCGCAGGCTTCAGCTCGAACGGCGCCAGCACCCGCGTGAGCTCCCGCGCCACCGCCTTTTCCGCGCGCATCATCGCAACCCAGTTCTTGAAACGGGGATTGTCCCAGGGCAGCGACGGCGCGTCTTGCTTTTTGTTCATGTTTGTACAATGTTGTTCATGGTTGAACATTTTAGCATGATCCCGCAAAGTTGCAGACTTCCAAGTAAGATCATGCGGGTAAGAGATGGAAATTCGACTATGGCACCCTTCGCTCTCAAAATCACCCGTCTCGGTTTCGATCTTTATGGCCGCGTCGCGCCGAAGCGGGCGGGGCGCGCCGCGTTCCGGCTGTTCTGCCGCACGCCGGGGCGAAAGCCGAAAACGAAAGCCCACGCGGAAAAGCTGGCGCTTGCAGAGCCGAAATTGCGCAAGGCGCGCCGTCTCGACCTCACCATCGACCGGGGCGGTTTCACCTCCTATCTGTTCGAGCCGGCGAGGCCTTCGGAAAGCACATCGCTCGTCGTGCATGGCTGGGGCTCGCGCGCGGTGGAGATGATGACGATCGTCGATGCCTTGCTGGAAGCGGGCGAACGGGTCGTCGCCATCGACCTGCCGGGGCATGGCGCCTCGCCGGGCAAGGCGCTCAACATGATGCAGGCAATTGCCGCTGTGGATGCCGCGTGGCGGCAATATGGGCCGTTCAACGCCATGATCGGCCACTCCTTCGGCGGCGCGGTCGTGGTCAATGCAGCGGCGGGCGCGATGGCCTGCTATCCGGCGCACAGGCCGCGAAAGCTTATCACCATCGCCTCGCCGCATTCGATGACGGAGGTGTTCGACGGTTTCGGCAAAATGGTGGGTTTGAAGCCCGCCGTGCGCAACGCCATGGATGACGAGGTGCTGCGGCTCGCCTGCCGCCCGCTCGCCGGTTTCGACACGCCGCAGCATTTGCGCCAGATGGCAATCCCCGCGCTGGTCATCCACGCCCGTGACGACAAGGAAGTGCCGGCGCGGTCGGCGGAAGCCAAGGCTAAGGCCGGCCCGCATGTTGTGCTCCATTGGGCGGATGGGCTGGGCCACCGCCGGATTATCGCCAGCGCTGAGGTGGCCGCCCGCGTGGCGCGGTTTGTGAGGAGCGGGGAGGCAGTTGGGGCGGCGGCTTAGTTTCTATCTTGGCGGAAGCGCTTGCGATGTGCCCCTCACCCTTACCCTCTCCCCGCACGCGGGGCGAGGGGGACGTTAGCGCCAGTGTCTCGTTGTTTGTCTTTGGTGCCTGGCAAAAACCAAGAAAGGCGTGCTGAAAAGTCAATGTCCCCCTCGCCCCGTTTTACGGGGAGAGGGTAAGGGTGAGGGGCACTTGGCGGTGGCCCCAAACCATATTTACCCCAAATTCAACTCCTTGAAGAAATCATTCCCCTTATCGTCGATCACGATAAAAGCCGGGAAATCCTCCACTTCGATCCGCCAGATCGCCTCCATGCCGAGTTCGGGATATTCCACGACCTCGACCTTCTTGATGCAATCCTGCGCGAGGCGCGCGGCGGGGCCGCCGATGGAGCCGAGATAGAAGCCGCCATGCTTGCCGCAGGCTTCGCGCACCTGGCGCGAGCGGTTGCCTTTGGCAAGCATCACCATCGAACCGCCGAAGGATTGGAACTGGTCGACATAGGAGTCCATGCGGCCCGCCGTCGTTGGCCCGAAGGAGCCGGAGGCATAGCCGGCGGGCGTCTTGGCGGGACCGGCATAATAGATCGGGTGATTCTTGAAATAATCAGGCATCGGCTCGCCGCGCTCCAGCCGTTCGCGGATCTTGGCATGCGCGAGATCGCGGGCCACGATGATGGACCCCGAGAGCGAAAGCCGGGTTTTCACCGGATGCTTCGAAAGTCCGCTCAGGATCGCGCTCATCGGCTGGTTCAAATCGATCTTCACCACATGGGAGGAGAGCTTCTCCTCGTCGATGTCGGGCATGTATTTGGCAGGGTTCGTCTCCAGCTGCTCCAGGAAGATGCCATCCTTCGTGATCTTGCCCTTGGCCTGACGGTCGGCAGAGCAGGAGACGCCGAGACCGATAGGCAGCGAGGCGCCATGGCGGGGCAGGCGGATGACGCGCACGTCATGGCAGAAATATTTGCCGCCGAACTGCGCGCCGACGCCGAGCGACTGCGTCAGCTTGTGGATTTCGGCCTCCATGGCGAGATCGCGGAAGGCGTGGCCGCTTTCGGAGCCTTCAGTCGGCAGCGTGTCGAGATAGCGCGTCGAGGCGAGCTTCACCGTCTTTAGGTTCATCTCCGCCGATGTGCCGCCGATCACCACGGCGAGGTGATAGGGCGGGCAGGCGGCGGTGCCGAGCGTCAGGATCTTCTCCTTGAGGAAGTCGATCATCCGGTCATGGGTCAAGAGCGACGGCGTGCCCTGGTAGAGGAAGGTCTTGTTGGCCGAGCCGCCACCCTTGGCGACGAACAGGAAGTTATAGGCGTCTTCGCCTTCTTCGTAGATGTCGATCTGCGCCGGCAGATTGTTCTTGGTGTTCTTCTCCTCGAACATGGAGATGGGCGCGAGCTGCGAATAGCGCAAATTCTTCTTCTCATAGGCATCGAGCACGCCCCTGGCGAGCGCTTGCCGATCCCCGCCCTCGGTCCAGACGCGGCGGCCCTTCTTCCCCATGATGATGGCGGTGCCGGTGTCCTGGCACATGGGCAGCACGCCGCCTGCGGCGATGTTGGCATTCTTCAGGAGGTCGTAGGCGACAAAGCGGTCATTATCGGTCGCTTCCGGATCTTGAAGGATATTGGCGAGCTGCTGCAGATGGCCGGGGCGCAGCAGATGGTTGATGTCGGCGAAGGCGGCTTCCGCAAGGAGGCGCAGGCCTTCGGCATCGACGCTGAGGATGTCCTGTTCCTTGAAGCTGTCGACGGAAACATAGTCGGAGGTGAGCTTGCGATAGGGCGTTTCGCCCTCGCCCAGAGGGAAGATCGCGTCAGCCATTTGTTACCCCTTGTGGATGCATGATTTTTCGCCCCGCTTTTATCGCGGGCTTGTCTAAAATCCACTGCGGCAGATCGCGCGGCTCAAGCGAATGTGATGGGTATCCCTCCCAAGAAATTTTTGCCGTTAAAAGTTTCTATACAAAATTTAAGCAATTGTGATGTTTCCTGCACTCAAAGCACGCGGCGATGAGAATCAGCCGCGATGAAAACATTCGGGCGAACATCATGCATTTTCCTTCCAGGAACAGAGTTCTGGCCGCGGCCGCAGCGGGCGCCGCGCTTGCCGTTTCGACGGCGCTGACCGCAACCGACGCGCACGCCGCCAGCACGCTTCTGGAACTCTTCCGCCAGCGGAACCAGCCGCAGCAAACTCAGCCTGTCGCCCCCGTCGCGCCGCCTCCCGCGGCGGCCGAACGCGCGCCAGTGCCGCCCGCGCAAGCCCAGGCGCCTGCCGCGCAGACGCCGATCAAGCGCGTGATCGTGAAGGGGCCTCAGGTTTATGACTACAAGCCCGACGCGCTGGTCCGGATCGATTTCACCAAGATCGACATGCAGCTGACGGCAGCGACGAAAAACACCTCCCCAAGCGAGGCGATCACGTCAGGCATGTCGCCTCTGCCCGCCAAGGCATTGAGCGAGGAAGGAAGCTTCGCTGACGCGCTCGATCAACTGAAGACGACCGATGTGCGCGCCGAAAAGGCAATCGCCGATGCTGTCGTCGATTTTTATTCCGCGCACCAGAAATTCATCTGGTCGGAGGGGCTTGAGGTTACCGCAAAGGCCAAGCAGGTGGCGGCGCTCTTCGCCCGCGCCGGCGAGGAGGGGCTCGATCCCGAGGAATATGCAGTTACCATCCCCGCCGATACCTTCGATCCGGCGCAGAGGCAGGAGCGACTCAAGAAGCTCGCCGATTTCGAAATCCTGATGAGCGCGCGGGCGCTGCGCTATGCCATCGACGCGGGCGAGGGGCGCATCACCGCCGATCGCCTGAGCGAGATGCACGACCTGCCGCGCGGGCGCGTCAACGCGCGTGACGTGCTCGATAAGCTGGCAGCCTCCAATGATCCGGCGGCCACGCTCGCCTCTTTCCAGCCGCAGAACAAATGGTATGCGGAGTTGAAGAAGAGCCTCGCCGACCTCGACGGCAAGGCGGGTGACGTGCAGGTGCGCATCGCGGCGGGTACGCTGATCCGTCCGGGCGACGACAATCCGGAAATGGCCAATGTGGTGGCGTTGATTCTCAAGAAAGCGCCTGCCGATTATCTGGCGAAATATCAGGACGTGCTCACCGCCCATGAGGGAAAGACCGTTTACGATCCCGAACTGGTCGCGGCGATCAAGGCCTATCAGCGCCACGCCGGATCGAGCCCGGATGGCGTGATTGGCCGCAGTACAATCGCCACGCTACAGGGTGAATCCGTGGCTGTTAAGCGCGACCGCATCATCTATGCGATGGAGCGCCTGCGCTGGCTGCCGCATGATTTCGGGAACCGCTATGTGTTCGTCAACCAGCCTGCCTATCGCGCGCAATATTTCGCTGATGGCCAGGAAAAGCTGGCGATGAATGTCGTTGTCGGATCGCCCCGGCACCAGACCTATTTCTTCTATGACAAGGTCCAGACGGTGGTGTTCAACCCGTCCTGGGGAATTCCGCGCTCGATCATCATGAATGAGATGATGCCGAAAATCCTGAAGGATCCGGGCTATCTGGAGCGCAATGGCTACGAGGTCTACAAGAACGGCAAGCGTGTTCCCGCGAATTCCGTCAACTGGGCTCGAGTCGCTTCAGGCAAGGAGAATGTCGGCATTCGCCAGATCCCGAGCCTCGACAATTCGCTGGGCGAGTTGAAGATTCTCTTCCCCAACGTGCATGACATCTACATGCACGACACGCCGGCCAAATCCTATTTCAAGCGCGACATGCGGGCTTTGAGCCATGGCTGCATCCGCCTCGCGCGCCCCCGCGATATGGCTGCCGCTGTGCTCGGCCAGCCGGTGGAAAGCCTTGAGAAATATTTCGGCAAGAATGAGCGCGCGGTGAAGGTGCCGGAGCAGATTCCGGTTTATCTGACCTATTTCACAGCTTGGCCGGACGCGAGCACGGGCAAGATCCGCTATTACGACGATGTCTATGATCGTGACGCTAATCTCGCCAAGGCGTTTGAGAAAACACGGGCGTCAAGGCTGGCGAATAGCTGATTATGAACGTTGCAGCGCCATGCGTTGTTTTATACCCATGGCGCTGCATGGCTTATCCATTAAGCTGGGCCCATCGCCTCAAGCACAGAATAATGGATCGCCAGCGTTCCATTCTGCGTTGCGATATAGCTGTCCCCATACTCGTCAAAAGCCGTGGTAAATGGGCTGGGGGGCGTAGGAATAGTCCCCAGCTTGCTGTCAGTTGCAGTGTCGATGACCGCGACCAACTGGTTGCTGGCAACCGAAAGGCATGCGCGCGGGGCGGTTTTGCTGCAGGAAAGTTGACCAAAAGATTTGGGACGATACTCCGGGTAGGGAATAGAGCCTTTGACTTTGTTCTGCGCAATATCGACAATGACAACCTGGGTTTCCAGCGACACGAACAGCTTGCTCCCGTCATTACAGACATCGAAGCTGTACACAGGCTCTGGTAGTGGCAGCGTATCTTTTTCTTGCATCTTATTGAGATCGACCCTCGAAAGTGCGCTTGCATAGATGCCGCCAGCGTAGGCATAAGCTCCGTCCTGGGTAACTGCCACCCATTGGACATCTATTATGCTCAGAGGTATGGAGATGGGCGGCGCATCGGACGTTTCATCCAGCGCATAGATGATGCCATCATTGGCAGGAAAATAGGACATTTTCCCATCTGGCGAGAAGGCCAGGTTGGTTATTGGATTAACACGCTTGGGAAGACGGGACGGATAAGCCGAGTTTGTTTTCGTATCGAGGAACAGCGTTGAACCATCAGCAAACGTTACGTATGCTTTCTGTTCCGTCGGGCTGCAAACGATGCTTCCGAACATAGAGGACATTGGACTGATATTTTTAACGTCCGGCTTCGGGGTAAGTACAATTGAATGGCCATTTGGCAGCCGCCGTACAGAGAAGGGCTTGATGCTGGTTGAGCTCTGATCACCGATGTAGATTTGTTTCGACGGGATGCTATATCCGACACTGGTTGTATCATCTCCCATCAAAAGAGTAAGCGTATCGGCAAGAATATGTTCGTGTGTCATTATCAGTATTCCTTTAAAATATTTATCTTTGCGAATGCGCCTTAGGGTAGGGGCTGGAACAATCCAAAGATAACAACTCTATAGCTGATATTGCTTCAACGATTGGATACTAAATGAAATATGGATGCGCGCATAGGTAGAAATTTATCCCTTTGTGAAACATGGTTTCGCAAAGGTTAAACCGCCTATATTGTGTGCTTGCCGAGAAGCACCTAGGCCTCAAACGGCGGGAGGCTCTGAAAAGCGCGTTTAAGCGCCTCCGACCATCCCTCGGAAATCGCGGTGTAATATGGGTCGGTGCGCTCGATCCGCTTGTGGACGCCCGGCTTCAGCGAATCGGCTTCGTAGAGTTGCAAATCAAGCGGCAGCCCCACCGAGAGATTGGATTTAAGCGTCGAGTCGAACGACACGAACAGAAGTTTCACCGCGTCTTCGAACGTCATCGCCGGGTCGTAGGCGCGCACCAGAATCGGCTTGCCATATTTGTGCTCGCCGATCTGGAAAAAGGGTGTATCGTTCGAGCATTCAATGAAATTCCCCTCCGGATAGATGTAGAAAAGGCGCGGCTCGCCGCCCTTGATCTGACCACCCAGGATAAAGGAGGCGGCGAAGGCATCGGCGTTCTGGCCACCGGGAGCGGCGTCACGGATCACTTCCTTGACCGTCTCGCCGATCAGCCGCGCCGTCTGGAACATGGAGGGCGTCTCAAAGATCGAGGGATGACGGTCGGCGGGGGCTTTCGAGCGCTCTTCGATGAGGCTCACCACCCCTTGCGTCGTGGCAAGATTGCCCGCCGATAAGAGCACGACGACGCGATCGCCCGTCTTCGACCATGTGTGCATCTTGGTGAAGGTGGAAATGTTATCGAGGCCGGCATTCGTCCGCGTATCGGACATGAAGACCAGGCCACGGTCCATCTTGAGGCCGACGCAATACGTCATGGGATAGTTCCGAATAATGATTTGACGGCGTATTACTGCTCTACATTGATTTCGACCGCAAGCTTCTCGGCGGCGCTGCCAAAGCGGATCCCCGAAACTGGCGCTGCGTCGCGGTAGTCGAGGCCACAGGCGATGCGCACATAGCGCTCGTTCGGGCAGACGCAATTGGCGGCGTCGAAGCCGACCCAGCCTAGCCCCGGCACATGGGCTTCCGCCCAGGCATGGCTGGCCGTCTGTTCCTCGACTCCCTCCATCATCAGATAGCCGGAGACATAGCGCGCTGGGATATCGAGAAGGCGGGCGGCGGCGAGGAAGACATGGGCATGGTCCTGGCAGACACCCTCGCCATTCTGCAGTGCGCTTTCGGCGATGGTGCCGACATTGGTAGCGCCCGGCACATAGGCGATGCGTTCGTGAATGGTTTCCATCAGCGCGTGGAGCAGGGAGAGCCTGTCATCGCTATCAGGAATATCCGCCGCCATGGCCTTGATGCTTTCACCAGGTTCGGTGAGGGGAGTGCGCCGGTGGAACAGCCAGAGCGAGGCGAAGCCGCCGGTCTCGCCCAGCACGCCCGCTCGGTCTTCCGTCTCGATCTGGCCCTGCGCGGTGATGACGATTTCCTGCGCGTTGCGGTCGTGGCGGACGAGATCGACCCGGTTGCCGAATCCATCAGTGTATGAAACCTCCGGCGCCGCGCCATCCACATCCACCTGCCAGTTATGCACCTTCTGGCCAGCCAGCGTCTGTGGTCGCAGCCTCAGCCGCTGCACCGCATAGGGCACGGGGAAATCATAACGATAGCGGGAGGTGTGGCGGATCGTCAGCAGCATCACATATCAATCGAAGTTATAGGCTTCGGCGATCTGCGAGCCGAGGCGGTTGTTCTTGACGATGAAATCGGAGAGGAATTCATGGAGGCCGGTTTCGAAAATCCGGCTGATATTATTGTCCGCCAAGGTCGCGTGGATCTTTTCCGCCGTCTCGTGCGCTGCGTGGCGCGCGCCGTAATCCGCAGCGAGGAACCCGAGATTATCGACGATGTTGCGATAGCAGAAATGCAGCGACCGCGGCATCCGGCCGTTGAGTATCAGATAATCGGCGATGTGCGCGGGCTTGTAATCGCCGTCATAGACCCAGCGATAGGAGCGGTGGGCCGAAACCGAGCGCAGGATCGATTCCCACTGATAGTTGTCGAGCGTGGTGCCGACATAGGAAATGGCGGGTAACAGCACGTAATATTTAACGTCGAGAATGCGTGCAGTGTTGTCCGCGCGTTCGATGAAGGTGCCGATGCGGGCGAAATCGAAGATCTCGTTGCGCAGCATCGTGCCATGGAACGCGCCGCGGATCAGCGCCGCTTCGCGCTTGATCTGATCGAGCACCGGCGGGAGATCGCTGTCCGGCACCGAGCGGGCGAGGGCCTTTTTCAGCACCATCCAGGCTTCGTTGACGCTCTCCCACGCCTCGCGCGTCAAGGCCGTGCGCACCATGCGGGCATTGGAGCGCGCGGCTTCCAGACAGGACATGACGCTTGATGGATTGTCGGTGTCCCGCAACAGGAAATCCGACACAGTGGCGGCGGTATAGGCATTGTGCTTCTGCGAGAAGGCGGATGCCGCGCCGGCGCTGACGATCACGGAAGACCATTCCTCCGGTGCGTCGGACGTCTTGGTCAGCGCCATTCTCAATCCCGCATCGACGATGCGCGCCATGTTCTCCGCCCGCTCGATATAGCGGTGCATCCAGTAGAGGCCGTTAGCGGTGCGTCCGAGGAGCATCAGGACGCTCCCAGTGAGATAGTGAGATAGTGAGATAGTGAGTAGTTCATGGGGTGCTCACTGGTTCTTTTGTTGCAGGTTGCGGATTAACGTGTGCAACATTTTTCCAAGTTCATCGGCTTGGCTGAGGAGTCGTTGAACGGTCAGGTCAGGCATCAGCCCTGTTCTGCCGCAAAGAATTGTGTGCGTCTCGAATTCCTTGAGTGATCCCTGGGCTATTCGAAGAAATTGAACGAACGAGTTTCTGTGCTCTCGGCCATAACCTTCCGCGATATTGGCGGCAATGGAGGCGGAAGCTCGTCTTAATTGCGAGGTCATTCCATACATTTCACTGTTGGGAAGAATTTTGGTTGCCGAGTAGCAATCGACCGCAAGTTCGATAGCCGCTTTCCAAACGAGCAAATCCTTATAGGATTTAACCGCTGTCCGAACTGCGTCTTTTTCTATCTCACTACTCACTATTCCCTACTCACTAATCTTCCAGAACCCACGTGTCTTTCGTCCCGCCGCCCTGGCTTGAATTCACCACCAGCGATCCTTCCTTCAGCGCCACGCGGGTAAGGCCTCCCGGCGTGATGCGGATGCGGTCGGAGACGAGGACGAAGGGGCGCAGATCGACGTGACGAGGGGCGAGGCCTTTCTCGGTGAGAATGGGTGTGGTGGAGAGCGCCAGTGTCGGCTGGGCGATGTAGTTGCCCGGGCGGGCTTTGAGTTTCGCGGCGAAAGCTTCGCGCTCGGCCTTTGAAGCGGCGGGGCCGACGAGCATGCCGTAGCCGCCGGAGCCGTGAACCTCCTTCACCACAAGCTCTTCGAGATGCTCTAGCACATAGGCGAGGCTGTCTTTCTCCGCGCAGCGCCAGGTCGGCACGTTCTGGAGGATCGCCTTGCGTCCGGTGTAGAACTCGATGATTTCAGGCATATAGGAATAGATAGCCTTGTCGTCGGCGATGCCGGTCCCGGGGGCATTGGCGATGGTGATGTTGCCGGCGCGGTAGACATCCATGATGCCCGCCACGCCCAGCGTCGAATCGGGGCGGAAGGTGAGGGGGTCGAGGAATGCATCGTCCACGCGGCGATAGAGCACGTCGATGGGCTGAAAGCCTTGCGTCGTGCGCATCGCGACGCGGCCATCGACGACGCGCAGATCGCTGCCCTCGACCAGTTCCACGCCCATCTGGTCGGCGAGAAAGGCGTGTTCGAAATAGGCGGAATTGTAGATGCCGGGCGTCAGCACCGCGATGGTCGGCGCGCCCTTGGTGACCGCAGGGGCGACGGCGGAGAGCGACTGGCGCAGCAATTGCGGATAGGTCTCGACCGGGCGCACCTTCACATGCTGGAACAGCTCGGGGAAGAGCTGCATCATGGTTTCCCGGTTCTCCAGCATATAGGAGACGCCCGATGGCGTGCGGGCATTGTCCTCGAGCACATAGAACTGGTTTTCCGCCGTGCGGACGATATCGACGCCGATGATGTGGGTGTAGACATTGCCGGGCGGGCGAAAGCCGATCATCTCCGGAATGAACGCCTCGTTATGAGCGATCAACTCCTTCGGGATGCGTCCCGCGCGCACAATCTCCTGCCGGTGGTAGATGTCGTCGAGAAAAGCGTTGAGCGCCATCACGCGCTGCTCGATGCCCTGCGACAGGCGCCGCCACTCCTGGCCGGAAATGATTCTGGGAATGATATCGAAGGGAATCAGCCGCTCGGCCGCCTCTTCATCGCCATAGACGGCAAAGGTGATGCCCGTCTTGCGGAAAACATGCTCGGCATCGACCGTCTTTTGGGCAAGCTTGTCCTGGTTCTGCGTATCGAGCCATGTTTTCAGGGCTTTATAAGGTGGGCGGACGCCGTCGTCCCCCGCCAGCATCTCATCGAATGGATTCACCCATTGTCCCCATCTTTATTGGTGTTCCCGTTTTTATTGTGGTTGAACACCATTCAAGCGCATTCGGGGAAAAAAGCAAGCGCCATCCGCTCCTTTCGAAAGCAGATGGCGCATTTGCCTAAAAAGCAGGCTGCAGGCTTATTGAATGATCTCGCCATAGACTTCGGCTATCGCCCAGGCGACGAGCACGAGCATCACCGAAGCGGCCAGAATTGTGAGCACCCGCGTGCCCCACCGGCCCTGTTTTGCCTCTTGCTGATCGATAATCTTGGCCATGATATATACCCTCTCGTTTTATCGGAAACGGGAGAAGGCCGGAGGAGTTCCGCGAAAATCCGGATTGTTCTGGAAGATGCTCAAGACGGCTTGACGGGCGGGATCGTCCCACGTATATCCGCCACACTCCACCAAGGGCCCAAGGGCCTTGGACGGGCGCGTAGCTCAGCGGGAGAGCACTCCCTTCACACGGGAGGGGTCACAGGTTCAATCCCTGTCGCGCCCACCATAAGTATTTCCGACGTTCCCCCGTCTGTGCTGGCCAGGTTGATACTAACTTCAATCATTCAGTACGACCGAACAAGTCCTGCAACAATAGATTGATAATCCTGTCTTTCTGTGCCATCGGGTGCGCTGAAAGCTTGGAATCGTGGCAGGGGCGGTAAGTGGAAACGAATAGAGCGGAAACAGGGAAGATCGATCACCGGCCGCAGGTGGTCTTGATAACCGACCGCGGTTTTCTTCCGCCCACTCTTTTCGCATTGTGGGGGCTGCTGCGCCATCTGTCGGTGCCTGGAACCGTACATTTTTGGGGAAGCCAGCTTACGGAAAAGGATTGGGATGACGTCAGGCGCGTGGTGCAGACGAACCCTCTTGTTACGCTAAAATGCCTCGACCTCACCGAAGACGAATTGGGAGGCGACACCGGAAATGCCGGGCTTACGGCGGCTGGGCTGGGCCGCTTGAAAATAGCGGAGAAGCTCTCCGGCCGGGTCCTCTACCTGGATGGCGATACCCATGTCAGGGAAGATATCGCGCCTCTGTTCTCGCTCGACCTCGATGGCTGCCCCATTGCTGCGGTCCGGGATTATGTGGTGGCCAAATGGGCGGCTCGTAAGATTCTGGTTTCCAGAAAGTACGCGCACCGTATGAAATATCTCCAGGATATGCTGCAGCAAAACGACTTTTCAGCATATTTTAATGCCGGCGTGCTGCTCATCGACACCGATGCCATCCGCGCTGAACCGGATATTTACGAGGCAATGCGAGACATTGCCGGCGCCAAAACTTATGCGCTGGCGGATCAGGATCATCTCAACAAAGTATTCAACGGCAGGGCATTCATGCTCAACCCGGCCTTCAATTCGTCCTGGTCCCGCACCGCAGGTCAGCGCCGCAACAGTAGAGCGCTTGGCGGCAGCGCTCATGAATACGCGCCGCTACCCGACTGCATCGTACATTTCCATGGCGGGCCCAAGCCGTGGAAGAAAGCGAGGAAAGACATATGGAAAAGCCGTGGCCGCGCGGCCTGGCGGTACAGGCGGGAATTGACGATATTTCGAGGATTATATCCCGGCATAAAAATATAAGCCGTGGGCCAAAGGTGGAGTCGGTAAATCATCTGATCGCTCAAGACGCCGGATGACAGCGCCTCACGCGCGAAATGGGATCTTTCCCCACCGTTTGGTGGTAAACAGGTTCATAAATAATCCATTCGCCTTGATTTTCATCTTCTTGAAAGGCCTGACGATCTCCCTTCCGAGTTTCCGAAGCCCGGAAGGCTTTACAAATTCGGTCTTTTTCCTCTCCCGCTCGATCAAACTCTCAGGGGCGTTCTCGTCGACAAAGCAGCGTTGGATGCAGATCGCGGGCGTTAATTGATATATATTCATGGTTTCGAAGGGACCGGAGCCCGGCTTGAACAAGAAATGATCCACGGGCACGGCGACCTCTTGCGTCTGCTGGATGAGGATTGCCGCACATTCTCTGGAAAGAACGTATCCGCCCGCGCCGACATGACTTTGGAGCAAACGGCTAATGTGATATCCAGGAATAACCGCTCCCATGACCTTATCAATGATGGTATTTCTCTGGAAGGTTTCGAGCTTGATCAAATCGAATCCTTCGGGCAGCCAACAGGGGTCTGCGAGAATAAGGCCTGCTTCGGCCGAAAATATAATGTCATCCTCGAATATTGCGGCGTAAGGATCATTACTCTCAAGGAGCTTCTGCCAGCATTTTTGATGGCTCAGAAAGCAGGCGACCGTTTCGGCGGCAAGTCGGTCATTGCTGGTCAGGGCAGCAAGGTAGCCGGGGGCGAATTCCCGCGCGTCAATCGCGGAAACCCGTTCGAAGCCCAATTCTATGCGGTTGAACGATCGGGCAATCGCGTCCAGGCGATCCGCGGACCGGTCTAAATTAATGACATAGCACTGCATATCCCACCCCAAGGCAATACAACATTGCCGCGAAAGCGCATTATCTATCGCGGTAGGATAAGTCAATGCAACCAATGGCCGTATGCGTCACGCTGGAGAGCGTCGAAGCGATCCGGGCGGATCCTGGCGGATCACTTCCAGGCGTGCCGGAGCCCGTTGTCACCTTCAAACCCCGTTCGCCAGCCTGTCCTCGATATAGGCGGCGCGGAGGCGCAGGGTGACCGGACCGGGCTTGCCCGTACCCACGGTTACGCCGTCGATTCGCGTTACCGGCGTGACGAAACCTGTTGCGGAGGTGCTGAAGGCTTCCGCCGCCTGTTTCGCTTCGTCCGGCGTGAAGGCGCGTTCCTCGAAGGGGATGCCGAGATTGCGGGCGAGATCGAGGATGGAGGCGCGGGTGATGCCGGGAAGGATCGCCGATGAGAGGCTGCGGGTGATGAGCTTGCCTTCCTGCGTCACGATATGCGCGTTGGAGGAGCTTCCTTCGGTGACATAGCCGTCTTCCACCAGCCAGGCATCATCGGCGCCGCGATGCGTGGCTTCCGTCTTGGCGATGGAGGGGTAGAGCAGTTGCACCGTCTTGATGTCGCGCCGCGCCCAGCGCAAATCCGGCATGGTGATGATGGAGAGGCCGGTCTCCACCTTGGGATTGGCAAGAACGGCTCTCGCCTGTGTGAAAAGCGTAACCGTGGGGACGGGATTTGCCGGGAAGGTAAAATCGCGGTCGGCGGGGCCGCGCGAGATCTGGAGATAGATCATGCCTTCGTCGAGCTTGTTGCGGGCGACGATCTGGCGATGAATGTCGAGGAGTTGGTCGTCTTCCAGCGGGGCGGGGATCCTGAGTTCACCCAGCGAGCGCTTCAGCCGCACGGCATGGCCGGGATAATCGATCAGCTTGCCGCCGATGACGGCGGTGACTTCATAGACGGCATCGGCAAAGAGAAAGCCGCGGTCGAAGACGGAGACCTTGGCCTCGCTTTCCGGAAGCCACTCGCCGTTCACATAGACGATGCGCTGCATGGCCGTCTCCTTTACGTTCACCTGATCATGTATATCTGGCATGGGTCGCCCGCCCGCGCGGGGGCAGTGTGTGGCTCGCGAATAATGAGCGCGTCGGCGCGGGCAAGCGCGCTCAGCACGGAAGAATCCTGCTGGGGCAAGGGCGAGGCGAACAACGCGCCGTCCCTGCCAACGATGATCTGCGCGCGGATATGGTCGCGCCGGCTGCCGTTGGCGGGAAGATCGCTTTCGAGCCGCGCCGTGCGAATGTCCGGCTTGTAAGCCCTGCCGCCGAGTGCGGCGACGAGCGGGACGAGGAAGAGATGCGCGCAGATAAGGCTGGAGACCGGATTGCCCGGCAGGCCGAGCACGCGGAGGGTCTTCAACCGCCCGAACATCAGCGGCTTGCCGGGGCGCATGGCGATTTTCCAGAAGTCGAGTTCCATGCCGCGCGCGGATAGTGCCGCGTGGACGAGATCATGATCGCCCACCGACGCGCCGCCCGAGGTGACGAGAATATCCACGCCTTCTTCGACCGCCGTGCCGATGGCCGCCTCGATACGCTCGACCTTATCGGGAACGATACCGAGATCACATACCACACCGCCGTTGCGGCGGACGATCTCGGCAATTCCCACCGTGTTGGAGGCGATGATCTGATCGGGCCCGAGCGTTCCGCCGGGAGGCACAAGCTCGTTGCCGGTCGCGAGGATCGCCACCTTCGGCTGGCGAATGGCGGCGAGCGCGGCATTGTTGGCAGCGGCGGCAAGGGAAAGGTCGGCGGCATCGAGCACGCGGCCGGGGGTAAGCAGTGTCTCGCTTTTCGTAAAGTCCAGCCCGGCGCGGCGGATATTCTTGCCCGGTGCGACGCTTGCCAGCACGCGAACCCTGTCATTGGACAGGCGCTCAGTGTTCTCCTGGATCAGCACCGTATCCGCACCATCGGGTACGGGAGCGCCGGTGAAGATGCGGACGGCCTCGCCGGGAGCGACGGTGCCTGAAAAGCGTTTGCCCGCAGCCGATTCGCCGATAACCGTAAGCTCAACCGGTACGCTTGCGACATCGGCGCCCCGCAGTGCATAGCCATCCATCGCCGAGGCGTCGAAAGGCGGCTGAGTGTGCCGGGCGGTGACGGGCCGAGCCAGAACGCGCCCGCCGGCTTGCATAAGAGGGATGGTTTCTTCGCCAAGCGCCGTTGCGTCGGCCAGAAGCCGCGCCAGTGCCTCATCGACAGGTAACAGCGCCATGTCAGTCACCTCCAGGCAAGAGAGCGGACCAATCGCCGGACTTGCCGCCGCTCTTCGAGAGAAGCCTTATATTGCCGATCACCATGGCTTTGTCGGCGGCCTTGGCCATGTCGTAGATGGTGAGGCAGGCGACGGAAACCGCCGCCAGCGCCTCCATCTCCACCCCAGTCTTTCCCGTCAGCTTCGCCATCGCCTCGACGCGCAGGCCAGGCAGAGACTCGTCGGCCTCGATGGTGACAGCAACTTTCGTCAGCATCAGCGGATGGCAGAGCGGGATCATCTCAGCGGTCTTCTTGGCCGCCATGATGCCGGCAATACGCGCCGTCGCGATCACATCGCCCTTGGCGGCGTTGCCATCGAGGATCAGATCCAGCGTCTCGCGGCGCATGGTGACGAAACCTTCCGCCACGGCGACCCGCTCGGTTTCGGCTTTCGCCCCAACATCGACCATGTGGGCCGCGCCGGTTTCGTCGAGATGGGTGAGGGGGGAGGTCATAGGGCGCGATTCGTTTAGGCGTTTCGTCACTGTCACATCCCCCTCTGCCCTGCCGGGCATCTCCCCCCCAAGGGGGGAGATTGGACTTCATCCATGACGGCGCTCAATTCTATGACGTCGATGATTGGCGAAAGCGGGTGTGACAGCCAATCTCCCCCCTTGTGGGGGAGATGCCCGGTAGGGCAGAGGGGGGTGTATGGAACCGAGGTTTCCAATTATCCACCTAACCACGCAGCAGCTTCGCCGTTGCAGCAGCAACATCCTCCTGCCGCATCAGGCTTTCGCCCACCAAAAACGTCCCAATGCCGGAGCGCTCCAGCCGCAGGCAGTCGTCATGGGTGAAGATGCCGCTCTCGCCGACCAGCAGCCGGTCATCGGGCACCATAGCGGCAAGGCGTTCCGACGTTGCAAGATCGACCTCGAAGGTGCGCAGGTTGCGGTTGTTGATGCCGATCAGCGGCGAGGCGAGCTTCAGCGCGCGCTCCATCTCCGCTTCGTCATGCACCTCGATGAGCGCATCCATGTCGAGCGAGAAGGCGGTTTCCTCCAGTTCGCGGGCAAGATCGTCGGAGACGCTCGCCATGATGATCAGGATGCAATCCGCGCCCCAGCTGCGCGCCTCATAGACCTGATAGATATCGAACAGGAAATCCTTGCGCAGGGCGGGAAGGGCGCAGGCATCGCGGGCGGCGGTGAGGAATTCCGGGGCGCCCTGGAAGGATGGCGTATCCGTCAGCACGGACAGGCAGGCCGCGCCGCCGCGCTGATAGGCGTCCGCCAGCGCAGGAGGATTGAAATCGGGCCGGATCAGGCCCTTGGACGGGCTGGCCTTCTTGATTTCCGCAATCAGCGCAAACTCGTTTCGGGCGCGCTTGGCCTGCAAGGCATTGAAGAACCCGCGCGTCGGCGCCTGGTACGCTATCTTTGCCTTGACCTCGGCGAGCGGCATGCGCGCCTTGGCGGAGGCGATTTCCTCGCGCTTGTAGGCTTCGATCTTTTGCAGAATGTCGGCCATGGCTCACACAGCGCCTTCGCGATTGGAAACGGCGACCAGTTTCTCTAATACAGCATTCGCGGCGCCGCTATCGATCGAATGGGCGGCGAGGGCGATCCCTTCCTCGAGGTTTTCAGCCCTGCCAGCAATCACCAGCGCCGCGCCGGAATTCAAAAGCGTGATGTCGCGAAAAGCGCCCTTGGCCCCTTCGAGCACGCCGCGCAGCGCCTCGGCATTATGCACCGCATCGCCGCCCTTCAATTCCGCCGGATCGGCACGCCGCAGGCCGACGCTCTCAGGTGTGATTTCGAAGGTGCGGATTTCGCCATTCTCCAGCGCCGCCACATGGGTGGTGCCTGAGGTCGTCATTTCGTCGAGCCCGTCGCCATGGACGACCCAGACCGTATGCGAGCCGAGTTCCTTCAGCACATGGGCGAGGGGCTCCACCCATTGGCGCGCGAAGACGCCGACGAGCTGGCGCTTGACGCCCGCCGGGCTGGAGAGCGGTCCCAGCAGGTTGAAGATCGTGCGGGTGCCGAGCTCCACGCGGCTCGGGCCGACATGCCGCATCGCCGAATGGTGCGACGGGGCAAACATGAAGCCCAGCCCGGTCTCGCGGATGCAGGCGGAAATCAGTTCCGGCCCGGCCTCGATATTGATGCCGAGGGCGGCGAGAGTGTCCGCCGCGCCGGATTTCGAGGAGAGCGCGCGGTTGCCATGCTTGGCCACCGGAACGCCCGCGCCTGCCACCACGAAGGCGGAGGAGGTGGAGACATTGTAGGAGCCGGACTGGTCGCCGCCGGTCCCGACGATATCCACCGCATCGTCAGGCGCTTCCACCAGCAGCATCTTGGCGCGCATGGCAGCAACCGCACCTGCGATCTCATCCACCGTTTCACCGCGTACGCGCAGCGCCATCAGGAAGCCGCCGATCTGCGAAGGCGTCGCCTCGCCGGACATCATGATGCCGAAGGCTTCCTCCGCTTCCGCCCGGGTGAGGGGCGTGCCCAGCGCGACCTTACCGATATGGGTCTTCAAGTCAGCCATGGCGTCCTCAAAAAGCCAGCGCGCGGTCAATGGCGGCCTGGTTGACGCTGACAGGATATTGCGTCTGCAGCTTCGCCACCAGTTGGTCGAGAAGATCGTCCGACAGGCGGGCGGACATGGCGTCGCGCTCGTTCGCCGGGATGGAATCAGGGGCGGTGGCTGCGGGCTCGACCGCATCGACGACCTTGAACACGATCTGCGCTCCGTCAGTTGCGGCAGGCGCGATGCCGGCCGTGCCGTTCGGGCCGCTGAACACCTGGGCCACGGCTTCGGTCCCGAGCTCGGTATCGTTGCCGACGCGGGTGATGCCGCGCTTGGTCTGCTTCGGCAGGTTCAATTCCCCAGCGATCTGGTCAATGGTCGCGCCGCCGTCGAGGCGCTTCTTCAACTCGTCGACCTTGGCGGTCAAGCGCTTTTCAGCCTCTTCCTCTTTCCACTGGGTAATGACCTTGTCCTTGACCTCGTCCAGCGTGCGGTCGCGGGCAGGGGTGACGCTATCGACCTGATACCAGATATAGCCATTGTTGCCGACCGTCAGCGCGTCATTGTCGACGCCTGCGTCGGTCTGGAAGGCTGCGGGGAGGAGACGCTGCTTTTCCGGCACATCGACCGGCTTGCCATCAGGGCCGTTGCCGTCCTTGTCCATGGCGGCGATGGTCACCGCCTTCAGGTTCAGCTTGGAGGCCGCATCGGCCATCGTCATGCCGGATGAGCGTTCATCCTCGTAATGATCGTGGATCGAGGGGATTTCGTTCATGGCCGCGGATACGGCGATGGTCTTGCGGATGTCAGCCTCGGCCTCGGCAAGCGGCTTCACATTCTGCGGCGTGATGGCGGTGACGCGCAGGATGACGGGGCCGAACGCGCCGGTCACCACATCGCTCACGCCGCCCTGGGGGAGCGCAAAGGCGGCATCGGCGATCGGCTTCTCTGGCAGCGCATCCCTGGTATAGGTGCCGAGCGTCACGTCCTGTTCCGACTTGCCCTGTTCCTTCACCAGATCGTCGAAGGATGTCCCGGCGGCGATCTTGTCATGCGCGGCCTTGGCAGCGGCGGCATCGGGGTAGGTCAATTGCTGGATCGTGCGGGTCTCGGGCGTCGTATAGCGCGCGAGGTTCTTGTCATAATAGGCCTTGATCTCCTCCGGCGTGACGGAGGGGAGATTGGCGATATCTTCCGGCGTCAGCTTCACATAGCTGATCTTGCGATACTCAGGCGCGCGGTATTCGCTCAAATGCGCGTCGAAATAGGTCTTGAGCTCGCTGTCGGACGGGTTGGGGATCGTTCCGACGCTGGAAAGGGGCACGGTGATATAGTCGATCGTGCGGCTTTCACCCTGATAGAGCGCCAGCGCCTTCAGAAGCGTGGCGGGAGCCTTCACACCATCGGCGACCGCCTCGACGATCTGCTGGCGGCGCGCGATCTCGGCGCGATTCTTCAGGTAATCGTCCGGAGTCATCCCGATCTGGCGCAGCACATCGGTGAAGCGCGTCCGGTCGAACTGGCCGGCACCATTCTGGAAGGCGGGATCCTGCGCGGTCAGTTGCAGCAAACGGTCCTCGGAAAGGCCGAGTTTCATATGCCGCGCTTCCTCGTCGAGAACGACACCGGCGGCAAGCTGTGCGAGCACCTGGTTGGTAATGCCGAGAGCCTGCGCCTGGTCGCGCGTCAGCCGCTGGCCGAACTGCTGCGACAGCGCCATCAACTGCCGGTCATAGGCAAGGCGGAACTGCGTCGCGGTCACCTCGGACTTGCCGGCGGAGATAACGGCATTGCCGCTCATATCGCCCCGGAACGCATCCGCAATGCCCCAGGCGGCAAAACTCAACACCAGGACACCGAGTAGAAGCTTGGCGACCCAGGAGCGGGCGGCATTACGCAAACTGTCGAGCATAGGACTATCCTGGCAATGATAATTTCTCTTTCGAAACTCGGGGATAGCCGCAAGTGCAGGCGGGATCAAGGATTCATTGAGTTGCGCAAGCTTGCATTGCAATCCGGATTTGATAGTCAGACGCTTGGAAAACATTAGGGAGGAGACGCACAATGACTCCAGGCATCCGTCCAATGGTCGCCGGCAATTGGAAAATGAACGGCACAGGGGAGGCTCTCGTCGAATTGCGGGCCATCGCTACCGGGTTCAGCTCCGATGGCCTTGCCGGCAAGCTCGATGCCGTCATCTGCGTCCCCGCGACATTGATCTCCCGCGCTGCCGAAGTGCTCGCCTCGACGCCGGTCGGCCTCGGCGGACAGGACTGCCACATGAAGGAATCGGGCGCGCATACGGGCGATATCTCCGCCGCCATGCTGAAGGAAGCAGGTGCGAATTATGTCATCGTCGGGCATTCCGAGCGCCGCACCGATCACCATGAGACCGATGCGCTCGTGCGGGCCAAGACCGAGGCCGCATGGAAAGCCGGGCTGACGGCCATCGTCTGTGTCGGCGAGACAGCGGCGGAGCGCGAGGCTGGTAAGACGCTTGACGTCATCGGCCGCCAACTCGCGGACTCGCTGCCCGATGGAGTGACGAGCGGGACGACGATCATCGCCTATGAGCCGGTCTGGGCCATCGGCACCGGCCTGACGCCTACGGCGGAAGATGTGGAAAAGGCCCACGCCTTCATGCGCAGCGAATTGATCGCGCGTTTCGGCGAAGAGGGGGCGAAGCTCCGGCTGCTCTATGGCGGGTCTGTGAAGCCCTCGAACGCGGTCGAGCTTCTCGGCATCATGAATGTCGATGGCGCGCTTGTCGGCGGGGCGAGCTTGAAAGCGTCGGATTTCCTCGCTATTTGCCACGCTTATACCAGCTTATAGACGAGGAAACGCCGTATTTCACCCCTGATACGGCTTGGATTATCCGGCAATAGAGTGTAAAGAGCGCCAACAAAAGCGAGAAAGCAGACTCAGTTCCATGCAATCCCTGCAGCCCATTATCATCGTGATCCATCTCCTGATCGTCATCGCGCTCGTCGGCGTGGTGCTTATCCAGCGCTCCGAAGGCGGCGGGCTTGGCATCGGCGGCGGCTCCGGCTTCATGACCGCGCGCGGCGCGGCTAACGCGCTGACCCGGACGACGGCGATCCTCGCGGCTGCTTTCTTCGCCACCTCCATCATGCTCGGCGTCATGGCGCATCGCGGCGGCAGCTCCAGCGATATTCTCGACCGTATCCCGGCTGCGGTTCCAGGCAGCCAGACCACTCCGGCGGCTCCGGGCTCGGGCGGCGTTCTGAACCAGCTTGGCGGCGCGTCATCGCAGCCTACGCCTCCCGCAGCAACGGCACCGGCTGAAACGGCTCCAACGCAAGCAACGCCAGAGAAGCCCGCAGATACGGTTCCTAATTCGCAGTAAAGCCTAAAGTATTAACGGCGTTATCCACATATATTTGAAAGCCCCTCGAAGTATCGAGGGGCTTTTAATCTTTTTTAATATGTTTGGTATTACTGATGTGAATTGTCGGAGAGCCTAAGTGTTGCAGTCGGGCCATACATCAGGCCCTATTCTCTTGATCACAGCGATTGTGCGTTGAGTGAAAAACATGTTTGGCGTATCTGAAATCAAAAGGCCGGTACCCGAGATTTTCCCGATCCGCTCCGGCTTGCCAGGTCTCATTCTTTCCAGGGGTAATCCCATGTTTTCACGCCTTGTCCTCCTCGCGAGCGTCGCGGGATTGTGTCTGACTGTTCCGGCGATGGCGCAGCCCGCCGTGCAGGGCGCCGCCACCAGGGCGTCGGTCGGCGCTGACGCGCTGCTCAAGGAAGTTTCGCTTGCCACCGGCAGCAAGGAATCGCCCGCCAAAAAGCCGCAGGCGCGCAAGAAGGGCGGAACCCAGCAGAGCAAGGCTCCGTCGGGCCGCAACAAATACAATATCGATCCGAAGTTCATGCCGCAGGAAGTTGCGTTCTCCGGCTACAAGCCCGGAACGATCGTGATCGATCCGAGACAGAAGTTTCTCTATCTGGTCGAGACCTCCACCACGGCGCGCCGCTACGGCATCGCGGTGGGCAAGGAAGGCCTGCAATGGAAGGGCACCGCCGTCATCGGCACCAAGCGCGAATGGCCGCGCTGGATTCCCACCAAGGAAATGATCCAGCGCAGCCCGGCGCAGTACGCCAGATACAAGGACGGCATGGACGGCGGCCCCGGCAACCCGCTCGGCGCCCGCGCGCTCTATCTCTCGCAGGGCAACAAGGACACCTATATCCGCATCCACGGCACCACGCAGCCCTGGACCATCGGCAGTTCCGCCTCCAATGGCTGCTTCCGCATGGTCAACGAGCATGTGATGGACCTTTACAACCGCGTCGATGTCGGCACGGAAGTCATCGTCCGCTGATATCAGGCGTACAGGCAAAGTCGAAAGCCGGGTTCAGGCCCGGCTTTTTTGCTGCTTGAAACTATCGGTGGAATTACGATTCAATCGCGGCTTCATTGATTGAAAACAAACAGATAGCGCCGCATCTAAAAGCAACGAATAAATTAGCGCCATGAAACGAACTCGGGGGAAAACGCCTCCGGGATGGATTTTTTTGTGGCGGAATCGATCAGGAGGGTCTAACGACGTAAGCCCATGGCGCGATATGTATTCATCACAGGCGGCGTGGTTTCTTCCCTTGGAAAAGGCATCGCTGCCGCAGCACTTGCGGCTCTCCTCCAGGCACGCGGCTACCGCGTGCGCATCAGGAAGCTTGACCCTTATCTGAATGTCGATCCGGGCACGATGTCGCCTTACCAGCATGGTGAGGTGTTCGTGACGGATGACGGGGCGGAAACCGACCTCGACCTCGGACATTACGAACGGTTCACCGGGCGTCCCGCGAACAAGCAGGACAACATCACCACGGGCCGCATCTACCGCAACATCATCGAGAAGGAACGCCGCGGCGATTATCTGGGCGCGACCGTCCAGGTCATTCCGCACGTCACCGACGAGATCAAGAGCTTCATCACCGAAGGGAATGAGGATTTCGATTTCGTGCTGTGCGAGATCGGCGGCACCGTCGGCGATATCGAGGCGATGCCGTTCCTGGAGGCGATCCGCCAGCTCGGTAACGAACTCCCGCGCGGCAGCGCCGTCTATATCCATCTGACGCTGATGCCCTATATCCCGGCGGCGGGAGAGCTCAAAACCAAGCCGACGCAACATTCGGTCAAGGAACTGCGCTCCATCGGCATTGCGCCGGATATTCTTCTGGTCCGTGCCGACCGGCCCATTCCGGAATCGGAGCGGCGCAAGCTGTCGCTGTTCTGCAATGTGCGTCCGTCTGCGGTTATCCAGGCGCTGGACGTGGCGAGCATCTATGACGTGCCGACCGCATACCATGCGGAAGGACTCGATTCGGAAGTGCTGGCCGCCTTCGGTATCGACCCCGCGCCCAAGCCGCGCATGGAGCGCTGGCAGGAAGTCTCGAGCCGCATCCACAACCCGGAAGGCGAAGTGACCATCGCCATCGTCGGCAAATATACCGGCCTCAAAGACGCCTACAAGTCGCTGATCGAGGCGCTGCATCATGGCGGCATGGCCAACCGGGTGAAGGTCAATCTCGACTGGATCGAATCGGAAGTGTTCGAGCAGGAAGACCCGGCCCCGCATCTGGAAAAGGTGCATGGCATCCTCGTGCCGGGCGGCTTCGGCGAGCGCGGCTCGGAAGGCAAGATCCTGGCGGCGAAATTCGCCCGCGAGCGCAAGGTGCCCTATTTCGGCATCTGCTTCGGCATGCAGATGGCCTGCATCGAGGCGGCGCGCAATCTGGCCGGCATCGAACAGGCTTCCTCGACCGAGTTCGGCCCCACGGGCGAGCCGGTCGTCGGCCTGATGACGGAATGGCTCAAGGGCAACATGCTGGAGAAGCGCTCGAAATCGGGCGATCTGGGCGGCACCATGCGCCTCGGCGCCTATGAAGCAAGGCTCAAGGCCGGAACCCGCATTGCCGACATCTATGGCTCGCCGGAGATTTCCGAACGCCACCGCCACCGCTACGAGGTCAACATCGACTATAAGGAGCGGCTGGAGCAATGCGGGCTGGTCTTCTCGGGCATGTCGCCGGACGGCGTCCTGCCGGAAACGATCGAATATGCTGACCATCCCTGGTTCATCGGCGTTCAGTACCATCCGGAACTGAAATCCCGCCCCTTCGAGCCGCATCCGCTGTTCGCCTCCTTCATCGAGGCGGCGGTGGAGCAGAGCAGGCTCGTCTGACGCGATGCAGTCTCCCGCTCCGTTACGCAAGGCTCGCCCGGTCGACCATCTGGTGCTTCCCACGGCGAGCCTCGGCGCGGCGCGGGATCGGCTGGCGAAATTGGGCTTCACGGTGGCGCCGGAGGGCAGGCATCCCTTCGGCACCATCAATGCCTGCACCTATCTGGCGGACGGCACGTTTCTCGAATCGCTGGCGATAGGCGAGCGTGAAAACTACGAGCGAGCCGCGATTGAGGGAAATGTCTTCGTCGCCCGCGACCGGGCATATCGCTTCCGCCATGGAGAAGAAGGCTTTGCCGCCCTCGTCATGGGGACTGAGGATGCGAGGGCCGATCATGTGGCTTTCACCCATGCAGGCATCTCGGCCGGCAGCATTCTTGACTTCTCGCGCCCTTTCCTCACACCCGACGGAAAGCAGGACGAGGCGGCATTCCGGCTCGCCTTTGCTGCCGATCTGCGCGCGCCAGACGTCTTCTTCTTCACCTGTCAGCGGGTGAATGTGCCTGACGTGGACCGCAGCGCGCTGCAAAGGCATGAAAATGGCGTGGTTGCCATCCGCCAAGTGGTGTTGAGCGAGCCGAACCCGAGCGATTTCCAGTATCTGTTGCAGGAAGTGGTCAACAGGCGCGATGTAAACGCCCATTCCTTCGGTATGGATATTCGCGCCGCCAATGCCGATATAGCGGTTCTGACGCCGGCTGGGCTTGAGGCTTTCCTGGGAGCCAAAGCGCCGCAGGGCGAGCGGGGATTGCGATTGCAGGGCATTGTCTTCACCGTAGGCGACCTGGAAAAGCTTCAGAACCTGCTATCCGCCAATGGCGTCGCATTTGAAAAACGCGGCGCGCGCATCATCGTTCATCGCGCCGCAGGGCAGGGCGCAACATTCGCATTCGAGGCATGATATGACTTCTCCCAGTTCCACCGTTTCCGCAGGCTCGGTCTCGTTCTCCAATTCCGGTCCCCTGTCCCTCATCGCCGGGCCATGCCAGATGGAGAGCCGCCAGCACGCCTTCGACATGGCGGGCGCGCTCAAGGAATTGACGGAAAAGCTGGGCATCGGCCTCGTCTACAAGTCGAGCTTCGACAAGGCGAACCGCACTTCGCTTACGGCCACGCGCGGCATGGGCTTGGAAAAATCGCTGGAAGTCTTCGCCGACCTCAAAAAGGAATTCGGCCTGCCTGTTCTGACCGACGTGCATACGGAAGAGCAATGCGCCATCGTCGGCGAGGTGGTGGATATCCTGCAAATTCCGGCCTTCCTCTGCCGCCAGACCGACCTTCTCATCGCTGCCGCCAAGACGGGCCGCGTCATCAACATCAAGAAGGGCCAGTTTCTCGCGCCATGGGACATGAAGAATGTCATCGCCAAGGTCACGACAAGCGGTAATCCGAATGTGCTGGCGACGGAGCGCGGCGCTTCCTTCGGCTATAACACGCTCGTCTCCGACATGCGCGCCCTGCCGATCATGGCCGGCTTCGGCGCGCCCGTCATCTTCGACGCCACCCATTCGGTGCAGCAGCCGGGCGGGCAGGGTGCTTCCTCGGGCGGCCAGCGTGAATTCGTCGAAACGCTGGCGCGCGCCGCCGTTGCCGTGGGCGTCGCCGGTGTCTTCATCGAGACCCACGAAGACCCCGACAACGCGCCTTCGGACGGCCCGAACATGGTGCCCCTCGGTGAGATGCCGCGGCTTCTGGAAACGCTGATGGCGTTTGATCGGATCGCGAAGGGGTAATCTTCGCCTTTCCCGTATTGCTTTACACCGGGCGTCCGCCGCTATAAGCCTGAAACCTATAGGGGAAGGGGGACGGCGCTATGCGCGACGACACGATTGCATTGCGGACCGGAGATTTCCTTATGCCGGCAGGGGAAGCACGCCCATCGACAGCACAAAAGATACCCGCTCTCGACGGGTTCCGTGCGCTGAGTATCCTGATCGTCATGGCGTCGCATTCGGGCTTGCAGGATCGCATCCCCGGCGTCTTCGGCGTTACAGTCTTCTTCTTTATCAGCGGCTTTCTCATCACAACGCTGCTCATCGACGAACATAGACGTAGCGGGACAATCGCCGTAGGCGCCTTTTACATGCGGCGCTTCCTGCGCCTGTTTCCGCCGCTCTTCGTCTTCGTTGCCTTGAGCGGAGCGGTCTGGGTGGCGATTGGCGAGCGGTTGCATCCACTCGGCGTGGTAGGCGCGCTCGCCTACATGACCAATTATCTCGTGATCTTCGTGCCTGATATCATGCAGGGGATCGGTGGCCAGCTATGGTCGCTTGCCGTGGAGGAGCATTTTTACATTTTCTTTCCCTGGCTGATGCTCTTCGTGCTGCCGCGCCGGAGCATGCTGGTGCCTACGCTCGTCGGCCTGTGCATTGCCTCGCTCGCGGTGCGTATCGGCGTGGCACTGGCTGCGCCAGAGGAGGCGACACAGTATAACGGCATTGCAACGGAAGCCCGGATGGATGCCATCCTCTATGGTGCGCTTGCTGCCATACTTCGCGACGCCCCGAAGGCCCGCGGACTTATGGACCGCCTGACGCGTCCATCCGTCGTCGGCATCGCGCTGATAATCCTGCTTGCAACCTTCCTGATCCGCGATCCGTTCTTCCGCAGTACCCTACGCTACACGATCCAAAGTCTCGCGCTGATGCCCCCAATCCTGGCGCTGACAAGCACCAGCCGCTTCCCCGTAGTCCGAAAGCTGCTCGATAGCCGGCCACTCGTCATGATAGGCCTGTTGAGCTACTCGCTCTATCTATGGCACCTCGCCGGTTTGGATCTGGGCAATTTCGCGGCCAGGCATCTCAGCCTGCCTGGTATCTTGGGTTGGGTACTCGGCTGGATCATCACCTTCGGGGCCGCAGCGCTCTCCTATCGTTTGGTCGAGCGTCCCTTCTTCTCTCTGCGACGTCGGTTCGGGTCGCATTTGCATACGCAGCAGACCGCGGCTCCCGCCCTTGTCTCTCCGACCCTGAAATTGCAGGACGGGCGAGTGGCGTAATGGCCGCTATTGCCCTGCAGCAGGGGAATTCGCGCTTCTGGCGATTTTCGCTCAATTTTTCCCGTGGCGCTGTGACGGATGTGTCTTTTACCGTAGCGCTTTTCACGCGGTATCTGTCACTATCGGTCTAAACCTGATGGGGAGGGATGCCGCATGCACAAGTTACTGTTGATCGTCGCCTTATTGGTCGGTGGTGTTGGCGCACCGCAATCTGCATCGGCCGAGACTGCGCCATATCATGCCGGTGTCGTTCGTCTGACGATCCCGGATGCGGACGGGGCGTTCAACGCCATCGTCTGGTATCCCACATCCACTCCCGAAAAGCCGTGGCAAGCTGGTCCTTTCACCATTTCCGCCAGCCAGAATGCGCCTGTTGCCACTGGCCAGCGTTTCCCGGTGGTGCTTTTTTCGCATGGCCGCGGCGGCTCTCCGTTGAGTCATCGAGATCTCGAAGCCAGTTTGGCGCGCGAGGGGTTCGTGGTTGTTGCGCCGGCGCATCTCGGGGATACGGTCGGCCAGCCTCGGGCCAAGAATCAGGCGCAAATCCTCAGGGCGCGTCCGCGCCAGGCGCTGGAGGCCCTCAACGCGGTGCTGGCGGACAGCCGCTTTGCGGAGCATGTCGACCCTCAGCGCATAGGCATGATCGGCTATTCAGCCGGTGGATACACCGCTCTGGCGCTGGCAGGCGCTCGCCCGGACTTCGCTGCAGTAGCGGCCTATTGCGGCGGCGAGGGGCAGGGCGATATCGGCTCCTGCGGCCCTGCCAATGACAATGATCCCGATGCCGTCAAGCAATTGGGATCATGGCAGCCGCAGGCGGAGCCGCGCTTGAAGGCGCTGGTTCTGATGGACCCGCTGAGCTTCATTTTCAGCAAGGCCAGCCTCGCGGCGATTAAAATTCCTGTCCTGCTGCTGCGGCCAGAAGACGACGCCTATATGAGCGCGGTGCCCAACGCCCTTGCGCTGGCCAAGGACCTCCCTACGCCTCCGGAGCAGATTGTCGTGCCGGGCCGTCACTTCGTCTTCATCGATCCGTGTCCCGAAAAACTGGCGGCGGAGGCTCCGCTCATCTGCAAGGATGGCCCGGATATCGATCGCGCGGCGATCCATCGTCGGATCGAGCGCGCGGTGGCGGCGTTTCTTCAAGCGAAGCTTTAAGGGCATATCGCCACTCTTCCACTTCCCCCGGCCTTTGTGACGGCGATTTCATCTGAACAGGGATTTTCCTTCTCCCTTCCTTTCGCTATGGAAAGCACGCGGGCCCTTCGCGCGCTTCATTCGTTTTGCGAAATTGGAAGGAACATCCACCATGACTGCTATCATCGACATCGTCGGTCGTGAAATTCTCGACAGCCGCGGCAATCCGACCGTGGAAGTCGATGTGAGGCTGGAGGACGGATCCTTCGGCCGGGCGGCGGTGCCATCAGGTGCTTCCACGGGCGCGCATGAGGCGGTGGAGCTGCGCGACGGTGGCGCCCGCTATCTGGGCAAGGGCGTCGAGAAGGCGGTCGAGGCGGTCAATGGCGCGATCTTCGACGCGCTGGCTGGCATGGACGCAGAAAACCAACTTCATGTCGATCAGACCATGATCGAGCTCGACGGTACGCCGAACAAGAGCAACCTGGGCGCCAATGCCATTCTCGGCGTCTCGCTCGCCGTTGCAAAGGCCGCCGCGCAGGCCACCAACCTGCCGCTCTACCGCTATGTCGGCGGCGTCAACGCGCATGTCCTGCCCGTGCCGATGATGAACATCATCAACGGCGGCGCGCACGCTGACAATCCCATCGATTTCCAGGAATTCATGATCCTGCCGGTCGGCGCGTCCTCGCTGCGTGACGCGGTGCGCTATGGCGCGGAAGTGTTCCACACCCTGAAGAAGCGCCTCAAGGATGCCGGGCACAACACCAATGTCGGCGACGAGGGCGGCTTTGCGCCCAACTTGAAGAGCGCCGAGGCCGCGTTGGATTTCATCGTGGAATCCATCGAAAAGGCCGGTTTCAAGCCGGGCGAGGAAATCGCCATCGGCCTCGATTGCGCCGCGACCGAATTCTTCAAGGACGGCAATTACGTCTATGAAGGCGAGGGACAGACGCGCGACGCCAAGGCTCAGGCCGAATATCTCGCCAAGCTCGCCACCGACTATCCGATCATCACCATCGAGGACGGCATGGCCGAGGACGATTGGGAGGGCTGGAAATATCTGACCGACCTCATCGGCAAGCGCTGCCAGCTCGTCGGCGACGATCTCTTCGTCACCAATTCCGCGCGCCTGCGCGACGGCATCAAGCAGGGCGTCGCCAACTCGATCCTCGTCAAGGTCAACCAGATCGGCTCCCTGTCGGAGACGCTCGACGCCGTCGAGACGGCACACAAGGCCGGCTACACCGCCGTCATGTCGCATCGCTCGGGCGAGACCGAGGATTCGACGATCGCCGACCTCGCCGTCGCGACCAATTGCGGACAGATCAAGACCGGCTCGCTGGCCCGCTCCGACCGGCTTGCGAAATACAACCAGCTCATCCGCATCGAGGAGGAGCTTGGACCTCAGGCGCGCTACGCGGGCTATTCGGCTTTCAAGCGGTTCTGATTGTTCTTTTTCGCCGCGCGCTTCCTTGGCGCGCGGCGATTCATTGATAATAGTTGATAAAACTGATATGTGTATCCATCCCGTATTGGATGGAGAAACGCACATGATCAGCGCAGACCTTGGCAAGCAGCTCGAAAGCTACATCCAGGAACTCGTCGATACGGGCCGCTACGGCTCGAAAAGCGAGGTTCTGCGCGAAGGGGTAAGGCTTGTACAGGAGCGGGAGGCAAGACTGGCCGCGCTCGATGCATCTATCATGCGAGGCTTGGCTGATATCAAAGCAGGTCGCACGGTACCTGCGGATGAAGTATTTGATCGGCTTCAAGCCAAATATCGGGCGATGGCTGAACAGGCTGAAAATAGGCATGATCGTTGAGTTTTTTCGCGAAGCGGTGTCTGATTTAGAGAAAATCTCCGATTATATTGCTCAGGATAATCCCCGCCGCGCAGACTCATTTGTCAATGAAATACGTATTAAGTGCAAGGCTTTGGTACATAGTCCCAATGGCTTTCCGCTGGTGGCCAGATATGAGGAATACGGTATTCGTCGCCGGATGCACGGAAGCTATGTGATTTTTTACCGAGTGGAAGAGGAGCGGATCGTCATTCTCCGCATCTTGCATGGTGCAATGGATTATGCTGCCATATTGTTCGGCGATTAAGCATCAACGACGCTTCCGGCCTTTTGACCTACGGACGCAAATCTCCTCCCCGGAAAAACCACAATAACGAGACCTATCAGCACCAGGCCCATGCCGGCCATGCGGGCAGGGCCGAAGCTTTCGCCGAGAAACAGCGCCGCCGAGGCCGCGCCGAAGATTGGCACGAGCAGGGAAAAGGGCGCCACGGTGGCCGCGGTATAGCGCTTGAGCAGTTGGCCCCAGATCGCAAATCCGAGAATGGTGGATAGCACGGCGATGTAGAGCACCGCCCCCGCACCGCTCCAGTTGATGCTCAGCAGCGCATGGCCGACCGTCTGCGGGCCGTCCAGCAGCAGCGACAACAGGAGCAGCGGGATTGGCGGGATGAGGCTGAGCCAGACCACTAGTGCAAGCATATCCACCTTTCCGGCGCGTCTCAGAAGCACGTTGCCGATAGCCCAGCACAGGGCGGCGGCAAGGCAGAGGCCAAGACCGGCAATCGTAAAATCCCCGCCATTCGCCGTCGCGGAAATCGCCACCAGCCCAGCGAATGCCACCAAGGTTCCCGCCACCTGCTGGCGCGTCGGCCTTTCGCGCAGGAATGCCGAAGCGATCAGGATCGTCAGGAAAGCTTGCGATTGCAGGACGACCGAGGCGAGGCCCGCGGGGAGGCCTACCGCCATGCCGGTGAACAGCAGGGCGAACTGGCCGAAGAACAGCATCACTCCGATCCAGAGGAAAAGCGGCCACGTTATGTTCGGGCGCGGGAGAAATAAGACGGGGAGGGCCGCGATGGCAAATCGCAGCGCGGCAAGCAGCAATGGCGGAAAGCTGCCAAGCCCGACCCGGATCACGGTGAAGTTTATGCCCCATATCGCCGCGACGAGGAGGGCAAGGAGAAAATGCCTGGGTTTCATGTCGGATAGCCTGCCTGCGCGAAGCGACGGAAATGTCTTCTGCGTGGAAAGCTTATCGGGTTATACGACATAAATGAAACAAACAGAGTGGAATTCAGATATAAACAAAACGAAAGACCGGGGCGTCGATCTCAACCTCCTCACCGTCTTCCAGGCGCTGATGAGCGAGATGAACGCGACGAAGGCCGCCGCTCGCCTGGGTGTCAGCCAGGCGGCCGTCAGCGCGTCGCTGCGGCGCTTGCGCATGGTCTATGACGACCCGCTGTTTGAGCGGACGCAACGCGGGCTCCGGCCGACGCCGCGCGCCATCCTCCTGCGGCCTGCGATAGAAGAGGCGCTGCAGATCATCGCGGGAACCTTGGGCGGCGCGAATCCGCACGAAGGCGAGGGCGCGCCCGTGGTGCCGGTGCGGATCGGCCTATCCGACGATTTCGAGATGGCCTTCGGCGCGCGGATTCTCGACCTGGCAAAAAGGGAAATGCCCCATGTCCGAATCGTGCTGCGCCAGACCAACAGCTTCGTGGCGGCGCAGGCGATGCATGACAGGGAAATCGACCTCGCCATCACCTCCGGCAGGCTGGGGGACGAGCGGCTGAAGCACCTTTCCCTAGGCAGTTCCGATTATCTCATCGTCTATGACCGGCGCGCCAGAAGCACCGACGCTCCGCTGACGATCGAGGAATATGTGGCCAGCGAGCATATCCTCGTTTCCTATTCCGGGCTTCGCGGGATCGTCGATGACGTGCTTGCCGAGCGCGGCCTGCGACGGTCGGTTCGGGCGGCGACGACTCACTTCTCCGCCCTGCCGTTCCTGTTGCGGGGAACCGATGCCATAGCGACGGTTCCGGCCCATGCGGCGCGGGCGCTGCGTGATCTCGGCCCGTTCGCGCTGTCTGCCTGCCCGCTACCGTTTCCGCGCTACGCCTATGGTATAAGCTGGCGTTTCGATGCCGTGCGCAATCCAGCCATCGGCAGGATGCGCGATTTGATTACGGCGGAGTTCGGTCAGGAAGCCGGACTGTAAGCCTCTGTTAAGCAAAACAATGTTTGTGTGCTGCCTTGGTAGCCGCATGATCCTGACCGAAAAGTCAGCACCTTTTGGATCATGCGCGAAGGTATCGGGGCCATGTGGACAAAACAGAAGCGCAAATCGATTCGTGGACGGCTGATCGTGCCGGCTCTTACAGCCGCGTTTCTCTATTATTTCGGCTTCCACGCCTATCATGGCGAATATGGCATCAATGCCCGGGTGAAGCTGGAAGAGCAGATCAGGATCATGAACGATCAGCTCGCCGACTTGACGCGCCGGCGCACCGATCTGGAGCGGGAAGTGGCGCTGGTGCGCGACGGTTCCATCGAGAAGGACATGCTCGATGAGCAGGCGCGCCGCGCCCTGAATCTGTCACGCCCGGATGAGGTGACGATCATGCTGCCGCACTGAATTTTGATCGCGCGGGCGAGGCGGGGAGATGATCCGCAACCCACGAGTCGGCGCGAAAACGCATAGCTAATTAACCGAAACCAGGTTAATCGCCTTTTTATTGTGTATTATTAGGATGTTATAATCTCATAGCAGCCATGCGCTGGGCGCATATTGTATCTTGTGTAACACCCGTTTATCCTCCCCGCCAACCATAACAGGGAGTGAGTAATGGCACCGAGGGCTAATCAAGCTCCTGCGCCGAAAGCGCAGGCGGCTTCTTCGAACGCACCCAAGGCACCCAAGCCTGCCGATTTCACCAAGGAACAGGAAATTAACGCCTACCGCGAAATGCTGCTGATCCGGCGTTTCGAGGAGAAGGCCGGCCAGCTCTACGGCATGGGCCTCATCGGCGGTTTCTGCCATCTCTATATCGGCCAGGAAGCGGTCGTCGTCGGCATGCAGCTTGCGCTGAAGAAGGGCGATCAGGTCATCACGGCCTATCGCGACCATGGCCATATGCTTGCCACGGGCATGAGCCCGCGCGGTGTCATGGCGGAGCTGACCGGACGGCGCCACGGCCTTTCCAAGGGGAAGGGCGGCTCGATGCACATGTTCTCCAAGGAAAAGTTTTTCTATGGCGGCCATGGCATCGTCGGCGCGCAGGTGCCGCTCGGCACCGGCCTTGCCTTCGCCAACAAATATCGCGGCAATGACAATGTCTCGATCACCTATTTCGGCGATGGCGCGGCCAATCAGGGCCAGGTCTACGAGAGCTTCAACATGGCCAAGCTCTGGAGCCTGCCGGTCGTCTATGTGATCGAGAACAACCGCTACGGCATGGGCACTTCGACGGCCCGCGCATCGGCGCAGACGGATTTTTCGAAGCGCGGCGCGTCCTTCGATATCCCCGGCATCCAGGTCGATGGCATGGATGTGCGCGCGGTGAAGGCCGCGGCCGACCAGGCGGTGGAATGGACCCGCGCCGGCAAGGGCCCGATCATCCTGGAAATGCTCACCTACCGCTATCGCGGCCACTCCATGTCGGACCCGGCAAAGTACCGCTCCAAGGACGAAGTGCAGAAAATGCGCTCCGAGCATGACCCCATAGATCAGGTGCGCAATCGCCTCCTTGAAAAAGGCTGGGCGAGCGAGGACGAGTTGAAGGCAATCGACAAGGACGTGCGCGATATCGTCGCCGATTCGGCGGATTTCGCGACAAACGATCCTGAGCCCGACGCGTCCGAACTTTACACCGATATCCTGCTCTAAGGGGAGGGAAGACATGCCCGTAGAAATCCTCATGCCCGCCCTTTCCCCGACGATGGAAGAGGGCAAACTGTCCAAATGGCTGAAAAAAGAGGGTGACAAGGTCACCTCCGGCGATGTGATCGCCGAAATCGAGACCGACAAGGCAACGATGGAAGTCGAAGCCGTCGATGAAGGTACGCTCGGCAAGATCCTCGTCCCTGAGGGCACCGAGAGCGTGAAGGTCAATACGCCGATCGCCGTTCTGCTCGGCGAAGGCGAAAGCGCCGATTCCATCGGTTCCTCCGCTGCCCCGAAGGCGGACGCGGATACGCCTGCTGCCCCATCCGATGCCGCGGGCGGCAAGGCCCGCCAGTCGAGCGAAGAGCGGTCATCCTCCTCCGACAGCAGGGCGCCTGCCCAGCCGAAGGTGGAGGTCGCTTCCGACCCTGATATTCCCGCTGGCACCGAGATGGTGAGCATGACCGTCCGCGACGCGCTCCGCGATGCGATGGCCGAGGAAATGCGCCGCGATCCCGACGTCTTCGTCATGGGCGAGGAAGTGGCTGAATATCAGGGCGCCTACAAGGTCACGCAGGGACTGCTGGAAGAGTTCGGCCCGCGCCGCGTGGTGGATACGCCGATCACCGAGCATGGCTTCGCCGGCGTCGGCGTAGGCGCGGCTTTTGCCGGGTTGCGGCCGATCGTCGAGTTCATGACCTTCAATTTCGGCATGCAGGCGATCGACCAGATCGTCAATTCGGCAGCGAAGACGCTTTATATGTCCGGCGGCCAGATGGGCGCGCCTATCGTCTTCCGCGGACCGAGCGGTGCAGCCGCCCGCGTCGCCGCTCAGCATTCGCAGTGCTATGCCGCGTGGTACAGCCATATTCCGGGTCTGAAGGTGGTGATGCCTTACACCGCCGCCGACGCCAAGGGCCTGCTCAAGGCGGCGATCCGCGACCCGAACCCGGTGATCTTCCTCGAAAACGAAATCCTTTACGGCCAGCACTTCGACGTGCCGAAGCTCGATGATTTCGTCCTGCCCATCGGCAAGGCGCGCATCCACAAGGTTGGCAAGGATGTCACCATCGTCTCCTTCGGCATCGGCATGACCTATGCGATCAAGGCGGCGGAAGAGCTGGCGGGCCTCGGCATCGATGCTGAGATCATCGACCTGAGGACTATCCGCCCGATGGACCTGCCGACAGTGATCGAATCTGTTAAAAAGACCGGACGCTGCGTGACGGTCGAGGAAGGCTATCCGCAATCGTCAGTCGGAACCGAGATCGCGACCCGCATCATGCAGCAGGCATTCGATTATCTCGATGCGCCGGTCATTACCGTCGCGGGCAAGGACGTGCCGATGCCTTATGCCGCCAATCTTGAAAAGCTGGCGCTGCCCAGCGTCGCGGAAGTCGTCGAGGCGGTGAAAGCCGTAACCTACACCGCTTGAAGTGGAAGGATCAGGACATGCCGATCAATATCACCATGCCGGCCCTTTCCCCGACGATGGAAGAGGGCAATCTGGCCAAATGGCTGGTCAAGGAGGGCGACAAGGTCGCCCCCGGTGACGTGATCGCCGAGATCGAGACCGACAAGGCGACCATGGAAGTGGAAGCCGTCGACGAGGGCACGGTCGCCAGGATCGTCGTCCCGGCGGGCACGGAAGGCGTCAAGGTCAATGCGCTGATCGCGATCCTCGCCGAAGAGGGCGAGGACGTGGCCGATGCGGCGAAGGGCGGCGGTTCTGCCGCTCCGGCCAAGGCGGATGCGCCGAAGACCGAGGAAAAACCCGCTCCCGCCCCCGAGGCGAAAGCTGCCGAGCCGGCGAAGCAGGAACAGCCCAGGGCGGCTCCCGCTCAGGCATCCGGTAACCGTGTTTTCTCCTCGCCGCTCGCCCGGCGGCTGGCGAAGGAAGCCGGGCTCGACATATCGGCCATTTCCGGCTCCGGCCCGCATGGCCGCGTCGTGAAGGCGGATGTGGAGAAGGCAGCTAGCTCCGGCGGCGCAAAGGCTGCTCCGGCTGCCCAGCCGCAGGCCGCGCCGGCCATGGCCAAGGGCCCGTCCGATGAGGCGGTGCTCAAGCTCTTCGAGGAAGGCTCATACGAGCTTTTGCCGCATGACGGCATGCGCAAGACGATTGCGGCGCGCCTGACCGAATCGCACCAGACGGTTCCGTCATACTTCGTTTCGATGGATTGCGAGATCGACGCATTGCTTAAGCTGCGCGCCGAGATCAACAAATCCGCCCCGGTGACGAAGACGGAGAAGGGCGAGGTTCCAGCCTTCAAGCTCTCGGTCAACGATTTCATCATCAAGGCGATGGCGCTCGCGTTGCGCGACGTGCCGATGGCGAATGCTTCCTGGACCTCGACGGCCCGCGTCAAGCACAAGCACTCCGACGTCGGCGTCGCCGTGGCGATCCCCGATGGGCTGATCACGCCGATCATCCGCAAGGCGGAGACGAAGACGCTGTCCGTCATCTCCAACGAGATGAAGGACCTCGCCAAGCGCGCCCGCGACAAGAAGCTGAAGCCGGACGAGTATCAGGGCGGCACCACGGCCGTTTCCAATCTTGGCATGTTCGGCGTGTCGAACTTCACCTCCATCATCAACCCGCCGCATGCCTCCATCGTCTCCATCGGCGCGGGCATCGAAAAGCCGGTGGTGAAGAATGGCGAGCTCAAGGTCGGTACTGTCATGACGGCCACCTTCGCCTTCGACCACCGCGTCATCGACGGCGCGCTCGGCGCGGAACTGGCCTCCGCCTTCAAGCGCTACATCGAGAACCCGATGGGCATGCTGGTCTAATCAATGTTCCCCTCCCCCTTGCGGGGAGGGTGGACGCGTAGCGGACGGATGAGGGTGGTGACGCGCTGGAGCCCCTTCACCCTCGTGGTTCGAGGCTCATTCCGCTGCGCTCCAATCGCACCTCACCATGAGGGTGAAGGGGCGTCGGCGCTACCAGTAGCCCTCATCCTGAGGTGCTCGTGGAGCGCAGCGGAATGAGCCTCGAAGGACGTGGGCGCTTGGCGATTTTATTGGAGAGACGCTCCACCCCCTTCCTGCAAGGGAGAGCGGAACCCGGAGAGCAATGACGGTCGAACATCTTCACCTCCGCCCGGCTGAACGCCGCGAAGCCGCAGAGATCGCCATTCTGGTGGATATCTCGGCGCACGGTTTTGCGTCCTGGCTCTGGTATGGTGCGGTGCTCGACGGCCGCACCGAGACCGCTATGGAGCGTGGGCTGCAGATAATGCGCTCCGATGAGGAGCAAGGCTGGAAAAGCACGACCATAGCCGAATGGGGCGGCGAGATCGCCGGTTTGTCTGTCGGCTTTGCGCTGGATGAGAGCGTCACAGATTGGTTTGGGCGACATCCGGTGCTGGATCAGCTGATCGAATTGCAGCGGAAGGCGGTCGGCCATCGCTTTGTCGATAGCGTCGGCGTGTACCGGGAGTTCCGTGGCAAAGGCATCGGTCGCGCGCTTGTCGCCCATGAGATCGAGATGGCGAAGCGCAACGGCAATCCGGCGATCAGCCTCATCACCGAAAGCCACAATACGATAGCGCTTTCGCTTTATGCGGCGCAGGGTTTCAAGGAAATTGAACGGCTCGAAGCGCTGGAGCGCATCGGCCAGGACAAGAGACACGACTGGGTGCTGCTCACCCGTGAAGTGAACTAGAGCATGGTCCCAAAAAGCTGCAGACTTTTTTGGATAGGATCACGCGACCAAAACAAGGCAGGGTAGTATGGCCAACAACTACGACGTCATCGTTATCGGTTCCGGTCCGGGAGGCTATATCGCCGCCATTCGCGCCGCCCAATTGGGCATGAAGGTGGCGGTCGTGGAGCGTGAGCATCTGGCCGGCATCTGCTCCAACTGGGGCTGCATCCCGACCAAGGCGCTCTTGCGCTCCGCCGATGTGCTGACCACCGCGCAGCACGGCAAGGAATATGGCCTGACGCTCGACGGCACGATCAAGCCTGACATCAAGGCCATCGTCACCCGCTCGCGCGGCATCGCGCACAGGATGAACAATGGCGTCGGCTTCCTGTTCAAGAAGAACAAGGTCGACATCATCTGGGGCGAAGCGAAAATCACCAAGCCCGGCGAGATCACCGTCACCAAGCCGTCGAAGAAGCCGGTTGAGCCGGTCGGCCCCGTGCCGAAGAATACGCTGGGCGAGGGGACCTACACCGCCAGGCACATCATCATCGCCACCGGCGCCCGCCCGCGCGCGCTGCCGGGCATCGAGCCCGATGGCAAGTTGATCTGGACCTATTTCGAGGCGATGAAGCCGGAAGCGCTGCCGAAATCGCTGCTCGTCATGGGCTCGGGCGCGATCGGCATCGAGTTCGCCAGCTTCTACCGCGCCATGGGCGTTGACGTCACGGTCGTCGAGATCATGAACCAGGTCATGCCGGTGGAGGATGCCGAGATATCCGCCATCGCCAGGAAGCAGTTCGAAAAGCAGGGCATGAAGATCCATCTGGAGGCGAAGGTCGCCAAGGTGGAAAAGGGCGCGGATTCCATCACCGCGACCATCGAGAAGAAGGACGGCTCGAAGGAGACCATCACCGCCGACCGGATGATTTCCGCCGTGGGGGTGCAGGCCAATATCGAGAATATCGGGCTGGAAGCCGTCGGCGTGAAGACGGATCGCGGCTTCATCGTGATCGATGGCTACGGCAAGACCAATGTGCCGGGCATCTACGCCATCGGCGACGTGGCCGGCCCGCCGCTTCTCGCCCACAAGGCGGAGCATGAGGCGGTGATCTGCGTCGAAAAGATCGCGGGCCTGCCGAATGTCCACCCGATGGACAAGCTGAAGATTCCCGGCTGCACCTATTGCACCCCGCAGGTCGCCTCCGTGGGCCTCACCGAAGCCAAGGCAAAGGAGCAGGGCCGCGACATCCGCGTCGGCCGCTTCCCGTTCACCGCCAATGGCAAGGCCGTGGCGCTGGGCGAAGACTACGGCATGGTCAAGACGATCTTCGACAAGAAGACCGGCGAACTCATCGGCGCTCATCTGGTGGGCCCGGAAGTGACCGAACTCGTCCAGGGCTTCGTCATCGCCATGAATCTGGAGACGACCGAGGAAGAGCTGATCCACACGATCTTCCCGCACCCGACCCTTTCGGAAGCGATGAAGGAAAGCGTGCTGGATGCCTACGGGCGGGTGCTGAACGCTTAATTCGGGCGGATGCGCCAGGCACCCCCCTCTGGCCTGCCGGCCATCTCCCCCACAAGGGGGGAGATTGGATGAGATTGCCGGTTTCGCCAATCGCCTACGTTGCAGGATGTAGCTTGGCCATCGATGAAGGCCAATCTCCCCCCTTGTGGGGGAGATGCCCGGCAGGGCAGAGGGGGGTGTCTTGGCGCAACGTTCAATCGTTGCATAATTGCAAATAACCGCCCATATCATGGGGGGCTTTTTCAGGAGGGAATTCAAATGGGTGTGGGTTGGATTGCAGCTGTTATCATTGGGGGCCTGGCGGGCTGGCTTGCCGGGATCGTGATGGGCCTTCGTTTCGGCGTGTTCATGAACATCGTGATCGGCATTATCGGCGCGGTGCTTGCCAATGCCATTTTTGATGCCGCGAATATCCATATCGCGGCGGGATGGCTCGGCTATCTGGTGCAGGGCTTTGTCGGCTCCTGCATCTTGCTGTTCATCGCCAAGATCGTCAGGAATTGACGCAAGGCGTTTCATTGCATGACCCTGATCGTTTCGGGGTCATGCCAACGGGTTGAAAGCAGGTTTTCGATGGTCACCATTCTCGACAGGACGAACCTTTCTGCTGAAAAGCGTCTGCGTCACCCGGAAAAGGCGCATCGGCCGGATTCGGAGATTCTCAAGAAGCCGGACTGGATCCGCGTGAAAGCGCCGGTGTCGAGAGGCTATAACGAGACGCGCGAGATCGTCCGCTCGAACAAGCTGGTGACCGTGTGCGAGGAGGCGGGCTGCCCCAATATCGGTGAGTGCTGGGACAAGAAGCACGCCACCTTCATGATCATGGGTGAGATCTGCACCCGCGCCTGCGCCTTCTGCAATGTCGCGACCGGCATTCCCACGGCGCTCGACAGACAAGAGCCGGAAAATGTGGCGAAGGCCGTCAAGCAGATGGGCCTTACCCATGTGGTCATTACCTCAGTGGACCGTGACGACCTCGACGATGGCGGCGCGCAGCATTTCGCCGACGTCATCCACGCCATCCGCGCCACGTCGCCGGCGACGACCATCGAAATCCTGACGCCGGATTTCCTGCGTAAGGACGGCGCGCTCGAAATCGTGGTGAAAGCGAAACCTGACGTCTTCAACCACAATCTCGAAACCGTGCCGTCGAACTATCTCAAGGTTCGCCCCGGCGCGCGCTATTTCCACTCCATCCGGCTGCTGCAGCGGGTCAAGGAACTCGACCCGACGATCTTCACCAAGTCCGGCATCATGGTGGGTCTGGGCGAGGAGCGCAACGAAGTGCTCCAGCTGATGGACGATCTCAGATCCGCGGAAGTGGATTTCCTGACCATCGGCCAATATCTCCAGCCTTCGCGCAAGCATCACCCGGTCATCCGCTTCGTGACCCCCGAAGAATTCAAATCCTATGAAACCATCGGGCGGACCAAGGGTTTCCTGCTTGTGGCATCGAGCCCGCTGACGCGCTCCTCGCACCACGCGGGCGAGGATTTCGCCAAGCTCAAGGCGGCGCGCGAAGCACAAATGGCAGGACGAGCTTAATTACTCATGCCTCAGTTCACGACGATACGGCAGGTGCGGCATCGGGCTGAAGAGATGTTCGCGCTTGTCGCCGATGTCGAAAAATATCCGCAGTTCCTCCCCATGTGCGAGGCGTTGACGATCCGCTCGTGCAAGGAGCGCGACGACCGCACGCTGCTCATCGCCGACATGACGGTGGGCTACAAGCTGATCCGCGAAACCTTCACCAGCCAGGTGTTCCTCAACCCGGCGGAAAACATCATCGACGTCAACTATATCGACGGCCCGTTCCGTTACCTCAACAATCGCTGGTCCTTCCGGCCCGTGGGCGACGGATCGTCCTGCGAGATCGAGTTCTTCATCGATTATGAGTTCAAAAGCCGTACGCTCGGGCTGCTGATGGGCACGATGTTCGACATCGCCTTCCGCAAGTTTACGGAGGCGTTCGAGCGTAGGGCGGATGAGATATATGGGTGAATAATATCACTTGGGGGAGGGGTGGCATGACTTTGATTCATAACGAGCGCATCAAGCTGCTGGCGACATATCTCAATGGCATTGGCATTGCTCTTTTTGCTGTTGGCGGATTGGCTCCTCTTTTTTCCGCCCTGTACAGTAATTCTGGCCCAACGCTATTTTTAATTTTTATGAGCATGAATTGCGTTATCGTCTCCGCTGGCTTACATTATATGGCAAGCATAGCCCTCAGAAGGATGCGAACATGACAACGCTACAAATGCTGTCGCTGTTCATTGCCCCGGTTGGTGGACTACTCATCGGCGCTTGGGGGCTCTATTACGTGAGACATATACGCTGATATCCCGGCTTGTTTTCCTTCTGGTCATAACTCAACCACCTCCAGCGCTGTCAGCACCGTCGCGCGGCGCACGCCATCTCGGGTGGCTGCATCGGCAATAGCGGTGCACAGAACAACAGTTTCCGCACGGGCGAGCGATGTGCCTGACAGGATGCCAAGTAGAGCAATAGTTACCAGACGTCGCATTTGATTGCCCCGTCACTTGTTGGTTTCAGTCCCCAACACTTCCGCCACCAGCCCCAACGCGGTCAGCACCGTAGCGCGGCGCACGCCATCGCGGCCCAGATCGCCAAACCGGCATTCGCGGTGGACCGCCTTGCCGTCCCGGCGCATGGCGGCGATGTGGACGAGGCCCACGGGCTTTTCTTCCGAGCCGCCATCCGGGCCGGCAATGCCGGTGACGGCGATTGCGACGCCTGCATGCGAGTGGGCGAGGGCGCCTTCCACCATGGCGAGGGCGACTTCCCTGGATACCGCGCCGACCTGTTCGATCAGCGCAGCCGGGACGCCCAGCATCTCCTGCTTTGCCTCGTTGGAATACGTGATGAAACCGCGGTCGACCACATGGGAACAACCGGCAATATCGGTCAGCGCCGATATGATCTGGCCGCCGGTGCAGGATTCCGCCGTCGCGAGCATCATTCCGGCCTTGCGACAGGCGGCGAGCACGGCTTCAGCTTTTTCTTCTACAGCCTTGTCTTTCATTCGGGCACCTCTCCCGGGTAGATGACAGTTGCGGTGGCGATGGCCGCGATGCCTTCGCCGCGCCCTATAAACCCAAGTTTCTCATTGGTGGTTGCCTTGATCGAGATGCGATCCGGCGCAATGCCAAGCATATCGGCGAGGGCGGCGGTCATGCGCTCGCGATGCGGGCCGACCTTTGGCGCTTCGCAGATCAGCGTGATATCCGCATTGGCGATCCGCCCGCCCTTTTCCCGTACCAGCTTGACCGCGTGCTCGACGAAAATGCGGGAGGCGGCCCCCTTCCATTGCGGGTCGGAGGGGGGAAAATGCGTGCCGATATCCCCGGCGCCCCGCGTCGCGAGCAGGGCGTCGGTGAGGGCATGGAGGCCGACATCGGCATCCGAATGGCCGGAGAGTTTTTGCGTGTAGGGGATTTCCACGCCGCACAGCGTCACATGGTCGCCCGGCTCGAAGGCGTGGACGTCATAGCCATTCCCTGTACGCACGTCAGGGAACATTCCGCGCTCCTGCGCGAACCGCTTGTCGGCCATTTCGATATCCTTCGCCCAGGTGAGTTTGGTATTGTCGGCGGAGCCTTCCACCACGCGCATCGCAAGCCCGTGCCATTCGGCGATGGCGGAATCGTCGGTGAAATCCGCGCGGCCGACGCGCCATGCGGCTTCATGGGCGTCGAGGATCGGGCCGAAGGGGAAGGCCTGCGGCGTTTGCGCTGCATAGAGGCCCGCTCGCGGCACGGTCGTCTTCACATGCGCGTCCGGCCCCGCCTGCTTCAGCGTATCGGAAACGGCAAGCGCCGGGAGCACGCCGATAGCCGGGTGCAGCGTGCGGATGATGCGCTGGAGAAGGTCCTGCGCGATGAACGGGCGGACGCCATCATGAATCAGCACGTAATCCGGCTGGTGCGCGGTGAGCGCCAGAAGCCCGAGCCGGGTCGATTCCTGTCGCGTCGGACCGCCGGTGACGACGATCGCCCGCGCGCCGAGTTCCCCTGTCGTCTGCTCGTAAAGTTGATGGTCGTCGGGGTGAATCACACTGACGACATGGGCGATCTGCAGACAGTCGAAAAAGGCGCGCAGCGTATGCGCAAGCACGGCTTCGCCGCCGATGCGCCTATATTGCTTCGGCCCTTCGGTGCTCTGGCCGGCACGCTCTCCACGGCCGGCTGCGACAATGACGGCTGCGACTTTAATGGTACTTCTGCCTTATTTTCTGCTTCGATGCCGGATTAATGCCTGCTGTGGGGAAATACCAGACGGGAATCAATGCCATCGTTGCCAAGCACTGCTTTTCCTTGCGGAAATTCTTCTTCCTGTCTAATGACTAGGCTAACCAAGAGCAATGCACATGAAACAGGCAATGGCGAGCGTGATCAATCTCGGTGAAGCTTTATACGTAGGCGATATCAGATTGCGCAACCGCGTATTTCTGGCGCCGATGTCGGGCGTATCGGATCTCCCTTTTCGCAAGCTGGCATGGGCGGCGGGGGCGGGCATGGTCGTCTCGGAGATGGTGGCGAGCGCGGAACTGTGCTCGCGCGACCGTGAAAGCCTGACCCGTATGATGGGCGAGGGGCTGGAGACCCATGTGGTGCAGCTCGCGGGGCGCGAGGCGCGCTGGATGGGCGAGGCGGCGCGTATCGCGGAAGGCGAGGGCGCTCATATCATCGATATCAATATGGGCTGCCCGGCCAAGAAGGTGACGGGCGGCTATTCCGGCTCGGCGCTGATGCGCGATCTCGACCATGCCATGACTTTGGTCGAGGCGACGGTGAAGGCCGTGCAGGTGCCGGTGACGCTCAAGATGCGGCTCGGCTGGGACGAGAAGAGCATCAACGCGCCGGAACTCGCCCGCCGCGCCGAAGAGGCGGGGGTACGCATGGTGACGGTTCATGGCCGCACCCGCTGCCAGTTCTATGAGGGCAAGGCCGACTGGGACGCCATCCGCGCGGTGCGCGAGGCGATCAGGATTCCGCTCGTCGCCAATGGCGATGTGCTCTCGGCGGCGGATGCCAAGGAGATACTCGTCCGGTCAGGCGCGGATGGGGTGATGATCGGCCGGGGGAGCTATGGGCAGCCCTGGCTGGCGGGAGAAATTGCCAGCGGAACGCCGGCGAAGCCGGGCGATATCCTTCATTACGTCATCGCCCATTACGAGGCGATGCTCGATCATTACGGCGCGTCCACCGGAACCCGCCATGCCCGCAAGCATCTGGGCTGGTATCTCGACCGCCATGCGAGCGGCTTGTCCGCAGGCGACCGGGCGGCGATCATGACGGAAACCGACCCCGCCGCCGTCATCCGGAAACTGACCCAAGCCTTTTCCCAGCCAATCGAAATGAAGAAGGTGGCGTGATGAACGTGCGCGAGAAGTCGGCAACCGAGGCGATGGCCTCGATCGTGCTCAATACGATCAGTCATCCCGTCATCATGGTGGATGCGGAAGGCTACATCACCTTCGCCAATGCGGATGCGGAACAGTTTTTCCGCTCCAGCTCGAACATCCTCGCCCGCAACAAGCTCGACGCCTTCCTGCCCTTCGGCAGCCCGCTCACGGCGCTGGTGGAGCAGGTGAGGGCGCATCCATCGCCGGTCAACGAATACCGCGTCGATATCTCCTCGCCTCGTCTCGGTAGCGACCGGGTGGTGGATATCTATGTGACGCCCGTGAGCGAATTTCCGGGCGCCGTCGTCATCCTCTTCAAAGAAAAATCGATGGCGGAGAAGCTCGACCGGCAGATGACCCATCGCGGCGCGGCGCGCTCGGTCACCGGGCTTGCCTCGATGCTGGCCCATGAAATCAAGAACCCTCTGTCGGGCATTCGCGGCGCGGCGCAGCTTCTGGAAAGCGTTGTCAGCGACGAGGACCGTTCCCTGACCCGGCTCATCACCGACGAAACGGATCGGATCGTCTCGCTGGTGGACCGCATGGAGGTCTTCTCGGACGAGCGTCCTATCGACCGCGAGGCGGTCAATATCCATGTCGTGCTCGACCATGTGAAGGCCATCGCCCGCAACGGTTTTGCCAGCCACATCAAATTCGTCGAGGATTACGATCCCTCGCTGCCGCCGGTCTATGCCAATCGCGACCAGCTGGTGCAGATATTCCTTAATCTAGTGAAGAATGCCGCCGAAGCCATCGGCCATGACGAGGCGGGGGAGATCACGCTTTCGACCGCCTACCGCCCCGGCATACGGCTTTCCGTGCCCGGCGTGCGCGACCGTGTGGCGCTGCCGCTGGAGTTCTGCGTACATGACACCGGGCCGGGCGTACCGCCTGACCTGCTGCCGCATCTCTTCGATCCGTTCGTTACCACCAAGCCCAACGGCTCCGGCCTTGGCCTTGCCCTGGTCGCCAAGATTGTCGGCGACCATGGCGGCGTGATCGAATGCGATAGCCAAGGCAAGCGCACCACCTTCCGCATTCTCATGCCCGCCTGGAAAGGCGAAGAGACGGAAACCAACAGCCACAAAATGACAGGAACCGACGCATGAGCCTGGGCAGCATACTCATCGCCGATGACGATGCCGCGATCCGCACTGTTTTGAACCAGGCGCTGTCGCGCGCCGGTTATGACGTCCGCGTCACCTCAAATGCCGCCACGCTCTGGCGCTGGATTTCCGGCGGCGATGGCGATCTCGTCATCACCGATGTGGTGATGCCGGACGAGAATGCCTTCGACCTCCTGCCGCGCATCAAAAAATCCCGGCCCGATTTGCCCGTGCTGGTCATGAGCGCGCAGAACACCTTCATGACCGCAATCAAGGCCTCGGAGGCCGGGGCCTATGAATATCTGCCCAAACCCTTCGACCTGACGGAGCTCGTCAGCATTGTCGGCAGGGCGCTTTGCGAGCCAAAGAAAAAGCTCGAGGTGCGGGGCGCGGAAGAGCAGGGCGAGAACATGCCGCTCGTCGGCCGCTCGCCGGCGATGCAGGATATCTATCGTGTGCTCGCGCGGATGATGCAGACGGATCTGACCGTGATGATCACCGGCGAGTCCGGCACCGGCAAGGAACTCGTCGCCCGCGCGCTGCATGAATATGGCCGCCGCCGCAAGGGGCCGTTCGTGGCCATCAATATGGCGGCGATCCCGCGCGATCTGATCGAATCCGAACTGTTCGGCCATGAGAAGGGCGCCTTCACCGGCGCACAGAACCGCTCCAGCGGGCGTTTCGAGCAGGCCGATGGCGGCACACTGTTCCTCGATGAAATCGGCGACATGCCGATGGAGGCGCAAACGCGGCTGCTGCGCGTGCTCCAGCAGGGCGAATATATGACGGTCGGCGGGCGCACGCCGATCAAGACCGATGTGCGCATCGTCGCGGCGACCAATAAGGATTTGCGCATCCTCATCAATCAGGGGCTTTTCCGCGAAGACCTCTATTACCGCCTGAACGTGGTGCCGCTCCGCCTGCCGCCTTTGCGCGAGAGGAGCGAGGACATTCCCGATCTCGTGCGGCATTTCTTCAAGCAGGCAGTGAAGGACGGCCTGCCGGAAAAGCACATCACCGCGGCGGGCATCGACCTGATGCGCCGCTATCCATGGCCAGGCAATGTCCGCGAACTGGAAAACATGGTGCGGCGTCTGGCGGCGCTCTACCCGCAGGAGGAGATCGCGCCTGAAGTGATCGAGGCGGAGCTGAAATCCGATTTGCATGGGCCGGAGCCGGTCAGCGGATCGCTCGTCTCTGACAATATGACCATCGCCCAGGCGGTGGAGGTCAACATGCAGCGCTATTTCGCCTCCTTCGGCTCCGACCTGCCGCCCCCGGGCCTTTACCAGCGTGTGCTGGCGGAAATGGAATACCCGCTGATCCTCGCCTGCCTCACCGCCACGCGCGGCAACCAGATCAAGGCGGCGGATCTGCTGGGGCTCAACCGCAATACGCTGCGGAAGAAGATCCGGGAGCTGGGGGTGAATATTTACCGGGGGGCGAAGGGGTAGGGCATTCCGGCTCGCACCTTCCCTCCCCCTTGTGGGGAGGGTGGCCCGAAGGGTCGGGTGGTGACGCGTACGCTACATTCTTCGAAGCAAGCGCAAACGTCACCAACGCGTACGCTACATTCTTCGAAGCAAGCGCAAACGTCACCACCCCCATCCGCCCGCTAACGCGGGCACCTTCCCCGCAAGGGGGAAGGAGGGCGCGCAGCCGCGGACGTCCCGATATCACACCAATTCATCTCATTATGCGAAACAGCAGCCCCGATATCAGCGCCTCGACATAACGCTTCTTCTGGTAATGCCCATTCAGCGACACGCGTGGCAGTCCTGTCGGCTTATCAAGGCTAGCGCGGCTCAACACCCCCGGCTGTGTCGTGACGGCGACGGTAAAGCCCGCATCCGCCGCCGCGCGAAATTCTCGTTCTCCAGCAGCGGAGGGAAAGCCATAGGGGTAGGAGAACGAACGGGGACGAATGCCCACATAGCGCTCTATGGCATCCGCCGAGAGCCGAATTTCCCGGTCAAGGCGTTCCGCACTTACCCTACGCAGGTTCACATGCGTGACGGTGTGCGCGCCGAAATGAACGAGCGGATCCCTTGCCAGTTCCAGCAATTCCCGTTCGTTCATGACGAGATCGTCGACAATGGCCATCGGATCGATCCGGTGAGCTATTGCCATCTCATCGATCTTTCGCACCGCTTCGTCTTCGTCCGTTGAGTGGACGAAGGCAGCCAAACGCTCGAATGCCGCGAATTTCTGGGTCACCGTCGCCGTTTCGATCACCTCCGGCCCATCGCCGAAATCGAAGCGGATCACAGAGGCGTCTTTTATCGCCGCCGCCGCAGTTTCCCACCAGATTGTGCGTGTCCGCTCGACAAATCCCGGCGCGACAAAGATCGTATAGGGCACTTTGAATTTGCGGAAGACCGGCGCCGCAAACGCCGCATTGTTCCGGTAGCCGTCATCGAGCGTGAAGGCAACGAATGTACGTTTATCGTTGGGGTTTGCCAGCAGCGCTGGAAGGTCATGTAGGTGAACGGGCAGGAGACCATGCGCCAAGGCCGCATCGATTGCCTGTTCCAGGAATTCCGAGGTAACGGATAGATGGGCATTGGGCGCAAAGCCGGTTTCCGTCTCCGGACGGACATGGTGGAGCGTGAAGATCACCCCGCGTCCGCCGGATGATGGAAAGAACCTCCCTAGCCGTGAAAGTGCAACCGCCTCAAGGCCCGCGCGTATTGTAGCATATTTCACATAACGCATGATCGCGCCGCGGGGAATCAGCAGGTGAAAGCTTTTCAAAACGGCAAATTCCCAGGCAAGTTTGACGGCTGCATTGAGGAAATTGGTTACATCTCGTGACGGCAATTCGCAACTTCTGCAATGCGAGGCTTTCATTCCGAGGCTTTTCACAATTTTCGCCGTAGCCTCGTCAAAAGCGTTGCAATTTCGCCACAATGCGTTGCACTGATGCAACGCATTCGTTTAAATTGGAAGTCATGGCGATATTGAATCGGTTGAGTCTTCTAGAGCAACTGACCGCATCCTCCCGCAATGGCGAGGGGCGCAAGCTGCTCGCCCTGCCTGGCATCATCACCGTCATCACGGCGCTGGTGACGGCGGCGGTGTCCTTCGTCATCCTGATCGGATTGACGCCGATCACCCCCGACCGGACCGTGACGCTGGCGCTGACGACGATCAACGTGGCGCTGATCCTGGTGCTCATCCTGCTCATCTGCCGGGAAATCTACCGCATCGTCCATGCAAGACGCCATGGCAGGGCGGCGGCGCGGCTGCATGTGCGCATCGTCGCGCTTTTTTGCCTCATCGCCGCGATCCCCGCGATCATCGTGGCGATCGTCGCCTCGGTCACGCTCAATCTCGGCCTCGACCGCTGGTTCGAGACGAACACCAAGCAGATCATCGAATCCTCACGCAATCTCGCGGATGCCTATATCAACGAAACCGCCCGCAACCTGCAGGGCACGACCTATTCGATGCTGCAGGACCTCGATTCGCAGCGCACGCTCTATAGCCTGGACCGCAGCGGCTTCATCAAATTGTTGTCGCTGCAGGCGCGGGGGCGCGGCATGCTGGGCGCCTTCCTCCTGCGCGAGAATGGCGACATCATCCTGAAAAGCGATCTCGGCTCCGAGAAGGCGCTGCCGCCGCCCCCACCCGGGACGTTGGAAACCGCACAAGACGGCAAGGCCGTTCTGATTCCCCCCGGTACGACCCATTATGTCGGCGCCATCATCAAGATGCGCCAGATACCGGACGCCTATCTCTACACGATCCGCCAGGTCGAGCCGCAGATCCTCGATTCGATGAATCTGATGGAGGCCAACAGGCAGCGCTATCAGGCTATGGAAGCGAACCGCATTCCGACGCAGTTCGCCTTTGCGCTGCTCTATTTCGGCTTGACGCTGGTTGTGCTGCTTTCGGCCATATGGACGGGCATTGCCGTCGCCGACCGGCTGGTGCGGCCTATCCGCCTGCTGATCGGCGCGGCCGACGATGTGGCGTCGGGTAATCTCGACGTGTCCGTTCCGGTCAGAAGCTCCGATGGCGATGTGGGCGCCTTGTCCGGCACCTTCAACAACATGGTGGCGGAGCTGAATAGCCAGCGCAACGAGCTGATCGCCGCCAAGGACCAGATCGACGAGCGACGCCGGTTTTCGGAAGCGGTGCTGTCCGGCGTCACCGCTGGTGTCATCGGCATCGATACGGACGGGCTCATCAGCATCGTCAACCGCTCGGCGGAGCATATGTTCGGCATCAAGGCGAGCAAGGCCATCGGCAAGAGCCTGTCGGGGATCGCGCCGGAAATCGGCCAGGTCTTCGAAATCGCGCGCTCGGCAAGACGCCCGGTCAATCGCGAGCAGGTGACCATGACACGGGGCGGCGCGGCGCGGACCTTCAACGTGCAGGTGACGGTGGAAGACGCTCAATCGGACGAGCATTCCTATGTGGTGACGGTGGACGACATCACCGATCTCGTGCAGGCGCAGCGCTCATCTGCCTGGGCGGATGTCGCGCGCCGCATCGCGCACGAGATAAAGAACCCGCTGACCCCGATCCAGCTTTCCGCCGAGCGGATACGCCGGCGCTATGGCAAGGTCATCACCGAGGACCGCGAGGTGTTCGACCAATGTACGGAGACAATCATCCGGCAGGTGGGCGACATAGGCCGCATGGTCGACGAATTCTCGGCCTTCGCGCGCATGCCGAAGCCCGAAATCAAGCCGATGGATCTGCGCGAGGCGCTGCGCGAGGCGGCATTCCTGATCGAGGTGAGCCGCAGCGATATCCGGTTCGAGCACGCCTTCAATGGTGAGCCGCTGGTCGGCGATTTCGACAGCCGCCTGCTCGGACAGGCATTCGGCAACGTCATCAAGAACGCCAGCGAGGCGATCGACGCCGTGCCGAAGGAGGAGAGGGGCGGGGGGCATATCCTGGTCCGCGCCTTCCGCGAGGACGGGCAGCTGGTCGTGGAGGTGATCGACAATGGCAAGGGCCTGCCGGGCGAGAACCGGCAGCGGCTGCTGGAGCCCTATATGACGACGCGCGAGAAAGGCACTGGGCTGGGCCTCGCCATCGTCAAGAAAATCGTCGAGGAACATGGCGGGCACATGGAATTGCATGACGCGCCGGTGGATTTCCACAGCGGCAAGGGCGCGATGATACGCATGGTCTTCCCCGCGAAGGAAGAGGGTGGGGAGAAATCCCTGATAAAGGCGAAGGCAGGCAGGTGAACTGATGGCGGCTGATATTCTTGTTGTGGACGACGAAGCAGATATCCGTGATCTCGTGGCCGGTATCCTGAGCGACGAGGGGCATGAAACACGCGTGGCTCATGACGCCGACAGCGCTCTGGCGGCAATCGGCGACCGGGTGCCGAGGCTGGTGTTCCTCGATATCTGGATGCAGGGCAGCCGGCTCGACGGCCTGGCGCTGCTCGACGAGATCAAGAGCAGGCATCCCGGTTTGCCGGTAGTGATGATTTCCGGCCACGGCAATATCGAAACCGCCGTCTCCGCCATCCGCCGCGGCGCCTATGATTTCATCGAAAAACCGTTCAAGGCGGACCGGCTGATCCTCATCGCCGAAAGGGCGCTGGAAACATCGAAGCTGAAGCGCGAAGTTTCCGACTTGCGCAAGCGCAGCGGCGACAGCCTCGAACTGCATGGCAGTTCGCTCGCCATGAACCATCTGCGCCAGACCATCGAGCGCGTCGCGCCGACCAACAGCCGCATCATGATTATGGGTCCCTCCGGCTCGGGAAAGGAACTGGTGGCGCGCACCATCCATGCGCTTTCCAGCCGCGCCCATGGGCCCTTCGTGACGCTGAACGCGGCGATGATCACGCCGGAGCGCATGGAGATCGAGCTTTTCGGCACCGAGATGGACGGCGGCGAACGCAAGGTCGGCGCGCTGGAGGAGGCGCATGGCGGCATCCTCTATCTCGACGAAGTGGCCGACATGCCGCGCGAGACGCAGAACAAAATCCTGCGCGTGCTTGTCGACCAGCAGTTCGAGCGCGTCGGCGGCACGAAGCGGGTCAAGGTCGATGTCCGCATCATTTCGTCCACGGCCCAGAACCTCGAGGGGATGATCGCCGAAGGCCGGTTCCGCGAGGATTTGTTCCACCGTCTCGCGGTCGTGCCGGTCATGGTACCGGGCCTGGCGGCAAGGCGCGAGGACATTCCGGCGCTGGTCGAGTTTTTCATGAAGCAGATCGGCGAGCAGTCGGGCATCAAGCCGCGCAAGATCGGGCCGGACGCCATGGCCGTTCTGCAGGCGCATAGCTGGCCGGGCAATGTGCGCCAGCTGCGCAACAATGTGGAGCGGCTGATGATCCTGGCGCGCAGCGACAATCCCGACGCGGTGATCACCGCCGACCTGCTGCCGTCGGAGATCGGCGACACGCTGCCGCGCGCGCCGACCGAATCCGATCAGCACATCATGGCGCTGCCCCTGCGCGAGGCGCGGGAATTGTTCGAGAAAGAATATCTGATCGCCCAGATCAACCGCTTCGGAGGAAACATCTCGCGCACTGCCGAGTTCGTCGGCATGGAACGGTCGGCGCTTCATCGGAAACTCAAGTCTTTGGGCGTGTAAAAACGGCAGGCTGCAATAGTTTCTTAATACAATCAATTTTCGGATTGCAGAAAAAACGCCATCCTGTTACCCAAAACAAAGAGGGGTGGATTTGGCGTTCGCATAGCCTGCCACTGTCGGCTCGATTGGCCTTGAGCCGCTTGGCTTTTTGAGGCAAGCGAGCCTATGCCACATACCGCGTATGAGTCAGTTGCTGATCGAATTAAAGGATAAAAACAATGGCTGAGCGATCGCAAAATCTTCAGGATCTCTTCCTCAATTCCGTACGGAAGCAGAAGATTTCGTTGACGATCTTTCTCATCAACGGCGTCAAACTGACCGGAATCGTCACGTCGTTCGACAATTTCTGCGTGCTTCTGCGGCGGGATGGTCATTCGCAGCTCGTTTACAAGCATGCGATCTCCACCATCATGCCTAGCCAGCCGGTGCAGATGTTCGAAGGCGAAGACGCGCAATAAACTGGACAGATAATTTGAGCAAATCAAAAGGGCGCACGCCACAGGGAGGCGACGCGGAGTTCGGATTCGACGCCTCCGCGAAAGGCCCCACGCGCGCCATCGTCGTCGTTCCCGTGCTGCCTGAGCGCATGCAGGATGCTGGGCAGGGGGATGATGCTCACCGCCCGCAATTCCGCCGCAGCAATGAGGCGCGGCTGGAGGAGGCGGAAGGGCTCGCGCGGGCCATCGACCTCGACATCGTCCATTCCGAGATCGTCACCGTCAGCAATCCGCGCCCGGCAACCCTTTTGGGAACCGGCAAGGTTGAAACGGTCGCGGAAGCCATCAAGGAAAAAGAGGCCGAACTCGTCATCGTCGATCATGCACTGACGCCGGTGCAGCAGCGCAACCTCGAAAAGGAATGGCACGCCAAGGTCATCGACCGGACAGGGCTGATCCTCGAAATCTTCGGCCGGCGGGCGCAGACCAAGGAAGGCGCGCTACAGGTCGAGCTTGCGCATCTGAATTACCAGAAGGGCCGCCTCGTCCGCAGCTGGACCCACTTGGAGCGGCAGCGCGGCGGCGGGGGCTTTCTCGGCGGCCCGGGCGAAACCCAGATCGAGGCCGACCGGCGTATCCTGCAAGAGAAAATCCTGCGCATCCGCCGCGAGTTGGAGACGGTCGTGCGCACCCGCACCCTGCATCGCCAGAAGCGCAAGAAGGTGCCGCATCCGATCGTGGCGCTTGTCGGCTATACCAATGCCGGCAAATCGACGCTGTTCAACCGGCTGACCGGGGCCGAAGTGCTGGCCGAGGACATGCTGTTCGCCACGCTAGACCCGACGCTGCGGCGTATCCGTCTTCCCCATGGCGAAACGGTAATCCTCTCCGATACGGTGGGCTTCATCTCCAACCTACCGACCCATCTCGTCGCCGCCTTCCGGGCAACGCTGGAAGAGGTGGTGGAAGCAGACCTCATCCTGCATGTCCGCGACATCTCCGATCCCGACAATGCGGCGCAGGCGGAAGACGTCGAGAGCATCCTCGTAAGCCTCGGGATCGAGCGCGGCGACAACAGGCGCATCCTGGAAGTCTGGAACAAGATCGACCTCCTCGACGAAGGCGCGCGCGAAGCCGCCCTGCGCCTGAGCGCGGCGGCTCCGGAGGAGGCCCAGCCCATCCCCATCTCCGCCGCGACAGGCGAGGGCGTCGATCGCCTTCTTTCGATCATCGAAAGCCGCATATCGGGTGTTCTGGAGCATGTCGAGCTCACCCTCACCCCCGATGAACTGCACTTGGTCGACTGGATCTACCGCAATGGCAGCAATATCCGCCGCAAGGACATGGAAGACGGTTCCATCCGGATCGAAGCCGACCTGACCGCCACGGCGCGCAAGACGCTGCAGGAGCGGGTGAAGGGCGGGAAGTAGAGCATTTTATTTTAGACGGAAGCAACGAAGCTTGATCTTCGTCGTGACTGGAAACTTTACCGTAGAGGAATGGATCCCAGTGACAAGCACTGGGATGACGAGGCGGTGAGGTATTCGCCCTGCTAGACAACCATTGTGGCATGCGGAACGGTTGGAGATTATCGAGAACATCCAACCCACCCGTCATCCCAGTGCTTGTCACTGGGATCCATTCCTCTCCCTATCCACTTCAACAATGACAAAATGGCAAGCAGTAGATTCCGTCATAAGACGATTGCTGTAGCAGCCGCTATTCCTTCGGCTTCTTCGCCGCCTGCCATAGCGCTTCCATCTCCTCCAGCGAAGCTTCGTCCAGCGAGCGATTCCGTACTTTCAACGACTCCTCGATGAAGTGAAAACGGGAGCGGAATTTCTCGTTCGTGGCGCGCAGGGCGCTCTCCGGCTCTATGTCGAGATGGCGGCCGAGATTGACGAGCGCGAAGAGCAAGTCGCCATATTCTTCCGCGATGTCCGCCTTGCGCCCGCTCTGCATCGCCTCGCGCAGTTCCGCCGTCTCCTCCGCGATCTTGTCGAGGATCGGCTCGGCTTCGGACCAGTCGAAGCCCACCTTCGCCGCCTTCTGCTGCAGTTTCAGCGCCCGCATCAGCGCGGGGAGGGCTTGCGGCACGTCGTCGAGGAAGCCGTTTCGCTCGCCCGAATCGAGGCCTAGCTCCGCCCGGCGTCTGGCGCGCTCGGCCTTTTCCTCCGCCTTGATGCGGTTCCATGCGCCCTTCGCCATGCCCGCCTCACGCGCTTCTTCATCGCCAAAGACATGGGGATGGCGGCGGATCATCTTGGTGGTGATGGCTTCCACGACGGCGCCGAAATCGAAAGCGCCTTCTTCCTCGGCCATGCGGGCATGGAAAACGACTTGGAGCAGCAGGTCGCCCAGTTCCTCACGCAGATCGTCGAGATCGCCGCGCTCGATCGCGTCGATGACTTCGAACGCTTCTTCCAGCGTATAGGGCGCGATGGAGCGGAAATCCTGCTCCAGGTCCCACGGGCAGCCGGTAACGGGCGTGCGGAGCGCGGCCATGATCTCGATCAGGCGGTCGATGTCGCGGGAGGGTTTCATGGCAAAAATCCTTGGGGCTTAAGCGGAAATTGTTCGTTGACCGAGATGTGACGCGGGCGGGCTTGCGGGGAGGGGACATTTTGCCTAGAGCCTAGCTGAGCTCCAGTCTCATCCCGTCAGACTGAATCCTTCTATCGCGGCGAAAAGGCGGATCGCAATGACAATTCTCGTGACCGGCGGCGCCGGCTATATCGGCTCCCACACCTGCGTCGAGCTTTTGCAGGCAGGGCAGGATGTGGTGATCGTCGATAATTTCGACAACAGCCATCCGGAAGCCTTGCGCCGCATCGAAAAGATCACGGGAAAAGCCCCGGCGCACGAAACCGGTGATATCCGCGACCGCGCCTTTCTCGAGGACGTACTTCGCCGCTATGGCTGCACGGCGGTGATCCATTTCGCCGGGCTGAAGGCGGTGGGCGAATCCAGCGAGAAACCGCTTCACTACTATGATTACAATCTCGTCGGCACGCTGCGCCTGCTGGAGGCGATGGGCGCTGCCGGCGTGAAGAAGCTCGTCTTCAGCTCGTCGGCTACCGTCTATGGCGAGCCGCAGAAGCTGCCGCTGGAAGAGGACCACCCCCTCTCCGCCACCAACCCCTATGGCCGGACGAAGCTGATGATCGAGGAAATGCTGCGCGATCTGCATCGCAGCGATTCCTCCTGGCACTTCGGCATTCTGCGCTATTTCAACCCGGTCGGCGCGCATGAGAGCGGCCTCATAGGCGAGGACCCCAAGGGCATTCCCAACAACCTGATGCCCATCATCGCGCAGGTCGCGGGCGGGCGGCGCGAGAAACTGCATGTCTGGGGCAATGATTATCCGACGCCTGATGGCACGGGCATCCGCGATTACATCCATGTGGTCGACCTGGCGCGGGGGCATCTGAAGGCGCTGGAGAAACTAGACGAGCCGCAATGCTTCGCCGTCAATCTCGGCACGGGGCAGGGCTATAGCGTGATGGAGGTAATCAAGGCCTTCGAGCACGTTTCAAACCGCCAGGTCACCTATGAAATCGCCCAGCGCCGCGCCGGTGACGTGGCTGCATGCTATGCCGATCCCTCCCATGCGCGGGATTTCCTCGGCTGGTCGGCAACGAAGGAACTGCGAGAGATGTGCCAGGATATGTGGAACTGGCAGGTGAAGAACCCTGATGGGTATGAGTAGAGCGGTATTTTTAATGGCATCGCTAGACACCCCCCTCTGTCCTGCCGGACATCTCCCCCACAAGGGGGGAGATTACGCCTTCATAGGTCGTTCGCGCCAATCGCGGACCTTGCAGAATATGCGTCGCGTACGATGCCAGCCAATCTCCCCCCTTGTGGGGGAGATGCCGCCCTTCGACAAGCTCAGGAGGGCAGAGGGGGGTACTGTCCCGCCAACATTTCAAAACGAAATGCCAAGGTAACTGCCTCCATGCGTTTCCTCCCCGACAAATTCATCTTGAGCCTCATTTGCGCGGTCGTCCTCTCCTCCTTCCTGCCTGTCCGGGGAGAGTTCGCCGAATGGTTCGCGCTTGCGACGAAGATCGCGGTGGGGCTTTTGTTCTTCCTGCATGGGGCACGGCTGTCGCGGTCGGCGGTTGTGGCGGGGCTGGTGCATTGGAGGCTGCATCTGGTGGTGCTTAGCGCCTCCTTCATCCTCTTTCCCATTCTGGGGCTTATGGCGGGGTGGCTCGTGCCGGGCCTGCGCGCGTCGGCCTTCTACACCGGCATCCTCTTCCTCTGCGTGCTGCCCTCGACAGTGCAGTCCTCCATCGCCTTCACCGCGATTGCCGGCGGCAATGTTTCGGCAGCGGTCGTCTCGGCCTCCGCCTCGAATTTGCTCGGCATGTTTCTGACGCCGCTGCTGGTCGGCCTGCTTTTCACCGTGCAGGGCCATGGCATGTCGTTCCATGCGCTTGAGGAAATCCTTCTGCAATTGCTTGCGCCCTTCGTGCTCGGGCAATTGCTGCAGCCCCTCATCGGCGATTTCATGCGTCGGCATAACAAGGCGCTTGGGCTCGTCGACAAGGGCTCGATCCTGATGGTCGTCTATCTCGCCTTCAGCGAGGCGGTGGTGGCCGGGCTCTGGCACAGCGTGTCCTGGCACGACCTCGCCATGATGGTCGGCGTCGATATGGTGTTGCTGGCCCTCGTGCTTGTCATCACCGCCTATGGCAGCAAATGGCTGGGCTTCGGGCTGGAGGACCGGATCACCATCATGTTCTGCGGCTCGAAGAAGAGCCTCGCCAGCGGTGCCCCCATGGCGAATGTGCTGTTCGCCGGGCAGAATGTCGGCGGCATCGTCCTGCCCCTGATGCTGTTCCACCAGATACAGCTCATGGTCTGCGCCATGCTGGCGCGCAGATATGCGGACAGAAAACTGAAACTCGAAGCGGCGGAAGGCAAGGCATGAGCGGATTTGACGAGGAAGCGCTGGCGGAAGCCTATAACCGCGCCCTGGCGCTGGAAAAGGCCGGCGATTTCGACGCGGCGGCGCGCGCCTATACGCAAGTGCTGGCGCTGGACCCCGACGATCATGGCGGCGCAACGGTCAGGCTCGCCAGCATCGGCCGGGGCGAGACGCCGTTCAAGGCCCCCGACGCCTATGTGGCGACGCTGTTCGATCAGCATGCGGAGATGTTCGACACCATCCTCGTCGACGAGTTGGGCTATGACGTGCCGCTGCAATTGCGCGACATGCTGCTGGAGCGAAACCCCGAGGCGCAGTTCTCGCGCATGCTGGATCTGGGCTGCGGCACCGGCCTCTCCGCCGACGCGCTCCACGACATGGCCGAGCACAAGACCGGCGTCGACATATCGGAAAACATGATCGAGATCGCCCATGAGAAGGGCGACTACGACGCGCTGTTTGTCGGCGAGGTCGTGAACTTCCTGAACCAGACGCAAGGCCCGGCCTGGGACCTGATCGTCGCCACCGACGTGCTGCCCTATATGGGCGCGCTCGACGCCTTCTTCGCAGGAGTGAGCCGCCACCTTACCCCCGGCGGCACCTTCGCCTTTTCGAGCGAGACGCTTCCGGACGCGGCGCTGGAGGGCAGGCCATTCATGGTCGGCCCGCACCAGCGCTTCGCCCATTCGGAAGCCTATGTGCGAAACATGCTCCAGGAAAACGGCATGGCATGCGCCCACTGCCTCGACATCACCGTGCGCGCGGAACAGGGGAAACCGGTGCCGGGTCACCTCATGTTGGCGTTGAAGAAGCTGAAATGACAATTGAGAATATGCGTATAACTAATTGATTCTATACGCATATACGAAAGCGTTTGACGCGATGGCACTCATCGGATGTTCTATCTCCAGCAGGAGGAGGACACGCGATGACTCGATACGAAGCGGGCACACTTGTTCCACGGCGGCTTTTCTTCGACCCACCGGAGAAGCGGACGGTACGAATCAGCCCCGATGGCCGATGGATCGCCTTCCAGGCCCCGGTGGATGGAGTCCTCAATCTCTGGCTCGCTCCTATAGACAAGCCGGAAAATGCCAAGCCGCTCACCGCCTTCCCGGACCGCAATCTCGGACCGCTGCTCATCTGGGCTTATGACAATCGTCATATTCTGACCATTCGCGACAAGGCCGGCGACGAGAACTGGTGCGTCTGGAGCATCGATATCGAGACCGGCGAGGGTAGGGCGCTCTCGCCCATTGACGGCGTAAAAGCCTATGTTCAGGAGACTTCGCAGCATTTTCCCGATGAAGTGTTGATTGCGCACAATGCCCGTGACAGGCGCTATTTCGACATCTACCGCTGCAATGTCGCGACGGGAGCCAGCGCCCTCGTGATGCAGAACGAGGGCTTCTTCGCATATTGGACCGACCGGCATTTCCGGATACGGCTCGCGCAGAAATATGACGATGAGGGCGGCATCGAATTCCTAGCCCCCGACGAAGGCGGCCAATGGTCGAAACTGCTTGCCCGTATTTCGATAGAAGACAGCCTGACGACACGGCCGCTTGAATTCAGCGACGATGGCGAAGATATCTTCTGGATGGATAGCCGGGGCCGCGATACCGTCGCCCTGACGGCGGAAGATATGAAAAGCGGAAAAATCCGCGTGCTGGCCGAGGATGCCCGGTCTGATATCACGGGTGTGCTGCTCGACCCGGTGACGATGCGTCCGGTGGCCGCCGCCAGCTATTATGACCGCGTCCATTGGCAGGTCCTCGATCCCGAATACCGGCAGGATTTCGAAACTTTGCTGGAGCGCTTCTCCGGCGATCTTGTCATACCCAGCATATCGGGTGATGAAACCAGGCTCATCATTGCTCACTGCCGGGATACCCGCCCAACCGAATATTACTGCTACGACCGCTCCACCCGACAGGCCACAAGGCTCTTTTCATCCCAGCCGCGGCTCGAGAATCTCCCGCTGGCGCCGATGGAGCCGGTTGTCGTGCGGGCACGCGACGGGCTCGACCTCCTCTGCTACCTCTCGCGTCCGCCGGAAAGCCGGGATGGCCCGGTGCCGATGGTGCTTCTCGTCCATGGCGGCCCGTGGGGACGAGACGAGTGGGGTCTCAACCCGGTACACCAATGGCTGGCCAATCGCGGCTATGCCGTGCTGAGCGTCAATTTCCGTGCTTCCACCGGTTTCGGAAAAGCATTCGTAAATGCCGGCAACCGGGAGTGGGGCGGGCGGATGCAGGACGATCTCATCGATGCCGTGGATTGGGCGATCGCCGCAGGGATCGCCGACAGCAAACGCGTGGCGATCATGGGCGGAAGCTATGGGGGCTATGCGGCGCTTGCCGGCCTCACCGTCACGCCGGAGAAATTCGCCTGCGCCGTAGATCTCGTCGGCATCTCCAATCTCGTGACATTCATCAATACGATCCCGGACTACTGGCGGACATGGCAGTCCGAGTGGAAGCTGCGAATGGGCGACTATACCACGGAAGAGGGGAGGCGTTTCCTGGAGGAACGGTCGCCCTTGAATTATGTGGACCGGATCGTGCGCCCTCTCCTCATCGCGCAGGGCGCCAACGACGTTCGTGTAAAGGTCTCGGAATCGGACCAGATCGCCGCAGCGATGACGGCGCGGGGCATTCCGGTGACCTATATTCTCTATCCCGATGAAGGCCATGGCGTGGAGCGGGCCGAAAACCGCCGCTCTTATTTCGCGGTGGTGGAAGCATTCCTGAGCGCGCATCTGGGTGGGCGGTGCGAGCCTGTGGGAGACGATTTCACGGGCTCGTCTATCGAGTTCAAAGCGGGCAGGGAACTGATCGAAGGGTTGTGAAGGAAGGAGGATAATAGAATGCCCTACGAACTCCACCCCGTCACCTCCGCCGAAGAGTGGCGTCAAATGCATGCAATCCGTCGCGCTGTTCTTTTCGCTCCGGGGCGCGTTCCCTTTGCCTATGACGAAAACCATCCGGATGACCGCGCGGACGGCAATGTCCCGTATCTGCTGTTGCTCGACAAACGCCCTATCGGCGTCGTCCGGCTCGATTTCCGGAAGGATGTGACGACAGTCCGGCTGGTCGCCATCGCTGAAGAAGAACAGGGCAAGGGCCATGGGCGGATGCTGGATGCGCTGGTCACTGCCGAGGCGAAGCGGCGGGGTGTCAGGATTTTGCAAGTCAACGCCGCGCCGGATGCGGTCGGCTATTATGAAAAGACGGGATGGCGCCGTGCAGGCTGGGATCCGTCCGAACTCAGGGGCATCGCGGCGAACTGCGTCCAGATGACCAAGCATTTGTGACGGCTGCGAGGGGTTCCCATTCGCCTTACGATGGGCTACAGACGCGCCTCCCGATCATTCCGCGCCATCGCGCCCCATCGCTATCCCCACGAGCGTTCCCATGAGCCGTTATTCCTGTGGCGTCGATTTCGGCACCACCAATTCCACTGTCGGTCTTTGCGAGAAGGGCCGGGACCCGTTCCTGATTCCCGTCGAGAGCGATCACGTCACCATCCCCTCCGCGCTGTTCTTCAGCCTGGAGGATAGCAGCGTGCATTTCGGTCGCTCCGCCGTGCATGAATATATGGACGGCGCGGAAGGGCGTTTCATGCGGGCGTTGAAGTCGATCCTCGGCACCAGCCTGATGAAAGAGACAACGCTGGTCGGGCGCGAGCGCATGACCTTCCAGCAGTTGATCGGCCGCTTTCTCCGGCATCTGAAGCTTCGCCTGGAAGAGCACACCGGCGGCCTGCCGGATGCGGTGGTGCTGGGCCGGCCCGTCTTCTTCGTCGATGGCGATGAGACCGCGGACCGTGCGGCGCAGGACCAGCTGGGGGCAGCCGCACGCGGGGAGGGGTTCCGTAATATCGAATTCCAGTTCGAGCCGGTCGCGGCGGCGCTGCATTTCGAGCGCACCCTCAATGCCGAATCGCTGGCGCTGGTGGTGGATATCGGCGGCGGCACGTCGGATTTCTCGGTGCTGCGCCTTTCGCCCGAGCGTGCGCAGGCGCCGGACCGGCGCGGCGATATATTAAGCACCTCCGGCGTGCATGTCGGCGGCACGGATTTCGACCGCATGCTCAATATTGCTCAGGTCATGCCGCATATGGGCCTCGGCACCAGGACCAGCGACGGCAAGCGCCATCTTCCCGTCTGGTATTTCAACGACATGGCGACCTGGCATCGGATCAACCAGCTCTACACGGCGAAGAACCTGCGCGACATTCAGTCCCTGGCGCGCGAGGCGGCGGAGCCGGAGAAACTTGCCCGCTTCGAGCATCTGCTGACCTACCGCTCCGGCCACAGGCTGGCGGCACAGGTGGAGCGGGCGAAGATCGAGCTGACGGATGCGCAGGAAACCACCATCCGCTTCGACGAGCCAGACCTGTCGCTGTCCCTGCCGGTAACGCGCGAGGCATTCGATGCCGCATGCGGAGAGTTGGCGGTCAAGATCGATGGCGCGATTGACGAAGCGCTGCAAAGGGCAGGGGTGGCGGCAGAGGCGGTCGACACCGTGATCATGACCGGCGGCGGCGCGCTGGTTCCGCTGGTGCGAACCACTGTCGACGCCCGTTTCCCGCATGCCCGCATCGCGCAATCCGACCAGTTCGGATCGGTCGGGCTTGGGCTGGCGCTCGATGCCGTCAGGCGTTTTGGCTAGTTGGCGGATTATTAGGCTCATAACCGCCGGCGAGCACCGATACAGGTTCCGGTGATTATGAGCCAACCCAAAACATTATTTCACTCATCCCAATTTTAGGGGATTGGTTCGGCTCCCGTTTTCCGCCATTGAGCGGTTGAGGAGGCGGGCCCTTAAGCTCGCCATAAAGAGAGATCGCCGGCAGCGGGCCGGTGATCGCAACATGCCGCTCAGGGGGAGCGGAAAGGAGTGGGGTATGTTTGCTGGAAATCTCCGGCTGCGCGGATGGACCAGAGCGGTTCTTGCCGTGATCATCGCCGCCTTTGTCGTGACAGGATGCACTACGCGCGATCCTCGTCTCGTCGAAGCCTTGAAAGGTGTGCGGATCACCGAAATCCAGGTGGAATCCACGCCCGATGTGGCGACGGGCTTGCCGATGATTAATGGCAAGACACCGGAACAGCAGGTCGCCATTGTCGAAAACGCGCTGCGTGCGGTCGCCACCCGCGACCTGAAAGGCTATCCTGGCGGCTCAAGCCCGACGCGCCTGGTGATCACCCTGCAGCGCGCCGACCTTGCCTCTGCGCAAGGCCGTGTGCTCATGGGAAGCAACAGCTCCATCACCGGCACGGTTCGCCTGGAAGACGTAAGCACCGGACGGCTGATCGCGCAGAACCCGCGCATTTATGGTGAGAACAGGGGCGTGAAAGGCGGCGATCTGGGTGGCCATCTCATTGCTATAGCCATCAATGCGGCCATGACCAAAAGCCAGGAGGCGCTGGCGGAAAAGCTAGCGACGGATTTTGTCGGGCACGTCAAAACCTGGCTCACGCCAAAATAAGCAACGGGATGAAGAGCGAGATTATGGAACTGAAACCGGTAATCATGGCCGCAAGAACGTGCAGGAACGGCATCGCATTGGCGGTCGCGCTGGCGTTTCTGACCGGCTGCAGCACGTCTTCTTCGAACACGGATGTCGCATCTGCGACAAAGACGGTTTCGGCCGACTATGCGGGGATAGAAACATTCAAGGATGTATGCCTCGCGACCGCGCCGTCATTCGATGGAGCCGTCGAGGCCGCCAAGCGGCGCGGCATCGTGAAATATTTACCGCTGGGTAAAGCGCAGCTCGGCTCGAATGCCGACAATTCGGTATCGGTGCAGGTCGAGCCGAACCACGAATGTGCCGTCACCACGCCGAACTACACAGCGGACGCGACGGCGCTGCGCGCTGAATTCATTGAGGCGGTGTCGAAGGCGACCGGCGCGCAGGTGAGCGGCACGAAGGTTCCGTTCACCGCGGAGATCAAAGGCGCCAAATTCATCTTCATGCACGACAGACGTGGCGGCGAAGCCTTCGTAGCGCTTCGAGCAAAGTGACAGCCCGCTCGCCCACGAAAGTTCCATAATCTATCTTATCTGATTTGTGTATGTGTCCTGTTTCGGGTTACGGTAACATGCCGATTCCCCGGAAAACGAAACATGCTGCACGATCGCTTTCTCCATCCTGAACTCGCCCGCGTCCTGCTTCCCCTTGCCTTCGATGCACGGGATGGCGCCCATGACGAGGCGCATTTGCTGCGCGTCTGGCGCAACGCCGCGAATATTATCGATGGCGAAGAAGGCGGTGACGCGGAGATACTCGTGGCAGCAACCATCCTTCATGATTGCGTCTGGGTCGACAAGGCGTCGCCTGAGCGAAGCCGCGCTTCCCGGATGGCTGCGGCCAAGGCCAGCCAGATTCTCTCCTCGCTCGGCTGGCCAGAGGACCGCATAGGCCCGGTTGCCCATGCAATTGAGGCGCACAGCTTCTCCGCCGGCATTCCTCCGCTCAGCCTTGAGGCAAAGATCCTTCAAGATGCAGACCGGCTGGACGCCATCGGCTATATCGGCGTGGCGCGCTGCTTCTATATCGCTGGAATGTCGAGGGCATCGATTTATGACCCCGCCGACCCATTGGCAGTGAATAGAGCACGTGATGATGCTTCCTACGCCCTCGATCATTTCCAAACCAAGCTTCTGAAGCTCAGTGACAATTTCTGCACCCCAACCGGACGCAGAATGGCAGCGGAGCGCGCTACGCGGCTTCGGGACTATTATGAGGGCTTGCTCAGCGAGATTTGCTGAATTCCCAGCGCCCTGCCCTTAAATCTCCACCTCGAACTGCAGTCCGTCATAGGCCGGCTCGACGTGATCGGGCGTTTCTCGCATGACTATTTCATAGTCGAGCGGCACGTGCATATGCGTCAGGATCGCGCGTTTGGGCTTGAGGCGCTCGATCCATTCCAGTGCTTCGCCAAGCGAGAAATGGCTGGGATGCGTGCGGTATTGCAGGGCGTCGATGATGAGGATGTCGAGCCCTTGCAGGCGCTCGACGGTTCGCTCCGGAAAGGCGCTCACATCCGGGCAATAGGCGACGTCGCCGATACGGTAGCCGATGGACATGATGTCCCCATGCACCTGCGGCAGCGGTTGGAACCGGATCGCGCCGCCCTCACCTCCGATTTCGAACGGTACGTCCTCATCGATCTGGTGCGCTTTCAGGATCGGCGGGTATTTCGAACCCGGCGGCGTTTCAAAGCAATAGCCGAAAGCTTCGTCCAGGCGCGCGAGCGTGGCGCGGTCGGCATAGATGTCCATAAGCTGGCGCTTGTCGAGCACATAGGTCCTGAGATCGTCGACGCCGTGGATATGGTCGGCATGGCGGTGGGTGTAGACGACCGCGTCGAGCGGCCCTGCCCCGGCATCGATCATCTGCGCGCGGAAATCCGGCCCTGTGTCGATGACAACAGTCGTCACCGCGCCGTTCTCCGCAATGCGCTCCACCAGCATGGCCGTGCGGCGGCGGCGGTTCTTGGGGTTGTTTGGGTCGCAATTGCCCCAGTCGCCATTGATGCGCGGCACGCCGGGCGAAGAGCCGCAGCCCAGAATGGTGAAGCGCAGCCGGTCAGGCATATTCGCCTTCCGTCGGCTTCGGCATTCTGGAGAATAAGCGGAACACGTTTCCGGTTGTAATCCGCGCCAGTTCCGCCTCGTCCACACCGATCGTTTGGGCCAGCACCGCCGCCGTGTGGCGGACGAAGGACGGCTCGTTGCGCTTGCCGCGATGCGGTACGGGCGCAAGATAAGGCGCGTCGGTCTCGAGCAGCAGGCGGTCATGCGGGACGATGCGGGCGATGTCGCGCAACTCCTCCGAGTTCTTGAAGGTCAGGATGCCGGAGAAGGATATGTAGCCGCCGAGCGCAAGGCCGGTTTCGGCGAGCGCCCTCCCCGATGAAAAACAATGCAGGATGAAAGGGAAAGCCCCCTTCCCCGTTTCCTCCGTCAGGATATCAGCCATGTCCTCGTCGGCGCTGCGCGCGTGGATGACGAGCGGCAATCCCGTCTGCCGGGCCGCCTCGATATGGGCGCAAAAGCTCTTCGCCTGCACTTCCGGCGGCGCATAATCATAGTGATAGTCGAGCCCCGCCTCCCCGATCGCCACCACCTTCGGATGCTGCGCGAGTTGAATCAGCTCGTCAGCCGTCACGTCAGGTTCTTCATGCGCATTGTTGGGGTGCGTGCCGATGGAGCAATAGACCTCGTCATATTGCTCCGCGATTGCGCGGATCTGGTCGAAGCGCCTGACGCGGGTGGAGATCGTCACCATGCGTCGCACGCCGGCATCGAGAGCGCGCTGGATGATCGCATCGCGCTCCTCGGCGAAGTCAGGAAAATCCAGATGGCAATGGCTGTCGATGAGCATCCGCCTCAATCCTGCTTGTCGGCTTCCACATAGCGCGGGAAGACGGGCTGCGGCGCGGGCAGCGGCGAGCCGCCGACGAGCGCACCGCTTGTCAAATCGGCAAAATTGCGCTTGTCCTCGGGCACGGCCAGAATGTCGAGCAGCTTCACCGCAGAGCCGGGGATAAAAGGCTGCGTGAGGATGGCGACGCGGCGCAGCACTTCAGCCGTAACGTAGAGTACGGTCGCCATGCGGGCGGGATCGGTCTTGCGCAGCGCCCATGGCTCTTGCGCCGCGAAATAACGGTTCGCCTCAGCGACGACGGCGAAGATCGCCGCGAGCGCCTGATGCGGAGCCTGCTCGCCCATGGCCTTGCGCGCGGTTTCCAGCGCCGCATTGGCCTGGTCCAGTATCGCCTTGTCCGCGTCGGTGAAAGCGCCCGGCTCCGGCACCTTGCCGTCGCAATTCTTGGCGATCATGGAGAGCGAGCGCTGCGCCAGATTGCCGAGATCGTTGGCGAGATCGGCATTGGTGCGGTTGACGATGGCCTCATGGCTGTAGCTGCCATCCTGCCCGAACGGCACCTCACGCAGGAAGAAATAGCGCACCTGATCAAGGCCGTAATGCTCGACCATGGTGAAAGGGTCGATCACGTTGCCGACCGATTTCGACATCTTCTCACCGCGGTTGAACAGGAAGCCATGGGCGAAGACGCGCCGCGGCAGCTCGACGCCCGCCGACATCAGGAAGGCCGGCCAGTAGACGGCGTGGAAGCGGACGATATCCTTGCCGATGATGTGGACGGCGGGCCAGAAGCCGAATTTCTCCGCCTTGGTATCGGGATAGCCGATGGCGGTCAGATAGTTGGTGAGCGCGTCCACCCACACATACATCACGTGTTTTTCGTCGCCGGGAACCGGAATGCCCCAGTCGAAGGTGGTGCGCGAGATCGACAGATCCTTCAGGCCGGATTTGACGAAGGACACCACCTCGTTGCGCCGCTCGGACGGGCCGACAAAATCCGGCTGGCTTTCATAGAGCGCCAGAAGCTTGTCCTGATAGGCGGAAAGGCGGAAGAAATAGCTCTCTTCCTCCACCCATTCGACCGGCGTTCCCTGCGGGCCGTAACGCACGCCATCCTCGCGGACGGTCGTCTCGTCCTCGCCGTAATAGGCCTCGTCACGCACCGAGTACCAGCCCGAATAGCTGTCCTTGTAGATGTCGCCATTGGCTTCCATCGCCTTCCAGATGGCCTGCGAGGCGGCATGGTGGCGCTTCTCGGTAGTCCGGATGAAGTCGTCGTTCGAGGCATTCAGTGCCTCCGCCATGCGCTGGAACTCACCTGCATTGCGATCCGCCAGCTCGCGCGGCGTAATGCCTTCCTTCTTGGCCGTCTGGAGCATCTTGATACCATGCTCGTCCGTTCCGGTCAGGAAATGCACGTCCTTGCCGTCCAGCCGCTGGAAACGGGCAAGCGCATCGGTGGCAATCAGCTCATACGCATGGCCGATATGCGGCTTGCCGTTCGGGTAGGAAATCGCAGTGGTGATATAGAATTTCTCGCGGCTCATGCGTGACCTGACTCAAATTTACCGATTGGAGCCGTTGGAATAGCTCATAAAAGCGGTGAATGCTACGGTGATCGAGGATTAGCCTAAATCAGGGCCGGGCGTCCCGAATCTGACCGCGCTTGGCTGTATCTTGGCGTTTGCTCTCGATCATGACTTTTATACGCCTTTCCATCGCCGTTGCGGAGATCACCGGCCCATCCAGTCGCCTCTGAATCAACACACGAAGCACTTCTGCCGTTTTTACGTCCATCTCGCCATTCATCGGGATGTTTCCTTTTGGCTTAATCCGGCACCCCGTTTTGAAACGCACGGTGGGTCTTTTCCAACAGGATCAGCACCGCCTGCTTACGGTCGAGGTTGAAGGCCTGCGTTTCGGTGATTTCGCGGCGGATGCGGTCCCAGAAGGCGGACCAGGCGTTGGCGGGCCGGATTGCCCCCTCCTCCGCGTGGCGGCGGGCCTCGGCGGCGATGCGTTCCAGCAGATGATCGAGGAAGAGATCATATTGGATTTCCGCCTCGCGCCCGCTCAAAGCTCCGGCCAGCGCCAGGGCCTGCGGCAGGTCGAACTGCTTTTTCTCGAGGATTGCATCCGTCGTGCCGGCGATTTCAAGACCGCCATGCGCGATGAGCAGCGCGGCCTTGCGCACACTCCCCTCCGAGCGCTCGATCAACCCCGTTAGCCCCTGCCCCGCGTCGAAACCGATGCCCGGCCCGATGGCGGCAAGGGCTTTACCCATTGACGCATCGTCCAGCGGCTTGAACTGTAGCGTCTGGCAGCGGGAGCGGATGGTGGGCAACAGGCGCCCCGCAGAATGCGAAATCAGGATAAACAGCGCCCGGCCGGGTGGCTCTTCCAGCGTTTTCAAAAGCGCGTTCGCCGCATTGCGGTTCATGTCGTCGGCGGGATCGACGATGACGATCCGCCACGCGCCGTCATGGGAGGTGCGGCCAAGGAAATGCGCCACCCGGCGGATTTCCTCGATGGTGATGCCGGTCTTGAACTTGCCGGTCTTCTGGTCGAGCGGGCGGTCGATATGCAGGATGGCAGGGTGCATCCCCCCGGCAATCTGCCGGTATAGCGGGTTTGTGAAATCCGGCGCGGCGATCTCCTCGGGGGCCTCGGCACTGACGGGATGCTTCAGCATATGCCCGGCAAGGTGAAAGGCCAGCGTCGCCTTGCCCACCCCGCGCGGCCCCTCGAACAGCAACGCATGGTGCATCTTGCCGCTGCGATAGGTGCGGGCGAGAAAGGCGCGAATATCTTCATGCCCGGCGAGAAAGCCATTCGCCGCCGGCGCAAGCACGCCGTCAATGGCGTCATGCGTGTCCTGCGCGGTGATCTCGCCGATCATACGCCCCGCCCCCGGCTTGCAATCAGCCTGTCGACAATGGCGATGATCTCGGCGCTCACTTCATCCTCAGGACGGCCGGCGTCGATGATCCTGCAGCGCTCCGGTTCACCCGCCGCGATGGCGAGAAACGCCTCACGACGCGCCTCGTGACGTTCGAGCGTCTCCTTCTCGAAGCGGTCCGCACGCTCCTCCCCTCGCCTCTTCATGGCGCGGGCGAGCCCCTCCTTAGCCGGCAAATCAAGGATCAGCGTAAGATCAGGCATAGCGCCGTCGATGGCCACGCGCTCCAGCATGTCGATAAGATCAGGATCGAGATCGCCGGTCACGCCCTGATACACGCGGCCCGAATCGATGAAGCGGTCGCAGAGCACCGTCTTGCCGGCCTCGAGCGCCGGGCGGATCACCTGCTCCACATGGTCATTGCGGGCGGCGGCGAACAGCACCGCCTCCATGGCCGGTCCGAACGCCTCGGCCGCGCCGCTGAGAATAACGTGCCGCACCGCCTCCGCGCCGGCGGAGCCGCCCGGCTCGCGGGTGACGAGCGTATCGATGCCCTCATCGGCAAGATGGGCAGCGAGACGCTTGATCTGGGTGGATTTCCCCGCCCCTTCCCCGCCTTCGAATGTGATGAAGATTCCTGCCACTGGCGCTCCCTTCGTGAAGCCATGGCTTTTAGATCATGAAAAGCGAATAGCGAAGAGGCCATTTCAGCCGGACTCTTCGCTTATCAGAGAAACTGCCTGATCCACCCCGTGGTGAGTTCGACCGCCGCGTCGAGCGCCTTCTTGCTAATGCTGCCTTCCGGCACGGTTTCGGCGGCGAAGACGGGCCGTTCCTGAAGCAGCGTCTCGCCCATCCAGATTTTCAGCGTACCGACTTCCTTACCCGCCTCGATGGGCGCCTTCAGCGGACCATTATAAACGACGCGGGCCTTGAGCGGAGGACGGTCTTTCGCGGGCAGCAGAAGCTCGACTGCCTCCCCCGTGCGCAGTTTGACCGAAGAGCGCACGCCGCCATAGACGCTCGCCTCGCCCAAGGGATCATTCGCCGGGAAGAGCAGCACATCCTCGAAACTGCTCATGCCCCATTCAACGAGCTTGCGAGCCTCCGCGGCGCGCTCCTTGTCACTGGCAAGGCCGCTCATGCCCAGGAACAGCCTGCGCCCATTGCGCTCCGCCGACGCGACCAGCGCATAGCCCGAGCCCTCCGTATAGCCGGTGCCTAGCCCGTCCGCGCCCATATCGAGCCGCAGCAGCGGATTGCGGTTGCGCTGGGTGATGTTGTTCCAGGTAAAGCTTTCCTGCGAATAATATTTATAGAATTGCGGATATGTACGGTGGATATGGCGAGCAAGTGTCACCAGTTCCGCAATGGTCACCTCCTGCCCCGGCGCGGGCAGTCCGGTCGAGTTGACGAAAGTCGATTTTTGCAGGCCCAGTTCGCGGGCGCGCTTCGTCATGCGTTCGGCGAATTGCGTCTCGCTGCCTGCCATGCCCTCGGCCAGCACGATGCAGCCATCATTCGCAGACTGGACGATGACGCCCTGGATCAGATCCTCCACCCTCGGCGTCGATTTGATCTTGGCGAACATGGTGGACGTGCCCGAAGGCGCGCCGCCCGTGCGCCAGGCATATTCGCTGACGGGAAATGTCTGCTCCAGCGACAATTGCCCCTTGGCCAGCGCGTCGAAGACGACCTCCATCGTCATCAGCTTCGCCAGCGACGCGGGCGGGATAAGCACATCGGGATTTTTGGATAGAAGGACCGTGCCGGTCTTCTCGTCGATCAGCAGGGCGTGGGGCGCTTTGGTTTCGATGGCGGCTGCGAAGGAAGCCTGAGGCGCGGCCATCGCTCCGATCAGCCAGGACAGGAGAGCTATGGCGTATGTCGCGGAAGCGATTCTTGTTACGCGCTTGCGCCAAGACACCCCCCTCTGTCCTGCCGGACATCTCCCCCTCAAGGGGGGAGATTGGCTGGGAGGTCCGCTTTCGCTAATCGCCGCGGCAGGATTAGGTGCCGCCATAGATGAAGGCCAATCTCCCCCCTTGAGGGGGAGATGTCCGGCAGGACAGAGGGGGGTACTGTCCCGCCAACGCTTCCATTTCAATTTGAAATGCTCCAACGGCATGTCAGCCCCGCCTCGAGCAGAAGATCAGCCTACTCCGGCCGCACCACGAATGCATCCGTTGCACCGGCGGCCCAGGCGGCCTGAAGCAACGCATCGCTGCTTCCTGCGATGGTTATGCCATAGAGCTCGCCATTTTCCGTCGGCACCTTCGTGCGCTGTACCTTGCCATAAGGAACAAGCGCGGCGGCAATGCGGTCGGCCTCGGCCTTATCGTTGAAGAAACCGGCGTCGATATATTCCGCGCCCTGCGTAGCGCTCGTTTCCACACCGAGCTTCTTCCAGGCGTCCGAAACCGCCGAAGGCGTCAGCACGCTGGCATAGGCATGGGCCTGGACGCTGTTCGCGCTCGCAACGCGCTCATCCGCATAGCCGGCAAGCGTCGAGCCTCCATTGAGGCCGCGCGCACGGGCGACGCCGAACAGGATGGCCGGCTTCTCGGTCACGATCGGCCCGATGGCCGGGAGCACCGGATCCCCCTCGCCCACCGCGCCGGGCATTTGCGGCACGGGGGGCTGCAAGACGCCCTCGCCGGAGCCCGGCTGCATTGCCACCGGCATCGCCGGATTTGTCATCATGGCAGGCATGGGGCGAGCCCCCGGCAGCGGCGCGGTCGGCGTCGGACCGGCCATGGCGATCATCACGCCGCTCGCTGGCTGGCCGATGGGATCGGAGCCGCTGCGGAACGATGCCAGCAGGAATTCGTCGTCGCGTCCTTCAAGCGGCGCGCGCCCGACATATTCCACCTTCACATTCGTGGTGCCGTGATGCTTGTAATCGAGCATATCCGCGGCGCGCTGCGACAGGTCGATCACCCGGTCGCTGGCATAGGGGCCGCGATCATTGACGCGGACGATGACGGAATTGCCGTTGGCGAGATTGGTGACGCGCGCATAGCTGGGCAATGGCATGGTCGGATGCGCGGCGGACAGATGGTTCATGTCATAGACTTCACCATTGGCCGTCAGGCGTCCGTGGAAGGCCGAACCATACCAGGAAGCCTTGCCGGTTCGCGCATAGCCCGGCTCTTCCTTGGGATAATACCATTTGCCGCGCACCTGATAGGGCTTGCCAACCTGGTCGCGCCCGCCGCCGCGCGGCATGTTCGAAACCGCCTTGGCGATGATGCGCGGGCTCGCCTTCACGCCATATTCGGATTCAGCGAAGAATTCCTTCGGGCGGTGTTTCTTCGGCTTCGGCTCCGGCGAAGCGCAGGCGGCAAGGCAGGCGCCCAGAATGAAGATACCAGCCACGCGCAAATGGTTGCGCCCCTTCCGGTACCCGTTCGATACGTCATTTTCAGCCGTCAATTGGCCGTCCCCGTCTTCCAACCCATTGCAATTACCCACGTTTCTACGCAACGCTGCGATTAACGCGGCAACCGGTGGTCACAACCAGCCCACTCGAAACTCTTGCCATCGATTCGTTGACACGACATTAAAAGAATGTGGCCCCGCGGTGACGAAACAGCGACACGAACCACTGGCATAGTCTTGTCCGACCCGTAGCCCCTTGGCAAGACCCCGCCCCCACACTTTTCAACAAGCCGTTGAAATATTAGCGGAAGTGCGGACGGGGCTTACTTTTGGTATTATAAAATACAGGGTGAATCGCTGAATCAGCCCTCGCCGATGGCCAAATCGAATCCTTCATCCAGCCATCCGGTGACGCCGCCGGCCATGATTTTCACCGGGCGCCCCAGCTGCGCCAGGCGCAGTGCCCCGCGCGCTGCGCCATTGCAATGCGGGCCCGCGCAATAGGTGACGAACAGCGTCTCCTCCGGCCATGCCTCGATTTTCGAGCGCGTGATCTTGCCATGCGGCAGGTTGATCGCGCCCGGAATATGGCCCTTCGCATAGAGTGCCGGGCCGCGCACATCGAGAAGCACGAAATCCGCTCCCCGCGCCAGCGCGTCATGCACGTCCCAACAATCGGTCTCGAAAGTGAACGCGGCGGCGAAATGATCGGCGGCAATGTTGCTCGGCGCGGCGGGAATTGCGGTGACGGCGGATGTCATCATGGGCTCCTTGTTTGATTGGCTATCGCCTGCATATGGCCGCGCCATGCTTTTGCTTGCAATTGGCGCGAATGACAATGTACGTAAAGATCATGCCATCAGTCGCAAACACCTGCTCCCGCATGGAGCCGACCGGTCCCCTCGTCGTGGCGCTGCTCTACGACGGGCTATGCACCTTCGAATTCGGCATCACCGCCGAGGTCTTCGGGCTTCCACGCCCCGAAATGGGGCCGGGCTGGTATCGTTTTGCAAGTTGCGCGATCGAGGCAGGTCCGCTGCGCGCCCATGGCGGTTTCGTGATTCAGCCCGACAACGGGCCGGAGCTTTTGGAGAAGGCCGACATCATCGTGGTTCCCGGCTGGAAGGGCGCGCAAATTCCCGTGCCGGAGACGCTGTCGAACATGCTTCGTGACGCCCATGCGCGCGGGGCACGGCTCATGTCGATCTGTTCGGGCGCTTTCGTGCTGGCGGCGACCGGATTGCTTGACCATGGCGTGGCGGCCACCCATTGGCGCTATGCGGAAGCCTTGCAGGCGCGCTTTCCGAAAGTCCGCGTCGATGCCGCCTCGCTTTACCGGGCGCATGGCCGGGTCTTCACCTCGGCGGGGAGCGCCGCCGGGATCGATTTGATGATCGACATCATCAGGCAGGATTTCGGCCCCGAGGCGGCCAATTCCGTTGCAAGGCGGCTGGTCGTGCCCGCGCACCGCACCGGCGGCCAGGCGCAATTCCTGGAACGCCCAGTGCCAGCCCAACCCGGCGGAGAGATCGCGCCTCTTCTCGACCAGATGCGCGAGAATCTCGCCCGCAACTGGACAACGGAAATCATGGCGCACGAATGCCGGATGAGCCTGCGAACCTTCCTGCGCCGCTTTCATGAGGCAACGGGCCGCAGCCCCGGCGACTGGCTGATCGAAGAACGGGTCGAGGCCGCCAAGGCGCTGCTATGCGAAGCGCCCCTCCATATCGAGACAATCGCCGCCAGCGCCGGATTCGGCTCCGCCCACGCCCTGCGCCATCATTTCCGGCAAAAAGTCGGCCTGACGCCAACGGAGTACCGCTCCCGGTTCATCCCGGAGCGCAGGGCATAATTACCGAGCCTGTTGACGACGCATTCCGCTGCACTGTAAAGACAGATTATTCGGTAGCAGAATGGCAGCAACGGGACATCGTCGCCGGTGCTCGGATTCCTGAAGGCTAGCGAAAATAGACGGTTGGAGGGGTGGCCGAGCGGTTTAAGGCACCGGTCTTGAAAACCGGCGTGCGGGAGACCGTACCGTGGGTTCGAATCCCACCCCCTCCGCCATTAAATACACCTACGCAGTTGATTTTGTTACGCTTTCCAAAATCTTTCTTGGTCTATTCCCCCAAAAAATCCCCCAATAGATTTTTGTACCCCTGAAACGTGCTGGAATTGGCCGGAATATTCCGTCGCCACGAATTAAGATTGCGGTACCCGTAATGCCGCGAGCCGCGTTTGATTTCCGTTGATTAAATTCAAGTCGGAGGGCCACAGCCTCGCGTCCGCGCGTACTGCTCGACCTCCAGACGGCGGCTGGAGCGCACCCGGTTGACGTATCCATAGATGTAGAGCTTCAGCATGTCGGCCGGATCGAAGCCCGGTCGCCCCGTCTCCTTCGCCGAAGCCGGCGGCGGCAAGATCTAGGCCGTCGACAAAAGCCTCGATGAAGCGAACTGGGTTGTCCGGCCCCACATAGTCGTCAACCGCCTCGGGCAGAAGCAGCAGTTGCGAACGATCCGTTCCTGAAAGATGTGCCATGGCAGGAATCTACCATTTACGATCACCATCAGGAATCGCCTTCAGCGTTTTGGGGCAGCCTCCGAGATTTTCGCGATAAACGGCACGGCCAGAATTGGCGTGGGCTCGTTTCAATTTCAGATTCGACGGTCGCAAATGATTGCGCAATCTGGCATTCTTTGGGTCGCAATCATGATTGACCTTAGGAAACGACAATGAGCGATCACCAAGAACACAACCCATTTGATGGCCCTCAGATGCAGGGAATGCATTACGAGCGAGCCGATATGTCAGGGGCTAATTTCGATGGCGTAAACCTCGCAGATGCACGGTTTTACGCTGTTTTGACCAAGGCAAAATTCACCGACACCAATTTGAGCGAAGCGGTTTTTGACGATATCAGCCTTGCGGATGCGCGCTTTAACAACGTTAATCTGTCCGGAGCCGCCATCACGAATGCAAACCTATCGCGATTGACCATAAGCGGCGTCACGTTGGCAGATTCAGACATCAAAGATGCCGATTTGACTGGGATGCGGATCAATGGCGTTCTCGTAACCGATCTATTCATGGCCTATGAAAAGGCGAAGACCTGAAGGCCATTTGCTTCCGAGACAATGCACAACGTCGCAGAAATCCTGCAGACCGTCCAAAAACGCTGGCGGCTTGTGCTCCTGGACGTTTTAGGACGGTCTGCCCAAAACATGCGACAGTTTTGCAGTCGATTTTTGCAACGCAAGCGCCTTGATGTCCAGGGGCCGATTATAAAAGCGATTGAAGCCGAATGGCGGAAACGCGCCGCAGGCGTGGTTTCGGCGCAGCCGAAAGCACGGCCCGTAGGGCAACGCCCATTCTCTCGCCCCGTTGCGAGTTAGTTCGCCGGACTCAGAGGAGTGAGGTCAGGTCGCCAGCACCGTATCGGCAACCATGCGAACGATATCCGACTTCGAGGTCTTGGCTGGAATCTCGACCAGCGGAATCCCCGCGCGTGCCAAGGCCAAGCGCTTGACTTCCATGCGACCAGGCGCGTCGTCGGACAAGTCGTGCCCCGTGCCGTTATATTCGACCACCAGCATGGGTTGGCCGAACCTGTCGATCAGCAGGAAATCGACCCGCTTGCTGTTGTAGGAACTGAATGCCGCCTTCTGCATCCGGTCCTCGGGATCATAGGAGGTTTTGATGAAGGCCCCCATGGAGACCTCGAACGCCATGCGCCAATCGGGCCGGTGGGTGACGATCCACTCATCAAGCGCATAGAGGACGCGCACGGCCTCCTTGTTGACTGGGCGAACGGCGCGCAGCTCGGTCTGGCTGATGAACCTGATCTGGTTCTCGACATCGGAAATGTCGTTTTCCTCGAAGAAGCGTTTGCGACGGGCAACCTCGTCCAGCCTTCGGGATTCGGCGCCGTGCATGGCGACGATCTCGCGCCGGAGCGTGGCGATCTGTTGATCGAGCGCATCGGCGTGGCGTTTCGCATTCGCGGCTTCGGTCTTCGCGCGCAGCCCTCGGATATAAAAACCGGCCCCGAAGCCGATCAGCAGCAAGATGATCGTGGTTTCCATCGTCAGAACGCAACCCTTAGTGTCCGGCCTTCCAAGGATCGATCACCGGAACGCCCGCCGCTTTGAAGGCGCTGTCGTCACGCGTGGCGACCGCGAAGCCGTGGGCGGTTGCGATGGCCGCGATATAGCCGTCCGGGGTCGGAAAACCCTTGCCCGCGTTGCGCGCCGCCACGGCGAGATCGGCATAATGGCGGGCGGCATCCATATCGAAGGCAAGGATTCTGCCGTCGAACAGGGCAAGCAACCCGTCAAGCGTGGTGGCGAGCTGCTGCTTTCGCCGCCCGTCCGGCAACGCGCCGATCCCGAACAGCAGCTCCGCGACGGTCACGCTGGAAAGGTAGAGGGTTTCGGCGGCCTGCTCGTCCAGCCAGTCGCGCACGACGAGGGCTGGCTCCGGCTTCATCGCCTCGGAAACGACATTCGTATCCAGAACGATCATTCAAAGCTCATGGGAGCAGCGGGCGACCGGTCGCGGGCCTGTTCCAGTGCCTCGAAATCGGCATTGGTCAGCCCGGTCTCGCGGCTCAACGCCGACAGGGCAGAGCCGATGCGAAGGCGGTTGGCGGGGCGAACCGCCGCTTCCAGAATGTCGCGCATTTCAGCTTCAGCACTGCGGCCATGATGGGCCGCGCGCACCTTGAGGGCGCGGTGGGTCTCTTCGGATAGGTTGCGAATGGTGACAGCGGGCATCTGATGGCTTCTCCGACCAGTTGATGGCGACGCTATCAATATAGTGAAGTTGCTATCATGCCGCAAGGCGCGACCTCATCCGAAGGGCAAACCCGCTATCTCGCGGGCTGGCCGATGCCTGCCGCCAGTCGCATCCACGCTGCCACGCCGACGAAACCGCCGCCGATGATGCAGAAGATCTGGCGCCAGACTTCGGATGGCACGGCTTCCTTGGTGATGCCGTGAACCAGCGCATAGCCTGCGACAGCAGCAGGCGCGGCGAAGATCAGCGCCACGATCAGGCGAAGGACAGGCGAGCGGATCGTCTCGAACAGCAGGGCCAGGACGCCGAAGGCCACGCCCGCCGAGAAGAGGCCGACAAGTCCCGGGCCGATGAAACCGGAGCCAGTCTGATACGCGAATTGCGCAGCAGTCAGGCCAAGCAGGAAGGGCAACGCATAGATGGCAAGCGTATAGGCAAGGACACAAAGAAGCGCGACCAGCGCAACGCTCATGAACATGACGGCAATCATTGAACTTCACCTCACTATCCGGCGGCACCGCCTTTCGTGTCGCAATCGTCTGGCAGATCGAACAATCTGCATGGTGCCGATGTCTGTTTGACCTGTCGAGGTCATCGGCCGCGCGGAGAAGCCGCGCGGCCGCGATTTTTGCCAATGAGAAGCCGGGACCGCTGAGGCGATCCCGGCTCTCCGGTCATTCCGCCGCGACGGCGAAATGGTCGTCGTTCTGCGCTTCCGGCGCGGTCTCGACGGCGACGGTGGCGAAGGCGTCGGCCTGCTGGTCAGTGAGCCATGCGGGCCGCTCGGTGCGCAGCACGGGCGGAAGCCAGTCAGTTCCGGCTAGAAGCTGCTCGGCGGCTTCGGCCATCTCCACCTTCTTCTTGTCTGCAATCCGCTCCGCTGCCTCGTCGCCTAGGGCTTCGCGCACGGCGGCGAGGATATGGGCCTTGGTGACACGACCGAGATACGCCCGCACGGTCGGCGTCCAGTGCGCCGTCATGTCGAGCGTCACGGCCGTCGCCAGCTTGTCCGCCGTCTCATGGGCGCGGCGCTTGTTGCTCTCCCATGGCAATTTCACCGCATTGACGGTGAGCGAGGCGCAATGCGCGAGCAAGGCCATCAGGCTCGCATAGTCCAGACCGGCGACGAAGCCCCAGAGGTCGGCCACGTCGCGCGGCATATCCGCCGCCCATCCGGCATGGCGATCCGCCAGCATCTTCGCCGCCGCCGTGTCCTCAATGCCGTCCGCGTGGGCCGCGAGATAATTGCTGGTCGGGCGGATTTCGAGGCAATGGGCCTCGCCTCCCCCCTTATAAAAGGTCTGCGCGGCTAGCGTGTGGATGACCGCGATCAGCGCCATATCCGGCTGCTCGCCAAGGGTGAGACGCAGGGCAAGGGTGCGATGCGCGGTCAGGTCGCGGATTAGCGAATCTGGCAGCGGCTTGCCATCATCCCCGCCATCTTCTTCTTCCGGCTCACTTGCGGAAACGTGGTCGCCTTCGCCGTCCTGCTCGTCGCCGTCGATGATCTCGCCATCGCCGTTGACACGCACCCCGTCGATAACGGTTTCACCATCGTCGGCGGCTTCGGGTTCCAGGGCTTCGTCCTCGGCCCGGATGAACCCACGTTCGATACGGGCTTCCCCGTCATGGGCCACGACGACGAACACTCCGCCGCACGCGATCTCATCCGGGTCGTAGGCGTGGCGCATGGCGTCGATACGCTCGATCTCGGCATCAAGCTCCGCGAACCGCGCATCCACCTCGGACGGGAGGTCAACATCGGCGTCCTCCCATTCCGCCGTCAGGCGCTCATGCTCGTCCTGCGCGGCATCGTAGGCAGCGGCGTCCGCTTTCGAAAGCTCCACCAAACGCGGATAGGCGCGGCGCATCCCATGGGCATGGGGAAAGTCGAGATAGGCGGCAGTCCACTTCCAGCCTTCGGCCTCCTGCACTTCGGCGGCGATCCGTTCCAGCTTCTCGACAGCGAGCCGGTCCAACAGCGCGGGGTCTTCAAAGAAGCCGCCGCGATCCTCGGTGAACAGGTCGCGGATGATGTTGCCGCCAGCCTCCGTATAGGCGCGCCAACGAAGATCGCGCACCGATCCGTTGCGGGCACATTCATCTTGGTCAGGTCGCGCCGGATGATGGACGGATCGCGGTTATAGGACAGGTTTTCATAGACGTGTTCCTGCCGCGCATGATCCTCGGTGATCCCGAAGGCCATCAACTGGTCCAAGGTCAGTTCGCCATCACGGTAAACCTGCATTAGCTTCGGGCTCACAGCGCCGAGACGCATCCGCTGCTTGACCACGTGCGCGGTGACGCCGAAGCGGGCAGCGATTTCCTCCGCGCCCCATCCACGCGATTCCGCAAGTTCCCGGAATCGCTCGAATTGATCCGCAGGCGAGAGGTCTTCGCGGGTGACGTTCTCGTCCAAGCTGATTTCAGCGGCGTCGTTCGCCGTGTCGATGACGCAGCGGATCGGTTCGGTCTTCTTGATCTGCTTGCGCTTCACGCGCAACAACTGTGCCAGCCTGCGGCCTTCACCGATGCTGACCAGATAGCAGCCGGTCGGTTCGCCCGCCGCGTCAAGCTCGGGCTCCACCACCAGATTTTGCAGGATGCCCTTGGCGGCAATGCTCGCCGCCTTCGCTTCGATGGATGCTTCGCTGTGCGGGGGTCTTGCGGGCATTCTTCGGGTGCTTCTTGAGCTTGTTGAGTGGGATGAAAACCGTTGCACCATTTTCGACGGTCGGGGTGGTGTTCGTGGTCATGGTCTTTCTCCTATGGGCTTGGGTTGAAGCGCAGCGCTGCGCTGCAACCCTGCCCGTCGGCGAGACCGGGGTAGCAAAGGGCAAGAGCGGTCGGGCGGAGGGGGATCACCCGGCCTGCACAAGCGAATTCCCGCTTTTCGCAGGATCGCAAATCTGAATCCGCGCGGAAGGCTGGGGATACCGCCCGCCCGCTCTTGCCCGCCGCGAGGGCGGAGCCCTTAGCGAACAAGCCCGGCCAGAGCGGAGCGGCGGCCGGGCACATAACCTGATCAGGATATGAGAAACCGGAAAGCCGGAAGCCCCGACATCCTGATCGCGGCTTCAAAAATCGGTCGAAAAGAATAGAGTGGTCGGAGTTGCCGGAAATCGGAGGGGCGGCTTTTCGATGACCGAGAAACGGAACCGAGAGATATTGCGACGCCACCGGGCTGGCGATACGTTTGCTGTCATAGCAGAGGATTTTGGTGTTTCAGAGAACGAGTGCGCCAGATTTTCGAGCGAGAGGAAAAGCGAGACGCACGGCGACTTGAATTGATCGAGGCTAACCGTCGCCCCGATCAGCCCAACCCTTGCATCTAGTGCCGCGATTGCGGGCGAAGCTCGCCGAAGTCTGCGGCAAGGCGGATTTCACGCCGGATGACATTGAGGGGTCGGCACATAGAACGGACCCAGATATACGCTAAGCGCTGGCAGGCCCGCTCAGGCGGCGGAAGACACCTATTTGTCGCCGGTGTCACAGCTTTCCCGCAAACGATGTTGTTTTGGGAAACTCGGTTAGATCGTCAGTGACAGGATCGGTCGGATTCACACCAAATGTGCGGCCACATTAATTCCTGCCAGCCCGTAGCCTTCCAGCATCGCGCGCAGGTGGTGTGCCGAACATCCGCGTGTACTCCCGACTGAACTGCGACGCGCTTTCATATCCGACTGCAAATGCTGCGCTTGTCGCGTCGGTGTCGGCGAGCAGTAGCCGCCTCGCTTCCTGCAGGCGGAGAGTCTTCTGATATTGCAGTGGGCTCATGGCAGTGGCAGCTCGGAAATGGCGATGAAATGTTGCCACACTCATCCCGGCAATTTCCGCCAGTTCTTCAATTCTGATAACGCGATCCAAGTTCATGCGCAAATGGGCGATAGTATCGCGAACCTGTGAAATCCGGCTACCGGCTCGGGCTGCCTGGCGAAGCAGCGCTCCTTGCGGGCCTTGCAAAAGGCGAAAAAGAATCTCGCGCTCGATCAATGGCGCCAGCGTGTCGATTTCGTCTGGCGCATCGAGCAACCGCAGCATCCGTGACCAGGCATCGAGCAATTCAGGCGTCATAGCGCCCACCGCAAAAGCTATGGTATCTCCCTCGGCTTTGCCAGCTATGTCAACAACCAGATCCGAAAGGATATCCTGGTCGATCGCAAGCCGTACTGCGACGTAGGGCGCCCCGGGCAAATCCTCGATCGTGACGCGCGATGCCGGCACGTCGATCGAAGCGATGAAAAAATGATTACTATCGTAGCGCAGCGTGCGGTCTCCGATGACCACTCGCTTGGTGCCTCGCAAGACGATGCCAAGCATCGGCTGATATAGAACCCCAACCGGCCAGCTCTCCTTCTGCGCGGCATGGAGGCTAACTCGCGGGATCGACGCTCCTTCCGATTGAGTGGCGTGGCGGTATGCGAGATCAGCGAGAGTTTCGTGCATTAAATCTATATGGATTTCACCGAGTGTCTAAGCAAGACTCCGCCGGATTAAAAACTGTCAGTGATCGGATCAGGCAAGAACTTGCGACAATCGGGCGCGAAGAAGCCGGGGGCAGGTGCCATAAAAGGGATACGCCTGCCCGTTTCGTTCACTCAGGAGAGCCCCATGCGCTATAACATCCTCGGCCGCACCGGCCTGTTCGTTTCCGAACTCTGCCTCGGCACCATGACCTTCGGCGGCGGGAGCGGTATCTACAGCAGCATGGGCGGCCTACAGCAGAAAGAAGCTGACGGTCTGGTCAAGACCGCGATTGATGCCGGCATCAACTTCATCGATACCTCCGACGTCTATTCAAAAGGTCATTCCGAACAGATCACGGGCCAAGCGTTGCGTAACCTCGGGATCGCACGTGAAGATGTGATCGTCGCCACCAAATTCTTCGGGCCTACAGGCGACGGCCCGAATGCGCGTGGCACATCTCGCTCGCATATGCTCTATGCCCTGGAGGGCAGCCTCAAGCGCCTTCAGGTCGACCATATCGACCTTTACCAGATCCACGGCTTCGACCAGATTACGCCGATCGAAGAGACGCTGCGCGCGCTTGAAACGGTCGTCCAACAGGGCAAGGTCCGCTATATCGGCGTCTCCAATTGGGCCGCCTGGCAGATCGCAAAGGCGGTCGGTATTTCCAACCAGTTCAACCTGGCCCGCTTCGCTTCGCTTCAGGCACATTATACGATCGCCGGACGCGATCTGGAGCGTGAACTGGTGCCGATGATGGAATCCGAAGGCATCGGCCTGATGGTGTGGAGTCCGCTGGCGGGCGGTTTTCTGTCAGGAAAATATAGCCGCGACGGCGCTAAGGAAGGCGACAATCGCCGCGCCACCTTCGATTTCCCGCCGGTCAATGAGGAACGCGGCTACAACGTCATCGACGCGATGAAGCCGATCGCGGAAGCCAAGGACGTCTCGATCGCCCAGGTCGCACTCGCCTGGCTGCTCCACCAGAAGGCTGTCACCAGCGTAATCATCGGTGCCAAGAAGCCAGAGCAACTCGATGATAACATCGCCGCGACCAAGGTGGTGCTGACCGACGCCGAACTGAAAACACTCGATGAGGTCAGCAAGTTGCCTGCGGAATATCCCGGCTGGGTTTTCGAGTTCCAGAGCAAGGTCCGTGGTGACCAGCTCAAGCAGGAACCGCGCGGGACCTGACCGTGCTGCGGCGTCGGCCAGCATTCAGATGGTCCTCAAATTAAGAGGAAACAGCAGGAGGTATTCATCCGAATCTGAAAGGCACCGAGACGAGGGAGCGCGCGTAGCAACCGGCAGCAAACCCGCCGATTGCTGCATGAGAAACGAGACTTCATTGCGTTTTCACGTAATTAGCAATCCGCTTTCAGGACTCAATCGGGAGGGCTATAGAGTAGATGTCGCGCCCATCTGGTTCTCGCACGGCCCGCCATAAGCCATTGATTATAGTAGAAATTTTTGCTCATCTCACTTAGCGAACCGTAACCTCCCGAAAGCACGACATCGTCCGATTGTGGCGTGCAGATGCAACAAAAAGGCGACTCCGGGGAGCCGCCTTCATCGCACATCGATATTCCTGCCGCTCACCGATAAGGCGAATTGCACGCGCGGCGGTACGGGCTGTTATAGGGTTGGAAGGTGTTGTCATAAGCCCGGTAGGACCGGTACTTCGCGGCACACCATGCGACATGGGGATCCGTATAGCGTGGCACGACACGGGTCGGCTGGTTGGCGATCGCGCCGCCTATAGCCGCGCCGAGGCCGAAGGCCGCGAGCGGATACCACCAGCCGTCATTATAGCGCCGGTAGCCGGGCCGGTAATACCGATAGCCGCGATAACCGCGGTAATATCCCGCGCGGTAGCCCTGACGCCATCCATGGCGGTATCCAGGCCGATAGCCGTGGCGCCATCCGGGAGCGGGCCGGTTCCATCCACGGCGATGCCAGTTTCTCCGCTCGCTCCGGCCATGGCGCCATTCCCGCCGGCTGTGACGCCACTCGCGGTGCTGGACCTCCACCACATTCGATGCCGGCTGGATCTCGACCGCCCGAAACGGAGCAGCGCCCGCCGGAACGACCGATGTGAGGGCAACCGCGAGCGCCAGCGCGCCGCTGCAAATTGCCGATAAGAACTTTTTCATGACACCTCCTATTGAAGCGAATCTCCGTCACACCAGACTGATGCAATATTGATGAATGCGCAATGAACGCTCATTGCGGCGCGATCTATATTACAATTAGGTGGAAAATTTGATCGAACACTGGGGCGGCTGCAAATAGGAACAGAATTAATTACTGCACGTCGCAAAACGTGATCTTGCGCAATGCAACCCCCGTCATGTTCGCGCACTAACAAGCAATTACCCTACTCAAGGCGGAGGCATGATCATGCGGCTTCATGAAGCGCACAGACGCAATGCCGTTTCAACGCTGACACGCGCACAGCGGCAGGCGGAGGAGGATTTTCACCGGGCTACGTGCCATAAGCGCCTGCCCGATGATGTCCTGGGCGGCCTTACCGGGCGCTGCACCACGGAAATGGCGCCCGAGAATTATCTGGTTGCCGAAGATTTCAACCTGACGGTCCACCACCGCCGCAAGCGCTTCAGCTTCTGGCGGCGAATAGTGCGCAAGCATCCCGGCGCGCTCTAACCCTTTGTTTTTGCGCGTGATCTTACCTGGAAGTCCGCAACTTTTCAGTCAATATCATGCTCTGGACGATCAGATTCGCCTGCCCGTCTCGTCGAACACGTGCAGATCCGCTGCACTTGCGCCGACGCGTATTTGCGCACCCGGCTGCATCAGCGTCTTGCCGGGAACGCGGATAACGAGCGGTGTCTTGCCGGTCTCGCCGTGGATATAGCTCTCCGCGCCAATGGGTTCGGTCGCGCGCACGGTGATTTCGAACATCGCATCGGGCTGGCCCTCGCCCTCATTCACGACAAACAGGTTCTCGGGCCGGATGCCTAGCGTAGCTGACGACGCCGCGAGCGTCAGCTTGCCGATGGCTGTGCCATCGGCAAGTGTCGCCTGCCCTTCCCCATGTTTCACCGGCAGGAGGTTCATGGGCGGCGCGCCGATGAAGCTTGCGACGAAGAGGCTCGCGGGTTTTTCATAGACTTCCAGCGGCGCGCCGATCTGCTCGATATTGCCGCCATTCATCACCACCAGAATGTCGGCAAGCGTCATGGCTTCCAGCTGGTCATGGGTGACATAGACGCTGGTGACGCCAAGCGAGCGCTGCAGATTGCGGATTTCCACGCGCATCTGGCCGCGCAGCTTGGCGTCGAGATTGGAGAGCGGCTCGTCGAACAGAAACACTTTCGGATTGCGCACGATGGCGCGGCCCATGGCGACGCGCTGGCGCTGGCCGCCCGAGAGCTCGCGCGGGCGGCGTTGCAGGAGGTGCGCCAGTTCCAGCGTCGCCGCCGCCTCGCGCACCCGGCGGTCGATTTCCGGCTTCGCCATGCGGCGGTTGCGCAGGCCATAGGCCATGTTGTCATAGACGCTCATATGCGGATAGAGCGCGTAGTTCTGGAACACCATGGCGATGTCGCGCTCGGCGGGGCCCAGATCGTTCACCCTTCGCCCGTCGATGGCGATTTCGCCTTCGGTGATAGATTCGAGCCCGGCGACCATGCGCAGGAGCGTGGACTTGCCGCATCCGGACGGCCCGACCAGAACGCAGAGCGCGCCATCCTCTATCGCGAGGTTCACATTCTTCACGGCTTCGACGCCACCGGTATAGGTCTTGCGGACATTCTTCAGATCGACGGGCGCCATTTATTTCTCCATTTCGACGAGGCCGCGGACGAACCAGCGCTGCATGAGCAGGACGACGAGGATCGGCGGCAGGATGGCGAGGATCGATGTCGCCATCACCAGATGCCATTGCGTATCGGCATCGGCGAAGGAGATCATCTTCCTGAGGCCGATGACGATGGTGTTCATGTCGTTGCGGTTGGTGACCAGCAGCGGCCAGAGATATTGCGTCCAGCCATAGATGAACTGGATGACGAACAGCGCGGCGATGTTGGTCTTCGACAATGGCAGCAGGATATCCCGAAGGAAGCGCCACGGCCCTGCCCCATCCACCCGCGCCGCCTCGACCAGCTCGCCGGGAATGGTCATGAAGAACTGCCGGAATAGCAGCGTCGCGGTCGCAGAGGCCATTAGCGGCAGGGTCAGCCCGGCATAGGTATCGATCAGCCCGAAATCGACCATCACCTTGTAAGTCGGCAGGATGCGCACCTCGACCGGCAGCATCAGCGTGATGAAGATGAGCCAGAAGAAGGTCATGCGCAGCGGAAAGCGGAAGAACACCACTGCATAGGCCGACAGGATGGAGATGACGATCTTGCCGACGGCGATGAGCACGGCAACGACGGTGCTGTTCCAGAGCATCTGCCACACGCCGACGCCGCCCATGCGGATAGCGCCGCCAAATAGTGCGTCCGTATAGTTTTTCAGAAACTCGCCGCCCGGCAGCAGCGGCAGCGGCGGGCGCAGGATCGTCTGCAGCGAATGGGTCGAGGCGACGAAGGTGTAGTAGATCGGAAAGGCGACGACAAAGACGCCGAGCAACAGGACGGCGTGGGCGAGAATGCGGCGCGAGGAGCGGTTTTCGATCATCTGGTTTCCCTCACCCGTAATGCACACGGCGTTCGACATAGCGGAACTGGATGGCCGTCAGCCCGATGACGATCACCATAAGGATCACCGACTGCGCGGCGGAGTCGCCCAGGATCAGATTGACGAAGCCGTCATTATAGACCTTGTAGACCAGCGTTTCGGTCGCCTTGCCCGGCCCGCCGCCGGTTACCGCATGGATGATGCCGAACGTGTCGAAAAAGGCGTAGACGGTGTTGATGACGAGCAGGAAGAAGCTCGTCGGCGCCAGCAGCGGGAAGATTATGGTCCAGAAGCGCTTCGTCTCCCCTGCCCCGTCAATGGCCGCCGCCTCGGTCAATGATTTCGGGATTGCCTGGAGCCCGGCGACGAAGAACAGGAAATTATAGCTGATCTGCTTCCACGCCGCCGCCGCGACGACGAGGACCATTGCCTGCGGACCGTTGAGCAACGGATCCCAATCAAGCCCGAGCTTGCGCAGCATCACGGCGATGGTGCCGATGGATGGGTTGAACAGGAAAAGGAACAGCATTCCGGCAATGGCGGGCGTGACCGCATAGGGCCAGATCAGCAGCGTGCGGTAAAGCCCGCGCCCGCGCACCACCTTGTCGGCCATCACGGCGAGGTACAGCGCCGGGATCATCGCCAGCGCCGCGGTGGCGATGGAGAAGATGACCGTGACTTGAAGGGCGTGGAGATAATTCGGATCGGAGAGGACACGCTCGAAATTGGCAAGCCCGACAAATTGCGTCGAAAGGCCGAACGGATCTTCCCGCAGCATCGACTGATACATCGCCTGCAGCGCCGGCCAGTAGAAGAATATGGCGGTTATCGCAAGCTGCGGCGCGAGGAGAAGGTATGGCAGGAGCTTGTTGGGAAAGATCGCGCGGGCCACTGGGCAGTTCCTGTTTCGAGGAGATTCGCTAGCGAATTCTTCTCTCATCGTTGTCATGGTTGAACTGTCGAGGAATGGATCCCAGTGACAAGCACTGGGATGACGGATGGGGCGAGCGTTGCCGACAAACTTCAATGTATCCGCCGGCCATCGCTTCACATGAGAGCGAAGCCATCTCCACTTCGTCATCCCAGTGCTTGTCACTGGGATCCATTCCTCTACGGCGCCACTACGACAACCTGAAATAATAGAAGCACGCAATCCCGCCCGCGCGGTAACGAGGGCAGGATTGTACTAAAATTGCGAGATTACTTCCCCAGCGCCTGCTTGATGGCCGCATTCCCGCGAGAGACGGCATTGTCCAGCGCCTGCTGCGCGGTTTGCTGGCCCGCGAGCATCTTTTCGAACTCTTCGTTCTCGATGTCGCGTACCTGCGGCAGGTTGACGAGGCGGACACCTTTGGAGTTCTCGGTCGGCGCCTTGCCCATCATCTGTAGGATCGGCGTCTCGCGGCCCGGGTTCTTCTCGTAGAAGCCCGACTTCTTCGTTTCCTCATAAGCCGTCATCGTCACCGGCAGATAGCCCGAGACCTGATGCAGGCGCGCCTGGATTTCCGGCTTGGAGAGGAATTGGAAGAAAGCGGCGATACCCTTGTACTTCTCGTCCGATTTTCCGGCGAAAACCCAGAGGCTCGCGCCGCCCGGAATGGTGTTCTGCGGCGCGCCCTTGGCATCCGAATCATAGGGCAGCTGGCCGATGCCGTAATTCATGCCCGACTTGACGATATCGCCGAGGCCGCCCGAAGATTCGGTCAGGATGCCGCATTCGCCGGCGAGGAAAATCTGCTTGGCTTCGGAAACGCGGCCGCCATAACGGAACACGCCATCCTTGGCGAGGTCGGCGATCGCCTGGAAGTGCTTCACGAAGATCGGCTTGTTGATCTCCAGCTCGACATCGAGCCCGGCGACGCCATTCTCCTTGGTGCCGTAGGGAACATTGTTCCAGGCGGCGAAATTCTCAAGATGGATCCAGGTGAGCCAGGTGGAGGTGTAGCCGCAGGGCGCGGCACCCGAGGTCTTGATCTTGCGCGCTGCTTCCCAGACCTCATTCCAGGTCTTGGGCGGGTTGTTCACATCGAGCCCGGCCTTCTGGAAGATGTCCTTGTTGTAATAAAGGATCGGCGAGGAGCTGTTATAGGGGAAGGAGAGCATGGTGCCGTCGGGCTTCGAATAATAGGCGACGATGCCCGGCAGATACTGGCTCTTGTCGAAGGTCGCGCCGCCTTCCGAGAGCACTTCGGCGACCGGCTTGATCGCGCCTTCGGCTCCCATCATGACGCCGGTTCCAGCATCGAAAATCTGGATGATGTCAGGCGCCTGCTTGGCGCGGAACGCGGCAATGCCGGCATTGAGCGCTTCCGGATAGGTGCCCTTGAAGGACGGGACGACCTTATATTCGCTCTGGCTTTCGTTGAATTCCTTCGAAAGCGTCTCCACCACTTCGTTGTTGGCGCCGGTCATGGCGTGCCACCAGCTGATTTCGGTGACGGCGAAGGAGGATGTCGTGGACATCAGAGTCACAGCGGCGGCGAGGCCGATGGAAAATCCCTTGGCTTTCATGAGTAGTTCTCCCTGTCATGCCCGCGTCTGATCGCGCCGGCTTGAGGGCAGTATCGGTTTTATGTGACAGTCCGACAACCGCAATTTTGCAGTTTTGTGAACAATCGGGAGGGACCACATCTCGCGAGAGGCTGCATTTTGTGCTTTAAAGATGAGAGAAAGTTTCATATATATGTTTTTCAGAAGAGTTCTAAACTAGGTCCAGTTCGGCGGTTCGCCGGAGGCCCACCAGGAACAAGGAATCATGCCATGCGCCTCACCCGCCAGACCAATTACGCGATCCGGATGCTGATGTACTGCGCGGCCAATGACGGCCGGCTGAGTCGCGTTCCTGATATCGCCCGGGCCTATTCCGTCTCCGAGCTGTTCCTTTTCAAGATTCTCCAGCCGCTCGTGGAAAATGGCCTTGTCGAGACGGTGCGCGGCCGCAATGGCGGCGTGCGGCTGGGACGTCCGGCCAATACGATCACCATCTTCGACGTGGTGCGCGTGACGGAGGAGAGCTTCGCAATGGCCGAATGCTTCGAGGTCGATGGCGGCTCGGAATGCCCGCTGGTCGACAGCTGCGCGCTCAATTCAGCGCTGCGCGAGGCCCTTGGCGCATTCTTCGAGGTGCTGGCGAAATATTCGATATCCGACCTGGTGCAGGCACGGCCGAATGTCCGCACGCTTCTTGGGCTGGAGGAATTGCAGCAGCTGGCGGCGAGTTAAGCCGCCGATTGAGGCAGCACGAACGGCGCACCGCCCGCCGGACTGACGCCGACCTTCAGGGCGCATTCGTAAACGCGCAATATCCGCTCGTCGCAGAGCATGTCCCCTGCGTTCCCCGCCCCGTCCACCTTCCCGCGATGCACCATGACCACCTTGTCCGCGAACATCGCGGTGAGGTTGAGGTCGTGCAAGATGGCGATCACTCCCCCGCCCCGCTCCGAGAAGCTTTTGGCAATGCGCATGATGATGAGCTGGTGCTTGATGTCGAGGCTCGACACCGGCTCGTCGAGGAAGAGATAGCGCGGCTCTCCGTTCAAAACCGGTTCCCATATCTGGCAGAGCACACGGGCAAGCTGCACGCGCTGCTGCTCCCCTCCCGAGAGCTCCTGATAGAATCGCCCGGCAAAGCCTTCCAGATCGACCAACGCCAGCGCGCGGTCCGGCAGGGTTTCGATGTCGTGCGAGCCCGCCCCGGAATAGCCGCTGGTGAGGCCGAGGCGCACGATTTCCCGCACCGTATAGGGAAAGGCAAGCGTCGTCGCCTGTGGCAGCACGGCGCGCAGGCTTGCCATCTGCCATGGTTTCAGCGTCTCGAACGGCTTGGCGTTGATGGAGGCGCGGCCCGTGAAGGGCAGATCGCCGGAGAGCGCGCGCAGCAGCGTCGTCTTGCCTGAGCCATTCGGCCCGACAATGGCCGTCAGTTCGCCGGGGCGCGCCTGAAAATCGACGTTTTCGATGATCCGCTTGCGGCCGATGGCGACGGAGAGATTGCTGGCTTCGATCATGGCTGGCCTTAGAGATCGACGATTCCGCGCCGGCGCAGCAGAATCCAGAGGAAGAATGGAGCGCCGGCGAGCGCGGTGACGATGCCAATGGGCAGCTCCGCCGGAGCGACGATGGTGCGGCTCACCGCATCGGCGATGAGCAGCAGAATCGCCCCCAGCAGCGCCGATGCGGGCAGCAGATAGCGGTGATCAGGGCCGATCACGAGGCGCAGGAGATGCGGCACGATAATGCCGACGAAACCGATGCCGCCGCTTACTGCCACCGAAGCGCCGACCGCCGCCGCGACGGTGACGATGGCGACATTTTTCAGCCGCTGCACGGGAATGCCGAGATGGTGGGCCGAAGCCTCGCCCAGCGCCAGCCCGTTGAGACCGCGCGCCAGAAACGGTGCGGCAATGAGCGACAACGCAATGATCGGGCCGGACGCAGCGATCTTGGTCCAGGTCGCGCCTGCCAGCGAGCCCATCTGCCAGAAGGTGATATCGCGCAATTGCCGGTCGTCAGCGATGTAGATGAGCGCGCCGCTCAGCGCCACCCCCAGCGCAGCCAGGGCGATTCCGGCGAGCAGCATGGTGGCAACGGATGTCAGGCCACGCCGCGTGGCGATGCCGTAAAGCAGGAAGGTGGTGACAAGGCTGGCCAGGAAAGCCATGAGCGGCAGCGTATAAATGCCCAGAACCGCCGCTGCCGGGGCAAGAACCGTGCCGCCGAAAATGATGCTGGCAATTGCTCCGACGCTCGCCCCCGAGGAAACGCCGACCAGGCCGGGGTCGGCCAGCGGATTGCGGAAAAGCCCCTGCATGACCGCCCCCGATACGGCCAGCGCTGAACCGATCAGCACACCCATGAGAATGCGCGGCAGGCGGATGTCGAGCACGATGATCCGGTCACGCTGCGGTATTTCCTGCGCGGAGAGCCAATGACTGACCACGCTCCACGCGGATGCGTCGGACGCGCCGGCGGTGAGGTTGAACAGCATGGTCAGCAGCAGGAGAATGGCGAGGATGACGATGCCGACGCGGGCGGTATGGGAGCGATCGCCTTGCGGGAATTGCCCCTCACCCTTACCCTCTCCCCGTGAAGTACGGGGAGAAGGGGGCGTTGACGTCGTTGCCTTTTTCTTCCGCCCGGCGCCTGGCATGAATAAGGGGGCGGAAGTGTCTATGTCCCCCTCTCCCCGTACTTCACGGGGAGAGGGTAAGGGTGAGGGGCATTCCACGACAGCACTCACTTATTTAATAGCGTCGCCATAAAGCGCGACCGACAGATCATGCGCGGCCTTGGCGGTGCGCGGGCCGAAGCCAAGGAGATAGAGCGCATCCATGCGGATGAGCTTCTGGTTTGCCGCGGCGGGGGTACCCGCAAAAGCGGGGCTGCTGAAAATCTGGTCGTCGCTTGCCGCGTGATTACCAGCGCGATCCATCATCAGGATCACATCGGGCGCCGCTTTGCCGACCGCCTCGTCGTTCAGTTGCTTGTAACCCTCGTACCCCTCGACGGCATTGACGCCGCCAGCAAGCTTGACGATACCGTCAGCGGCGGTGTTCTTGCCCGCTGCCAGTATACGGTCGCCCTGCATCGACAGGATGAAGAGCACGCGCTTGCGCTCCTTGATGCCGGAGGCGTTCTTCTCCGTCGCCGCCAGATCCTCATCTACCGAAGCGGCGAGCTTGTCGGCCTTGTCCTCTACGTCAAGCGCCTTGCCGACGGCATGGATCTTCTCGATCACACCCTCACGCGTGTAGCGATCCGGCACCGTCACCAGCGGCACGGACGCCTTTTTCAGCACATCCAGCGCCTCGCGCGGGCCGCTGCCTTCGATCATGAGAATCCCGGTTGGGTTGACGGAAAGGACACCCTCCGGCGAGAGCGCGCGCATATAGCCGACATCGGGCAGTTTCTGCGCCTCCGCCGGATAAAGGCTGGTGGAATCGCGCGCCACGAGACGTTTTTCCTCGCCCAGCGCGTAGACGATCTCCGTCAGCGCACCGCCGACGGAAACGATCCTTGAGCTATCCGCGAAGGTCACCGCCTCCTCGGCCTGCGCGGAAACGCCGGCCGAAGAAGACGCAATAACGAGAATCGCGAGAAACCGGCGCAAAGCCTTGGTCATGTCGGGCTTCCTCATGCCGCCGTCGATTGCGCCACGGGCGGCAGGCTCTCGACGAGCGAGCGCCAATCGGTCCGCTCGACTTCACCCTCGTGCCGCTGGCCGAAGAACTGGATGATCAGTTCGCCACTTGCGTCATAGGCTTCGAGCGAGGTGACATGGCCGTCCTTGGTCGGCTTGCGGACGCCCCAGACTTCGCGGATATGGTCGGTGCGCAGGTGCAGGTGAAAGGTCGGGTCCATCACATTGAGCCACGGCCCCATGGGCTTAACCTCATGGATCGGCCCGGAATGGATCTGGATGCAGCCGCGATTTCCGACAAAGCACATGATCGGCTGTCCGATTTCGGCGGCCCGGCCCATCATGTCAGCGACGGCCTCTGTCCCGAGTTCCCAGGCATAGTCCTCGCCGACGACCTTCACCGCCTGATGCCGGTTCAGCTTGAAATCCTTGAGGATGCCGACAAACTGATGCACATCGGTCATCTGGCTCCAGCGCTTGCGGAAGTCGTCGCGGTTGAGTTCCTCCACATCAGCATATTCCTTCGCGCCATAGGCCACCGTCTCGATGCTGCGCGACTGGTCGTCGGAACGCATGGATTCGACCAGGGCGAAATAGGCGTTGAGGTCGGAGGCTGGGCGCAGATGGATCTTATGCACCGCCTCGCCCGATTTATCGAAGAATTGCAGGCTGCGCCTGATCTCGTCGCCATCGCGCTTTTCGACCGCGAAGCCATGCGCCCAGACCTTCGGGAAAATGCGCAGGTCGATATCCTTGCCCAGCGTCAGCGCCGCATGCTCGCCGCGGTGGATGTTCTCATAGACGCCGATCTTCTCATGCACCGCGCTTTCATTGCGCGTCAGCGCCATCACCTCGCCGATCGCCTCGATGCCGGAAAGCAGAGCATCCACATCAGCACGAAGGCGAATGACGCTGTCGCCGCATTGCGCGGCCACATAGTCCGCCTCGGAAATATTGAGCAGCTGGGCGAAATCGCGCTCGCGCATCTTCGGATTCTCGGCGCGCGCGGCCAGGATTTCGTCAGGAGAAGGCTTGGAATTGTCGGTCATGTCGATTGCCTATTTATTCAGGATGAGTTTGCCTTGCCGGGTGATCTTCAGCCGGTAGAGGGAACCGGCATGCTCGATCCCCACCTCGGTGGAGCCTTCGAAAAGCTCGCTGCTGCCATAGGTTTTCAGGGGATGCAGCGGTTTGCGGCCCGAAGACGCATTGGGCGATCCGGCGGACGCCCCTGCCCCATGCGGGGCTTTCATGTCGATGAAACTGCGGCTGTTCATTCTCGCATCCCCTATTTCCGGAAGGTTCGGCGCGATGCCCCCGCGCCGAACTTTATTCTTGATAGAAATTATCACCTTTTTAGTCCGACGCAATAGAGGAGTTTAATACTCAACTTATCAGCAACACCCACCTTCCCCCTTGCGGGGAAGGTGGGCGGGAATTAGAACCGCTGCGTCAAAGAGATTTTGAAGGTGCGGCCGGGTTCGGTGAAATAGTCTTTCGGGATGGAGCTTGGGCGACCGCTTGGGTCGGGATCGGGAAGGTCGACTGCGTTCCAATACTTCTTATCGAAGAGGTTATAGACGCCTGCCTGTACCCGAAGGCCCTTGAACTCCTTCGGCTCCCACCAGCCGGTGATATCGAAGGTCGCATAACCAGGGGTCTTGTTGTAATCGGACTGAGGATACTCAACTTTGTCGCGCCTGCCGACTGCGGTCATCGCAAAATCAGCACCCCAAGTCTCGGTCGCGTAGCTCAAGCCTACAATGCCTTTCAGTGCCGGAATGGAGTTGAGATACACATCCTCGTCCGTATCTTTACCTTGCGCGAAGGCGATACCACCCCAAGTCCTCCAACCATTGCCAAAGGCGTAATGAGCCTTGGCCTCCGCACCGTAAATCTGAACATGCGGGCGATTGACGTATTTATAAACAAATGCGTATTCGCCCGGGACGCCGGCTTCTTCCGGTGAGAGACTTACAGTGTCGATATAGTTCCTGTAGTAGTTGTTGTAGATACTGATCGATCCGCCGAATTGATCGTCACCAAACTTGGCACCGATATCGAAGCCATTGCTGGTTTCCGGCTTCAGGCCAGCATTGCCAATTTGAAGATATGTTCCCGGGGCACCGTAAGTCATGTAGAGTTCTGTTGAACTCGGCGCGCGGAAGGCCTGCGCCCATTGCGCATAAAGAGTCACGTTGTCTGTCGCGTCCCACTCGGCCCGGAGCTTGGGGGAGAAGCGAGAATCACTTGAATCCGCTGGATAGCCCGAGAACATAGGATTTTTCTCGTAGAGCGGAGTATCCTGAGGTTCACGCTCATACCAATCGAAGCGTAATCCCGGCGTGATGCGCAGCCGATTGTCGTAAAGGGCGATCTGGTCTTCGACGAAGAGTCCGAACGTGCCACCATCCACCTTTGGCATTTCCGCCTGATTGGTGTGGAGGAACATGCAGCCAGGATCATTTGGGCCGTTGCAATTATCCTTGCCGAACGCCGCCTGCTTAACCGTACTCAGATAGCCATCGACCCCAAACTTGAAGCTGTGGACGTATCCGCCAAGTTCAGCTTCCTTCAGCCCGACAGCATTGATGCCGACATTTGTTTCTTCAATTGTATTGTCGCGACGATAATTGCCAATCGGATATGTGCGGCGCACAGCACGCGTATCGTTGCCCAACTCCTGGCGCTGCCAGTAAAGGATTGCAGAGGCCTGATCCAGCCAGGCATCGCCCGTTCCATCATAGTCGTATGTAGCGGATATACGTTCACGCTTGCGGGTCTTGTTTTCCCAGAACGATCCCGGTTTGTAAGTACCGGAGGTGCCTGCCGCATTGGACGAAGCATCCAGCTTATGGATATCCTCATCCTGATAAAACCGCTCCGCAGCAATCCCGAACCGATGCCCGCCGTCGACATGCTGGTTGAGCTTGAACAGCAGATTGTTCTGGTCGTATTCCGCCGGGTTCTTCTCGGTGCGGGTCGTGCCAAATCCGCCGATGTCGCCCATGTTCTCGCGTTCCTTGCCGGCGCGGTAGCCGCCCTGGAACAGCACATAAGTATTGTTTGCCCGCGCGGCGAAGGCCTGGTTGACGCTCCAGCTGCGGTCGGAACTGTCATAGGAGCCCTTGGTGATGCTGCCCCAGTTCTTGCCCTCGGTGATGAGGTCCTCGGGATTCAGCGTGCGCAGCGAGATGACCCCACCCAGCGCGCCGGAGCCGAACAGGCTCGAATCCGCGCCCTGAATGATATCGAGCGTCGAGAGCGTATCGAAATCGACCGTAGACAAGCCGCCCCTCACCCCGCGCGCGCCGTCGTCGAGCCAGGGAATGCGGATACCATCCACCGTCGTCAGCACGCGGTTGTCACCAAGGCCGCGAATGTTGATGCTGTCGCTGGTGCGATTATAATTGATGCCGGGATCGAGACGGCCGATATCATCGATGCGGTCGACCTGCCGCTCCTGCATCTGCTTTGCCGTCACCCGCTCCGTCAGCACGGTTGGGGCGTCAATCGCTGTCTTCTTCGCCTTGCCTTCCACGACGATCGGCTTCAGCTCGACCGCATCCTGGTCTTTCGCCTCCTGAGCACCCGCCATCGAGGCATTGAGCGCGCCGACTGCAACGCAGCCGAGCCAGAATTTCTTGGAAAACTTGTGCATAGCCCCACCCGCATGAAAATCACGAAATGATGTTGGCTGGCGCAGGCGCAACGGCCTTGGGCTGGCTATGTGAAGCCGACGTACAAAATATGATATTTTCCGTCAAGATAATTGTTGCAGCTCAAACAGCTTTGAATTAGCTTTTTGGTATCCAAGGGTTTGACAGGGGATCAAGATGCAGCACCCGATGAAGACTTGCCGATTTCTGACCGCGGTTTTGGCTTTTTCCATTGGTGCTGCCGGGCAGGCGCTGGCCGAGGACACGGCCCCGGCGCCTGCCCAAAATTCCACCCCAGCGCTCAATCTTGAGCTCAACGCGCTCGATCCCTCGGAAAAGGGCTGCCGGCTGACCTTCGTCGCCACCAACGGGCTGAACGTGCAGCTGGACAAGGTGACGTTCGAGATGGTGCTGTTCAACGCTGAGCAACGGGTCGAGCGGCTCACCCTTCTCGATTTCAAGACGCTGCCCGCGGGCAAGACCAAGGTGCGCCGCTTCGACCTCGCCAATATCCAATGCGACGCCATCAGCCGCATTCTCATCAACGATGCGACGGAATGCACGGGCGAAGGCGTGGCCGCGGATGCCTGCATCAAGCAGCTCAAGACGGATTCCAAATCGTCCGTCCGATTTGGCATATGATACCAGCGTAAAAGGACGTCAGCGAATGTATATCGCCATGAACAGGTTCAAGGTGCAGAGCGGCTCGGAAGAGGCGTTCGAAACCGTCTGGAAAAACCGCGACTCGAACCTGAAGGAACTGCCTGGCTTTATCGAATTCCACCTCCTGCGCGGCCCGCGCAATTCGGAAGAGAACTACACGCTCTATGCCTCCCACACAGTCTGGCGCAGCGAGGATGATTTTCTCAACTGGACGAAATCCGAGCAGTTCCGCGAGGCGCACAAGAATGCCGGCAGCAGCAAGATGCTTTATGTCGGGCCGCCGCAATTTGAAGGTTTTTCGGCAGTGGAAGGCGCTGCTCGCTAAATTGTGATGATTTGCCGCACCGGACGCTTCCCCTTCCTCCGGTGCGGCAAAGGCAAATTTTCCTTTTAAAGCTGGCAGCTTCGCTCAAGTTTAGAATTCTTCTAACTTATTGATTCCAGTGTCATTTAAGAACATGTCATTTGACAATCCCGCCGGTTCTCCTCCATATGAATGGAGCGCTTGTTGATCGAGCACCTTTGATGTCTGGGCCTTTAACCCTTTCGATTGGAGGAACCTGTGACCGGTTCAGTATGGCCGCAAACTATTGCGGCGTCTCTTTCCTGGAATAGTTCAAGACGTTCTGCGTCCGAGGCTCGTTTTTACGCAAGCGGCCCGGTGGACAATTCTTGTTTTACACCGGCCAATTCTTTCAATCATTTCAATCACATCGGAGGCTTCGACTTCTGATGCTGGTGTGCCATTGCAATATTATTACCCAGAAGGAAATCGAGGAGACGATCATCTCTCTTCTCGATCAGGATTGCTGGCAGCTCATCGTGCCGGCCAAGGTTTACCACGCCATGAGCAAGCGCGGCCGCTGCTGCGGGTGCTTCCCAAATGTCGTCGAAACGATCATAAGGGTCACCGAAGAATATCATCTTCGGCACGACCAGAACGACAGCAAAGTCATATCGTTCATCGATCGTGTTCGTTCGCTACGACAAACGTACGGGAGCATGCAGCATGAAAGGCGACAAAAAGGTCATCGAGCGGCTTAACGAGGCGCTGTTCCTCGAGCTTGGGGCGGTCAATCAATATTGGGTCCATTACCGGCTTCTCGATGACTGGGGCTATACGCGCCTTGCCAACAAGGAGCGGGCCGAATCCATCGAGGAGATGCATCACGCCGATCGTCTCATCCAACGCATCATCTTTCTCGAAGGCCATCCGAACCTGCAGACCGTCGCGCCGCTGCGCATCGGCCAGAACGTGAAGGAAGTGCTCGAGGCCGACCTCGCCGGCGAATACGACGCCCGCGCCTCCTACAAGAAGTCCCGCGAGATTTGCGACGAGCTCGGCGATTATGTCTCCAAGCAGCTTTTCGACGAGCTGCTGAAGGACGAGGAAGGCCATATCGACTTCCTCGAGACCCAGCTCGAACTGCTCGCCAAGATCGGCGAGGAGCGCTACGGGCTGCTCAACGCCGCCCCAGCGGATTCCTCGGAATAAGCGCTGTCAATGCTGGCGGGACCGTGCGCGCTGTCCCGCCAGTCATCTCGCAAGCAGGAAGTGTCGCTGTGATTTCTACTGTTTCACAATCAAAGGCGTGGCAGGGTAAAGAGCCGTCACGACGGCGGCGATGCGCCCCTTAGCGGGCAATACGGCTAGCGGTTGAGAGGGGGCGCTGTCCCGCCAGCGTTTTTTAATGAATAACTCTGGTAGTTCCCATAATTCCCGGACGGACGGCGCTTCAGGCCACCCCACCGCCTGGCGGTCGCTTGCCGCCGCCATCGCCACGATCAGCGCGGTCGGCATGGCGATCGGCCTTGGCATACCGCTGTTGAGCGTCCTTCTCGAATCACGCGGCTATTCGGCCAGCCTCATCGGCGCGAACACAGCCGTGGCGGGGCTTGCCTCCATCGCCGCCGCTCCGCTCGCCTCGCCCATCGCCGCGCGCTTCGGCGTGGTGCGTTCGATCCTGGCGATGCTTCTGACCGGCGGCTTCGCCTTTCTCGGCTTCCATTTCTTCGATGCGCTTTGGGCGTGGTTCGCCCTGCGGATCGTGCTGCACTTCTCGCTGACCGTCCTCTTCGTCCTCTCGGAATATTGGATCAACGCTTCCGCCCCGCCGGAAAAGCGCGGGCTGGTGCTCGGCATCTATGCCACCATGCTCTCGCTCGGCTTCGCCGCAGGCCCCTGGCTCTTCTCCCAGATCGGCAGCACAGGCATGATGCCCTTCGCCGCCGGCTTTGCTATCATCATGCTGGCGACGATCCCCGTGCTGCATGCCTGGAGGGACAGCCCGGATTTCGACGATGGCGAGCATGTGCCGTTCCTGCCATATATTTTCACCGTGCCGACCGCGACGGCGGCTGTCTTCGTCTTCGGCGCGGTGGAGACCGGCGGCTTCGCCCTCTTCCCCATCTTCGGCACGCGCATAGGCTATTCGGAAAGCGAGGCGGCGCTGCTGCTCACCATGATCGGCCTCGGCAATGTGCTTCTGCAAATTCCGCTCGGGCTTATCAGCGACCGGGTGCGCGACCGCCGCAATCTCCTCATCGTCTGCGCCGCGATCGGCCTTGCGGGCATGGCCATCCTGCCCTTCATCATAGGCAACTGGTATCTGGTGGCCGCCCTCCTCTTCGTCTGGGGCGGCGTGGTGGCGGGACTCTATACGGTGGGCCTCGCGCATCTCGGCTCAAAGCTGACCGGACGCGAGCTTGCCTCGGCCAACGCCGCCTTCGTCTTCTGCTATGCGCTCGGCATGCTGGCGGGCCCGCAGGCGGTCGGCATCGGCATGGATGCGATGGGGCCGAAGGGCTTCGCCGTGGTGCTCGGCATATTTTTCGCGCTTTATATGCTTATTGCCCTCTTCCGGCTGCTTGGGCGCAGAGCATGATCCCAAAAAGTTGCAGACTTTTTGGATAAGATCATGCGGCTAAAACAAGGGTTGACTTTTCGCGGTATATTCGTAGTGTCGCGCCGAATTTCCGCTGCCGGATGAGATCGCCGGAATCGCAGGCGGTTTCAATTTTAAAAGAGCAGGTACTCAGAAAATGGCCAAGGCTACGACCATCAAGATCAAGCTTTTGTCGACCGCCGACACCGGCTTCTTCTACGTTACGACGAAGAACAGCCGTACGATGACGGAAAAGATGACGAAGCGTAAGTACGATCCCGTCGCGAAGAAGCACGTCGAGTTCAAGGAAACCAAGATCAAGTAATCGCTTGGTTTTTTAGGTTTACAAAACGCCGTCCGAAAGGGCGGCGTTTTTGTTTGTCCTCCAATTTGATGGAAACGCTTACGCTCTACGTCGCCCCCCTCTGCCCTGCAGAGGGGGGCGACGTAGAGCGCGGCGGTGAAAAAGTTCAGCGAAAAAGGGGGTCGGTCGGCGATGAGGCAGCGGTACGAGGATTCCACTTTTGTGCCAACGCCGACCGACCGACCCCACGGACCCAGGAGATGCGGCGGACCTGAGCATCATGGGGTTTTGCCTGCGCGGTCGCTCCTGCTACGCGCTCTTACAATTACAAAATTTGCTCAAATGTGGGAAAAAAGCAACTAAATCTTAAAACTTTACTAACCATATCGTAAAACATGGTAAATGCGTATTTACGCATTAATGCACTTGCTTCACGCTACCGCGCCAACCACGCGATTCCGGCCGCTTTTCTTGGCCTCGTAGAGCGCCAAGTCGGCACGCTTGAAAAGTTTTCCCACGCTGTCGTTGCGCGGCTGCAACGAGGCGATGCCGATGCTGATCGTCACATCCACGCTGGCCGTGCCGGTCCGGATAACGAAGGGCGTGGAAGCCACGGTTCCACGGATGCGTTCCGCCACCACCGCTGCCATGCGCTGGTCTGTATCGGGCAGCACCACGACGAACTCCTCTCCACCATAGCGGCAGGCAAGGTCGATCCCGCGAATGTTGCGGTTGAGGCGGCCGGCGAAATCGCGCAACACATCGTCCCCGGCATCATGGCCGAACGTGTCGTTGATCCGCTTGAAATGGTCGACGTCGATGATCAGCACCGAGAGCGGCCGCTCGCGCGAGACCGCCCGCTCGAAAAGCGTCGGCATGTGCCCGTCGAGATAGCGCCGGTTATGCAGCCCGGTCAGGCTGTCAGTCACGGCCATCTCGATCGTGCGGGTCAGGCTCTTGCGCAGGAGATCATTATAACGCTTGCGCTTGACCTGGGTGCGCACCCGAGCGAGCAACTCGTTGCGGTCGAGCGGACGCATCAGATAGTCGTTGACGCCCAGATCGAGCGCCCGTGCGACCAGGTCGGTCTCGCCGGGGTCTGCGATGAGGATGACGGGCAGCAGCCGCGTGCGCTCGATGGCGCGCATCTGCGAGCAAAGCCGCAGGGGATCGTAATCGGCGAAGCCGGTGGAGACGATCACGCAATCATAATTGCCCTCGACCGCGCCGAGCAGCCCGGCGGAAGGCTCGCCGATCACATCGACCCGGTTGTCAACGGACAGCAGCGCCTTCAATCGCGCGGCAGCGGACTGATTCTCGTCGACGACGAGCAGGTTTGCGTCCTTCCCCGTATCGTCGGCGCGGGCAAGGAAAAGCGCCTCCATGTCGGTTTCGCGCGTCGAGGCGGCGCGCAGGAGGAGCTCGTCCGACAGGCTTTTCAGCCGCGCCAGGCTTTTCACGCGCGACAGCAATTGCAAATCCTTCACCGGCTTGGTCAGAAAATCGTCCGCACCGGCTTCGAGCCCGCGGATGCGGTCCTGCGGCCGGTCGAGCGCAGTCACCATCACGATGGGGATATGCACCGTCTTGGCATCCGTCTTCAGGCGACGGCAGACTTCGAAACCATCCATGCCGGGCATCATGACATCGAGAAGCACTATATCGACATTGCTGCTCTGGCAGATATCGATCGCCTGCTGCCCGTTCGACGCGGTCACGACATCGTAATATTCCGCGAGGAGCCTCGATTCGAGAAGCTTCACATTGGCTGGAAGATCGTCCACGACAAGGATACGAGCGGTCACGGAAGGTTCCTTCAAGTGCATTTCGCAGCCAGGCGCAGCGCCCGGGCATTGCGTAAATGCGGCTACTCTCTACACATCGCCCAGATAGGACTTGATGGTTTCGATGAAACGCGGGACGGATATGGGCTTGGAGATATAGGCCTCGCATCCTCCCTGGCGAATCCGCTCCTCATCGCCCTTCATCGCAAAGGCGGTGACGGCGATAACGGGGATGTGGCGCAGTTCATCGTCTTCCTTCAGCCATTTGGTCACCTCGAGGCCCGAGACCTCCGGCAACTGGATGTCCATGAGGATCAGGTCCGGCCTGTGTGCCCGGGCAAGGTCCAGCGCTTCCAGGCCGTTGCGTGTGCGGATGGTCTCGTATCCGCTCGCCTCGATCAAATCCCGGAAAAGCTTCATGTTCAGCTCGTTGTCTTCAACGATCATCACTTTTTTTATCATTGAAAACTTTCTCGAATATGGCCGCGCCTGAGTTCTGATATCATTGCGCGCAGCAATAATCCCGCCCCATGCCGCCCAGCCAGCCATCCGTACCTTAGAACCATTTGATTTACGAAAGGCAAATGTCGACCGCGCCCGCTATAAGATAGCTTAGTATAAAGTTGCGGAACGGAATGGCTAGTCCTAAAGATTCGCCGGACAGGAACGGGACAAATGAAGAACACTGATATCAAGGCCGATGCGGCCCAGAACATCGCAATCGAGGCGCTGGCCTTTCTCGCACAGGATAGCGAACTCCTGCCGCGCTTCCTCGCGCTGACGGGCATCCAGGCCGAAGACATAAGGGCGGCCGCACGCGCACCGGGCTTTCTCGCGGGCGTGCTGCAATTCTATCTCGCCCATGAGCCGACGCTCCTGCGTTTCTGCGAGGCGAGCGGCAACAGGCCGGCGGATTTGCAGCGCGCGCTCCATGCGCTGCCCGGCGGCGACGAGGCTTGGGACCGGCAGGTTTAAATCATGCAGAATGGGGGCGCGCCGAATGACCCGCTTTCCGGCTTCTGCCGCGATTGCCTGGGATTCCAACGCGCAGCGGGCCGGCGCTGCCAGGCCTGCGGCAGCCCGCGGCTCGTGCGCCATCAGGAACTCTACCAGCTTTCGCTCGCCCATATCGATTGCGACGCCTTCTATGCGGCGGTGGAAAAACGCGACAACCCGGAACTGCGCGACAAGCCGCTGATCATCGGCGGCGGCAAGCGCGGCGTTGTCTCCACCGCCTGCTATATCGCGCGCATCCATGGCGTGCGCTCGGCCATGCCGATGTTCAAGGCGTTGGAAGCCTGTCCACAGGCGGTGGTCGTCAGGCCCAACATGGAGAAATATGTCGCGGTGGGGCGCGAAATCCGGCGGCTGATGCTGGAACTGACCCCGCTGGTCGAGCCGCTTTCGATCGATGAGGCGTTTCTGGATTTGAAGGGCACGGAAAAACTGCACCGCGATCCCCCTGCCCGCGTGCTCGCCCGTTTTGCCCGGCGCATCGAGGACGAGATCGGCATCACCATTTCCGTCGGCCTCTCCTATTGCAAATTCCTGGCCAAGGTCGCCTCCGATTTCGAAAAGCCGCGCGGCTTCTCCATTATCGGCGAAAAAGAAGCGGTGTCTTTCTTGCGCGACAAGCCGGTGACTCTGATCTGGGGCGTCGGAAAAGCCTTCGCCGCCACCTTGCAGGCGGATGGCATCCGTACCATCGGGCAATTGCAGGACATGGACGAGTCGACGCTGATGAAAGCCTATGGCCAGATGGGGCAGCGCCTCCATCGCCTCGCGCGCGGGCTGGACACAAGGCGCGTCGAGCCTGAGAACGAGATGAAAAGCGTTTCGGCGGAAACCACTTTCAACACGGATCTGTCATCCGCTGACGATCTGGTACCGATCCTGCGCGGACTTTCGGAAAAAGTGTCGCGGCGGCTCAAGGCCGGTGGCATTGCCGGGCGCACCGTCGTTCTCAAGCTGAAAACTCAGGATTTCAAATCCAGAACCCGCAACCGGCAGCTCGCCGACCCCACCCAGCTTGCCGACCGCATTTTCCGCACCGGGCTCAACCTGCTGGAGAAGGAGATAAACGGAACAAAGTTCCGCTTGATCGGCATCGGCGTCAGCGATCTCTCCGACGCCGGCCGCGCCGACCCGCCCGATCTGGTGGACAGCCATGCAACCAAACGCGCCGTCGCCGAAAGCGCCATCGACAAGCTGCGCGGGAAGTTCGGAAATGGCGCGGTGGAGACGGGGTATACGTTTGGGAAGGGGCGGAAGGAGCGCACGGCGGAGACGGAGGGGGATGGGTGAGATAGACGGTCGAGAGCTTGGCATTCTGGATGGAAACGCTGGCGGGACAGCGCCCCCCTCTGCCCTCCTGAGCTTGTCGAAGGGCGGCATCTCCCCTCTTCCCCTTTGCCTTGGATCCTCGGGCTTGACCCGAGGATCCAAGGCAAAGGGGCGGATACGATATTATCATCCGCAAGGGGATCATGAATCGTCAGGCTGATATCGAGGAAACGATGTTTTCGTTTACTGGAACACGTCGAGGCGATGGATAAGTTGATGCTCCCTAGCCGTGGATCCTCGGGTCAAGCCCGAGGATGACGACTGAAGGAGGGGGGAGATGTCCGCCCTTCGACAAGCTCAGGAGGACAGAGGGGGGCGCTGTCCCGCCGACAGTTCAACTCGAAAATGATCCGCCCTAAATCAAACCAACTCCACATCCACGACCCCCCGAATCGCCTTCATGGCGCTGGCGATCTGGGGGGTGACGCGGTAGCGCTGGGGGAGTTCGATTTCCACCTCGCGCAGGCCGTTTTCCTTGATGACGATCAGGCTCACCTGGCCATCGCCGCGCGTCGACAGATGCGGTTTGATCTGCGCCAGCGCTTCGCTCGAACGCAAGTACAGCCGCAGGGCTTTCTGGATGCGGCTTGCCTCGTCTTCCAGCGACTGCACGGTCTGGATGCGCAAGGAGATGCCCTCGGGCCGGTCTTCCGCCGCCACCGTGATCACCACCGACTTGCCGGATTCGAGCAGGTCGCGATATTGCGCGAGGCCTTCGGAAAACAGTACCGCCTCGAACTGGCCGGTCGCGTCGGAAAGCTGCACGATGCCCATCTTGTTGCCGGTACGGGTCTTGCGTTCCTGCTTCGCCGTCACCGTGCCGGCGAGACGCCCGGCGCTCGCCCCGCGCTTGACCGCGATGGAGAAATCCGCCCAGCTCTGCACGCGCATCTTCTCCAGCACCGAGCGGTATTCATCGAGCGGATGGGCCGAAAGATAGAAGCCGACCGCCTGGAACTCGCGATGAAGCTTTTCGGAGGGAAGCCAGGGCGCGACGATGGGGAGCTGCAATTTCTCCTTGGGGCCGCCGCCTAGCCCGAAAATATCGGCCTGGCCGCTGACGGCGTTTTCCTGCGTGCGCTGAGCGTAGCCCATGATCCGGTCCAGCCCGGCGCTCATCGCCTCGCGCTCGCGCTTGAAGCAATCGAGCGCCCCGGCATTGATCAGGCTTTCCAGAACCCGGCGGTTGACGACGCGCGGATCGATACGCTCGCAGAAATCCTCAAGGCTTTCATAGGGTTTCTCCTGCCGCTTCTCGACGATATGGTCGACGGCGGCCTCCCCCACCCCCTTGATCGCGGAGAGCGAATAGAAAATCTTGTTCTCACCCACCTCGAACGGGCGGAACGAGCTCATCACCGAGGGCTGCACCACCTCGATGCCGAGCCGGTTCGCCTCGCGGCGGAAATCGTTGAGCTTGTCCGTATTGGACATATCGTAGGTCATCGACGCGGCGAGGAACTCGACCGGGAAATGCGCCTTCAGATAGGCCGTCTGGTAGGATACGATAGCATAGGCGGCGGCGTGCGACTTGTTGAATCCGTAGTCGGCGAATTTCGCAAGCAAGTCGAAGATGGTGTTGGCCTGCGCCTTGCCGACGCCGCGCTCGACCGCGCCCTCGACGAAGCGAATGCGCTGCTTGTCCATCTCCTCGCGAATCTTCTTGCCCATGGCGCGGCGCAGCAGGTCCGCTTCGCCGAGCGAGTAGCCGGCAAGCTCCTGCGCGATCTGCATCACCTGTTCCTGGTAGACGATGACGCCCTGCGTCTCCTTGACCAGATGATCGATCTTGGGATGGATCGAGGCGATTTCCTCCTCGCCATGCTTGCGCGCATTATAGGTCGGGATATTCTCCATCGGGCCCGGGCGATAGAGCGCCACGAGCGCGATGATATCCTCGATGCGATCGGGCTTCATGCCGATCAGCGCCTTGCGCATGCCCGCGCTTTCCACCTGGAACACGCCGACCGTCTCGCCGCGCGACAGCATCTCATAGGTGGGCTTGTCATCAAGCGGCAGGTTGGAAAGGTCGATCTCGATGCCCTTGCGGGCGATGAGCTTCACCGCCGTCTGCAGCACCGTCAGCGTCTTGAGGCCGAGGAAGTCAAACTTGACCAGCCCCGCCTGCTCCACCCATTTCATGTTGTACTGCGTCACCGGCATGTCCGAGCGCGGATCGCGATACATCGGCACCAGTTCGGACAGGGGCCGGTCGCCGATGACGATGCCCGCCGCATGGGTCGACGCGTGGCGGTAGAGCCCTTCGAGCTTCAATCCGATATCGAGCAGGCGGGCGACGACCGGCTCCTTCTCGCGCTCCTCGATGAGTTTCGGCTCGCCTTCGATCGCCTGCCCCAGCGTCACCGGATTGGCCGGATTCTGCGGCACGAGCTTGCAGAGACGGTCGACCTGGCCATAGGGCATTTCAAGCACGCGGCCCACATCGCGCAACACGGCGCGGGCCTGTAGCGTACCGAAGGTGATGATCTGCCCCACCTGGTCGCGGCCATATTTGCGCTGGACGTAGGATATGACCTCGCCGCGCCGGTCCTGGCAGAAGTCGATATCGAAGTCCGGCATCGACACGCGATCAGGATTGAGGAAGCGCTCGAACAGCAGCGAGAACCGCAAGGGGTCGACATCGGTGATGGTGAGCGCATAGGCGACGAGCGAGCCCGCGCCCGAGCCGCGCCCCGGCCCCACGGGAATGCCCTGCGCCTTCGCCCATTTGATGAAGTCCGACACGATGAGGAAGTAGCCGGGGAACTTCATCCTGGTGATGATGCCGATCTCATATTCGAGCCGTTCGGCATATTGCTCGCGCGTATAGCCTTCCGCGAGGCCCTGCGTCTCGATGCGCATCGCCAGGCCCTCTCGCGCCTGCCGCGCCAACTCGTCGGCTTCCGCCTTGACCGCCGCTTCCGGATCGTCTGCGTCGCCGGTGAAGCGCGGCAGGATGGGCTTGCGCGTCTCAGGATAATAGCAGCAGCGGCGCGCGACCTCGATCGTGTTCTCCAGCGCCTCCGGCAGATCGGCGAACAGCGTCGCCATCTCGGCCTGGCTCTTCAGATAATGGTCCGGCGTCAGGCGGCGGCGCTCGTCTGACGAGAGCAATTGCCCCTCGGCAATGGCGAGCAGCGCGTCATGCGCCTCGTAATCCGCGCTTTTGAGGAAAAATGCCTCATTCGTCGCCACCAGCGGCAGCCCCTGCGCATAGGCAAGCTCGACCATGCGGGCTTCCTGCACGCGGTCATAGGCCGCCGGGCGCTGCAACTCGACATAGAGCCGGTCGCCGAAAAATCCCTGCAGGGATTTGAGCCGCGCAAGCGCGCGGTCCGGCTGCCCGGCGGCAAGCGCGCGCCCGAGCGGCCCCAGCGCGCCGCCGGTCAGCGCGATGATTCCATCCGCGCGGCCCTCCAGCCAGCCCGCCTCGATATGAACGGGATCGCCGGGCGATGTGTCGAGATAGGCACGGCTGACGAGCCGCACCAGATTGGCATAGCCCGCCTCGGTGGCGGCGAGGAGCACGATGGGCGCAAGCCCCAGCGCCTCGCGCCTTGCAGCATTGCGGTTGTCATCGCCGCTATCGCCGAAGCCGATATCGAGCTGGCAGCCCACAATCGGCTGTACACCATCCTTGACGGCCTTCTGGGCGAATTCCAGCGCCCCGAACAGATTGTTGGTGTCGGTGATCGCAATCGCCGGCGCGCCGTCCCCCACCGCATGGGAAATGATCTTGCCGACCTGCAGCGCACCCTCGAGCAGGGAATAGGCGGAATGAACCCGAAGGTGGATGAAACGCGGGCCTGCCCCGCCCGCCCCCATATTTCCGTGTGAACCGTCCGCCACCTGTCCATTCCTTATACCTGGGGTAAGCGACTCCGGGCCGCCTCACTCTTTAGTCTTAAGGACCATGCAGGCGCCCTGTCCAGACAAAGGCGCGCGACTTCAACAGCCAGCCGCGTCAGATGGCGCTGACCCAGATCGCGAATGTGGCGATAAACAGGCTGATGGAAACGAAGGACAAAACGTCATGGATAAGATCGGGCATGGCTGCGCTCCTCTTGTTCGCTTATATTTCTCTTTTTGTTCTATTCATGTTCCAATGTCAAGCAAGTTTTCCCCGCTATTTCCGTCGCATGGTTTCCCGTTGGTTAATTTCAGCCAATACTGAAGTGAGGCGGAAACATGGAACTGGCGGAACCAATTCGATTGTGAAATGTTCCCCCGCGAAGCTTCATCGGTGCCGGGCTTGCCTGTCGGCATGTCAGATTATAAGCTTTGTCTAATTTTCAAAAAGCGGGGTATGAGTCTCGCCATCGCTGATTTGCGTGGGGGCGCAAATTGGACGGGGTGGGTTCGCAGATGGGGACGCTCACGCGCCTCAGCCGTCGTTTGCGGGCCGCCATCAACCCGAGCCATTCCAGGAGAGTTTTATGCGGGGACTATATCTTGAGCAATTCGAATTGGGCCAGGTGTTTCGTCACGCCTTGCGCAAGACCATCACGGAGGGAGACAACATGCTGTTTTCCACGATGACGCTCAACCCGCAGCCCCTGCATATCGATTTCGACTTCGCCATAAGGAGCGAGTATGGCAGGCCCACCGTCAACCCCATGCTGACCCTCGGCCTCATCGTCGGCATCTCCGTGCATGACACCACTTTCGGCACGGCGCTCGCCAATCTCGGCATGAGCGAGGTCGTCTTCCCTGCCCCGGTCTTTCACGGCGATACGATACGCGTGGAGACGGAGGTCATCGCCGTGCGGCCGTCCCGGTCGAAATCCGATCGCGGGATCGTCGAGTTCGAGCACCGCGCCTTTAACCAGAACGATGTCCTTGTCGCCCGCTGCCGGCGGCAGGCCATGATGCTGACCCGGGCGAGCGCCGCATGATGCGCTCGCTGCTGCTGGTTCGAGACGGTTCGGAAGCAGCCATCGAGAAGGCGCTTCTCAGTGGTGCGGATGCGCTGGTGCTCGATCTGGCAATGGCGGCGACGGCGGGAGTGACCGGCTTGCTACAAGATGCAGCCAAAGACGGCCTCCCGCTTTATGGCCGCATCGATATGGCCAAAGCGGACGATCTCACCGGCATTTTCCCGATCACACCGCGCGGGGTCTTCCTGCCCCAATCGAACGGCCCTGCCGATATCGTCCGGCTCTCAGCGCGACTCAATGTGTATGAGGCGGAAGCGGGGCTGGATGAAGGCTCCATGCAGATCATCGCCATTGCCGCCGCGAATGCCGTTGGTGCGCTGTCGATGGATTACCGCGATTCGACACCGCGCCTGACCGGCCTCGGTTGGGATGCCGGCAGCCTCGCAGGAGCGATCGGGCCACGGACAGCGCAGGATGAAAACGGCGATTATATCGAACCCCTCCGCCTCGCGCGCGCGCTGACAATTCTCGGCGCCAAGGCCGCAGGCGTCATGGCCATAGACACAGCCTATGCCAATCTGAACGATGAGGCCGGGCTTGGCCGCGAATGCGCAGCTGCCGCGCGTGATGGTTTCACCGCCAAAATCGCGCTCCACCCGGCGCAGGTGCCCGCCATCAACGCCGCCTTCACGCGCTGATCTACCTATCGGTCCTCCCACCGAGGACGCAGCATCTGGTAGACTTCGCTGGTGGTGGCAAAGTCCATATAGCCGAGGCGGCTGACGGACTTTGCCTTGCGCATGTCGATCATTCCATCGGTAAGAATCGCCTCATCGAGATGAACGCCCACCACCTCGCCCGTCACAAGCCAGTTGCCGCAGGGCCTGCCATGCCTGTCGGTGGCTTCCCTGATGTCGGTGACCACGCATTCGAGCGCGGCATGCGCCTCGCCCACACGCGGCGCGCCGATGAGTTCGCAGGGAACCGGCGTCAATCCTGCATAGTCGAACTCGCTCACCCCGCGTGGCGCGTTGACGGAACTTGCGTTCATCTTTTCGAGCAGATCCTCGGTGACGAGATTGACGGCGAATTCACCCGTCTCTTCGATGAAGTTCAGGCTGTCCTTGCGTCCGCTCGATGAGAAGAGCACGAGCGGCGGCTTGTCGCAAATCGCGTTGAAAAAGGAATAGGGCGCGAGATTGACCGCCCCGGCCTTCGATCGCGTCGATATCCAGCCGATGGGCCGTGGCGCTACGATCGCCTTGAAGGGATCATGCGGCAGGCCATGCCCGTTGCGCGGTTCGTAGAACATCAGTTTTCTTCCCGCCAAGGCCCGGCATACTCGGAAACCACATCGGCGAATTCGGCGCGCGGGCGTTCCGGCACCTTCATATCGCAAGTGCCGATATGGACGAAGCCCGCCACCCGCTCATGTGGCGCAAGGCCCAGGAGTTGCCGGCCCTTCTCATCGGAGGAATACCAGTTGGAGATCCAGTTCGTGGCGTAGCCGAGCGCATTGGCTGCGATGCAGAGGTTCATCGCCGCCGCGCCCGCCGAAAGAAACTGTTCCCACTCAGGGATCCGCTCATGCGCGACCGGCGAGGAGATGACGCCGATGACCAGCGGCGCGCGGGCGAAGCGCTTCAGCTCCTGCTCGCGCCGTGCTTCCGGCAGCGGCCCTTCCCGCTCCTCCGCCAGGTCGGCGATATAGAGTCCCACCCCTTCCCGTGCCGCGCCACGATAGAGAATGAAGCGCCAGGGCGTTAGCCGTCCATGGTCTGGCACGCGGATCGCAGCGCGAATCATCGTCTCGATGTCGGCGTCACTGGGCCCCGGCTCGCCGATGGCCGAAATTGGGGTGGAACTGCGCTGCAGGAGAAAATCGAGAATGGGAGAGGCCAAGATAGCTGTTCCTTCTGGAGGCGGGCTAGAGCATTTCACCTTTTGATGGAAACGATCGGATATTCTTCCTCGTTGGGGCGGCACAACTGTTGAGGCGTGGATTCCTGTGACAAGCACAGGAATCCACGCCTCTCCCGCTCCGCTACAGCAACGGGGCCAAAATGGTATCCAAATGACTCCATCAAAACATGAACGTCTCTAGCGGGGTCTTATAAAACGTATGACAAGGAATTTCAGCCTTGAAATTGCCATCCGTTTGGCCCCAAAACTTGAGCTATGGGATTTATTCGTCTGTCATTTCTGCTGCAGCGTCTTCCGCATGTCACGGGGACCCTCGTGCTTGCCTTCGCCTCGCCCGGCATGGCGCAGGAGAACGCCGCTGCCCCGCAGAACCTGAAACTGCCCGGCATCAGCGAGTATGCCAATCCGCAGGCGCCCGAAAACCGTCCGCTCGCCAAGACCTCCGAGCTGATTCTGGAAGCGAAGCTGAAAGACGGCAACCCGGACATCCAGCGCGGCCTCGTCTGGCGAGTCTTCTCGCCTGAGCCCGGCGACGACGACAAGCTGCCGCTGGTCGCCACCTCCAAGGGCGGCACGGCCTCGTTTCATCTGCCGGAGGGCAGCTATCTCGTGCATGTCGCCTATGGCCGCGCCGGCGCCACCAAGCGCATCACCATGCGCACGGGCACAAGGCGCGAAAGCATGATTCTCGACGCGGGCGGCCTCAAGCTCAATGCCGTGCTGCCGGATGGCGGACATATCCCGGAAAAGCTCCTGCGCTTCTCCATCTATGAGGGCGACGAGGACAATGCGAACGACCGCTCGCTGATCCTTCCCAATGTGAAGCCGAACAGCGTCGTGCGGCTCAACACCGGCACCTATCATGTCGTGTCGAATTACGGCGCCGCCAACGCCATCATCCGCGCCGATATCCGCGTCGAGGCCGGCAAGCTGACCGAGGCGACGGTGGAGCACCGCGCCGCGCAGGTCACGCTGAAGCTGGTGCGCGAGCGCGGTGGCGAGGCCATGGCTGATACGTCCTGGTCGATCGTCAATACGTCGGGCGATCCGGTGCGCGAAAGCGTGGGCGCCTATGCCTCCATGGTTCTGGCGGAAGGCGAATATATCGCCGTCGCCAAGAACAAGGACCGCATCTACCAGCGCGATTTCAAGGTGGCGTCAGGGCAGGACCAGGAAGTCGAAGTGTTGGCGAACAGCGATTACGACGCCTCGGCCAGTGGGGATTCGATGGAATAATCCATCAGACCGTCATTCTTGGGCTTGTCCCGAGAATCTACCAAAAGAAAAAGATAAGCGATTGCCGTACTGACAAGATTCCCTCTTGGCAGATTCTCGGGACAAGCCCCGGTTTTAACCGAGACCAACAAACGGGCTGAGGCAGTGTCCGGCTTGTAGCCGGGTTTTCCGGTGCGCTCAATCCAGTCGAGGATTTTGCCAAGCTCGCCTTGCAGGGTGATGGGGAAGTCGCCACGCGTCGGGCCGGGGGTGATGACGATGCGGTCGATGATCGTGCGAAGCGCTTGGGCTGCCTCTGCCGCGTCGTCTGGGTGGTCGAGTGCAGCGATCAAGCGTTCGATCCTGCGCCGGTATGTTTCGGCGATGCCGGGGTGAATGTCGGGAACATCCTTTGGCGGGTTGGCGAGACGGGCGGTTAGGCTGTCCTGTTTGGTTTCAAGCTCGGTTAGCCGGTCCGACAAAGCGCGGTGCCAGCCGCCTTGTTCGATGACGCGCACGATCTCGGCGATGGCTTTCGTCGTCTCGGTCAACTCCCTGCGGGTGGCGTCGGCAGAGTTCCGGCGCTCGCGGTTGAGCCGGTTGGTTTCTTCGGCATAGGCGCGCATGGCCTCTGCCGCTATTTCTGGCGTCATCATGCGCTCACGCAGACCGTTGAGTACTCGCGCTTCCAGCACCTTGCGGTTCACGGTGCGGGTGTTGTCGCAACCGTTTCCAAGCACATGGTTGGTGCAGGCGTAGCGGTCCTTCCCGCGACCGGCATAGGAGCCGCCGCAGCAGCCGCAAAACAGCAGGCCGGAAAGCAGGGTGCGCGGGCGGTGCGTGGCGTTGAGTGCGCCATTTTTGGCGAGGCTGCGCTTCACGCCTTCGCGCGATGCATCGATCTGGGTCTTGTAACGCGCGGTCAATTCGTCTTGCCGCGCCTTGGCGGCGTCCCATAGCTCCTGCGGTACGATGCGAAGCTCGGGTGCCTCGGAGCGTATCCATTCGCTCTCTGGATTGAGCCGATAGGCAAAGTGGCCGGTATCGGGGTTCTTCAGTTTCTTCTGCCGGTTCCAGCGGATGACCCCGATATAAAGCTCGCAATTGAGGATGCCGGAACTGATGATGCGGTTGCCCCGGATCGTGGTGTCATTCCAGCGTTTGCCGGTGGGGCTTGGAACGCCGTCACGGTTCAACTCAGAGGCAATGCGTTGCGGTCCTTTGCCCGCGACATATTCACGGAAGATGCGGCGCACGATTTCGGCCTGCTCTTCGATGATCTCGCGCTCGCCCCGGATCGGCTCGCCGCGTTCATCAAACTGATGGACGACGCGATAGCCATAGGCGTTGCCGCCTCCGATCTTGCCGGCTTCGACGCGGCCCCTGATGCCACGATGCGTCTTGAGGGCGAGGTCTTTCAGGAACAGGGCGTTCATGGTGCCTTTGAGGCCGACATGAAGCTCATCGATCTCGCCTTCCGATAGGGTGAAGATCGTCACGTTCGCGAAGCGCAGACGCTTGAAGACACCCGCCACGTCCTCCTGGTCGCGGCTGATGCGGTCAAGTGCTTCGGACAGCACCATGTCGAAGCGTCCGGCTTGCGCGTCGGCGAGAAGCGACTGAATGCCGGATCGGATGAGGGACGTGCCGGAGATGGCGCGGTCGGAATAGGTGTCCACCACGGTCCAGCCCTCACGCGCCGCCCGCTCGCGGCACTGACGCAACTGATCCTCGATGGAAGCATCACGCTGATTGTCGGATGAGTAACGGGCATAAAGGGCAACGCGGGTCATGGTATGGCTCCTCCTTCATCGGGCAATGTTCTGCGGCTGGGCCGGGTCTGTCACGGCTGGCGCTGCCTACCAGCGCACGCCCCGCCTTTTCTGCTTCAGAAGCCCACGCCGGAAGGAAGCCGACCGGTCAAGGCTGGCGCGCAGCGCCACCGCGAAGCGGCTTGGCCTTGAGGGGGCGGCTTCCTTCCGGCCCACTACCTGCAAGCCAAAAAAGGCTTTCATCGCACCACACAGGTTCGAACTGTACAGTCTTTCTTGAATCCTAAATGGAAGCAGCGCCTCGAGGCAAGCCGTTTCCGCCCCGGACAGCGACACGCTAATCGTCATCCGCTGTCTTTGCCTCTCGATTATCGTTTGCGGCAATCCGGGTCGCGAAATCTTCCTGCGCCATCCGCCTGCCGATCAAGCGGGCAATGGACAGCACAACCGTATCAAGCTTTTCGGAAGCATCGGTCGTGACCTCGCTCTCCTGTCCGTCGGGCTGGCGGTTGTCATTCGCCGGTCTCTCCCTGCCCGCATGGTTTTCATCATCGGCCATCGCTGCGCCCTCCCTCTGGCTGCCACGCCACGGGGTTTGCGATCCAGCGATTGATGTCGGATTCCCGCCATCCCGCGCCGTTGATGCTGATTTTGATCTGAGCGGGGAATGTACCCTCGGCTATCTTGCGGTAGATGGTGGAGCGGGACAGCCCGGTGCGCGCAAGGACGGTTTTGAGGCGAATGATACGGTCGGGTTCGGGCATGGCGGCACTGCCTGCTGCTGGTCGTTTATGCTGCCCCTCAAACAGGAAGAATAAAGATTTATCGTTTTGCAAGAAATATTTAGCCGCCGTCGTACTGCTGCGTAGAGACGGCGGTAAAAAGGAAAGTTCTACAATCCAACTCCCCGGTCTCGTCCAAGCCGTGGGTGCTTATCATTAACGCGCGGGTTTCTTAGCCAGCCGCACGCCCGGACCGTCGCCGTTCTCCGGGAGGAACGCAATGCCTTCAGCTTCAAGAACGGTACGAATCTTCTGCTGGGTTTCGGAAGATACGGCGGGTATGTTTTCCCCCCCACTTTCGCAACGCTTAATCGTCGGCACAGAAACTCCGGCCCGGCGTGCGAGCTCTGCTTGAGATATTCCAATAAATGCGCGAGCTGCCCGCATCTGTCCTGGTGTTACCAAAGTCTATTGATCTCCTTAGATCATTTTGGTATGATCCAAACGGATCAAGAATATCCTTGGATCATTGGTCCTATAACGCGGCTGAACACGGTGTTGGAGCACCGCGCTCAGCCTGACCACAACCCAAGCTGATTAGGAGCTCGGATCAATGGCTGATTCGGACGATACCACGACTTTGCCTTCCGTCACGCGCAGGATGTTGCTGACGGGTACGATGGCAACCACGGCGACCCTGTCGTTCGAATATGGCGCGGGAGCTACGGAGGCGCTGGCCGACAATACCACCACCGACCCCGCGATGGCGCTCTGGCGCGCATGGCAGGCGGCATGCCTCAACACCGCCGCCCTGTGCGAAAAACAGCAGCGCCTTGAAACCCAACTCATCAACACCGTCGGCTTTCCACATGCCAAGGTCTACCTGCCGGACGAAGACGCCACTTTCTCTGTCTGGTGGCAAGGCGACATTGGGGCGGACTATTTCGGCGGCGATCCCGATATCCGCACCAAAGCGGAGGCCGATCTGGCCGCCCATCAGGCTCGTTGGGACGCCGAGGATGAACGCGTTGGCTACTCCGCCGCCAAGCGGGCGGAACAGGCAGCCGCCGACCAACAGCAGGAACTGGTGGACGCCCTGACGGACACACCCGCCACGACGCTTGCAGGCATAGCGGGCAAGCTCGATACCGCTATAAGCGAAGGCGCACCTTCCGAAGATTGCACGGAGTTCCCTTGGCCGCTGTTACGCTCGGCGCTCGATGACATTCTGCGTATCATGCGGCACGGGGGCGCGTCATGTATGTGACGCTGGCTGAACGCCTCGGCCATCTTCCCGAGAGCAAGCGCAGCGAACTGGAACGGGTCGCACGCATCCTTTTCGATGAATTCGAGGACGCGCAAAAGGGCAAGCTGTCGGAGAACGCGAAGCGTGGACGTATCCTTAAATTGGTTCTCTTCGGCTCTCATGCACACGGCGACTGGATCGAGGACGGCAAAAGCGATTATCGTTCCGATTATAATTTGCTCGTCGTCGTCACTACCAAAACCTTTGCCGATCCACGTTTCTGGTATCGGGCAGAGGATCGCTTTTTGCGGGAACTGACTGTTACCAGACATCTGGCAACGCCGGTTAACTTCATCGTTCACTCCATCATGGATTTGAACAACCAGCTCGCGCTCGGTCGGCCCTTCTTCGTGGACATCGCCCGCGACGGGATTTTGCTCTACGAGATGCCGGGCTTTCCCCTCGCCCAACCCAAGCCGCTGGACCCGGAGGGCGTTAAGGCTGAAATGCATCGGCATTTCGACCATTGGTTTTCAAGCGCCGCGCATCGCTTTGAACTGGCGAAGGAAGCCATGCGGCACAGCTACGACAGGGAAGCCGCCTTTGATCTGCACCAGACCGTCGAACGGCTCTATCATTGCACCTTGCATGTCCTGACGCTCTATAGCCCGAAATCTCACCGGCTGGTCTTCCTGCGCACTCATGTGGAGCGGGTCGCGCCCGTGCTGGTTGACTTCTGGCCAGACGACCATTTTGCTAATCAGTGCTTTGACCGCCTCGACCGCGCCTATGTCGAGGCCCGCTATTCACGGCACTACAAAATCACCGGCGAAGAATTGGCTTGGCTGGCCGAGCGCGTGAAGGTGCTGCAAGAAACCGTCGCCGTAATCTGCGTTGCACATCTCGATGGGTTCGATTGCAACGATTCTGGCTGCGCGGAAATCAAAGTCCAAGCCCCCGCCCTCTGCCAAGCCCATGGCTGAGGGTAAGCTGTTTGCCTACACTCATCCCGTCGAAATCCATAGAAATGCCGAGGTGCTGCTTGCGGTTGGTGAGGATGGATTCAAGCTGCGGGTCGCGCTCAAGGCTTTTCGCCATCTCGCCCATCGCTGACCGCGTGGCCCTATAGCCCGACATATCGCCTTCCCTGTATTGCCGCTGACTGGCGTGATCGAGCTTCCGCCAGCGTTCCACGAAACGATCCGCACGGCGCTGTGGATCGGTGCGGATTTCGGTTTCAAGCTGGAGCGCACGAATGGCCCGGCTCGTCCTTCCGGTTCCGGCTTCACGGGCAAGGTCCGTATCCTTGGCATAGGCGGCTTCCGCGTCCTGCCAGCCATACGGGCGGACTTCATCGAACGCCTTGCGGGATTCCACCAGTTCCTTCCACTGTTCCGGACTTGCCTTGCGACCCGCATCATCGGCGGCGAAGATGGCATCGATAGCGCGGGCATGACGCTTGAGCGCTTCGGTGCGAGCCTTGCGCAATGCCGCCTCCGGGTCTTCGCTGATATCGCGGGCATGGTCTGGCGCTGCGGTTTCGCGCCGTGACTCCGCTCCGGCATTGTCCCGGTCCGGTGCGCCATGTCCGCCCCGGCTATCGAACAGGATGCGCCGCTTGTCCGGTTCCGGTTTCAAGGCGATTTCGGCAATGTGTTCCTGCTCACGCGGGACGATGCTGCGGCGCTCGGCATAGTCCTGCACTGGATCGCGTTGTTCGTAGTCGGAAGCCATGTCCTTCGAGCGGTCGCGTGACATGGTGTTTACCAGCTTGTCCCTGCTGGCAAAATCGTCACGGCCATAATGCAGGCCCATGCGGTCGCGATGCCGCGACAGGGCAACATAGCTGGCATGAGCATCCAGCCCCGGCGTTGCCAGCACATGGGCGCGGTCCACCGTCATTCCTTGAGCCTTATGGATCGTCGCCGCATAGCCATGGTCGATCTTGTTGTAATCCTTGAGGTCGAAATCAACGGAACGGCCATCGTCGGTGCGCACTGTCATGCTCTGCGCGCTGACTTCCTCGATAATGCCGAGCGTGCCGTTCTTAACGCCAAGGCCGCGCTCGTTTTGCAGGAACATGACGCGGTCTCCGCTGGCAAAGCTGCGTGCGCCGCGCTCGACGGTGACGCGCACATCCTCGCCTAGATCGCCCGCTTCGCGCATTCGTTCGCGGGCTGCTTCGTTGAGTTCTCGCACCTCCGCATTGGTGTGGGTGAGGATGATCCGGCTTTGATCCGGTTCCGCTCGCCGGTCACGATCCCAGCGGTCGATCAGATCACCGCGCGCCTGCTCCCGTGTTTGCGCCTGATGCACCAGGCCGTGACGGTCATAGGCATGGATCGCCGCGCCGATCCTGCCGGTCGCCAGATCGCGGGTGGCGTCACGCTGCCAGTCCTCGCGCTGGCGGCGGACTTCGCTGATTTCCACGCCGCCATGACGCTCATGGATTGAGCGGAACGCAGCCCCGGCTTCGATGGCCTGCAATTGCTGCGGATCGCCAACCAGAACGACCTTCGCGCCGACCTCGGCGGCATGCGATAGAACCCGCTCCATCTGGCGCGTGCCCACCATGCCCGCCTCGTCAATGACAAGCACATCGCGCGGTGTGAGCATATCGCGACCCTGTTGCCAGCCATGTTCCATGCTGGCGATGGTGCGGGACGCGATGCCCGATCCGCTTTCAAGATTTTCCGCCGCGATGCCGGACAGGGCAACGCCGCGAACCTCGAAACCTGCCGCTTCCCATGCCTCACGAGCCACGCCAAGCATGGCGCTCTTTCCCGTCCCGGCATAGCCGATGACAATACCAAGATCGCGCCCATCGGTGACATGCGCCAGCGCATCGGTCTGCTCGCCGGACAAGACAAGGCCACGCTGCTCGGCGCGCGCAAGTGCCACCTGCCTGCCTCTGTCATCCACCGCATGACGCTCGCGCTCCGCCATTAGTTCCGCCGCGCGGTGCAGGCGCTGTTCCGTTTCGATCATGTCGCGGGTGGTGAAGCGGTCCTGCCCAAGCCCGTCCTTGCCCAGTTCCACCAGATCGGGCGAATTGCCCATCGCGCCCATCACCTCGTTGAACTGGTCGATGCCGTCGCTGTGGCGATGCGCGAACATTGCCATGTCGCGTCGTGTGAAGGTCGATTGCTGGTGCGTGATGGCGTCGAGGGCGATGGTAGGATCGGCAATGAGGCGCGCGCCGTTGTTGCGGGCGATCTCGCGGTGCAGTTCCGCACGGTCTGCGGCTTCGATGCCTTCGCCCTCGATGCGCTGCGCGGGCGCGCCGATCTGGGTTTGCGGCTCCAGTTCGATGCCTTGCGCTTCAAGGCTGCGATGATCGATGCGGGCGTCGATGTCGAGGTCGGCCAGCCGCTCATTGACGTGCTCGGCCCAGCGTTCGCGCCAGCGCTCCACCATCTGCGTGCTATTCCAGTCGCGGACCTTCGGGCCGAAACCGTTCTCGTCCACCGACCGCATGGTCAGCATAACATGGGCGTGGGGTTTCGGCAGGCCGTCCTCGCCGATGTCCCAATGCACATTGAGGTCGGCAATCATGCCCTGTTTGACGAATTCGCTTTGCACGAAATCGCGGGCGAGTTCGATGCCCTGCGCCTGCGTCATCTCGCGGGGAATGGCGAATTCCACCTCGCGCGCAAGCTGGGCGTCTTTGCGCACCTCGAAGGCTTCGACATCGTTCCACAGCCGTTCGCGGTCGCTCCATGCCTCCGGCGCGTTGTCCGGCAGCAGCACCTCGGAATGGACGACGCTGCGCTTGGCCGAGAAGTCATGGCTGCGGTCGAGCCGCTCGTCGCGCAGCCGCGAGGCCGAGCGATAGGCGGCGGAGGCCACCGCGCTGGAGCCAGCCTTGCGGCCAATGACCTTGACGTGAAGATGATAGATCGCCATCGCGATCAAGAAATGGCACGGCCAAGCGCACGTCGGAACGACGTATAAGCGCGCCCTCCCTCGAAAAAATCTCGGGAAGGATTACCCGGTGCCAGACCGTCTCACCGACCTTACAGCATTGCGCACGGCACTGAAATATCATGGCTGCATCGACAACGAACGATGACGATGGAGACGACGTTGCGCAAACCGAGAGATTATGACGCGGAACTGAAGGCGCTGGAGGACAAGGCGCGGGAACTCAAAGCCCGCAAGGTGCAGCAACTGGGCGAACTGGTCATCGCCACCGGGGCAGACAGCCTCAGCACCGAGGAACTGGCCGGGGCGCTGATCGTGCTGGCCGAAACGAAAGATGAGGACAGGAGGGCGGCATGGGCGAAGCGCGGGGCCGCGTTCTTTCGCGGAAAATCGCGCCGATCTGCTCCGGCAAATGATGACGACGCGGTCGGCCATCAAACGCAACCGGGCGGCGCGCAACCGGCACAGGGCAGCACGGGCGCGGCATGACATGCGAAGCTGGCAGGTCGACCGCCGCAAGCGCACACGGCATCTGATCGAACTCGGCGGTCTCGTCGTCAAGGCGGGCATCGTCGACCTGACCGGCGACGACCGCGCCACCATCCTCGGCGCGCTCCTCTGGATGGCCGAAAAGCTCAAAAGCGAGCAAGGCGAACACGCGCGGCAGCTTTGGGCCGGAAAGGGGAAGCAGGCGTTTGCAACGGAGCGGAAAGAGCAGAGGACGCCCACTGTCGCACAAAAGCTGCACGACGGTCTGGCGTGATGGCGGGCGGCGCGGAGACCTCAACTATCGCAGCGCTGCCCGCCATCACGCGGCTCGCCGCGCGGGTCGTCGTTGATGGTATAACGATGAAAAAGCGGAGGCAAACGACCCGAGCGCACTGAGGCGGACGATATCGGTTGATAAAGAGCGGAGCCGAACTACGAAAGCGGGGGCACTATGCGGTCGGCGCTGTTCCCTGTTCCGCTTCAACGAGCGACTTCACCAGCGCGATCACCTCTTGCCGCTTCACAGCGCTTTCATCTGCGAGAACACCTGTATCAACCGGCGCGAATCTTCAATGCTCTCTCTGTGTGTGGCCATCCAGTTCGACGCCTCTTCATTGCTCACGTTCATGTTTCCCACTGGTTGTTTGGTTGCGCCAATCAGCATGCACCACCCATAGGTGTCAATTCACAGCTGCGGCAAGTTCATCCGGCAGCAGAACGCCCACGCGGAAACCTGTTTGCGCATCGAAACACTCAGGATCGAGCAGATAGCCATGCTTCTCCATAAACCAGCGGGCGACACCAAGGTCGTAGAGTTCGGTGATAGCCTGCTCGATTCTGACGCGAGCCTTCGTGAGAACCTCCGGCAGCGTTTGCTGACGCAGTCCGGCTTCTCTTTGCAGCTTGCGAGCGGGCCGCCCCGCATCGGAAACCACGATGCTCATACGCCCACGACTTCCGCTCGCGCAGTTCACGCTGACCCATAGCCGCAAAGGCCGCATCGCATCGAAGCATGCATTGATCGCAGCAAGACGGGCGTTGATTTCAGCTTTCGGCATTTCCGTCGGCAGCACATCCGGCTTGTCATCCGCCAGTTCTGCAAGACGCTGCCCGGCTTTCAGTTTCGTATAGGAACCGACCGTGCCGAAATACTCAACCTCCCATTCGGAAAGCCATTGCTGGCGCTGGGCTATAGCCATGGCCCGGGCTTCCCACTCACCATATTTCGTCGCCGGGAATAACTTCCGTTTCGTGCCTTCCGCCAAATGGAGATGCGCTTCCCAGAACACACCGGCTTCCTTTTCCACGCGATAGATACCGGGGACGCCTGTCGTGTTGTTGCGCCGCAATTGCACCGCGTGCTCACGGTTTGTCATTGGCGGCAATATATCGATGACTGCGTTGCGATATGCCCTTGCCTGTGCCAGCGCCGCCTCGCTTGAGCCGTAGACAGCATCCTTGAAGTTGCGCAAAACAACAAGGCCGCGCCGTTGAATGCTTACTCGCCAGCCCTTACCGTGGGTTGGTTTTTTAGGTTTTTCGCGCCAGATACCAAAATTCTCGATATCCTGCTGGGATATACGATCAACCGGGATTAATTCCCGCTTTCGTTCCGACATATGCGCTCCACCTGCGATTATTCGGTTTTTACGCTAACATCCGCGCAACAGATCAATGTTGCAAGTTCTGATACGAAAAGTTCCCGGGAGGATCTTGCAACCGCTGAGGGTGTGAATATAGTCCGATTATAATATACGCCGCGACTGCATCAATTGACTTCACTGGAGGGGATATCCGTGAACGACATGCCGTTTATTGACGAGTTCATTCAGGCGTCTCGCGTTCTCAAGCTTTCCACTTCGCTCGGCGAGGATGTGCTTCTGCCGGAACGGGCAAGCATCACCGAGGGCGTCAACCAGTTGTTCGAAATCGAAATCGCGGTGCGTTCGAAAAAGAACATCGCGCCCGCTGATTTGATCGGCAAGCCGGTCGATTTGGAACTGGAAGTCTCGCAAGGCGAATACGGCGAAGAGCCGGTGCGCCGCTGCTGGAACGGCCTCGTCACCGAGTTGCACGAAGGCCCCGCCGTCACCCGCGGCTTACGCTCCTATCATCTGGTGGTGCGGCCTTCGCTGTGGCTCCTGTCGCAAACGCGCGATTCCCGCATCTGGATGGACCAGGATACGCTGCAAGTCCTCGAAACGCTGCTGAAAGAGCATGGCCTGACCCAAGCCGACACGGGTGGTGTGCTCAGGCGGCGACCGCCGATCCATTATTCCTGCCAGTTCAACGAGAGCGATCTGCGTTATCTCCTGCGCCGCTTCGAGGAAGAAGGCTATTTCTACTGGTTCGGCCATGAGAAGGGTTTGCACAGGCTGCACGTCGCCAATTATGCCAATAGCTGGCTGAAGCCGGAGGGTGACGGCAGGGTGCGCGTGGCATATGGCTCCAGCGATTCAAATCATATCAACGAATGGAAGCGCCGCTTCACCTATGTTCCGGGCAAGCGCTCCGGCGCGGACTGGAACTACAAGACCTTCGGCCATATCCCGATAGAAAGTACGCCCTCGCTGGTGGAGCTTCCCGGCAATGCCAAACGGGAAATCTTCGAATGGCCGGCCCGGGCGATGGACCTGGATGAAGCCAGACAGGTGGAGAAGCTGCGCATCCAGGCAAGCGAGGCCGACCATGAACGCGTCACCGGCACCTCCAATGTCCGCATTCTTGAACCCGGCCGCCGCTTCCAGCCTTATGACGCGGCCAATCCGGACGCACGGTTCGAGGAGCATGTGATCATCGCCGCCGAGCACGTGATCGTCGACCGCTCCTACGAAACCGACGGCGGCTCCCTGCCGGAATATCGCAACCGCTTCGAGGCGATCCCCTCGCGCATTCCGCTGACGCCGCACCGCACCACGCCCAAGCCCAAAATTGAGGGATTGCAGGTGGCGGTCGTTGCCGGGCCGCAGGGCGAGGAAATTTTTTGTGACTCCGATGGATGCGTCAAGCTCTGGTTCCCCTGGCAGCGCCACAGGGCAAAGAAGGACGGCACGGACACGAAGTGGATACGCGTCTCGACCAACTGGGCCGGACAGGGCTGGGGCGGACAGGTCATCCCGCGCATCGGCATGGAGGTGCTGGTCAGCTTCCTCGACAGCGACCCGGACAGGCCAATCGTCGTGGGGCTGGTGCCGAACCCGAGGAACAACGTGCCGTACCCGCTGCCAGTCAACAAGACCAAAACTGTTTTCCGGACCAACACCCATAAGGGCCAGGGCTTCAACGAGCTGACCTTTGAGGATGAAAAAGAACGCGAGGAGGTCTACGTCCACGCGCAGAAGGACCAGAACATCAAGGTCGAGAACAATTATTCCAAGCGTATAAATGTCAACAAGATCGAGAGCGTCGGCCATAATAAGGGTATCGAAGTCACCAACAATCATTACGAGGTGATCGGCGGCGACATGGATATCCGGGTCGGTCCATCAAACAAGTGGACCATCACTCCCCGAGCGGCAGACAAAGCCTTGGAGGGGATAGGACAGGTTGCCAATAGCTTGGGATCAAAAGAGCAAGCGCCAATTGGCGAGGGCAATCTCCATCTGGTGGTTCAGAAGAACAAGACTCAAAAGATCGGGGACACCCACACGGAGGATGTCGGTCGTTTAAAGAAAATAGATGTCGGGAGCGAATACAATCTTCGAGCCGGGGAAGATGTCATCATCGAAGCCGGAAAGAGGCTAATATTGAACTGCGGCAAAAGCCGGATTGTGCTCAACGCAGACGGCACCATTACCATAAGCGGTAAAAAGATCGTCGGGTCCGCTGATGAGATATTCGATATCTTGGGCGACATGGTGAAAATCAACTGATGCCGTCTCTCGTCTTCGCACGCCATCGCCGAAAGCTCTTGGCCGTCGTCGCGTTGCTGCTGCGCGCTATATTGATTGCGACGGCGTTAGGTGCGGCGGGATGCAGTGATAGCAAACAAGACGATCCGTATAAGAATTTCAGTCCGGAAGGGCGTGCGCTTATGGAAACAAAGAATTTGACCACGGAGCAGAAACAGAAGTTGAAGCTGGTGGAAATCGATTATGCGAAAGCGCCGCCGGAGATGCGCGCCATCGCCCATAAGATTTTTCTGGGCCAGACGCCCACGCAGCAGGAACTGAAAGCGCTGGGCGGGAATATCGATAAATCCTTTCCGACCCGGAAGCCGAATGGATTATACCGCCATGGGCGCACACTGCTGTTCACGGCTGTCGAAAACCATAATCTGGCTGCCGTTGATGCACTGCTCGCCGCCGGGGCCTCCCCCTATGTCTCGATTGATCCAGGCAATGAATCAGCGCAGGTTCGGGCGTGGAATTTTATATATCTAGTCTTGCAAGAGGAGGGAGAGCAACTTCCAAATGAAGAGAGATTTGACAAGACTTATGCCAATCAGCTCCTGGAACTTTATCTTAAAAACGGGGGCGATGCTAATTACAGATGGCCAGATGGAGACACATTGCTGGATGCCACATTTGGCATGAACCTTGATGGCTTCAAGATATTACTTAAAGCTGGTGCTGATCCGTGGGTGCATGACAGGAATCATGACCCCCTGCCTGTTCAGTTAGTATTATCTGGAGGTTATAACGCCCCTCGATTTATTCACTATCTCGCAGAGCAGGGATATTATGACAATATCCCTGGCGCTTACTTGCAAGAAATGATGAATGCTGTGACCAGGAAGTTAGATTCCGGCATTCGATCAGACCCCAATGAGATGGGAAAATATTATGTTCAATTTGCACAATATGCAGACGCCATTAAGCTGGTTCTGAACCGCGCACATTATTCGTTGCCAAAGGATTCCGAGCTTTATCGTTTGCTCTACGTCGATGACCATCTTTACCGCAAGCCGACGAGGGGGGATTAAATATTGAGCGCCGGCAACGAAGAACCCACCATCGTACTGGACCCCATCGTCATCAAAGCTGATCGGAGGAATACGCGCAACACAACCACGATCAGCGGCAATACCAGCATGGACAAATGCTTGCGCAAGGCCGCATGGCTGATCTTCGACGTATATGACCAAGAATATAATCACATGGCCTCGGAAACGCGGCCTATGCTGGCCGATGTTCGCAAGAACTGGAGCAAGATATTCGATGAAAAAAACGGTCGGGCTGGCTATCGTGCCGTGCTCTATCGACCCAATGGCAGCGATGCCGAGAAGGCGACGCTTTGCCCTCCTGCATTGGTGTTTAGAGGTTCGGATTTCACCGAGGAGGAATTTTCCGGTTTCGCCATATCGATCGAACTGGCCTACCGTTGGGATTGGGGGATAATTTCCGCCAATCCCGACCGGGAACCGCTTGAACACTTTGAATACGTCTTTTCTCCCAACTCTGCCGTTGCGCAGATGAAACCCGCAGACTTGGCGAGAAATGGCTTCACCCCGACGTCAATCGTAAAAAATGATGCAGGGCATATATCGTTACGAAGCACCGCCTTTCCAATCGCCAGTCTTCCCTTTGTTGTTGCAGCCCAATGGTCGGCTACAATTACGGTTTGGACCAAAAACAGAGGTGACTGGGCCACAAATTTTCGCCAAGGCGTGGGTTTGGAAACCGATCAATATGACAAATATGCGGTGCGGGATGCTTTGAGAGCAGCGAAAATCGCCATGAGTGATTGGAATGGGCGGTTGATGATCCTCGGCCACTCACTCGGCGGCGGTCTGGCAAGCTTGGCCGCCTGCGTGGCACAGGAAGAATACCCCAAGCTGAAGCTGGGGGCCAGAACGTTCAATGCAGCCGGCCTGCATGCAGCAACGGCTGTTCGGGCTGCTACTTCGCTGAGCGCCGCGACGGTGATGTCTTATGCGGTTGAGGACGAAATCCTCACCACCATGCAAAAGAAGTTCTCTCCGATTCCGCTAATCAAACATATTCTACGCTGGGCTGGGCGCGACCTCCCCGAAGCCATCACCGGCCATCCTTTCGAACGACGCAAACCCGGCATGGCCGATCTGTGGCCGGTCCCAGCGGAAGAATTTCCCATGTTGACCGAGGTGGATCGGATAGCGGTCGGCTGCCCCTCCTTGTCCGCCTTTGCGCAGCGCCTGGCTGAATATCTCTGGAGTCCTGCGGCGATCAAAGCAGCGTGGAACGTGTATAAGGGAAAGGGGGAGAGTGAAAGGATAGCGCAGCGCGCCGTAAGGGCCGTCGAACTTCATAGTATGCCGTCGGTCGCCCACACCTTTCCCGACCGTTTTGAGCGGCACCTTCCGCCCGCAAAGCCCGGCAAATAGATGCGCATCCAGACCAAACTCCCTCTCCCCATGTTTTCCTTCCGCCATTGGGGACGAGACGATCACGAAATGGGTGTCTTGCTCGTCAAGACGACCCTTCAGATCAATGAGACCGAGCCGCTTGGCGATCTGGTTATCCCCTATCCCGAAATCCTGCTCACCGATGTTTTTCACGGGAAAGCCAATTCCACGGCCCTCAAGCAGGAAAGCGAGATCGCGCCGTTCAAGCCCAGGACGGACATAACCATCAATGCCGTGGCGCGATCGCCAGAGGCCAAAGAACTGGAAAGCTGGCCGGTGCGTCTCGAAGTTCAGGGCCGACTTTCTTACGGCTTCCATGTATTCGGAGAGCGGTTGTGGGAACCCGGCAGAACGTTGATGGGCCGGAAATGGAAGCTCTCCTCAGTCGCCCGAATGACGGAATTGCCACTTACCTATGCTCACGCCTTCGGCGGGACGGTCAAGACGGGCGAGGACGAAGAGACGAGCCATGCCTACAATCCCGTTGGCCGCGGCCTTCTCAACGACTATCTCTTATCGCTGGGCGAGGCTGTTCCTGCACCACAGATCGGGCTTTATGGCGAGTTTGCCAGCCTCGCGCCAGATAATGTCATGACAGTCTGCGGTTTCGGCCCGGTCACTAAATCATGGCTACCCCGACTTGCTCTGGCCGGGACCTTTGACGATGCCTGGCGTCATGAACGCCACCCGCGCATGCCGACCGATTACGATTACGCATACTGGAATGCCGCGCCAGTGCAACTGCAAGCGGACCCGTATCTGCAAGGCGACGAAACCATCACGCTCACCGGCATGAGGCACGACCCGAAGCCCTACACATTCAAGCTTCCGAATGTTGCACTGGCGAGCCGGATAACGCGTTCAAACATCGCCGATGTGGAAGAGAAGCTCTTGAACCTCGACACGGTGCATTGCGATGTTTCCGATGCCGATCCAAATAAACATCACGTCGCGCTTGTCTGGCGGCTCACATTGCCGGAGCCCGACGCTATCGAGAATATCGACATCTTTGCCAGACGCCTGAAAGGAGACGGGGCATGAGCCATTCTGCCGCGCGCTACGCAAAAAAGGGAAATAGCATCGTTTGTCTCTCACCCGACGTCTGTCTGACGCCGCGCGGTTCGAAGGATGTGCCTGTCCCCTATATGATCGTTTCGAAGCTGGAATGGAGCGAACGCACCGTTTCGAATGTAAGCTTTGGTGGAGATGAAGCGTTCACGATGGCGAGCCGCACCGGGACAGTAACCGGAAACGAGCCCGGAACAGGCGGAGGCGTGCAATCAGGTGTAAATGTCGGTTGGTGCCGTCCGCAGTCGAATAAGTCGAATTTTTTCGTAAAGGGTCAACAGGTCATTCAGGACGATTGCCTCTATGAAATGAACTGCACGGGTCCAGATGGCTCATCGAACACCGTCGGCAAACTTGCTTATGACGACAGCCAAAGCGCGTGAATATCGCTGCCGCGTAGGCGGTTCAAACCTTTGTTATACCGGGACGGGCTGCGTCGGCTTCAAATCTCCACAGTTAGCAAGTGTCGATTTCGGTCAAAACCTGCCCGAGAATGACGGCGGGAAAGCGTTTAATCAGCTCCGCTACGATTCCAGATATTTCGACGGATTGACCGGCGAGGAATTCTTGCGCACCTCGAAATGGAGCTTCGGCGATTTGGCGTTGCCGCTCATGCCGGAGCGGGCGATTTCCTCGCCACGGCGCACTTTCTGACCGCGCTGGACCGTGATCTGGCTGTTGTGGCCGTAGACGGTCACGAGGCCGTTCTCATGGCGCACCAGCACGGTGTTGCCGAATTCCTTGAGGCCGTCGCCGGCGTAGATGACGACGCCGTTTTCCGCAGCCTTCACCGGCGTACCCTCCGGCACCATGATGTCGATGCCGTCATTGACCGAGCCGCCTTCGCGCTGGCCGAAGCTGGAGAGCACGCGGCCGCGCACCGGCCAGCGCATCTGCGAGATGCCGGTCGAGGACGGGGCGGATGCCACGTCGGTCTCGGCATCCTCGATAACCTTCTTGCTCGTCTGCGGCGGCGTATAGGGCTTGACGTTCGACGGCGCGGGCTGCTGCGGTTGCGCTTGCGGCCCTGCCGGGGGCGGCGTCGAGCCGGTCTTCACCTGGTCAAGCTTCGGCTGGGCTGCAGCCACCTGCGTCGTAGCCGCGGGAGCCGCGCCGCCGGGGATGACCAGCGACTGGCCGACGCGGATCGCGCCATTGGCGAGGCCGTTCGCCTTCTTGATCTCCTCCACGGAGGCGCCCGTCTTCTGCGAAATCCCGTAGAGCGAATCGCCGCTCTGGACCATATAGCTACCGCCCCTCGCCGGGGGCGTGGTTGCAGTGGGTGCGGTCGAGGACTGGGCGACAACGCCCGGCTGCTTTTCCTTGATGGTCGGCGTCTGCGGCAGGATCGCGACATCGCTGTTGGCGGGACGATGCGCAGGAGCAGCCGGGTTCTGCGGCAGCTGGCCCAGAACCTTGCCCTGCTGCGCACCACTGCCGGACGTCCTCGTGCCGTCAGCGGCAATGACGCCGCGGCCGGAACCGCCCTGGCCGCCGGGCAGCTTCAACCGCTGACCAGCCTGGATCCTGTTGGCGTCCGTGATCCCGTTCGCCTGCATCAGCGCATTGGGCGACACGCCGACGCGATTGGCAATTCCGAAAAGCGATTCGCCGGGCTGGACGATGACTTCACCCGCCGCGCCGCTGACCGGCGGGGGATTGGCCGAAGCCATTTGCTGGGCGGGTGCAGGCTGAACGGTCTGTGGCGCACTCGCCGCCACCGGCGCGGGCTGGCGGGGCGGAGTGGCTGCGGCAACCGGCGCCGACGATACGGGCGGCAGGCTGGCGCGCTCGACACCCGGGCTGCGCGTTACCGGCGTGACGGCGGCGCGGCTGATGGAGCCGGTATAGTTCCGGTCCACTGCGGGCGCACTGGAAGCTGCCTGCGGATAGGGCTGAGCAGCGGGCCGCTTGTTTATTGTCGACCGCTGGTTGGGAGTCGATCCTGTATAGATGCCATCGGTGAAACGCATCACGTCCGTGCTGCAGCCGGCGACAAATCCGGTGATCAGAATGATCGCCGCAGTCTGCAAAAACCGCTGGGACGCCTGGTCCAAAACCCTAAAACGCATGTTCAACCCGTCCATACTCACTACTCGAAGCATGGTGAATTAAAGCGTGTTAATCTTACTGGGGCGTTAAAACGGTACGATCTTTATTAGAAATCTAAGGGAATGGAGCCCCTGCCAATAGGGCAATATGTTAACCTTTCGCGATGCCCTTTTCAAAGCACCGACGCAACGCCCTCGATAAAGGGCTGGTAGCGGACGAGCATCAGATCCTCGCGCTCGAAGCGGCTCCCTGTCTTGGCGAGGCGCGCAACCACCTGCTGGCCGTCGCCCGGACCGATGGGCGCGACCATTACGCCATTGCTGGCAATGAGATCGACGAAATGGCGTGGCAGGCTGTCGAAGGCGGGCCAGACGATGATCCGATCGAACGGGCCGCCGCCCGGAGGGCCATGCCGCCCATCCGCCTGTTTTATCAAGACATTTTCGATCTTGAGCGCCGTCAGCCGCTGACGCGCCTGGTCGATCAGCGTCTTGTAGCGCTCCAGCGTCGTCACGCGCCCGCCGAGCCGGCCCATGATCGAGGCGGAATAGCCGGAGCCGGTGCCGATCTCGAGCACGCGATGTCCCTCCTCCACGCCCAGCGCCGAGATCATCCGCGCCTGGTCGTCGAGCCCCTCGATATACTCGCCGCAATCGAGCGGAACGGTGCGGTTCTTGTAGGCGACATCGGCCCAGACCGGGTTGACGAAGCCGCGCCGGGGCGTCGCCTCGATGGCGGAGAAGAGGCGCGGATCGTTGAGCCCGCGCCCGCGCATCCGAAGCACGAAGGCGGCGAATTCCTCGCGTTCCGTCAGTTTCGCCGACATTTAACCTCGATTCCGCCACGATCCGGGGGCGTTAAAAGGCGTCTGTGTCACAATCATGCGGCTAAAATCCTCGTTAAGCCGCCCATATAGGGGATAAGCGCCTCGGGAACCGTCACGCTGCCATCGGCTTCCTGATAGTTCTCGAGAACCGCAATGAGCGCCCGGCCGACCGCCACGCCCGAGCCGTTGAGCGTATGGACGAAGCGGGTCGCCTTCTCACCCTCGGGCCGGTAGCGCGCGTTCATGCGCCGGCCCTGGAAGTCACCGCAGACCGAGCAGCTGGAAATCTCGCGATAGGCCTTCTGTCCCGGCAGCCAGACCTCGATGTCATAGGTCTTGCGCGCGCCGAAGCCCATGTCGCCGGTGCAGAGCACGACGGTGCGGAACGGCAGGCCAAGGCGCTTCAACACTTCCTCGGCGCAAGCGGTCATGCGCTCGAGTTCGGCCAGGGAGCTATCGGCATCGGTGATCGACACCATCTCCACCTTCCAGAACTGATGCTGGCGCAGCATGCCGCGCGTATCACGTCCCGCCGACCCCGCCTCCGAGCGGAAGCACGGCGTCAGCGCCGTCATGCGGATCGGCAATTCCTTCACATCGAGGATTTCCTCACGCACCAGATTGGTGAGCGGCACCTCGGCGGTAGGAATGAGCCAGCGCCCATCGGTGGTGCGGAACGAATCTTCCGTGAATTTCGGCAATTGCCCAGTGCCGTACATGGTCGCGTCGTTGACGAGAATCGGCGGGCTCACTTCCGTATAGCCATGCTCGGTCGTATGCAGGTCGAGCATGAACTGGCCGAGCGCGCGTTCGAGCCTTGCAAGTTGGCTTTTCAGAACCGTGAAGCGGCTGCCCGAGAGCTTGGCGGCGCGCTCGAAATCCATGAAGCCGAGCGCCTCGCCGATCTCGAAATGCTCTTTCGGCGAGAAGGCAAAGTTGCGGATATTGCCGACGCGGCGAATCTCGACATTGTCGGTCTCGTCCTTGCCGACAGGCACATCCTCAAGCGGCATATTCGGGATGACCGCGAGCGCGTCGTTAAGTTCCTTGTCGAGGCGGCGTTCCTCTTCCTCGGCCAGTTGCAGCCAGCCTTTCAGCTCGGCGACCTCGGTCTTCAGCTTCTCCGCCGTGGCGCTGTCCTTTTGCGCCATCGCCTTGCCGATTTCCTTGGATGCGGAATTGCGGCGCTCCTGCGCCTCCTGCACCTTGCCGACATGCTGGCGCCGCTTCTCGTCGAGCGCGATCAGATCAGCGGAGAGCGGCGCTGCCCCGCGCTTGGCAAGCGCCTTGTCCAGTGCCTCAGGGTTTTCGCGTATCCATTTGATATCGAGCATTGGGAATGGCCATGAAAATGAATTGAACAGGCGGATGCTGGCGGAACCAGCATCCCGGAGTCTTGGGAAAGCCAATCAATCGTTTACGGAAGGAAGATTATCCGAGTCCTGCTTCCCGGCTTCGGCTTCGCGCTTCCGCTCGATCAATCGCGCCATCCAGATGGAAATCTCGTAGAGAAGGATGGTCGGCAAGGCAAGGCCGATCTGGCTCGCCGGGTCTGGCGGCGTCAGCACCGCCGCGACGACAAAGGCGATGACGATGGCATATTTGCGCTTGTCCCTCAGCGCCTGCGCGCTGACGAGCCCTGCCCGCGCCAGCAGCGAGGTGACGACCGGAAGCTGAAACACTAGGCCGAAGGCGAAGATCAGCGTCATGATGAGGCTGAGATATTCGGACACCTTGGGAAGCAGCGAAATCTGCACCTCGCCGTTCCCGCCCGTCTGCTGCATGGCGAGGAAGAACCACATCACCATCGGCGTGAAGAAGAAATAGACGAGCGCACCGCCCATCAGGAACAGGACTGGAGAAGCAATCAGGAACGGCAGGAAGGCCGCGCGCTCATGCCGGTAAAGGCCGGGCGCGACGAATTTATAGATTTGCGAGGCGATGACAGGGAAGGCGAGCACGACGCCGCCGAACATCGCCACCTTGACCTGCGTGAAGAAAAATTCCTGCGGCGCGGTATAGATGAGCTCGGCCTTGGAGGCGTCCATGCCCGCCCAGGCGATCGCCCATTGGTAGGGCAGCACCAGCAGGTTAAACAGATGTTTCGCGAGGGAGAAGCACAGGATGAACGCCAGGAAGAACGCCAGGATCGCCCAGATCAACCGGCGGCGCAATTCAATCAGATGCTCCAGCAGCGGCGCGGCGCTTTGTTCGATTTCGTCGTCTACCCGGGTCACGCTTTTGTCTCGTCTGCTTTGGCCTTTGGCGTTCTGGCCGTGCGGGGTTTGGCAGGCTTGGAGGCGGGTTCAGCGGTCTTCCTGGCAGAAGAAGTCGCGGCCCTGGGAGCCGCCGTCTTCCGCGCCGCCCGCACGGGCTTTTTCGTCGCAGCCGGCTCCACGCTGGGCGTACCGGCCGGTACGGTTGACGTAACGGCGGGGGGCGCCGCAACAGGCGTATTTGCGGCTACGGCAGGCGCAGCTTCCACCGGGGCGGGCGCCGGTGCGGAGGTGATCGGCTCGGGCGGCGGGGGCGGAACAAGCGTGACGATATCCTGCGCCGGAGTCGTCTCAGTGACCGGCCCATGCAGGCTCTGGCGCAACTCCTCCCCGGCGGAGCGGATCGGATCGAACATCTTCTTTATGTCGGTGCGCGGATCGAGGCGGCGCGCATCCTCGACGACGTTCTTCACGTCCTCGAGCTCGGCCTCTCGCAAGGCTTCATCGAACTGGCGGCGGAACTGGTCCGCCGTGCTGCGCATCCGCGCCGTCGCCTTGCCGAAGGCCCGCAGCATCTTGGGCAAGTCCTTCGGCCCGACGACCACGATGATGACGATCATGATCACCAGGATTTCGGACCAACCGACGTCAAGCATGATACCGTCCCTGCCCGCGCGAACCTGAAAGGCGCACGGGAATTAAAGCATGATCCCCAGAAGTCGCAGACTTCCAGGCAAAGATCATGCAGTTGAACACCCTCAGGATTTTGAGGTCTTCTTCGCGTTTACGGAAGAAACCGGCGCATCGGGATTGTTGTCGATGGTCCTGGCCGCATCGGCAGTATCGGTCTCATCGTTGTCCGACATGCCCTGCTTGAAATTCTTGATTCCCTTGGCCACGTCGCCCATCAGCTCGGGTATCTTGCCACGGCCGAACAGCAGAAGCACGACGGCAAGCACGATCAGCCAGTGCCAGATTGAAAAACTGCCCATAACTTTCCTCTTGGTTACCCCGGATCACGATCCGCGATTGATGTAAGCGTTTTCTCGGCATGTTTCAAACAGAACCATACCGTGAGATCATCACAATGGCGATTTTGCCGCGTGTTACGTTGATTTATGACACCGAAGTTTGTCAGAATTAATTTGACAAATCGCTCAAGCGGCTTGCCCGCAAACATGATGCCTCGATGTGTGTTTCTTTCTTTGATGGAATCGCCAAGTACCCCCTCACCGTCCGCTTCGCGGCCACCTCTCCCCCGCAAAGCGGGGGCGAGGTGCGCCAAGTTATCCGGTCTTGGCGTTCCTCTCCCCTACGAAGTGGGGGAGAGGTGGACGCGAAGCGGACGGTGAGGGGGCACTTGGCGCTGCGCTAAATCGGATGAGACATGCTGGGCGTTTTCAGCAAAGAGCGAAATACCTAAGTGGTCGATGCCCTGATAGAATCGTGGGCATACCCCTTCTCGGCGTTTCCGTTAAACGTTTCCGTTAAAAGTGAATTATCTAATCCTCCGCCTTCGGCGGCAACAGCCCCAGTTCCTCCAGGTCGATATCCCTAAGCGGCTCCTCATCGTCGGTCAGTTCATCCGGGTCGACCGACGGCGTGGGGATGGAGAATTGCGACGGCATGCGGGCGGAGAGCAGCCCTGCCCCGCGCAGTTCCTCCATGCCCGGCAGGTCACGGATGTCGGGCAGGCCGAAATGGTCGAGGAAGCTTTCAGTCGTGCCGTAGGTCACCGGGCGGCCCGGCACACGGCGGCGGCCGCGCATCTTGACCCAGCCCGTCTCCATGAGCACGTCAAGCGTACCCTTCGATGTCTCGACGCCCCTGATATCCTCCAGTTCCGCCCGCGTCACCGGCTGGTGATAGGCGATGATGGCGAGCACTTCCAGCGCCGCGCGCGACAGCTTCTTCTGCTGCACCGCCTCGCGGTTCATGAGGAAGGCGAGGTCCGGCGCGGTGCGGAACGCCCACGCATCGCCCACGCGCACCAGATTGACGCCGCGCCGCTGATAATCCGACTGAAGCGCCCTCAGCACCTTGGAAAGGTCAATGTTCGACGGCAGACGCTCGATCAGCGCCCGCTCCGTCACCGGATCGGTGGAAGCAAAGATCAGCGCCTCGACCATGCGCACGGCTTCGCGCAGCGCCAGCCGCGCCATCGTGTCGTCAGCCGCGTCCGTATCCAGGCCCGGCAAGGTCATGATCTGCGCCCTGCCCTTTTCAGACATCGCCTGCCTCCTCTTCATCGTCGAAAGAAGAGCCCGGCTTCTTGCGCATGTAAAGCGGCTTGAACGGGGATTCCTGGCGGATTTCGATCTTGCCCTCGCGCACCAGCTCCAGGCTGGCGGCGAAGGAGCTGGCAAGCGCCGTCGCCCGCTCGCGCGGGCTTGGAATATAGGCGATCAGGAATTGGTCGAGGGCCGTCCAGTCGCTGATCCGGCCCATCATCCGCGTCAGGACGGTGCGCGCCTCCTTGAGCGACCAGACGCTGCGCTGGGCAATCTCGACGCGGCTCACCACCTGCCGCTGGCGCTGTGTGGCATAGGCCGTCAGGAGGTCGTAGAGCGTGGCGGAGAACTGGTGCTTCTTTTCCACCACCACCATTTCCGGCATGCCGCGCGCGAACACGTCACGCCCCAACCGGTTGCGGTTTACGAGCTTCACCGCGGCGTCGCGCATGGCTTCGAGGCGCTTCAGGCGGAATTGCAGCACCGCCGCCAGTTCCTCGCCGCTCTCGCCTTCGTCGCCGGGTGTCTTGGGGATCAGCAGCTTGGACTTGAGATAGGCCAGCCACGCCGCCATCACGAGATAATCGGCGGCCAGTTCCAGCCGCAGTTCGCGCGCCTCATCGATAAAGATCAGATATTGCTCCGCCAGCGCCAGCACGGAGATGCGCGCCATGTCGACGCGCTGGCTGCGCGCCAGATGAAGCAGCAGGTCAAGCGGGCCTTCGAAGCCCTGCACGTCGATGAGAAGCGCCGGCTCGCTTTCGGCGCGCTCGGCATCGGTCTGCCACAGCGCCTCCATAGACCCCGCCGCATCACCCGTGCCTGTCGCTTTCGCGCCCGCTGCCAAACCCGACTATCCTTTTTACGCTACCGCCTGAAAGAAGCCCTGAAACTCCAAGCGCAATTCCGCCTCGTCCGACAAATCGGGCTCACCGGCGAAGATTTCGGCGATGTCCGCCCGCTGCTTCGCCTTGCCGCCTAGGACGCGCGCGCGCGCCGCCACCTTGGATAACTCCTCCATCACGCCGTTGCAATGAAGCACAACATCACAACCGGCGGCAAAGATTGCGTCTGTCAAATCCCCGAAATCCCCAGAAAGCGCCTTCATGGAGATGTCATCGCTCATGACGAGCCCGTCAAAGCCGATGAAGTCCCTTATGATCGTCCCGACGACGGTGGGAGAGAGCGTCGCCGGATGAGCCGGGTCGATCGCCGTGTAGATGACATGGGCCGTCATTGCCATCGGCAGGTCCGCCAGCGCCTTGAACGGGAAGAAGTCGCGCTCTTCCAGATCGCAGAGCGGCACATCGACCTTCGCCAGTTCCTTATGCGTGTCGGCAAAGGCGCGGCCGTGGCCGGGAATGTGCTTCATGACGGGCAGAACACCACCGGAAAGTAGCCCCTCGGCGGCGGCACGCCCCAAGGCGGCGACGATGTGCGGGTCCTTGGCATAGGCGCGGTGACCGATCACGTCATGCGCGCCCTCCACCGGCACGTCGAGCACCGGCAGGCAATCGGCGTTTATGCCGAGCCGCATGAGATCGAAAGCATGGAGCCGCGACATCAGCCACGCCGCGCGCAATCCGGCTTCCTGGTCGCGGCGATAGATTTCGCCCAGTTCCGCGGCGGGCGGATAATTTGGCGCAAGCGGCGGGCGAAGCCGCTGCACGCGCCCGCCTTCCTGATCGATGAAGACTGGTGTGTTCGGCCTGCCTGTCAGCTCGCGCAGATGGGCGGTGAGGTCCGAAACCTGATTCGCCTCGCCGATATTGCGGGCGAAGAGGATGAAGCCCCAAGGCCGCTCATCGCGGATAAGGGCAATTTCATCCGCCGTCAGGCTGGTGCCGGACACGCCTGCGATGAGTGCTTTGGAGTGGGTCATGGGTTGGTTTTACCTGGCGCATTATTTTAATTGGACCGACAGCGCGAGGACTCGCACCCTCCTTCCCCCTTGCGGGGAAGGTGCCCGCGTCAGCGGGCGGATGGGGGTGGTGACGTTTGCGCTTGCTTCGAAGACCCTAACGCAAACGTCACCACCCCCACCCGACCCTTCGGGCCACCCTCCCCGCAAGGGGGAGGGAGAGTCTGAACCCTACTGCGTCACGAAGCAGCTACCGCCTGCGGCCTTGTACTTGGTGCAAAGATCGATGGCCTCGCTCTTCGAACCGGCATTGATGCGGACGCGGTAGAAGGTGCCCTTGCCCGGCACGTCGGCGCGGCGGATATCCACGCCGCGGCCGCCGATGACATTGCCATAGCGCCGGGACAGGTTGGCATAGCTCTTCTTCGCGTCTTCCGGCGAGGGCGTCGAGGCGATCTGGATCGCGTAGCCGCCGGCGCTTGCCGTTGCGGTGGCCGCGGCGCCTGCCGCCGAGGCGACCTGCGTCGGTCTGGCCTGTCCGGCCTGCGTCGCGTCGCCGACGATCCGCGTCGGCTGCTCTGCGGGGCGCGACGGCACGACCGGCACGTTCTTCGGCTTGGCGACCGGGCTTTCCGGCGTGATCGCCTGCGTCTTCACCACGCGGGCCGGGGCGGCAGGAGCCTGCGCCGCATTGGCGGGCGGCGGCGGTGTTTGCCGTGTCTGGACCTCGCGCGGCGGGATCGCGCCCGTCTGCGCCGGGGCATTGTCGGCGGCGTTCGCGGGAGCGGCGGTGGGGGTCAGCGCCGCCACTTCCGTACCCGCCGGACGCGCCCTCGGCGCTGCCACATCGCTGGCTGCCGGGGCGGCGGGGGCCGCTTCCTGCTGCACGATGGTGCCATCCGGCTTGACGATCATCGTCTGCACGCGGCGCGGCGCGAAGGCTGGCTGCGCGCCGGAATTGTTTGTCGTCACGGTTTCGAGCGCCGAAGGCTGGACGCGATCGTTGACCGCCGTGTCGCCATCCATGCTGCCGTCATCGTCCTCGGCCATGGCGATGTCGACGGGGTTCTCCTCGCTGCTGATGAGGGTCTTCTGCTCGGGCGCCTCGGGCGCGGTTCCCGCAACCCGGTCATAGACCGCCTTGTCCTGGTTCGGCACCGGAGCGCCGCCGGGATTTTCCGGCTGGACCTTGGTGGGCTGGCTGTCGGCTGCGATGACGACGGGCGCGCCGGTGCCGCCGGAGGAAAGGCCGTAATAGCCAAGCCCGCCGATCAGCAGCGCCGCGCCTGCGACCGAAGCCAGCACCAGGCCGCGCCGTCCCCAGCCGGACTGGTTCTCATTGGCGGCGGGGGGAATGCCGAGACCATCAGCCGATTGCTGGTCGAAGCTGAAATCCTGCTGCCCGGAATTGGCCCAGTGATTGTAATAATCGCCCGCATTGCCGGATGCCTGCGGGGCATAATCGTCAGCCGCGTAAGCAGCCTGCGTGCCCGCTTGGGCAGCATTAGCCGCGCCATAGGCTCCGTAGACATCGTTGAAGATTTCCTCGAAGGCGCGTTCCGCCTTGGCTTCGGGCTGCTGCGGTGCTTGCTCATCCACATCGATGGAGGTGAAGACTTCCGCGAATTCGCTTTCAAGCGCGCTCAGGCCCTGATTCGCAGTCGGCCCGGGCTCATACTCCACCTCGGGCAGGTCGAGCGCATCCGTCGGCTCCACCCGCGCCTCGGCGACCGATACGGTCTCCACCTGCGGGGCGGCCTCGGGCGCGGTGTAGCGGTAGCTGGAATGATTTGCGTAGGACGCCGCCTGCGCTGCCGGAGCTGCCTCGGCCTCATACTGTCCATTGTCCTCGCCGAAGAAATCCTCGTCGAGCTGCGGCTCGTCGCCATCCCAGCCATGGGCTTGCGCCTGCACTGCCGGCTCCTGATACCGAGGCTCGGCGGGTTGCGGCGCCGGGGCGGCATAGCTGCGGGACGGTGAATGGAAAGGATAACGCAGCTCCGAGACAGGCTGGGCCTGTGCCGCGGCATAGGCGGGCGCATATTGCGGCGCCTGCGCATAGGCCGGCGCGGGAGCCTGTTCGGCAACTCCGCCACTGCTCGCGAGCATCATCTCCAGCTCGTCTTCAAGATTGGGAGCAGCCACATAAGCAGACGCAGCCTCCTCTTCCGGCTCGAAGGCAGGCTGGTAGATCGTCAGATCCTCATCCTGCTGAGCTAGCTCGAACGGCGCATCGAGGGAGAAATCCCCCGGCTGCTCGACATCGTCATCGAGCGAAAGGTTCAGCTCGTTCTCGAGCGAGGCGGAGAAATCGAGCTTTTCCTCGTCCCGGCCCGCCAGCTGGCGCGGCACCGTCCAGCCATGCTGCGCCGCCGGCTGATAGCTCTGGCGCGCCGCGGGCTGGTAATGGTTCCGGCTATCGGAATGGCTGGCTTGCGGGGTGGTGTGAAGCTCAGCTTCGACCGCGCCCACCAGTTCCTGTTCCAGATCGAAGGAGAAATCGTCCGTCCCCTCCCGCGAAGCAGCGTTTTTCACCGGTTCGTCGAAGCCGATGATCCGTGACAACTCCATCAGCGGATCGTCTTCCTGCGAAGAGCGCCCCCCATAGTCACGGTTTCTGTAATTGCTGTCCGTCATGGCGTTATCCTGTACTCATAACACGGGGCGCCCGCCGACGTCACCCACTATAGCGATTACCAACGCATTGTGGGCAAATGGTGACAGTAATTTCCAACGCTTTTTAGAGCACGACCCGAAAAAGCTGCCGCCTTTTCGGGGAACATCACGCAACTAAACTCGAAACAGGATGTTCGAGAATTACATCCTGCCTTAGCGCATTTCCGTCGGGGCATCCGCGCCGATAATCGACAATCCGGACGCCAGGACATCGGAAACGACCTGCACCAGCCCTAGCCTGGCTAGCGACAAGTTTGGATCGTTAACCTTAATAAAACGTAAGTCCGGATTTTCCGTGCCTTTATTCCACTGCGCATGGAATGCGCTTGCAAGATCATAGAGGTAAAATGCCAGCCGGTGCGGCTCCTGATGCTGCGCCGCCGTCTCGATCAGGCGCGGATATTCCGCCAGCTTGCGGACGAGCGCGATCTCGCTTTCGTCGGTGAGCTTGTCGAGGTGCTTGCCCAGCGCTTTCCGATCCAGATCGGCAAAACCCGCCTCTTTCGCCTGCCGGAACACCGAATGGCAACGCGCGGAGGCGTATTGCACGTAGAAAACCGGGTTGTCCTTGGAGTGCTCCGTCACCTTGGCGAAGTCGAAATCGAGCGGCGCGTCATTCTTGCGGTAGAGCATCATGAAGCGCACGGGATCGCGCCCGACCTCGTCCACCACCTCGCGCAGCGTGACGAACTCGCCCGACCGCTTCGACATCTTGACCGGCTCGCCCGCGCGGAAGAGCCTCACCAACTGGCAAAGAATCGCCGTCAGCTTCGCCTCGCCGCCCGAGACGGCCCGCGCCAAAGCTTCCATCCGCTTGACATAACCGCCATGATCCGCGCCCAGCACATAGATCATCTCGTTGAAGCCGCGGTCGTACTTGTCCTTGAAATAGGCGACGTCGGCGGCGAAATAGGTGAACCCCCCGTCCGACTTCATCAGCGGGCGGTCCATGTCGTCGCCGACATCGGTGGAACGGAACAGCGTCTGCTCGCGGTCTTCCCAATCCTCCGGCACCTGCCCCTTCGGCGGCGGCAGCTTGCCCTTGTAGATGTGGCCCTTGAGCGTCAGATCGTTGATGGCCGAGCGAATCACCCGGGCATTGTCCGTGTGGAGCGAGCGCTCGGAATAGAACACGTCATGCTTGACATTGAGCGCGTCGAGATCGGCGCGGATCATCGTCATCATCGCTTCGATCGTATGGTCTTTGATGATTCCGAACGCCTCGTCTTCAGGCATTTCCAGAAGCTGCTGGCCATATTGTTTAGCCAGTTGCTGACCGACAGGAACAAGGTAATCGCCGGGATAGAGTCCCGCCGGGATCTCGCCGATCTCCTCGCCCAAGGCCTCGCGGTAACGCAGCATCACCGAGCGGGCGAGCACATCGATCTGCACGCCGGCATCGTTGATGTAATATTCCTTGGTGACGTCGTAGCCCGCAAATTTCAGGAGGTTGGCGAGCGTGTCGCCCACCACTGCGCCCCGGCAATGGCCGACATGCATGGGGCCGGTTGGATTGGCCGAGACATATTCCACATTCACCTTGCGGCCCGCGCCGAGCGTCGAGCGCCCGTAATCGGTCCCCGCCTCGATCATGTCAGAGAGCTGCCGCTGCCAGTAAATGTCTTTCAAACGCAGATTGATGAAGCCCGGCCCCGCGACATCGACAGAGGCCACATCCCCGTCCTGCGCAAGCGCGGCGGCAATACGCGTCGCCAGCTCGCGCGGAGACTCGCCCACAGCCTTGGAGAGCACCATCGCCGCATTCGTCGCCACATCGCCATGCGAGGCATCGCGCGGCGGCTCGACGCTCACGCGCGACAAATCGAGCACCCCGCCGTCTTTTGCTTTGAGATCAAGCGTTTGCAGCGTGTTTTTGATGCGCGTATCGAAATCTGCGAAAATATTCATGTTCTGTCTCGAATTGACTCGGACCCGGATTAGTTCAAATCGGGTGTGTGGTCAAACAGCCTGACATGTTCGCGCAGGGCATAATTGTCCGTCATGCCCGCGAGGAAATCGGCGATGCGGCGCGCCAGCACCGGCGGCTCGCATTTTTCCAGCCCTTCATGCCATTCTCCCGGCATCGCATTCGGATCACTCATATAGGCGTCGAAGAGGTCGCGCACGATGCGGTCTGCCGAGCGGCGGGCGGAGACGACCTTTTCGTGGAAATAGAGGTTCTTGTAGAGGAAGCGCTTCAGTTCCTTCTCCGCCTGCCCCATATCTGGCGAAAACGTCACCAGCGCCATCCCTGCCGCTCGCACTTCCTCCACCGAGGCAGGCCCCAGCGTGGCGATATTGGCCTGCGATTGGCCGATGACATCCTCGACCATGATGGTGATCTGCCGCCGCACCAGCTCGTGCCCCATCCGCACGGCGTCGAGAGAGGGATAGCGTTCGCGCACCTGATCCAGCAATCTGCGCGTCAGCGGCACCTCATCGAGAATATCGAGCGTCAGCAGCCCGGAGCGCAAGCCATCATCGATATCATGCGCGTCATAGGCGATGTCGTCGGCGATGGCGGCGCATTGCGCCTCGAGGCTGGCGAAGCTCGCAAGTTCCAGATCGTGCCCGGCGCTGTAGTCCAGAATCGGCTGCGGCACGGTTTCATCCGGCGCGTGGGGACCGATGAGCGGGCCATTGTGCTTGACGAGGCCTTCCAGCGTCTCCCACGAAAGGTTCAGTCCGTCGAAATCCGCATAGCGCCGCTCCAGCTTGGTGACGATGCGCAGAGACTGGGCATTATGGTCGAAGCCGCCGAAATCCTTCATCCGGTCATTGAGCGCGTCTTCGCCGGTATGGCCGAAAGGCGTGTGGCCGAAATCATGCACCAGCGCGATGGCCTCAGCCAGATCCTCGTCGAGCCGCAAAGCGCGGGCCAGGGCGCGGGCGATCTGCGCCACCTCGATCGTGTGCGTCAGCCTTGTGCGGTAATGGTCGCCCTCATGGGCGATAAAAACCTGAGTCTTGTGCTTCAAGCGACGGAAGGCGGTGGAGTGGATGATGCGGTCGCGGTCGCGCTGGAAGGGCGTGCGCGTCGGGCTTTCGCTTTCCGGCACGAGCCGTCCCCGGCTTTTCGCCGGATCGCAGGCATAGGCCGCCCTCTCGCGGTAGCCGAAACCGATATCCCGAAACACCATCCAGATTCACCGTAATATGATTACACTCAAGCATGATCCCAAAAAGTTGCAGACTTTTTGGATAAGATCATGCGGCTAAGAAACCTGGCCCGCATTGACTTCGCTCATGTCAGTTCATAGCTATCTGGTAAAGCTTTTCAAAGTCGGGAATACCACCATGAGCGAAGTGACAGGCGTTTCCGTATCCGATGCCGCCGCCAAGCGCATCGCCGCCATCCTGAAATCCGAGCCGGACAAGACCGCGCTGCGCATTTCGGTCGAGGGCGGCGGCTGCTCGGGCTTCTCCTATAAATATGATCTGGTCGACGGCGCGGCAGCCGAAGACGACATCGTCATCGAGAAGAACGGCGCGCGCGTGCTCATCGACACCGTATCCCTGCCCTATATGGACGGCTCGGAGATCGATTTCGTCGATGACCTCATAGGCCAGTCCTTCCAGATCAAAAACCCCCACGCGGTGGCCTCCTGCGGCTGTGGCACGAGCTTTTCGATCTAGCACCGTGTACATTTCTATCATTATCACATGGCTCCGGTTTCTCCGGAGCCATTTTCGTTTGGAAGAAGTACTTTGCCCTCCTTTCGGTGCGCCTTGAAAAAATCCCCCACCATGTTATGTTGTACGAAACAGAAATTTCGTTGAACGGTGATGCCATGACGATTGCCAGAAAAGCGGTTCAAGATCGTGCCGACAGCATCATGAAGAAGCGGGTCGACGCCGTGATGCAAGCTGCGCGGCAAAGCGGCCTGATCGGAGAAAAAAGCGGACGTATCGCGGGACGGATCAGCCCTGTTCTCGTTGAGGAAGCAAAGAAGGCCACCGGCCTGCAGTCGGATACCGAACTGCTTGAATTTGCCCTTGCCAATGTAGCGCTTAAGGACGATTTCGCCAAAGAATTCAAAAAGCTGAAAGGGACCATCGATCCGACGCTCGACCTCGAGTTTTGATCTTGGCTGCGTTTGATTTCGATAAGGTGGTCAAATGGGCCAGACTTGACCGCCGGCTTTCCCTCTCTCGCAGGCCCGACAATGAATTGCCTTTCTTGTCTTCCGTCAGTCCGAATACGGAACTCCTTCTCGACACTTGCGTCTACATCGACCAGTTCCAAGATAAACTCCCGCCATCCGTTGACGCGCTCATGGAGATCAGGCTGTTGAATCACAGCGCGATCGCGGTGTCGGAAATGATGCATACCGTTGGCCGGTTGGATCCAGCCGACCCGCGAACACCAGAAGCAATCGAACTCATCGGTCGCGCAATCAAGCTGATGCATCCGCATCGGATGTTTGCCCCGGATACCGACATTATCGGGCGGGCGGCAATTCTGGGCGGAATCCTCTCCCGCATGCAAGGATATCAGAAAGATGACCGCCTCCGCGCAGTCAACGATTGCATCCTGTTCCTGCAAGCCGCCAAGCTCGGCTTCACGGTTCTGAGCCGAAACGTAAAGGATTTCGATTTTCTGCTTCAGCTTGTGCCAGCCGGACGCATATTGTTTTATCGCTCGGTGTGACCTTTCCGGCTCCAGTTTCGAGCGATGACTCCGGCGTGCCAAACTGTCCTGTGATGGAGGAAACAACAAATGAACTCCGATCAGATCGCTGTGCTGGTGCGGATCACTGGCAGAGTGCAAGGCGTCAGCTTCCGCGCATGGACCCGCGCGGAGGCCGTGAAGCTTGGCCTCACCGGCTGGGTGCGTAATGAGGCGGATGGCTCGGTGATGGCGCTTGTCGCCGGGCCGGAAGAGGCCGTCGCTGCGATGCTGGAAGCGTTCTGGCAAGGTCCGCCCGGCGCTTCCGTCTCCGATGTGATTTCGGCGAAAGACTATACGGGCGAAATACCCGGCGATTTCAGCATAACTGGATAGCGCGCGGCCCTTGACCTTCCCACGATTGGAAGCCCTATCTTGCCTTCAAACGGAATTTGAAAGGGCTCAAATCATGGCTGAGTGCTGCAAACATCACGGGCACGATCACCACGGCGGCCACCATCACGGACACGGCGCTGCGGCAGCTGACACGCTGGCGAAGGACCCTGTCTGCGGGATGAATGTCGATCCCAATGCGGGGAAGCCTTCGGCGGAATATAACGGAACACTGTTCCATTTCTGCTCCGCGGGCTGCAAGACGAAGTTCGAGGCCGACCCGGAGCGCTATCTGAGCGGCAAGCCGCGCCAGGACGAACCTGTAAAACCGGGTACGCTCTACACGTGCCCGATGCATCCGGAGATTGTTCAGGACAAGCCCGGCTCCTGCCCGCTCTGCGGCATGGCGCTGGAGCCGATGGGCGTCCCTACCGGCGACGAAGGGCCGAACCCGGAACTCATCGATTTCACCCGCCGGCTCTGGATCAGCGCCGCCTGCGCCATCCCTTTGCTCATCCTCACCATGGGACCGATGATCGGCCTGCCCATCCGCGACTGGATCGGCGAACGCGTCGCCGCATGGGCGGAACTGGTGCTGGCGACGCCTGTCGTGCTCTGGGCCGCCCTGCCCTTCTTCAAGCGCGGCTGGGATTCGATCATCAACCGCAGCCCGAATATGTGGACGCTGATCTCCATCGGCGTCGCCACCGCTTATATTTACAGCGTCATCGCTACCCTTTTCCCGGATATTTTCCCGCATTCCTTCCGCGGTCATGGCGGTGCGGTTCCTGTTTATTTCGAAGCGGCGGCGGTCATCGTCGCGCTGGTCTTCCTGGGCCAAGTGCTGGAACTGAAGGCGCGCGAGCGCACCGGGTCGGCGATTCGCGCCCTTCTCAACCTCGCGCCCAAGACCGCCCGCCGCATCAGCAAGGACGGATCGGAAGCGGACGTGCCGCTCGATGAAGTTCACACCGGCGACCGGCTGCGCATCCGCCCCGGCGAATCCGTGCCCGTCGATGGCGTAGTGCTGGAAGGCCGCTCCTCCATCGATGAATCGATGCTCACCGGCGAGCCGGTCCCGGTCGAGAAAACCGAAGGCGATAGCGTAACAGGCGGTACGCTCAACAAGAACGGCACGCTCGTCATCCGGGCGGAGAAGGTCGGGGCGGAGACCATGCTGTCGCGGATCGTCGAGATGGTGGCGAAGGCGCAGCGCTCCCGCGCACCCATCCAGGGCCTGGCGGATGCGGTTTCCTTCTATTTCGTGCCGGCGGTGGTGCTCGCCGCCCTCCTCGCCTTCGGCGCCTGGGCGATTTTCGGGCCGGAGCCAAGCATGGTCCATGCGATCGTGTCCGCCGTGTCGGTGCTCATCATCGCCTGCCCCTGCGCGCTCGGGCTTGCGACGCCCATGTCCGTCATGACCGCCACGGGGCGCGGCGCGCAGGCGGGCGTGCTCATTAAGGACGCCGAGGCGCTGGAGCGCTTCGCGAAAGTGGATACCATCGTCGTCGACAAGACCGGCACGCTCACCGAAGGCAGGCCAAAGCTGACCGATGTCATCGCCGCGCCCGGCTTCGATGAGAACGAAATCCTCACCCTCGCCGCCAGCCTCGAAAAAGGCTCGGAGCACCCGCTCGCCGAAGCGATTGTCGAGGGGGCGGCGGAGCGCAAGCTCAAGCTTGAGGACGCCACGGATTTCCAGGCTGAAACCGGCAAGGGCGTCAGCGGCACGATCGGCGGCCGCGCGGTGGCGCTCGGCAATACCGCTATGATGTATGCGGTGAACCTCCCAGTCTTCGCCCTCAACAAGCAGGCGGACAAGCTGCGCGCCGGCGGAAAGACGGCCATGTATGTCGCCGTCGACGGCAAGCTGGCGGGCCTCGTCGCCGTGGCCGACCCGATCAAGGCGAACGCGGCGGATGCGATCCGCGAGTTGCACGCGCTAGGCCTTGAGGTCATCATGGCGACGGGTGACGAGGAGCGCACGGCAAAGGCCGTCGCGCAGAAGCTCGGCATCGACGAGGTGCGCGCCGGCATCCTGCCGGAAGGCAAGAAGGCGCTCATCGACGAATTGCAGGCCAAGGGCGCCAAGGTGGCGATGGCCGGCGACGGCGTCAACGACGCCCCGGCCTTGGCCAGCGCCTATGTCGGCATCGCCATGGGCACCGGCGCTGATGTGGCCATGGAAAGCGCCGGCATCACGCTCGTCAAGGGCGATCTGACCGGAATCGTCCGCGCCCGGCGACTGGCGGAGGCGACGATCGGCAATATCAAGCAAAACCTCTTCTTTGCCTTCGTCTACAACGCGCTGGGCGTCCCCATTGCCGCTGGCGTGCTCTATCCAATCTTCGGCCTCGTGCTCTCCCCAATGCTCGCGGCGGCGGCGATGAGCCTGTCGTCGGTGTCGGTGATTGCGAACGCACTGCGGCTGCGAACAGTGAGGCTGTGAGGCGATGCCGGAGACCAGCTTAGCCATTGATGTCCCGCTCGTCCGGCATCTCATCGCAGCGCAGTTGCCGCAATGGGCCGGCCTGCCGATAGAGCCGGTCGAGCCCGGCGGATGGGACAATCGCACGTTCCGGCTGGGGGAATCCATGTCGGCTCGCCTGCCGAGCGCCGCCGCCTACGCCGCGCAAGTGGCGAAGGAGCATCGCTGGCTCCCCTTTCTTGCGCCGCACCTGCCTCTGCCCGTTCCAGTACCACTGGCCCAAGGAACGCCGGACGCCCGCTATCCCTGGCCGTGGTCGATCTACCGTTGGCTCGACGGCACCCCCGCCGGTGATACCAAGATTTCCGATGCAGGCGCATTTGCGCGGGACTTGGCAGCCTTTCTCACCGCGCTTTACCGGATCGAGGTAGCACCCGACGCACCGACGCCCGGCGCACATAATTTCCATCGCGGCGGCGATCTCACCGTCTATGACCACGAAACCCGCGCCGCGCTCGCAACCCTGCGGGACCGTATCGATATGGCCGCCGCCGAAGAGATATGGAGAGCCGCCCTCGCCTCTCGCTGGCAGGGCGCGCCCGTCTGGGTGCATGGCGACGTGGCGGCGGGCAATCTGCTTGTCGAGCAGGGCAAGCTCTGCGCCGTCATCGATTTCGGCAGTTCCGCCGTGGGCGACCCTGCCTGCGATCTCGTCATCGCCTGGACGCTCTTCTCAAGCGAAAGCCGGAAAATCTTCCGCGAAGCGCTTCCGCTCGACGAAGCCACATGGGCCCGCGCCAGAGGCTGGGCGCTATGGAAGGCACTGATCACCGTCAGCGAGTACGACAAGAACCAGCGCGAAGCCGCGAAATCATGGCAAGTGATAAACGCGCTCTTACGTGAGCATTGACATCCAGGACAAGGGCGGCATGACTAGCATCGTCCGCGCGCGGCACGCCGGTAGGCAAGCCCATCGCCGCAGGCATGCTTTATCCGATCTTGGGCTTTCTGTTTTCCCGATGCTCGCGGCGACGGCTTTGAACCCATCGTTCGTCCGGGTCATCGCGAACGCACTGCGGTGGCTTTGATGCGTTATCTGTAAAGCGAAGCAATCAAGTAGCCGAACTTTTGGAACTGTTCCATCGCCTTAGCGAAAGCAAAAAACCGCCAAAAAAGATTGATTTAGGAGTACCTTTAAGAAGCGAGTTCATCGTGAGCCTTCCTTCCGGCCGATATACATCGGACTGACAGAATAACGCTTGTTGAGTTCAATGTGATTGTTTTTTAGGATGAAATGCTCTTGCTCGTAAAATGCACTACAATCGATATAGCCAGTGAGAACCAATTTTAATCCAGATTATTTTGCTATGAATGCAACTTCGGCTTCCGAAAGGCAATTGCGCTCGGCGAGAAATTTGAAAGCAGATCAGATGATGAGGTAAGTATGAAATCGGCATTGCCGCAACCATTTTTCTCTCGATAATTTTCTGCTTTCGCAATCATGGTTGGTGAAATATCAATACCAATCGCCTTATGGAATTTGGTAGCCAATGCTTGGGTAACCCGTCCCACGCCACATCCGAAGTCAAGACATCTCTCATTGCTCCGAAGTTCGATGCCATGAGATTCCAGGAAACGAAAAACCTCCTCGATTTCGCGCTTTTGTCACCACTTGAACGCGCTCTTTTTGGGCGAAACTGGAAAACGTTCCACACCGCGCTTCTTCTAAACGAAGCCGTTTGGCACACGCCAGACGATGGGCACTGTGGAAAGCACTGATCGCTTGTCAGCGGGCACGACAGGAACCAGCGCGAAGCCGCGAAATCATGGGGTGTTTTCTGGACGGTGAATGAATACCGTTAACCGGCCGCCACCAGCATTTCCCTTAAACTGACTTCAGCGCGGCCTTCACCCGCTCCAGCACCTCCCCGGCTAATGGCAGGATCGGGCGCGGCGGCTGCGCTTCGCTTAGGTCCAGCAGATTGGCGATGGCGTACATGACGCGGAAGCTGCCGAATTCCTGGAACAAGGTCCAGAGCGGCTGGAACGCTTCGTTCATGCGTTGCGCTTCGTTCACATCGCCCCGTTGCGCGGCGCGGGTGAGCTTCAGCGCGGGTTCCGGCAGAAGGCCGGCCACGACGCTGTACCAGGCGTCCGCGCCGTGGAGCAGCGCGTTCGCCGCGTTCCAATCGCCGCTATAGCCGATGGCGAAACCATCTGGCGTCAGGTTCCGCAAGCGCATGATCTCTTCCGCGAAATCGCCATCCGCCGGTGCGGGCATCTTGACGGCGGCGACGTTGGGTACCTCCGACAGCCGCGCGATCAGCTCATGGCTGAAGGTAAATTTGGTGGTGGTCGGGTTGTTGTAGATGCAGAGCGGCAGCTCGGTCGCCGAGGCCACCGCGACGAAATGCTGGAACACTTCCTCCTCGGTCAAAGGCGTGTAGGAGACCGGCGCGAGCAGCAGGCCATCGGCTCCGGCTTCCGCCGCATCGCGGGCCAGTGCCTGCGCCTCGTCGGTCCGCAGCGCGCCGACGCCAACGATAACAGGCGTCCTGCCCCCTACCTTTGCGACTGCGGCCTCGACGGCGCGTTTGCGTTCAGGCCGCGTCAGGAAGGCGTACCCGCCGGTACTGCCGAGCAGGCCGATGGAATCCGCACCGGCTTCATGGATACGCTCCACAAGGATAGCGAGCGCATCCGCCTGCACCCGGCCCTCCGCATCGGTGGGCGTCAATGGAAAAGCTGATAGGCCGCGAAACAGGGTCAAAAACGTATTCCCCATATGAAATCGATGCCGTGAAATTATCTGCCGGATTCAACAAGCGCAACTCTGGCTTTTCTTCGCCTGAGCCCAATGTTATTCGAAGCGAACGATATTGAATCGCTTTTTAATAAGTCTTGGACGGAGTGCAGCGTGACCGCCCAGCAGATATTGGCAATTACCGTCATCATGCTGATGATGGCGGCGTTCATTTGGGGCCGCTTCCGCTATGATATCGTATCGGTGTGCTCCCTTCTCGTCGCCATCGCGGTCGGCGTCGTGCCCTTCGATGCCGCCTTCAAGGGATTCAGCGACGAAATCGTCATCATTGTCGGAAGCGCGCTGATCGTCAGTGCCGGTGTCGCTCGGTCGGGCCTCATGGAAACGGTCATCCAGCGGCTGACCCCGCGGCTGGCCTCCGTGCGGGGGCAATTGGCGGTTCTGGTCATCACGGTCACGGTGCTGGCGGCCTTCGTCAAGAATATTGGCGCGCTGGCGATCATGATCCCCATCGCGTTTCAATTTGCCCGCCGGTCCAATGTCTCGCCTTCCGTCTTCCTGATGCCGATGGCGTTCGGCTCGCTCCTGGGCGGCCTGATGACCGAGATCGGCACCTCGCCCAATATCGTCGTCTCGCGCATGCGCGCGGAACTGACCGGGCAGGCCTTCACCATGTTCGATTTCACGCCCGTCGGCGCGACGCTTGCCGCCACCGGCGTTATCTTCCTCGTCCTGTTCTACTGGCTCGTCCCGGCGCGCACCCGCGAGACGGCCTCGCTGGATGAAGCCATCGAGATCAAGAATTACGTCTCCGAGGCAAGAGTCACCAAGGACTCCACGGCTCTCGGCAAGACCGTCGCCGAACTCCTTCAATCGGTCGAAAGCAATGCACGGGTGATTTCGATCATACGCACAGACAGGAAGATGCCCCCGCTTCCCGATGCCGTTCTCAAGAAAAACGACCTCCTGCTGATCGAGGGCGACCCGAAGGCGCTCGACCAGATCGTGACGCAGGGAAAGCTGGTGCTCTCGGCGGAGCGCAAACCCTCGGCGAACGGTAACTCGGCGGAAATAGATACGATCGAGGCCGTCATCACCGATGGTTCGCCGCTCATCGGCCTCTCGGCCCGGCAGTTGGCCCTGTTCGACCGCTATAACGTCAACCTCCTCGCGGTAAGCCGCCAGGGCGAGGGCATCAAGGAGCGGCTTGGCGAAATCATCTTCCGGCTGGGCGATGTGATCGTGCTGCAGGGCAAGGATAGCAACCTGCCAAACATATTGCGCGAATTCGGCTGCCTTCCCCTCGCCCGCCGCCCCATCCTGCTGGGCAGCATCCGGCGCGGGCTGGTGCCACTCGTTATCCTCATCGCCGCCATGGGGACAACGGCGCTCGGGGTGCTGCCGGTCGCGGTCGCCTTTTTCGCTGCCGCCGTCGCCATGGTGCTCTTCCGCGCCCTGCCTCTGCGCGAGGTCTATGGCGCAATCAACGGCCCCATCCTGGTCATGCTCGCCGCGCTGATCCCGGTCAGCGATGCCCTGCGGACGACGGGCGCAAGCAATGTCATCGCCAACTGGCTCACAATCTTCGGCCATCATCTTCCGGCTTACGGGGCGCTGGCGCTGATCCTCGTCACAGCCATGGCCGTCACGCCGTTTCTCAATAATGCCGCGACTGTGCTCGTCATGGCGCCTATCGCCACCAGTTTTGCGACCGGCCTAGGCTTCAAGCCTGAAGCCTTTCTCATGGCCGTCGCCATCGGCGCGGGCTGCGACTTCCTCACCCCCATCGGCCACCAGTGCAACACGCTCGTCATGGGTCCGGGTGGCTATAAGTTCAGCGACTACCCGCGCCTGGGCCTGCCCCTGTCTTTCCTCATCGTGCTGACGGCGGTTCCGGCGCTGATGTATTTCTGGCCGCTGCGTTAACATATCCAAAAGGACCATTTACCCATCGTTAAGCATAAATGAAAATTCACTAAAGAAAACATATAATTAAGTTCGAATTTTACGCATTTCGGGCACATTTGCCGTACATCCCGAAAGGAGAGTTTCGGTGCGGCGGATAGTCAGCAATTCCCGCGCCATTCGCATATCGGAGTATTCGTAAATGTCCAAACGCCCCCTTTCGCTTGCCTTTGTCGCCGGCCTCGCCGCAACCCTTTCCGCGCCGGTAGCGCTGGCCGCAGATCTCGGCAATTACAACAACGACTATTCTGAACCAGCGCCGCTCGACTCGGGCACTGACTGGTCCGGCAATTATGTCGGCGCGCAGATCGGCGCGTCCTCGTCGGAATTCCCCAACCCGTTCTCCAACCGCACCGGCGCGCTGGGCGGCCTTGTCGTCGGCAAGAATTTCCAGAACGGCAAATTCGTCTATGGCGGCGAACTGGAAGGCAATTTCGCCGAAGCCGAACATCGCCTCGGCCGTGGCGGCACGCTGCAGCAATCCTGGTCGGGTGTCGCCAAGGCGAAGGCCGGTGTCGCGCTCGACAAGACGCTCGTCTACGGCACGCTCGGCTATGGCGTGACCAAGTTCAAGCCGAAGGGCACCGTCACCTCGGGCAGCGACTGGGAAGGCGGCGTCCTTCTGGGCGCGGGCGTGGAGCAGCAGATCTCCGGCCCCCTCTCCGCCAAGGTGGAATATGACTATATGCGCTTCGGCGACGTGAAGACGGAAGTCGCGGGCAGAGACCAGCGCGACAATCTGAAAAACCACGCCATCAAGGCGGGCGTCAACTACAAGTTCTAACGCTCGTTTCAGTCCAGGGCTCTTAAGCGCCGGGTGTTTTGCTGAAAAGCGAAGCGCCCGGCGTTTCTATTCTTGAATGAAATACTATTGACGCAATCAACCATTTAGTGCATTATTTCATGACTGATCCTGCTGCTTGCGGCAAACATCGATATTTAATAAGTTACTAATGTTAATTGAGAGAATCTCCATGAATCCAGAACTTCTAGCCAGAGCAACGCTCAGCCTTTTCCTAATGGCATTCTTCGTCATCATTTTCATAGCGCGCGGCGATTTCGATGCGTCTACAACCGACTTGGCAGCCCAAGGCAAATCCTACGCCAGCCTTTTCTAATCCGAAAAAAAAGCCGCCCCTTTCAGGGCGGCTTCAACTTTGGAGGAGGAAAGAAAAGAAATGAAGAGACCCGGCAATCCGGGGGCTAGCGGGCTTGGGGAGCGCCGGGTCTCAGAGCTGGGTGGGTTGCCAGCGAAAGTAACTTGCAACACATTTAACCAAAGCGAAACCCCAATTTAATGGATATTTTATTTTTTATTTCAAATTCGATCTGGTTTCTTAAAATATAAACGAAACATAGTTTTACAGAATTCAAGTATATTAATTTTTACTATATCTCGTATTTCGAGCACATCCCATCATACAAAATCCAGCGACTCCCTCGGCTTTCTCGTCTAAATACGAATCGGAAATCCAGGGTGTTGCGTTTGGAATTCGTCAAGAGAGGATGATGCGATGCAAACCGTTTTCGACGGTCATAACGATGTGCTTTTGCGTTTGTGGAGCAATGCCCGCAAGGGCGCCGATCCGGTCAGGGAATTCATCGACGGCACCGACCGCGGACATCTGGATATGCTGCGCGCCAAAAAGGGCGGCGTCATCGGGGGCCTCTGCGCCATCTATATTCCCTCCGAAGGTGGCCTCACTTTAGGCAAGCCCGACGAGAACGGTCATTACCAGACGCCCCTCTCCGCTCCGCTGGAACGCTCCCCTTCCCTCGGCATCGCGCTGGAACTTGCCGCCATCGCCCATAAGATCGACCGGGCCGGCGGCTGGACGCTCTGCCGTAGCGGCGCGGACATCGACAGGGCCCTGGCGGAGGGCAAGTTCGCCGCGGTGCTGCACATGGAGGGATGCGAGCCCATCGACAAGGATCTGGCCGCGCTCGAAGTATTCTATGCGGCGGGCCTACGCTCGCTCGGCCCCGTCTGGAGCCGCAACACCATTTTCGGCCATGGCGTACCCTTCGCCTATCCGATGAGCCCGGATACCGGCCCCGGCCTGAATGATGCGGGACGCGAGCTCGTCAAGGCGTGCAACAGCCTGGGCATCTTGATCGATACCGCTCATATGACGGAGAAAGGCTTCTGGGATGTGGTGGAGTTGAGCGACCAGCCGCCCATCGCCAGCCATTCCAATGCTCATGCGCTGACTCCGGTCGCGCGGAATGTCACCGACCGCCAGCTCGACGCGATCCGCGAGCGCAAGGGGCTGGTTGGCCTCAACTTCGCCGTCACCATGCTGCGCGCCGACGGGCGGGAAAACGCAGACACACCGCTTGAAGACATGGTGCGCCATATCGACCATATGGTCGAACGCGCAGGCATCGACTGCGTCGCGCTCGGCTCGGATTATGACGGCGCGCTTATTCCCCGCGACATCGGCGATGCAGCAGGCATGCAAAACCTGATTGCCGCATTGCGAAAGGCTGGATATGGTGAGGAAGACCTCGCGAAAATCTGCCGTGGGAACTGGTTGAGGGTGCTGCGCTCCGCCTGGCACGAAGCATGATTTTGAAACGAAGGCCGGCGCCGGCGAAAAAGATGCTGGCTTTCGAAAAAGATCATGTGGCTAAAGAACGGGCCGGGGGCTGAAGCGAGTCTTTTTAAGTCAAGGGAACGATTATGATGATGAATTTCGGACGATTTCGGATGCTTGCCGCCGGGGCGGCGATTGCCCTGGCTCTCACGGCGGCGGGACCTGCGTCAGCGGCAACGCCGCAGGACACGCTGGTCATGGCATGGGCGTTCGATGACATCATCACGCTCGATCCCGGCGAGTCCTTCGAGATCAGCACCGGCGAAATCATCGGCAATGCCTATGACCGGCTCGTCCGCCTCGACCTCAACGACACCTCCAAGGTCGTGGGCGATATCGCCGAAAGCTGGACCGTTTCCGACGATGGCCTGACCTATACGTTCAAGCTCAAGCCCGGCCTCAAATTCGCCTCCGGCAATCCTGTGACTGCCGAGGACGTGGCGTTCTCGATCCAGCGCGCCGTGAAGCTCGACCGCAGCCCGTCCTTCATTCTCACCCAGTTCGGCCTCAAGCCTGATAATGTCGAGGAGAAGGCGAAGGCGGTCGACCCCAGCACCTTCGTGCTGACCGTCGACCAGCCCTACGCGCCGAGCTTTGTTCTCAACTGCCTCACCGCCGATGTGGCCTCCGTGGTGGACAAGAAGCTGGTGCTGGAGAATGTCGTTGACAACGATCTAGGCAATGCCTGGCTGAAGTCCCATTATGCCGGCTCCGGCCCGCTGAAAATCCGCGACTGGCGGGCCAACGAGATCCTCGTCATGGAGCGCAACGACAATTATTACGGTGAGAAGGCGAAGCTGAACCGCATTATTTATCGCCACGTCAAGGAAAGCGCGACCCAGCGCCTGCTCCTCGAAAAGGGCGACGTCGATATCGCGCGCAACCTCCAGCCAGGCGACATGGAAGCGGTGTCGAAGAAAAAGGGCATCCATATCACCAGCGCGCCCAAGGGCACGGTCTATTATTTCAGCCTGAACCAGAAGAACCCCACCCTGGCAAAGCCGGAAGTGCGCGAGGCGCTGAAATATCTCGTGGACTACAACGCCATCGGCAAGACGCTGATCAAGGGCATAGGCACGATCCACCAGACCTTTCTGCCGGCGGGCGTTCTGGGCGCGGTGGATGACAAGCCCTACAAGCTCGACGTGAAGAAGGCCAAGGCGCTTCTGGAAAAGGCAGGCCTCAAGGACGGCTTCTCCGTCACCATCGACGCGCGCAACACCCAGCCGATCACCGGCATCGCCGAATCCATGCAGCAGACCTTCGCCAAGGCAGGCGTGAAGCTGGAGATCGTCCCTGGCGACGGCAAGCAGACGCTTACCAAATACCGCGCCCGCAACCACGATATCTATATCGGCGACTGGGGCATGGACTATTGGGACCCGCACAGCAACGCCGACACCTTCACCTCTAATCCTGACAATGGCGATGGTGCGTCCGCCAAGACGCTCGCCTGGCGCAATGCCTGGGATATTCCGGAGCTGACGAAGGAAACCAAGGCCGCCGTGCTGGAACGCGACACCGCCAAGCGCATCGAGATGTATCACGATCTGCAGAAGAAGGTGCTCGACGAAAGCCCCTTCGTGATCCTCTACCAGCAGACCGAGGTTGCGGGCGTGCGGGACAATATCGAGAATTACAAGCTCGGGCCCACCTTCTCGACCAACTATGTATATCCGGTGTCGAAGAAATAGGGCGCACTCCCGACGCGCACTCCCTCCCCCTTGCGGGGAGGGTGGCCCGAAGGGTCGGGTGGGGGTGGTGACGCGTGCGCAACTGTTTCCAGCAAAAGCGCAAACGTCACCACCCCCATCCGCCCGCTAACGCGGGCACCTTCCCCGCAAGGGGGAAGGAGGGCGCGAACTCGTCCGGCAGGGCAAAGGGGAGACTCTCCCGCCAGCGTCCCCATCAGAAACGGCTCCCATGTCATGGCATCACTCGATATGACGCAAACGGCCCGGCAAAGCCGCATCACCCGCATGACCATCTCCATCGCCGCCTTCCTCGGCGTGGTGATCACAACCTATCTCGGCCTGCTCGCCGTCACCTTCTTCATCGGGCGCGTCATCCCCATCGACCCAGTGCTCGCCATCGTCGGCGACCGCGCGCCAGCCAGCACCATTGCCCGAGCCCGTGAGGAACTGGGCCTCAACGAGCCACTCTACTGGCAGTTCATCATCTATGTCGGAAAAGCGCTGCATGGCGATTTCGGCACGTCGGTGCTGACCACCAATCCCGTCATGACCGATATCCGCCGCGTCTTCCCCGCGACCATGGAACTGGCAACGCTCGGCACCATCATCGGCTCCCTCATCGGCGTGCCGCTCGGCGTGCTGGCGGCAGTGAAGCGGGGCGGGTTTTTCGACCAGGCGGTTCGGGTCATCGGCCTGTTCGGCTATTCGGTGCCGATCTTCTGGCTGGGGCTGATGGCGTTGCTGGTGTTCTATGCCCGGCTCGGCTGGACAGCGGGACCGGGGCGCATCGACGTCGTTTACGAATACACCTTCATGCCGATCACCGGCTTCTACATTCTCGACGCCATCATTCAGCGCCAATGGGATGCGCTGCGCGATATCCTCAATCATATCGTGCTGCCCGCCTGCCTGCTCGGCTATTATTCGCTCGCCTATATCAGCCGCATGACACGTTCCTTCATGCTGAACGAGCTGGAGCAGGAATATATCGTCGCCGCCCGCGCCAAGGGCCTCTCCGAGCGGAGCATCATCTGGGGCCACGCACTGCGCAATGCCGCCGTACCGCTGGTTACGGTGATTGCCCTCTCCTATGCCGGTCTGCTGGAAGGCTCGGTTCTGACCGAAACCGTGTTCTCCTGGCCAGGCCTTGGCCAGTACATCACCAACTCGCTGCAGAATGCCGACATGAACGCCGTACTCGGCGGTACGATCGTCATCGGCTCTGTCTTCATCGCCTTGAACCTTCTTTCCGATCTTCTCTATCGGACCCTCGATCCCCGGACACGCGCACGATGAGCGAGATGACAAATACAACCGGGCAAAGAGGCTTCTCCGCGTGGCTCCTCTCCGACCGCCCGCAATCCCGCGCGCAGGCCCGGCTGGGCCGCGCCTATATGGTCTGGCGGCGCTTCACCGCCAACCGGCTCGCCGTCCTTGGCCTCGTAATCATCCTAGCGCTCGCCTTCGTCGCCGCCTTCGCCGACCTGCTCGCGCCACATTCCCCCATATCAGGCGACCTCGCGACGCAGCGGCTTCTCCCGCCCGGCGGCGAATATCTGCTCGGCACCGACGACCAGGGCCGCGACATCTTCTCGCGCCTCATCTACGGCTCGCGGCTGACGCTCTATGTCGTGCTGCTCGTCGCCATCATCGCCGCGCCCATCGGGTTGCTGGTGGGCACCGTCGCGGGCTATGCCGGCGGCTGGGTCGATGCGGTGCTGATGCGCATCACCGATATTTTCCTCGCCTTCCCCAAGCTCATCCTCGCGCTCGCCTTCGTCGCCGCGCTCGGGCCGGGGATCGAGAATGCGGTGATCGCCATCGCCATCACCTCCTGGCCGCCCTATGCGCGCATCGCGAGGGCGGAGACGCTGACGGTGCGCAATTCCGACTATATCGCCGCGGTGCAACTGATGGGCGCCTCCCCTGCCCGCATCGTCGTGCGCCATATCATGCCGCTCTGCCTCTCATCGCTCATTGTGCGGGTGACGCTCGACATGGCCGGCATCATCCTCACCGCCGCCGGGCTCGGCTTCCTAGGCCTCGGCGCGCAGCCGCCATTGCCGGAATGGGGCGCGATGATCGCTTCGGGCCGCCGCTTCATCCTCGACGAATGGTGGGTCGCGGCCATGCCCGGCCTCGCTATCCTCATCGTCAGCCTCGGCTTCAACCTGCTCGGCGATGGCCTGCGCGATGCGCTCGATCCGCGGGGGAACAATCAATGAGCGCACTTCTCACCGTCGAAGACCTCCGCGTCCGCTTCCCCACCCGCACCGGCACGGTCGAGGCGGTACGCGGCGTCTCCTTTTCGCTCGGACGCGAGCGGCTTGGCATCGTCGGCGAATCCGGCTCCGGTAAATCGCAGACGGGCCGCGCCATCATGGGCCTGACGCCGCCCCATGCGGAAATCACCGCCAAGCGCCTCGATTTCAGCGGCATCGATCTTCTCACCGCTTCGCCCACTGAGCGCCGCCGATTGCGCGGCAGCCGCATCGCCATGGTGCTGCAGGACCCGAAATATTCGCTGAACCCGGTCATGACCATCGGCCGCCAGATCGTCGAGACGCTGCGCACCCATGAAAATGTCGGCCGCGCGGAAGCCAGGCGGCGCACGCTCGAAATGCTGGAAGCGGTGCAGATCCGCGACCCGGAGCGCGTGTTCAATCTCTATCCGCATGAGGTCTCAGGCGGCATGGGTCAGCGCGCCATGATCGCCATGATGCTGATTGCCGGGCCAGAACTGCTCATTGCCGACGAGCCGACATCGGCCCTCGACGTAACGGTACAGCTGGAAGTGCTCGGCATTCTTGACCGGCTGGTGGCGGAGCGCGGCATGGGCCTTATCTTCATTTCGCACGATCTGCGCCTCGTCTCCTCCTTCTGCGATCGCGTCATCGTCATGTATGCGGGCCGTATCGTCGAAGAGATTGCCGCAAGCGACCTCGCCAATGCGAAGCATCCCTATACGCAGGGGCTGCTCGACTGCATGCCGAAGCTGGGCGCGGACCGGCATCCCCTCCCCACCTTGCAGCGTCAGGCGGAGTGGTCGCAATGACTGAAGCCCCAGCCCTTTCCATTAAAAATCTCGAAGTCGCCTTCGATCATTTCCGTGCGCTGAAGGGCGTCAGCATCGACGTGGCGCAGGGCGATTCCTTCGGCCTTGTCGGCGAATCCGGCTCCGGCAAATCGACGCTGCTGCGTGCCGTAGCGGGGCTCGCGCCTGTCGCCTCCGGCGAAATCCACGTCGATGGCAAACCGCTCGCCACCCCGCGCGGCAAGGCTTTCTACCGCACCGTCCAGATGGTGTTCCAGGATCCTTACGGCTCACTGCATCCCCGCCAGACGGTGGATCGCCTGCTGCTCGAGCCGCTCGCCGTCCATGGCTTCGACGAAACGGAGAAGCGCATCGTCCAGGCGCTCGATGAGGTGGGCCTAGGCTCGAGTTTCCGCTTCCGTTATCCGCACCAGCTTTCCGGCGGCCAGCGCCAGCGCGCCGCCATTGCCCGCGCGCTGATCATCGAACCCTCGATCCTGCTCCTCGACGAGCCGACCTCGGCGCTCGATGCCTCCGTGCAGGCGGAAGTGCTGAACCTGCTCGAACAAATCCGCCGCGATCGCAAGCTAACCTTCGTCATGGTCAGCCATGATCTGGCGGTCGTCACCCATATGTGCGACCGGCTGGCGGTGATGCAGAATGGCGAGATCGTGGAGGAATTGGAGGCAAGCGATCTCGCCAGGGGCAATGTGCGCGAGAATTATACCCGCAATCTAATGCGTGCGAGCGAGGGATTCCGGCGGGAGCGTATGGAGGATGAGAAGTTTTCGCCGAGCACTTGATCGGAAGCCCTTGCCGTCACACGGAAATGTCGGCGTCCATTTTATGCTAACTCCCAGTCAGCTCGAACTGCGCGTCATGCAGCCGGCGATAAATTCCCCCGGCGGCAATGAGGTCGCGGTGCCTGCCCTGCTCCGCCACGCCGGTCTCGTCCACCACCACGATCCGGTCAGCATTGCGGATCGTCGCCAGCCGGTGCGCGATGACGAGCGTGGTGCGCCCCGCTGAAAGTTCGGCCAGCGATTGCTGGATCGCCCGTTCTGTTTCCGTGTCGAGCGCCGAGGTCGCCTCGTCGAGGATCAGGATCGGCGGGTTCTTCAGGAACATGCGCGCAATCGCCAGGCGCTGTTTCTGCCCGCCAGAGAGTTTCACGCCGCGCTCGCCGATGACGGTTTCATAGCCATCAGGCAGGCTCGCGATCATCGCCTCCAGCCGCGCCCGCTGCGCTGCCGCCTCGATTTCTTGGTCGCTCGCGCCGAGGCGGCCATAGGCGATGTTTTCGCGGATCGTGCCGCCGAACAGAAAAACGTCCTGCTGCACGATGCCGATCTGGCTGCGGAGAGAAGCAAGCGTCATCTTGCGGATGTCGACGCCATCGATGCTGATCTCCCCCGCCTCGATTTCGTAAAAGCGCGGCAGGAGCGAGCAGAGCGTAGTCTTGCCCGCCCCGGACGGACCGACGAAAGCCACGGTTTCGCCCGCGCGGATGTCGAGATCGATGCCGCGCAGCACTTGTCTGTCCGCGCTATAGCCGAACGTGACGCCGCGATAGCTTATGTCGCCCTTGAGCTGCGTTACGGCGACGGCATCCGGCGCGTCGGCGATATCGGGCGCGGTATCCAGCAACTCGATGTAGCGGCGGAACCCGGCTATGCCCTTGGGATAGGTCTCGATGACGGAATTGATCTTCTCTATGGGGCGGATGAATACCCCGACCAGCAGCAGGAAGCTGATGAAGCCGCCATTGGTCAGCTGCCCATGCAGCACGAACCATGTGCCCGCCAGCATGACGATGAGCTGGGTCAGCCGCATCGACATATAGCTGAGCGATGTGCTCGCGGCCATGATGCGATAGGCCTCGAGCTTGGTCTGGCGATAGCGGCTGTTGTCCTGTGCGAACAGCATGCGCTCGTGATTCTCATTGGCGAAGGCCTGCACGACGCGCATGCCGCCGACATTCTCCTCGATCCGCACATTGAAATCCCCGATGCGGCGATAGAGCGCCTGCCAGTTGCGCGTCATGCGCCCGCCATAGCGGCTCGTCAGCCAGGCCACCAGCGGCACCACCGCAGCCGTGATCAGGGCCAGATGGACATTGACCGAGAACATCAGCGCAAAGGCGCCAAGGAACGTCATGATGGCGATGAAGAGGTCTTCCGGCCCGTGATGAGCAACCTCTCCCACCTCCTCCAGATCCTTGGTGACGCGGGCGATCAGATGGCCAGTCTTGTTGTTGTCGTAGAACCGGAAGGAGAGCTTCTGCAGATGATCGAAGAGCTTGCGCCGCATCTCCGTCTCGATGTTGATGCCGAGCTTGTGGCCCCAGTAGGTCACGATCGCCATAAGACCGGTATTCACGAGATAGACGAAGAGAAGCCCCGCGGAGGCAAGCAGGATCAGCACCCAATCCTGCCCCGGCAGGAGATGGTCGACAAAGACCTTGATGGCCATCGGAAAGCCCAACTCCAGAAGACCGGAGAGGACGGCACAACCAAAATCAAGAAGAAACAGCCTCTTATGAGGCATGTAGTAGGAAAAGAACCGCCGGAGCATCACCAGAACCTGGATTTATCCGGCAGGGAATCGCCGGATCAATTACTGTCGTCTTTTTCACGCCGTGCATTATCGCCATCGAAGCCGCGGCGCCAGTAGGAAACGACGAAATGCTCCTCCCAGTTGGACTTGGCAGCCAAGTCCGAGCGGCCGTGAACATTCGAGCGGCAAGCAGCGATCGAAGCGCGCACCAAAACGGTTGACAAACAGGATATATGCAACCTATGATATACGCGCTCTAAAGATATTTTAAAACGAGGTATAAAAATGAAATTGATTTCCGCGCTAAGCGTCTGCCTGTATTTCCTTCCTGCCAGCTATGCATTTGCGGAAGAACCAGCCAGTCGTCCCCTCCTGCTCACAGACGACTACAATAATATTTGCGAAGGGCAATTTACCGGTTTTTCAGCTGGCTTTGTAACGGCTGTCGCGGCGGCCCCTTGGGGGAATGGACAATTCTATATCAACTTTAAGGCAAATAAAGACCAGAACACATATGTGTACATGGGGCAAAGCGGACTGGACACAGCGTTTGGAAAGGCAGCCTATGCAGCAGCCTTGCAGGCGAATGCAATAGGCACTCCAGCTTTGGTCTATTGCACAGGTACAACGGATCGAAGTGGCAATCCATATATTGCAGACATTTTGTTTGGCGCCACTACGTCGGAGCCTAACATCAATGATTAAATCTTTTAGAGACGGCGTGAGAGTCTTGTTGCTTTTTTTAGGATCATTGACGTTTCCTATGGAGACCAACGCACAAAATGCTGATGTCAAAGTCTATTACATGAAAAGCGCCATGAGCGGGAGGCAGCTTTATAATGCAGGGGTCGCGTATGGCGGCACTATCGTATATGGCGTCCAGCCCGGCCGATCTCTGGTTACCTTTAGTGTACAAGGACACGGGCAATTCACGGTAGACATGATCGCAACCAATGTCTTGAACCGTGTGGGAACCGTGCTGAACGGTATCTTCGGCCACCTTCTTCCAATGCAACCTTGGGTTCAAGGCGGGCCAGTTGACAATTTTCGCGTCAGAACGGGCAACGTAGAGCAATGGGCTACTAGTGGCGACGAGGCGATAACTTTTCCTACGGATATGATTACCAATATGTGGGGGCAAGCAACCCCCGGAAAAACGCTTGTAACAGTAGCCACAACTATAAATCTAAATAACGTCGAAACTCAATCGCTAATGACTTCATTCGGTTCGAACAATATACAACAAGTAGTTGAAAAATATTTATATTCTATATTAATGCATGAATTTCTCCATGGTTTTGGATTAACCCATAACAGCACTCCGGATATGCCGCAGACACCTGTATATCAGTTCAACCTGAATTTTACAGACCATAACCAAATCATGCACAGGGTGCAGAACGTCTATGACGGCATAGATTATCTGGAAGATCTGCGCAACAGCTTGGGCAGGCCCGTACAGGAAGCCGATATCCTCCCCTCCACGGGAGAGATGCATACTCTAATGAATCTGCTGAACAATTGCGTTCCACCTCTGGAAGCCGCTATATCAGCCAAAGACCAATGCTACACGGATGTTACGAAAAGCGGAGTCACAAATTACATTAACCCGGCGCTACCGCCAACATATATCTCCATAAACTAAAAGCGCCTTGTATCAGTTGCTTTCGTCTTTTTCACGCCGTGCATTATCGCCATCGAAGCCGCGGCGCCAGTAGGAAACGACGAGATGCTCCTGCTTGTCGAGCTTGCGCTCCTTGCGCAGGTAAGTGCGGATGGCGCGGAAGGCGCTAAACTCGCAGCCCGCCCAGGCATGGATGCGCGTGCCATCGGCAGGGAATTCCACCGCGCGAACCGCATCGGCGAGAAACGTGGTCGTGCCGGCTTCGCGCCCGTTGCGGTGTAGCCAGACGAGATCGATATCGGCGCTGGAATAAAGCTTCTGCTCCTCGGCGGCGCTGTCCACCTCAATGCGGACCACGGCCTTAACATGAACAGGCAGATCTTCCAGGATGCGGCCGATGGCGGGAAGCGCGGTTTCATCGCCGGCGAAGAGATACCAGTCGGCCTCCTGCAAGCTGCCGCCGCCCGGCCCGGTCATGCCGACCAGATCGCCCTCGCTTGCATTGAGCGCAAAGGACGAGCCCGGCGTCTCGTCGCCTTCATGCAGCACGATATCAATATCCACCTCGCCCCGCTCCACGTCGAGATTGCGGATCGTGTAGATGCGGTGGGTGAGCTTGTGCTCGCCATCCGGCCAGACCGGGCGACCGTCCTCGCCGGTAACAGGCCATTGCGGCTGCGCCACGCCCTTTGGCGGGAAAATAAGGCGCACATGCAGCCCGCCATGGGTGAAGCGTTGCAGATCCTTGCCGCGCAGCATGACGCGGCGCATATGCGGCGTGATGTTGCGGGAAGAAACGACGCGCATCTCGCGGAAATAAGGCAGCGGCGAGCCCGCCGCGCCATGGCCGCTCCAGACGATCCTCGGCGTCTGGCCATCTGCGAATTCAAGGAGGTGCTCCGCCACGGCATATTTGACATAGGCGAGGCCCGTATCGTCCTCGCCCTCGGCGAGGAAAGTCAGGCTCTCGTCATCGGCTTCGACCACCGCCCGGCCATAGGAAAGCGCAATCTCGCCCCCCCGCTCCGCCGTGGTGATAGCCCCATGTTCCGCAAAATGTTCGAGAAGCCTGCTCATGATGACATGAGGCTGCGAAAGCGTGACGCGGGTGGTGGCGCTGAGAAGATGCGGCATTTGTTGGCTCCCGGACATCCGAAAGATACGGTGAGGAAGCCTTAGCCGAATGTAATATGACTACGCAAGTCATGTTTTAAAAAAATCGGATGGATTTTATCAGGATTGGTGCGTGGGGTTAATCAGCGGGAGATGGTTGCCGTAGTGCTTGTCATATCAAACCACACCGACAAGATCGGAAAAACCCGCCCCATGAAAATCTGCTGGGTCGTGGTGAGTCATCTGCGCGATTGCTTGGTGTCCGCACGCCTGTTCAGATACTCCTGCCAACGAACGGCACCATAGCCGCCTGCGGCTAAGAGAACCGGCAGAATGAAAAGATAAAAGATCTGGTAGAAGGCACAGCTTTAGCGCCAATAGTCGCCGTTGTAGCGTTTCTGGTACCAAAGCCAGCCAAGGCCGATCAGACCAACCGAGATCGGAAAAACCCACCACATGAATATCTGAGCGCTCATGCCCGTAGTCTCCCGAGAACCAAACTTGCTATTAAATGTAGAATAATTGCCGGAAAAATCCAAGCTGCGATATTCAACGCGGGGAAAAGCATGCTAGCCCCCGGTGTAAAAGTGAACGTATTGCCGAGAACGCCCACGGCAATGAATGCGGTAGACAGCCGGTCCAGATTGGACGCCAGCAGCTTTATCCGCTCATTACGAACCAATGACATCTTCCCCCTCCCCAGATTTCCCAGATCATCTTACTCCATCGGCTTCACCGCCGAAAGCATCGTCACCGGCAGCGCCTGCCGCCAGACGTCAAATCCTCCCAGCGGCGCGGCGTGGCTGACGGACAGCCGCGTTAGTTCCCCGCCGATCTTCCTCTGCCATTCCACCAGCATCATTTCGCTCTGGATGGTCACGGCATTGGCGACGAGCCGCCCGCCAGGCTTCAAGCTATTCCAGCAGGCCTCCGCCATACCTTCATCGGTAAAGCCGCCGCCGATGAAAACCGCATCCGGCGCTTCGAGGCCGGCCAATGCGCCCGGCGCCTCGCCCTTGACGAGTTCGAGCCCCGGCACGCCGAGCGCAAGGCGGTTGCGCTCGATCATGCCCTGACGTTGTTCATGCGCCTCGATGGCGATGGCGCGGCAGGTGGAGTGAGCGCGCATCCATTCAATGCCGATGGAGCCGCACCCCGCCCCCACATCCCAGAGCAATTCGCGCGGCTTCGGCGCGAGGCGGCCGAGCGTGGCGGCACGCACGTCGCGCTTGGTGAGTTGCCCATCATTCTCGAACGCCGCGTCGGGCAGCCCGGCCAGCAGCGAAAAAGCCCGTGCCCCGCCCCTGCTTTCGACGGCGAGCACGTTGAGATCGGCGGTGCGCCCATGCGCCCAACCGCTCGCCTTGCCGTCGAGCTGGCGCTCTTTCGGTCCGCCCAGATGTTCGAGGACCGTGATATGGCTCTCGCCGAAGCCGCGCGCCTCCAGCATCCGCGCCGTTTGTGCCGGGGTTTCCCCATCATTGCTGAGGATCAACAGCCGGTTGCCGGGCTGAATGTAAGCTTCGATTATTTCCAGCGGACGGCCATGGACGCTGAGCAGGGTCACATCCTGCAGGGGCCAGGCCATGCGCGCCGCCGCCAGCGAGAAGGAGGACGGAAATGGCAGAATATGCATTTCCTGACGGGCGACATGACGCGCAAACACCGCCCCCACGCCATAGAACATCGGGTCGCCGCTCGCCAGCACCACAACCGGCGCGCCCCGATGCGCCAGGACCATGTCGATACCTGCGGAAAACGGCGCCGGCCACGGAACGCGTTCACCTTTGATATCGCTGTCCAGAAAATCGAGATGCCGCCTGCCGCCGAAGATGATCTTTGCAGTGGCCAACGCTTCACGCGCGGCGCGGCCGAGCCCGTCCATGCCGTCTTCGCCGATGCCGATGATCGTCAGCCATGGTGTCATGTCGCTTCCAGACCTTGTTCGTAATCATGTTTTCGATAGGTGTGATGGTGATATAACATCTGGATGACAAGACGGAACGGAGAAAACCGAGTGCTGAAAGCATGCGCCATATCGGGCGACAGGGTGGAAAGGCGATCCGCCTGCCCCGGCCTGTTCCGCATGACGGAAGCCGCGGATGGGCGCATCTGCCGGGTGAAGCTCTCCTGCGGTCGCCTTTCTACGTCCCAGGCGCGCGCGGTCGCCGATGTCGCGGAAAGATATGGCAACGGCATCATCGAACTCACCAGCCGCGCCAATCTGCAATTGCGTGGGATCGGCCTTGGTGATGAGGAATATGTGATTCTGGCGCTTACGGCGGCAAGGCTGGGGCCGCTCGTGCCCGAGGGCGACGATATCCGCAATGTGATGGTCAATGCGACTGCAGGGATCGACGCCGCGTTCCTTATCGATACGCTGCCGCTGGCCGAAAACCTGCTCGAAACGCTGCAACTGACACCCGTTTATCACGCGCTATCGCCGAAATTTTCGATTCTGCTCGACGGCGGCGAAGCTTGCGCTGTCACCAACCATACGAGCGATATTTGGCTTGCGGCAACCGAGGATCGCGAGCGCTTCGTCTTCGGTCTCGCCTCATGTCCGCCGGTGGCACCCTCCTTCCCCCTTGCGGGGAAGGTGTCTGCGGAGCAGACGGATGGGGGTGGTGACGCTTGCGCCTCTGTCTTCAGCAAAAGCGCAAGCGTCACCACCCCCATCCGCCCGCTGACGCGGGCACCTTCCCCGCAAGGGGGAAGGAGGGAGCATGGCTTCGGCATGGTCGCCCTCGAAAATGCCCCTGCCCTCATCACCGGCCTGCTCGACCTCTTCCTGGAATTGAGCGCCACGCGTCCTGGCGTCACGCGCATGAAGCATCTTCTCGCCGAAATGCCCGCATCGGAGGTGCTGGATCGGCTAAAAACCCGCCTCGCCTTCCCTGTCGCTCCCGCCACGGACTGGCATCGCGCTGCTCCACGCCCTTTCGCGCATCTGGGTGTGCATCCGCAGCGGCAGGAAGGGCTCGCCTATGCGGGAGCCGCCGCACCGCTCGGGCGACTCACACCGAAGCGGCTGCGCGCAATTGCCCATATCGCCGCCGAAGCCAATGGCGGGCAGATTCGCCTGACGCCTTGGCAAGGCGTGCTCCTGCCCGACATTGTCGCAGCCCAGGCCCCCAGCGTTCTGGAGCGTCTCTCCGCCACCGGCCTTATTGGCGAGCCGGGCCATCCGCTTGCAGGTATCATCACCTGCTCCGGCTCAACCGGCTGCGTCTCGGCACTTGCCGACACGCAAGCCGACGCCGCGAAGCTTGCCGGGCTGCTCGACGAGGCCGCGCCCGTGCATCTGACCGGCTGCCCGAAATCCTGCGCCGCCATCCGCCCCGCCCCGGCCACGCTCATCGCGGTCGGTGAAGGGCGTTATGACCTCTTTTTACGCCATCCCGCTGGACCATCGCGCTTCGGACGGCTATTGGCGGCAAACATCACAATCGAGGAAGCGGCGCTTTTACTCAACACCGCCGGGAAATGACCGATGCCCGATAATAAAATCGACTATATCAAGGACGGCCAGCAGATTTACGACCGTTCCTTCTCTATCATCCGCGCCGAGACGGACCTATCGCGCATTCCCGCCGATCTGGAAAAGCTCGCCGTGCGCGTCGCCCATGCCAGCGGCATGGTGGATGTAGTGGACGATCTGGTCTTCTCGCAGGGCGCGGGTGAAGCCGGGCGCAAGGCGCTGGCCAAGGGCGCGCCGATCCTCTGCGACGCGCGCATGGTGGCCGAGGGCGTCACCCGCTCGCGCCTGCCTGCGAACAATGAGGTGATCTGCACCCTCTCCGACCCGTCCGTGCCCGCGCTGGCTAAGGAAATGGGCAATACCCGCTCCGCCGTGGCGCTCGAGCTGTGGCGCCCCTTTCTGGCGGGCAGCGTCGTCGCCATCGGCAATGCGCCGACCGCCCTCTTCCGCCTTCTCGAAATGCTCGACGAAGGCGCGCCGAAGCCGGCCCTGATCCTCGGCTTTCCCGTCGGCTTCGTCGGGGCGGCGGAATCGAAGGATGCGCTGGCGGAGGACAGCCGCGGCGTCCCCTTCGTCATCGTCCGGGGACGGCGCGGCGGCAGCGCCATGGCGGCGGCGGCGGTCAACGCGCTCGCCACGGAGCGGGAATGATGGTGAAGCCCGGTCGGCTTTTTGGCCTGGGCGTCGGCCCAGGCGACCCTGAACTCATCACCGTGAAGGCCCTGAAACGGCTGAAGGCAGCGCCTGTGGTCGCCTATCATGCCGCTAGGGGCAAGAAGGGAAACGCACTTTCCATCGTTGAGGAATATCTTTCGCCTGATCAGACCCTGCTGCCGCTCGTCTATCCCGTGACGACCGAAAAGCTCCCCTCCGGCATGGATTACGAGACGATCATCAGCGAGTTCTACGCGGGGATCGCCACCACCCTCGCCGAGCATCTCGACGCAGGGCGCGATGTCGCCGTCATCGCCGAGGGAGACCCGCTGTTCTACGGCTCGTTCATGTATATCCATGACCGGCTGGCGCAGCATTACGAGACCGAAGTCGTGCCGGGTGTCTGCTCGTTCCTTGGAGCGGCTGCGGTGCTGGGCGCACCGGTCGCCTATCGCAACCAGACCTTGACCGTGCTCTCTGGCGTACTCGACGCCGCCGAACTCAAGCGACGCCTCGCCGATACGGAAGCGGCTGTCATCATGAAGCTCGGGCAGAATCTGGCGAAAGTGCGCGGCGTTCTGGAAGAACTCGGCCTTATAGACCGGGCGCTTTATGTGGAGCGCGCGACCATGAGTAACGAGCGCATCATTCCGCTCAAGGAGGTGGAGCCGGAGAAGTCGCCCTATTTCTCGCTGATCCTCGTACCCGGCCAGAAGTGGAACGGCTGATGGAACGCGCAGAAACAGGCCGCCCGGCCATCCTCATCCTGGGGGAAAACAGCCTCGAAACAGCCCGGCATATCCGTCTCGCGCTGGGGGACGGGGATATTTATGGCCTCCAACCCAGAGTCAAACAGGCAGATATCCCTTTTGCCGATTTCGGAGCCACGCTCCGCGAGCTCTATGAGGCGGGACGGCCCATTGTCGCCCTCTGCGCCACAGGCATCGTCATCAGGGCGCTGGCGCGGCTCCTTGAAAACAAGCGGGCCGAGCCGCCGGTGCTGGCTGTGGCGGAAGACGGCAGCGCCGTGGTGCCGCTGCTGGGCGGCCTCTCGGGCGTCAATGATCTCGCCCGCCGCATCGCCGCCGCCTTCGATGTCGCCCCCGCTATCACCACTACGGGCGAACTGCGCTTCGGCGTCAACCTGCTCCACCCGCCTTCGAGCTATACGCTCGTCAATCCGGGCGCGGGCAAGAAATTCATCTCCGACCTGCTGGCTGGCGAGAAGGCCAAGCTCGTTGGCGATGCGCCATGGCTGGTGGGTTCAAAACTGCCGCTCGACCCGGACGGACGCCTGACCATCTCCGTGGTGACGGAAAACCGCGAGCCGCAAGAGAACGAGCTTCTTTATTACGCGACTCCGGCCCGGGGAGCCAAACGCGGGCGGCTTGCCGTCGTCGGCCTCGGCCCCGGCGATCCCATGCTGATGGCTCCCGCCGTGCGGCAGGAATTGCAGCGGGCGGAGGATATTCTGGGATACGAGACCTATGTGCGCATGGCAGGCCCCTTCCGGCCCGACCAGATCCAGCACATGACCGACAATCGCGAGGAAATGCAGCGCGCCCGCCATGCCTTCGCGCTTGCCGCAAGCGGACGTTCGGTCGCCATGGTGTCCTCGGGCGACCCCGGCATCTTCGCCATGGCGGCGGCGGTGCTGGAAGCGCTGCATGAATCGAGCGACCCCGCATGGCACGAGGTGGAGCTCGTCATTCTCCCCGGCATATCCGCCGCCATGGCCGCCGCCGCCCGCATCGGCGCGCCGCTCGGCCATGATTTCTGCATCCTGTCACTATCGGACAATCTGAAGCCATGGGCGACGATCACCGACCGGCTCAACCACGCGGCGCAGGCCGACTTCGTCATTGCGCTCTACAATCCGATCTCCAAGGCGCGCCCATGGCAGCTGGGCGAAGCGCTCGATATTCTACGTAAGCACCGCGCGCCGGAGACGCCCGTCGTGCTCGGACGGGATGTCGGCAGGCCGGGGGAAACCGTCTCCGTCACCAGCCTCGGCGCGCTGACGCCGGATCAGGTGGATATGCGAACGGTGCTGATCGTGGGGGCTACGACGACGCAGCGCTTCGGGAAACACGGTGGCGGTGAGTGGGTTTATACTCCGCGCTGGTATGGGGCGGGGAAGCCGTCGTCTTGAAACGGGAATGCAGCGGGGCGCTGTCCCGCTGGGATTTCCATAAAACCGCCGCTTAGCTACCCTTTTTCTTCTTCGCAGCGGGCTTCTTGCTCTTCGTCGCGCTGGCAGGCATCGCGGCTTTCTTGGCAGCTGCTTCTTCAGCCGCAATCTGGTCGGCGCTCTTCGGGGAGGTATCCACCACCGAGCGCACCGAGCCATTGGCGCCGACGGTGCAGAGCGCGTCGCGCAGATCCACCTTCAGCGTCACCGCCGTGTTGCCGCCCCCGGCGGAGCGCGAGTCGAGCGGGGTGATGACGCTTTCCGGCAGGTAATATTTGTCCGCCGCCGCCGAGACGCAGGCGCGGGCGAGCGTGGGGTCGACATCGCCACGCAACGGCTGCGTGAGAGCGCCCAGCGGATTGAACGTCCTGGCAGGAGACGGCTTCGCAGCCGCCGTCGCCTTGGCCGCATTCGTCTTGGCGGGAGCGGCCACCACGGGTACCGGCTTTTGCGAAGCGGTCGAGCAGGCAGCAAGGGGGGCCAGCAGGGTGAGCATTAGAATGTGTGTCCCGGTCCGGACGCAAGCACGCATGGCTTAAAACCTCATGGGGGAAGGAGGGTGGATGTTAGGCCGGAAACTATTCGGTTTTGCCCGATTGTCGAGTGACAGGAAGGTCACAGAGGGGGAGAATTTCGAATCGTTCCACAGCCTATTGAGCCGCATAACCCTGTCCAGAAACTATGCAACTTTTGGGGCGATGCTCTATTGCGGCCGTCTCTCCAGCATCCAGTTCAATACTACGCGCCAGTCCGTCATGCGGATCGGCGTTCCGTGGTTTCCGCTCTCGAAGCGGTGGAAGCGGACGGGATAACCGGGCGCGACCTTGCGGATTGCGCGATAGAACGCCTCCTGCTTTTCCACCGCGAAGACCGGATCGCGGCTGCCATGGCCGAAAAACACCGGCACTCTACGCTTGAAGGCCGGCGAGGACAGGAAATCCTCGTCCCACATCGAGCCGAGCAGCACGAGCCCGGAGAGCTTGTCCGCCACCGCCTTATCCCTCGCCAGCCGCCAGCAGAGCTGACCGCCCGCCGAGCCGCAGGCGACGATAACAGGCGCTTGCGGTGAAGCAGCCTTCATGTGCATGATCAGGCTGGCGATCTCCGCCGCGCCCTTCTCGCCGAAATCGCTGAAATCGGGCGAGAGATAAAGCCCGCCATTGCGCGCCATCAGATTTTTCAGCCGGTTGAAATTTCCGCCGAACGTATAATCGTTCATGCCTTGCAGGCGGTTGCCGCCCTGCCCGTGCAGATAGAGGACAATGAGCGAGGCATTGTTTTGCTCGCCCACGGCCAGGGTTTTCACCGGCCCGGCCGGCGTCGCGACGGTCATGTCCTTCTGCGAGCGCCGCGGTTTCAGCGAGACATAGGCGTCCTTGACGCGCTTCTCAGGGATCGCATCGCGGCCGTTGATATCGCGCATCTCGGAATAATCGACGGTGAGATGATCGCCGCCGTCATCGGTTTTGAGGATGCCGGGATAGGCGAAATAATCGTCCTTGTAGGGCGCGAGCTGGGCCTTTGCGGCGGCAGGCAGCGCCAGCAGGCACAGCGCGGCCAATGACAGTTTCCATCCGCCCTTCATGCCCCCTCCCAGCCTGAACGGTTACAAATCCAGCGTATGATAGCGGCGGTTGAGGTAGATCAATGCCTCTTCCTGCCTGCCCAAGCGAAGATCCAGCACCTCGCCGAAGAGAACGTAATGCGTGGCGAAATCCTGTTTTTCCACGATGCGGCAATCGAAGACCGCGAGCGCATCCGTGAGAACAGGCGCGCCGCTCAGCATCACTTCCCAGTCGCCGAGTGCAAAGCGCTCCTCCGGGGCCAAGGCCATCCGGCCCGAGAAGGCTTCCGACAGGGGCCGGTGCTTTGCGGCAAGCGTGTTCAGCGCGAAGACGCCGTTCTCGACGAAAAGACGGTTCTGCTCATGCTCGCGCAGCAGGCAGATCAGCACTGTCGCCGGGTGGTCCGAGACCGAGCAGGCGGCGGAGATCGTCACGCCGCGCCGCCCCGCCGGGCCGTCCGTGGTCACCACATGCACAGCACCGGCAAAATGGCTCATGGCGTCGCGATAGGATTGCGGGTCGATGGCAGGCGTCTTCAGCGGTTCGTCCTTCACGTCGGGCACGTTCGATTCATGGCTTCCGGTAAACATGGCTAGCTTGTATAAGCCAGCCGGTATCGATTGGATATAGAGAATGCGCCATTGCGCGGGCGCAAGGAAACCGCTACGCGCTTTATGATTGAATAATAATTGAGGGAACGGCAAAGTTGGGATGATGAAGCGTTTCCTGCTTCTTCGAACGGTACTCTTGAGCCTTGTCCTGTCTGTTCCGGCGGCTTTATCCACCGCCCGGGCCGACATGCGCATCGGCGTCGCCGCGCCACTTTCGGGTCCCTTCGCACTTCTCGGCCAGCAGCTTGCCGACGGCGCGCACATCGCGGCGACGACGGCGGCGCCTCGGGGCCACGCGGTCACTCCCATCATCACAGACGATAAATGCACGGCGGAAGGCGGCCTTGCCGCAGCGGCGACGTTCATCGAAGCCCAGGTGCGGGTCGTCACCGGCTTTCTCTGCATGGAAGCGCTGGAGGCGGCGCTGCCCCTCCTGTCCGAAAAGAACATCCCTGTCATCACCCCCGCCATCCGCGAACGCGGCCTGACGGAGAGGCGGGCCAAAGCCCCCTTCCCCGTGTTTCGGCTCGCCATGCCGCGCGACCGCGAGGCGTCCGCCATTGGTGATATCCTCGGCCGCCTGTGGCGCGACAAGCCGTTCGCCATCCTCGATGACGGGACGATCCCAGGCCGCGAACTCGCGCATGGCGTGCGCGCGAGCCTGGAGGCAAAGGGGCTGAAGCCCGTGCTGGCCGAGACCTTCCGCCCTGGCCTCGACAACCAGTCGGCGCTGGCGGCGCTCATCCGCCGGTCCGGCGCGACACAAATCTTCATCGGCGGCGAGCGCAGCGATGCGGCGGCAATCGCCAGCGCCGCGTCCGCAATCGGCCACCCCGTGACGGCCGTGGGAGGCGAGACCCTGCGCGCCGCACCCGAAGGCCCCGACCTCGCGCCCGGCACGTTGATGATCGCCGTGCCTGAAGCCGACACCCTCCCCTCGGCTGCATCAGCGGTCGCCGCCTTCCGCACGGCGGGCAGAGAGCCGGAAGGCTATGCCGTGCCGGGCTACGCGACGCTGCAGATCGCCATGGACGCGGCAGCGGCGGGGGAAGCGGGAAAACAGCCGGCACAGGCCATGCTGCGCAGCAGGACATTCGACACCGCGCTCGGCCCCATCCGCTTTGACGAACCCGGCATCCGCGCGGACCATCCCTACGGGCTATTCCGCTATGACGGCAGCCGCTTTGTGCCCCAGGGATTGCCGGATTAACCCTCGCGCCAATATTTCCACTTAAAAGTGCCTTAAATATCTATACGGGGCTTAGCGGACACAGCGGGAGAAAAGCCAATGTCCACCGAAGATACCAAGGTCAGAGATCCCTATACGGACCGCAAGAGCCTGGAATTCACATTTCGCGCGCGCCGCTTCGCCAAGGTTCGTGAGCTTATCGAGGACGCGCTGGAAGAGCGCGGCGAGGCGCACATCCTCGACCTGGGCGGCACCGAAAGCTATTGGCTGATCGGTGAGGATTTCATCAACCAGCACCGCGGACGCCTGAAGATCACGCTCGTCAATCTCGAGCAGGAACTTGCCCCGGTGCGCGACCCCGCCGTCTTCACCTCGCTTGCGGGAGATGCGGCGAGCCCCGGCTTTTTTCCCGACCGGCAATTCGACGTGGTCCACTCCAATTCGGTGATCGAGCATGTGGGCGACTGGACACGCATGACCGAGTTTGCCAGGAACACCAAGCGTCTGGGCAAGCGCTATTATGTGCAGACGCCGAATTACTGGTTTCCCTACGAGCCGCATTTCCGCATGGTCGGCTTCCAGTTCCTCCCGGAAAACGCGCGCATAGCGCTGATCCGCCGCTTCGCGCTGGGCTTCTTTCCGCGCATCAATTCATACGAGGAAGCGCGCGACATCATCGCGCATCACAGCATCATTTCCACGCGCCAGATGCGCTCCCTGTTCAAGGGAGCCGAAATCACCCATGAAAAATTTATGGGCCTCAATAAATCCATCATCGCCGTCCGGCGATAACAAAGGCATGATCCCGAAAAGTTGATAGCTTTCCGAATAGGATCACGCGGTTTAAAACAGCTCTGGAGTCTCCATGCCCCGCCCGCTCATCATTGCGCCCTCCATCCTCGCTTCCGATTTCGCGAAGCTCGGCCAGGAAGTCACCGACGTGCTGGAGGCCGGCGCAGACTGGATCCATATCGACGTCATGGACGGGCATTTCGTGCCAAACATCACCTTCGGCCCGGATGTGGTGAAGGCGATACGGCCGCTCACCAAGGCGGTCTTCGACACGCATCTGATGATCGCGCCCTGCGACCCCTATCTGGAAGCGTTCGCCAAGGCCGGCTCCGACATCATCACCGTCCATGCCGAGGCAGGTCCGCACCTCCACCGCTCGCTGCAGGCAATCAAGGCGCTGGGCAAGAAGGCGGGCGTGTCGTTGAACCCCGCCACGCCCGAAAGCGCGCTGGAATATGTGCTCGACGATGTCGACCTGATCCTGGTCATGACGGTCAACCCCGGCTTCGGCGGCCAGAAATTCATTCCCGCAACGCTCGACAAAATTCGCCGCATCAAGGCGATGGTGGGTAACCGCCCGATCGATATCGAAGTGGATGGCGGCATCACTGCTGAAACGGCTGGGGAAGCGGCAAAGGCTGGAGCCAACGCGCTGGTGGCGGGCTCGGCGATCTACAAGGGCGGCTCGGTCGCCAGCTATAAGGCCAATATCGACGCGATCCGTACGGCGGCACTGGGGAAGAAATAGCGCTGACCCGTCATTCTCAAGCCTTCGTTATTGCGTGGCAACCGCATCATCCTTCAACGCTTTTGCGCGCCACGCGTTTAGCAACGCAGCAAGCTCATCATGGGTGAACCCATAAGTGTCCGGAAGAGCCGAAGTGTGGCTAATGAACTTCTTGTTGATATAGGCAATTCGGGAGGCGGCGACCGCTGCATCGTCGAACGCCACAAGCTTTGTGAGGGTATGGGAAACAACCGGCACGAACTCGCTCGTGTCGTGCCATCGCGTGCCTTTGCGACGCCAAAGTTGCGTGACGACAAAACCTTCGCGGCTCAGATGCAGCGAAGCGCCCCCGATGGCCATGGCGAACAGCAAAGGAGCGCCACCCAGAAATAGGACGACTCCTGGCCAGAGCAACACCTGCGTCAGGATTGGCGGCGGTTGGTTCAACAGCATCCAAAGTATGACACTGCCGAATATCGCCGATCCGGTTGCCATAGCGAGAGACTTCGTTGGCGCTGGCCTTATGACAACGGGTCCGGGATAGCGTGAAAGCAGCGTTTCGATTGAGGACGTCTCACCCTGGAGCAGCTTTGGCCAGAGTTGCCAGATAAAGATAACGGCGCATGCCCCAAAGAACAACATCCCCGGCACGCTGGCTTTGGCTCCGCTCATCGCCATCATGGCACCGATGATGACGAAGAAAAGACTGACGGCAAGACAGGCGTAGAGTAAAAGGCGCGCTTTCATCGGTTTACATATTCAGAGTTGTATACAGGATCATTTAGGTCGCAACAAGCAAAGTTCAATCGCTTTACGAATGACGGCGATGAGGCATGCGCCACGATGACAAAATCGCATCTTATGTTGCGATTTCCACAACATCGCTATAGACCCCGAGACAATCAACCTCCAACAGGATGAACATATGATCCCGCGCTATTCGCGGCCGGAAATGGTCGCCATCTGGTCTCCCGAAACGAAGTTCCGCATCTGGTTCGAGATCGAGGCCCATGCCTGCGATGCGCTCGCGGCCCTCGGCGTCATCCCCCGGCAAGCGGCGAAAACGATCTGGGAAAAGGGCGGCGCGGCTGAGTTCAACATCGACCGCATCGACGAGATCGAGCGCGAGACCAAGCATGACGTCATCGCCTTCCTGACGCATCTGGCCGAGTTCGTCGGGCCGGATGCGCGCTTCGTGCATCAGGGCATGACCTCGTCCGACGTGCTGGACACCACCTTCAACATCCAGCTCGTGCGCGCCGCCGATATCCTCATCGCTGATATGGACCGCGTGCTGGCCGCGCTGAAAAAGCGCGCCTTCGAGCATAAGGATACGGTGCGCATCGGCCGCAGCCACGGTATCCATGCCGAGCCGACGACGATGGGCCTCACCTTCGCCCGCTTCTATGCCGAAATGGCGCGGGGCCGCGCCCGCCTCGTCGCCGCGCGCGCCGAAATCGCAACCGGGGCCATCTCAGGCGCGGTCGGCACCTTCGCCAATATCGATCCGCGCGTCGAAGAGCATGTCTGCGCCAGGCTGGGCCTGACGCCGGAGCCGGTCTCGACGCAGGTGATCCCGCGCGACCGCCATGCCATGTTCTTCGCCACGCTCGGCGTCATCGCTTCGTCGATGGAGAACATCGCCATCGAAATCCGCCATATGCAGCGCACCGAGGTGCTGGAGGCGGAGGAGTTCTTCTCGCCGGGCCAGAAAGGCTCGTCGGCCATGCCACACAAGCGCAACCCGGTGCTGACCGAGAATCTGACCGGCCTCGCCCGGCTGGTGCGCATGTCTGTTATCCCCGCTATGGAGAATGTCGCCCTCTGGCACGAGCGCGACATCTCGCACTCCAGCGTCGAGCGCGCCATCGGGCCGGACACGACCGTTACGCTCGATTTCGCGCTGAACCGCCTGGCCGGAGTGATCGAGAATCTGGTGATCTATCCGGACAACATGCTCGCCAACATGAACAAGTTCCGGGGCCTCATCCATTCGCAGCGCGTGCTGCTGGCGCTGACGCAGGCTGGCGTCAGCCGTGAGGATGCCTATCGCCTCGTCCAGCGCAACGCGATGAAGGTGTGGGAACAGGGCAAGGATTTCCAGGAAGAGCTGCTCGCCGATCAGGATGTGCGCGCCGCGCTCTCCGAAGAGCATATCCGCGAGAAGTTCGACCTCGGCTACCACACCAAGCATGTGGACACGATCTTCCGCCGTGTGTTCGGGAAATAAGCAACATTCCCGCCAGAACAAGGAGCCCCATGCCATTGAAAGCATGGGGCTTTTTCTTTTCACGCCGCAACGATGTTGATGGCGTTGCCCCAGGGGTCTTCGATTGTGCGGGGCTTGTTGCCGCGCGTATCCTCCAGTTCCACCCAGGCCAGCCCGGTGCGGTCCTTGTCGCGCTTGCCCGCGCGGGGGCTTTGCCAGGAATTGGCGGCGATGTGGTGATGATAACCGCCTGAGGATAGGAACACCGCCCGGTCGCCATAGGTCTGCACGGTGTCGAAGCCGATCTCCCTGTGCCACCAGCCTTCCGCCTCCGCCGCATCGCCGACGCGCAAATGCACATGGCCGATGACGGTGTTTTCGGGCGCGCCCTCCCAGATCCGCCGGTTTTGCTCCAGCTCACGCAGGAGATTGCCGACATCAAGCGCATCCGTCGCCATGGCGATCCTCTCGCCGTTCCAGCGCCAGCTTGTCGGCGGGCGATCGGCGTAGATCTCGACGCCATTGCCTTCAGGGTCGGTGAGATAAACCGCCTCGCTGACGAGATGATCGGACGCTCCGGCGATGGGAATGTGCCGGTCGATCGCCTGACGCGACCAACGGGCGAGGTCGCCACGCGAGGGCAGCAGGAAGGCCGTGTGATAAAGCCCGGCGCTGCGCGGATCGTCGGGGCTGGCGGCGGAAAACTGCTCGATTTCAACGAGTTCCCGGTCCCCTGCCCCAAGCACGATGCTACTTCCTCGCCGCGCCATCTCCCTCAAGCCGACAATATCCTGATACCAGGCAGAAACAGCCTCGGCATCCCGCGCCTTCAGTCCGACCCTGCTGACCCGGACCGGCGTCGTGACCGCAAAAGGAACCTCACTCATGTCTGCCCTCCATGCATTGCCGCATGATCCTCGGAAAAGCTACGAGCCTTTCAATCATGCGCTTCGATTGCCCCTAAATCGCCATTGTTCCCTTCACCGGCAAGCCACGATTCGGAGAACAAGCTGTTCACCAAACACCGTCAAAAGCTTTGCCAACTGCTTGAAGCTCTTCAATCGAGCCTGTAAATGGAAACTATGAAAGTCCAGGACGCCGATATTCTCATCATCCCCGGTTACACCAATTCCGGCCCCGACCATTGGCAGAGCCGGTGGGAGGAGAAGCTGTCGACCGCGCGGCGTGTCGAGCAGGCGGAATGGTCGAAGCCGGTGCGTGAGGATTGGGTGGCTGAAGTCGTCAAGGCAGCCAATGAGGCAACCAAGCCGATCGTCCTCGTCGCCCATTCGCTGGGCGTGCCGGCGGCGATCCATGCGCTGCCGGAAATCCAGGACAAGGTGAAAGGCGGCTTCTTCGTCGCCCCCCCCGATGTGGCTGATCCCAGGATCAAGCCGCGCCATCTGATGACGTTCGGCCCCTACCCGCGAGACCCGCTGCCCTTCCCGTCGCTGGTCATCGCAAGCCGCAACGACCCCTTCTGCAACTATGAAGTGGCCGAGGACATCGCCAATGCCTGGGGATCGCTCTTCATCGATGCGGGCGAAGCCGGGCATATCAACGCCGATTCCGGCCATGGCCCCTGGCCCGAAGGCTCGATGGTCTTTGCGCAGTTCCTATCGCGTCTCTAAAAACGAAAACCGCCCCATGAAGGGCGGCTTTCTCAACAATCGGTGAGGAAAACTCAGTTTTCCTGAATCTGCCGCACGGCTTCCTGTAGAAGCTCCACCATCTGGCTGCGGATTGCTTCGTCCGTCACCGCGACGCCCGCCGCGTCGAAATCCGCGCGGACCTTGCGGAACACGTCCTCATCGCCCGCTTCCTCGAAATCGGCGGCTACGACGTCCTTGGCGTAAGCATCGGCGTCAGCGCCGGTCTTGCCCAGCTTTTCCGCCGCCCACAGGCCCAGAAGCTTGTTGCGACGCGCCTCCGCCTTGAATTTCAATTCCGCGTCATGCGCGAATTTCTTTTCGAAGGCATCCTTGCGTTCGTCCATTCCGGTCATCATCTAACTCCAGCGCTGGTGTTTTTCGGCCCGAATCCGTGTTCGACAGGGTGTTCGCCTTGTCTAAATCAAAAGAGGCGCGCAAGATCAATCGCAAATGCCGATAGCGACTCGGGGAACGAAAAAGGTGAAGGAGCGGCAAAGCATGATTGTTAAAGCGGGCCGATTGCTATAGGTAGCGCGCGAACACTGCGGCCTCAAGGCCGCCCGATCAAGATCAGACATCTGGGAAATTCAATGAATCGTCGCCGCCGTATTTACGAAGGCAAGGCCAAGATCCTCTATGAAGGACCTGAGCCCGGAACCTTGATCCAGTTTTTCAAGGATGACGCCACGGCTTTCAACAAAAAAAAGCATGAAGTGGTCGACGGAAAGGGCGTGCTCAACAACCGCATTTCCGAGCATATCTTCACGCAGTTGAACCGGATGGGCATTCCGACCCACTTCATCCGCCGCCTCAACATGCGCGAGCAGTTGATCAAGGAAGTCGAGATCATCCCGCTCGAAGTGGTGGTACGCAACGTCGCCGCCGGCTCGCTCGCCAAGCGCCTCGGCCTCGAGGAAGGCACGGTGCTGCCGCGCTCCATCATCGAGTTCTATTACAAGGCCGATGCGCTCGACGACCCGATGGTCTCCGAAGAGCACATCACTGCCTTCGGCTGGGCAAGCCCCCAGGAAATCGACGACATCATGGCGCTCGCCATCCGCGTCAATGATTTCCTCTCCGGCCTGTTCCTCGGCGTCGGCATCCAACTCGTCGATTTCAAGATCGAGTGCGGCCGCCTGTGGGAAGCCGACATGATGCGCATCGTCGTGGCCGACGAGATTTCGCCCGACTCCGCCCGCCTCTGGGACATCCAGACCAACGACAAGCTGGACAAGGACCGCTTCCGCCGCGACATGGGCGGACTGGTCGAGGCCTATCAGGAAGTGGCGCGCCGTCTCGGCATCATGAACGAGAACGAACCGCCCCGCCCCACCGGCCCGGTTCTGGTGAAGTAACTACCTACGCCCCGGATATCGCTTCCGGGGCTGCTATTTTCGATTTCCAAGGCAGGATAGAACAGTGATCAAGGCACGCGTCACCGTTACATTGAAGAACGGCGTACTCGACCCGCAGGGCAAGGCCATCGCCGGCGCGCTTGGCGGCCTCGGCTTCGATGGCGTCAACTCCGTGCGCCAGGGCAAGGTCTTCGACGTCGAGCTCGACACCAAGGACCGCACAGAGGCCGAAACCCGCCTCAAGGCCATGTGCGACAAGCTTCTCGCCAACACCGTGATCGAAGATTATAGTGTGGAGATAGCTTAGGGATGTAATCGGGGTTTGATATGACTGATGTTTCACAAGACCTTTTGCATGAACTTCTGCGCCGGATGCATCAGCGCTTTGACAAGCTTGATCACGCAATCAGCGAGTTGCGGAACGATAATGTGGCGATCCGTAACCAGCTTCATGCGATGCAGGGCGATGTGAACAGCGTCCGAGCCAGCATGGCCCATATCGAAACCCGCCTCGACCGGATCGAGAACCGTCTCGATCTTCATGAATTGGCGGAAGCACAAGCAAGGTTTGAACCGCACCCATGAAATCAGCCGTCGTCCTTCTCCCCGGCCTCAATCGCGACCGTGATATGATCGCGGCGCTCACGAAGATTTCCGGCAAGGTGCCGCAGACCGTCTGGCAGACCGACACGGAAATCCCGGATGTCGACTTGATCGTCATTCCCGGCGGTTTTTCCTATGGCGATTATTTGCGCTGCGGGGCTATCGCCGCCCGTATGCCTGTCATGCAGGCGGTGCGCGAGAAAGCGGAAAAGGGCGTCATGGTCATGGGCGTCTGCAATGGCTTCCAGATCCTGCTCGAAGCGGGCCTGCTGCCCGGTGCGCTGATGCGCAACGCTTCGCTCAAATTCGTCTGCCGCGAGGTGAAGCTGGAAGTCAGCAACGCCAACACCGCCTTCACGCGCGGCTATACGCCGGGTGAGATCATCCGCTGCCCTGTCGCCCATCATGACGGCAATTTCTTCGCCGATGAGGAAACGCTGAAGCGCATCGAGGGTGAAGGCCAGGTTGCGTTCCGCTATGCCGAGGGCACCAACCCCAACGGCTCGATCAACGACATCGCCGGCATCGTCAGCGAGCGCGGCAATGTGCTTGGCATGATGCCGCATCCGGAAAACTTGATCGAATCCGCCCATGGCGGCAGTGACGGCCGCGCCCTCTTCTCGGGCCTGCTCGGCCTCGCGGCGTAATCTTTTCACGCAATCCACATTTCCCGTACATGAAACGGTAACCGGCTGAAGCTCATTCTGCCGGTTCCATTTTCTCACGCTTTCCGGAGTCCGCGCATGAACAGAGCTTTTCTCGCGATTGCAGCCGTTGCAGCGCTTGTCTCCCTTACGGCCTGCCAGTCGGAGAGAAAGCCCGCCCCCCCTCGTGCGTCGGCTCCATCGAGCACAGCGCTCGCCATAATGGAGCGCGTGGCGCTCGCCGCCAATTCGTGCTGGTTCAAGTCGAACGACCCGGCCTTCCGCCCCTATCGCCTCGCGCCGGAACTCAACTCCTTCACCGGGCGTCCGCGCATTCTGGTGGTGCCGGGTAAAAATCCGACCGCCCGCCCGCTCCTTGTCGTTCAGGCGGAAGGCCGTCCGGCCAAGCTCGAAGCCTTCGGCCCGCTGATGCACCAGGCGAATGGGGGCCGGATTTCCTCAGACGTACGCCGCTGGGCAGCTGGGGACAGCCGGTGCGCGGGTTGACGCCTCGAAACATTTTTGTTTTCAAGGCATCCGCGCCAAGCGCCCTCGTGGTTCGAGGCTCATTCCGCTACGCTTCATTCACACCTCACCATGAGGGCTGCTGGAGCGCCGCGCCCCTTCCCATATTCTGAAGCGCCGTCGCCCCTTCACCCTCATCCTGAGGTGCTCGCGAAGCGAGCCTCGAAGGGCGAGGTGAAGGGGATTCGCCATAGCGTTGTTTTCATCAACTGCAAATCTCACTCCTCCCCTACATCCCCCGCAGTATCCCTTCAACATGCATGCGGACCTCACCGCCGACCCACAACTGACCTGCCTCATCGCGGCTGACATAAACCCGCCCACGGCGGCCGAGACAGGTGCCTTGCGCGGCGATGTAATCGCCATCCGCCACGCCGGTTGCGAACAGCCATTGCGCCAGCGAGGCGTTGAGGCTACCGGTCACGGGGTCTTCCACGGTCGTGCCTTGATGATTGCTGAAAAACGCCCGCACTTCGAAGGCAGTATCGCCACCGGCCGCATGAGGACCGACCACCCCGATATCGATATGCCGGTGCCAGTTGCTTGCTGGCTTCAGCGACAGGATTTGCTCGGCAGATGCCAGCCTTATGCCAAGCCATCCGGGACCGTTGTCGATCCAGGCAGCATCGACGATCTCGTCAGCCTTGACGCCGAGAAACTGCTGGGCCTCCGTCAATTCTTCAACGGAAGGCGCGCCGGAACGGATAAGCGGCGGCGGCGCGAATGCGAGCCGGTCCTGATCGCGCCGGATAGTGACCAGCCCTGCCCCGCATTCCTGCACGATTTCCCTACCATTCTTCGGCGCGACGCCTGACTGAAGCCAGACATGGCAGGTGCCGAGCGTGGGATGCCCGGCAAACGGCAGCTCCCCCGACAAGGCAAAAATGCGGACACGATAATCGGCTTCCGGATGCGTCGGCGGCAGCAGGAAGGTCGTTTCCGACAGATTGAACCAGCGCGCCAGACGCTGCATCTCGTCGGTCGAAAGATCACCGGTGCCGGTTATGACGGCCAGAGGATTGCCTGAAATCGCCTCCGACCCGAAAACATCCACCATATGAACCGAAGCACTCATCATTCACCTCCACCAGTCATATTTCGTCCTGCGATCCCAGATCGGGCGGCGTCCTTCCTGAAAAGCTTCGTCTGATGACAGCCCTATATCGCGCAATTGATCTTCCGTCAGTTCCAGAAGCGTCCTGCGGCTGCGCCACACCTCGAAGCCGTGCAAAATCCAGGCGGTCCATTGCCGGATTGTTGCCGGCATTGCCTGTACTTCGATATCCCGCTTTTGCTGGCATGTCGGATATTTTGCCCGTATTCTGGGCGTCATTGTCTTTATTGTATCCATTTCCTCACGCGCAAATCCTCTCTTCCGCCCGATTGTCACCATTCATTGACTCCATTTTGTTTTCAACCTAAACATTGTCACCATGACAAAATGGATTCCCGACCTATCCGGCCTTACCGGACCTAAATACGTGGCCATCGCGGATGCGATGGACCGCGACATCGGCAATGGCACCCTCCCGGCGGGCATGCGCCTGCCGCCGCAGCGGGACCTGGCCTATGATCTGAAGGTGACAATAGGGACAATCAGCCGGGCCTATGCGCTGGCCGCCGAGCGCGGCCTCGTCGCCGGCGAGGTGGGCCGGGGAACCTATGTGCGGGAGCGGGATGATGCGGCACCGCTGGCCGCCGCCATGGTCTACCGGGACGCGAGGATCGATCTGCCGCCGCCGCTTGCCAATGCCTTGCGCATGGATTCGACCGCGGCGATCGATGTCGGCCAGTCGGCGGTGATCGGGCCGCTGCTCGCGCGGATTTTCATCGAAGAGCCGCATCTGGCGCAGGATTACACCCGTACAATGTCGGATGGTTGGCGCGAGGCGGGCGCGCAATGGCTCGCCACGGGCGGATGGCGCCCTGCCACCGAGACGGTCATTCCGGTAATGGGCGCGCTCAGCGGCATCGGGAACATCATCGCCGCCATGACCATGCCCGGCGACCGGATCGCTTTCGAAGATTTGACCTACAGCCCCCTCGCCCGCGGCGCGGCGCTGATCGGTCGGCGCGCCATCAAGGTGCGCGGCGGCGACGAGGGGCTCGATCCTGATGATTTCGAGCGTGTCTGCGCGCGTGACCATCCGAAGATGCTGGTGATCATCCCAACGCTCAACAACCCGACCATGACGATCATTCCGGAGGAAAATCGCCGGCGCATCGCGGAAATCGCGCAGGCCTACAATGTCTGGATCGTCGAGGACGACATTTACGGTAATGCGCTCGATGACGCGCCGACGCCCTTCGCCGCAATTGCGCCGCAGCGGACTTTCCATGTCTCCGGCGTCTCCAAGACATTGAGCGCGGGGCTGCGGATCGGCTGGGTTTCCGCTCCCCCCGCTTTTATCCGGCAGATCATCAACGCCAAGAAGCTGATGACCGGTGGCCTGCCCTACGCGATGACGGAGGCGACGGCACGGCTGGTCCTCAGCGGCGAGGCAGCGCGCTTCAAGGCGGCGGTGGTTGACGAAATGAGCGAGCGCGAGGCCATCGCCCGCGAGGTGCTGGCCGGACACAAATTTGCCAGTCACCCCCGCTGCCCCTATATCTGGCTCACCCTGCCCGACCCCTGGCTGCCCGGCACCTTCAAGGATGCCGCCCTTGATGCAGGCATCGCCATTCTGGAAGCGGATGCCTTCAAGGTCGGTCAGGCGGACCGCATCTGCCATTGCGTCCGCGTCGCCTTCTCCACGCTTGAAAGCCGCGAAGAGGTCCGCCGCGGCTTCACCATCCTCCGCCGCCTCCTAGACAATGCCGGGGCCGGGTTTGACGGGATGGAATAGGCGTCAGGGATTGGGCTCGGCGCAATGGCGGAAATTGCCGATCCAGGCATATCCGCGGCCAGGCGTACCGTCCGGCCAATTCCGCACAGTCTGCTGCGCGAATACGCTATTGAGCAGCCATGGCGTCTTGTCCGGTCCCCAGTTCGCGGCGGCCGAGGGGCCCTGTATATAGCCGTGGGCAGCAACCGCTAAACGCTCGGTGGCGCGGAACAACGCCATCTGGTTGCAGATATAGTTCCTCCGGCTTTCATACCATGGGCTGGAAGCCAGGAAATCGTTCCACTTTTCCTGCGGAAATGGAGATTTGATCGCGGCGCCGATTACCTGCCAGACCTTCAAATTTGACGCCATGTCGTATCGGCTGAGGAAACCGGCGGGAGCAACATCGGTCAGATGCTTCTTCCAGTGGCGGACCAGCGAAAACTCGGTGACCAGGAAGCGCTGGTCAGGCCGAAGCCGTTGCAGCACGTAATCGACGAAAGGCCGGGAGTCTTCGATCGAAGCCACATGGGGATGAATGTCCACGCCCTTTATATCCAGCTCACTTGCAGCGTAGCGGACCCAGCGGTCGGTCGCAGCGGTGTGATTCTCCGCCCTCTGCAAACGATTCAGCGCACCAAGATAAAGCTGTGTCGAACAGTTGGCCCCGCAATTGTCGCGACGGAAGGCTATTACTTGTTTGGTGATGTATTCGTAGAACGCGTTTAACTTCTCGTTGCGGTCCGCCCGGCGGCTTTCGATGAACGGTTCGTTTCCGATGACGAGAATGTCCACCCGGCCCATCACCGCGGTCAGCAGTTTGGTCACCCGCTGCATCTCCCTGGCCATTTGGGGTGTCCCAGGCTTGGGAAAGGCCCGTCTCTGAAACGGGAATTTCATGTTGAGCACGACTCCATAACCGCGTTCCCTGGCCTGCAGGAACTTGCGGATTCCGGGATCGTCCATGGGCGCTTTTTTGTCGGCCAGCGGCATCGCATAGAAGCCGCGCACCCATTTTGTCCGACCTAGCTCCAACTCGTCGAACCGCAAATCAGCGAGATGCTCATTGAAATTCGCTCCGAGCGCGCCTTGCGGATCTTTCGCCTCCGCTCCCCCGAGACTTACGGCCAGCAGCAAGCCGGCAATGAGCGTCCTGATCCGCAGCGAGCGCCACATAGGAGTCCTTCCTGTCGCCTCAACTCTGTCCAACGAACATCCCAGAGAAAAGTTGCCCCATGTTTAAGCCGCGCAAATACCGGAATCGGTCCCCGAGCCTTCCATCGAAAGAGGAACTGCTTTATAGGCCCAGGTAAACAATCGGCAGCGCCCGTTGGGCCGAACGAAGAAGAAGAACTCGGACAGAATGACCATTCGCAACGACATCGCCATCACGCCGGACCTGATCGCCGCCCATGGCCTGAAGCCGGATGAGTATCAGCGCATTCTCGACCTGATCGGCCGCGAGCCCACCTTCACGGAGCTGGGCATTTTCTCGGCCATGTGGAACGAGCATTGCTCCTATAAATCCTCCAAGAAATGGCTGCGCACGCTGCCCACATCGGGGCCGCAAGTTATCCAGGGGCCGGGCGAGAATGCCGGCGTCGTCGATATCGGCGACGGCGATTGCGTCGTCTTCAAGATGGAGAGCCACAACCACCCCTCCTATATCGAGCCCTATCAGGGCGCGGCGACCGGCGTCGGCGGCATCCTGCGCGACGTGTTCACCATGGGTGCGCGCCCCATCGCGGCGATGAACGCGCTGCGTTTCGGCGCGCCGAATCATCCGAAAACCAAGCATCTCATTTCGGGTGTGGTTTCCGGCATCGGTGGCTATGGCAATTCCTTCGGCGTGCCGACCGTCGGCGGCGAGGTGAATTTCGACAAGCGCTATAATGGCAATATCCTCGTCAATGCCTTTGCCGCCGGTCTCGCCAAGACCGATGCGATCTTCTACTCCAAGGCCGAAGGCGTCGGCCTGCCGGTCGTCTATCTTGGCGCCAAGACGGGCCGCGACGGCGTCGGCGGCGCGACCATGGCGTCCGCCGAATTCGACGAGTCCATCGAGGAGAAGCGCCCGACCGTGCAGGTCGGTGACCCCTTCACCGAAAAGTGCCTGCTCGAAGCCTGCCTTGAACTGATGGCGTCGGGCGCGGTCATCGCCATTCAGGACATGGGCGCGGCGGGCCTCACATGCTCGGCGGTGGAGATGGGCGCGAAGGGCGATCTCGGCATCGAGCTCAACCTCGATCATGTGCCGGTGCGCGAAGAGAACATGACCGCCTATGAAATGATGCTCTCCGAAAGTCAGGAGCGCATGCTGATGGTGCTGAAGCCGGAGAAGGAAAAGGAAGCCGAAGCCATCTTCCGCAAATGGGGCCTCGACTTCGCTATCGTCGGCAAAACTACGGACGATCTGCGCTTCCGCATCCTGCATCAGGGCGAGGTCGTCGCCAACCTGCCGATCAAGGAACTGGGCGACGAAGCGCCGGAATATGACCGTCCGTGGAAGGAGCCGGGCCGCCATGCGCCGCTTAGCCCCGAGAGCGTACCCGAGGTTACGGATTACGCTGCCGCGCTGCTCAAGCTCATCGGCTCGCCCGATCTCTCCTCGCGCCGCTGGGTCTATGAGCAATATGACACGCTGATCCAGGGCAACTCCCTGCAAATCCCCGGCGGCGATGCCGGTGTGGTGCGTGTCGAGGGTCATGAGACTAAGGCCCTCGCCTTTTCCTCCGACGTGACGCCGCGCTATGTCGAGGCCGATCCGTTCGAGGGCGGCAAGCAGGCCGTTGCGGAGTGCTGGCGCAACTTGACCGCCGTCGGCGCGGAGCCGCTCGCGGCTACCGACAACCTCAATTTCGGCAATCCTGAGAAGCCTGAGATCATGGGCCAGCTGGTCAAGGCCATCGGCGGTATCGGCGAAGCCTGCCGCGCCCTCGCCTTCCCCATCGTCTCGGGCAATGTCTCGCTCTATAACGAGACGAATGGCGAGGCGATCCTCCCCACCCCGACCATTGCCGGCGTCGGTCTTATTCCCGACTGGAGCAAGATGGCCCGCATCGGCGGAATGGAGGAAGGCGACGTGCTTGTGCTGCTCGGCGGCGACGGTACGCATCTGGGCCAATCCGTCTACCTCCGCGATCTCCACGACCGCGCCGATGGCCCGCCACCGCCGGTGGATCTCGGCATCGAGAAGCGCTATGGCGATTTCGTCCGCTCGGCCATCCGCAACGGCCAGATGACCGCCTGCCACGATCTCTCCGATGGCGGCCTTGCGATCGCGCTCGCTGAGATGTGCATCAAGTCCGGCAAGGGCGCGACGGTCAATATCGGCGAAGGCCCGCGCCATGCGCTCCTCTTCGGCGAGGATCAGGCCCGTTACCTCGTCGCCGCCAAGCCCGACATGGCGCGGCTCATCACGCTCAATGCTGAAGGCGCGGGCGTACCCTTCCGTACGCTGGGCACTGTCGGCGGCGCAGCGCTTGCGGTCGAAGGCGTACTCAGCGTTACGGTCGAGGCGCTGACGCAGGCTTATGAAGGCTGGTTCCCGGCCTATATGAGCGGCGCGGCGGAATAGCACCAAAGACACGGATTGACGCTACCGGCCATCCTCTCCATATCATGGTGAGGATGGCATTCCGCGACTCGAAGACGATAATCAAATGCGGGATCGACCGCCTGCATGGGGAGACGACATATGGCAATGGACGCACGCGACATTCAAAAAATGATCGAGGAAGCGATTCCGGATGCAAAGGTGACGATCCGTGACCTCGCCGGCGATGGCGACCACTATGCCGCCGAGGTCGTTGCCGAGAGCTTCCGTGGCAAATCCCGCGTCCAGCAGCACCAGATGGTCTATGACGCCCTCAAGGGCAATATGGGCGGCGTGCTGCATGCATTGGCGTTGCAGACGAGCGCGCCGGAGTAGGTGACGCTCCATTTTTGTGGATGTTAGCTGAAACGCCGCTGTCCAGCCAACATTTCCGTCCACATCAGCGCCGCTATAGTCAGTTCACTTCAGCGCCCGGCTAAAGGCGGCGACGGTCATATCGATCAGCCGCGCGTGAATTTCGCTCCGCACGCCACCGCCATCCGAACAAATCGGATCGCCGATCTTTTCCGATTCCGCCAGTTCCGCCGCACCGGGCTTACATTCCGCAAACATGCTGAAATGGCTCGCATGCGCTATTGTGGCATAGGCGGCGTGTGGAATGATCGTTGCGATTTTCGAAGCATCCAGGGTTTCAGGGATATTTCCCGGCTGGCCGAGATTGATGATTTCCACGGGAATAGAAATCTGCGCAAAGCTTTTAGCCTCAAACACGTCAATCGGTGCCGGATCAACGGCCATGGCGAACCTGATGCGCTTATCTCGATAATCGCGACCGGCAGCGCTCATATCCATGGCGTGCAGATCGACACCGCTCTGCCTGACCCAATCGCAAAGCGACGGATTAAGCGCGTCCGTATCGCAATAGCCAGCCAGACGCTTCGGATTCATTCGTGCGCCAGCCACAGAGAGAGCCGTGCCGCCACCCATGGAAAGCCCGAGCACACCTACCTTACCGCGCTTGAGATGCCCTTTGAAAAGGGCGTTTTTCTCCATTGCACTCAACGCATCGCTGATGTCCGAAGGCCGCAGCCAGAGCTTCATCGTCTCCGCTGCCGACCGGTTCGGGCCGGTATTGCCGGGATGGGTTGGAGCCGCCACGACAAAGCCATGACGGGCCAAAGGTGCCGCGATCCAGCTCAGCGCCTGCGCGTTTCCCGACAGGCCCGCACCGTGGGAGAGCAATATCAAGGGAAACTTCCCCTTGGCTATCGGCGCATCACGCATGGCGGGCGTTCCGAAGAAGAACGCATTACCGCCGAGCATGACCGGCTCACCGCCCTGACCCGCTGGATACCAAACGGTGACATCGAGATCGATACCTCGCGCCGTGGATGGAGCTCTAATCTGCTGCACACCTACGGCTTCCGCATGACAAGGGACGGCTGCAGCGCAAAGCAGCGCGACGAAAGAGAGAATGTGAAAAAGCATGAAGGGGTACCTCACCCGAATTGACAGCGGCTCGACCGTAGTCGCAATTGTGCTCAGGCGCGTCCTCGATCATGATCAAGGTCGCCTTTAATCGCGATCCGGGCCATTATGGATTGGTCAAACATCAGTCCGTAGCGTTGCCGTGATCTTCATTCCCCTTCCCTTCGCCGTCGCCATGCTGCTTGCGGTCCTGCTCGTCTCGCTGCTGCGTAACCACGGTTACGCCGGGGGCAATCGGCCGTTTCTGGCGCTGGTCGCGCTATGCGCCGTGCAGTCGATCATCGTCGGCTTGCGCTGGGGTTATGACATCAGGGAACTGCGTTATGTGCTGCCCGTGGTGGCCGGCTGCGTTCCGCCATTGGTGCTGGCCAGCTTTCGCAGCCTCATTCACCGGGACAAAAATTCCATACAATGGCTCTCCCTGGTCGCGCCGCCGGTGGGCATCGTCTTATTGTTGCTGCTCGCGCCGGAATGGATCGACGCGGCGCTGATCGCGCTTTTCATCGGATATGCGCTGGCGATCCTGAACCTTGGCCGCACGGGACCTGATAGCCTCGACGAGGCGCGGCTCGAAGGGGCCGTCGCCGCGCACCGCGCGCTTGTCCTCGCCGCCGCGTCGCTTTGCCTGTCGGCCTTGTTCGATCTGGCGATCTTCCTTGATTTCGAATGGAGCAAGGGCAGGAATGCCGCGCTGCTGGTGGGGAACGCCAATTTGTTCTGGCTGCTTCTGCTCGGTGTCACGGCGATCATCGCCGCGCGGGCCAAGGCCGTGCCTGTCGCGGAGCCGGAAGACAAAGCGGCCATTGCGGCGCAAGATCAGGACGTGCTCGACCGCGTCGACCGGCTGATGACCGAGCAAAAGCTGTTTCGCGACGAGAACCTGACCCTTTCGCGGCTGGCGCGGCGCGCGGGCGTTCCGGCGCGGGCGATCTCGGGCGCGGTCAACCGGCGCAAGGGCCGCAACGTATCGCAATATATCAACGACTTCCGAATCGCCGAGGCCTGCCGGTTGCTCGGGCAGACGGACATGCCGGTGACATCGGCGATGTTGGAGGCAGGTTTCCAGACCAAATCCAACTTCAACCGGGAATTCAGGCGCGTCACCTCTCTCAGCCCGGCGGCCTGGCGCGAGCAAAACCGGCAAAGGACGGCTCCCCTGTCAGGATAATCGCTTTCGTCGCATTGCACCGCGGCGCGTCCTGCAATAAATATAAGCAAGCCATACTTACTTGCCGGGCTCTTCCCCGGCGCGGAAAGGAAGATCCCCATGAGCGGCATCAACGAATTGATCGACAGCGAAGTCAAGAACAACGACGTCGTGCTTTTCATGAAGGGCACGCCCGGCTTCCCGCAATGCGGTTTTTCCGGACAGGTCGTTCAGATCCTCGACTATATCGGCGTCGATTACAAAGGCATCAACGTGCTTTCCTCGGACGAACTGCGTCAGGGCATCAAGGAATATTCCAACTGGCCGACCATCCCGCAGCTTTATGTGAAGGGTGAGTTCATCGGCGGCTGCGATATCATACGCGAGATGTTCCAGGCGGGCGAGTTGCAGGAACTTTTCACCGGCAAGGGCATTGCCACCAAGGCAGCTTGACCGGCCATTGAATTTCCATTTCCGGAAATTACCGAGGCGCCGGCAACCCGGCGCCTTTCGCGTTGTTTGATTCATTACGCTTGAACGGGATGCTGCCGGACTGAAGCAGGCATCCTGCTTCCCAAGCGCTTGTTTTCGTCGCATGACCCCATCCGAACTGTCTGCCGTTTTGCCGGCGCGACGTTGGATTCCGGATCATGCACCAGCGGATCATGAGGCCCGATTTTGCAAACGACACAATTGGAACGACCGAGGAAACAGCTCGGACGAGTGGAATTCATCGCGCTCATCGCCGCATTGATGGCGATCAACGCGCTTGCCATCGACATCATGCTGCCAGGGTTGCAGGAGATCGGCGCCAGCCTGGGCGTCACCTCGGAAAATCACCGGCAATATGTCATATCCGCCTATTTCCTGGGCTTCGGCGTCTGCCAGCTCGCCTATGGCCCGCTCAGTGACCGCTTCGGCCGCCGTCCGCCTCTACTCTTCGGCCTTGCCATCTATATCGCATCGGCGGTCGGGGCCGCGCTAGCGGATAGCTTTGCCGCCCTGCTCGCCTTCCGTGTGCTGCAAGGTGTGGGCGCGGCCGCCACGCGGGTTATTGCCGTCTCCATCGTGCGCGATACTTTCGGCGGACGTCAGATGGCCGAGGTCATGTCGCTCGTCATGATGGTGTTCATGATCCTGCCGGTCATCGCGCCGGCCACCGGGCAGATGATCATGCTCTTCGGCGAGTGGCACCTTATTTTCGCTTCCATGGCCGTCATGGCGCTCGTGGTCATGCTATGGACCTTCTTTCGCCTTCCCGAGACGCTGCATCCGGGAGATCGCCGCCCCTTCACGATAAGCTCGATCGTCAACGGCTTCGGCATCGTGATCAGCAATCGCGTGGCGTTCTGCTACACGCTCGCCAGTTCCTTCCTTCTCGGCTCGCTCTTCGGCTTCATCAATTCGGCGCAGCAGATCTACGTCGAGATCTACGAACTGGGTAAGTGGTTCCCGCTCGCCTTCGCCGGCGTGGCGGGCGCGATGGCGGTGTCTTCCTTCCTCAATTCGCGGCTGGTTGGGCGCTACGGGATGCGCCGGATCTCGCACGCCATGCTCATCGTCTTCACCCTGGTCAGCATGATCTGGCTGGTGCTGTCGCTGCGCGGGCCGGTTCCCTTCCCGCTCTTCATCGCGATGTTCGCCACTGTCATGTTCTGCTTCGGCTCCATCGGCGCGAATTTCAATTCGCTCGCAATGGAGCCGCTCGGCAGCGTAGCGGGGACGGCGTCATCGGTGCTGGGTTTTACCCAGACGCTGATCGGCGCGACGATCGGCGCCATTATCGGCCAAATCTTCAACGGCACCACGACCCCCATCGCCGCCGGCTATTTCGTGCTTGGCGTCATCGCCATGATCTTCGTGCTCGCCGCCGAACGCGGAAAACTGTTCCAGCCGCATAATGCGCCGGTGGAGCATGTGGTGCATATGGATTGAGGGAATAAGGGAATAAGGCAGTAGGGAAGATGAAGAAAACCTATTCCCTTACTCCCTTATCTATTGCCCTAACCCGGCAAAATCGAACAGCTGCCGATCCAGCAAATGGCTCGGCCGCACATGGGCGAGCGCGCGGATCATGGTTTCCTTGCGGCCCGGCATGCGCTTTTCGATATCGGCAAGCATCGCTTTCATCGCGTTGCGTTGCAGGCCATCCTGACTCCCGCAGAGATCGCAGGGGATGATGGGAAACTGCATTGCGGCGGCGAATTTCTCCATATCCTCTTCCGCAACGAAGCTGAGCGGGCGCAGCACCATCACGTCGCCTTCATCGTTGAGAAGCTTCGGCGGCATCGCCGCGAGCCTGCCGCCGTGGAAGAGGTTCATGAAGAAGGTTTCGAGAATATCCTCGCGGTGATGGCCCAGCACCAGCGCCGAGCACCCCTCCTCCCGCGCGATGCGATAGAGATTGCCGCGCCGCAGGCGGGAACAGAGCGAGCAATAGGTCTGATTCTCCGGCACCTTCTCCGTCACCACCGAATAGGTATCCTGATATTCGATGCGATGCGGAATGCCGTGGCGCGTGAGAAACTCCGGCAGCACATGCTTGGGAAAATTCGGCTGTCCCTGATCGAGATTGCAGGCGAGAAGCTCCACGGGAAGCAGCCCGCGCCATTTCAGATCGAGCAGCAGCGCCAGCAGCCCATAGGAATCCTTGCCGCCCGAAAGCCCGATCAGCCAGCGCTCACCGGGCTTGACCATGGCGAAATCCTCCAGCGCCTGCCGCGTCTGCCGCAACAGCCGCTTGCGCAGCTTGTTGAACGCCACGCTCGACGGCACATCGCGGAAAAGCGGATGATAGCTGCCGGTGTCGGTTTCTGACAGGAGATCGGGGTCGTGAATGGTCATTTCCGTCGCTCATTGGTCAAACAAAAAAGCCGCCCGGGAATCCCCGAGCGGCTCTCTTGTAAACGGTCCGAAGACTTAGCGCGAATAGAATTCGACGACCAGGTTCGGCTCCATGTGCACCGCATAGGGCACATCGGAGAAGGCCGGAACGCGGGCGAACTTCGCGGTCATCTTGTTATGGTCGACCTCGATATACTCAGGCACGTCGCGCTCGGCGAGCTGCGTGGCTTCGAGGACGATGACGAGCTGCTTCGACTTCTCGCGCACTTCGATCACGTCGCCCGGCTTGCAGCGGTAGGACTGGATGTTCACGCGGCGGCCATTGACGTTGACATGGCCGTGGTTGACGAACTGGCGCGCGGCGAAGATCGTCGGTACGAACTTGGCGCGGTAGACGATGGCGTCGAGGCGCGATTCCAGGATGCCGATCAGGGTCTCGCCCGTGTCGCCCTTGCGGCGGGAGGCTTCCTCATAGACCTTGCGGAACTGCTTCTCGGAGATATCGCCGTAATAGCCCTTGAGCTTCTGCTTGGCGCGCAGCTGGATGCCGAAGTCCGACAGCTTGCCCTTGCGGCGCTGGCCGTGCTGGCCCGGACCATATTCACGGCGGTTGACTGGGGACTTCGGGCGGCCCCAGATGTTTTCGCCAAGACGGCGGTCGATCTTGTATTTTGCGGATTCGCGCTTGCTCATCGCATTTCCCTTTAAACGAAAGCAATCGAAGCCCTTGTGAGCTCCGATCAAGGAAACGCGCCCTCCTCTGCCCTCTGTTTTTGAGGACTGACAGGATAGCGCGCGCACGCTTTGCGGCAGCCATCCACGGGACACGTCAATGAAACGCCAGAACCTGAAAGGCCCTCGCGCTGGTGGGTTTCTAGGCAGGCGGAAGGCAGATGTCAAGCCGGAAGGCCGATTGCCTTACGCATTGTCACCAAGCGTGACGTGCCAAAATGCAGCACCGTGGCAATATTGAACAAATTGAAACAGGAGAGAGACCGCCCATGACCGATTTCCTCCGATTGCCCCTCGCCTTCACCGCGGCATTCTGCCTGTTCACTCCCCCTGCCCTCGCCGGTCCTATTCCGGTTCCCCAGACGAGGTCGGGAACGGAAGGAGAAACCCGCCAGAAAAAGGAGCCGGCGCCCGCGCCGCAGGAAAAGCCGCCCGCGCCTCCTAACCCGGAGAAACCCAGTGACACGCCGCCACCGGACGACAAAGCCGCCAAGAAGGAAGAACGCGTCTACCAAACCGCCTGCCCGGCGCTGATGAAGGGTGAAGTGCAGGGCAAGATCGTCGCGCCGCTTTCGGATGGCATATGCGGTGAACAATCGCCGCTGTCGCTAACCGCCATCGGCAAGGACAATCCGCTGCGATTCACCGCGCCCGTCACCACCAATTGCGCCATGGCCGCCACGCTGGCGGAATGGGCGGGGCATGTGCGCGCGGCGGCGCTCAAGTCCTTCAACGCCGAGATCGAGACCGTCAGCACTGGATCGGACTACCAGTGCCGCAAGGTGAATAACGGCTCCGCGGGCCGCACATCCGAGCACGCCTTCGCCAATGCGCTGGATATCATGTCGTTCCGCTTGAAGAATGGCCGGGCAACGGAACTTGCCACCGGCTGGGATGGCGATCCGCAGGAAAAAGAATTCTGGCGCGCCGTCCACAAGGCGAGTTGCGGCCTGTTCATGACCGTCATCGGCCCCGATGGCGATGCGGCGCACAAAACCAACCTCCATCTCGATCAGGGTTGTCACGGCAGCAATTGCACTTCACGAATCTGTCAGTGATCGACTGACCTGTTCATGATAATATGTATTTCTGAGATAGAGTTGCTCAGATTTCTCGATACGAGGAGTAAAGCAATGAAATGCAATAAAATGCTTTTGTTGGCAGCCGCTACGCTCATTGCCGTCGCATGCACCGCTTACGCGGAAGCTCCGCCGAAAAGATCGAGAGATTTTCAGGGCAACTACCAGACGCTGGTGAAGGATCAGCACGCCTCGCCGCAGGTGGCAAGTTGCATCGCTACTGGCCATGACCTCGTCAAGAAGAATAAGCGGTTTGATCGTCTCGGCTTTACCGAGGAAGATATCGCCAAGGCTAGGACAAACCGTAAAGCAGGAAAATTCAGCGGTGACGACCCGACGAAGGTTTCCGCCGTCATTTCCATTACGGGCGAGGCGCGGCCACGCATTGGCGGGATAAATTGGGCGCCGATTACGCTGCGCTGCGGTATCGTCAGGGGCAAGATCAAGGCAATCGAAATCGGTACAGCGAGCTAATTCTCCGCATCGAATGCGGCCCGCGCCGCGCGCAAGGCGGCACGGTGCTGAGCAGCCCAGCGGCCGAGCACATCTATCGGCCCGGCGAGCGACGCCCCCAGCTCAGTCAGGGAATATTCGACTTCCGGCGGTGAAACCGGCTTCACCCGCCGCGCCACCAGCCCGTCGCGCTCGAGTGAGCGGAGCGTCACCGTCAGCATACGCTGCGATATGCCCTCGATGGAGCGGCGCAGCGCGTTGAAGCGCATCGCCCCCTGCTGCAGATTGAAGATCACCAGAATGCTCCACGTATCGCCCACCCGGTCCAGCACCTCGCGGATCGGGCAGCCACCGTCGTCATCCTGCGCAAAGCCCGGCGATGTAACGAGGAGCGGCGCGGCATCCCCCGGTTTCTGCGAAATCGTCATGCGGCCTCCATCGGCTTGGCGGCGCGGTTACGCCCATGTGCCCTGAATAGAAAAAAGTGCGTTCTTCACGAAGCGCTTTCGCTCCGCTAGGTAGTTACCATCGATAACCTGAATACGCAAAATACCTTTGCGGCACAGCGAAAGGACCATTCATCATGGCTAAAATCGCCCTCATCGGCGCCACCGGTTTCGTCGGCGCGGAAATCTTGAAAGAAGCAGTTGCACGCGGCCATTCCGTCACCGCGCTCGTTCGCAATCCGGAAAAAGTTGCGGACCTCAACAACGTCACCGCCGTCAAGGCCGATATTTTCGACACCGACGCACTCGTGAAAATGCTTGCCGGATATGACCTCATCATCTCCGCCTATAATCCCGGCTGGAGCGACCCGGAAATCCGCAAGACCCATATCGAAGGCAGCCGCGCCATCAATGCGGCGGCGAAGCAGGCGGGCGTGAAACGGCTCATCGTCGTCGGCGGCGCGGGCAGCCTCGAAATCGCGCCCGGCCAGCAACTGGTCGACACGCCGGAGTTTCCCGCCGAATGGAAGGAAGGCGCGCTCGGCGCCCGCGATGCATTGAACGAACTGCGCGCTGAAACCGAGCTCGACTGGACCTTCGTGTCTCCCGCCATCCATCTGGAACCAGGCGCGCGTACCGGCCAATATCGCCTCGGCCTCGACCAACCGGTCTTCGATCAGAGCGGCGCGAGCCGCATCTCCACCGCCGACCTCGCCGTCGCGATCCTCGACGAGGCAGAAGAAGGCAAGCATATCCAGAAGCGCTTTACGGCAGCCTACTGAGGCTGATGCCGGATGAAGCACGAATTCATCCGGCTTTTTCTGCGTGTTCACTCCGGGCACATGTCAGGCGTACCCAAGGGAAACCGAAGGCAGCGCATTGCGATCGATCCTGCTCGAGTTGCTGTTCCGGCGTGATGGCGACGCGGCTCGGGAGCGCAAACACCGCAACGAAAAATATCGAAGCGAAATTTCAACATTGCACAGCGCTCCCTATGCAGCGCCATCCGTCATTTCATTCGGCAGTTTTTCCCATACCAGCCACCCGCCACGATATCGAGACCGGCGCCCTCGCTGGCAGCGTTACAAATGGGGTAGCGTTCATCGCCGGAGCGCTGGATGGCAAGATCATGAACGCGATCCTGCGAGGGCCCGCCGCCATAGGCGGCAGCATCGGCGATATCCCGGGCAGTCTTCCTCCATTGACGCTGATTGTCGAGATTCATCATGCAATTTGCGAAACTTGGGCTATTCCATGCATAACCATACTCGGCACAGCGATCGCGGTCTCGCGCGAGCCGCTCCGCGCGCTCCTCTTCAACCGTCATACAACCTGAAAGCATAAACGATACAGCCAGAAGCATAAATATCGATTCTCGCGCCATAATACTTCTCCGTTGTTAGTATAATCAAGTATGTTTATTAACATTGCTAAATTGATAACGAGGGAACTAATGCATCCAGCATGAGCACCGGTCGGTATCCTTGATGTAACCTACCCACCAAAAGGTGCGTCCTTAACAAGCAACGGATTGCCGCTTATTGCTGCCGGGGACAACTCTGCACCCGAAAGGCTTCGAAGGTCCATGGAACTCGGCATCTACACATTCGCAGATATGGGAACGGACCCGAAGACGGGACGCCCGCTTCTTCCTGCCGAAAGGATCAAGAACCTAATCGAAGAAATCGAACTGGCAGATCAGGTGGGGCTTGATGTCTTCGGCGTGGGCGAGCATCATCGCCCGGAATACGCCGCCTCGGCGCCGGCCGTGGTGCTGGCGGGAGCCGCGACGCGCACGAAGAATATTCGTCTGACCAGCGCCGTGACCGTGCTATCCTCGGACGATCCGATCCGCGTGTTCCAGAGTTTTTCGACGCTCGACCTTCTTTCCGGTGGGCGGGCCGAAATCATGGTCGGGCGCGGCTCCTTCATCGAGTCCTATCCGCTGTTCGGTTATGATTTGAACGATTACGACGAACTCTTCACCGAAAAGCTCGATCTCCTGCTCGCCATCCGCGCCAATGAGCGCGTCACATGGTCGGGTAAACTTCGCGCGCCGATCAACGATCGCGGCGTCTATCCGCGCCCGTTGCAGGAGCCGCTGCCGGTATGGATCGCAGTTGGCGGCACGCCGCAATCGGTGGCGCGCGCCGGATGGCTCGGCCTGCCGCTCGCCATCGCCATAATTGGCGGCGAGCCGCAGCGCTTCGCGCCCCTGGTCGATCTCTACCGTGAGGCGGGAGCCAAAGCCGGACACGCGCCCGAAACGCTGCGCGTCGGCATCAACTCGCATGGCTTTATCGCCGAAGATTCACAGACGGCGGCGGACGAGTTCTACCCGCCCTATGCCGAAGTGATGACGCAGCTTGGGCGGGAGCGTGGCTGGGGACCGACGACCCGCGCCCATTTCGACGCCATGCGCAGCCCGAACGGCTCGCTTCTCGTAGGCAGCCCGCAGGAAGTGATCGACAAGATCCTGCTCGAACATTCCTATTTCAAGCACGACCGCTTCATGATGCAGGCAGGCCTCGGCCATCTGCCGCACGACAAAATGATGAAAACCATCGAGCTATTCGGCACGCGCGTGGCGCCGGAAGTGAGGAAGGCACTGCGTTAGGCAATGTCGAGCGCCAGCCCAAATCCCTGCATCAGCCTTCGTGTCGAAAAATCCGGCTGACCGGAGGTGAAGACGGCAATATCGTCGCCATGTTCGGGCTCCGTGCCGCCGGTGGAGATGAGCGAATGGGCGCGGCGGGCGATGGCTTCCGCCGGGTCGAGCCAATCCACCGGCCAGGGCGCGAGCCGCCGGAAGACATTGGCCAGGAACGGATAATGGGTGCAGGCGAGCACGATGATATCCGTTCGCTTGCCGTCCTGCTCGATGAAGCAAGGAGCGATTTCGGCGCGCACGGCGTCGTCGGCCACCGCCTCGCCCCTGATATGCGCCTCGGCCATGCGAGCGAGGTTCTGGCTTCCCACCAGCCGCACATCGCATTGTGTCGCGAAGGACTGGATAAGATCGCGCGTATAGGCGCGCTTGACGGTGCCGGGCGTCGCCAGCACCGAGACGAGGCCGGACCGCGTGCGCTCCGCAGCAGGCTTGATCGCAGGTACGGTGCCGACAAAGGGCGTTTGCGGATAGGCGCGGCGCAAGTCCTCCAGCACCAGCGTCGAGGCGGTGTTGCAGGCGATGATTGCGATTTCCGGGTCGTGCCGGGCGAGAAGATCGCCAAAAAGCGCGACGATGCGGGCCCTTAGCGCCTCCTCTTCCCAGCCGCCATAGGGGAACCCGGCATCATCGGCGACATAAACGAAGCGGCGCTCCGGCATCAGCACCCGCGCCTCGCGTAAAACCGTCAGCCCGCCGATCCCGCTGTCGAACACCAGAATGGGCCGGTCCGGCACCACATCGTCGGCAATTCGGGCTGTCGGCTCGACAAGGGTCATTCCTCTTTGTCCTTTTCGCCTTTCAAGGATTTCGGCTTTTCCCGGCCTTCCGGCGCGCCGGAGCCGCGCGGTTTCTTGCGCGTGAAATAGTCGAGCGAGGTGAGAACGCCGCGCAGCAGCTTCACCTCGGCCTCGGCGAAGCCGGCGCGGGTCAGCACGGAGCGCAGATTATGCACCATGATCTCCTTGCGCGCGGCGGGGCGGAAATAGCCGCGCACATCAAGAGCTTCCTCCAGATGATTGAAGAAACCGTGAAGCGTTTCCTTGCGCGCCGGCTCCAATTCCGGCCCGCGGAAGTTGGTATCGGTCTCGTTCTCAAGCCCCGATTTCATCCATTCATAGGACATGAGCAGCACTGCCTGCGCGATGTTGAGCGAGGCGAAGGCGGGGTTCACCGGAAAGGTCACCAGTTCGTCGGCGAGACTCACTTCCTCATTGCTGAGCCCGAAGCGCTCGCGCCCGAAGAGAATGCCCGTCTTCTCTGCCGCCGTAAAACGCTGGCGCAGCGCCCTGCCCGCCTCCACCGGCCCGCGCACCGGCTTGAACCCGTCGCGCTCGCGCGCCGTGGTGGCAAAGACGAAATTCAAATCCTCGATGGCCGAAGGCAGGTCGGCATAGACCTTCGCCCCGTCGATGACGTGATCGGCCTTGCTCGCCGCCGCCCTCGCCTTCTCGCTGGGAAACTCCTCGCGCGGGTTGACGAGGCGCAGTTCAGAAAGCCCGAAATTCGCCATGGCGCGCGCCACCATGCCGATATTTTCCGGCAGTTGCGGCTCGACCAGAATGATGGCGGGGCCTTCGGCGATAAAGGGGCGATGTCTGTCCGTTCCGGCCATGGCAGTCTCATGCGATTGAAAAACGTCGCACTCACTCGCACAGCCCGATCAAAAACTCAAATCGCGGCTCGCGCCCGCATAATACTTTGCTCCGAGGCAAGCCGGTGCTATAGGGGCGCGACCCATCAAAAAAGAGGCTTTTTCAATGGCGAAGATCAAGGTTGCGAACCCGGTTGTCGAGCTTGACGGCGACGAGATGACCCGCATCATCTGGCAGTTCATCAAGGACAAGCTCATCCACCCCTATCTCGATATCGACCTGAAATATTATGATCTTTCTGTCGAGAATCGCGATGCCACCAATGATCAGGTCACCATCGACGCCGCCAATGCGATCAAGGAATATGGCGTCGGCGTCAAATGCGCGACCATCACGCCGGACGAGGCCCGCGTCGAGGAATTCAAGCTCAAGAAGATGTGGAAATCGCCCAACGGCACCATCCGCAACATTCTGGGCGGCGTGATCTTCCGTGAGCCGATCATCTGCAAGAACGTGCCGCGCCTCGTGCCGGGCTGGACGCAGCCGATCATCGTCGGTCGCCACGCTTTCGGCGACCAGTATCGCGCGACCGACTTCAAGTTCCCCGGCAAGGGCACGCTCACGATCAAGTTCGTCGGCGACGACGGCGAGGTGATCGAGCATGAGGTCTATCAGGCGCCAGGCGCCGGCGTCGCGCTCGCCATGTATAATCTCGACGAGTCGATCAAGGAATTCGCTCGCGCCTCGCTCAACTACGGCCTGCAGCGCGGCTATCCGGTCTATCTCTCGACCAAGAATACCATTCTCAAGGCCTATGACGGCCGCTTCAAGGATATTTTCCAGGAGATCTACGATGCGGAATTCAAGGACGAGTTCGAGAAGAAGAAGATCTGGTACGAGCATCGCCTGATCGACGACATGGTCGCCTCGGCGCTGAAATGGTCCGGCGGCTATGTCTGGGCCTGCAAGAACTATGACGGCGACGTGCAGTCCGACATCGTGGCGCAGGGCTTCGGCTCGCTCGGCCTGATGACCTCGGTGCTGATGACGCCTGATGGCAAGACGGTGGAAGCGGAAGCCGCGCACGGCACCGTCACCCGCCACTACCGCCAGCACCAGAAGGGCCAGGAAACCTCGACCAACTCCATCGCCTCGATCTTCGCCTGGACGCGCGGCCTCGCCCATCGCGCCAAGCTGGACGACAATGCGGAGCTCAAGCACTTCGCCGAGACGCTTGAGAAGGTCTGCGTCGATACGGTCGAAGCCGGTTACATGACCAAGGATCTGGCGCTGCTGATCGGCCCGGACCAGCCCTGGCTCTCGACCACCGGCTTCCTCGACAAGATCGACGAGAACCTCAAGAATGCGATGGCTGCTTAAATAATAAGCGCCGACGCTATTTCCCTCCCCCTTGGGGGGAGGGTGGCCCGAAGGGTCGGG
>NZ_BMHH01000003.1:0-117791 GCF_014640615.1 Paramesorhizobium endophyticum | reverse complement strand
GGGTGGTGACGCGTTCGCCACGGTCTCCAGCAAAAGCGCACCCGTCACCACCCCCATCCGCCCGCTAACGCGGGCACCTTCCCCGCAAGGGGGAAGGACGGCGTTATACTGAAACCCGGTCTTCCTAGGCCGGGTTTTCTTTTTTGCCTAAAAAGCGCATCCTGAATCCGACGAAGGAGGAAACTCATGGCTGAACTTACTCTCTATACAAATCCCATGTCGCGCGGCCGCATCGCCCGGTGGATGCTGGAGGAGATCGGCGAGCCCTATGATGTGGAAATCCTCGATTTCGGGCCGCCGATGAAGAATGAGGATTATTGCGCAATCAACCCCATGGGCAAGGTTCCGGCGCTGCGCCATGGCCCGCATGTGGTGACCGAGGCGGCGGCGATCTGCGCCTATCTCGCCGAAACCTTCCCGAAAGCCGGCCTCGCGCCGCGCGCCGAAGAACGCGCAGATTATTACCGCTGGATGTTCTTCGCCGCCGGTCCCGTGGAAGCCGCGCTCACCAATCACGCGCTCGGCCTGGAACCGCCGGCGGAGAAAAGCCGCATGGTCGGTTATGGTAGTTATGCCTCCGTCATCGACGCGCTGGAAAAAGCCGTCTCGCGCCATCCCTATATCGCCGGCGAACGCTTCACCGCTGCGGATGTCTATGTCGGCGCGCAAATCGGCTGGGGCATGCGATTCGGCACGCTGGAAGCGCGTCCGGCCTTCGCCGCCTATTGGGATCGGCTCAAAGACCGCGAAGCGGCCATCCGCGCCGCCGCGCTTGACGATGCCGCCGTAAAAACTGGTGCTTGAGGGCTATTTCATAGAAAAGACTGAGCGAAACGCTTGAGCACCGCTGGGGGAAAAGGAGATCACCCGCCCTTTCTCCCGTCGCGCCCAGCCCTGCGCAATGAAATGATCGAGCAAGGCCGCGCCAAGGCCGCCGGAAAGATGGTTGCGCCGCTCGCTCCAGTCGAGGCAATGACGGCATAGGGGCCGCTTGGCCTTTTCCAGCGCCGGGACATCCAGTCCAAGACTGGAGAAGAAGCCCCTGCCCTTTTCCGTCAATGCCGGCTTTTCCTCGCCCTCGATCAGGCCGAGCCGGTAGGAGGCGTCCAGCAATTCGACGCCGCGCTCGCCCGCCAGATGGTCGTAGCAGATACGGGCCTTGCGCAGCGCCTCGTCCTTCGGCCCCGTGCGCACACGCACCGCGCCGGTGCGCTGGGCAAGGCCCATCAGCCCCTCCAGCACCTCCGCCACATCCGGCCCGGAAAGGCGGAAATAACGGTGCCGCCCCTGCTTTTCCATGGTCGTGAGACTGGCTTCGCCGAGCTTGGCGAGATGCCCGCTCGCCGTTGGGAGCGTGACACCCGCGACTCCGGCAAGCTCGCTGGCGGTGAGCGCGCGCCCATCCATGAGCGCGGTCAACATATTGGCCCGCGCCGGATCGCCGATGAGAGCCGCGATTTTTGCAATGACAGGACCGTCTTTCATAGTTCGATGCTAACCGAAGCATGGGCGGCAATCAAGGCGCTACAAGGCGGGCCATCGCAAGCATGGAGTACCCGATGATCACCTGTTTCATCCGCTATGAGATCGACCCGTTCCGGCGGGATGCCTTTGCCGAATATGCGCGCAATTGGGGTCAGGCCATTCCCCGCTGCGGGGCGGAGTTGATCGGCTATTACGGCCCGCACGAAGGCTCGGCAACCGCCGCCTATGGCGTCTACAACATCGAAAACCTCGCCGCCTACGAAGTCTATCGAGCCCGGCTGGCGGAGGACCCGCTCGGACGCGAGAATTATGAATTTGCCCGCAAGGAGCGGTTCATCCTGAAGGAGGACCGGATTTTCCTCAAGCGTGTCTCCGGCCCGCATGGGGAGTTCGTCAAGCCATGATCGCGGTGATCTTCGAAGTCTGGCCGGCGGATGAGGCACGCCGGAAGCAATATCTCGACGTCGCCGCGGAACTGCGCAAGGAGCTACTGACGATCGACGGCTTCATCGCCATCGAGCGGTTCCAGAGCCTCACCGAACCCGGCAAGCTCCTGTCGCTCTCCTTCTGGCGCGATGAGGAGGCGGTGAGGGAGTGGCGCAACCTGCCCTCCCACCGCGCCGCGCAAGGCCAGGGCCGCGGCGGCGTGTTCGAGGATTACCGCCTGCGCGTTGCCCATGTGATCAGGGATTATGGGCTGGAGGAGCGTGACGAAGCGCCCGACGATAGCCGGGCTGCACATATGCCAGCCTGAGACCACGATGGGCTGATAATCCGGCCTGTCATCTCTCCTTGCCCCAGATTTGCCGGGCTTCGTTCTGAAGCTGGCTGAAATGAGGGGGAAATCGAATGATTCGTGGCATTCTGAAAATCGCGGGCCTTGCTGTTGGAGCGTGCGCGATCATCGCCTTTATCGTCAACACCGACTATCTTGCGGTCCCCGACCAGCCGAAGCCGCAAATCATCGCCCATCGCGGCCTTGGCCAGACCTTCTCGCGCGAGGGCCTCAAGAACGACACCTGCACGGCGGAGCGGATATTCCCGCCGGAGCATCCATATCTGGAAAACACCACCGAAGGCTTCCGCGCCGCTTTCAACGCGGGGGCAGATATCGTCGAGTTCGATGTCCACCCGACGACGGACGGCCAGTTCGCGGTCTTCCATGACTGGACAGTCGATTGCCGTACCGAGAGCACGGGCGTCACCCGCGACAAAAGCCTCGCCGAGTTGAAGAAGCTCGATATCGGCTATGGCTATACCGCCGATGGCGGCAAGACCTTCCCTTTTCGCGGTAAAGGCGTAGGCATGATGCCGTCGCTCGACGAGGTGTTGGCAGCTTTTCCAGACCGGCGATTCCTTATCAACATCAAGAGCAATGACGAACGCGAAGGACGCCTTCTTGCCGCGCGTCTGAACGCCCTTCCACCGGCGGAACGGGCGAATATCATGATCTATGGCGGCGGCAAGGCGATCGATGCCTTCAAGGCCGCAAGTCCGGGGGCAACCGTTCTGGGCACTGACGGCGCGATCCGGTGCTTTATCCGCCACGCGCTTCTGGGCTGGAGCGGCTATGTGCCGAAGGACTGCCGTCAGACGCTGTTCATGGTGCCGGCAAATTTCTCGCCCTATATCTGGGGCTACCCGCACCGACTCGCCGCGCGGCTAGAAAAATACGGCACGCTCCTCGTCACCATCGGCGACAATCACTGGGAGAAGTCTACGAGCGGAGTCGATGACGAGGCAACCCTACGGAAAATCCCCGCCCGCTTCAACGGCGCCATATGGACCAACCGCGTGGATCATATCGGGCCGCAGGTGAAGGGCGGCTGATTATTCAGTGGTGTGGCCGCGCGCGAGCTTCGCCTCGCGGCCACTTCTGCGAATTCTCAGTCGAACAGATCCTCGAGCCATGATTTGCGACGGCGGCCATGGCTACCGTATTGGTGTCCGCCATAGCCCTCCTTGTGATGTCCCTGGTGAGGATAAGGCTGCGCTGGCGGAGTGGGTTGCTGGGGAATATTGCTCTGCCCCTGAGCGGCGCGAGGTGGCTCGCCCACACTGCGCTCGATGATCTTGTCGAGTTCACCGCGATCCAGCCAGACGCCCCGGCATTTGGGGCAATAGTCGATCTCGATGCCCTGGCGCTCGCTCATGACCAGATCGACTCTGCAAGCCGGGCAAAGCATGCCCGCCGGAGCGGTGTTTTCAACGGCTGTCATCCATTATCTCCTCATATTCGCGTGGGTTCCCCGCACAAAGCTAAGGACCGTCATCGGTCCCTGTCGCATATGGCTATTGCGAGAAGAGAATCAAGGAATGGAGTCAAAAGCAGGCGAACTGGCGACTGCGCTCTATTCCTTTGGCGCAATCACGCCTTTGGTGAAGAGGAAGCAGCCATAGAAGCGAGTTTCTCCCGTGGTGATCACGCAGTAAGCCTTCTTCGCCTCCTCGTAGAAAGCGAAGCGCTCGATGCCATACATCGGCGCGGGCCGTCCTTCCGCCCGGTCGATTTCGGCCTGCACCTCCTGCTGCACCAGCGGGATTTCGTCCGGCGACCCCATCACCTCCATGCGCCCGGCGGAGGGCTGCAATGGCGTGTCGAGCGGGAGGACCGACAGGATGGCCTTGACCGCACGGGCGGCGGATACATTGCCGATGGAAAGAAGCGTGCCGAGGCGCGTCTGCCGGGCAATAGAATCGGAAGGGAAATTCGTGTCGGTAACAACAAGCGTGTCCCCGTGTCCCATCGAGCGCAGCGCATAAAGCACGTCCGCATTCAGCGCCGGGTCAATATTCTTCAACATGGTAAGTACCTCCCAGGCAATTCAACCTTGATCACCACCCGGCGGATCACGTCTTGACGCCCAACTCAGCCAGCCGTTCGATGCAGGCCTCCTCGATCCGGTCGAGTTCGCCCAGTGTTTCCTCGATATCGCGGCGCTTCTGGCGCAGATCGACGCGTTTCTCCTCCACCCGCTTCATCAGAAGCCGCAATTGACCCGATTCGCCCGGCGGCTCACGGTACATCTGGATGATTTCGTGGATCTCTGCGATCGAGAAGCCCAGGCGCTTTCCGCGCAGGATTTGCTTCAAAAGGTGCCGGTCGGATGGACGGAAAAGCCGCGTACGCCCGCGCCGCACGGGATGGATCAGGCCCTCGTCTTCATAAAAGCGCAAGGTCCTCGTCGATATCCCGAACTCACGGGTGAGCTCGGTGATCGTATAGTACTCGCGCATCCAACCGCATCCTGCTTCTTAAAATCAGTTCAACGGCTTGTTCTGTCCATGGTTTACGTAAAAGTCAATTGCGGCGGCATTTAATCGGTTAACAACCTCATGCTCTAAAACAATAGCAAAAGTGGCAAGGTGACAATCCAGCCCCAGCAGCAAAGGCAGCGGGCCAAACAGCGCACATCACCGGGCCCCATGCCTAGCCAGCCGCAGCAACGCTTCTAATCGTGTTCAGACCGTATCTGACTGATTTTCTGGAATTTGGCGCACCCGACAGGATTCGAACCTGTGACCTCTGCCTTCGGAGGGCAGCACTCTATCCAGCTGAGCTACGGGTGCCAAGCATCCGGCAAATCGGATGCGTGTCGCGTTTCTAGCCGAAGGCGCTTGCGGCTTCAATGGTCTATTTCATCTTTTCGGAACAAACCGCCATGCCAGGCGTTCCGCTGCTCAGGTCACCAAGGGAGGGTTGCGCCTTGGCCATCACACGAGACGAAATCATTTCGGTGCTCGGTCCCGTCGACGATACCCTGATCGCTGAAATCATGGCATCGGGGGCTACGCTTGACGAACTGATCCTGGCGTGGGGCTGGATTACCAATGAAGAGGCGCTGGTGCTCGAAGGCATCCCCCGCGCCAGTGGCCGCACCGCGGAACTGATCGATCTTCTGTCGGATGACGAAGAAGACGAGCCCCTGTAACCATCACGACAAACAGAAAAGCCGCTGCGCAGATCCTGAGCAGCGGCTGTCGATGGTCAAAGCGGGTTTGGCTTATTCAGCCGCGACGATCTTCCCGCCTTCCCACTTGTAGAGCGAGAAGCTCGGCGAGGAGAGGTCACCGCTTTCGCCATAGGTCAGCTTGCCGATGACAGTGTCAATGGCTTCGCCTGATTTCAGCGCCTTGGCGACGGCCTGGGCGTCATCCGCCGAACCGGCCTTCTCGATGCCGGCCTTGAGGACCTGCACCGCGGCATAGGCGTTGAGCGTGAATGCTTCAGCCGGGATCTTCTTCTCTTCGAGCGCCTTGATAACCTCCGCCGCAGCGGGATTCTTCGTGGCGTCCACCGCGTTGGTGAAGATCGTGCCGGCAGCGGCGTCATTGCCGATCGCCCAATATTCCGTGTTCGAAAGGCCCTCGCCGCCGATGATCGTGGCCTTCACACCCTGATCCTTCAGCTGACGCGCAAGCAGGCCGCCCTCTGGATGGTAGCCGCCGAAATAGATCACATCGGCCTTGGCTTCCTTGAGCTTGGTGACGAGCGCGCCGAAATCCTTGTCGCCGACATTGAGCGATTCATCGAGCACTTCCTTGACGCCGCCCGCATTCAGCGTCGCCTTGAAGGCATCGGCCAGGCCCTTGCCATAGGGGCCCTTGTCGTTGACGATGGCGATCTTCTTGTCCTTCATGGTCTTGAGGACATACTCGGCGGCAACCTGCGCCTGCTGGTCGTCACGGCCGCAGGTGCGGAACACGTTCCACAAATCGCGGTTGGTCAGCGTCGGCGTCGTCGCGGTCGGCGTCACCATAAGGATGCCGTTCTCGGCGAGCACGTCCGAAACGGGAACCGAGGTGCCTGACAGCACCGGACCGACCACATAATGGATACCGTCGCCGACGATCTGGTTGGCGACCGAAACGGCCTGCTTGGGCTCGCCCGCATCATCCATGAGCTTGAGAACGACCTTCTCGCCCTTGATGCCGCCGGCCTTGTTGATGGCCTCGACGGCGCTCTCGGCGCCATTCTTCACCTGGATGCCGTAAGCCGCGACCGGCCCGGTCAGCGGCGCGATCAGGCCGATGGTGATATCGGCATGGGCGAGCGGCACAAACATGATGCTCGCCGCCAGCGTAACGCTGGAGAACAACGAAAAACGCATGAATTCCTCCTTCATGACAGCCCCCCTGGGGCCATGCTTTGGATATCGCACAATCCCTAAAAGTTGCAGGCTTTTTGGTTGGGACCACGCGACGAAACAATTTATGCAGGCAGCGCCCGGAGCGCCGGGTGAGCAGCCTGTATCCGGTGAGTTAATGCAGTTCTGCGAGCCGGTTGCAAGAGGCGAACCGGCCTAAGACAGCCGGAAACGCATGAATATTCTCATTTTTCGCGCTCGAAAGCAGCAATCTTCCGGTTGCAGCATATTCAAAGCATCAATCTTCCGATTCCAGCATCTCCTTGACCGCCGTGGCCAATTGCTTGAGCGAGAAGGGCTTGGGCAGGAAGCCGAATTTAGCGTCCGCCGGCAAATTCTTTGCGAAGGCGTCCTCCGCATAGCCGGAAACGAAGATGAACTTGATGTCGGGATGGTCCTTGCGCAGTTCGCGCAGCAGCGTCGGGCCGTCCATCTCGGGCATGACCACGTCGGAGACGACGATATCGACCTTGCCGTCGAGCCCCGCCAATACCTCCAGCGCTTCCACGCCGGACGAGGCTTCATGCACCGTATAGCCCCGCGATTGCAGCGCCCTCACCCCGCCCATGCGCACCGCATCCTCGTCCTCGACGAGAAGCACGGTCGCGGAGCCCGAGAGATCGCGCGGCTTTTCGGGTTCCTTCTTCTTTTCCTTCTTGCCGTTTTCGACAGCCGTACCGTCCGCGGCAATTGCCGTCTCGATATGCCTCGGCAGGAAAATCTTGAAGGTCGTGCCCTTCCCTACCTCTGAATCGCAGTAGATGAAGCCGCCCGTCTGCTTGATGATGCCATAGACCATGGAGAGACCGAGGCCCGTCCCCTTGCCCACCTCCTTGGTGGTGAAGAACGGCTCGAATATCTTTTCGATCACATCAGGCGCGATGCCCGTGCCGGTATCCTCCACTTCCACAAGCACATAGTCGGCAACGGGCAGGTCGCGATAGTTGAAGGCCGCCGCCTCCGCCTGGTCCACATTGCGGGTGCGGATGGTGATGGCCCCGCCCTCGGGCATGGCGTCGCGCGCATTGACGGCGAGATTGACCGCCACCTGCTCGAACTGCCCGAGATCGGCCCGCACGGGCCAGAGGTCGCGGCCATGGTCGATCTTGAGCTCGATATCCTTGCCGACGAGGCGTGCGAGCAGCATCCGGAGATCGGCAAGCACGTCCGTGAGATCGAGCACCTCGGGCCGTAGCGTCTGCCGCCGCGAGAAGGCCAGGAGCTGGCGCACCAGCGAGGCCGCGCGATTGGCGTTCTGCTTGATGTTCATGATATCGGGGAAGGACGGATCGGACGCGCGGTGATTGGTGAGCAACAGGTCCGACGACATGATGATCGCCGTCAGCACATTGTTGAAATCGTGCGCGATGCCGCCGGCGAGCTGGCCCACCGCCTGCATCTTCTGGCTTTGCGCCATCTGCCCTTCCAGCGCTTTCTGCTCCGTGGTCTCCACGGCGGAAACGATGGCCGCTTCCTCCGCCGCCTCACCGCCGACATCAGAGACGGGGCTGACATAGAAGCGGATATGCCGCTGCTCGTTGCTCGGCAGCACCGTGTCGATGGGGGATATCTCTGCCTGGCCGGCGAAGGCCGCGGCAAGCGCCTTGGAGAAAGCCTCGCGGTCGCGCTCATGCACCACGCTGGCAAGCTTTATGCCGCCATCGATGGCGTCGCTGTCCACGGCGGAAGAGAAGATATCGAGAAAGCGCGCATTGGTGCGCAGCGTCTTGCCCTTGGCGTCGACGGCGGCGATAGCCATGGGGGCGGAGTTGAAGAACCGCGTGAACCGCACTTCCGCCGCCCGGAGCGCCGCCGAAGCATCCTCACCCTCGGCGCGGTTGAGCACGATGGTGCGGCTCGTTCCGCGCTTACCGTCGCGCTGGGCTTGCACCCGGTGATAAAAGCGCACCGCAAGGCTCTGCCCGTTGAGCTTGGCAAGGTCGAGATCGATCACCGTGTTGCGGCTCGAGCCAGGATCGGCCTTGACCGAATTGATCAGCGCCATGCCATTGCCCGCGACGATATCGTTCAGCGTCAGGGAGCCCGGCACGAATTTCGTCAGGTCCACGCCCAGCCATTCCGCGAGCGTGGCGTTGAGATAGACGATCCGCCCTGCGGCGTCGGCGGAGAAGAACCCTGCCGGCGCATGGTCGAGATGGTCGATGGCTTCCTGCAGATCCTGGAAGAAGCGCTCCTGCTCCGCCCGCTCGTCCGATATGTCGGCGACCTGCCATGCAAAAAGCGGCCCCTTATGGTCTGGCGTCGAGGCGATGGGCCGCGCCTTGATGCGGTACCATGTCGGCCCGAGGGCGCGCGGCCCGTCGGATGCCGGCGCCATCGCATGGGAAAGCCGCACCTCTTCCTGCGCCGGCACACCGTCACGCACCGCGTTCGACAGCCGGTAGATGGCGTCGGATGCCGCGGGCTCGCCCGAAAGGATCGTGTCGAGCGCGCGCACATCGGTGGCGTCAGTCGCGCCCGTCAGCGCGGCATAGGCCTGGTTGGCGTAAACGACACGCCCCCGGCTATCCAGAATGACTGTGCCTTCGGGCAGGGAGTCGATGAAGGCGTGGGCGAGATCGTCCCCCAGGACGCGCGGTGTGAACTGGATGAGCCCGATGGCCGCGCCGAACAGATAGAAGACGCCTACCATGGAGAGCACGCCCAGGAGGCCGAGCAGGAAGGCGTCGCCGAGTTGGTCGCGGAAGACGAAATAGAGGAAAGCCGCGCCCGTCAGAACGATGCCGAGGACCAGAAGCCGGATCGCCGCTCCGGGCCCTTTGCGCCCAGAGACGATCGGTTTTGGATAAAGATCGGTCCTTGCGTCTTGAGACATATGGCCCTCAACCCTTTTTATTCTATTTCTATCGGCCTTTCAGCCGCCGCGAAATGCCGAATATCCGATTCGTAACGGCTTGGATCATACATTCCCGGATACGGGAACCCATACGAATGAAAATCCGGCGATTGAAGCACGTGGCGCGACCATTGAGTGTAATAAGGCCGCATTCTCGCCCGATTCGCCATGTTTTCTGTTGGTTACAAGGCGATAACAAGAATAGTTCGTTTTCTGATTGTTTCCTTCGACAGCGTTCGTCGGATATCCTGACCGAGAAAATTAAAAAGCATTCCGGCAAGGCAACGGGGATATGCAGCCACGGCTGCAGTTCTTAAGGAGAAGAGTGGATGTACGAGTGGCTGAGTGGAATTGTCGGCGAGAATGCCGCCCGCGTGACGGGCTTCATCCTCCTGTTCCTGCTGATCCTTGTGGCGATCGTCGCGGTGCTGACGGTCATTCGGCGCCTGACCGGCGGCACCTTCGTCGCTGGCGGACGCGGGCGAGCGCCTCGCCTTTCGGTCATGGACGCCGCAGCGGTCGATAGTCGCCGCAGGCTCGTCCTGGTTCGGCGTGACGATGTCGAGCACCTGATCCTCATCGGCGGCCCGACCGATATCGTCGTGGAACAGAATATCCAGGCGTCCCGCGCGAAAGATCGCCCATCCACTGCGAAGACGGCGCAAGCGGAGCCAGAACCCCGCGCCGAGCGCCCTGCTCCCGCCTCTCCGGTTGCCGAAGCGCGGGAGGCCGAGCCTTCTCTCGCGTCCGAGCCGGCCCCTGTAGCGCCCGCCGTCGCAGCCCCTGCAAGCAATCCGGCGCCCGCCACAAGACAGACGCCCCCCGCGTCGGTGACGCCCTTCCCCGAAAGGCATCCGGAGCGTCCGCGTCCCACCGTTGCAGCCGTCAGGCCGACGCCACAGCAGCCGGCCCAATCGGCCCAGCCCGCGCAGCCTGTGCCCGCCGCACCCCGGCCCGCGCCGCAATTCAACCAGACGCCGCGCCCAGCGCCGGTTCCGCCCCAACCCCAGCCTCGGGCGGCCACACCGCAACCGGCGGCTCCCCAGCCCGTGCGCGCTCATCCGGCCTATCCGCTGAGCCAGGTGGCCCAGGGCGTGATCAGCGCCACCTCAGGCCTTGCCGCCGCCTCGGGAAGCAGCAGCGCGGCGAGCCTCAACATCGCCCCTGCCCGCGAAACGCCGCAGCCGCGCGCGGAGGTAGCTCCGGCGCGGACCGCTCCGTCCTTCGCAAATTTCGATCAACCCGAAGTGCGCGCGCCCGCCCGTGCCGAGGAAGCGTCCGTCACGCCCTTTCCTTCGGCTCCAGCCGCGCGGGAGGATGTCTCCGGCAAGCTCGATACGTTCAGGGACGAATTGCCCGATTCCATGTTCGATGATTTGACCTTCGATGAGATCCAGCTCGATGACGAGCCCTCGAGCGAGCTCAACATTTCCCCTGCCGGACATGAGCCGCAAGACGAATCGGTCAATCAGCTCGAGGATGAAATGGAAAAGCTGCTCGGCGAATTGTCGAGAAGCAGAAGGAACTGACGGCGGGAGATAGGGGGCGGCGATACCATGTCACGACAGGAGAGCGCAGCATGAAGACCGCCTTTATCGGCCTCGATTATATCGTTGATATCGTGGACCCGAGCGGCAAGATTGCTGCCTCGGCTGGACAGGTAAAAGAGCGCGGTGTGATCGCCAAGGCCAATGAAGCCTTGAAGATCGCCCACGACAAGGGCTGGCTCAGCATTCTCGTCAAGGTCGGCTTTTCGCGCGGATACAAGGACCAGCCGAAAAATTCACCGCTCTTCGGCCGCGCCAATGAGCTGGACGCGCTGGCGCTCGACGGTCCGGGCACCGGTTTTCATGAGGACCTTCGTTCGGATTTCGCGGATCTCATCATGGTCAAGCCAAGGGTGAGTCCCTTCTACGGCACCGGCCTCGAGGCGGCGCTGCGCGCGAACCGCATAGAACGGCTCATCGTTGCGGGCGTAAGCAGCGCCTGGGCCGTGGAAGCCGCCACGCGCGACGCGCATGACCGGGACTACGAAGTCTATATAGCCGAGGACGCCTGCGCCGCCGCGAACACGGAAGAGCACGAAGCCGCCATGAAGCGGCTCGCCCGTATCGCGAAGATTATCCACGTTGGCGATATGCGCACTCTGTGATCCGCCCGCATGAGGATTGCCCTTCCCGGCATCACATGGCAACCGCTTCTGCGGGCACTGGTATCGGTCGCACCATTTGTCCTTCTGTCGTTGATCTTGAGCCAGCCTGTCTGGCTCCAGGCCGCCTTGGTGGCGATTTCAGCGCAGATTGCCTGGGAACGCACTGGATTGGCACCCCTCGGGGTAATCCTGCACGGGGTCGCAATCGCCGCCGGCTTTCTACTGCTGTTCTTTGCGCTTCTCGTCCCGGCGCTTTTTGTGGCAGCTTGTGCGTTGATGGCGGCTGGAACGATCCGCCTTGCAGCCGAGGGCAGCAAATTCCGTTCGCTCGGCAATTTCACTTTCATCCCCGCTCTCTATCTCGCCTGCGAGATGGGAGAAAACCTGCCGCATGATCTTTACTGGCCGACTGCGCTGGCCTTTTTTCCATACATCGCCCTTGCGATCATTCCCGTTATTATCCAGGCCGGGATAGAGCATATGCGCGCGGGAAGAGCTCATCCGGACGGCCTCCGCCATCTCATACGGTTGACCCGAGACAAATCGCACGGAAATCGCAGCCCTTACCTGGAAGATATGGCCGCGGTCATTCTCGCTGTCGGCACGGCTGCATGTCTCGTCGAGTGGCAAGGCCTCGATCATGGACAATGGGTGATCTGGTCGGCGGCCAGCGTCGTGACGGGCGATACGGCAAGCTCACGGCTGAAATTGCGCGACCGCACGACGGGAGCATTGATCGGCGTTCCGGTCGGAATTCTCCTCGGCTTCGCCATGCCGCACTCCGCGATTGCGTATGGCCTCGCCTCGCTGGGAGCAATCCTGACGCTGGTGGCGTTCGAGCGCTATGTCATCGGCTTCGGCACACGCTGCGCTTTGATCGCGCTCGCCTTGCTGCTCTCCGGCCAATCGGTCGTGATAGCCAGCGAGCGCGTGCTCAATGTCATTCTGGGAGGATTTATAGGCGTACTATTCGTCCTGGCCGCTCACTTGGCCGCGCGCCGCGTGAAGCTCCCAGCCACGAAATAGGGCAATTCCCGACAGAACAGGATGCCGAAACTGAAATCGGACATCCTGTTCAATATGATGTTTGCGCATGATTCTCGAAAGGTCTGCGACCTCTCGAGAATCAAACACTAATCGTCGCGATAGACCTTTTCCCGCCGCTCGTGCCGCTCCTGCGCCTCGATGGAGAGCGTCGCGATCGGCCGGGCATCCAGGCGCTTAAGGCTGATCGGCTCGCCGGTTTCCTCGCAGAAGCCATACGTGCCGTCCTCTATGCGCTGGAGAGCGGAATCGATCTTGGCGATCAGCTTGCGCTGTCGGTCACGGGCGCGCAGTTCGATGGCGCGGTCTGTTTCCGATGACGCTCTGTCGGCAAGGTCGGGATGATTGGCGTTTTCCTGTTGCAAGGCTTCGAGCGTTTCGCGGGCCTCGCGGAGTATGTCATTTTTCCAGGCTATCAGCTTTGCGCGGAAGTAAGACTTCTGCCGCTCATTCATGAACGGCTCGTCTTCAGTGGGCCTGTAGTCAAGGTCGATCAATTCACTCATGTCTGAATCACCCCACATCTAGGAGACGCGAGCGCCTATATAGGTCCAGATGCAACAACGCACAACAAGAAACGAACAAGCGGCACCACTTTTTAGTGCATTGATTTTGCTGAAAATTGCAACGTTCCTTTATTATCGCCAGCGAGAATGCGCTTTTGCACCGCCACCCCGGCGACAATGAGGCGGCGAGAGCTGTGTTGGAAATCGTGGCGATAAGGCTCGGTTCTCTTGAAGTATGGTGCACAGGCTGGCATTCATTTGATGAAAGCGAGGCGACGATGCTGACAACCAAGCGAAGGCCGGCGAGCGTCGGCGAAATCCTGACCGAAGAGTTCATGCAGCCGATGGGCCTGACCCAGGCCGCGCTGGCGGAAGCCATGGGCGTCCAGCGCAAGCACGTCAATGAATTATGCGGCAACCGCAGGAGCATTACGGCGGCGACGGCGCTGATCCTGGCGCGTGTGTTCGGCAACAGCCCGGACTTCTGGCTCAACGTACAGCGGCGCAACGACCTTTGGGAGGTGTTGAACACTCCCAAGGAGCGCGAGCGTGTCGAGCGGGCGCGCCCGCTTAAACACGCTGCCTGAGCCGCGCGCATGACTCGCCTCTATCTCCTCCGTCATGCCCGAGCCGTTCGCGCTGTGCCCCGAATGGACGATTTCGACCGTCCGCTTGCCGAAGAAGGCGAGCGCGAAGCCCGCAAGATCGGCAAGGCCATGGAATCAGCCGGATTTATCCCTGATATGGCGATATGCTCCGCGGCGAAGCGCACGCGCGAGACGCTCGAGCATCTGCGTCCCGCCCTCACCGCCCCCTTCCCCGCCATCGATAGTCGAGAACTCTATTCAGCCGACGCTGAGGAATATCTCGAAATCATCCGCGCCGTGGAGCCGCCAACTTCATCGCTGCTGGTGATAGGTCATAATCCTTCCATCGCAGAATTGGCGCTCATGCTGTCAACGCGGGGCGACCCGCTCGCGATCGAACGGCTTTCCCAAGGATACCCCACCGCCGCCCTGGCGGTTATCGATTTTCATGCCCCCCTGGCGCAGGCAGAAGAGGGGGAAGGTACGCTCCGCGCCTTCATCACCCCGGAGGATATCGCCGATATTTAACGGTTTCCCCGGCTTTCTTATCTATATTTCGAACCGAACTGGATTTCGATGAGGGCAATTTGGCGACTCTGACCACCCTGACGGACGAGGCGAAGATTGCCTTGGACACGCTGATCGACCGCACGGGCGGCCTCGTTTCCCCATCGCTGCGCCTCGGCGTAACCGGCCTCTCCCGCGCCGGCAAGACGGTGTTCATCACCGCGCTGGTGCATAATCTCATCGCCGGCGGACGGCTGCCGCTATTCGAGTCGCAGAAGCAAGGCCGCATTGCTCGCGCGTTTCTGGAGCACCAGCCGGACGACGCGGTGCCGCGCTTCCAGTATGAGGAGCATTTGAAGGCGCTGATCGATCTCAGGGAATGGCCGGAATCGACCCGCGCCGTCTCCGAACTGCGCCTGACCATCGAATATGAGTCCGCCTCCGCCTGGAACAGGATGTTCTCCAAGGGGCGGCTTTCGGTTGATATCGTCGATTACCCCGGCGAATGGCTGCTCGATCTCCCGCTTTTAAGCAAGACCTATGCGGATTTCTCTCGCGATTCCTTTGATCTGGCCCGCCTCCCCGCCCATGCCGAACCGGCGGCGCAATGGCTTGCGGAGGCGCGCACCGCCGATCCCGAGCACCAAGCCGACGAACTGACGGCGCAGCGGCTGGCCAAAAGCTTCACCGCTTACCTTCGCGCCGGCAAGGCCGATGAGAAAGCGCTTTCCACCTTGCCGCCCGGCCGCTTCCTCATGCCTGGGGACCTCGACGGTTCGCCCGCCCTCACCTTCGCGCCCCTCCCCGACCTCCCAGGCAAATACGCCCCCGGCTCGCTGGCCGCCATGATGGAGCGGCGCTACGAGGCCTACAAGACCCATGTGGTGAAACCCTTTTTCCGGGAGCATATCGCCCGGCTCGACCGCCAGATCGTGCTGATCGACGCCATGCAGGCGATGAATGCCGGCGCGCCTGCTGTCGCCGATCTGGAACGGGCGCTGACCGAAATCCTTTCCTGCTTCCGTCCCGGCCGCACCAATTTCCTGACCGGCCTCGTCCAGCGGCGCATCGGGCGCATCCTCGTCGCCGCCACCAAGGCGGACCATCTGCACCACGAAAGCCACGACCGGCTGGAGGCCATCGTCCGCCGTCTGGTCGACCGGGCGATCAAGCGCGCCGATTTTTCCGGCGCGGAGGTGGATGTGCTCGCCATGGCCGCCGTGCGCGCCACCCGCGAGGCGACTGTAACGCAGGGCCGCGACACCCTCCCCGTCATCATCGGCACGCCGCTCAAGGGCGAGATGATCGACGGAGAAATCTTCGACGGTAAAACGGAAACCGCCATATTTCCCGGGGACTTACCGAAAAATCCGGAATCGATTTTTGAAGAAGCCGCCCACCCCGCCCATGACATTATCCGCTTCGTCCGCTTCCGCCCGCCAAGGCTGGAGCGAACCGCCGAGGGGCTGACACTGTCGCTGCCGCACATCCGGCTCGACCGTGCGCTGCAATTCCTGATCGGAGACCGCCTCGCATGACCGGGACACCGCCTCGCAGGCCCACCGCCTTCCGCCTCGACAGCCCGACCGTCTCCGTCGAAGGCGGCAAGAAGCCTGATGAAGCCGCGCCGGAGAAAAAGCCCGCGCGCAAGCCGACCGCTATCCGTGACATGGCGGTGGTGACACCCGCGTCCGTCGATGTGTTCGAAGCCGAGGGCCTCGACCCCGACGAGTTGGACGCCCTCACCCCGCCGCCGGCCTTGCCACCACGCAGGAAATTCCCCTTCGGGGGCATTCTCGCGGGCGCGCTGGGCATTCTCCTGTCGCTGGCCATCGGCGTCTGGACGGATGATCTGATCCGCGCCCTCTTCGACCGCTCCACCTGGCTCGGCTGGGTGGGCCTTGGCGTCGCCAGTGTTGCGCTATTAGCATTTCTGATCGTCATAACCCGCGAGGCGCTGGCGCTACGGCGGCTCGCCTCCGTCCAGTCGCTGCGCGACGAAGCGGCGGATGCGGCGGCGCGCAACGATGGCCGCCTCGCCCGCGATTCGGTAGCGCGGCTCACCGCCATCGCCTCCACCCTCCCCGCCACGGCGCGCGGGCGCGAAATGCTGAACACGCTCGAAGGCGACATCATCGACGGGCGCGACCTGATCCGCCTCGCCGAAACGGAAATCCTGCGCCCGCTCGACCGCGAGGCGCGCGGCCTCATCCTCGCCGCCGCCAAGCGCGTTTCCGTGGTGACGGCGGTCAGCCCCCGCGCGCTTGTGGATATCGGCTATGTGATTTTCGAAGCGGCGCGGCTCATCCGCCGCCTGTCGGACCTCTATGGCAGCCGCCCCGGCACGCTAGGCTTCCTTCGGCTCACGCGGCGCGTCATCGCCCATCTCGCGGTCACCGGCACAATCGCAGTTGGGGATAGTTTCGTGCAGCAGATCATCGGCCACGGCCTCGCTTCGCGGCTTTCCGCCAAGCTCGGCGAAGGCGTCATCAACGGCCTGATGACCGCGCGCATCGGCATTTCCGCCATGGATATCGTGCGCCCCTTCCCCTTCATCGCAGAGAAGCGGCCAGGCATTGGCGACTTCATTGGCGACCTCGCCAGGCTCACCGGCGAGCAGACGGCTAAGAAGAAGGATTGACATTCGGCCCGGCGCAAACCAAGCATTAACCAATCGCGCCGATTATTCGGCATTGAATCGCCCTTGTGCAAAAGCCCCCGAGTCCGCCCCATGAAAAATTGCGTTGCCGCTTGTCTTTTTCTGTTGCCGCTGGCAGCCGCGGTTTCTCCGGCTGCAGCCGCCGATAAGGATGAGCGTTTCTTCCGCAATGTCGAGGGCCAGTGGACCGGCCCCGGCGAAATCGTTGCGGGCAAATACAAGGGCACGAAATTCACCTGCACGCTCGCCGGCACGACGCCGGAGAACGATATCGGCATGACGCTCGACGGCTCCTGCCGCGTCGGCGTCTTCTCTCAGCCCATGAAGGCCACCGTCACCCGCAAGGGCGGCACTTACACAGGCGCGTTCAACGATGGCGCGGCGGGCAAGGGTCTTGACGTCGTTTCCGGCACAGTCAGCGGCGACCGCGTGGTCTTCGGCCTCAACCGGAAACAATTGAACGGCGCCATGCTCGCCCGTATCGCTGATGAGAACACCATGAACGTCACCGTCTCCGTGCGCGTGGAGCAGGAGCTCGTCCCCGTCATCGGCATGAGCCTGAAGCGCGTCGACGGCGCGGCGGTGAGCAGCATCGCGAAGAATTAAGATTTCAGAGCCAAGTAGAGGCTGACCCCTCTCTCGCCGTCATTCTCGGGCTTGTCCCGAGAATCTGCAACGAGAAAAAGTAAAGCAATACCATCCTGACAGGTTAGGCCACGGTAGATTCTCGGGACAAGCCAGAGAATGACGGTCAGAGGCAATTCTCATTTATTTTAATATTTTAACCACCACTCCCCCTCTATCCTTTCCACTCCCTTATCATCGCACCCGGCCCGCCATTCCGCCACCGTCCGGCCATTAGCCACCAGCCCCGGTGCGATTTCCGCCAGCGGAACCAGCACGAAAGCGCGTTCGGTCATGCGGGGATGCGGAAGGGTTAGGGTCGGCTCGTCCAGATTCTCCACGCCCTCGAATGCCAGCACGTCGATATCAATTGTGCGCGGTCCCCAGCGCTCCAAGCGCAACCGCTTCAAGCCTTTCTCGATATCGAGGCAAGCATCGAGCAGCCCGATTGGGGAAAGCGTCGTTTCGATTTCCGCACAAGCATTGTGGAACCAGTCCTGATCCGTCTTGCCCCAGGGCGGCGTGCGGTAGACGGATGAGACGGCCACCACGCGCGTATCGTTACGTTCGTCGAGCAGGCGCAGCGCCTGCCCCATCGCCGCGACGGGATCACCTATATTGCCGCCGAGGCCGAGCCATGCCCGTTTCATAGCACCCTGCCCTCACGCGCCTTCAGGACGGCGTCGGCGATCTTGAGCGCATCGCAGTTGATCGCAACATCATGCACCCGGAAAATATCCGCACCCTCGAGCCGCAAGATGGCGGAGGTCGCCGCCGTGCCCGCGTCCCGCTCCGCCATGTCGCGCCCCGTCAACGCCCCGATGAGCCGCTTGCGCGAGGTGCCGACGAGCAGCGGAAAGCCGAACCCGCGCAATTCCCCGAACCGCGCCATCAGCGCCACGCCCTCATGGGTTTCCTTGGCAAAGCCGAAACCCGGATCGAGCACGATCTGGTCGTCGCGGACCTTGGCCGCGCGGGCGATTTCGAGCGAACGGTTGAGGAAGGCGAACTGGTCGGCGATCACGTCGGGATCTCGCTCCCGCTCCCGGCCCGTATGCATGATGACGAGCCCTGCCCCGGTCTCCGCTGCCAGATTGGCGATACCCGGCTCGCGCTGCAGGCCCCAGACATCGTTGACGATATGCGCCCCCGCGGCCACCGCCAGCCGCGCGGTTTCCTCGCGATAGGTATCGACGGAGATGATGCTGTCTGTTTCGCGCGTCAGCGCCTCGATCACCGGCAGGATGCGCGCCTGTTCGATCGCCGCATCGACAGGCTCCGCTCCGGGGCGGGTCGACTCGCCGCCTATGTCGATGATGACAGCACCTTCCTCACGCATGCGGCGGGCCGTTTCCACCGCGCGCGGCAGGTCGTCATGCCTGCCACCGTCGGAGAAGGAATCCGGCGTCACATTGAGGATGCCCATGATGACGGCCTCCTCCCCCAAGATAAGACTGCGCCCATGGGCGAGCCGCCATTCCCTTCGCATGCGTCTGCTTCCTCTACCGATTCCCGCGACAATTATATTTGTCTTGACGATTGTGCGTCATGGTGAACCTATCCGCCACCCAATTGTTATAGTGGGTGATTTCATTGCCTTAGCCGCAAAGGAACCGGGTTGAAAATGATGTTCATGCGTAAGGTTCTGGTCGCCACGGCCATTCTTGCCTGTGCGGCCACTGCGGCGGATGCGGCCACCGTTTTTCGCAGCTACAGCTATTATACCGTCCAGGGCAAGACGGCGGCAGACCTTGACAGGGGCCTCGCACGCGGCGGCCCGCTTCTGAAAAGCACCGGGCAGCACCATCCGGGCGCGGCGCAGATCCGCTTCGACGCCAAGGCGCGCTATCGCATGGACAAGGGAGCGTGCCGCGTTACCGGCGTTTATGTCAACGTCTACGCCAAGGTCATGCTGCCGCGCTGGAAGCAGCGCCGCAAGGCGGAGCCGGAACTGGCGCTCGTCTGGGACACGCTTTCGCAGGATATCAAACGCCACGAGGAGAGCCATATCAGCATCGCTCACAGCCATGCGAGCGAGATCGAACGGGCGGTCCGCTCCCTCCCCTCGCGTCCCGACTGCTCGCTGCTCCGCGACGATATCAATAAGGTGACCGAGCGGCTGATGAAGGCGCATGACCTCGCGCAAAAGCGATTCGATTATGTCGAGACGCTCAATTTCGAAAAGCGGTTTGAGCGATTGCTGACATATAGGCTCGAGCGGACGCTGAAGAAGGCCGTGGATTAGTCTGTCAAAATTAACCTGAAACAGCGCTCCCCACGCCGTCATTCTCGGGCTTGTCCCGAGAATCTACCGTGGCTTAATCTGTCAGAACGGTAATTGCTTATCTTTTTCTTTATGGCAGATCCCCGGGACAAGCCCGAGGATGACGGCAGGACTACGCACTTTTTTACAGCGGTTCAGTTGATCTCTGAAAGGCCCTTGCCGCTGCCCCTCCCGCTTAGGAGGGTGCCTTGCCTACTGCACCCCGAGCTTCTTCTGCAGGCTTGTAGACGAAGTCGTATACTGGAACACCACGCGCTCGCCGGGGTTGACGATGCGCTTGGCGGCCTGGGTCATCAGCGCCGCCTCGTGAAAGCCCGAGAGGATCAGCTTCAGCTTGCCCGGATACCAGTTGATGTCGCCGATGGCGAAGATGCCGGGTTCTGACGTCTCGAATTTCTCCGTATCGACGGGGATAAGGTTTTCGTGGAGGTTGAGCCGCCAATCCGCAATAGGGCCGAGCTTCATCGTCAGACCGAAGAAGGGCAGCATGCGGGTCGCCGCAAGTTCCTTCTCCCCATCCGGCCCCTTGATCGTCACTCCGGACAATTCGCCATTCTCGCCCTTAAGCCCGGTCACCTGCCCAAGCTCGAAGCTGATGCCGCCGCTGTCGACCAGTTCGAACATCTTCTTGACACTGTCGGGCGCGGCGCGGAAATCGGCACGGCGGTGCACCAGCGTCAGGCTCTTGGCGATGGGCTGAAGGTTCAGCGCCCAGTCGAGCGCGGAATCGCCGCCGCCCACGATCATCACATCCTGGTCGCGGAAGGCGTCCATGCGGCGCACGGAATAAAAAACGCTCCTGCCCTCATAGGCTTCGATGCCAGGCACGGGTGGACGCTTCGGCTGGAACGAACCGCCGCCGGCGGCGATCACCACCACCTTGGCCTCGAAGATCTCGCCCTCGTCGGTCTCCACATGGAAACCGCCATCCGCCTGGCGCTCGACCCGCGTGACCATGCGGTTGAAATGGAATTGCGGCGAGAACGGCTTGATCTGCTCCATCAGCCGGTCGACCAGCGCCTGCCCCGAAATCTCGGGCCACGCCGGAATGTCATAGATCGGCTTTTCCGGGTACAGCTCCGCACATTGGCCGCCCGGACGGTCGAGGATATCGATGAGGTGACATTTGAGATCGTAAAGTCCCAGCTCAAAAACGGCAAAGAGCCCGACCGGCCCCGCCCCGATGATCACCACGTCCGTGCGGATAATGTCACTCATTTGGCGTCCCAACCCCTTCGTTCTTAGCTCTGCCGTTCCGGAACATGCACCACCAACCCGTCCAGTTCGTCCTTGACCTTGATCTGGCAGGAGAGCCGCGAATTGGGGCGGACGTCATAGGCAAAGTCCAGCATGTCTTCTTCCATGGGGGACGGCTCGCCGACGGTGCCGGTCCAGTCCTCATCCACATAGACATGGCAGGTCGCGCAGGCGCAGGCACCGCCGCACTCCGCATCGATGCCGGGAATGGCGTTGCGAATGGCGTTTTCCATCACGGTGGAGCCATTTTCGGCTTCCACCTGCGTGCGCGTCGCGCCGTCGAACGAAACAAAGGTGATTTTTGTCATGCTGGCCCCAAGCGGTCTTCCAGCCACGCAAATACCGCTTTGCATAGCCGAGCGCAACCGCTTGGGCGGCCAAAGCTGATTACCGGCTGATCGCGGCGATGAACTCCTGCACATCCGTCAGCGCATCGCGCAGGGCGGCGGCGGACTTCTCGTCGGACGGGTTGGCTTCCACCTTCTCGGCAAGCTCAGCCACGCGGAACGCGCCGATGGAACGCGCCGAGCTCCGCAGCGAATGGGCGAGCAACCCCCGCTCCTTGCCCGTCACCTGGCCGATCCGATTGGCCACGCCGCTCGCCTGCCGGGAAAAACGTGACAGCACTTCGGCTTCCAGCCCGCGGTCGCCGAGTGTCTGGCGCGCCAGGTGAACAAGATCGATGGCCCGGGCGCGAGACCGGCCGGCAAGACCTTCGCCGCCCGGCTGGGTAAAGGCTATCGCATGGTTCTGAAAACGGGAAACCTGAGCTTGGCTTTGATGGGCAACCGCCATTGTTATTCTCCTTGGTTTTTTTGGACGGCGCACGAGTACGCCTGAAACAAATCTGAGAGCGGTCTAATTCTTTACAAATGAACAGCCCATGAACGCTTTGTTCATGCTGTAAATCCGCTGTGGACGCAGCCGCGCTGTGCATTTCCGTTTGGCTTGAAAAGTGGCATATTCACGGCTCGCGCCTGTGCCGGGGATCAAGATTTCCACACTCTGGTTAACAGTGCGTAATCGCAAGGGACTTGAAGTTTTACAGGTCTTGGCGCCCGGCTCGATGTTTGAAGTGCGCCCGCCGCCTTATGTCGAATGATGTGAATTGCAGAACGAGACCCTAGCGGCCAAGAGCGTTAACCCTGTATTTAAACTTTTAAGCAGTTGCGAATTCAGCTGTTTCATTCCGGTAAATCAGCCGGTACGATGCAGGGTGGCGTAGATAGAGTTTGATGCAGCATCCGCGCCGATGCGCATCAGCGTGAGTACGAGGTAAGTGACGGTGATGGCCCCAAAGACCAAGGCGGAGAAGATCGACCTCGACGTCGAGGAAGCGCTGGAAAAAGCTCTCGATTTCGATTTCGACGATGACCTGGGAATCGATATGAACCTCGGCTCGCTCGATGAAAATTTCTCGCTGTCCGATCTCGAGGAGCAGATCTCGCGCGCGGCTGCCGAGCTCGCGAATGAGAAGAAGGACGCGCCTGCCACCGCGCCCCGGGTAATCCGCGCCACTGAGGGCAACCCAGCCGCCGAGTCGGCGAAGCAGCCCGCGCGTACCGCGCCCGCCGATGTCGCGGCCCCTCCTCCGCCACCGGCCCCGCCCCGCGTTGCAGCAGCTCCCGCAGTTGAATTGCCTGCCGCCCGGGCGCCCAAGGCTGAGCCGATGGGCGAGCCGCCCGCTTTCCTGACCAAATCCGCCGAAAACCAGCCCAAGGCGCCGTCGCTCACGCCCGCCAATGACGATCTGCGGCGCGAAGGCGCATTGCCGCGCGGATTGGCGCAGCGTCCGTCGAACCGCATCTTCTGGACGACCACGGCCCTGAGCGCGCTCTGGACGGCTGGAGGTCTGGCAGTCGGCCATTCGTTAAGCCCGGCAGGTCTTACCTCGACAGGAGCACTGAGCAATTTCTTCACCTCCCCCGCCGGCCTCGCCGTCGCGACGGGCATCGCCGTTCCGGTGCTGATGTTCTGGGGCTTTGCCCACATGCTGCGCCGCGCGCAGGAGATGCAGTTCGCCGCGCGCACCATGACCGAAGCGGCCTTGCGCCTTGCTGAGCCGGAATCGGTGGCCGGAGAGCGCGTGGTGACGCTGGGACAGGCCGTGCGCCGTGAAGTGGCAGCGATGAGCGAAGGCATCGAGCGCACCCTCGCCCGCGCCGTCGAGCTGGAAACCCTCGTTCAGACTGAGGTCAACGAGCTCGAACGCGCCTATACCGACAATGAAATCCGCATCCGCACGCTGGTCAGCGAACTCGGCAATGAGCGCGAGGCCGTGCTGACCCATGCCGAGCGGGTCCGCTCCTCCATCTCCGGCGCCCATGAGCACCTGAAGGACGAACTGTCAGCCACTGCCAACGCCATACGCGACAGTGTGGCGGGCGCGACTTCGCAGCTGACGGAGCAATTGACGCGTTCCGGCGACAATCTGGTGGAGCGCCTCAACGACAGCGGCAATTCCATCACGGTCGCCATCGACACACGCGCCAATGACGTTTCGTCCCGCATCGCCGCCTCCGGTGAAGCGCTGACCAATGTGCTCGATACCCGCATCGCCACCCTTGGCGAGCAGACCGAGACTGTGGTGTCCACGCTCGCGGATGTGCTCGACCGGCGCACCAGCAGCATCGCCTCGCTGCTGGGCGACACCACGCAGAACATGGTGAGCGAGTTCGACGCCCGCCTCACGACTCTCGACAGCACGCTGTCCGAGCGCGGACGCTCCCTGCTCAACGAGTTCGAGACCCGCGCCCAGTCGCTCGACGCCAGCACCGAAAAGCTCAACGCGGCGCTGGAGGCACGCGCCCGCCAGATCAACGAGAACCTCATCGCCCGCACCCGCGAGATCGCCGAAACCTTCTCCGAAGGACGCACGACGATCAGCGAAGTCATGGACGAGACCAAGACGCGGATTTCGAGCGACCTCTCCGGCATCGCCGAATCGGTGTCGGGCCTGCTCAATGAGAAGGCCCTGAACTTCGCCGGTCAGCTCGCCGAGGGCCGCAACGCGCTCGCAGCCTCGCTTGCCGGCGAGACGGACCGCGTCTCCGCCATCATCCGCGATCATACCGACACGCTCGCCACCCACACCAACCGCATCCAGGATGCGGTGGTTGGAAGCGCGGCCATGCTCGACGGTGTTACCGAGCGCCATGCCTCTCTGCTCGAAGAGCGCACCGCCGCGGTCCGCGCCGCGATTGCCGAGAACAGCGCGCTGCTCGATCAGACCTTTGAAAAGCATGGCAGCCTGCTCGACAATCGCGTCGTGGGCCTGCGTGCCGCGCTGGCGGAAAACGACGCCGTTCTGCAGAACGCTTTCGAAACATATGCCCTCTCCATCGACCAGCGCACCCATGGCGTCCGCGACCTCCTTGGCGAGAGCCAGCAGGCGCTGGTTCAGGCGCTCGATGAACGTGCCCGCGGCATTCGCGAAATCCTCAGCGGCAGCCAGGATGAAATTGCCCGTACCATCGACGAGAAGACCCTCAACGTGCATGGTGTCCTCGTCTCCGGTCAGGACGGGCTCGCCCGCGCGCTGGAGGAACGCACCGCCGAAATCCATGCGACTCTGGGCCAGAGCCGCGAGATGCTGGATGCAAGCTTCGGCGAGCACGCCCGCGTCATCGACGAGCGCACGGCAAGCTTCGGCTCCGTGCTGGCACAGAACCAGGCCGTTATTGCCGACACGCTCGGCGGCCATGAACGCCTGCTTGAAGACCGCGCCGCGGAAATTCGCGCCACCCTGGCGCAGACCACCGAGACGCTCGGCGAAACGCTCATGGACCAGAATGCGATCCTCGAGCAGCGCACGGCCATGCTGCAGCAGACCATCGGCGAAAGTAGCGCGACCATCGGCCGGGTTTTCGACGAGCAGACCGGCGTCATCGACGAACGCACCTCGACCATGCAGAAGGCGCTTACCATCGGCGTCGACAATGTGCGCAAGTCGCTCGAGCAGAGCGCGCAGGTGGTTGCCGGCGCGCTGCGCGAGAAGATTGTCGAAGCTGCCGGCACGCTTTCCGCAGAAGCGGCGAAGGCCGGCGAGGCGCTCGACGGCTATGGCGAGTTCTTCAGCAGCCATCTCATCGAGAATCTGAGCGCGACCGAAGCGCGCCTCAACGAACGCGCCGACGCCATCGCCATGAATCTGGGCGAAATCGGCTCGCGCGTCGCCACCGAGCTCGGCTCCATCGAGGCCCGCATCAACCATGTGACGGAAAGCACCTCCGCCACGCTGGAGGAGCGCACCCGCGAACTCAACGCCGTGCTCGCCGCCCGCTCGCAGGAGATCACCCGCATTCTCGCCGATACGGCGGAACCGCTGGTCGAGCGCCTTGCCGATAGCGGTCGCGGCCTTGCCACCCAGCTCGAGGAAGCCACCCACGCGGCGACCGACCGGCTACGCACGGAAAACGCTGCGCTCGTCAGCGCGCTAGCCAGCCGCACGGCGGAAACCATCTCGGCCATCCAGGAGGCCAAGAGCGGCCTTGCGGACAATGTCGGCGAACTCATCGACCGTCTGGCCACTTCCAACGCCAAGCTGGGCGATCTCATCGACAGCGCCACGCGCAATCTGGGCGATATCGACACCCGCCTTATCGACACCACCTCGTCCTTCGCGGAAAACACCAACCGCGCGGCGCAGACCTTCGCCTCTGCGGGCCGCCTCATCGACGGCAATCTCAATACGCTGAACGGCCTCTCCAACGAGACGCTGAAGCAGATCAGCAGCATTGCCGAGCGCTTCGATGAGCATGGCCGTATGCTGGGCGCCGCCAACGCGATGATCGGCTCGGCGCAGGACAATCTGGCCGCCACACTGGAAGAACGCGCCCATGCGCTGCAGGAACTGGCCTCAGGCCTCACCGAGCGCTCGGAAGGCATCGAACATGTCATGCGCTCGTTCGAAAAGCTGGTCTCGAGCGCTTTCGAGCGTGCCGAGGGCCGCACCCGCATGTCGGCGGAACAGCTGCGCGCCACCATCTCCGACGTGGTGGAGCAGGCGTCGCAGAAATTCGCCAACGCCACCGACGAAATCCGCCGCACGGCCGCAGAAATCCGTGCCGAGCTCGACGAGACGCGCGGCGAGTTGAAGCGCGGCGTGCTGGACATGCCTGCTCAAGCCAAGGAATCCACCACGGCCATGCGCAAGGCAGTGTCCGAGCAGATCAATGCACTGCGTGAACTGGCCGAGATCGTCAACAAGTCCGGCCGCCTCATCGATGTCGGCGAAAGCAAGGCCGACCGGCCCGTCTCGCGCCCGGCTCCCCGCCCGGCACCAGCGCCCGCTCCGGCCCCTCGCGTGGCTGAACGGAGCTTCGGCCTGGAAGACCAGATCGTGCTCAGCACCAGCCGCGAGCGTGACCGCGAACGCGCAGCGCCCGCTCCGGCACCCTCCGCCTCACGTAGCGGCACGAGCAGCAGCGGCAGCTGGGTTTCCGACCTCCTGGCCCGCGCCTCGCGTGAGGAAGAGTCCGAGCAGGTCCGCGCCCCCGCCTCCAGCGCATCGCGCTCCCCGGCTCATGTGGTCGAATCGCTGAACTCGCTCTCGGTCGACATCGCCCGCGCCATCGATCATGAGGCGTCGGTCGAACTCTGGGACCGCTACCGCCGCGGCGAGCGCAACGTCTTCACCCGCCGCCTCTACACGATGAAGGGCCAGCAGACCTTCGATGAGATCAAGCGCAAGTACCAGTCGGATGGCGAGTTCCGCCGTGCAGTGGATCGCTACATGGACGACTTCCAGCGCCTGATCGAAGACGTCGCCCGCAACGACCGAGACAATATGGTGACGCAGACCTACCTGACCTCCGACACCGGCAAGGTCTACACCATGCTCGCCCACGCCAGCGGCCGCCTGCGGTGATGCGGTAATAGATAGCTGAAACGCAAAAACGCGGCTCACGGGCCGCGTTTTTGTTTGGGTTGGAGCGGTTCGTGTTTTGATGGAATCGGCTGAATACCGTTTGGGGCCGTTGTTGTATTGAGATGTCGAGGAATGGATCCCAGTGACAAGCACTGGGATGACGGATTTCATTGCTGTTAGAAGCTAAACCTCAACCTCGCCGCTTGGCTAAAGCATATCCGGTAGTGGAAAGAACATCTCCACCCGTCATCCCAGTGCTTGTCACTGGGATCCATTCCTCGACGGTGACATACCGCAACGATAGGAGAATAAGTCAACCGTTTCCATCTAAAGATGAAATGCTCTAGCCCGCAGAGATAAGCTCAAACTGCAACTGCAACCCCAACCGCCAAATCCTCGCCCACATCCTTGATGCCCAATCGTGAAATGGCGGAATTAACGGAGTTCTATTGGTCGTCACTGTTTGAAAGAGAATGGGCGTTTTGCCGGCACTACGGCATCGAAACGCCTTTTCCAGACAGTCCGCTATCGGTCATCACGTCCCTCGTCACGCGCTTACCATATTCGCGCACCGAGCTTTCAATCTAGCATGACCGCTTCCAGCGGCCCGGCAACCGTCAAATCACCGACAGCGTCCAGTTGACGATTTCGCCTGACACCTTGTCGAAGGCGGCATTGAGCGCTTGCACATAGGCGGCATTGCCGGTTCCGTTGACCGGCACGGAGGCGGTGAAGACGCGGGTGGCGCGGACTTCGCCATTTTTGTCGTTCATCACCTTGGCCCCGATCTCGACGATCGCCATCGGCGTTCCCTTGAAGGCATCGACGCCGAAGGTGCGGATATCGGTGATGATCTGGTAATCGATGGCGAGGCCGTCGCCGGGACGCCCGACGCCGCCCAGAAGGCCGGTATTGTCGAACGCCTGCACCAGGCGCGACTGCACGATGTTCGGCAGCCGGTCGCCCCATTGCGCGCCCTTCAGATATTCGATCTCGTCGGGCGAGGTGTTGACGACGATGTTCTGGCCGTCCAGCGCCTTGAGCGCCGCCGGGTTCTGGATCAGAATTTGCACATTCTTGCGGCTCTTCGCCGCCACCACGGGCCGGGAAGCGTTAAGATTGAACGTGTCGAGCGGGACCGTGCCGCAGGAAGCGACAGTCACGGCCAGCAACATCACGCCGGCGAAACGCCCGGTTTGTCGAAACATCCTCACGTGCAACCTGCCCCTTTCACGCTCACTTCATCTCACGGCATCGCAACGGGATCAACGCCGGTTACGCGCGTCATATTGAGGGACATTGCCCTGTCCACCGAAAATCAGCCGCTGCGGGTCGCGCTCGAGATCGGTGATTGCCTGTTCTATGCGCTGGACGGAGCGGCGGCTGTCGGTGACGAGCGCCTGCACATCGCGCAAGCCCTGCCCCGAAAACCGCTGCAGATTGTCGGCAATGGGACCGAGCCGCGTATTGAGCGTATCGGATGTGCGCTGGATGGACTGGAGCGTCGCCCTGGTCTGCGCCACGACGCTGTCCTTGCCATTGTCGGAAACAAGCGCATCGACTTTCTGCATGACGCTGTCAGCCCGCGCCGAAGCCTTGTTGAGCCGGGCCATCATCTCCCGGGCATCCTTGACGATCTGCTGCACGTCGCCGGTACTGTCTGCCAGATCGTCGAGCATCTTGGAATTCTTGGCGAGCGCGTCGGTAAAGGTCTTGGTGTTCTCCACCGTTTGCGTCAGAGGCTGGCGCACATCCTTGATGAAGCTTTCCAGTCCGTCGAGCACATTGTTGGTCTTGGCGGCAATATCCTGCGCCGTTTCCAGAAGATTGGTTACGGCGGAGGGATCGCCATTGATCAGCGCCACCTGGCCGCCCTTTTCCGCCTCTTCCAGGAGGTTTGGCTCGTTGCGGCTGCCACCCTTCAATTCCACATAAGCCTGCCCCGCGAGGCTCAATATGCCAAGCTGCGCCCTCGTCGAGCGGGTGACCGGCGTCGTGCGATTGACTTCCGTCGCCACGATCACATTGTTCGGGTTGGTGGGATCGAGCGTGAGCCTGCGCACGTCACCCACCTTGATGCCGTTGAACATGACCGGGCTGCCGATGGAAAGCCCGCTGACCGAGCCCGGAATGCGGATTTCGAGCGGAGCGGTATCGCGGTTCTCTCCATAGCGGGCCACCCAATAGACGAAGGCGAACGCTGCCAGGCACACCAGCAGCGTGAAAATCCCCACCAGAACGTAATTGGCCTTGGTTTCCATATCTTATCCAGTGGCTTTCATTTTATCTGCCGTGGGCTTCCGCCCGCCGCCGCGTCTGCGCGGACGGATCGATCTGGCGCGCGCGCTTGCCGCGAAAATACGCCTTCACCCATGCATCATCAACCTTCAGCATATCCTCTATGGTGCCATCGACCAGGACCCGCTTCTTGCCCAGCACCGCGATGCGGTCGCAGACGGAGAAGAGGCTGTCGAGGTCGTGTGTCACCATGAAGACCGTCAGCCCCATCGTATCACGCAAATTGGCGATCAGTTCGTCGAATTCCGCCGCGCCGATTGGGTCCAGCCCGGATGTCGGCTCATCGAGGAAGACGATATCCGGATCGAGCGCCAGCGCCCTCGCCAGCGCCGCGCGCTTGATCATGCCGCCTGACAGTTCGGACGGAAGCTTCTCCGCCGCATTCTGCGGCAAGCCGACCAGATCGATCTTCAGCCGCGCCAGCTCGTCCATCAGCCGCGGCGAAAGGTCGAGATATTCGCGCATCGGCACCTGGATATTCTCCAGCACGTTCAGGGCGGAGAACAATGCGCCGTGCTGGAACAGCACGCCCATGCGCATGTCGATCTCCATCTTTTCGATGTCGGTAACCGCGTCGATATCATAGCCGAAGATGCGTATTTCGCCCGAGGATTTCCGGTTGAGGCCCAGAATCGTGCGCATCAGCACCGATTTGCCCGCACCAGATGGCCCGATGAAGCCGAGGATTTCACCGGGATAGACATCGAGCGAAAGCTTGTCGAGCACGGTCTGGCTGCCGAACGAGACGGTAACGTCGCGCACGGAAATCACCGGCTCGGCGGCGTAATCCGCTTCCTCCCGCTCGGTTGTCATCGCTTGCGCCATCCGTCCCGCCTAAAAGTTGATTGCCGCATAGAACATCGCGAACAGCCCGTCCACGACGATGACGACAAAGATCGATTTCACGACGGAGGCGGTCACGCGCCGCCCGAGCGATTCAGCGCTGCCCTTCACTTTCATGCCCTCCACCGAGGCCATGATGCCGATGATCATCGCCATGAAGGGCGCCTTGATGAGGCCGGCCAGGATGGTGGAAAAATCGACAGCATCGCGCAGGCGCTCCAGAAAGGCGGCGGGCGGGATATGCGAATAGGTCGCCACCACGAAACCCGCGCCGACGAGCGCCGCCAGATCCGCGACAATGGTCAAAAGCGGCAAGGCTATGACCAGCGCCACCAGCCGGGGAAAGACGAGGACGCCGACGGGATTGAGCCCGATGACGGTGAGTGCGTCCGTCTCCTCGCGCATTTTCATCGACCCGATCTCGGCGGTGATGGCGCTGCCCGAGCGCCCCGCCACCATGATCGCGGTCAGGAGCACGCCGAGTTCGCGCAGCACCAGAATGCCGACCAGATCGATGACGAAGATTTCCGCGCCGAAATAGCGCAATTGAAACGCGCCCTGCTGGGCTATGATGCCGCCGACGATCGTCGACATCAGCACCACGACCGGCACCGCCCCAACGCCCATGCGGTCGAGCTGGGTGACGATAGGCGCGAAGCTGATGCCATTGCCGCGCCCCAGCTTCATCTGGGAGCCGCGAATGGTCGCGCCCAGAATATGCATCGCCATCAGGAAATCGTCCCAGGCGGACCAGGTGAGCTTGCCCAGCGCGGCGAGAATGCGGATGACGAAGAATGGCGGCTTCGGCGGTCTGTCCTGGCCTTCGCGGCCAACCGCCTCGCCGACCGCATCCAGCAACGGCCGCCATGCCTCGCGCCGTCCGTGCAGTTTCACTTGAATGTCGCGCGCCCGCAATGCGTGGCTCAGCCGCTCGATCAGCCATGCGCCTGCGGTGTCCAGACCGACGACGTGAGCCAAATCTATGGTTGCGCTCGAAACGTCCCGTTCGTCCTGCAGCTTTCGCATCGCGGCATCGACCAGATGGACGCTGTGCGACGTCCAGCGCCCGCTGAGCGCAATCGTCGCGCCGGCGGCGGAATGCGTCACCTCGATCCTGGGTGTCGTATCGGGAGCGGCGCTTGTTTCGTCCGCGGCATCGGTCAACATATTCTTGTTCTTATAGAGTCTTTCGATTCTGATCGAGACTTTTAGCACATCGCAGCCAAACGGATTTCGTTTGCACTCATAAATACGGCCAGGGTAATGCCATTTAAGCTCCTGCTCATCAAAATAATTTTACTTGGCGCCTGTTGTCATGTTTTATTGATCGTCGCGTTGCATGGATGGCGACGCTGATTCACTTTTTAAGGAAACACCCGTGAACCATCATACAGATAACCAGAGACTTTTCATTCCGGCCCTCGGCGGCATTTATTCGTCGCTGCACACCTTCGCCGAAACCTTGCTGCGCGTCATCGGCGGCGGCGCGTTGGTGACCCATGGCTATGGCAAGATCATGAATCCGTTCGGCGCAAGCGGCATGGTGGAGAGCCTCGGCTTCTACCCCGGCGCCTTCTGGTCGCCGCTGCTCTCCGCCACGGAGTTCTTCGGCGGCATCCTCATCGCCATCGGCCTTCTGACCCGCCCAGCCGCCTTCGCCGCGACGATCGTGCTCCTCGTCACCATCTGGTTCCATTGGGGCGTGCAGGGCCAGGGCTTTTCCGGCGCCGAGAAATCCATCCTCTGGACGGCCATCCTGTTCTTCTTCGTCATCCGCGGCGCAAACCGGCAGTCGGTGGACGGGCTGATCGGGAAGCAGTTTTAAAAGTGAAATAGGGAATAGTGAGGTAGTGAGTAGCGGGACAAAATCCCTACCTCACGACCTCACTACCCACTATCTCACTTGTTTCCGCCACCGGCGTCAGGACGCTCTCGAAAATATCGGCGCAGTGTTCCCAGGTGAAATCCTTGAGCGCGGTATCGGGATCGACCCGCCCCATTTCCAGCGCCGCGAGACAGGCTTCGCGCAAATCTTCCGACAGCACCCCTGCCCCGGTCGCGCCGATCACGTCCTTCGAGCCGGGCACCGGATAGGCCGCCACCGGCAGGCCGCTGGCTATCGCCTCCAGCAGCACCAGCCCGAAAGTGTCGGTGCGGCTGGGAAATACGAACACATCCGACCCCGCATAATAGCGGGCGAGTTCCTTGCCCTCCTTCTTGCCGACATAGACGGCATCAGGAAAGCGCTGCTTCAGTTCCTCAAGCACCGGCCCATCACCCACCACCAGCTTCGTGCCCGGCAAGTCGAGCGAGAGGAAGGCCGGCAGGTTCTTTTCCGGCGCGACACGCCCGACGCAGAGAAAGACTGGATGCGGCAAACCTAGATCGACCCGCGCGCGCGGCTTGAACAAGGTGCGATCCACACCCCGCGTCCAGATCTTGAGATGCGTGAAGCCCCGCGCGGCAAGCTCGTCCCGGATCGAAGGCGTCGGCACCAGCGTGCATGCAGCCGCATTATGGAAGCGGCGCAGGAAGCCATAAGTCAGCGACAGCGGCACCACCGGAAAACGCTCGGAAAGATATTCCGGAAAACGGGTGTGAAAGCTCGTGGTGAAATGCCAGCCATTCCTGAGGCAGGCGCGCCGGGCCATGATCCCAAGCGGCCCTTCGGTCGCAATATGCACATAGGCCGGCTGGAGCTTGGCGAGCGCGGCCCGCACAGCGGCAGGATGCGTCAGCGCCAGCCGGATTTCCGGATAAGTCGGGCAAGGAACCGAGCGGTAATCTGCTGGCGAGAGGATCGTCACCGCATAGCCGCGCGCCGTCATCAGGTCGCGCATATGGGTGAGCGTCCGGACGACGCCGTTCACCTGCGGATGCCAGGCGTCGGTGACGATGACGAGACGCTTCATCAAGCCACGTTTGCCGGCCTTGGCAGGGACCGCGCCGCCGGACGGCGATCCTGGAGATCGATGACCGGCGCGAACCCGGCCTTCTCGCCGATGAGATGCGTCCACGAAATGAGCTCCATCGTCCCGTCGAAATGTTCGGCCACCGCCGTGCAGCTTTCCACCCAATCGCCGGTGTTGATATATTCGACGCCGCCGATGGTCTCGATCGTCGCGTGGTGGATATGGCCGCAGATGACGCCATCCACACCCGTGCGCCGCGCCTCTTCCGAGACGATATCCTGAAACGCGCCGATGAAATTGACCGCCTTCTTGACGCGGAACTTCGCCCATTGCGAGAACGACCAATAGCGCAGGCCAAGGAGGCGACGTACCTTGTTCATGACGGTGTTGAAGGCGATGGCCGCATCATAGGCCCAGTCGCCGAGATAGGCGATGAAGCGCGCATTGCGCACCACCACATCGAACTGGTCGCCATGGATGACCAGGAATTTGCGTCCATCCGCGGTTTCGTGGATCGTGCGGTCCATCACCTCGATGCCACCGAAATGCGTGCCCTGAAAATCGCGCAGGAATTCGTCGTGATTGCCGGCGATATAGGTGATGCTGGCGCCCTTGCGGCTCTTGCGCAGCAGCTTCTGCACCACGTCATTATGCTCCTGCGGCCAATGCCAATTGCGCCGCAAGCGCCATCCATCGACAATGTCGCCGACGAGATAGATGGTCTCCGCGTCGTGAAAGCGCAGGAAATCAAGCAGAAATTCCGCCTTCGCGCCCTTCGACCCCAGATGCACATCCGAGATGAACAAGGTGCGGTATTTCTTCGCTTCGTCATCCGCCTGCTTGCCCATCTCCAACTCCGTCCGTCTTGTGATGGCTCAATATTTGGCATGACTAAAAGCCGATTCATGTCACAGGCGTATGACGGCGCGTTTTGGGCCCCTCGCCCGCCTTGCTTTCCAGCGCGATTGAAAGTACCGCAAACCTATCGAGGAGGGGCTCGAAATTCAATGCGCAGGAGTTATGCGTGATACTCTCAGGGTTCGTTGCTTTTTCCACCGCTCTTGCAATCGCCGCGATCATTCCGGGGCCGCAAATTGTCGCCATCGTCGCCCAGTCGGTTCGTTTTGGCTATAAACCGGCCGCCTGGCTGACCGCAGGCATGGTGATCGGCGACCTCCTTTATCTGGCGATGGCGCTGGCGGGGCTTGCCTACGTCGCAGAGGTCTTCACCGGTTTGCTCATCGTCATTAAATGGGCTGGCGTCGCCTATCTCTGTTTCCTCGCCGTGCAGTTCTGGCAGGCCAGGCCGGAAGTGGAAGAAGCCGGGCCGGCAATCGCGCAGCGCAATGGAAGCAGCCTGCTATCCGGAATTCTCATCACGGTCGGCAACCCAAAATCGGTTCTCTTCTACGTGTCGATCCTGCCCACGGTCATCGACATCGCCGCTCTGCAATGGTCCGATGCCTTCACGCTCATGGCGCTGAGCGCCGTGATTCTGACGGTTACGCAATATCCTTTTGCGCTGGTCGGCGCCCGCGCCCGGCGCAGCTTCCAGTCTCCGAAAGCGCTGAAAATCCTGAATCGCGGCGCAGCCCTGTGCATCGGCGGCGCGGCAGCTGCGATTGCTGCGCGGCAATAAGGCGAGATCAAGCCCCCCGGCTTCTCTTATCCAAGGCATAGGAAACGGCGAAAACACCCAGCCCCAGCACGGACAGGGCAGCGCCGACATAGCCGGTGGCGGCGTAACCATATCCATGCGCGATCACCAGGCCACCCAGCCAGGCGCCGAGCGCATTGGCGATGTTGAAGGCCGAATGCATGGAGGCGGCGGCGAGCGTCTGGCCATCCCGCGCCACATCCATGAGCCGGGTCTGGATGGCCGGGCCCGCCGCGAAGGTGCAGCCCACGAGGAAGACAGCGAGCGACAGCAGAATGGGGCTCGACGCGGTCAGGCCGAAGAAGGTCATCACGACGACATTGAACAGCAGCATGCCGAAGATCGTGCCCATCAGCGAGCGGTCGGCAAAGCGCGTGCCGACGAGATTGCCGGCATTCATGCCCAGACCGAACAGCGCCATGATGACAGGAACCATCGCCACCGGCATGGCCGCCACTTCCGTCGCCGTGGCCGCGATATAGCTGAAGATCGCAAACATCCCGCCAAAACCGCTCGCCGCAACCGCCAGGGTCAAAAGCACCTGCGGATGGGTAAAGGCGGCGAGCTCCCGCAGAACCCCGGCGCGCCCTTGGCTGGTGTCACGCGGCAGATAGAGGAACAGCAGTACGATGGTGACGATGCCGATCGCGCCCACCGTGAAGAACATGACGCGCCAGTCGAGGATCTGACCGAACAGCGCCATTGCCGGCGTGCCGACAAGGGTCGCGACGGTAAGGCCCAGCATCACATAGCCAACGGCCCTCGCGCGCCTGTCCATCGGCACCAGCGAAGCGGCCACCAGCGCGGCAACGCCGAAATAGGCCCCATGCGGCAAGCCGGTAACGAAGCGCAGGATGATGAAGGTGGAGAAGGACGGAGCGATGGCGCTGAGCAGGTTTCCGGCCGCAAACAGCCCCATCAGGACCAGCAACAATGTCCGGCGCGAGCGCCCCGCTCCGATCATGGCGATGATGGGCGCGCCAATCACAACGCCCAGCGCATAGGCGCTGATGGCATGGCCCGCTTCCGGCAGGGTGACGCCGAAACCGCGCGCCACATCGGGCAGAAGCCCCATGATCGCGAATTCACCGGTTCCGATTCCAAAACCGCCGCAAGCCAGCGCCAGAATGACGAGCGTGAGCTGGAAGGCGTTAAGCTGCGATGACGACTGAACCTCTTGGTTCACGGAGACTGAACTGCTCACGGATAATGCCTGATTCAAAGCGGCGCGGCCCGGTGGGACCGGACCGCGCGCGGATAAGGATGGAGCGGGAATCCCGCCTTTGGACGGCTCCATTTACACCTATTCGCCGCCTTGCGTAATGGGCTTCCCCATTGGCCCGCTCCTAAAACGCCCTAGAATAAAGCCAATTGCTTCGAGAGTGGCGCAAGATGAATGCTTCGGTTCGCTGGAAATTCACGCGCCTGATGGTGATTATCGCTGCCGCCCTCATGCTCTGGCCTTTTCCGGCCGTTGCCGCAAAGCGCTTCGAAGTACCGATATCTGCGCATGTCCTGCCGGACGGCAATGCACGGCGACCGGCGCTGGATCGTCATCCTGCCGAAGCCCGGACAGCGCGCTCCGGGACGCCTGATCATCAACCCGGACGAACGCGACATTGCCGGTTTTCATCCCGTGGCGCTGGAACGTGTCGGGCGTCCCGGCGGCAGGAATTCACGACTGGTCGACGGGCGTATTCCCAACTGCCCCGAGGAGCCGCTGGAGCGGCAGATGCATTGCCCGGCCATGCATATCGACACCGGAGCCAGCCGCGGCGTCCAGCCATTCTATGACTATGAAATCCTCTATAACGCCGCCCGGGAAGCCATCGCCGTCAAGCGGCGCAACGACTAGGCAAGTTGGACTGTATCCTGCCGGCAGCTTCGATTTCGTCCACCAAAAAACAGCCCCCAATACCAGACATGCGGCAAAACGAACGCATGGGTTTATTTGCAAAGCGCGCTCTTTGGCCTATGAAGCCTGTAACAAGGAGTGCATTGCCATGGATTTGGGACTCAAGGGCCGCAAGGCCATCGTCTGCGCATCGAGCAGAGGACTGGGCAAGGCTTGCGCCGAGGCGCTTGCGGAAGCCGGGTGCGATCTTGTCATCAATGGCCGCGATGTGTCTGTGCTCGAGGCCACGGCTCAGGAACTGCGCCGCTTTGGCGTATCGGTGACGGCGGTGGTGGCCGATGTCTCGACGCCCGAAGGCCAGAGGGCCTTGCTCGCCGCCTGCCCCGAGCCCGATATCCTCGTCAACAACAATGGCGGCCCGCCGCACCGCGATTTCCGCGAGCTCGACCGCCAGGCGATTCTTGACGGCGTGACGCAGAACATGGTCACCCCGCTGGAACTCATCAAGGCGGTGATCGATGGCATGGTCGCGCGCCGGTTCGGCCGCATCGTCAACATCACCTCCACTTCGGTCTACAAGCCCATCCCCGGCCTTGATCTTTCCTCCGGCGCCCGGGCGGGACTCACATCCTTCCTCGCCGGCGTCGCCCGCACGGTCGCCAAGGACAATGTGACGATCAACAATATCCTCCCCGGCGCCTTCGATACGGATCGCCTGCGCAGCGGCATCCGCTTCGGAGCCGAAAAGGCAGGCATAGCCCCGGACGAAGCCGCGCAAATGCGCATGAACGAGATTCCCGCCCACCGCTTCGGGCAGCCCGGGGAATTCGGGCAGGCCTGCGCCTTTCTCTGTTCCGCCCAGGCCGGTTATATAACCGGCCAGAATCTGATCATCGACGGCGGCGCCTATCCCAGCGCCTTTTGACCGGAAGCGAATAAAATGAGCAAACCCGTTAAACCCGCCCTTTCCGATTTCGATGAAGCGGCGCTGTTCTTCCACCGCTATCCCAAGCCCGGCAAGCTGGAAATCCAGCCGACCAAGCCGCTCGGCAACCAGCGCGACCTCGCGCTCGCCTATTCCCCCGGCGTCGCCGCGCCCTGCCTCGCCATCCATGCCGACCCTGCCACCGCCGCCGAATATACGGCGCGCAGCAATCTCGTCGCGGTTATTTCCAATGGCACCGCCGTGCTGGGCCTCGGCAATATCGGTCCCCTCGCCTCCAAGCCTGTGATGGAAGGCAAGGCGGTTCTGTTCAAGAAATTCGCCGATATCGACGTGTTCGACATCGAGATCGACGCAACGACCATCGACCAGATGGTCGCGGTGGTGGCCGCGCTGGAACCCACCTTCGGCGGCATCAATCTGGAGGACATCAAGGCTCCGGAATGTTTCGAGGTGGAAGAGCAGTTGCGCGCCCGCATGGCGATTCCCGTCTTCCATGACGACCAGCACGGCACAGCCATCATCGTCGCCGCTGCGATCCTCAACGGGCTGGAGCTTGCCGGCAAGGACATCGCCTCCGCCAAGATCGTCGCGTCAGGCGCGGGCGCGGCGGCTCTTGCCTGCCTCAATCTGCTCGTCAAGCTCGGCGCGAAGCGCGAAAACATCTGGGTCTGCGATATCGAAGGCGTGGTCTATGAAGGCCGCACTGCACTGATGGACCGCTGGAAAGCCGTCTATGCCCAGAAAACAGACGCCCGCATGCTCGCCGATGTCATCGGCGGCGCAGACGTGTTCCTCGGCCTCTCCGCCGCCGGCGTTCTCAAGCCGGAACTCCTGCAGCAGATGGCCCCGCAGCCGCTCATCATGGCGCTCGCCAACCCGACGCCGGAGATCATGCCGGAAATGGCGCGCCGCGCCCGCCCTGACGCGATGATCTGCACCGGACGCTCCGATTATCCGAACCAGGTCAACAACGTCCTCTGCTTCCCCTATATTTTCCGCGGCGCGCTCGATGTCGGCGCGACCGCCATCAACGAAGAGATGAAGCTCGCCGCTGTCCGCGCGATTGCAGCGCTCGCCCGCGAGGAGCCGTCTGACGTGGTTGCCCGCGCCTATTCCGGCGAGACGCCGATCTTCGGCCCCGACCATCTCATCCCGTCGCCCTTCGATCCGCGCCTGATCCTGCGCATCGCCCCAGCCGTCGCCCTGGCCGCGATGGAAACGGGTGTTGCCGTCAGGCCAATCGAGGATATGGAGGCCTATTTCGACCGGCTGAACCGCTTCGTCTTCCGCTCGGGTCTCGTCATGAAGCCCGTTTTCACAGCTGCCCGCAGCGCGGAAAAGAAGCGCGTCATCTATGCAGACGGTGAAGACGAGCGTGTGCTGCGCGCCGCCCAGGTTGTCATCGAGGAAGGCATTGCCATCCCAACGCTGATTGGCCGCCCGCAAGTGGTGGAAACCCGGCTCAAGCGCTACGGCCTCAAGATCCGCGCCGGCGAGGATTTCCAGCTGATCAACCCCGAGGACGATCCGCGCTACCGCGATTATGTCGATCTGTTCCTGACATTCACCGGCAGGCAGGGCGTGACGCCGGAGACGGCGCGCACCATCGTTCGCACCAATTCTACCGCCATCGCGGCGCTGGCCGTCATGCGCGACGAGGCGGATGCAATGATCTGCGGCCTTGAAGGCCGTTTCGAGCGCCATCTGCGTCTTGTGAAGCAGATCATCGGCAAGGCGCCGGGCCTGCGTAACTTCTCCGCCCTTAGCCTGCTCATCTCCCAGCGCGGCACGCTCTTCCTGACCGACACATATGTCAGCGTCGATCCTTGCGCGGAGGAGATCGCTGAGATGACGGTGCTCGCCGCCAATGAAATCCGCCGCTTCGGCATCGAGCCCAAGGCCGCCCTGCTTTCGCACTCCAATTTCGGCTCGAAGGATTCCGAAAGCGCCGAAAAGATGCGCTGCGCCACAGCCATCCTTGGCGAGCTTCACCCGGATCTCGAAGTGGACGGGGAAATGCATGGCGACGCCGCCCTGTCGCAAGCCCTGCGCGAGCGCGCCTTCCCGGCCTCAAGGCTGACCGGAGAAGCCAATCTACTGGTCTTCCCGAACCTCGACGCCGCCAACATCACGCTGACGGTGGTGAAAAGCGTGACCGACGCCCTCCACGTCGGCCCGATCCTCCTCGGCGCTGCCCGCCCCGCCCATATCCTGACGCCCTCAGTCACCTCGCGCGGCATCGTCAACATGACCGCGCTGGCGGTTGTGGAAGCGTCTCAGAAGCTGGAAGGCTGAACCCGCTTTACATCTACCTCACCGGCCATCCCGGTGAGGTAGCGCAACGATCGGCGATACATCTAACTGCACATTATATTTAACTATTATTACCTAAAAATACTTATGTTAACCAAATATTAACCATTTGTATTTACCTTTTATTCGGGAGCACGAATTCGGGGCGAGCAACCGGGGAAAATTACAAACATCCAGCCTCGCTATTTCGGAAGAGCATAAGGCCTTGCCACGGGCGGAGAGCCTGAGCGGGCATAAAGGCGGTGAAGTACAACCGCCGGGTTTACCGAAACAGGGTGTGATGGATGTGATGACCAGATTTTTTCTCCTGATTGCCGTGGCGAGCCTGACGATCGCCTCCCTTGCCGCATCGGTGCGCGAGGGTGAGGCGGCCTCCGCCGTATGCGTAAAACTGCAGCGGCAATTGGCTTTCCTTTCCAGCAGCCGCGGCCGGAGTTCCTACGTCCCGGACATCAGGCAGTTGCAGGATGAGTTGAAACGAGCCCGCGCATGGGCGCGCTATGATGGCTGCGTGCGGGGATTGTTCAGCCAGCCCAACTATTCGCCGGAATGCATGGGCCGGAACGCGGAAGTGTCGCGGCTGCAGGCCGAGATTGCGCAGGCGAAACAGGCGGCGAGATATGGCACCTCCTCCTCCGGCTCGCCGGCGGAACGCAGGCGCATCATGGCCGCGCTCGAAGCCTATGATTGCACGAGCTCGAGACGCTCCCAAAGAACCTTCACCCGGACGCTCAATCAACGGCGCCAAATCCAGGAAGAAACCTATTTTCCCGATACCGCCTATGCGCCGACGAAACGCACCCGCAGCAAGGCCGCTCTTCGCCTCAAAAAAGAACGCGAACAGGAGCGCGCCCGCGAGCGTCAGCAGGCGCGCGTGAGGGAAAGTGCCGGGGACAGGGAGCGCGAGCGCGAACCCGTCAAGCCGAGCATGGAAAAGGTGGCGGCGACCAATGAAGGCGCGGAGCCGCTGAAGGCCTATAATGTCAAGGGCGGCCTCCGCACCCTGTGCGTCCGCACTTGTGATGGTTATTATTTCCCCATCTCGTTTTCCACCAACAAGAAATTCTTTCCCCGGGACGAAAGCGCCTGCTCCGCCATGTGCCCCGGAACCGAGGTGAAGCTCTATTATCACAACGTCAAGGACGCGGATTCCGAGGACATGGTCTCCGCCGAGAACGATACGCCTTATACGGACCTGCCGACGGCCTTCAATTACCGCAAGCTGGCGGCGACGCCCAGTTGCAGCTGCCAGGCGGCGACGCGCCAGAGCCAGCCCGTCGAGGGAACCCAGGACCTTCTGAGCAAGAGCGCGCCCAGCGAAGACAGCCGCAAGGACGATGCAGCTGCGGCCAAGATGTCACCCTTCATCGGCATCCCACGCCCGCGTCCCGACCCCGCGGCCGATCCAGAAACGGTGCTCAACACCGAGGGCGGCCTTAACCGGGAGGACCTGATCAGGCTCACGGAAAAGGATCCCGGCGCAATATCCAGCGCGAGCGGGGCAAGGGTCAGGGTCGTCGGGCCAACGTTCTTTCCCGACCAGCAAGAGGCAAAAGGTCTGCGAGCTCCGGGCCGGAGTGAAGCCCGGTGAGCGCGAGGCGCAGCGGCATGAACAGGGCCTTACCCTTGCGTCCGGTCTTATCCTTCACCGCGCCGGTCCAGACCTTCCAGGTCTCGCGATCCCACGGCTCGGGCGGCAGGAGATCGAACGCTTCCCGCACGAAATCGCGATCTTCAAGCGAAAGGTCCGGCGCGGTCTCCGGACCGTCATGAACGATCCGCCACCACTGCGCGGCGTCGCTCACCCGGTCGAGATTGCCGCGCACGGCAAGCCAGAAGGCCTCCGCCTTGTCGCCCTCGATCCCCAGCGCCGCAAGCCGCGCCGCCACGTCCTCGAACGAAAGCGTATGGATGAGCGCGCGGTTGAGCGTGTCGAGTTCGGCAGGATCGAATTTGGCGGATGATTTGGAGGTCGCAGCCGGGTCGAAATGCCCAGCCAGCGCAGCCATATCCGGAGCTGCCACGACATTCTCTGACGTGCCGATCAGCACGGCCAGCGAGGCGATCGCCATCGGCTCATAGCCCGCCTCGCGCAGCGAGCCGACCGAAAGCGCACCCGAGCGCTTGGAAAGCCCCTCGCCCGAGATGGTCGTCAGGAGGTTGTGGTGCCCGAATTCAGGCGGCTCCGCGCCCAATGCGCGGAACAGCGCGATCTGCGCGCCCGTGTTGGTGACGTGGTCATCGCCTCGTATGATATGCGTGATGCCCATGTCGATATCGTCGGCGACGGACGGCAGCGTATAGAGATAGGTCCCGTCCTCGCGCACCAGCACCGGGTCGGACATCGAGGCAAGATCGACGGTCTGCGGTCCGCGCACCAGATCGTCCCAATGCACCTCCGTGCGCTCTGGTGAAAACGGGTCGGTCTTGAAATTCGGCAGCAGGAAGCGCCAATGCGGCTTGCGGCCCTCCGCCTCCAAGGCCGCCCGCTCTGCATCGGTCAGCTTCAGCGCCTCGCGGCCATAGACCGGCGGCAGCCGGCGCGTCAGGCGAAGCTTGCGCCGGCGTTCCAGCTCTTCCGCCGTCTCATAGCAGGGATAAAGCAGCCTCGCCTTTTTGAGCTTCTCCACCGCGGCGTCGTAAATGGCGAAGCGCTTCGACTGATATTCCACGCGGGCGGGTGCGATGCCGAGCCATTCGAGATCGCGCGCTATAGCCTGCGCATATTCGGTCTTGGAGCGCTCGACATCCGTATCGTCGAAACGAAGGATGAACCGGCCATCGTTTTTCAGCGCGAACAGCCAGTTGAACAGCGCCGTGCGCGTATTGCCGATATGGATGTAACCCGTCGGCGACGGGGCGAAACGAACGGTGATGGACATATTATACCTTAATTATGCACGGTCCCGGAACCGGTTGGTTATCGGATAACGCCGGTCACGGCCGAAATTCTTCTTCGTGATCTTCACGCCCGGCGCCGATTGCCGCCGCTTGTATTCGGCAAGGAAGAGTAGATGTTCGATGCGGCGCACCAGATCGGGATCATAGCCCCGGGCAGCAATTTCCGCCACGCCCATCTCGTTCTCCACAAGGCATTCCAGAATGTCGTCGAGCACGGGATAGGGCGGCAGCGAATCCTGGTCCGTCTGGTTCTCGCGCAATTCCGCCGATGGCGCCTTGTCGATGATATTCTGCGGAATAACAACGCCGGAAGGCCCGAGCGCCGTTGGTGGCACATGGTGGTTGCGCCAGTTGGCAAGCGCATAGACCTGCATCTTGTAGAGATCCTTGATCGGGTTGAAGCCGCCATTCATGTCGCCATAAAGCGTGGCGTAGCCCACCGACATCTCGGATTTGTTGCCCGTCGTCACCACCATCGAGCCGAACTTGTTGGAGATCGCCATGAGGATGGTGCCGCGCGCGCGGCTCTGGAGATTCTCCTCGGTCGTATCCTCTTTTGTGCCCTCGAACAAAGGCTCCAGCGCCTGCATGAAGCCCTCCACCGGGGCATGGATCGGCACGGTATCGTAGCGGGTGCCGAGCGCGCGGGCGCAATCTTCCGCGTCCTTAAGCGATTCCTTCGACGTATAGCGGTAGGGCAGCATCACCGCATGGACCCGCTCCTCGCCCAGCGCATCGACGGCAAGCGCGGCGCATATCGCCGAGTCGATACCGCCCGAAAGGCCGAGCACGACATTCTTGAAGCCGTTCTTGTTCACATAGTCGCGCAGGCCCAGCATGCAGGCGAGATAGTCGGCTTCCTCCTTTTCGGGGATCTTCGACATCGGCCCGTCGACGCAAACCCAGCCGCCGTACTTCTGTTCGTTTTGCGTGCCTGCGGCATCGCGGTCTCGCTTCCAGGTGGTGACAGCCAGTTGCGCCTCGAACTCCGACATCTGAAAGGCGAGCGACTTGTCGGCATTGATGCCGAAGGAAGCGCCGTCGAAGACCAGCTCGTCCTGCCCGCCCACCTGATTGGCGAAGACGAGCGGCAACCCGGTTTCGATCACCTGCCTTATCGCCACCTGATGGCGCACATCCACCTTGCCGCGATAATAGGGCGAGCCATTGGGCACGAGCAGGATTTCCGCCCCGCTTTCGCTCAGCGTCTCGCAAACGCCGAGATCGCCCCAGATATCCTCGCAGATGGGAATACCAAGCCGCACGCCGCGGAAATTGACCGGCCCCGGCAAGGCCCCGGACTGGAACACACGCTTCTCGTCGAACTCGCCGTAATTAGGCAGGTCAACCTTGAAACGCTCGGCGATCACCTCGCCGCCATCGAGCACCATCACCGAATTGTGGAGGCCGCTCTCCCGCCGCAAGGGCGTTCCGATAATGACGCCCGGTCCGCCATCCGCCGTGTCAGCTGCGAACTCTCGCACCGCCCTCTCGCAGGCAGCAGTGAAAGCCGAACGCAGCACCAGATCCTCAGGCGGATAGCCGGAGATGAAAAGCTCGGTGAAGAGCACGATATCCGCCTTTTGCCGCGCCGCATCGGCGCGTATCTCCCGCGCCTTGTCGAGATTGCCATTTATGTCGCCGAGCACGGGATTGAACTGGGCCACGGCGATGCGCAGGATATCGGGTGCGGATGTCTTCTGGGTCATGGGCAAGCTTTACCGTGCGGGTTGGAGAGTCGCAATCTTGAGCTTTGAGCATGATCCCGAAAAGTTGCAGACTTCCAGGTAAGATCATGTGGCATGCTCTAGAGATATATAGCCGTGAAAAGCGCGTAGCCCCACACCCCCGCCGCCAGAATGATGGAAATCAACACCGCCAGCGAACCGCAATCCTTGGCGATCTGGATATCCCGATGGAATTCGCGTGAAAGCGCGTTGCACGCCGCCTCGATGCCCGTATTCAACACCTCGATCATGAGCAGGAACAGGATCGCGCCGACCATGAGCATGAACATCAGCGCATCGGGCGCGATATAGAACGCGACCGGAATCGATATGGCCAACAGTGCCAGCTCCTGCTGCACCGCCTTTTCATGGCGCGCCAGATATCTGAGCGCCCGCATCGAATTGATGAATGCAAGCCAGATGCGATGCATGTCTATCCCCCGGCAATGTCGGGGGACAAGCTAAGCGATTCTTGGCGCGATATAATGACGGAGCGTTTCAGGCAAAAGCCTTGCTTCCTTCCCTGCGCAAATTGATGATTTGCGCGGTGAGGCCAACGATAAGAATAATGAGGAGACTCGCTTGCGCGCCCAAGAGAACCGGCGAACGCAAGTCGGTCACGAAGGGGTGGCCATCAGGAACCCGGCGCAGGGTTTCGCTAACGGTCGGCACCATCAGCAGAAAGGCCGTGACGCTGAGAAAGATTGTTTCCAGATATCTGCCCGCCCGGCCGAGGATGGAGATATTGCCAACCCCATATCCCGCGAGCAGCAGCAGGATCGTTACCGCGCCGATGCCATAGCTCACCGGCTGATGCGCGACGAGGAACACTGTTGCCGCCCCAACCAGCATCGAGACAAAGTAAGCCGCTCCGGGTATTGACCGGGGCACGATCCGTCCATGGCGGGCGAACATATAGATGCCCAGCGGAATGGCAGGCAGGCTGCCGAGCGTATGCACCCAGCCAATCGGTGAAATTCCAAACATCCCTGATTTCCTTTATTATTCTTCCAACTAGTAGATAGCCTAGAAAGGCAAACAACGCCCATTCCAACCCGCACGGATCAGTGCGGAGCGAGGCGCGCCAGCATGGCGTCCGTCACGACGCTGAATATCTTCGGATCGCCATAGGCCCGCGCCGAAAGCATCGCCCCATGAACCGTTGCCATGAACGCTTCGGCTTCCGCACGAGGGGGAGATGATAGCTGTAGCTCCCCTTGCTGCGCCCCGCGCTCCATGATGGATGTCAGCCAGTCCGAGAGGGTGTGGAAATGCGCACGAACCTCGACGCCGATTTCTTCGGGCAGAACAGGAAGCTGGCTTGCCAACAGCGCACAGACGCAAAGCGGGGCGCTGGCATCCGCGATACACGCCTGCCAATATCCGATGTAGGACCGAAGCTGCGCGAGCGGATCGGATACGTGGAGCTCCAGTTGAGCCAACCCCGCCTTCGCTTCTTCGCGGTAGCGCGCCACCAGCGTTCGCACCAGATCAGCCTTGGTGGGGAAATGATGGTGGATACTCGCCTTGCGGATCCCGACGACGTCAGCAATGTCGGCATAGCTGAAACCATTATAGCCGCCCGCAACAATCAGCGAACGCGCGCAAGCCAGGATGTCGTCGGCGGTGGTGGATAAATTGCTCATGGCCCAAACCTACCTACTAGTAGGCATCATGTCAATTCCTGAACTCCGGATAATTTCCGCTATCGTCGCTCCCGCTGCGGCAGACCGTCATCGATGCTGTAGTAGTCGCCCTTGTCGGCGGTGAAGATGTGCATTTCGCCATGAAGGCCGCTCGGCTTGTCGAACGCGCCCGCCATGACGGAAACATTATCAAGCTCGTCATGTTTCCAGAACAGCACCGATCCGCAAACCCGGCAGAAGCCCCGTCGCGCTTTCTCGCTCGATTGATACCAGTTGATATTCTCCGCGCCGTCTATGCGCATGTCATCATCGGCCACATTGGTGGCGGCGAAATAATGCCCCGACTGTTTGCGGCATTGCGTGCAGTGGCAATAGAGGATGCCGCGCAGCGGGCCGTTCGTTTCGAAACGCACCGCTCCGCAAAGGCACGATCCCGTCTGGCGTTCGCTTGCCGGCATTTCCTTCCTCCCCAATTAATGCAACAGGGCGGAAGCCTAACTCCCGCCCTGCCCTGCAGATCGACGAAATCCGAAGAAATCTCAGCCGTTTACGACCAGCTTCTGCGGCTGCGTGTCGCGCTCTTTCTTGAGCAGCTCCGCCACGAGGAACGCCAGTTCCAGCGCCTGGTCGGCATTGAGGCGCGGGTCGCAATGCGTGTGGTAGCGGTCGGAGAGATCCTCCGCCGAGATCGCCCGTGCGCCGCCGGTGCATTCGGTGACATTCTTGCCCGTCATCTCGATGTGGATGCCGCCGGGGTAGCTTCCCTCGCCGCGATGGACGGCGAAGAAGGTCTCCACCTCCTTGAGAATCCGGTCGAAGGGCCGGGTCTTGTAGCCATTGGCGGTGATCGTATTGCCATGCATCGGATCGCACGACCACACCACCTTGCGCCCTTCCCTCTGGACGGCGCGGATGAGCTTCGGCAGATGGTCTCCGACCTTGTCATAGCCGAAGCGCGCGATCAGCGTCAGCCGTCCCGCCTGGTTCTCGGGATTGAGCGTGTCGATCAACCTGATGAGATCATCCGGGTCCAGAGACGGGCCGCATTTCAGGCCGAGCGGGTTCTTGATGCCGCGGCAATACTCAACATGCGCATGATCCGCCTGACGGGTGCGGTCGCCGATCCAGATCATGTGGCCGGACGTGCCGTACCAATCGCCGGAGGTGGAATCGACGCGCGTCAACGCCTCTTCATAACCGAGCAGCAGCGCCTCATGGCTGGTGTAGAAATCCGTCTCGCGCAAGGCAGCATTGCTTTCCGACGTGATGCCGATGGAGCGCATGAAATCCATCGTCTCGGAAATGCGCTTGGCCAGCGCCTCGTAACGCTCGCCCTGCGGGCTGTTCCCGACGAAGCCGAGCATCCACTGATGCACGTTTTCGAGATTGGCATAGCCGCCCTGCGCAAAAGCGCGCAAGAGGTTGAGCGTCGCCGCCGACTGGCGATAGGCCATGTCCTGACGGTTTGGATCGGGAATACGCGAGGCCGGATCGAAATCGATGCCGTTGACGATGTCGCCGCGATAGGCCGGCAGTTCGACGCCGTCCTTCACCTCGACATCCGACGAGCGCGGCTTGGCGAACTGCCCGGCAATGCGCCCGACCTTGACCACCGGCTGCGACGCGCCGAAGGTCAGCACCACAGCCATCTGCAGGAACACGCGGAAGAAGTCGCGGATATTGTCCGCGCCATGCTCGGCAAAGCTCTCGGCGCAATCCCCGCCCTGCAGCAGGAATGCACGGCCTTCGGCGACTTCACCCAATTGACGGGTAAGCTTGCGCGCCTCGCCTGCAAAAACGAGCGGCGGATAAGAACGAAGACGAGACTCCACATCGGCCAGCGCCTGCGCGTCCGGATAGGACGGCACCTGCTTGATCGGCTTGGTCCTCCAGGATTGCGGTGTCCAGTTCTTCGTCATTATAGCACCTGTTTATGGAATGGATTCACGCCTCCGTACCGCCGGGTACGGAGGCTGCGTTCATATAAAGGAAAATTAACGGATATTCTAGGCCGGATGGCGGTTTACAGCCAGCGGAATCGCTCCAGGCTACACCTCCAGGATTGCCATGCTGAAGACCTGCCCGCCACTGCTCCTCTGGACAGGCGTCTTCGGCGTAAGGTTGCCGTTGGTCTGATTGATTTCATATATATAAATGAAACCGTCGCTCGATGGAGCATAAAGATACTGGCCGCCCGGTTCGACGGCGAGCGCGAAGACCTGTCCCCCAGAAGGTACAGAACCAGCTGGCGCCGGTGTCAGAGAGCCATCGGAGCCGATCTTGTAGGACATGATCGAGAACGGTACCCCATACACAGAAACGAACAGATATTTTCCATCGGGGCTCACCACTTCAGCGGTTCCGGATTCCGCTAATTGCCCAACGGTCCCCAACGAGGTGAGTTGACCCGCATTTGCTTGGACTCCGGTAATCGCAGTGTCGCAGACATAGGCGAAATCGCCATTCGGGGTGCCCGCCAAGACGATCGGTTTGTCGCTGTTCGACAATACGGCGCTTATAAAATTAATGCCGCCAGAGGCGCTCGTGCCAAATGACACAATCTCCGTCGGACCTGGAGTTCCATAAAGCGCGTAGATGTAAGGTACAGGGCTTGACGGCGGCACTCCGGCTCCAGGTGCCGCAACCACTTCAAGCGCATAAAGATTGTTCGTGGTAGAAAAATTCGAGGCCGGATCGCCGAGATCCGTTATGGCATTCGGCGAAGCTGACGGGGAGAAACCGTATGCACTTATATCGGATTCGGTAAAGCCGGCATTGGTGACGTATATGAAATAATCACTCGATCCGCCCCACCAAAGGGCAGCCACATCTGCCGCCGACCCAGCCGAGGCTCCATTGGAATAGTGGTCAACTTTCATCGTCAGATTGCCATTGGCATCGACATGATAAACGCTTATCTCTGTCGCCTCCCCCACTGTCCCACCTGAACCAACAAGAAATAAAAAGTCATCCCCTCCTGGGAACTGCGATGCATTGGTGTAGGCCATGTATGCTGCACGCGCGCATTGGACCGAATTGCCCAGCGAAGACAACGTGCCATCCGATTGTATGGAGTAGCGATAGATGGTTCCGCTATTCTCCAATACATAAACATATTTTGCCATTTCCAAATTCCTCAACGAAAAGCGCTATCCTGATAGCCGCCCACATTGGCGGCATGAGCATCCTATCAAGCCTCACGGCAATCGTCGATTGCAAAAAAATAATAATCTATCAATGATTGAATATAGCCGACTAGCCTCTCGACTGGCTGCCCCCTTTATACAACGGGATTGATTACCTTCCTTAAGCCCGTTTGCCGTTCACGATCCGGTAAGTCGGCTGGTACATCGTGACGAACTCTTCTGCCGCCGTCGGATGCACCGCCATGGTGCGGTCGAAATCGTCCTTCGTAGCACCCGATTTCAGCGCGATGGCGATGAGCTGCGCCATTTCGCCGGCATCGGGGCCAAGGATATGCGCGCCCAGCACCTTGCGGCTGAGGCCATCCACCACCAGCTTCGTCAGCATCTTTTCCTGCCGCCCTGAGAGCGTGTTCTTCATCGGACGGAAATGCGCGCGGTAGATTTCCACCTGCGCATATTTCTCCGCCGCCTCCTCTTCCGACAGGCCGACCGTCCCGATCTCCGGCTGCGAGAAGACTGCCGTGGCGATGAGCTCATGGTCGGGCTTGGTCGGATTGTCCTTGAAAGCGGTTTCGAGGAAGCACATCGCCTCGTGGATCGCCACCGGCGTCAGTTGCACCCGGTTGGTCACGTCGCCCACCGCCCAGATATGGGGAACATTGGTACGCGAATAATCATCGACCCGCACAGCGCCGACGACATCCGTCTCGACCCCCGCCGCTTCCAGCCCCAGCCCTTCCGTGTTTGGAATGCGGCCGAGCGCCAGCATCACCTGGTCGGCGAGCAGGATTTCACCGCCCGAGAGAATCACGTCCAGCCGCCCATCGGTGCGCCGCGATACACGCTCGAACACCTCGCCGCAGAGAATGCGGATACCCTTCGCCTCCATCGCCTCATGCAGCAGACGGCGCAGATCGCCATCGAAGCGCTGCAGGAGCTCGCGGCCCCGGTAGACAAGCGTCGTCTCGACGCCAAGCCCATGAAAGATATTGGCGAACTCGACCGCGATATAGCCGCCGCCGGCGATGACTATCGACCTCGGCAGTTCGTCCAGATGGAACGCCTCGTTGGAGTTGATGCAAAGCTCGTGCCCCGGCAGCGCGGCATGCGGGTTGGGCCGCGCGCCGGTGGCGATGAGAATCTGCTCCGCCGTCACCCTCTTGCGGGAAGAGACGATCTCGACCGTGTGCTCATCCACCAGGATCGCGCGGCTGTCGAATATCTCGACCTTCGAATTCATCAGGCCAGCACGGTAAATCCCCTCCAGCCGGGCGATTTCCTTATCCTTGTTGGCGATCAGCGTTGGCCAGTCGAAGGACGACTCACCCACACGCCAGCCATAGCCGGCGGCATCCTCGAAATCCTCGCTGAATTGGGATGCGTAGACGAACAGCTTCTTGGGCACGCAGCCTCTGATAACGCAGGTGCCGCCCATGCGGTATTCCTCCGCGAGCCCCACGCGCTTTCCCATGGCGCCCGCCAGTCGCCCGGCGCGCACCCCACCGGACCCGCCGCCGATGACAAAGAGATCATAATCGTAAGCTGCCATGAAAACTCCGCGAGACTCGTGAACTGGATTCGGGAGCAGACATATAGGTTTGAAACCAAATAAAAAAGCCCGGCCTGGGACCGGGCTTTCAATGTCGCGTGAGAACGCGGCCTATTGCTGCGGCTGCGGCTGTGCGCCTTCCTCCTTGGAGAGCGCCTCGCCAACCGACTGGGCGAGATCGCGCGCGATGCCGTTCTGCCAGATATTGGCCGCCCGAAGCACTTCGCGCGTGACGATCGGCCCTTCGGCGATCAGCTTCTTGCCCGCCTGCGATTCATAGAAGGCGGAGATAGCCTTCAAATCTTCCTCGGAGAAAGATTTGGCATAGGCCCGAGCGGCTTCCGTTTCCAGATCCGCCCGGCGCGCGGCAAGCGCCAGCGCCTTTTCGTCGACGGTCTTGGTGATGATTTCTTCCAGGTTCGGATCCTTCTGGATGAGTTCCGCCTTCAGAGCCTGCGCGGCGCGCGGCAGGATACCATCGAACTGCTCGGTCGCGTCGATGGCGGCAATCGCCTGGCGCGCCGCAGCAAGATGGGATTCCGAGATTTCCTGCGCGGAAGCCGCGTTGACGCCCGCGATCATCGCAAATGCCGCGAGCGGCGCAACCAAACGGCGAAAACCAGTTGCCTGGGTCATATGGTCATTACTCCGTTGTCTCTCCAGCACAGCCCCGAAAAGTTGTAGACTTTTCGGACAAGGCTATGCGTCTCAAAAACTCCAGCATAGCCCCGAAAAGTTGCAGACTTTTCGGACAAGGCCATGCGCTTAAACTACAGTCATTGTGCGGATGCCGTCAGCGCCGGCGATGATCGCGGCGCTCGCCAGCCCCAGGAAAAGCCCATGCTCCACCACGCCCGGAACGGCAAACAAAGCACAGGACAAAGCGTTTGAATCGGGAATGCGGCCAAAAGATGCATCCAGGATATAGTGTCCCCCATCGGTAACGAAGGGCTCCCTATCCTTTAACCGCAACGCCACCGATCCGGCAAGGCCGAGTTCGGCGGCAGCGCGGATAATGGCAATTTTCGTAGCCTCAAGACCGAAGGGATTGACCTCGATGGGGAGCGGGAACCGTCCGAGCGTCTCCACCACTTTGGTTTCGTCGGCGATCACGATCATCTTTTCAGCCGCGGCGGCGACTATTTTCTCTCGCAGCAGCGCACCGCCCCCGCCCTTGATCAGGGCAAGCGAGCCATCCACCTCGTCCGCGCCGTCGATGGTAAGGTCAAGTTCCGGCGTCTCGTCCAGCGTCGTCAGCGGCACGCCGAGTTCGCGGCAGAGCTTGGCGGTGCGTTCGGAGGTGGGGACGCCGATGACGTTCAATCCTCCGGCGACCTTGTCGGCCAGGAGCCGCACGAATTCCTCTGCCGTGGAACCGGTGCCGATGCCGAGCCGCATCCCATCGCGCACAAAGGTGAGCGCAACGGCAGCCGCCTCGATCTTCAGCTTGCGCGCGTCCATTGATCTCCCCTTCCCCGCCAGTCGCTGATTTGCGATTTGCATCTATCACGCGAATTGAAATGCACAAAGCCTTGTTTTGCGGCTTGATCGGCCCTTTTTCCACGCCAAACCTTGAGCCGAGGGGAATGATCCGGTACGAACATTCGATCCCCAACATGGATTTAGCGATGACAAAGCCTATTGTCGTGTTCGACCTCGATGGAACGCTGGTCGACACAGCGCCCGATCTCCTCGACAGCCTCAACCATTGCCTGAGCCAGTCAGGGCTGGACCGGGTCGATCCGCTGGCCTTGCGGCGCTTCGTCGGCCAGGGCGCGCGCGTGATGATCGAGCGGGCCTTCGAGGCGCAGCAAAAGCAGCTCTCGCCCGAGCAACTCGACTGGCTGGTCGCTTTGTTCCTGGAACATTACAGCGGACACATGCCCGGCGAGTCGCAATTCTTCGCCGGGGCCACCGCCATGATGGATCGGCTGGTCGCATCGGGCTTTACGCTGGCCGTATGCACCAACAAGTTCGAAGCCCTCGCCCGCAAGCTCCTGGGCGAGCTCGGCGCAACCGATCGCTTCGCCACGATCTGCGGCGGGGATACATTCGCCTTTCGCAAACCCGATCCCCGCCATCTCGTGGAAACCATCCTGCGCGCCGGCGGCGACCCGGCTCGCGCCGTCATGGTGGGTGATAGCCGGGCGGACATCGACGCCGCCAAAGCGGCCGGCATTCCCGTCATCGCGGTCGATTTCGGCTACACCGACTTGCCCGTTTCAACCTTCGAGCCAAGCCGGATCATCTCGCATTTCGATGCGTTGACCCTCGACATGGCCAATGATTTGATCATGGCGATTGCCGATTAACGGATCGTGATCAATATCGAGGGACGAAGCCCGCAATAAGCTTGCCGCATGCGGGGCGGGCCAGTACAATTGTGAGCTGTCAATGCGTTAGACGTCAATCCTTCTACGGGAGATGTTTCTATGCATAAGCTTGCTGCGATTGGCCTGCTTTCCGTCGTCCTCGCCGGCTGCCAGACCCAGCCCCCTTCGCCGGCCTCGGCCCCCGCTCCAACCGGAAATTTCGACGCTGCCTTTGCTCAGGCGGTACCGCTATGCGAGAGATTCTTCCTCCCCAATGCGCAGGCACGCAAGCCGGGCGTCAATCTCGACAAGGAACTCGCCCGGACAGACGCGAGGATCAAGGCTATATCCACCGGTTTCAAATCCGCCGAAGGCCGCCGCTTCCTACAGGAAAAAATTCGCACCGAGAAGGATGACGTGGCCAAGGCATGTGCGGAAAAACTGCTTGGTTAGAAACTGGCGCTTGCCATACTGGAAAACGCCACGGAAAGCGCCTAAGCTGCAGCAATGCAGATCAAATCAGCTCACGCAATTTCCCTTTTGATGGCAGCAGGCATTGCCGCCCCCGGCGTGTCTCTTGCCCAGGAAAATCAGACCCTGCCCGGCGTTACGCCGCCGAAGCCGATCGTGACTGCGCCCCCTCCCGAGCCGGACCGCATGACGGATTCGTCAAAGCCCAACACGTTTCGCATCGGCAATACAGATGTGACGATATCGGGCGATATCACGGTGGATGTGGGGACGATGAAGTCGTCGCGGCGGTAATATTCCGCGTCTCCCCTTCATTGACACAACGTCAGGGTGTTGTTACAAATAACAACATGGGGGCGATACTGATTGAACGAACGCGCGAGAAGGTCAATGAAACGACCTTTTATGAAATTGTCATCTGGCGCTTACCACATCCCGTACCCGGCAGCACACATCATTACAAATACAGAATCGCCCTCGTTGTGGATGATAAATGTGTGCTTCGATATGATAATTGAGCGAGGGAAAGGCGACCATCGGCATATTGCGAACCGGGAGGAAGCCTTCGAATTCAAGTCGCTGAAAGCGCTGCTCTCTACCTTTCGCAGTGATATGGAAAGGATACTCGGATGACGACATTGGTTGTGCGTATTGCTACCATGGATGATGTCATAGCTCGCGTTCTTGAGGCGGAACAGCGTGTACTCGCCAGCGACGAAACATTCCAAGCCGTGCCGTCATACAATTTCCGCTCTTACGAGGATATGTACCGCACTCTGTCCCCCTCCCGCCTCGCCATCATCAAGGCGCTGGCCGGACAGGGCCCCCTCTCGATCCGGGAAGTGGCGCGGCGGGTCAATCGCGATGTGCAGGCGGTGCACCGCGACGTGACGATGCTCATCAATTCAGGCGTTATCGACCGGACGGAAAATGGGGTCGAATTCCCCTATACCCGCCTACATTTCGAATATGACGTGGAAGCGGCGGCGTAGAGCCGAAAACAAAAAGCAAATAGCGCTATAGCGGTTCATGTTTTGATGGAATCGCTTGAATTTCTTTTTGGGATCGTTGTGTCGTGGAGAGGGAGAGGAATGGATCCCAGTGACAAGCACTGGGATGACGGGTTGCTTGGCTGTTGGCCCAAATCTCCAACCTCTCCGCTTGGCAGAGCATGTCCTATGGTAGACGAAACATCTCCACCCGTCATCCCAGTGCTTGTCACTGGGATCCATTCCTCGACGGCGGCGTGACCGCAACGATAAGAGAATAAACCACCTGTTTCCATTTAAAGGTGATATGCTCTAACAGATAGTTTTATCCCATCTGCCGCTCGCTATTCCCTATTCGCTTCCTCAAGGGGAAAGCAGCGCTTCGCACTGAAAGCGAGCGCTGCAGGAAGGATCAGCCGTTCACCGCGTCCTTGAGGCCCTTGCCGGCCGAGAACTTCGGCACGTTGCGGGCGGGGATCGCTACTTCCTTGCCGGTCGAGGGGTTGCGGCCCGTCGAGGCGGCGCGGTGCGAAACGGAGAAAACGCCGAAGCCCGGAAGACGCACATCGCCGCCGTCTTTCAGCGCAGCGGTAACCGACTCCAGGACGGCATCGACAGCCGAAGCTGCATCGGTCTTCGTCAGGCCGGCCTTTTCCGCAACCGCGGCAACCAATTCGTTCTTGTTCATAGGGGCATTTCCTTTCTTTTATTTGCCGGGTCTTGCGACTCGACCGGCATGGGCGGGAGTTTATTCGAATCATCCCCCACGCCAAGCCATGCAAGCCCAAAAAGCCCGGAATTCCGGGGTTAAACACAGAAATGCCGGGCTTTTTGCCCGGCATTTCCGTAAATTCACGCTCGAATTTGCCTCAATGCGCGACCGAGGCCACTGCATCGTCGTCCGCGGCCGCGGGAAGCGGCGCTTCGGACACTTCCGTTTCCGACCATTCGATCGGCTCCGGCATGCGCACCAGCGCATGACGCAGCGCTTCCCCCACCCGCGAAATCGGAATGATCTCGAGGCTGTTCTTCACATTGTCAGGAATCTCCGCGAGATCCTTGGCGTTCTCTTCTGGGATCAGAACCTTGGTGATGCCGGCTCGCAGGGCCGCGAGCAGCTTCTCCTTCAGTCCGCCGATCGGCAGCACCCTGCCCCGGAGCGTGATTTCACCGGTCATCGCCACATCCTTGCGCACGGGAATGCCCGTAAGGATGGAGACGATGGCGGTCGCCATCGCCACGCCCGCCGAGGGGCCGTCCTTCGGCGTCGCGCCTTCCGGCACGTGGACGTGGATGTCGCGCTTGTCGAACAGCGGCGGCTCGATGCCGAAATCGATAGCCCGCGAGCGGACATAGGATGCCGCCGCCGAGATCGATTCCTTCATCACGTCGCGAAGGTTGCCAGTCACCGTCATACGGCCCTTGCCGGGCATCATGACGCCTTCGATGGTCAGGATTTCACCACCCACTTCCGTCCACGCAAGTCCGGTGACGACGCCAAGCTGGTCCTCACCCTCGATCTGGCCATAGCGGAAGCGCTCGACGCCCAGATAATCGGCGAGATTTTCTTGCGTGATATTCACCGACTTCTTCTTGGCCTTGAGGATTTCGGTGACCGCCTTGCGCGCCAGCTTCATCAGCTCGCGCTCGAGGCTGCGCACGCCCGCTTCCCGCGTATAAAGGCGGATGATGGAGCGGATCGCCTCGTCGCTGACCGAAAATTCCTTCGGTTGCAGTGCATGGTCGCGGATCGCCTTCGGCAGCAGGTGCCGCTTGCTGATCTCCAGCTTCTCGTCCTCGGTGTAGCCGGCGATGCGGATGATCTCCATGCGGTCCATCAGCGGGCCGGGGATGTTCAGGCTGTTCGCCGTCGTCACGAACATCACGTTCGAGAGGTCGTATTCCACCTCCAGATAGTGGTCCATGAAGGTCGAGTTCTGCTCTGGATCCAGCACCTCCAGCAGAGCCGATGACGGATCGCCGCGGAAATCCTGCCCCATCTTGTCGATCTCGTCGAGAAGGAACAGCGGATTGGACTTCTTCGCCTTCTTCATCGACTGGATGACCTTGCCGGGCATCGAGCCGATATAGGTGCGGCGGTGGCCGCGGATTTCCGCCTCGTCACGCACGCCGCCCAGCGACATGCGGACATATTCGCGACCCGTCGCCTTGGCGATGGAGCGGGCGAGCGAGGTCTTGCCGACGCCCGGAGGTCCGACGAGGCAGATGATCGGGCCCTTGATCTTGGCCGAGCGTGTCTGCACCGCGAGATACTCGACGATGCGTTCCTTGACCTTGTCGAGGCCGAAATGCTCCTCATCGAGCACTTCCTGCGCAAAGTTCAGATCCTGCTTGACCTTCGACTTCTTGCCCCAGGGGATCGAGAGCAGCCAGTCGAGATAATTGCGCACGACGGTGGCCTCCGCCGACATCGGGCTCATGCTGCGCAGCTTCTTGAGCTCCGCCTGCGCCTTCTCGCGCGCTTCCTTGGTGAGCTTGGTCTTGTTGATGCGTTCTTCCAGCTCGGCAGCCTCGTCGCGGCCATCCTCGCCGTCGCCAAGCTCCTTCTGGATCGCCTTCATCTGCTCATTGAGATAATATTCGCGCTGCGTCTTCTCCATCTGCCGCTTGACACGGCTGCGGATGCGCTTTTCCACCTGCAGCACGGAGATTTCGGCTTCCATGAAGGAAAGCGCCTTCTCCAGCCGCTCGCGGATGGAAAGAAGCGCCAGCATCTCCTGCTTCTCGGGGATCTTGATCGCCAGATGCGAGGCGACCGTATCGGCCAGCTTGGAATAATCCTCGATCTGGCTTGCAGCGCCCACGACCTCCGGGGAGATCTTCTTGTTGAGCTTCACATAATTCTCGAAATCGGCGACCACCGAGCGGGAGAGCGCCTCGATCTCGACTTCATCCTCTTCCGGTTCGCCAAGCACCTCGGCATAGGCTTCGTGATAATCCTCACGATCCGTGAAATGGCTTATCTTGGCCCGCGCGGTTCCCTCGACCAGCACCTTGACCGTGCCATCAGGCAGCTTCAGGAGCTGCAACACATTGGCGATGGTGCCGACATCATAGATTGCGTCGGAGGCCGGATCGTCATCGGCGGCGTTCTTCTGCGTCGCAAGCAGGATCTGCTTGTCCACGCCCATCACTTCCTCGAGCGCGCGGATCGATTTTTCCCGTCCCACGAAAAGCGGAACGATCATATGCGGGAAGACCACGATATCGCGCAGCGGCAGAACGGCATAAAGCCCATCGTTGCCACTCGCCGGAGTCTTCTTTTCAATACCCGTCATCATCAGTCCTTTCTGAAGCATGACCCAGAAAAGTCGCAGACTTTTCGCAAGTGGTCATGCGGCCAAAACTTGGAGGCCGTTTGGCCGATTGCCGTGTTTGTGCTCCCTGGAACATTCATTGGCAAGTCACAAACATGCATTAGAATTCCTAGTTGGCGACCTTGGGATTCCAATTCAAGTGCCGAAGGTGGATTAGCACGGATTCGTGTCAAAATGGCTCGCGCCTCCTTCCCCCTTGCGGGGAAGGTGCCTGCGTTAGCGGGCGGATGGGGGTGGTGACGTTTGCGCATCTGCTGGAGACAATGGCGCAAACGTCACCACCCCCACCCGACCCTTCGGGCCACCCTCCCCGCAAGGGGGAGGGAGAGGCACATGCGGTCACGAAAAAGGGCCGCTTGCGCAGCCCTTCCCATTGCCCTCGGTCACACATGATCCCGCCTCAAGCCGAGGCGTTGCCCTTTTCCTCGTGCCGTTCCGAGTAGATGTAAAGCGGACGGGCATTGCCATCCACCACATCGCCGGAGATCACCACTTCCTGCACGCCATCGAGCGTCGGCAGGTCGAACATGGTGTCGAGCAGGATCTTCTCCATGATGGAGCGCAGGCCGCGCGCGCCGGTCTTGCGTTCCACCGCCTTGTTGGCGATAGCGCGCAGGGCGTCCTCATGGAAGGTCAGCTCGATATTCTCCATCTCGAACAGCCGCTGATACTGCTTGACCAGCGCGTTCTTCGGCTCGGACAGGATCTGCACCAGCGCGTCTATGTCGAGGTCTTCCAGCGTCGCGATGACGGGCAGACGTCCGACGAATTCGGGGATGAGGCCGAATTTCAGCAGGTCCTCCGGCTCGAGCTCACGGAAGATCGCGCCAATGCGGCGGTCATCGGGAGCTTTGACGGTCGCGCCGAAGCCAATGGACGTCTTCTCCCCGCGTGCCGAGATGATCCGGTCGAGGCCCGCGAAAGCGCCGCCGCAGATGAAGAGGATGTTGGTCGTGTCCACCTGCAGGAATTCCTGCTGCGGATGCTTTCGCCCGCCCTGCGGCGGAACCGAAGCGACCGTACCTTCCATGATCTTCAGCAGCGCCTGCTGGACGCCCTCGCCCGACACGTCGCGCGTGATCGAGGGATTGTCCGACTTGCGGCTGATCTTGTCGACCTCGTCGATATAGACGATGCCGCGCTGTGCCCGTTCGACATTGTAGTCGGCGGACTGGAGCAGCTTGAGGATGATGTTCTCCACATCCTCGCCCACATAGCCCGCTTCCGTCAGCGTCGTCGCATCGGCCATGGTGAACGGCACGTCGATGATGCGCGCGAGCGTCTGGGCGAGATAGGTCTTGCCGCAGCCGGTCGGCCCGACGAGAAGGATGTTGGACTTCGCCAACTCCACCTCGTTGTTCTTCGACTGATGCGCCAGCCGCTTGTAATGGTTGTGCACGGCGACCGACAGAACCCGCTTCGCATGGGTCTGGCCGATGACGTAATCGTCGAGAACGGCCATGATCTCCTGCGGCGTGGGCACGCCCTCGCGGGACTTCACCATCGAGGATTTGTTTTCCTCGCGGATGATGTCCATGCAAAGCTCGACGCACTCATCGCAGATGAAGACGGTCGGACCGGCAATCAGCTTGCGGACTTCATGCTGGCTCTTTCCGCAAAACGAGCAATAGAGCGTATTCTTCGAATCGCCACCATTGTTGCTGACTTTGCTCATCGCAGTTTCCTTTCAAAATCGGCCGCACCGTTATAAACGATGCCGCCGTAAACCCGTTGCCCCTATTGGTGTCCCGACCGAAAAACACCGATCATCCGGGCAACCCTCTTAAAATCAACCTGCCGCGGAACCTTTGCCACCAAACGAACATGAACCCGAATGCGACAGCGTTTCCAGCATTTCTCCAAGCTAGGCCGATGAAACCCAATATTCGCTTAACGTAACGACTGTCGCGCCATGCACAAGCCCGAAGGACAGCAATTTTGTGACATTAAAGCCGCACCTCCGGCACAGAACAAGGCACCGGAGGGTTGTCGGCTTCGGTCAGTGGGCTCGAAAGGGCTTATTTCGCCACGCCTTCGATGACTTCCCGCGATTCGATGACCTTGTCGATGAGGCCGAAATCCCGCGCTTCCTCGGCCGTCATGAAATGGTCGCGGTCCAGCGTACGCTCAATCGTGTCATAATCACGACCGGTGTGCTTCACATAAATCTCATTGAGCCGGCGCTTCAGCTTGATGATGTCCTGCGCATGGCGCTCGATGTCGGACGCCTGGCCCTGGAAACCACCCGAGGGCTGGTGCAGCATGATGCGCGCGTTGGGCAATGCATAGCGCATCCCCGTCGCACCGGCCGTCAGCAGCAGCGAGCCCATGGAAGCCGCCTGCCCCATGCAGAGCGTGGAGACGGGCGGGCGGATGAACTGCATCGTGTCGTAGATCGACATGCCCGATGTCACCACGCCGCCGGGCGAGTTGATGTAGAGGTTGATCTCTTTCTTCGGGTTCTCCGCCTCGAGGAACAGAAGCTGCGCGCAGACCAGCGACGCCATGCCGTCCTCGATCGGCCCGGTGATGAAGATGATGCGTTCCTTGAGCAACCTCGAAAAGATGTCATAGGCCCGCTCGCCGCGATTGGTCTGCTCGACGACCATCGGCACAAGGTTCATGGCTGTTTCGATCGGGTCTCTCATAAGGGCCTCTAAATGTCTGGAGATTGCCTGTGGATATCGCAGTCCGGAACTGGCTGCAAATCGGATTCGTGATCGTCACATACATAAGGTGACGCAGGCCGGTTCCGCAAGATGCAGAAACCATCCTTGTCCGCCTGTTGTCGTTAAGATGTCTGGCATTAGATTGGATGTGAACTGAAACTGGAATCTGCAAGACGGACCGTCCGTGCGCCTCGAAATGCAAAAATTCGACGTAGGCAGGCTGCGCCTGCGAACCCTTGCTGTCTTGCGCATCCTCAATGCGCGCGGCGTCGCCATCGTGCTGCTCGCCTGCATCGTCGGCGTCTTCGCCGGGGCGGGAGTGATGCTGATCGGCTGGATCGTGAGCCAGTTGCACAGCCTCCTTTACGCCATCCCGCACGGCGAGCGCCTGTCGGGCACCGCCGAGCTCGCCAGCCGGCACATGGCGTTCGTGCCTGTCATCGGCGGCATCCTGATGGGGCTCACCATCTACTTCGTCCGCCGCGGCAAGCTGCGCCATCCCATCGACCCCATCGAGGCCAACGCGCTTTATGGCGGGCGCATGTCGATGACCGACACGCTGGTCGTTGCCGTGCAGACGATCCTTTCCAGCGGCTTCGGCGCATCCGTTGGGCTGGAAGCGGCCTATACGCAGGTCGGCTCGGGCATCGCCTCCAAGGTTGCCGCCTTCCTCAATCTGCGCCGGGGGGACGTCCGGCTGCTCGTCGGCTGCGGCGCGGGGGGAGCGATCGCCGCGGCCTTCGGCGCGCCCTTGACCGGCGCATTCTACGGCTTCGAACTGATCGTCGGCATCTATACGGTGGCGAATGTGGCTCCGATGATGGCCGCCGCCGTCTCCGCCACGCTGGTGGCCGGATATCTCGGCGCGCCGCCCTTCCCCATCGAGCTGGGCGATTTGCCGCCCATGGAAGCGCGGCAATATGTGCCCTTCCTCATTCTCGGCCTCACCGCCGGCGGGCTCTCCATCGCCATCATGCATCTGGTATCCGTTGTCGAGCGCCTGTTCACCAAGCTTGCGATCAGCAACACCCTGCGCCCCGCCATCGGCGGCTGCCTCCTGGGGCTGCTTGCGCTCCTGACCCCGCAGGTGCTTTCCAGCGGCCATGGCGCATTGCACCGGGAATTGACGATAGATTATGCGCTGCCGGTCATCTTCGCGCTTTTCCTCCTAAAGGTCCTCGCATCTGCCATCTCCCTCGGATCGGGTTTTCGCGGCGGCCTGTTCTTCGCCTCCCTGTTCCTGGGCGCGCTGGCGGGCAAGATTTTCGCCGGGATCATGGCCGTCGTCTTCCCGGCAATGAGCATCGATCCGACCGTCGCGGCGGTCGTCGGCATGACTTCGCTGGCGGTCGGCGTCGTGGGCGGGCCGCTGACCATGGCCTTCCTCGCGCTGGAATCCACCGGCAATCTCGAGCTTACCGGCGTCGTGCTGGCGGCGGCCATCATGTCGGCCATGCTGGTGCGCGAGACCTTCGGCTACTCCTTCTCCACCTGGCGCTTCCATCTTCGCGGCGAGACCATACGCAGCGCGCAGGATATCGGCTGGATGCGCAGCCTGACCGTCGGGCGCATGATGCGCAAGGATATCCGCACGGTGTCGAGCGACCTCACGGTTGCGCAGTTCCGCAAGGAAATACCGCTCGGCTCCGTCCAGCGCGTCATCGCCACGGAGCCGGGCAAGGTCTATGCCGGCATCCTGATCGTGGCCGAGGTCCACGCCCTGCCCCCTTCCCCCGAAGCGCAGGAAAAGCCCGTCTCCGAGATGCTGCGCTACGGTGACATCATGCTGAAGCCGACGATGAACGTGAAGGAAGCCGCCGAGCTCTTTTCCCGGTCCGGAAGCGAAGAGCTTGCCGTCGTAGACGATTTCACCCACCGCAAGGTGCAGGGCCTGCTCACGGAGGGCTATCTTCTGCGCCGCTATGCCGAGGAACTGGACAAGGCCAGAAGGGATATGTCGGGAGAACGCTGAAAATACCCGGTCTGGATAATGGAAAGCGCTCTTCTATATGAGTCCAGATAGAAAATCGCAGCGAGGTAATCATCATGCGGTATTTCAGCAAGGCGCTCACGGCCCTGGTCGTTCTAGGCAGCGTGACGCAGGCGCAAGCCGTCCTGCCTGCTCCAACAGGCGAATATGAGCAATTGCAGCATCGGCTGCTCACAGGCCTGCCAACGGCAGCAATCGTCGACCTCGGCAAATGCCAGATGAAGGGCGGCAAAAAGCCCGAGGCAATCGGGCCGATTGGCGGTCTCCTCATCCGGGATTTCATGATCATGCGCGGCCCCCAACCCAATATCGGGTTTTCCGACGATCATCTGACCGTTATGCCCGACGGGACGCCGGTTCTCGAGGTCATCCAGTACCGTGTCATGCCCGATGATACGGCGACCATCACGGCCAACCGGTTTTCACCGGGCGATTACAAGAAAATCTCCAAGCCGATGGTCTTCAACTGCCATGTGGGCACCGCGCTTCGCTTCGGGCCGAAGCAGCACGGGATTATCCCCGCCGAGAACGGCTGAGAATCAGCTATCATGGGAAGCATCCGGCCTTCGGGCCGGGTGCTCTATAGCATGATCCCGAAAAGTTGCAGACTTTTCGGGATCATGCGTAAAAACAAAGAGTTAGGGCGTGATGCCCGCACGGGTTTAATCGCATCACGCTCTAGTCGTTTCCAAGGGATCACGACATGGATGGCCTTCTGGCGGAAATCATGCGCTCGCTCGGTTTCCTGACCCGCCTGCCCATACCCCCCGCCTGGTTTGAAGGCCATAATGGATCGCTGGCGGAAAATGCCCGCGTGTTCCCACTCGCGGGCGCCCTGATCGCCCTGCCCGCCGCCTTCGTTCTTGTTGTCGCGAGCCAACTCCATCTCCCCCCCACAGTTGCCGCTCTCCTCGCCATCGGTATCCTCACCTCCATCACCGGCGCGCTGCATGAGGATGGCCTTGCCGATGTCGCGGACGGTTTTTTCGGCGGAGCGACAGAGAAACGGCGCCTCGAGATCATGAAGGATTCCCGCATCGGCACCTTCGGCGGCCTTGCGCTCATCCTCTCGGTCGGCTTGCGCACGCTGCTCCTTGCCGCGCTCGCCGAGCGGGCCGGTCCCGGATATGCCGCCCTCGCCCTGATCGGCACCGAAGCGGCAAGCCGCGCGGTCATGGTCGGCATGTGGCATAAGCTGCCTTCGGTGCGCCCCGGCGGCGTCGCCGATGCCGCGGGCGCACCCGACGAAACGGCAGCCTATTCCGCCCTTCTCACCGGCTTCCTCGCCCTTGCGGTGACCTTTGTGCCGACTGGCGGCATCGGCGGGCTGCTAACCGCGATCCTGCTTTGCGGCGCGGCGAGCTTCGCTTTCGTCAATCTCTGCCGCGACAAGATCGGCGGCCAGACCGGCGACACGCTGGGCGCGGCGCAACAGATCGCGGCGGTCGCGCTGTTGATAGGGCTTGTCATGATGGCCTGACGCCATCACATTGATATTTCGGGAAATTGATGAAATCTTCGCGATTTCGTGCGAAGAACAACCGAAGTATTTATTGGACCGCGATGGATTCTATCGAATCGCCCTGCATTCTCGTCTGCTCGATAGACGCCCGCACCGGCTATTGCTTCGGTTGCGGCCGCACGATCGATGAAATCAGCACATGGTCGGCAATGACGGCGCAACAGCGCCGCGAAATCATGGGCACACTTGCCGCCCGGCTCGAAACCGTGGAGCGCAAGCCCCGGCGCGAGACGCGGCGCTCCCGGATGGCGCGATTGAAGCAGGGGCACGAGGCATGAACCGGCTTTTCTGGATCATAGTCGCCGTCATAGGCGCGGTCGTGCTGCTGCTGATGGCGAACAATGATAGCGGCACGACGCTCGGCCTCGCCAATGACGCGTTCGCTCAGGCCGCCTATCTCGGCATATGGGGCATCGTCCTCGCCGCCGCCCTGCTCGGCTCCCGCATCCCCTTGAGCGATTTCGCCCGCTCCATCGCCATCTGGGTGGTTATCCTCCTCGCGCTCGTCGCCGGCTATCAATATCGCTACGAATTGCAGGACGTCGCCAACCGCATCACCGCCGGTCTCGTCCCAGGCAGTCCCATCTCCAGCAAGGACAGCGGCGGCAATTTGACGGTCACGCTGGCAAAATCCCTCAACGGCCATTTCGAGGTCAACGGCCGGGTGAATGGCGCGCGTGTCTCCTTCCTCGTCGATACCGGCGCATCGATGGTGGTGCTGTCCAAGGACGACGCGAGGCGCGCGGGCATCGACACCGCCGACCTCTCCTATTCCGTACCGATCATGACCGCCAATGGCGGCACCCGCGCCGCGATGGCCACCGTAGACACGCTTGAGATAGGCGACATCACCCGCCGCAACGTCCGCGTTCTGGTGACCCAGGACGCAGGGCCCATCGGCAGCCTGCTCGGCATGAATTTCCTCGATACTCTCCGCAGCTTTTCGGTGGAGGGAGACCAGCTGATTTTGACGGATTGAGGCTGGCCTCCTGCCACCTGGAAGTATATTTTCCCTGCAGGCCTTGCAGCCATGAGTCGAAGGCCCGTATCGATTATTTATGGTGGGGGATTTTATGAAGCTGAAGCCGGTACTTTTTATCGTACCTTTTCTGGCCGCAGCCTGCGCCACGAGGAACATGCCGGACGAATTCCGGACGGACATTTTCTACGGTGAAGCGCTGTATTTTCAGTCGCGGTGCCCACAGTACAAATCCGTGAACATGGAGAGCGCGGCTCTAACATACTGTCTTATCAGCAAAACACTGAAGATCAATTGCGATGCAAAGACGCTTTATGAGCGCTTCTTCCTGGAGTCCAACAAAGTCAAAAATCTCAGTACGATAAAGTACGGAATGATGCCAGACCATAAGGTTTGCGAAATTGCTGAAAGCAAGTACGGAAAAAATGGCACTGTCTTCAAGAGACTATTGCAGCCCTGAGTGAGGTTTTAGCTGCCTCCACAGCCCCCACCCCGATCTCCCCAAACGCCTTGCGGATAACCCCGCTGTCGGCGTCAGGACGCGTGGCTTCGCTGGACAATATCTGTCGCCAGCGCCTTGCGCCGGGCATGCCCTGGAACAGCCCGACCATATGCCGCGTCACATGCGAGAGCCTGCCGCCGCCAGCAATATGCCGGTCGGCATAATCGCACATGATTTCGATGAGGTCAGCCATCTCCACGGGCGCGCGTTCATCGCCATAAATCCGCCGGTCCACATCAACAAGCAGGCCGGGATTGTGATAGGCGGCGCGCCCCAGCATCACGCCATCGACATGGGCGAGATGGTCGACCGCTTCGTCAAGCGTGACGATGCCGCCATTGATGCCGACGAACCGGTCCCGATACTCACCCTTCAGCCGGTAGACGCGGTCATAATCGAGCGGCGGAATATCCCGGTTTTCCTTGGGCGATAGTCCCTGCAGCCACGCCTTGCGCGCATGGACCCAGAGCGCATCGGCTCCGGCCTCCGACACCTGCCGCGCCAGCGCATCGAGCGCCACTTCGGGGTCCTGATCGTCCACCCCGATCCGGCATTTGACGGTAACGGGAATAGCGACCGCCTGCTTCATCGCCTCGACACAGGCCGCCACCAGCTCCGGCGTTTTCATCAGGCAGGCCCCGAACGTGCCGGACTGGACACGATCCGAAGGGCAACCAACATTCAGATTGATCTCGTCATACCCGAAATCCGTCCCGATCCGCGCCGCCTCGGCCAGCTTCCCGGGATCCGCCCCACCCAATTGCAGCGCGACCGGATGCTCCTCCTCGGAGAACCCAAGCAGCCGCTCGCGATTGCCATGAATCGCCGCATCCGCCACCACCATCTCGGTATAAAGCAGCGCCTGCCGCGTCATCTGCCGGTGAAAAAAGCGGCAATGGTGGTCAGTCCAGTCCATCATCGGTGCGATGGAGAGTTTGTGGCGCGGGTATGTGGTCATCCGCCTGAGCTAAAGCGGAACCATGGGAAATTCAAGAGCACGCCAGGCGCAATGCCACGCTGCTATTGCACAATCGGCAACTGCTTGAAGGGATTGGCGAATGGCACATCGAGCGGCTTGAAGTGCCGCTCATTGGCCGTCAGGACGATAAATCCGTGCGCCGCAGCGGTCGCCGCTATCGCAATATCCTCGAACCCTGGATCATGAGCGCGCGCCTTGTCGAGGATCAGTCCGGCATAACGCGCCTCATCAATTCCAAACGGCAGGATACGGCTGGCATAAAAATGCTCCACCGCCGCCAGCCAATGGCGCAGTCTCTCCGCCTTGGTTGCAGCTTTTATTCGAACAGCCCGGACAATGCCGGCTTCTATTTCGGCTATGGTCACAGTCGAAAGATAAAGCCGATCACTATATTGCCGCATCCATGCAGCGAACATCTCGCCGCCGGTCTGGCGTTTGAGCGGCGCTTCCGCCGAGACGACATTGGTGTCGAGAAGGAACAAGATCAAAGCCCGTCTTCGCGCAGCGCACGAGAGGGTTTATGCGACCGTTCTTGTATATCTCCGGGCTCACCGGGAAAGGCCAGCAGGAGATCGGCAAAGCTCGGCACCTTGGAAAGGCGTTCCCATTCGTCGAAAGAAAGGAGCACGGCCTCCTTTCGTCCATGACGGGTAATCACGGTCGGCTCACCCGCGACCGCCCGATCGACCGCAGCGGAAAGCGTTGCCTTCACATCCTTGAGCTGGATTTCTTTCATGGCGGGCCTCCATATGACTACCGGTAGTCATATAATAATACTGACACCATGATCAAGCTTTACACTACCATTCAATGGTTCAAATCTGCCCGCACACCGTCGCGAAGGCAGCCGCCTTCTCCAATATCGCGATGAACCTCTCCCCCGCCACCTCCACCGGCCCGGAATTATCAAGCATGATCGCCCCGTCGCGGTGAGCCATGGCCTTGGCGCTGCGCCTGAGCCGTTCCTCGATCGCCGCTGCGTCCTCGCGTCCGCGCTGCGCGAGGCGGCGCGCCAGCACGTCGGGTGAGGCGTGGAGATGCACCACCCGGACATTGGCGTAGATGGAGCCGATCTCGTCGAGGACGCTGCGCGAGACATTGGCGACAACCACCGCACCGTTTTCCACATGGTGGTCGACGGATTTCGGCAGCGCATAGCGCAGGCCATGCGCGTTCCAGGAGAGGCTGAACGCACCCTTCTCCAGCGCCGCGTCGAAGGCCGCCTCGGTGAGCGTATCGTGCTCCTCCGCGTCGCCGACCGAATCCCGCGTCACGATCCGCCGCACGAAATGGAATTCCGGGCGCCCCTGCAGGCGCTCCCGCGCATAAGTCAGGATGGTGTCCTTTCCCGAACCGCTTGGGCCCACCACGGCGATAAAGACGCCATTGCGCAGGGGGCGCATCTCGTCCAGGGCACGCTCAATGCAACCAGCCGCGATCATATCACCCGCTCCCCTTCGCGCCACACCGTGCGGACGACCGGCACATGGTCCATGGCCTTATCTGCCCCGCCCTTAAGCTCCCTGCGGTCGCTGGCGGGTCCCCCTGCCCCGCCCTTAAGCTCCCTGCGGTCGCTGGCGAGGGCCCCTGCTGCCCCGCCCTTAAGCTCCCTGCGGTCGCTGGCGGGGGCCCCTGCTGCCCCGCCCTTAAGCTCCCTGCGGTCGCTGGCGGGGGCCCTCACCCGCACCAGATCGGCGCGCTTGCCCACCGCGATCTCGCCGCGATCATCCAGCCCCACGGCCTCCGCCGGGTTCTTCGAGACAAGCCGCATGGCCTGTGGCAGCGTGATGCCGTCCACCACATCACCAAGGAAAAATGCCGCCTGCATCAGGCTGAACGGAATGTAGTCGGACGAAAGAATGTCGAGGTAGCCCCTCTCCGCCAGTTCGCGGGCGGAAACATTGCCGGAATGCGAGCCGCCGCGCACCACATTGGGCGCGCCCATCAGCACCGCCAGCCCCGCCCCCTTCGAGGCGCTGGCGGCGCTTACCGTGGTCGGGAACTCCGCCACGCGAATGCCCTGCTCCGCCGCCTCCTCCACATGGGCTACGGTCGCGTCGTCATGGCTGGCAAGCACGATGCCGCGTTGATGGCAGGCTTCGGAGATCGCCTTGCGGTTCGCCGCCGAGTTGCGCATCGAATCGGCCATGCGCCTTTCGCAATATTGCCGGAACTCCTCCTCCGAGGCTTTCATCTTGCGCATGTAATAGACGCGGTAGGCCTCCGGGTCGGCGAACTGCCGCTGCCCGGGCGCATGGTCCATCAGCGACGCCATGCGCACCCGCTCATTATCCTTAAGCAGCGAGAAGGCATCGAGGCAGTCGGGTGCCGAAACCTCGCAGCGCAGATGCAGGAAATGGTCGGCGCGCAGCCGCTTTGCCTCGATGCTGTCCAGAATCGCCCCTGCCAGCACGCGCATGTCCTCGACGCCCACCTCCGCCTCCGCATCGAGGCCGACACGCAGCGCGTCGAACACCGTGGTGATACCGGAAGCTGATATCTGCGCGTCATGCGCCTGCACCGCGGCGACGGGGTTCCAGCGCACCTTCGGGCGCGGCGCGTAATGCCCCTCCAGATGGTCGGTGTGGAGCTCGACGAGGCCCGGCGTGAGGAAATCGCCCTCCATATCCTCGCCGGCGGCAATGTTTCCTTCGGAAATGTCGGCAATCCGTCCGTCACGGATCAGGACGGAGCCCGCCAATACCTCGTCGCCGAGGATGATGCGGGCATTTTTCAGTATGAATTCGTGAGACATATCATGCACTTTTCTTTCAGGCGCTCGGTCGAGCGCAAACCCTTGTCAGGCACTCTTCTTGGGCCGCCCTGCTCCGGTCAGCGGCATGGCCAGCGGATGCAGGGAATGAACCTCGAACGGCGCGCCGGGTTCCGCCTCCACGAACAGCGCCAGATGGTTCACCTCCACCGGCTCGCTCAGCACCGGCTCGAAAAACGTATCCAGCATTCGCGCGACGCGAAGTCTATCCTTCTCCGCGACACGCCCCGTCAATGTCATGTGGAAACGGAAGTCATCGAACACATAAGGATAACCCCACCTGTCGAGATTGCTCAACTGGGAAATACTTAAACTTTCAGGTTTGCGCTTGGTGCGCTCCTTTTCAGTCATCGGCGCGCGGAAGCGGTCGAAGGCGACGACGATATCGTTCGCGAGCTGGTCGAGCTCCGGCACCGCTTCCTCGGGCGTAAGCGCGAAGAAGTCCCCAAGCGCCGTGACATGGAGCCGGGGAATGGTGACGGGCGCGACCGACGAGGCGAAGTGCATCAGCGCAGAGAGAAGATCGCGCTCGGTAACAGTCTCGTGAAGCCGGAAAGGCGCCTTCAGCGTGCTGTGGAAACCGTAGCGGCGCGGCTCTTCCGTAAGTTGCCAAACCTCCTCCGGCTCGAAGGAGCGGATTGCCGGTGCCTTGACGGCTTCGCCGCTGAATGCATTGCGGCCAAGCCAGTTGGCGGCCACTTTCGTCAGCGGATCCCCGGCCGGCGGGGTGAAATAGATCGCATAGCGCATGGTCGAATCCTTGTTCCCCTTTTTGTTACATGCCGAATATGACATGCCAACAAAATCCCGTATAAGCCCCATTGTTTGGGTAGACGCGGAGGACAGACAGTGGGCGGATTTGCATCCATCGGCGAGTGCATGATCGAGCTTTCGGGCGCGGCGGGCGATATGTGGCGCATGGGCTTTGCCGGCGATACGTTCAACACAACATGGTATGTCCGCGCGCTATCGGCCTCCGACTACCCGGTCGATTATGTCAGCGCTTTCGGCGATGATCCTTTCTCGGTCAAACAGCGCAATTTCTTTGCCGAAAACGGCATTGGAACCGCCCGCAGCCCGATCATACCGGGTGCCCGCCCCGGCCTTTATGCGATCACGCTCGACGGTGCGGAGCGCTCCTTTACCTACTGGCGAGCCGACGCCGCCGCGCGCAAGCTCGCGAACGATGATCAAACGCTGGCAGCCAGCCTGAATGGCCGCGACATCGTCTATTTCTCCGGCATTACCCTCGCCATCCTCGCCCCGGCGGATCGCGAAACACTGTTCGGCGCCATTGCAAAAGCGCGCGGCAATGGCAGCCGCATCGCCTTCGACCCGAATTACCGCGCCCGGCTGTGGGATGATATCGAAACCGCCCGCACCGTCATCGGCGAGGCCATGCGGCTCACCGACATAGCCCTCCCCACCTTTCCGGATGAGAAGGATCTGTTCGGAGACGCCTCGCCCGAGGCGACGGCCCGGCGCATAGCAGGCCTGGGCGTCAAGGAAATCGTGGTGAAGGACGGCACCAGCCCGGCCCTGCTGCTGACCGAGGCCGGTGAAGAACGGATACCCGCCGTGACGGCCAAGGCGGTGGATACGACCGGCGCGGGCGATAGTTTCAACGGCGCTTACCTCACCGCGCGGCTGCGCGACTTTGCGCCCACCGAAGCCGCCAAACGCGCCCATGCGGTGGCAGCGCGTGTCGTGGAATTCCATGGCGCGCTGGCGCCGATGGAAGAGGCGCGGGAGGCGTTTGAGGCTTAGAGCCCTCGTTTGATGGAAACGATGATATTTCCTGGGACCCTTCATCCTCGTGGTTCGAGGCGAATTCCGCTGCGCTTCATTCGCACCTCACCATGCGGATGAAGGGTACTGGCGCTCCGGTAGCCCTCATCTTGTGGTGCTCGTGCCCTAAGCTTGTCGAAGGGGGAACGAGCCGCGAACGGATAACGATGTCTCGTTTGGAGAATATTCATCATAAAATCCACAATCTCAACGGGTATAATAAACGCGCTTGCATCTGAAAGTTGATATCGATAATGTAAGCTCGATAATGTTAGAGTGTGTCTACCAAAAGCGGGGACCGGTTCTGAGCAAGACATGCTTAAAAAACAAAAGCCTAAAGCGCGCTGCATGGATGCATTAAACGTAACGCGCCTAAGTATACGCCCGATGGTTGAAACGCCGATATTCTTGGGTTTTATAAATATTCAGGGAGGCCAACATGGCTAACAGTAATACCGAAAATTCTTCCGAAGAAAATAGACCGCCTCTTGCTCCGCAAGATGGCACCCGAGCCACCAACTTGCCAAGAGTGAGTATTTTATATCAAACCGGCGGCATTATCGATACTAATTCGCTTAAGTCGGGAGAGGGGCTTGCGGTCAGTCTGCCCTATCTGGTAAATTATCGCGGCCAGCCAGTTACCTTTCTGTTCTATATGAACGGCTATGTAAGAGGCACGTCCGAAAGAAGAGCGGATGGCCCCCCAAACCCGGATTATATCATCAACACCACGCTCGCCAGTTCGATAGTAAAAACCGAAGCCAGATTACCTCGAGAATATGCCGAAGGTTTTGCCGCAATCGCAACAAAAGTTCCCCCCTACTTGCATTCCTATGTCGATTATTTCATTGGCAGTATTCCGGGAGCTTACATCTACGGTCCTTATCCGACAGCTTCCGTCTTGACAAATACCTGATGCAAGACCTCGCGCGCGGGGACCACGACCGGCGCGCTTATTCTTTGCTGAACCGATACTGCGTCGTCTGCGAATAAACCTCGCCCGGCCTCAGCACCGCCTGCGGGAAGTACGGGAAGCTCGGCGAATCCGGCCATATCTGCGGCTCGAAGCATAGCCCGGCGTAATTCTCATACGGTTTGCCGGTCAGCCCCACCGCAGGCCGCGCCACGGTGTTGCCCGCATAGAACTGCACCCCCGGCTCGGTAGTCGACACATCGAGGCGGATGCCCGATTTCGCGCCCTTCGCCGCCGCGCACCACCTGAGCGGGCCGCGCGCTGCTGCCAGGCAGAAATTATTGTCATAGACCACCTGCGCGCCGTCCCGCTCCCTCCGCACGGCACGGAACTGACGGAAATCATAGTCCGTGCCCTCGACAGGCAACACGCGTCCATCAGGCATCAGCGCTTCGTTGGCAGGCAGATAGGCCTCAGCCCCTATCATTACCTGATGATCCAGAATATCCGCCTCGCCGCCATCGTCGAGGTTGAAATAGCTGTGGTGGATCAGATTGCAGATCGTCGGCTTGTCGGTCACCGCCTCGAGCCGCACCACCAGCGTCCCCTCGGGGCTCAGCATATAGGTGCAGTGGACGTTGAGATTGCCGGGAAAGCCCATCTCGCCGTCTGCGGCGCGGATCGCGAGGGTGACGAAATCCCGCCCCTCGCCCGTCACCCGCCAGACGCGCTTGCCGAGGCCCTTGCGCCCGCCATGCAGATTGTGCTGGCCGAGGAAATTGCGGTCCACCTCGTAAGTCTGGTCGTCGATGGTGAATGTGCCGTTGCGGATGCGGTTGGCCGAGCGCCCTGCAATCGCCCCCATATGCGGAGAATGCGCCGGATAGTCGGCGAAGTCCTCATAGCCAAGCACCAGCGACGGCTCATGGCCCTCCAGCCGCAAATCCTGAACCGCCGCGCCATAGGTAAGCACCTTCGCGGTCAATCCCCCGCCGGTAAGGGTGATGCGATGCACCACCTCGCCATCCGGCGTCTCTCCGAAAATCTCTGATGTCACGATGAGAAAATCCTTTGCAGTGAGATAGTGAGTAGTGAACTGTGAGATAGATGAAGCCTGCTACTTACTATCTCACTATTCCCTATCTCACTTACATCCCCAGCCCGCCAATGCAGACATATTTGGTGTCGAGATAGTCCTCGATGCCCTGATGCCCGCCTTCGCGGCCAAGGCCCGATTCCTTCACGCCGCCGAACGGTGCCTCGACTGTCGTGATGACCCCTTCGTTGACGCCGACCATCCCGTATTTCAGCCCCTCCAGCACCCGGAAGGCGCGGCCGAGATCCTGCGTATAGAAGAAGCTGGCAAGACCATATTCGGTGCTGTTGGCGAGGCCGATCGCCTCCTGCTCGGTCTCGAACTTATAGACCGGCGCGACCGGGCCGAAGATTTCTTCTTTCGAAAAGCGCATATCCTGCTTGGCGTCGGCAATCACTGTCGGCTCGAAATAGGTATGTCCAAGGTCAGACCGCTTGCCGCCGGTCACGATCCGCGCGCCCTTGGCCTTGGCATCCTCGATCAACTCCTCCACTTTCTCGACCGCAACTTCATTGATGAGCGGCCCCTGCTGCGTATCCTTGTCCATGCCGTTGCCAAGCTTCAGCTTTTTGCTCGCAAGCGCGAGCTTTTCGACGAAGGCATCGTAAACCCCGGCCTGCACATAGAAGCGGTTGGTGCAGACGCAGGTCTGGCCGGAATTACGGTATTTCGCCACCATCGCGCCTTCCACCGCCTTGTCGAGATCGGCGTCGTCAAAGACAAGGAACGGCGCGTTGCCGCCCAGTTCCATCGACACTTTCTTGACCGTATCGGCGGCTTGGCGGAGAAGCAGTTTGCCCACTCTGGTGGAGCCGGTGAAGGTGATCTTGCGCACCAGCGGACTGCGCGTCATCTCGCCGCCGATCTCGGACGCGACGCCGGTGAGGATATTGACGACGCCCTTGGGAATGCCCGCCTCCTCGCACAGCACACCCCAGGCAAGCCCGGAATAAGGCGTGTATTCCGCCGGCTTGGTCACGATCGTGCAGCCGGAAGCCAGCGCCGGCGCGATCTTGCGCGCCAGCATCGAGGATGGGAAATTCCACGGCGTAATGGCCGCCACCACGCCCACCGGCGCTTTCGTCACCATGATGCGGCGGTCGGACCAGGGCGATGGGATCGTTTCGCCATAAACCCGCCGCGCTTCTTCCGCGTACCACAGCACATAGGCCGCCGAAGCGCCGACTTCCGCCTTCGCCTCGGCCAGCGGCTTGCCCTGCTCCAGCGTGAGGAGTTCTGCGAGCGCATCCTGATTCTCGATAATCAATGCATGCAGCTTGCGCATCAGCTTCGCCCGCTCGCTGGCGGACGTCTTTTTCCAGCTTTCAAAGGCTGCAGCCGCCGCTTCGATGGCGCGTGCCGTCTCGCCCTTGCCCGATTTCGGCACGGTGCCGATCTTCAGGCCGGTCGCCGGGTTGATAACGTCGATGGTTTCGCCGGAATCCGCCTCCACCCATTCACCGTTGATCAGATTGGCCTGTTTCATGAAATGGCTGGTCTTCTGAAGCATTGCACTTCTCCTTGCGACTTACTTCGAGTCAGGGTGAAACCTCGGAGCGATTCCGGGGATTGTCAAGAAAGGGCCTCGACATAAGAAAAGAGCGGCGCTCACATTCATTTGAAGTGAGAACCGCTCTGATAATTTGTGCTGTATTCAGGATTGTCCAGCCTTTGGGGCGGGATTTTTAGAGCATTTCATGTTTTGATGGAATCGCGAGGCGCCCCCTCTGCCAGCGTTTCTATCAAAAAGTGAAACGCCCTAATAAGTCAGGCCGTAACCCAGATAATAGGGAGCGGCGATGACGCCCTCATTGAGGTTATTGTCATAGCGCCAATAGAGCGGAACGGGCAGTTTGCCCACCGGCTTCAGCTTGCCGATCAGGATTTCCCCCAGTGATTTCATCGATGGGCCGTTCCAGCCGCCATCATCGTAACCCCAGCGGGCATAGGTCAAAAGGCAATTTCTGATCTCATAGTACCAGATGATGTCGTAGGGCGCGAGCAGCGAGACATGCACGACCTTCTTGTTCAACTCATTTTGGGCGCGGAGCATCAGCGCTTTTACCCAACCGATGTCTGCTTCATCCGGGTTCAGACCTTTCGACATCGTGCCCATGACGAATACATCACACCAATTGATATTGGCATTGAGCTCGTTGTCGGTGATGGTATTCCACTTGGCATATTTCACCTGGTATCCGTACGTGTTTAGCGGCTGGGCGATCCCCTCTCCCTGCTCGTGATATGGCGTGTAAATGAAGAACTTCGTCTGGTTGGACCGGAACGGAAGCTCGCCCGTGGCATTGCGCAGGAGCGTGACCGACTTGTCCGCGATCTCCTTTTCGATCCCGGACGGGTCCGCATCGGTCACGGCCGTCTCCACGCCGCCTACGGAGGCGCTGCTGCCGCTGGCAAGGCCGAAGGCGGCTTTGAGGCGGAGAATCCGCTCCACCGATGCGTCGATGTCGGCCTCGCGGAGCGCGCCGCCCCTGACCTTGTCGACCACGGTTTTGATGAACTGGGGGAGACGCGCCATATCCTCTTTTTTGTAGATCCCAATCGGCATCAGCGAAATGTCGACGCCTGCGGCGAACACCCTGTAGATGGCGTCCTCCTCGGTGAAGTAGTTGGTAATCGCGCCCATGTTGAGCGCGTCGGAAACCGTCACGCCGCGGAAACCCAGCTGATTGCGCAAAAGCTCTGTCTGGATGTCACGTGACATGGTAGCCGGGGTGATGATCATCTCGCCGGTCTTGCTCGCCTGGATCGTGCTTTTATCGAGGGCCGGATACTGGATATGCGCCGTCAGCACGAGATCCGGGGCGATACCCTTGTCAATCGCCGCCTTGTAAGGGGCGATATCAATGGTAAAGGCATCTTGCTTATCGCGCGTGATGAGCGGCAGCGTCGTATGCGAATCCGCCCACGCTCCCCCATGCCCCGGAAAATGCTTGTAGGTGGTCATCACCTTTTCGCTGCGTATGCCGGCCGTCAACTGCTCGGCGAGATTTGTTACCGATTCCCAGTTCGCGCCGAATGAGCGCACTTCGATGACCGGGTTATGCGCATTGGTATTGACGTCCACCACAGGGGCGAAAGCCATGTTGATCTGCAGCGACTTCAAGTCCTGCGCCATCCGCTTGCCCTGTTGGTAGGCGAGGCTGGGGCTCGCCCCGCCATAAACCGCCGCGCCAAGCGCCATATTGCCCGAGAAGGACGGATAATAGTGGCGCGGAAGCCGGAACACGTCCCCGCCCTCCTCGTCCGTACCGAGGAAAAGCCGGGTTCCCGTCGGCTTCGTCTGGATCGAAGCAAGCCAGGACGTCAAAGTCTTGCTCTGGGTAGGATCCTTCAGGTTCATCTGGAACAGGATCACCCCACCGATATTGTTGTTGACGAGCAGGGACTGGATATCGCTGTTCGGAGCCGTCAGCTTCTCGCCGTTCCAATACATGAAATCCAGCATGATCTTCTGGCCGATTTTCTCCTCGAGAGTCATCGAGGCGACGATGCGCTTGATATCGTCTGTCGTATTCATGGTCATTCCTCCGTTAGGGCGTCAGGCCGCGGGAGGCAATATAGTCTTCACAACCTTAAAGTGATATTTACGCAGAATATCAATTTATAATTGCATCAACCAAAAATGTGCTCTGCAATTGAAATCCACAGGCCGAGCGTCAGCGCCGAAACGCCTGTCGCGATCACCATGGAAGTGGAGGCGAGCGCCTGCCCCGTTCCGAACCGCGTGGCAATGAGGTAGGAGTTGATCCCCGAGGGAAGCGCGGCGGCGGTGACGGCGATCTTCGCGGTCAGCGGTGGCAGTTGCAGCATATAGGCAACCGCCAGCACGATGGCGGGCATCAGCATGAGCTTCAGTGTCGCGACGAGGCAGGCGGCGCGGACATTGCCGGAAATGCCGAATTTCTTCAGCCCCATGCCCATGGCGAAGAGCGCCAGCGGACCTGCGACGCCCGCCAGCATGTCAATAAGCTTCGCGCCGAATTCCGGCATGGCGAGGCCCGTCAAGCGCCACGCCCAGCCCGCGAGTATGCCGACCACCAGCGGATTGCGCAGCAGGCTCTTGAAAAATGTCGTGACCGTCGCCGCAAGGCTCGTCTCGCCCTGCGCCACCCCGTCGCGCCGCGTGGCCCATTCGTTGAGCGCGATGGAGGCGGCCATCATTGATGGCATGTGGATGGAGATAATGAGCGAGATGGTCGTCACCCCGTCATGCCCGAACACGCCCAGCATCAGCGGCAGGCCGAGATAGACGAGATTGGAGAATGCGCCCGAGACGCCCGCCACCACGCCCGCCCGCCGGTCGCGCCCGAAGAGCGAGCGGACGGCCCCATGCGACACCAGCCACGTTCCCACCACGCCGGAGAAATAGGCGACCCACAATGCCCATGGGGCGCTGCCGTGAAAATCCGCCGTGCTTGTGGTGCGGAAGAGAAGGAGCGGCGTGGAAATGACGAAAACGAATTCCGAAAGCCCGTCCCCCGCCGCCTCGGAAAGCACGCGGAACCGCGCCGCCGCATAGCCGATAAAAATGATGGCGAAGATGATGAATATCGTGCCGGCGAGTCCCATATCCCCGCAATAGAATTTGGCCGGGCCGGATGCAACGGGAAACGAGGGGGAATTTTAGCAAACGCTTTACTCATCGCGCATAGGGTGCGATGCGCGAAGCCCCCTATCGCCTTTCACATCTTTCCCTCAGCCAAGAAAAACGCTAGACACGCGCCGATTGATTACAAAAGACGCCTCTGAAGGGCTTGAGCCAAAAGGATTTGCTATAGTGTCCTCCACCTTCGACAAAGTCGCCGACATCATTTCCGAAACCAGCGAGATCGATCGCGACACGATCACGCCGGAAAGCCATACGATCGATGATCTCGGCATCGACAGCCTCGACTTCCTCGACATCGTCTTCGCCATCGACAAGGCGTTCGGCATCAAGATCCCGCTCGAGAAGTGGACGCAGGAAGTCAACGAAGGCAAGGTTCCGACCGAGGAATATTTCGTCCTCAAGAATCTCTGCGCCAAGATCGATGAGTTGGTCGCCGCCAAGAAGGCCTGACCGGAGCTTGGTCCCGAAAAGTTGCAGACTTTTCGGATAAGATCATGCGACCACTAAAAAGCTCGGGAAACATGCAGAATAACAGAGTCCTCATCACCGGCATCGGCATCGTCTCCTCTCTGGGCGAAGGCCCCGATGCCCACTGGAACGCGCTCACCGGCAAGCCGGAGCCGAAGCTCGATGCCACGCGCTTCGCGCCCTACACCGTGCATCCGCTGGGCGAGGTGGACTGGAACCTGCAGATCCCCAAGCGCAGCGACCAGCGCCAGATGGAAACCTGGCAGCGGCTGGGAACCTATGCGGCGGGCCTCGCGCTCCAGGATGCGGGCATCAAGGACGATGAGGCGCTCTGCGCGACCATGGACATGGTTGTGGCAGCCGGCGGCGGCGAGCGCGACGTCGCCGTCGATACGCTGATCCTCGCCGAGGGCCGCACCAGCAACGACCGCGACGTGATGCTGAACCAGAGGCTCTCCACCGAGCTTCGCCCGACGCTGTTTCTGGCGCAATTGTCCAATCTGGCCGCAGGCAACATCTCCATCGTCCATAAGGTGACGGGTTCGTCCCGCACCTTCATGGGTGAGGAAGCCTCCGGCATTTCCGCTATCGAGACCGCCGCCGCCCGCATCCGCTCCGGCCAGAGCACCCATATGCTGGTAGGCAGTTCCTATAATGCGGAACATTGGAACATGCTGCTGGGCCACGAGCTTGGCGGATACTTGAAATCCGATGGCTGGTCCCCGCTCTGGCAGCGCCAGGGGAGCATGGGCGGCGGGCTCGTCTCGGGATCGGGCGGCGTGTTTCTCGTGTTGGAAAGTGCCGGACATGCCGGCAAGCGCGGCGCGCGCGCCTATGCCGAAATCGAGCAAATTGCCTGCGGGCAGATTCGCCGCGGTCGCGACGACCTGGCTGGGGCCATTGGCGAGATGCTGAAAAAGGTGGCGGGTGGCAGCGAAGCTCCCTTCATCGTTTCCGGCGCATCCGGCGCGCATGAACCGACATCAGCGGAAAAGGCGGCGCTCGACGCCCTCCCCGGCGCCGCCATTCGCGGCATTTCCGGCATCACCGGCCATTTGCGCGAGGCGCAGTTCCCGCTCGCGGTTGCGCTGGCTGCGCTCAGCATTTCCAAAGGCGAGGCCTTCGGCCCGCTGGAGACGAGCGAAAAGCCGCTGGACCAGCCCCTGACCGCCGCCATCGCCACCACCATCGGCGTTACCCGCGCCGAGGGTGCGGCTCGTCTTGTGAAAGCTTGAGGGAGAAAGCAGATGGCGAAATATACCGATCATCTTGGCCGTCCGATCGTTGCCGTAACCGGCATCGGCATTGTCTCCTCGCTCGGGCAGGGCAAGGCAGACAATTGGGCGGCGCTCACCGGCGGGCGCTCCGGCATCCACGAGATCACCCGCTTCCCCACCGAGGGCCTCAACACCCGCATTGCCGGCACGGTCGATTTCCTGCCCGAGAGCAGCGCCGGCGCGGTGCCGCTCTCTGAAAAGCTCGCGGCGCTCGCCGCCGAGGAGGCCATTGCGCAGTCCGGCTTGTCCGTGGGCGATTTTGGCGGCCCCCTCTTCCTCGCCGCTCCGCCGGTCGAGCTCGACTGGAAAGACCGCTTCGCGCTCGACCTCGCCACGGTCGAGGATGGCGAGGCGAGCTATGAACGGATTCTCGCCGCTTGCCGCAAGAATCCGAACCGGGATTTCTTCAACTCCACCCAGTTCGGCTATATTGCCGAGCGCATCGCCGACAAATTCGGCACACGCGGCCTGCCGATCACGCTTTCGACCGCCTGCGCCTCCGGCGCGACGGCCATCCAGCTGGGCGTCGAAGCGATCCGGCGCGGCGAGAGCGACCGCGTGCTCTCCATCGGCACGGACGGCTCGGTTTCCGCCGAGGCGCTGATCCGCTTCTCCCTTCTTTCCGCCCTCTCCACGCAGAACGACCCGGCGCACAAGTCGGCAAAACCCTTCTCCAAGGACCGCGACGGCTTCGTCATGGCCGAGGGCGCGGGTGCGCTGGTGATGGAATCGCTCGAAAGCGCCCTCGCCCGCGGTGCGGATATCCTCGGCTTCCTCACCGGCTGCGGCGAGAAGGCCGACGATTTCCACCGCACCCGTTCCAAGCCCGACGGCTCACCCGCCATTGGGGCGGTGCGGGCGGCGCTCGCCGATGCGGGCCTCACCACCGACGAGATCGACTACATCAACGCCCATGGCACCTCGACGCCCGAAAACGACAAGATGGAATATCTGGCGCTTTCCACCGTCTTCGCCGACCGCATCGGCTCGATCCCCACATCGTCGAACAAATCGATGATCGGCCACACCCTGACGGCGGCAGGCGCGATCGAGGCAGCCTTCTCGCTCCTCACCATCCAGACCGGCACGCTGCCGCCAACCATCAACTATGACCATCCCGACCCGACGATCCTGCTCGACGTGGTGCCGAATGTGAAGCGCGAGCAGCAGGTTTCGACCGTGCTCTCCAGCTCCTTCGGCTTCGGCGGCCAGAACACCTGCCTTGTCATGGGCTCGAAACCGGTCCTTTAGTATCTGTCAGAACTCAACTGAAACGCTGTTAAGAAAAGTGCATAGTCCTGCCGTCATCCTCGGGCTTGTCCCGAGGATCTGCCATAAGGAAAAAGATAAGCGATTACCGTACTGACGAATTAAACCACGGCAGATTCTCGGGACAAGCCCGAGAATGACGGCGAAAGAGGCACTGTTTCAAGCTAGTCCTGACAAACTCTAGGGGCAATAAGGGAATGGCTGAATAGGGAAAACCAACATGCCCCCTACTCCCTTCTCAAATGAAGAAAGACTCATGCGCGCATTACAACTCATCGAAGACCGCCGTCTGGAACTGACCGATATCGCCCCGCCCCCCGCCCCCGGCATTGGCGAGGTGACGGTGCGCATCAAGGCGGTGGCGCTCAATCATATCGATGTCTGGGGCTGGCGCGGCATGGCTTTCGCCAAGCGCAAGATGCCGCTGGTGATCGGCGCGGAAGCCTCCGGCGTGGTGGAATCCATCGGTCCCAACGTGGCGGGCATCCGTCCCGGCCAGCTGGTGTCGATCTACGGCGCGCAGACCTGCGGCCTCTGCCGCCCCTGCCGCGAAGGCCGCGACAATCTCTGCGAGCACGTCTCCGGCGTCCACGGCTTCCATCTCGACGGCTTCGCGCAGGAGAAGGTCAATCTCCCCGCCCGCCTGCTCGTCCCCGCCCCTCCCGGCGTCGATGAGATCGGCGCGGCGGTTGCGCCCGTAACCTTCGGCACGGTCGAACACATGCTGTTCGACAATGCCAAGCTGGAGCCCGGCGAAACGATCCTCATCCAGGCCGGCGGCTCCGGCATCGGCACGGCGGCGATCCAGCTTGCCAAGAAGATGGGCTGCACGGTCATCACCACGGTCGGCTCCGACGACAAGATCGAGAAGGCCAAGGCGCTCGGCGCGGATCACGTCATCAACTATCGCGAGGACCGCTTCGAAGGCGTCGTTCGCAAGCTGACGAAGAAGAAGGGCGTCGACGTGGTATTCGAGCATGTCGGCGCGGACACCTGGGCCGGCTCCATGCTGAGCCTTAAACGCGGCGGCCGCCTCGTCACCTGCGGCTCGACCTCGGGCGTCTCCACCAATATGAACCTGATGATGCTCTTCCAGCAGCAGCTGAAACTGCTCGGCTCCTTCGGCTGCCGCATGGAAAACATGGCAGACGCCATGCAAAAAATGGCGCGCGGCATTGTGCATCCGGTAATCGATACGGTCGTCGGCTTCGACGACATCGACACGGCGCTGAAGCGCATGGAAGGCCGGGATGTGTTCGGCAAGATTATTTTGCGTGTGGATTGAGTGGGGCTTTTCGGTTTGCGTCAAGCGTTGAACACCCCCCTCTGCCCTGCCGGGCATCTCCCCCACAAGGGGGGAGATTGGCTGACATGGCCCGCTGCTCTCCCCTTGCGACGTTTGCGATTGGTGACGCGCGTTCATGAAGGCGTAATCTCCCCCCTTGTGGGGGAGATGCCCGGCAGGGCAGAGGGGGGTGAGCGCCAACGACAGAAAACGCGCACCCCATGCTAAAGCTCAAACTCATCCTCTGGCGCTACTGGCAGAAGCTGCGGCTTGCCAATTACTGGCTATGGGCGCAGGCGGTGTTTGCCGTGCTTGGCCTGCTGCGCCTTCTGCCCGCCCGCAGCGCCATCGAGTTCGCCGCCAGAACGGGCCGGCTGCTCGGCCCTTACGTGCCGCGCCATCGCGTGGCGGTCGAGAATCTGAAAAACGCCTATCCTGAAAAGACACCCGCCGAGATCGAGGCCATCGCCCGCGACATGTGGGACGGCATGGCGCGGCTTTTTGCCGAATATATCTTCCTCGACGCGGTTTTCGACTACGATCCCGACGCCACCGAGCCGGGCCTGATCGAAGTCCAGGGCCGGGAAATATTCGAGCGTCTGCGCGACGAGAAGAAGCCGCACATCTTTTTCACCGCCCACACCGGCAATTTCGAATTGCTGCCCGTCTGCGCCGCGACCTTCGGCCTCAACGTCACCGCCCTCTTCCGCCCGCCCAACAATCCCTTCATCGCGAAGAAGGTCTTGCAGGCGCGGCGCACCAATATGGGCCATCTGGTGCCATCAAAGGCGGGTGCCGCCTGGTCCCTCGCCCATGGGCTCGGCGATGGCGGCAATGTCGGCATGCTGGTGGATCAGAAATTCCGCCGCGGCGTGCCCTCCACCTTCTTTGGCCGTCCGGTGCGGACCAATCCGCTTCTCGCCAAGCTCGCCCGGCAGTTCGATTGCGACGTCTACCCCGCCCGCTGCATCCGGCTCCCCGGCGGACGCTACCGGCTTGAGCTTCACGAACGCATGGAACTGCCCCGCGACGAAAAGGGCCAGATCGACGTCGAAGCCACCGCGCAATTGCTGAACGATACGGTGGAAGGCTGGGTGCGCGAATATCCCGGCCAGTGGATGTGGTTCCACAAGCGCTGGGGATAGGCGCGAGGGTTGAGCCAATCTCCCCCCTCGTGTAAGGCTGCGCGCAATCCAGCGCGGTTCTTGTTGTGACGGAATAGCCAAGCGCCCTCGCCCTTCGAGGCTCCCCTTCGGCAGGCTCAGGGTCGCACCTCAGGATGAGGGCTACTGCAACGTTGCGGTCCCTTCACCCTCATGGTGAGGTGTGAGCGTAGCGAGCCTCGAACCACGAGGGTGAAGGGCGCACAGTTGGTTCCGTTTAAATATTCTATAGGGGGAGCAGCCATCATGATATCAGCAACCACCCGCAAATATGCGTTTCTCGCGCTGGCCGCGTTTCTCCTGTCGAGCGCAACCGCTGCCGCCCGCTCCGACCTGACGCTGGCTATGGTGCTGGAGCCGCCGCATCTCGACCCAACCGCGAGCGCCGCCGGGGCTATCGACGAAATCCTTTACGCCAATGTCTTCGAAGGGCTCACCCGCATTGGCCCGGATGGCGCGGTTGCGCCTGCGCTGGCCGAGAGCTGGGACATCTCGCCCGACCGGAAGACCTACACTTTCCATCTGCACCGGAATGTCAAATTCCATGACGGCACTGACTTCGACGCAGGCGATGTGAAATTCTCGCTCGACCGCGCCCGCGCGCCGGATTCCACAAATGCCCAAAAGGGCCTGTTCGCCGCCATCGACAAGGTAGAAGTCATAGACCCCGCTACCGTGAAGGTCACGCTTAGGGAGCCTTCCGGCGATTTCCTTTATAATATGGGCTGGGGCGATGCGGTGATCGTTGCCCCCGAGAGCGCCGCCACCAACAAGGAAAAGCCCATCGGCACCGGCCCGTTCAAGTTTGAGAATTGGGCCAAGGGATCGCAAATCACCCTCACCCGCAACGCGGATTACTGGGGCGCGAAACCCGCGCTCGACAAGGCGACCTTCCGCTTCATCCCCGACCCCGCCGCCGCAACTGCCGCCCTGCTGGCCGGTGACGTGCAGGCGTTCCCGTCCTTCCCCGCCCCGGAAGCCGTGCCGCAATTCGAAGCCGATCCGCGCTTCAAGGTGGAAATCGGCACCACCGAGGGCGAGATCATCATGGCTGAGAACAATGCCCGCCCGCCCCTCGACAACCCCATGGTACGCCAGGCCATCGCCCACGCCATCGACCGCAAGGCGGTGATCGACGGCGCGATGTTCGGCTTCGGCACGGCCATCGGCTCCTTCTTCCCGCCGCACCATCCGGCCTATGTCGACCTGACCGGCGAGCGGAAATACGATCCCGACCTGGCGAAGAAGCTTCTCGCCGAGGCCGGCTTTCCGGACGGTTTCAAGACGACGCTGAAACTCCCGCCCCCGGTCTATGCCCGGCGCGGCGGCGAGATTATCGCGGCGCAATTGCAGGTGGTCGGCATCGAGGCTGAGATCATCCCCATCGAATGGGCGCAATGGCTCGATCAGGTATTCAAGGGCAAGGATTACGACCTCACCATCATCTCCCACACCGAGCCGAACGACCTCAACATTTTCGCCCGCGACGATTACTACTTCAACTACCGCAGCCCGGCCTTCAAGGCGCTGATGACCGAGATTGCGGCGACCGAGGCGGGGCCGGAACGCAACGCGCTTTATGGAAAGGCGCAGAAGATTCTCGCGGATGACGCACCGGTGGCGTTCCTGATGCAGTTCCCGAAAATCGGCATATGGGACGCGAAGCTTGAGGGCATGTGGAAGAACTACCCCATCCCGGCGAATGATTTGACGGCGGTGAAGTGGGCGGAGTGAAGGGGAATAGGCTTAGTTCGTGGCGTGGCGATTGGGCCACCGTAGAGGAATGGATCCCAGTGACAAGCACTGGGATGACGGGGTTGGTACAGCGTTGTACGAAGAAAGACCGTCTTGCCGACGGGACTGTCGAACATTGCCTGCAACAGCCAATCTACCGTCATCCCAGTGCTTGTCACTGGGATCCATTCCTCTACCTCTCCACCACCACGACAGTCTTGAAAGGACATCTGAGCAGCTCCTTTAAAAGAGAAACGGCTGCAGGAGGCATCCCATGCTCCCCCACCTCCTGAAACGCCTCGCCATCTCCTTCGCCACCCTCGCCGTCGCCTCCGTCGTCGTCTTCGCCGTCCTGGAAATCCTCCCCGGCGACCCGGCGCGGCTGATGCTGGGGATCGGCGCGAGCGAGGATGCGGTGGCGGCGCTGCGTGAGCAGCTGGGGCTCAACCAGCCGCTCGTCCTGCGCTATCTCACCTGGGCCGGGCACATGCTCTCAGGCGATTTCGGCCGCTCCTACACCTACGCCGTGCCGGTCGGCCAGCTCATCGCCGAGCGCATCGCCGTATCGCTCCCCCTCGCCCTGATGGCGATCGCCCTCTCCACAGCCATCGCCATCCCGGTCGGCCTCTATGCCGCCAATCGCTATGGCCGCGCGTCGGATATGACGATCATGGGCGTCAGCCAGCTCGGCGTCGCCATCCCGAATTTCTGGTTCGCGCTGTTGCTCGTCTATGTTTTCGCCGTCAGCCTGCGCCTCGTGCCTGCAGGCGGTTTTCCAGGCTGGAGCGCTGGCATCGGCCCGGCCCTGAAGGCGCTGATCCTCCCGGCCATCGCCCTCGCCCTGCCGCAAGCGGCCATCCTCGCCCGCGTCACCCGCTCGGCCCTTATCGAAACTCTTTCGGAAGACTATATCCGCACCGCCCGCGCCAAGGGGCTGGGACAATGGGCCATCCTCTGCCGCCATGCCATGCCCAACGCCCTGATCCCGGTCCTGACAATCATGGGCCTGCAATTCTCCTTCCTGCTGGCGGGCACTATCATTATCGAGAACGTCTTCTACCTTCCCGGCCTTGGGCGGCTGATCTTCCAGGCCATCACCCAGCGCGACCTGATCGTCGTCGAGGGCGTCATCATGGTGCTGGTTGCCGCCATCATCCTCGTCAACCTGATCGTGGATCTCGCCTATGCACTGGCCGATCCGCGTCTGAGAGACAGAAGATGACCCGCTCCCTGCTCATCGGCCTCGCTATCACGGTTGCCATCGCCGCCATGGCGATAATCTCCCTGATATGGACGCCCTATGACCCGACGGCCATCGACATCGCCGCCAAGCTGCAAGGACCCTCAGCGGCTCATTGGCTTGGCACTGACCATTTCGGGCGCGACCTCCTCTCCATGATCATGGCGGGCAGCCGCAATTCCATCGCCGTGGCGTTAGTGGCTGTTGGCATCGGTGCCGGACTTGGCATCCCGCTCGGCCTTTTCGCGGCGGCGCGCGGCGGCTGGCTCGATGAAATGCTGATGCGCCTCAACGATCTTGTCTTCGCCTTCCCCGCCCTCATCACCGCCATCATGATTACCGCGATCTTCGGGCCCGGCGCATTCAACGCAATCCTAGCCATCGGCATCTTCAACATTCCGGTATTCGCCAGGGTGGCGCGCGGCGGCGCGTTGGCCGTAATGCAACGCGAGTTCATTCTCGCGGCGAAGGCGCTCGGCAAAAGCCTCGGCGGCATCACGCTTCACCACATCCTGCCCAACATCGCGAGCCTGCTGATCGTCCAGGCAACCATCCAGTTCGCGCTCGGCATCCTCGCCGAAGCCGGCCTCTCCTATCTGGGGCTGGGCGCACCGCCGCCGAACCCAAGCTGGGGCCGCATGCTGTTCGAAGCGCAAACCATGATCGGCATCGCGCCGCACATGGCGCTGTTTCCGGGCCTTGCCATTGTCGTGACGGTGCTGGGGCTCAATCTGCTGGGCGACGGGCTGAGGGATGCGCTGGACCCGAAAAAATGATGTGAGACGTCAGTGCCCTATGACACCCCCCTCTGTCCTGCCGGACATCTCCCCCACAAGGGGGGAGATTGGCTGTGAGTCCTGCTTTCGCCAATCAACGAACGTCGGCGATTGTATGCCGTCATCGATGAAGGCCAATCTCCCCCCTTGTGGGGGAGATGCCCGGCAGGGCAGAGGGGGGTTACTGTCCCGCCGACATTTGAAAGCGAAACGCCCTAAAACACCAACCCCGCCACCCCGAGCACCAGCACGATACCGGCAAACACCGTCATCGATACCCAGAACAGTTTCAGCGCCGCCCCGATATCCTCCGCCCCCAGATCATGCCGCCCTGCCCCATTCACCATCGGCTCATTGACGATCTCCCCTCCATAAACACGCGGCCCGGCCAGCGCCACATCCAGCGCCCCGGCATAGGCCGCCTCCGGCCATCCCGCATTGGGCGAGCGGTGCAGGCGGGCGTCGCGCATCATCACCCCGAACGAACGTCGCGCCGCGCCGCGCCCGCCATGGATCGATGCGACGAGCGCGATCAGGCAGCCGGTGAGCCGTGCTGGTATCCAGTTCGCCGCATCATCGAGCTGCGCCGCGAACCGCCCGAACGCACGATAGCGCGGGTTGAGATGACCAATCATCGAATCCGCCGTGTTGAGTAGCTTATAGGCGAACAGCCCCGGCAGGCCGAGCAGCAGATACCAGAAGGCCGGCGCGATGATCCCGTCCGAACTGTTCTCGGCAAGGCTCTCGACAGCGGCGCGGCTCACTCCGGCCTGATCGAGCGATTGCGGGTCGCGCCCGACGATCATCGCGACGGCGCGGCGGCCTCCATCCAGCCCCTCCTCGCGCAAGGCGGTGGCGACGCGCGACACATGGTCGGCAAGGCTCTTCTGCGCCAGCAGGATCGCCACCAGCGCAATTTCGATGAGCGCGCCCAGCCAGGAGAGTTGCCGGAGGAAGGTCTGCAGCAGCATCCCCGCCACCACCGCCGCCAAGAGCAGCGCGACGATCGTCCAGATGCCGAGCCTCTCCCGCTCTGCCTCGCTCTGGCGGGCATCATTATAGCGCTTGTCGATGAAGGAGATGGCGTTGCCGAAGAGAACGACCGGATGCGGCACCTTGCGCCACAGCCATTCGGGATCACCCAGAAAGCGGTCGAGAACAAGCGCGAGAAACAGGATAATCAGCTTTATTTCCATGGGCTTACCCCAAGAACCGGACCAATGTGGCAACAATATGCAAGCAGGGCTTATGCATCCCGCAATGTGTCTTCAAGTCGGCGCAACTGTGACTCATCGAGGATAAGTCCGATGCGCAGCCAGTCCGGCGCATAATCGAATTTGCGCGTCAGGATATGCCGCCGGCAGAGATGCTCGTGCAGCGCATGGGCGTGTGGATGCCGAATGAGCGCAAACAGCGCCGTCCCGCCGAGCTCTTCCACGCCTGCCTGCTGAAGAACATTAGACAGCCCGGCGCGGCGGACAAAAATACGCTCCCGAAACGCGCCCAGAACCGGGCCAGCCTGAAACGCATGAACGGCAATCGCCAGCGCCGGGCCGGAAACCGCCCATGGCCCGAGCCGTTCAGCCAATTTCCGCGCAATGCCCGCGCTGGACACCGCAAAACCCAGCCGCAACCCGGCAAGGCCGAAGAATTTCCCGAAGGATTTCAGCACGATAAGGTTATCCTTCCCCGCCGCCCCCGCAACGCTCACCTCCGGATGCGCATCGGCAAACGCCTCGTCCACCACCAGAAACCCGCCGCGCCGCCCCAGCCGCTCCGCCAGCGCCAGCAATTCACCGACTGGTACGACACGGCCATCGGGATTGTTCGGATTGACCACCACGGCGGCCTTCGCCGTCGCCGGAACGGAACCAATATCCGCGCAAGGCACCACCGCCCACCCCGCCCGCACGAAGGCGGCGTGGTGCTCCTGATAGGTCGGCGACAGGATGGCGACTTCGCCGGGCGAAACCAGTTCCGGCACGATCTGGATCAGCGCCTGCGTGCCTGGCGCGGCGATGATCGCAGCACCGTCAGCCGTGCGATAATAGCCCCGCGCCGCCGCGAGCGCCCGGGTCAAAAGCCACTCATCCGGAAGCCTGTTCCAGATATCGGGCGCGATGTCAGGCAGGGGGAATGCCTCCGGATTGATGCCGGTGGAAAGGTCGAGCCAGTCTTCCCGCGCGCCGCCGAAGCGCGCAATCGCCCGGTCGAGCGCCCCGCCATGCTCGATGGTCATAGGCCGTCTCCGGCCATGTCGATCACATGCATGTAGGAGCCGGCCACGGAGCCGACGCGCAGTCCCGCCTCGCCCAGATCCTCGTCCAGCGCATCGGCAACCCGGAACAGGCGCTGCGCCGCCCCCTCCCGCACGATGCTGGCATAATGGAACTCATGGCCGCGCAGCGGCACCTGCCAGGGCGAGCCGGCAAGCGGCGTCAGCTTGCGGTAGCCCAGATGCAGCTTGCGGCGGGCAAAGCTCGTCTCGACAGGCAAAAGGCCCAGCATTTCGTGCCGCCGCCCTTCTGCGTCCTCCAGCCCTTCGCCCAGCACCATATAGCCGCCGCACTCGCCATAGATGGCAATGCCCTTGGCCGCCGCCTGCCGCAGCCCCTCACGGAAGGTCCTTGCTGCAGCAAGCCGGCCGCCATGCAGTTCCGGATAGCCGCCCGGCAGGTAGATCGCATCCGCCTGAATGTCAGGCGCTTCATCGGCGAGCGGCGAGAAGAAACTCAAGGCAGCCCCGCGCCTGCGCCAGCCGTCGAGAATATGCGTATAGGAAAAGGCGAAGGCATCGTCGCGCGCCACCGCGATGTGCTGGCCCGGAGCATGATCCGGAAAAGTTGCAGACTTTTCGGATAAGGTCATTGCGTTCTGCCCCAAGGGCGGCAGCCGCGGCACATTGGCGGGCGCAGGGTCCGTATGAGCCTGCCGCGCAATGTCTTCGATATGTTTCAAATCCAGCCGCTCGCCCATCACGCGGCCCGCATGGGCGATGAAGGCTTCGAGATCGCCATGCTCGCCCGCCTGCACGAGGCCCAGATGCCGCTCCGGCAAAGCCAGCTTCTCATCACGCGGGATCACGCCCAGCACGCAGATGCCCAAGGGCTCCAGCGCCGCCCGCAGCATCGCCTCGTGCCGCGCGCTGCCGACGCGGTTCAGCACCAGCCCTGCGATGAGGATATTCGGCCGGAAATCGCGAAATCCTTTGACCAGCGCCGCCACCGATTGCGACTGGCGGCTGCAATCCACCACCAGAATCACCGGTAAGCCCAGATGCACGGCAAGGTCCGCCGCCGAGCCCGTCCCGTCGACGGCCCCGTCGAACAGCCCCATCATCGCCTCCGCGACGAGCAACTTGTCGCCCTGCGTCATGCGCGAGGCGAGCGCGCTTAAAAGATCAGGCCGCATTGCCCAGGGATCGAGGTTGAAGCACGGCGCGCCGCTCGCCGCCGCATGAAAGGCCGGATCGATATAGTCAGGCCCGGCCTTGGCGGGCGCAAGCGCCACATCCCGTTCTTTCAGCGCGCGCAACAGCCCGAGCGTCACCGTCGTCTTGCCCGAACCCGAGGACGGCGCGGCGATCAGAAATCCCTTCATTTGCCTGTCTGTTCCATTTCACCAGTGGGGATAGAAGAGATAAGGCCGCTTGCCGCCCCCATCCAGTCGAGCGTTTCGCGTAACCTTACCACTTCACCAATGACGACGACCGCCGGCGGTTCCAGCCCGGCCTCCGCCACGTCGCTTTCCGCGCGCGCGAGCGTTGTCACCAGGACCCGCTGGTTCGCCATGGTGGCGTTGCAGATGAAGGCGGTCGGCTCGTCGGGCGAACGGCCTGCATCGATCAGCCGCTGCGTGATGAGGGCGATATGCTTCATCGCCATATACATGACGATAACGGGGGAGCCCTTGGCCGTCGCCTCCCAGTCGATCGTGTCGGGAACGACACCGGTCGCGTCATGGCCGGTAAGGAAGGTAACGCTGTGATTGATCTCGCGCATCGTCGCCGGAATGCCCGCATAGGCCAGCCCGCCAATGCCGGCGGTAACGCCGGGTACGATCCGGAACGGGATTCCGTTTTCCACCAGCGTCAGCGCTTCCTCCCCGCCGCGCCCGAAGATGAACGGGTCGCCGCCCTTGAGCCGCAGCACTCGCTTGCCCGCCCGCGCCAGCTCCACCAGCCGCAAGGAGATGTCGCGCTGCTTCGGCGAAGGCTTGCCGCCGCGCTTGCCCGCATATTCCAGCACCGCGCCCTCCCGCGCCAGCGCCAGGCACTGCGCATCGACAAGCGCGTCATAGACGATCACATCCGCCTGCTCGAGCCCATTGACGGCATGGAGCGTGAGCAAGCCCGGATCGCCCGGCCCCGCGCCGACCAGCCAGACATGGCCCGGCTCGAAGATTGGCAGGCCCATGCGCGTCCTCGTTGCGATCATACAGCGTCTCCCGATGCCCAAGTGAGATAGTGAGGTAGTGAACAGTGAGTTAGTAGGCTTTTTCCCTACTCACTATCTCACTATTCCCTACTCACTATTCCCCATTCGCTCTATAAAGCCTCTATGAACGACGAACCAGATGCCGGAACAAGAAAAACCGGCGATGAAAAAGCCCTGCGGCGCGGCTGGACCACCGGCGCCTGCGCCACTGCCGCGACCAAGGCGGCTTTGACGGCGCTCATCACCGGTGAGTTTCCCGATCCCGTCGGCATCATCCTGCCCAAGGGCGAAGTGCCCTATTTCGCGCTCGCCATCGAAAGCCTTGGCGACAGCTATGCCATGGCCGGCATCGTCAAGGACGCGGGCGACGACCCCGATGTCACCCACGGCGCGACCATAATCTCCACCGTCTTCCCCGCCCCGCCCGGAAGCGGCATCCTCTTTGCCGCGGGCGAAGGCGTCGGCACCGTCACCCGCCCCGGTCTGCCGATCCCGCCCGGCGAGGCGGCGATCAATCCGGTGCCCCGCGCCATGATGCAGGCCGTCTGCGAGGAAATCTGCGCCGAATATGGCCTCCCCGCCGATCTGATGATTACAATCTCGGTGCCCGGCGGTGAGGAAATCGCCAAAAAGACCTGGAACCCGCGCTTAGGCATTATCGGCGGCATCTCCATTCTCGGCACCACGGGCGTGGTCCACCCCTTCTCCTGCTCCTCATGGATACATTCCATCCATCGCGGCATCGATGTCGCCCGCGCCGCCGGACAAAAGCATGTGCTGGGCGCGACCGGCTCCACCTCCGAGGACGCGGCGCAGAAAATCTACAACCTGCCCGACTTCGCGCTCCTCGACATGGGCGACTTCGCCGGTGGATTGCTCAAATATCTCCGCGCCCACCCCATCGACCGCCTCACCATCGCCGGGGGCTTCGCCAAGCTGACCAAGCTCGCCCAAGGCGCGCTGGATCTGCATTCCTCCCGCAGTCAGGTGGACATGGGCTTCCTCTGGACGGAGGCGGAAAAGATCGGCGTGCCCGCTGACATGAAAGAGCGGATTCTTTCTGCCAACAGCGCGCTGGAAGTGCTTGAAATGACTCAAGGCTTGGGTTTCGACCTCGCGCGCCCGATAGCGGTCGGCGCGCGCAATACGGCGCTGGAAGTTTTGCGGGGAGCGCCGGTGGAAGTGGAGATCATTGTGACGGACCGGAAGGGGAAGGTGCTTGCGCGGGTTTGAGCGGAAAAAGCATTCCATGATGACATGGAGAACTCGGCGGGACAGCGCCCCCCTCTGCCCTGCCGGGCATCTCCCCCGCAAGGGGGGAGATTGGCTGGCACGACGATCACCGTCCATTCTGCAACGTTTACAATTGGCACCGAGCATCTATGAAGGCGCAATCTCCCCCCTTGCGGGGGAGATGTCCGGCAGGACAGAGGGGGGCGCTGTCCCGCCAGCGTTTCTTATGTAGGACATGCCCCCCACCATCCTCATCCTCGGCGGCACCACCGAAGCGGCGGAACTGGCAAAACGCCTCGCCCCCCTGCCATTCCGAATCATCACCTCCCTCGCCGGTCGCACGCGTGATCCGGCGAAGCTCGACGGCGAGGTGCGCAGCGGCGGGTTCGGCGGTGTGGAGGGGCTTGCCCGTTACATCGAAGCGGAGGGCATCGACATCATCGTGGACGCCACCCACCCCTTCGCCACACGCATTTCTCCCAATGCCGCGAAGGCAGCCGAACTAACCGGACGCCCCATCATCCGCCTCGAGCGCCCGGCATGGCAGAAAACCCAAGGCGACGACTGGCATGAAGTCTCCTCGCTGGACGAAGCCGCCGCCGCCATCCCGGCAAAGCAAGCCCAGGAAAAGTGTGAAGCGGTTTTCCGTCCGGGCTTGCGCCCAAATAAAGCCAGTCGCGTTCTCCTCGCCCTCGGCCGCCAGCACATCGCCGGCTTCGCGACACGGCCCGACGTGCATTTCGTCGTGCGCATGATCGACCCTCCGGAGGCGCCGCTCGCGCTCGCCTCCCATGAACTGGTCCTCGCCCGCCCCGGCAATGTCGAGGACGAAACCGCCTTCCTGCAGGACCGGCGGATCACCCATATCGTCTGCCGCAATTCCGGTGGCAGCGCCGCCTATGCGAAGCTGGAGGCTGCGCGGGCATTACACATCCCCGTCATCCTCATCGCCCGCCCCCCGCAAAATTTCGCGAATGCGGTGGGCGATGTGGAGGCGGTGCTGGCGTTTATCGGTGCCCAGCGCCCTCGTGGTTCGAGGCGAATTCCGCTGCGCTCCATTCGCACCTCACCATGAGGGTTCCTTAAGCGTCAGCGCCCCTTCACCCTCATCAAGTCAGTTTGCCGTGGATAGCCCCTCACCCTTACCCTCTCCCCGCACGCGGGGCGAGGGGGACATTCGCGCTGCCGCGCCTTCCTTATCCCCTGCACCTGGCGGAAAGGAACAAGCGAAAACGTCCATGTCCCCCTCTCCCCGTAATTCACGGGGAGAGGGTAAGGGTGAGGGGCTATCCGCGACATTCCAGCAACCTCTCCTGAGGTGCCCTGGGTTTGTTGGAGGGCGAGGGTGAAGGGGGTCGCCATGGCGCATGACAAAGGGTGCTACGAACCCCGTAGCGAGTGCACATGATCCCTATGATAAAGCGCTGAATCCCGGAAATTTTGCGGATCGAGTCCCCGCCCCACAAAAATCATCGCCGTGCGGCTGAGCTTCGCCGCCTCCACCTTCTCCGCAATATCCCGCAGCGTCCCCCTGATGAACTGCTCATCCGGCCAGCCGACACGATAGGCGATGATGACAGGGCAATCTTCCCCATAAAGCGGGGTCAGTTCGCGCTCTATATAGGTGAGGTTGCGGATCGAAAGATGGATCACCAGCGTCGCGCCCGATTTGCCCAGCGTCGCCAGATCCTCGCCCTCGGGCATGCCTGAGGATTTCATCGAGGTGCGCGTCAGGATCACCGTCTGGTTGACTTCCGGTATCGTCAGTTCCTGTTTCAGCGCGGCGGCGGCGGCGGCGAAGGCGGGCACGCCGGGGGTCACGTCGTAGGGAATGCCCAGTTCATCCAGCCGCCGCATCTGCTCGGCAATCGCGCCATAGATCGACGGATCGCCCGAATGCACCCGCGCCACATCGTGCCCCGCTTTGTGCGCCGCCTCCAGTTCCGCGATAATCTCGTCGAGCGTCAGGCTGGAGGTATCGACCACCCGCGCATGGTCCGGCGCGGCCGCCACCACCTCCCGCGGCACCAGCGACCCGGCATAAAGGCACACCGGGCATCGCTCGATCAGCCGCAGGCCCCTGACGGTGATGAGGTCTGGCGCGCCAGGGCCGGCTCCGATGAAATGGATGGTCATGAGTGGGAATTCCTATTGATCATACGTTGCGCCAAACACCCCCCTCTGCCCTGCCGGGCATCTCCCCCACAAGAGGGGAGATTGGCCTTCATCAAGGTTGGCCCTCAATTCTCCAACGTCGGCGATTAGCGAAAGCGGAACTCCCAGCCAATCTCCCCCCTTGTGGGGGAGATGTCCGGCAGGACAGAGGGGGGTGCGGTGCTACAGCGCCAAACCTGCAAACATTATCATCCCGCCAAAGCCACCGCCACCGTCACGCCCTTCCCCCGCATCTTCGGCACGATCAGCCTGGCGCCGCCCCCCGCGCCCGCCAGCGCCGCGCTTTCCGCCACTCCATGACAGCCCACCGCCCGATACACCGCCTCGGAGGGATTGATGAGCCGAGGCGTCTCCTCCTCCAGCCGCGCGGCATCGAAAAACACGATCTCGCATCCGAAATGCTCCGCCAGCGCGCGGATCGCAGGCTCGTCCCGCTTTCTGTCCAGCGAGAAAATGCCGCCGAGTGCATCGCGGTCAAAGCCAGACTCCCGCAAGGCCCGCTCCGCCAGCGCGATCATTTCCGCGCTGTCCGCACCGCGTTCGCACCCAATGCCCAGCGCCAGAAACGGCGTCGTCCCGCCATTTCTTTTTGACATATCAGGGGTCATTTCGGCCCAATACTGTTTCTGCTAAACTTCGCATTGCGAATCGGTTGTTTTTGTACGTGTCTACTGTTTTGCGATCACTTTTATGTAACCGGCTAAGAGGGGTTTATCTGGCTGGTTACTGTTTATCCACTTGGAATATTTTCCCTGGAGGGGACCGTCATGAATCTCACCGCGCCTACGCAGATCATCTTCTTCCTCAGCCTCATCATCGCCATCCTGGCGCTGCTGGCCTTCTACGGAGTGTTCTCGTTCATTCCGCTCGCCTCGTTCTGGATCCTGCTGGTGGCCTATATCGTTCTCGCCGCCGGCTGCCTGTTCAAGGGCGTTTGATACCGAATGCGGGCGGCTCGCGCCGCCCGCTCTTTTTCTAGAACTCAATCCCCTTCTGCGCCTTTACGCCCGAGCGGAAGGGATGCTTGATCATCTCCATCTCCGTCACGAGATCGGCGAACTCGATCAGTTCGTCCTTGGCGTTGCGCCCGGTGATGATCACATGCTTCATGAAGGGCTTCTCCTTCAGCACCTCGATCACTTCCTCCACCGGCAGATAATCATATCGTAATACGATATTCAGCTCGTCGCAGAGCACCATGTCGTGCTCCTCGTCGAGAATCATTTTCTTCGCCTGCTCCCACGCATCGCGCGCCATGGCGATGTCGCGGGCGCGGTCCTGCGTTTCCCAGGTGAAGCCTTCGCCCATGGCGGAAATCGTCACGAGCTCAGGGAATTTCTCCAGCACCGAGCGCTCGCCCGTCTCCCAGGAACCCTTGACGAACTGCACCACGCCGATCTTCATGCCATGGCCGAGCGCGCGGAAAACCATGCCGAAACCGGCGGTCGATTTGCCCTTGCCCTTGCCGGTATGGACGATCGTCAGGCCCTTCTCATCCGTCTTGGTGGCGAGGATCTTGTCCCGCGCGGCCTTCTTCTTCTTCATCTTATCGGCATGGCGAAGGTTCAGTTCCTCTTCGCTCAAGCCCAGCAGTTTTTCTGATTTTTCAGCCATTTGGCATCGCTCCCTGACTCATTTTATTAGAATTCGCTATTTCACTTAAATCGAAACGAGCGGAGTTCGAACGCGGCGCCCACAATCCGCGGTCGATCGCCTGCAACAGCTTTTCCGCCATTTCGGCCAGCGCCGCCGGGTTCTTCTCCTCAAGGAATTCGCGCACGTCGTTGTCGGCCAGCAAGGACTGGTAGACGGCCTCGAAATGATGGTTTTTGACCGCCCCGGTCGTCGCGGCGAAGGCATAGAGGTAATCCACCGTCGCAGCCATCTCGAACGCGCCCTTGTAGCCGTGCCGCATCACCCCGGCGATCCACTTCGGATTGACGACGCGCGCCCGCACCACCCGGCCTACCTCCTCCTCCAGCGTACGGATCACCGGCCGCTCCGGGCGCGAATGGTCGTTGTGGTATATCACCGGACGTTTGGCCGTGAGATGTTCGACGGCGACGGCCATGCCCCCCTCGAATTGGTAGTAATCGTCGGAATCGAGAAGGTCGTGCTCGCGATTGTCCTGGTTCTGGACCACCGCCTCGACCGATTTCATCCGCTCCTCAAGCATCCCGCGCTCGGCCTTGCCCTCCTCGCCCGCGCCATAGGCATAGCCGCCCCAGACGAGCCATGCCTCGGCAAGGTCGCTCCGCTCCCGCCAGCCATTCTCGTCCATCAGCGCTTGCAGGCCCGCGCCATAAGCGCCGGGCTTGGAGCCGAACACGCGATAACCGGCCTTGCGCCGCGCCGCCTTCTCATCCTCGCCCTCCGCCCTGAGCCGCGTCTCCTCGCGCCGCATCCGCGCGGCGATGGGGTTATCCTCCTCGTCTTCACCGAGCGCACCAACCGCCCGCACGGCTTGATCGAACAGCGCGATCTGGTCCGGGAACGCATCGCGGAAGAAGCCGGATATGCGCAGCGTCACATCCACGCGCGGACGCCCCAGCATCGCCGGCGGCACGATCTCATAGCCGGTGACCCGGCGCGAGGCCATGTCCCACACCGGCTTGACGCCGATCAGCGCCAGCGCCTGCGCGATATCGTCGCCGCCAGTGCGCATATTGGACGTTCCCCAGGCGGTGAGCCCGAACGAGGTCGGCCATTCGCCATGATCCTGCGTGTAACGGGTGATCAGCAGTTCCGCCGATTTCTTGCCCAACTCCCACGCCGCCGGTGTCGGCACGGCGCGGCTGTCGATGGAAAAGAAATTGCGCCCCGTCGGCAGCACATCCGGCCGCCCGCGCGTCGGCGCGCCTGACGGGCCGGGCGCGACGAAACGGCCATCGAGCGCGGTGAGGAATGCGTCCATCTCCGCCTTTCCGCAGGCTTCCACCACGGGCCGCAAATGGGAGGCGATACCATCAAGCACCGCGCGCGTGGCAGTCCAGTTTTCCGGACAGGCCACTTCGCCCGCCGCCAGCTTGGCAGCCAGAAGTTCGATCCGCTCCACCGTATCGCCGGTGATGCGCCATGGGTCGGATGAGACGGCTTGCAGGATTTGCGGCTTGGGCCCGGTCCATGGGGCGGCCATGTTGCAATCGAGGGGGTCGAAGGTCGTGGAATGCCCCTCACCCTTACCCTCTCCCCGCGCGCGGGGAGAGGGTGGCATGGACGTTGCAGCCACTCCCTCTTCCCCCTGCACCTGGCTGAAAGGCGGGGCAAAAACGTTCACGTCCCCCTCTCCCCGTAAGTCACGGGGAGAGGGTAAGGGTGAGGGGCTATCCCCAGCGCTCACAGCAATCCCCGCATCCCGCGCAATCGCCCGCTGCAAACTCATGTCCGCATCGTTCAGCGTACCGCGCGGCACCCGCGCCAGCGCCACGAGCAAATCCGTCAGCAGCCGCCCTTCCGGAGACTGCCCGAACACATGCAGCCCATCGCGGATCTGCATTTCCTTCAGGTCACACAAATAGGCGTCGAGCTTTTGCAGCGCCAAATCCTCGCCGTCGTGATCGTGAATCCCCGCATCATGATCGAGACCGATATCGCGGACTAAATCCAATATCTGCCCTTTCAGCCGCCGCAGCCGCCGCGGATCGACACCGGACGCCTCGTAATATTCGTCCACCAGCGCTTCGAGGTCCTTGAGAGGCCCGTAGCTTTCCGCCCGGGTCAGCGGCGGCGTCAGATGGTCGATGATCACGGCGGCGGAGCGGCGCTTGGCCTGCGTGCCCTCACCGGGATCGTTGACGATGAAGGGATAGACATGCGGCACCGCGCCCAGCACCGCCTCCGGGTAGCAGGTCTCTGACAGCGCCAGCGCCTTGCCCGGCAGCCATTCGAGATTGCCATGCTTGCCCATATGCACGATGGCGTCCGAGCCATACGCCTCGCGCAAATAGGCGTAGAAAGCAAGATAGCCATGCGGCGGGACGAGATCGGGCGAGTGATAGCTGTCCTTGTGATCGATATTGTAGCCGCGCGCCGGCTGGATGCCGACCAGCGTCTCGCCGAACCGCGCCAGCGGCAGCGCGAAGCCGCCAATACGCTCAAGGAAGAACGGATCGGCCTCAGGCTGCCCCCACCGCGCGGTCACTTCATCCTGAATCTTTAGAGGAAGCTTTCCTAGGAAGTGCTTATATTGATTCAGGGAAAGCGTTTCGCGGATTTCGCGGCCATCCGTCGCCGCATTGGTCGGCCCGGCCATGAGATGGTTGATCAGCGCATCGCCGCTATCGGGCAGATCGGCCACGGGATAGCCCGCCGCCCGCATCGCCTTGAGCGCTTCCATTGTCCCCGCCGGGGTGTCGAGCCCGACGCCATTACCGAGCCGCCCGTCGCGGTTGGGGTAATTCGCCATGACGATGGCGACCCGCCGTTCCCCCGCCGCCTTGCGCCTGAGCCGCGCCCAGCGAGCGGCAAGCTCAGCCACAAATACCACCCGATCTCCGCGCGGCTCATGGGTGACGATATTGGCCTCGACCGCCTCGTCATAATGCCGCGCCGACTTGAACGAAACGGCGCGCGACAGCACGCGGCCATCCACCTCCGGCAGCGCCACATTCATGGCGAGGTCGCGGGCGGAGAGCCCCTGCGGCGAGGCTTCCCACGCTTCTGCCGCCGAACCGGAGAAAATCGTCTGCAGCACGACAGCGCCGCGCTTTTCCAGCACCGTCGGCTCGCGGTCCATACCGGGCGCGGAAACCGCAAAGCCGGTGGCGTTCAGGACCACATCGGGCGGCATCCCGGCAAACACCGAATCCAGTGTCGCCACTGATACCGGGTCCTTGAGGCTCGACACGAACACCGGCAGCGGGTTTAGCCCCTTGTCCGCCAGCGCCTCCACCAGCGCCTCGACGCCCTTGGTCTGCCCGCTCTGGACGAGGGCTCTGTAAAAACAAATTGCAACGATAGCGCCATTATCACCCCCCTCTGCCCTGCCGGGCATCTCCCCCACAAGGGGGGAGATTGGCTGGGAGGGCTCTTGGCTCTCGTCCTTCAACGTTTGGGATTGACGTGAACCCAGATGAAGGCCGATCTCCCCCCTTGTGGGGGAGATGTCCGGCAGGACAGAGGGGGGTGTTGCAGCCCACTGCCCTCTCACCTCCTCCACCGAAACCACACCCCGCCCCGGCCACCATATCCCGGCCTTGAGCAACGGCGCAGCCTCCGCCGGCTTCTCGCCACGCCCCAGCAGCGCCGCGCAATAATCCAGAAATCCCCGCGCGTTCTGCGCCCCGCCCTCGATCAGATAATGCCAGAGCGCATCGCGATCGTCAGGCGCGACGGTGGAGAACCGATGCAGCCCCGCATCCGGCTTGTCGTCGCCCGGCAGCACGGCAAGCTTGATGCCATGCGTCACCGCACAGGCGTGCAGCGCCTCCAGCCCATAGGGCCAATAGCTCTCCCCGCCGATGACCCGCACGACGATAAGGCGGGCGTACCGCGCGGTACGCTCAATGTATGTATCGACAGACATCGGATGCGACAGCGCCATGATGCTGGCAAGCCGCAGCGTCAAGCCGCTCGTGGACGCATGGGCCGCAGCCAGGCTCGCCAATTCCGTATCCGCCGCTGAAAGGAACAGCATATCGCCCGGCGACTGACCAAGATCGATCGCCTCGCCGCCTTCGGCGATGGTTCCTTTCTGGGCTAGAAGAAGATGCATTGAGGCCTCTCCTTCTGTTGCCATGGCTTTACCGAAACACCCCCCTCTGCCCTGCCGGGCATCTCCCCCTCAAGGGGGGAGATTGGCTGACACGAAGCGCCGCCCTCATCCTGTGATGTTTGAGATTGGCGCCAAGCGTTGATGAAGGCGTAATCTCCCCCCTTGAGGGGGAGATGTCCGGCAGGACAGAGGGGGGTGAGATCGACGAGCATATAAAGTCCTAATTACGCAGCAGCTTTCACAGCCCGCTCAATCGCCGCCGCATCGATATCATGCAGCCCGATCACCACCAGCCGCGAGGCCCGCTCTTCGTCCGCGCCCCAGGCCCGGTCGAAATAATGCTCGATACGCGTGCCCACCGCCTGCACCACCAACCGCATCGGCTTGCCCGGCACATCGACAAACCCCTTCAGCCGCAAAATGTCATGCGCCGCGATCACGTTCTTCAGCTTCTCGACAAACGCCTTCGGCTCCGCCACCGGACCGAGCCCCACGACGAAGCTCTCGAACTCGTCATGATCGTGCTCCTCGCCCGCCTCATGCTCCATCTCGTGGTGCGACTTGCGGTTGTTTATATCGGCTTCCGTGCCGACGCCGAGGCCCAGCAGCACATCCGCGCCGAGCTTGCCGAAGCTCGCAGGCACCATGTTCGGCACGCGGGCGGCACGGGCGGCGACGTCCTCGCGCACCTTCTCAAGCTGCGCCAGATCAATGAGGTCCGCCTTGTTGAGCACGATCAGATCGGCAGCGCGGATCTGGTCCTCATAGAGTTCTTCCAACGGGCTTTCATGGTCGAGCGCATCATCCTCGGCGCGCTGCGCATCCACCTTGTCGTGATCGTCGGCGAAGCGGCCCTCGGAGACGGCGGCAGCGTCGATGACGGTGATGACGCCATCGACCGTCACCTGCGTCTTGATCTCCGGCCAGTTGAAAGCGGCGACAAGCGGCTGCGGCAGGGCAAGGCCCGATGTTTCGATGACGATATGGTCCGGCCGGTCAGGCCGGTCGAGCAGCTTGGTCATGGTCGGGATGAAATCATCCGCCACCGTGCAGCAGATGCAGCCATTGTTGAGCTCGATCACATCCTCCTCGCGGCACGTCTCGATGCCGCAGCCCTTGAGAATGCCGCCATCGACGCCCAGATCGCCGAACTCGTTGATGATGAGCGCGATGCGCTTGCCATTGGCGTTCTCGAGCAGATTGCGGATCATCGTCGTCTTGCCAGAGCCCAGAAAGCCGGTGATGACGGTTGCTGGTATCTTTTGTCCCTGCATGGGAAATTACCCTTTCAGTTTCAGCGGCAATCCCGCCGCTATGAAATAAACTTCGCTGGAGGCCGCTGCGACCGCCTGGTTGAGCCGTCCGGCATGGTCGCGAAACGCCCGCGCCATTGCGTTATCAGGCACGATGCCGAGGCCTACCTCGTTGGAGACGAACAGCACCGTACCCGGAAGTTCGGCAATAGCCGCAACAAGCCGAGCGGTTTCATCGGCAAGGTCGCGCCCCGCCATCATGAGATTGGTGACCCAGAGCGTCAGGCAATCCACAAGCACCGCCCGCCCCTCGCCCGCATGGGCTTGCAGCGCACCGGTGAGATCGAGCGGCTCCTCGACCGTGCACCAGATCACCCCGCGCCGCTCCCTATGCAGCGCAATCCGCTCCCGCATCTCGTCGTCATAGGCTTGTCCCGTGGCGATATAGACCGCCGCGAGGCCGGATTGTTCGACCATGCTTTCAGCGAAAGCGGATTTGCCCGAGCGCGCCCCGCCGAGGACGAAAATGGTTGTTCCGGGCATCGGTTAGAGCCCTTCACTTTCAGCAGGAAGCGGCGGCGCCAAGACACTCCCCTCTACCCTCCTGAGCTTTAGTCGAAGGGCGGGCATCTCCCCCACAAGGGGGGAGATCGGCTGTGATATACGGGTTCGCCAATTGTTGGCGTTGCAAGATAAAGCGCCGTCATCGATGAAGGCCAATCTCCCCCCTTGTGGGGGAGATGTCCGGCAGGACAGAGGGGGGTTGCCTCGCGCTTCCATCGAAGGCCCTATCCTTCCAGTTCCGCCGCCGCATAACGCTGCAACAGCCAGCCGAGCGCCAGCCCCAGCACCGCCCACATGAAAAGGTTGGTCGCCAGCGACGCCACCGCATATTGCGAGGCGATGAGCGCCGGAACCGGCGAGGCAATGTCTTCCGGATGCGGCGCGCCATAGAGATGCGGCAGCACGATCAGGACGAGGCCGAGCACCCTCGCCCAGATCTCGTGCCACAGCACGATGAGGTAAAGCCCAATGGCGGAAAGGAGCACCGTCACGACCCACCACAATTGCCGCTCGCTCAGATCGGCGGCGGGCATCGCCGGCAGTTCGGGCGCAAGGCCTAGCGACGGCGCGAAGGCGAAGACGAAGAACCCCGCCAGCCCCCAATAAATGCCATTGCGCGCCGTAATGCGCCGCCCCAGAAGCAGCGCCACACCGCCGAGCGCCAGCGCAAAGCCCGCGCCCGCCACCAGATTGGCGAGAATGGTGTTGCCAAGGCGTCCGAACGGCAGCTCCGCCCCGCCTTCCTCCGCCGCGTCGGAATGGTCATGCGGCGCGGCCTCCGGCCCATGATGGTGACCGCCTGAGGCGTCCTCATAGGTCTCCGCCTTGACGATCAGCGGAACGGTTTTCAGATACATTGCGGGCGTGACGAGAAGCCCGGCGAAAAGCCCCGCAACAAGCGTGGCCAAGAGATAACGGATATACATGCGATCCCCTTTGAAGCGGGACTGATGCCTTGCAAATCATATTGAACATTGGCGGGACAGCGCCCTCTCCTGTCTGGCCGGATTGCCCCTCACCCTTACCCTCTCCCCGTGAAGAACGGGGAGAGGGAGGCGTCAACGCTGCCGCCTCTCCCTTTTCCCCTGCACCTAGCAAAAAATGGGGCGAAAACGTCCGTGTCCCCCTCTCCCCGCGCGCGGGGAGAGGGTAAGGGTGAGGGGCAATTCCAGCAACCCAGAGAGGTCTGCCTGGCGTCCGCATTTGTTCATTTATGAATGAGTGCAAGCCCAGTCGGCGCGGCTTCGATCCCGTTAAGTTTCACATCAATGGCACGGAAAGCCATACGAATGGCGCGTGTCGTGCGCCGAATCGTGCAGCGTGTCGGACTGAGCGAGCCCGACGCCATAGATGAGGAAAGCGCCGAGAAAGAGCGAGACGGCAGCCGTCGTCAGCCGGGTGGCGAGCGGCAGGGAAAGCGATTGGGAAATTTCAGTACGTGCAGCCATGACAACCTCCGTGCAGGCGCTGGAGCATGATCCCGAAAAGTTGCAGACTTTTCGGAAAAGATCATGCGTCCGAATCAAGGGGATGAACTCCCCTTGGGTGGCGGGCACCATTGCCCTCATGCGCCCGGCAGGTCTCCTGGCTCGCGGGTCAGAAGATCGGCGCCGCCTTCCCGGTTTCCCAGTGGCCGGCCGGGGGCTATCCCGGCGCATGGCATCGATCCTATCCGCTCTACAGTCGCGGGGTCGGCTGCGATATGGACGCCCGGCATGGGTCCGTCCGTCGCATTCCCTTTTGATCCCTAGGGCTTCCGCCCTCAGGAACCGAACGCAATGGCTGCACAGTATGTTTTATGGCTGTTGCCGTCAATGACGCAGCACGCTTGCGCCCGCCTTTATGCAGGCCGCCTTGCTGGCGTCGCGCCGGCTTCCCGTGCCCTCTTCCGCGGCGCGCTCGAAGGGAATGCGAAAGCCGAAGGGCGGAAAATGCACCCCGCCCCGCTCGGTCCAGTAGCCGTCGAGGTCGGCGCGCATCCGGCAGCGCCGTTTGGCCGCACGCTGGTTGATGGCGTGACGGGCATTGGACACCGCCATGAGGTAGGATACGGCGCTGCGCGTCATCATGCCCCTGAGCGCCAACAGCACCGCATCCTTGGGCCTGAGGCCGCCGAGATCGCGCGTGGCTGATATCACCGCCCGCTTCGCCTCCTCTCCGCGCGGCCCCTGCATGCCGCCAATGACGATGCTATAGGAGCCGCCGCCCGCCCGAGTGAAGATGAAGCTCGCCATGCAGAGCGCCATGCCGTCCTCGGACCGCTTCAGGCACAGCGAGAACGCCCCTTCATGACGGCAGCCGCAATTCTCCGCCAGCGAAAGCTCCAGCCGGTAGGCTTGGTCGCGCCCGGCCACAGTCCCCGCATTCACTGTGCCGCCCTGCCAGAGCTTGTCCAGTGCTTTCGGCCGCAGGATTTCGCCGGCGATTTCGAAATGCTGCATCAGCAGGTCGAGCTTCTCGCGCCGCGGCATCCGGTAGACCAGAAAGGTCGAGAGCGATTTGCGCAGGATATCGTCATGCGGCGGCACCCGCGTCTGGTATTCGCTGAAGGCCGAGAGAAACCGGAACCAGCGCAGCGTCAGCCGCGGAAAGATCAGAGAGCGCAGCCAGAAGGCCGCCGCTTTTCTCACCCGCAGCCGGAAGCCCAGGCCCGCCGCCTGACGCAAGATCGGATTGATGAGCGGCTCTTGCCAATGGCCGGCGCGCCCTTGCCTATGCATCAACATGTATCACCATTCAGAAAAGGAAAATTGGAGCGCCTGTCAGTTGGCCCTTTGGCCGAACAGCGCGCGGCGAACCGGAAGCCCTGTCCGGCGGATGACGCCATCGATCCTGCCGGCGTCAGGCGCGATGCGGCTCCACAGCCAGGCCATCGCCCATAACGTGCCGAACCATGCGATCAGCACGTCCGACAGGAAATGCGCGCCGAACAACACCCGGTTGAGCGCAACAACAAGTAAAATGGGTGTGAGCACCATTCCCACGCTGCGGCGCAGAGCGACGGGAACGAACACCAGCACCGACAAAGCCGCCGCCGCCAGCGCCGCCTCGCCTGACGGAAACGAGCAGCTGCGGCTGCAGAAGCCGGCGAATTGCCAGACCGGGGAAAACTCCGCCGCTCCGCCGAATTCGACAATGCCGGTGGGGCGCGACCGTCCGATGAAGCTCTTCCCCGCCTGCACCAGCAATCCCGGCCCGACCGCGAAGCTGGAAATCACGAAGAGCGCCTTGTGTGGAGCCAGAAACTCCATTCGGCGGGGCGAAAGCGCACAGGCGACGAGGATAACGACCATCAGCGGCAGCAGCCAATAAGGCACCGCGCGATTGAAATCCCGCAAAGCCTTCAGAAACGGACTGTCCGCCAGCGGAAACATCACCTCATCCGCAACGAGGCGCGTCACCGCCAGATCGAGGCCAGGGAAGATAATGAACACGAAGCTGACGGCGAGGAGTATCAACCCCAGCCACGCCGTGACGGGCGCGGCCTCATTCCAATGCCGCCTGTCATATAGTCTGGACGTCGTTTCCCGCATATCGAACACCTCGAATGGTTGGCTCGGCAGCGGTGTGGGCGCGCATTGTCAAGAAACGGCCAAGGGCTAGTCGATGAATGGTCAATAGTGAACGGTGAATGGTAGGCGGAAGGTTCCATTCACGCTATCAACGGGACGCAACGAACGGAGCTACAATCACGTGGACAACAGTCTCGTTCTGATCGTCGAGGATGAGCCGGAGATCGCCCGGATACTGGATGCCTATCTGGTGCGGGAGGGTTATCGCACGGTACGGGCGGCGGATGGCGAGACGGCCTTGCAGCATCACGCGCTGCTGTCCCCGGACCTAGTGCTGCTCGACGTCCGCATCCCCAAGCTCGACGGTTTCGGCGTGCTCGCTAGGCTGCGCCAGGCAGGCAACACGCCGGTCATCATGGTGACGGCGCTGGCCGAAGACATCGATCGCTTAAGCGGGCTGCGGCTGGGCGCGGATGATTATGTGGTAAAGCCCTTCAACCCGCAGGAGGTCGTCGCGCGGGTCAAGGCCGTGCTGCGCCGTGCCCGGGGTGGCGCGCAGGAGAGCGTCCGCCGCTTCGGCGAAATCGAGGTGGATTTCCATGCCCATGCGGCGTTCGTGCGTCAGGGCGACACGCGCCAACCTATCCCCCTGACGCTGAGCGAGTTCCGCATCCTCGCCCACATGATCCGCCGCCCCACCCATGCCTTCGACCGGGCCGACATTCTCGATGCCTGCCTGCCGGAGAGCGACGCGCTGGCCCGCACGGTCGATACCCACATCTCCAACCTTCGCCGCAAGCTGGAAGAACTGGGGCAGAAGGGCCTGTTCCCCGCCGTGCGCGGCATCGGTTACCGCTTCTCGGAGCCCAAATGAAAACGCGCGCTCTGCCGCTGGCAAAAGCCACGGCGCTCGTCACCGCGGCCATGCTGCTCCTCAGCGTCAGCCTCACCTATCTGGGCGTGAACTGGTACGCCAACCATCTGGAAGATGCGATCGTCGACAGCCTGCCGCCGCGAATGGCGGATACCTACCGCGCTGTAAACAATGGCGGGGTGCCCGATGCCGCGGCGCTCCAGGAATTGCTCCGCCATCTTTCATCCGTCGATGGGGCCGTCGATTTCGACAAGCCCACCGATTTTGAGCTCCAGATGTCAGTGTTGGTGTGCAGCCTTCTGTCGGCCATCCTGTGCAGCCTGATCGGCGTCTGGCTTGCCCGGCGAATTGCCCACCCGCTCCAGAAATTAGCCGATGCGGCGGAAAGCCTGAAATCCGGCGATTTTTCAGCCCGCGTCGGCGCATCGCATGCCAACACGCGCGAGGTGGCGAGCCTAGTCGAAAGCTTCAATGCGCTGGCGGTCAGCCTTGAGACGATGGAAAAACGCCTTCGCTTCAACAATATGGCCGTGGCGCATGAATTGCGCACGCCGGTGACGATCCTGCGCGGCTCGATACAGGGAATGCTCGACGGCGTGTTCCCGACCGAGCCCAAAACCCTGTCGAGCCTGCTCACCCAGGTCGAAAGCCTCTCCCGGCTCATCGAGGATCTGCGCACCCTGTCGCTGGCCATTGGGCAGAAGCTGGTGATCGACCGGCAATCGCGTGATATCGCCAAGGAGGTTGAAACCGTCCTCGACTCGGCCCGATCGATGCTCGATGCAAGCGGCCTGGCCGTCGAAACCCGCCTCGCCCCCGCGTCCGCTCCGGTCGATCCCGAGCGCATCCGCCAGGCCGCCCTCGCGCTTCTGCAAAACGCCTGCCGTTACGCCGCCGAAGGCAAGCGCCTGCACGTCGAGACCGGCGCGCTTCCAGACGGCCATATCATCATCCGCCTCACCGACCACGGCCCCGGCTTTCCCCCGGATATGGACCTTGCCGCCGCGGACCCCTTCTGGCGCGGCGACCCCTCCCGCTCCCGCGCCACCGGCGGCACCGGGCTCGGCCTATCCGTCGTCCGCGCCATCGCCACGGCACATGGCGGCACGCTCCGGCTGGAGAATGGAGAACATGGCGGGGCGGTGGTTACGGTGGTGCTGCCGGGTAAAGATTGAGAGGCAGGGCAGAGGGGGCGCTGTCCCGCCAACATTTCTATGGACACACTACCCCAGCCCCAGCAACCCCTCCACATCCAGACACCCCGCCAACTCCTCCGCCACCTCATCCAGCGCCTGCTCCACCTGCGCGCGATAAGACACAGTACCGCCGGTTACGCCGAGCGATCGTAAAAATTCCGCTCGGAATGCATCGGAGCCGAACAGCCCGTGCAGATAAGTCCCGAAAACCCGGCCATCCGGCGACACCGCTCCGTCAGGAACATTGTTCAGGATAATGGCAGGGCGCGTGCAGTCGGGCCCGGTGGTGCGGCCGAGATGGATTTCATAGCCCTCGAGCGGCACGTCGAACATCACCGAGCGCGCCGTCGAATTACGCACGGTCTTTTCCGGCTCCATGACAGTCTCGATATCGAGCAGGCCCAGCCCCTCGATTTCGCGGATGTCGCCTTCGATCCCCTCGGGGTCGCGCACCATGCGGCCCAGCATCTGGTAGCCGCCGCAAAGGCCGACGACATGACCGCCGCGCCGCAAATGCATCTGCAGGTCGCGGTCCCAGCCATTCTCGCGGAACCGCTTCAGATCGCCTATGGTGGACTTCGAGCCGGGGATAACGACGAGCCCGGCATCGGCAGGAAGCCGCTCGCCGCTGCGCACCATCACCACCTCCACCTGCGGCTCGGCCTTGAGCGGATCGAGATCGTCGAAATTGGCGATACGGTCGAGAACAGGCACGGCGACCTTAAGCGCCCTGCCCTCGCCCTTCGCCAGCCGCTCCAGCACCACCGAATCCTCCGCCGGCAGGCGCGAGGCGGCTTTCAGCCACGGCACCACGCCGAAGGAACGCCAGCCGGTGAAGCGCGTAATCGCGGCGAGGCCGTCATCAAATAGCGAGACGTCACCACGGAACTTGTTGATGAGATAGCCCGCGATCATCCGCCGGTCTTCCTCGGGAAGAATCGCATGGGTGCCGACGATGGAGGCGATGACGCCGCCGCGATCGATATCGCCAACCAGCACCACCGGCACGCCCGCCCGCGTCGCAAACCCCATATTGGCGATATCCCCGGCGCGAAGGTTGATCTCCGCCGGCGAACCCGCCCCTTCCACGATCACGAGGTCGGCCCCGGCGCGCACCTCGTCCCAGGACTGCATCACCGCTTCCATCAATCGGGGCTTCAAAAGCTGGTATTCGCGGCCCTTGGCCTGCCCCGCCACCTTGCCTTGAACGACGATCTGGCTGCCGGTTTCCGATTGCGGCTTCAGCAACACGGGATTCATATGCACCGAGGACGGCACACCGCATGCCATCGCCTGCAGCCATTGCGCCCGCCCGATCTCGCCACCATCGTCGCTGACGGCGGCATTGTTCGACATGTTCTGCGGCTTGAACGGGCGCACTTTCAGCCCCCGGCGCACCGCCCACCGGCACAGCCCGGCGACCAGCACCGTCTTGCCGACATCCGAACCCGTTCCCTGCAACATGATGGCGCGCGTCATGCCGATTGCCTATCCCAAACGTCTCACCCTGCCTAGAGAGCAAGCCTTCATATGATTCAACTGCTTGCTTCGAAAATGGGAATTCTATAAACCTCAGATTGCAATAAATATTGTAAACCACCCTGAATTTCATAAATCGATAATCGGAGGAATCATCATGAATATCAAAAGCGCACTTTCTATCGGGAGAAAAAGTACCAACTTCTGGAGAGGAGCCATCTTCGCCATCTCGACCTTGATGAACCCGCAAATGGCTGCCGCGGGAATCATTCAACCCACGGAAACAAATTACGTTAAGCTGTTTTTCACGGGGGCTAAAAGTGACGGTACATGCGGCGGTTCGTTTGTAGCCTGGGATCTGGTGCTTACTGCCTCTCATTGCCTCAAGAATGATTGGCAGTCCGTCTATTATCAATTCGGCTTCTGGTTCTCGTATAGCGATAGTATCCAACGTAACGACAGCACTCCGAATTTCATCAAATTCGATCAGCATGGCGTCCCGGTGGATCTGGCTTTGATAAAATTGAATACGCCGGTTTACGGCCTGCTTGGCACGGTGACTGCTCGAATTGTCGATCAGGAGGCATGTGCATATAAGAACGTCCCCATGCACGTTTTTCTACGCATGAGAGGCATTAAAGATCCGTGGCCACAATCTGAAATGGATGTCAGGGATGTCACCATTGAGAGCATTGGTGCATCTCGTCTAGCAAGCGGCACCGCATTGATCGCAAACGGCAGGATTGGGATTGAAGGAGATTCAGGGGGGCCATTGATGCTGACTCAACAAGACCCCCTACGAACCGCGCCCATACAAAGCGGAGTTTTAAATGGTAGCAGCGGCGTAACCAACATGACCTATTTCGCCGCATTGTGCAAATATTCCAATGACATCAAGAGATTTGCAAAACAATTGGGGAGCAGCATTCCCTAAGCTGGCTGGCCAGTAGAGCGGGAGGGCCAGGCCGGTCGCGCTCGACGGAGCCGACAGCGAAAAATTTCAAAAAACGACCGGATTCAGATTTGCTTAAGCTCTTGCTAACCTGACGGTAACGATGTGGCGCTAGAAAGGAACTCAAGACGGAAGCAACGCCGTCCCCGCTCCGGATAAGGTACTGCGTACCGGAGCTGAATCTCTCGCTGCCGCAGCGTTTCCGCGACAGCGCCATGCGTAATTTGGCAAGGCCGTGCTCTCCTCCGGGACGCACGGCTTTTGCCGTTTCAACGACTTCATTTTCGGATAAGTCGGCGGGACAGCGCCCCCCCTCTGGGCTGCCGCCCATCTCCCCCGCAAGGGGGGAGATTGCGCCTTCGTGGACGCATGAAGCTACTCACATATGTTGCAGAATAGAAAACCGTCATCGATGCCAGCCAATCTCCCCCCTTGCGGGGGAGATGTCCGGCAGGACAGAGGGGGGCGCAGTCCCGCAGGCGTATCCAACTTGCTTTTCACGAATCGTCACGCGCGCGCCGACGCAAAAAATCACAGTCGAAAATTGTCCAATTTCGCTTTCGCAAGCGGAATTATCATAGGAATATCCTGGTGCGGCGATTTGGCGCGATGCCGCTCGTCAGCCAGCCGAACCGCGCCACACCACGGACACCCGCGAGAGCAGAGATCGCGAACGGTTGTCGTCCGCGCACGGCTTGCTCCGCTCGGTTGAATTCCAGGCGATGTGAACGCGGCCGTTCCTGTTGAAAACGTAAAGCATTGCCGCACTCCGGGGCGAATTTATCGGTGGCTGCTGCAATGCGCCAATTTTCGCGCCGCGGCTGCTGCAAACTCGCCGCGGCCTGTCGCATTTAGGCTAGTCTGACGCGATTTCCGGCACCTCGATATCGCGCTTTGCTGCGCCTGCCCAAAAACCTTTCAGCCGCCCTTGCAGCACAAAAATCGGGAGGATCGGCCTTGAGTTTCCGGTTTCGATGGCCAATGCTTGGGACAGATGCCGTTGAGCGGGGCGCTTGTGACGGCATTTATTCGTGCTCGACTGGAGCGCGTCGCGAACGGGATACTATCCGTCGCTATCGAGACGCTAATTCGCCAAGCGAGGAGTTTGCATGACCTTGGGAAAAAATTGTCAGCTGGCCGCACGGCACGCCAGCGGACGCAATAAATTTTCGTGCTGTCGCAAATGGGAGACTACCTGATGAAGAAGCTGCTTGCTTCCACGATTCTGGCTGCCGGTATCGTGGGATTTGCCAATATGGCCTCCGCCGCAGAATGCGGCAATGTCACCATCGCCAGCATGAACTGGCAGTCGGCCGAAGTGCTGGCCAATCTCGACAAGATAATCCTGGGCGAGGGCTATGGCTGCTCCGCCGAAATCGTCGTCGGCGACACGGTGCCGACCATCACGTCCATGATCGAAAAGGGCCAGCCGGACATCGCGCCCGAGGGATGGGTGGACTTCCTGCCGGATGTGGTTGCCGAAGGCACGAAGCAAGGCAAGATCGTCTCCGTCTCCAAGGCGCTCTCTGAAGGCGGCGTCTCGGGCTGGTGGATTCCGAAATATCTGGCCGACGCCCATCCCGACATCAAGACGATTCCCGATGCGCTGAAGCATCCGGAACTCTTCCCCGCCCCCGAAGAGCCCGGCAAGGGCGCGGTGTTCAACGGTCCGTCCGGCTGGGGTGGCACGCGCGTCACCACGCAGTTCTTCAAGGCTTATGGCGGCGAAAAGGCGGGCTTCGTGCTGGTCGATACCGGCTCCTCAGCTGGCCTGGATGGCTCCATCGCCAGGGCTTACGAGCGCAAGCAAGGCTGGATGGGCTTCTATTGGGAGCCGACCGCGCTGCTCGGCAAATATGACATGGTCAAGCTCGGCCACGCCGCTTCCTTCGACGAAGCGGAATGGAAGCGTTGCAACACGGTCGAATCCTGCAACGACCCGAAGCCGAACGAATGGCCCAAAGATAATGTCGAGACGCTCGTCACCAAGGGCTTCGCCGACCGCGCCGGCCCTGCGCTCGATTATTTGAAGGCCCGCTCCTGGTCCAACGCCACCGTCAACAAGCTGCTCGCCTGGATGACCGATAACCAGGCCACCGGCGAAGACGGCGCGAAATATTTCCTCAAGAATAATGAGGATGTGTGGACCAAGTGGGTCACGCCGGAAGCTGCCGAAAAGATCAAGGCGGCGGTGAAGTAAACTCCGCACCCTCCCTCCCCCTTGAGGGGATTGAGGAGCGTTCGGCCGAAGGCCGAGGAAAAGCCAACGATTTGGCTTTTCCAGCAACGAACCCCGCGTTAGCGGGCGGATGGGGGTGGTGACGTTTGCGCTTGCTTCGAAGACCCTAGCGCAAACGTCGCCACCCCCACCCGACCCTTCGGGCCTCCCTCCCCGCAAGGGGGAAGGAAGGCGTCGCTGCTAAAGGAGAACCACCACCCAATGGAATGGCTGACCCGCTTCCCTCATCTGGACGACGCGACGCTCACCGCGTTGAAGAAGTCGATCGATGAGGGCTTTCGAGCGTTCACGCGCGCTTATGGCGACAGGATCGAGGCATTGTTCGATCCGCTGCAATATTTCCTGATCCAGTCCGAGCGTTTCATGACCGGAACGCCCTGGCCCATCATCCTCGCGCTCATCGCGGGCATCGCCTGGTTCGCCAGCCGCAGCTGGAAGATCGTGGCAGGCACGGTCGTCACCCTCCTCCTCATCGGCCTCTTCGACATGTGGACCGACACGATGAAGACGGTCTCGATGATCTTCGTCTGCACCGTGCTCTCCATCGCCATCGGCATCCCGACGGGCATTCTCATGTCCCGGTCCGACCGTTTCCAGAGGATCATCAATCCCGTGCTCGACGTGATGCAGACGATGCCGAGCTTCGTCTATCTGATCCCCGTGGTGATGCTGCTTGGTATTGGCCGCGTTCCGGGCCTCATCGCCGTCGTCATCTATGCCATTCCGCCGATCATCCGCTTGACCAATCTGGGCATTCGCCTCGTGGACAAGGATGTGCTGGAGGCCGCCGACGCCTTCGGCTCGTCAAGCTGGCAGAAGCTCAAGAATGTGCAGATGCCGCTGGCGCTTCCGACCATCATGGCCGGGATCAACCAGACCATCATGATGGCGCTCGCCATGGTCGTCATCGCCTCCATGATCGGCGTGCAGGGGCTGGGCCAGCCGGTGCTGAAGGCCATTTCCAACCAGTATTTCACGCTCGGCATCTTCAACGGCCTCGCCATCGTCGGCATCGCCATCATCTTCGACCGGGTTAGCCAGGCCTATGGCAAGCGCCTGCAAAAGCATCTGGAGACGATCCATGGCTGATATTCAGGCGACAGGGATAACAATCCGCAATCTCTACAAGATTTTCGGACCCAACCCCAAGGCGCATATCAACGCCGTCAAGCAGGGCATGTCCAAGACGGAGCTGAACGCCCGCCATGGTCATGTGCTTGGCCTCAAGGACATCAACATCGACATGCCCGCCGGGTGCATCCAGGTGGTGATGGGCCTGTCCGGCTCGGGCAAATCCACGTTGATCCGCCATATCAACCGCCTGATCGACCCGACCGCGGGCGAGGTGCTGGTCGACAATACGGATGTGGTGAAGATGAATGAGGGCGAACTGCGCCAGTTCCGCCGCCACAAGACGGCGATGGTGTTCCAGAAATTCGCGCTGCTACCGCACCGCACCGTGCTGGAAAACACCGTCTACGGGCTGGAAATCCAGGGTGTTCCCCGGGCGAAGCAGCTCGAGGCGGCAAGGCGCTGGATCGGGCGCGTCGGATTGGAAGGCTTCGAGGACAGCTATCCCAACCAGCTATCCGGGGGCATGCAGCAGCGCGTCGGGCTGGCGCGGGCGCTTGCCAACGACGCCCCTATCCTCCTGATGGATGAGGCGTTTTCCGCGCTCGACCCCCTGATCCGCATGGACATGCAATCGGTCCTCCTCGATCTTCAGAAGGAAATCCGAAAGACCATCGTCTTCATCACCCATGATCTGGACGAAGCGCTACGCCTCGGCGACCGCATCGCCATCCTGCGCAATGGCGAGATCGTGCAGCAGGGCACCGGGCAGGATATCGTGCTGAAGCCCGCCGACGATTATATTGAAAGCTTCGTCAAGGAGGTCAATCGCGGCCGTGTCATCCTCGTCGACGCTGTCATGACGCCGGGCATTCATAACGAAAGTGCGAGCCTCCCCTCCGTCCCCACCGGCACGGTCCTTGAACAGGCCGCGCGAATCATGGCGAAGGAGCGCGTTGGCGAACTCCATATACGCGACGCGGACGGAAAACCCGTCGGCCATGTCGATATGCAAAGCATTCTTTCCGCTATGGTGACGGGATATTAAGAAAATCCTATTGAGTTTCGGCTTCTTCTTGTAGTTCTTTACACTTAAGCTTCCATTTTACTTCGGCTGAGCTCGTGAAATCCAGGAGGCCACGCTCGAAATCCATTAAACATTATTCACCGTTCACTATCGCGCTATCTTGCCACGCCATTGTCATTCCGCCGTTGTAATCCCGCCAGGATTCTGGGAAAAGGCGGGCTTGCGGGTTATGATTGGAGCAGGGGCATATTAATCTCCTGAATGGCATGATGCATTCTACAGGATCGGCGGCGTTCATGAAACCGGACGAGACGATATCGACGGCCTCTCCCCGGCGCGTGCTCGGCATGCATCCGGCGCTGCTGTTCGTCCTGATGTATTTTGCTTTTCAGGCCGTTTTCGTCACCTTCGTTTCCAACGGCGCGGGCCTCGACGATGCCGAACAACTCGCCAATATCGGCTATCTCGCCTGGGGTTATGGCGGCTCCCAGCCTCCCCTTTATACATGGATCAGCAGCTTGGCGACCGCAATTCTCGGCACCAGCCTCCTGACCCTGCAGATCGTCAAGTTCGGCCTGCTTGCCAACATGTTCGCCAGCGTCTATGGCGGCATGCGCCTGCTGGGCCTGCCGCGCAACGTAGCAGCCGCGGGAATGCTCGGCCTGTTCCTCATTCCCCAGATCGGCTGGGAATCGCAGCGCGCGCTGACCCACTCCGTCGCCGGCACCACGGGCTGCGCCTGGGCGTTCCTGGCCTTTGCGTGGCATATGCGGTCGCGCACCAGCCTCTCGGCGGGACTGTTCGGGCTGGCGATGGCCGCCGCCTTGCTTGGCAAGTTCAATGCCGGCTTCTTCATCGCAACCCTCATGATCGCCGCGCTGACAGTTCCGGCCTATAGAACCGCTCTTCTTTCGCGCCAGACCTTCATTTCCATAGGCGTGTTTGCCATCCTTCTTGCGCCGACCGCTCTCTGGATGCTGAATCACAGAAACAGTGTCCTCGCCCGCTCGGGCAAGTTCGAGATCGGCGCCACGGGCAATTTCCTGCTTGACCGCGTGGTGGGGCTGGGGCGCCTCCTGGAGGTCAGCCTTCTCTTTGCCGCCCTCGCCCTCGTGGTCGCACTTATTGTCTACGCTCTTCATCGCGGCAAGAGAACGCCCTTCCCCGCCCCCTCCATCCCGCTTCCGGGGGAGCTTTTCCTGTCGCGGATCATCATTGTCGGCCTTGTCCTGGTGTTCGTCGGCGTTGCCCTGACCGGGGCGACCAATGTCAAGGACCGCTGGCTGCAGCCGGTGTTGTTTCTGCTTCCCGCCTGCCTCGCCTGGCTCCTCTATCATTATCGTTTGCGGGAGCAGGCGCTACGCGATTTCAGCATTGCAAGCATTGGCTTTGCCTGTCTGGTAACGCCCATTCTGGCCGTCAACCTGACCTATGGCAGCAGCCGAAACGATCCGCCCATCGGTCAACTCGATTATGCCCAATTGTTCCGGCAGGTGCACGAAGCGGGTAATTTTTCCACGGTTCTGGCCGATTATCCGCAAATACCCGGCAATTTCCGGCTGTTGGACCCATCGCTCGGGGTGGCATATCCCGAGGCGCCGGATATCGCCACGCGGCTTGCCAGGCCCCTGCTCGTGCTCTGGTTCGGTGGCGACACGCCTCCGCAAAAGCTCATGGACATCCTCCAGGCGTCGCATATCATGCTCCCTGCCGGCAAAATCCGCAGCACGAATATTGCCTATCGCACCCGTCCGGACATCACGGTCCCGGTGCACTACATCATCATTGATTGATCCATCGGAAAGAATATGAACGCCATTTTGCCGAACGTTCTCACCGACCTCATCGCTGAAAAAGGCGTCCTGCTTGCCGATGGCGCGACGGGAACCAATCTCTTCGCCGCGGGGCTGGAATCGGGCGAGGCGCCGGAACTCTGGAACGAGAGCAACCCGGAGAAGATCGAGGCGCTGCATCAGGGTTTCATCGACGCCGGGGCGGATATCATCCTGACCAATTCCTTCGGCGGCACGCGGCATCGCCTGAAGCTGCACCACGCGCAGGACCGGGTATTCGAGCTCAACAGACAAGCGGCGGAACTCGCCCGCGCCGTCGCCGATAAGGCTGGACGCAAAGTCATCGTCGCCGGCTCCGTCGGCCCGACAGGGGAACTGCTGGTGCCGCTCGGCGCCCTCACCTATGAGGACGCGGTCGCCGCATTTAGGGAACAGCTCGAAGGGCTGAAGGCCGGCGGCATTGACATCGCCTGGATCGAGACCATGTCCGCTCCCGATGAAATCCGCGCCGCCGCCGAGGCTGCGATTTCGCTGGACCTGCCTTATGTCTATACCGGCTCGTTCGACACCGCCGGCAAGACCATGATGGGTCTGCACCCCAAGGATATCCATCAGGTCGCCGACGGACTGGCGCAGAAGCCCGTGGCGGTCGGCGCCAATTGCGGCGTCGGCGCGTCCGATATTCTCTCCTCGCTTCTCGATATGACGGGTGCGGACCCCGCTGCCACCATCGTCGTCAAGGGCAATTGCGGCATTCCTGAATTTCGCGGCTCGGAAATCCATTATTCCGGCACGCCGGACCTGATGGCGAACTACGCTCATATGGCGATCAATGCCGGCGCGCGGATCATCGGCGGCTGCTGCGGCACCTCCTTCGCCCATCTCGCCGCCATGCGCCAGGCGCTGGACAATCACACCCCAGGCCCGCGCCCGACCATCGAAACGATCGTCGAAGCCATCGGCCCCCTGCGCAACAAACCCGCCGGAAATGACGCCGACACGCCCCGCCGGGAGCGGAAGGGACGGCGGGGGGGCTTAGAAGGTTCATTTTAAATGTCGGCGGGACAGCGCCCCCCTCTGTCCTGCCGGACATCCCCCCCTTCTCCGCCGTCATCCTCGGGCTTGACCCGAGGATCCCAGGCTTAGGGGCGGGGACGGTAATATCTCTCCCCACGGGATATTGAATTATTAACCCCGATATTGTTCGCTTCCGGTCTGGATTGCGTCAGTGAGGCGAAAAGGTCAGTGCCCCTCAGCCGTGGATCCTCGGGTCAAGCCCACTGCTGTCCGGTTTAAATTTCTGGACAAGGTGCATGACATTGATTCTACTCGCTTTCAGA
>NZ_BMHH01000002.1 GCF_014640615.1 Paramesorhizobium endophyticum | reverse complement strand
CTAACCGGAGCCTTCTTCGCACGCTCACATCTCCCGCGGCAGGAGGGCAGCGGGAAAGCGCTTACGAAGATGATGGCTGCGGCTAGCAATTCGTGCGACGAACGCCTTGAGCGCACTTTCGAACTGGTCCCGCGAGAGGCCTTTCTTGGACCAGGGCCTTGGCAGATCGTGGGCTATAATCTGCGCTACCTAGAAACGCCCAGCGCTAATCCTGTCCATCTCTATCAAAACGTCTGTTCTCGTCGTTGAAGACGATCCGCCGGTGCGCATTTCCGCTACTGATTTTCTCATGCAGGCGGGTTGTGTACGCTCGAGGGCGTCGCCGTCAGCGATCTCAAACTGCCCGTGTCCATCGCGTATCGCGCGGATGATCCTCCGGGACCGGCCGGCCGATGGCTTATCCGAAGATTGGGCATGCGCGCCAACCTCATCGCCGGCTTCGCCGAAAGTTACGTCATCGGGGGCAGTGAGCGGTAATATTTAAGCCAGCCGGAGGTAACGTCTGTTCAAAGGATATTGGTCATCGCCAATGACCATTTGCTTTTCAAACTTCCATCAGCGTGGAGGACAAGAAATCGATAAACCGCTGGGTCTTGGCAGGTATGAGGCGAGTTTCGGTCACGGCGTAAATGCTGACCGACGACCCCTGCCATTCGGGCAGGATACGCCGGAGTCGACCGGTGGCCAGGTCTTCGGCGACGATCCTCTCGGGAAGCAGACCGATGCCCTGATGATTGACTGCCAGGGTGCGGATCATCCCGACGCTGTTGAGCGTAAAGCGGCCGTGGACGCCAACATCGACCTTGTTCATCTCGCGGTGCAAAGTCCAAGTCGGAGTCCGTGGCATGCAGAGGCATTCATGCTCCGTCAGTTCTGCCGGTTTAGCGGGCTCGCCTGACGCCTCGATATATCCAGGTGAGGCATAGAGATAGCGCGAATGTCCCCCTATCAGGCGAGCGATCAGACTAGAATCCTGCAATTTGCCGATGCGGATCGCCACATCAAACGGCTCGGCCACCAGATCGACACGGCGTGGGGTCAGGTCGAATTCGAACGTGATCTCGGGATAGCGTCGCGCGAAATCGATGATGACCGGTGTGAGATAAAGCGTTGCCAAGTCGACAGGTATCGAAACCCGCAGGACACCGCTGGGCTGCTCAACCATCGCGCCGAGTTGCTCGTGCGCCAGTCGCGCCTCGTCGACGATTCTCTTGCTTCGTTCAAAATAGATCTGGCCAGCCTCCGTGAGCTCGATCTTGCGCGTCGTGCGATGCAATAGTCTCAGGCTGATCGCCTTTTCCAGCTCGCTAATACGTCGCGAGAGAGTGGAGTTGGGCATGCCGAGAGCCTCCGCAGCCTTCCGAAAGCTCCTGGCTTTGGCGACCTCCACGAACAGCGCCATGTCGTTCAGATGGCTCAAGCATTGCTCCACAGATGGAATTTTGAAATCAATTCCGTCGAATTTATCCCAAGCATGGGCGGTGGTAAATATGCGCGAACGATGGGCGACTGCAGTGCCTGATCCCTGATCGGGTCACGGCGCGCGTGCGCCGCCAACTAGCTGGCGGCTTATGCCGACTGAAAAGCACTTAGTCGACAAGCCCACTCTTGTCGGCTGGCGCGCGTAGAGGACGGCTGTACCTGTTCGAAGTGGCCAGCATGGAGCTGACCATTCACAAGGTGATGAGAGCTTCTGGCCGGTTGATCGTGTCAACAACGATCAGGAGGCAAATCGTGAGTTTAGAAATCAAGCCCGACCAATCGATCCTTGTCCTAATCGACCATCAAGATGGGGTGGTGAGGCAGAATAAGACGGCCTCCGAGGCTGTACCGGGCCCGCCCGGGCTCGGTGAGATCGTGCCGATCCTGTGTGGAGCAGCTGTCTCATCCTGATCGCTCAGCCTTCCGCTGACAATTCGCGGACAGACGGAAGCCTAACCCTGACCAAAACCCCGCCTCTGCCTGGGGCGATGTTCTAGCCCCACGAGGCCGCACTATCGTCATTAGAAGCCTAGATTGCGCCATATATGGAATACTGTTTCCAGATCGATAAGATTTATACCGTTGCTGGAATAGTGCATAAGGGCTCTAAATGGAGAACATGATGAATACACTATTCACACCGGTCCAGCTTGGCCGGTACACACTTCACAATCGGCTGGTCATGGCGCCCATGACCCGCAGCCGCGCCGCCTTCGACGGCACGCCGGGCGACCGGGCCGCAGAATGTTATGCCCAACGCGCCGGCGTCGGCCTGATCGTCACCGAGCGCACACAGCCCTCGGATGACGGGCAGGGCTACCTTGCCACCCCGGGTATCTACACACCCTCCCACGTCGCCGGCTGGCGAAAGATCACGTCAGCAGTACACGGCGAAGGCGGCCGCATCTTCATCCAGCTCATGCATGTTGGGCGGATGTCGCACCCCGATAACACGCCGCATCACCGCCAGGGCGTCGCGCCGTCAGCGATCGCGCCGGCAACAGGCATCTTCACGGCCACCGGAATGCAGGACATTCCTACGCCGCGCGCGCTGACGACCGATGAGGTCCGCCAAACCGTCTCCGATTTCCGCCATGCAGCGCGCTCGGCGATAGAGGCGGGCGCTGACGGTATCGAGATCCACGGCGCGAACGCATACCTCGTTCAGCAGTTCTTTGCGCCAAGCGCCAACTCGCGCACGGACGAATATGGTGGCTCCATCGAGAACCGCGCCCGCTTCGCCATCGAAGTGGCTTCAGCGATTGCAGAGGAGATCGGCGCGGACCGCACAGCGATCCGGCTGTCACCGGGCACGACGATATGGGGGATCGACGAAGGCGCCGAAGGATCGGATCTCTACCGCCATCTCGTCGCCGAACTCGACAAGCTCGAGCTCGCCTATCTGCACACCATACACTTGGGCAACGAGCCGCTTCTCGCCGATATCCGCAAGCTCTGGCGCCAATCTTTGATCGTCAACCGGCCGGGTCGTCCGCGCGACCTGATCGGCGCCGATGTGACTTTAGGTCTGGCCGATCTTGAAGCCTATGGTCAGTTGGTCCTGGCCAATCCCGACTTTGCCGAGCGGTTGAAGGCGAATGCCGCAATGAACGAAGCCGACCCCAAGACCTATTATGGCGGCGGGACAGAGGGTTACATCGACTACCCCGTCCTGAGCGCTCGACTCAATACCAGTTCATGACGGGAGAATTCAATTGACCCAATCACTACATCCTTCGACGGCTCCAGATAAGAAAGCGCTCGCCGACGCCACCAATTCAAGCGCGCCGACCAGAAAGAAGGTTCTGGTCGTCGGCGCCACAGGATTCCTCGGGGCCAAGATTCTCCGCAATTTGGCGCAGGATGTGAACGCAGACGTCGTGGCGATGTCGCGTAAGGGCGCCCCCCGGAATGACAACACCGGCGTCAAATGGGTGCGCGGCGACATGATGGACCCGGCTTCACTAGATCGCGCCCTGCAGGGCGTGGACGTCGTCGTCAGTTCGGCGAACGGCTATATGAAGGGAAGCATCAACACGGACTTTCAGGGCAACAAGAACCTCGCCGAAGCGGCAGCAGAAGCCAATGTCGGCAGATTTGTCTTCCTCAGCATCGTCAGCTGCGAGGCTGCGTCAGCAGTCCCGCATTTCCACGCCAAGAAGGTGGCTGAGGATCTGATCAAGAAGTCCGGCGTGCCATATATCTTTGTCCGCGCGCCCACGTTTCTCGATCAGAGCGCGGACTTCATAGTGAAGGGCGTGAAAGCTGGCCGGTTCCTGGCCCTCGGCGATAAGACCACGAAATGGTCCTACGTTTTGACAGATGATCTGGCCTCGTATCTTGCAAAGGCTGCGACGTTCCCGGGCAGTGAGATCGACAATCAAACGATCGATGTCGGCTGGCGCGAAGGGCCAAAAAGCCAGCAAGAGATCGCCGATCTCATTTCCGGAATTACGAAGAGGCGTCTCAAGGTGCGGACCGTGCCCTGGCTCGTTTTCCGCTTGCTCGCACGTCCGGTGAAGCTGTTTTCCGAGCTCGGCTACGACATGATCCAGATGTTCCTGTTCTTCAAGACAGGCGCCTATGTCTCGAACATCTCGAAGCAAGAGCACTTCTTCGGACGCGCGCCTACGCCCCAAGATGCAATCACGCGGTGGGCGAGGAGCAATCAGCTGATTGCGTGATGCATACCCTGAGGGATCAGAAGCAGGCTACCTGTAGGGCTGTCGTAGACGTTCTCAGTCACTTGAGCGGTGTATGGCCCGGCAGGTCCGAGCGGATGCCGGTGATCAGCGCCGCCGGAATGACGGATCCTGCCTGCAGGATGAGCCTGCGTCATCTCGCGCGGCAGGGCACATTCTACCTCGCGAGCAAGCTGCGCATCCTTTCGCACCTCGAAGGCTTCGACATCGTTCCAAAGCGTTCGTGGTCACTCCATGCCTCGGGCGCGTTGTCCGGCAGCATGATCACGGAATGAACGACGCCGCGCTTGCCCGAAACTCTGGGAGCAGGCCTACGAGGACATTGCCACCAACCATGGCGCGCTGACGCCCGGCGTCGAACCCGACAACACCCTCGACAGCTTCTCCCTGGCGAGGATGGAGAGGATCGTCGCCAGCGTGATGGACGGTTCATACCGCTTCGTTCCTGTACACAGGCATTATATCCCCAAGCCCGATGGCCGGAAACGGCCACTGGGCATTCCCACGACGGACGACAAGCTCGTGCAGGCGGCAGCGAAGATAATGCTCGAATATGTATATGAGCCGATCTTCTCGGATCGCTCACAGGGGTTTCGCAAGGGGCATTCCTGCCATTCGGCTCTTGAACAGATCAAATACGGCTGGTCGGGTGTCAAATGGCTTGTCGAGGTCGACGTGTCGGGCTTCTTCGACAATGTCGATCACGACATCTTCGTCAACTTGCTGCGCAAGCGCATCGATGATGAACGGTTCATCGCCCTCATCAGCCGAATGCTCAAAGCGGGGCGTCCGGCACTCATCATAGGACAGTCCGGCTGCGGAAAATCGACGCTGGCTAAGCTGGCAAGTGGGCTTTACGCACCCGACAGTGGCCATATATTCGCCAACGGAAATGACATGGCGGAGCATGACCCCCGCAGCGTTAGGCAGACGATAGCCTATCTGCCACAGGAGGCGGAACTTTTTGCGGGGACTATCCGGGTTCACGCAGCTCAAGGTCCGCGGATTGGACAAGGTGAAGGCGGCCTTTACCTTCGCCCTTGCCGCCTACAACATCATCCGTCTTCCCAAGTTGCTCGGATCGACGGGAGAAAAGTGTCTTGAGGGAGGAAAATAAACCCAGATGACCGGCAAAACCTCGGCCATCAGGCCAAATCATACCGAAATCCGCCCAAAATTCGCCCCCAGCACGATCCCTTGCGGTAACGCAGCGCGAATTTCAGCAGCCTGTTCGGACGTAATCTAACTCATCAATTGAAGCGCACTTTGCATCCATTCCGTAATATACCGCTTTTAATTCTGGCCGAAAATAAGAAATTTCGCCCGTTAAAACTACGCGCACCATCCCGCCTGCCATGGCTCACCGTACCGACGCTTGCTTTTGATTCAAATCAATGCGGGAGTCTTTACGCCTCCAATCTCGTAGCTAACCAGTCGTCGCGGCCTTGGCGCTGCTGAAAGGGGAATTGGATGAAGGCGGTATTGCTTGAGGGGGCACGGGGAGGTCGGACGGGATTCTTCGAAAGATGCCGGATGACGCGGAAACAGGCGATGACAGCAACAATGCCAAAGAAGATACCGCCTGCCGACCAACCTGCCACCACCCCCTCGGCACCATACCATTGGGCACCGTACCAGATGAAGGGCAGTGTGCCGATGGTCGCACGGCCCCAGTTGAAGATCGTGGAAAGAACCGGGAACCCCAAATTGTTGAAGGCCGTGTTGGCGACGTAAAGCGGGCCGTTGAACAGAAAGCCGCCCGCAGCGACTAGACAGAAGAAGATGACGAAGTGACGGGCCTCGCCCGTCGCGTGGAAAATATCCGAAATCTGGTTCCGAAAGAGGGCGAGCAACAGCCAGGCCGTCCCCACATAAATAGTCGAGACCACAAGGCTGTCTCGCATGGCCAGGCGGACACGGTCGAGACGGCCTGCGCCAAAATTCTGGCCCACGATTGGGCCGACGGCACCGGAGAGCGCGAAAAGCAAGCCGAACGCGACAGGGATCATCCGACCGACAATGGCCCATCCCGCGACCGCTTCGTCGCCGAAATGCGCGATTCCGGCGGTGACGAAGGCATTTCCAATAGGCGTGGCGAGCTGCGTCATAACCGCCGACAGGCCGATCGCAGCAAAAGGGCGAAAAGCGGTGAGAAACCGCTTTCGATCGGGAAGTCGGACGAGCCGATGGATCATGACCGAGCCGTGAAAACCGACCGCCAGCAGGGCAAAGCGCGACACCACATTGGAAATGGCCGCGCCGGTAACCTCCAGATGAAGCACCAGAATCAGGAGCGGATCGAGAATGGCGGTCACGAGGCCGCCCGCAAGCGTGACATACATGGCTCGCCGTGCATCGCCGACGCCCCGCAATATGCCCGAAAAACACATGCCGACTGCCAAAACAGGGGTTGAGGGCACGACGATCTGCAAGAACGACGTGGCGATGTCTAGGGTTTGTCCGGTTGCACCGAGCATCTCGGTAAGCTGTCGCAGAAAAGGCCAGGTGATAGCGGTGAGCCCCGAAGGTCAATGCCACAACGATGATAATCGCCGCTCCTCCCATGTCCGCCGCTTCGTCGCGATTTCCCCGTCCCAATGCCTGCGATACCACCGCGGAGGAGGCTATGGTCAGACCGATGGCGACGGATGTGGTGAAGAAGACCAGCGTTCCGGCATAGCCGATAGCTGCGGCGAACTCTTGCTGGCCGAGCAGGGAAATATAGAAAAGATTCAGCGCATCTATGATGAAGATGGCGACAAGGCCAATGGCGCCCGTGCCTGCCATTACCATCACATGGCGCATGATGGAGCCGGTGACGAACTTCGCCGCAGCTGGAGGCATCTGCATCCCCTTCGCTGGGAGAGAATACTCCCGCTTCGCTGAGAATGCCACTCAAGGCCGCGCGATTGGGCTGGTTGCCTCTGTATGCGATGCACGTTCAGATTACGCCTCACAATGATCGCATTGCTGAGGTAGGGACGTACACCTAATATCGTTCAGCGGCCCTTTCCAGGCACATTGCCGGGTCACCAACCCTAGCCCTATAAAGGAGGACCATATGTCTTCCCGCATGCACCGTAGCAATTCTCGTCCATGCGACATGCTCATCCTTCAACAGGTCCTCAAAAAAGCGGGATATGTTACTGCCAAGATGGAACCACTGACCGGTCCGCTACGCCAGCCATCACAGGCGGCAATTCGGCGGTTCCGGTCTCTGACGATATCAGGAAGCGTCCAGTAACCATTGCTGCAAGGCGTGGTGTTGCAGCGCTACCTTCGAGCCCCATGAACAAAGAACGGGGCCCAATGCCACAAACTTATTTTTCGTAACAAATGCGCGATAATTTATCGCCACGCGAAATACTGGCCGTCTGCCAGCCGCGCTGCGGATCACCTTTCCTTCGCCATGAAATCGATAAGCGCCCGCGTGGCGGCGGAAAGTCGCCTGTGCGGGGCAAAGAGCAGCGAGAAGGACCGGGTACGTCCGCGCGCGTGAGGGAGCAACTCCACCAGCCGTCCCTGTCGGATGGAATCGCGCGCGACAAAATCATAAGTCTGGCAGATGCCAAGGCCACCTTCGGCCAGCGAAACGACGCCCAGCACATCATCGAGAATTTCGATGTCGCCGGACGGCGTCCATTCCACATCGTTTCCATCAACGCGGAACAGCCATGGCGCGCAACGTCCTGTGCTCGGCATGACGAAGGGCAGGCATCGATGGGCAGCCAGATCCTCGACCCCCTGCGGAATGCCAGCCCGAGCGAGATAGCGTGGCGCAGCTACGAGACAGAGCGAGGCATCTTCCAGCTTCCGGGCGACGAGCCCGCTATCGGGCAACGGACCCAGCCGGATAGCCAGATCGTACCCCTCCGCCACCAGATCGACATTGCGGTTGGTAATGCTGAGCTCGATACGAACTTTGGGATAGGCGTGGGTGAACCCGTCCAGTAACGCAGGCAGGCGGTAATGGCCGTAGGTCGTCGGTACGCTGAGACGGATGACGCCCGTGAGTGTTCGTCCCGGGGCGTCCTGAATGCCCCGTTCGGCATCATCGAGAAGCGAAAACGCCGCGCGCGCCTGTTCAAGATAGGCCCGCCCCACCTCGGTCAAGCTCAGGCGGCGGGTCGTCCGCCGCAGAAGCTGGACCCCGAGCCGGTTTTCCAGCCGGGTAATCGCCCGGCTGAGGACGGAAGGCGTGGTGGAAAGCGCAATCGCGCCTCCGGTCATCGAGCCCTTGTCGGCGACCGTCACGAATGCCTCCACATCGCCCAGATGGTCGAACCGGCGCCCCATAGTCACCTCCGCGGACAGTTTTTTGCTCTTTGGCGAACAAATGAATTCCCATTCTGATTATTTATCTCCAGAAGTGCGTGCAATAGGTCTGTGGCATAATAATTCCCAATGGAGAAATATGATGAGACTTATTCGCACTCTCGCTCTTGCTTCGGTGTTTGGAGCCGGCGTCCTTGATGCGCAGGCTGCCAATGTCCTGGTCGTCCTGTCGGATTCCGCCCATCTCGATCTCAAGGGTGGCAAGACCTTCGCAACCGGCTTCTACCTCAATGAACTGATGCAACCGGTCAAGGCATTGACCGAGGCCGGTCATGAGATCGTTTTCGCGACCCCGAAGGGCACTGCCCCGGCACTCGACAAATCGTCGGTGGACAAGATGTATTTCGGTGGCGATGAGGCGGCGTTGCAAGAAAGCCTTGCGCTCCTCGACAAGCTTAGGCTGACATCCAGCCGTGCCTCTCCGGTCATCAGTCTCGCCCGAGTCGAAGAGATTGGCTATGACCAGTTCGATGCGGTCTATGTTCCGGGTGGCCACGCGCCCATGCAGGATCTTCTGGTAAGCCCAGAATTGGGCAAGCTTCTTGCTGCCTTCCACGCAAAAGGCAAAACCACTGCGCTTGTGTGCCATGGCCCTATCGCGCTCTTGTCTACGCTTCCCGACGCAAAAGGTTTTACCACCGAGCTTGAAACCAGCGGTTCTGCCAAAAGCAGGGACTGGATCTATGCGGGCTACAAGCTGACGGTGATCAGCAATCAGGAAGAGGAAATCGCCAAGGGCCTGCTCAATGGTGGCGCGATGAAATTCTATCCGCAAACCGCGCTGGAAACGGCCGGCGCACGCTTCACAGGCAATGAAAGCCCATGGGCGGCGCATGTCGTCACCGACCGCGAGCTTATCACTGGCCAGAACCCGGCATCGGCTCCCGCCGTCGCTGCCGAAATGCTGAAGCGGCTGAAGTAGCCCTTCCCTGCATAAGAGGTGCCGCGTCCTGCCTTGACGTCCACTAGGGGTGACAAGCATTCCTCCTAGGCTAAAAGTGCGGTGCCATGCCGCACTTACCAGTCACTTCAACACGCTGAGGCTTCTCTAAATCATGCCTTGCCGTCAGTTTTCGCCGCCGGGAGATAGCTTTCGGAGTTGCTCGCTCTCGGCGTACGGCAGCTTCGAAGCGTTATGCCGCTGCAGACAGCGGTGCACGGACAAGCGTCTTAGCCGAAGATCGGTTAGCCTATTGAACAGCAGTCTCATGAAAAACGGTCAGCCAACAGACGAATAAAAGACGGTCGATATTTATCTAAATTCTCTCGATCAAAAGTAATATGATTCTATCATCACGTGTGCGTTACGATACATTGCCATTCTTCGTTTCGGTCACACATGAATTCCTGGCGACGGCATTGCTCTTGAGAGCGCCCGGATGGAACCAGTCAACTGGACTAAGCGTGCCGACGGAAAAATCCATCCCATACGCAAGCTCTCGGAAGCCATTCACCCTTCAACCAAGCGGAGCCTGCCATGAATCATCTCTCGATGGAAAAGACCTCCCTGACAAGTCCTGGAGGACGCCAGGGCGCTATCGATCGCGCCACGGATTACGTTGATAGCGGCACGTTCCAGGCGGATCTCACGCGCCGCGTCGCGCTGAAAACCGTGAGCCAGAGTCTCCCGGACAGCCTGCCGTTTATGTATCGCTATCTCAAAGACGAAATCGCGCCGCCTTTCGAGCGGATGGGATTCACCACTCGGATCTACGACAATCCTATCCAAGGCAAGCCGCCCGTGCTGCTCGCCACCCGCATGGAGGGTTCGGACCGGCCCACGGTGCTAGGTTATGGCCATGGTGACGTACAGCCAGGGCTCGACAATCTGTGGACCAAGGGCAAAGGTCCCTGGGTCCTCGCGCGCGATGGCGACAAGCTTTATGGCCGGGGGAGCGCGGACAACAAGGGCCAGCACACGCTGAACATGGCAGCACTCGACGCCGTGTATACGGAACGTGGCGGCAGGCTCGGCTTCAACGCAAAGTTCATGGTCGAGACAGGTGAGGAAGTCGGCTCCCCGGGCCTCTCCCAACTGATTGCAGCGCACAAGGACGATTTCGCTGCGGGCGTGATGATCGGCTCCGATGCTCCCCGTGTGCATGCCGACCGCCCGACGTTGATCCTGGGCTGCCGCGGGGTGTTGATGTTCGATCTCGTTTGCCAATTGCACGACAAGGCCTATCATGCCGGACAATGGGGCGGCCTGATAGCCAATCCGGCTCTCATTCTTGCGAACGCCCTTGCGGCCATCGTCGGCCCGACCGGCGAATTGCTCGTACCCTCCCTGAAGGCGCCGCCCATGCCTGCCTCCGTGCAGAAGGCTCTCGACGATCTCGACCATAATGGTGACGGCCCCAGTGATCCGGCGGTCGACAAATGGTGGGGAGAGCCAGGAATGACCCCGACCGAGCGCGTTTACGCCTCGAACGTCTTCCAGGTCCTCGCCATGCTTGCCGGCACGCCCGAGCATCCGGCGGTCGTGGTGCCGCCGAAAGCGGTCGCCAATTGCCAGATGCGCTTCGTCGCTGGAACGAACCTCGACAACATTATGCCAGCTCTGCAGGAGCATCTCGACGGAAAGGGACTTTCCGACGTGAAGGTCGTTACGCCGCCGCCCCAATTCGCCGGCTCGGACGAGGCGACCAGAACGGACCCTGATAACCCGTGGGTTAGGTTCGTCATCGACTCGCTCAAACTGACCTGCGGCGCCGGTCCTGCTGTCGTCCCACAAATGGGTGGCTCGATCTGCAACGCCGTCTTCACGAATGTTCTCGGCATACCGGCCATCTGGATTCCCCATTCCGATCCCAACTCGCAGGAGCACGCGCCGAACGAGCATATGCTCATCTCCCTCAGCCGTTCCGCCATCGAACTGATGGCCGGTCTCTATTGGGACATCGGAGAACGCAAATGACCAGCATTTCAAATATTGCCCCGCTAAAGCGCAAGAGAGCCGGCGCAACGCTGGGGCGCCGGAAAACCTCGATGAACAAACGTCCATATGTATCGCGGGCAAGCTACCCAACATCGGTGGCAGTTATCGGTGCCGGCCTTGCCGGGCTCACCACGGCATACTGGCTTACGCGGCTTGGTATTCCCGTAACCATCATCGATGCGAAGCCGGGACCGGGCGAAGGGACCAGTTTCGCCAATGGCGGGATGTTGACGCCAAGTCAATCCAACCCGTGGAATGCACCCGGCACGATCCGGCATCTCTCGTCCTGGATATGGCACAAGGATTCTCCGCTCAAGATTTATCCTTCCGCCCTGCCCCACCTGATCGGTTGGGGCGCGCGGTTCCTTTGGGATTCCTGGCCCTCCCGTTATCGCCGCTGGACGGCGCGCAACTTCATTCTTGGTCATTATAGCCTCGAGCAGCTCAAACTGCTCGTAAGGGAGACCGGCTTGCATTTCGACCGTGAATCCCACGGGACGCTGCAGGTTTTCCGTGAACAAGCCGAAATCGACGCTCGCATGCCGATCATGGATTTCATGTCGAGACGCGGCCTCGATGTCCAGCGGCTCGACCGCGAGAGGCTTGCAGATCTGGAGCCGGTATTCGACGACGACAGGTCGCCTTTCGTGGGCGGGCTCTATTTCCCAAAGGATGAAAGCGGTGATGCTTTCCTGTTCTGCGAAGGTCTCGCTGGGTGGCTTGCCCTCATGGGCGTAACATTCTGCTATGGGAGCGGCGTCGAGCGGCTCGACGTGGAGAGCGGCAAGGTCCGCGCCGCCGTTACCGCCGATGACACCATAAAGGCGGACGCTTTTGTTGTCGCATGCGGCCCCGGCTCAAGAATACTGTTGCACAACTGTGGCATTCATTGCCCGATTTATCCGGCAAAGGGCTATTCGCTCACTGTCGATATTGGCGCGGCGAATTCCGGGCCGAGGCTTCCCGTCGTGGATATGCATGACGAGATTTGCGTCACCCCGCTCGGGCGCCGGCTGCGCATTGCTGGCAGCGTTGAGTTCTGCGGCTACGATCTGACCATCGACGCGAAACGCAGTGAAGCGAATCCTCAGCCAAGCGCGCAATCTCGTGCCGCTGCTGCGTCAATATCCGGACAGCGCATTCTCCCCCTGGACGGGCCTGCGTCCTGTCACCCCGACGGGCTTCCCGATGCTGGGGCGTTCCCGCCTCGATAATCTGTTCGTGAATTCCGGCCACGGCCCTCTTGGCTGGACCTTCGCGGCAGGCTCCGGAAAGATTGTCGCCGATATCGTTGCCACCTCGACATGCGATCTTGCCGGCGATGAGAACATGGATGGCGCGATCGCATACTGACCGTTCAGATGGTGCTGCAGCCTCACTGCACCATCGGAGCGGTCGCGGTTCTTTCGTAATGCTGGCCGCATCCATGTTCGGCCTGTTCGAATTGCAGCAGCTCGGCACGGTCCGCTGCTTCCCCCCTTCGCCGTCGATGCGCTGTGCGGCGCGCCGATCTGGCTTTGCGGCGCCAGCGCGATGCCCTATCTGATTTGGCGCGCGACATAGGGTGGGACTCTCCTATTTTGGCTCGCAAGGGAAGCCGGATGTCCAGAATCTTCTTCAACAGGTCTGCCGCCTTCCGTTTCACCGGGAGTCATGTGGCTCGTAAGGAATTGGACCAGCGAAGAAAATGCAATGTTCATCACTTTGCCGCCTGCTCAATCAAAGAGCGTTTGCCCCCCGCAACGCACCGCTCGTATCGCCCTCTTCGAGAGCCGCATAGACGACAAGCCGCAGGTGCTTCTCCTCATCGACGATGAATGTCGAATGCTCGAATGCGACGGCCCCAATTCCCGCGACAAGGAAGCTGCGGCGCCCCTGGCAGCGGCCATGCACGTCGTGCCGGCGCCAGAGATCGCGAAATGCAGGCGAGCACTGCTCGAGCGTTTCAACCAGCCCAATCATGTCTTCGTCGTCGGGCGCTTGCGCGTAGTCGCGCCGGAAGCTCGCGAGGATCTGCGGCGCCTGCATGTCCCACTCCACGATCCGGCTCGATAGCCTATCATCGGCAAAGAGCATCCAAAGCATGTTCCGCTCTGCCGGATCGCGCGCCTCGAACCCGAACAGCCGCTCAGCGGCCGCGTTCCAGCCGATCACATCCCAGCGCAGGTTCATGACGTAAGCGGGCCGTAAAGCCAAATCGTCGATCACCCGCCGAACAAGCGGCGGCAACGCGCACCAGGGCCGGCCGTTGATGGCGGGAGGACGGTGGTGCGCCAGCAGGAACAGATGCCGTCGCTCCGTTTCATCGAGTTTCAGCACCCGGGATATATTGTCGAGAAACGAAGCCGAGACGTTGATGTCGCGCCCCTGTTCCAGCCATGTGTACCAGGTGAGCCCGACACCGGCGAGCGCCGCCACTTCTTCCCGCCGCAGCCCCGGCGTTCGGCGTCTTTTTCCCGGCGCGAGGCCGACATCGAGCGGTGATAGGCTTTCGCGCCGCCGACGCAGAAAATCCGCCAATTCCGTGCGTGTGCGGTTATATCGGCTTTCCATATTGCTCATAGTAATAGCATAATTTCTTCCATAGTAGCAGGATCATAGGCGGCCTATCCGGTGGCTTCAACCAGGAGAGCCGCTATGTCCGACAGTTGCACTTCAACAACCAGAGCTACATTTCCCGCACCAACTTCCGCCGCGAGCCATTCCGCCATATCGCCGCTCGCGCTCGCCGTCCTCTTGCTCGGCGGCTTCATCACCGTCTTCGACCTGTTCGTGGTCAATGTGGCCATCCCCTCGATGCAAGCCGATCTTAAGGCAGACTTCGCCGAGATCGGTCTTGTCATCGCCGGCTACGAACTCGCATTCGGCATTCTGCTGATCGCAGGCGGACGTCTCGGCGACCGGTACGGCCGCCGCCGGCTGTTCATCCTCGGCATGATCGGCTTCGCCATAACCTCCTTCTTCTGCGGTGCAGCACCCGACGCGACGAGCCTGATCGTCGCGCGCTTCCTGCAGGGAGCGACGGGCGCGATACTGTTCCCGCAGGTCTATGCGTTGCTGCGCGTCCTCTATGACGACGCCGGGCGCCGCCGCGCCTTCGGCCTGCTGGGCATGACGCTGGGGTTCGCCGCCATCGCCGGACAGGTGCTGGGCGGCCTGATCGTTGAAAGCGACCTTTTCGGCCTCGGCTGGCGGGCGGTGTTTCTCATTAATCTCCCGATTGGCCTCGCTGCGGCCTGTTTAGGCAAGGCGATCCCCGGGTCGCGCGCGGCAGACGCGGCTGCCGTGGACTGGATCGGCATCGGCCTTGCGACGCTCGGCCTCACGCTCCTGCTCGTGCCTCTGCTGGAGGGGCCGAACATGGGCTGGCCTGTGTGGACGTGGCTCTGCTTTGCCCTCTCGGCGCTGACACTCTCTGCCTTTCTCGCCTGGGAAAGAAATCTTGCTCATCGCAACAGAGCGCCGGCCATCGATCTCAAGCTCTTCGCAAATCGCGGCTTCGCGCTCGGCGTGATCGTCGTGCTCGCCATCTATTCCACGGCGACATCGCTCTTCCTCTGCTTCGCGCTCCTCGTTCAGTCGGGCCTCGGGCTCACCCCATTCGAGGCGGGCAGCCTGTTTGCGCCGGCCAGCATCGGCTTCGTCGCGGCGTCCTTGGCTGCGCCGAGGTTAGTGGCGCGCTTCGGCGAGAGGGCCATTGCCGGAGGCGCCCTGATCTATGCGGCCGGCATTCTGTGGTTGATCGTGCGGGTCGGCGAACTTGCAAGCGCGGACGACGTGTGGCGCCTCCTACCCGCACTCGTCCTGTTTGGCTTCGGACAAGGCCTCTCAATGACGCCGCTGCTCAATCTCGTCATCGGCTTTGTTGAGGAGCGCCATGCGGGAATGGCTGCGGGCATCGTCTCCACGATGCAGCAGGTCGGCGGAGCCTTCGGAGTCGCCATCGTCGGCATCTTCTTCATCAACCTCCTCGCGGAGCATCCGGCTGGAGGCGCGCCGGGCGCCGATCATTACGCCGCGGCGTTTTCGGGCGCCATGCTCTATAATCTGTCGGCGGTACTCTTCGCGGCCGCGCTGATCCTGTGGATACGCGGCTGCGCTTCATCCTGATCATCACCAGCGCGTTCATCACCGGCGAAAATATGGATCATGGTTTGATAGGCCCCGAAGCGCGTACACAGATCGCTATCAGGTTCTTGACAATAATATCCTCCTCCCCTGCTCGTGGCGTATCGCTCAACGGGCCAAGCAGGGTTTCGACGATAGCACCCACGATGCATATGGACGTGACGCGCGCATCTTGCTGCATGAGTTCACCCACCTCGATGCCTTCGTTGATGACTTCTTCGATAATCGCTCGGTATGGCTCGCGGAATCTACGGCGATCTGCATCGATTTCCGGACTGACGGGTTCGACCAGCAATGCCCAAGCGAGCCTGCGTCCCTTAAGGGCGCGCCGGGCGAAGGTCCCCACCATGCTGGCCAAGCGCTCAGGAACCGTACCCGGAATTCGCGCCGCGCGATCGAATGCTTCGATTTCGTGCAATGAGGCCTGCTGGAACACTTCGAGGAACAAAGCCGCCTTCGAAGGGAAATGCCGGTAGACGCTGCCCGTCGAAATTCCCGCAGCTATTGCAACCGCTGGAATGGATGTGCCTGCATAGCCTGATCGCGCCACGAGCTGCCGCGCCGCTTCGATAAGCTGATCACGCGTCGTGTCGAGGCGTCGCTGCATCTTTGATGTGCGTCGGTAGGCCATAAACAATTGAACTCCGATTCATTTCTTTGTATGTTTCTTATGACAGATCGCGCCTTCGCGCATCTGCCGATTGGGAGGTCGGGGATGAAACACGAGACACAAGTCGAAACCCTGCGTTTGCTGCTCGGCCTGCGCAAGGAGGAGCGTCATCAGGACATGCTGGGACAAGTCACCCAGATCCCGGTACGCAACTATACAGACGACGCAACGTTCGAGCATGAAATGGGGACCGTATTCCGCCAATATCCAACAGTTGCGGGACACGCCTGTCATGTGCGTGAGCCTGGATCTTTTCTCCTCAGTGATTGGGACCGTTTTCCCTATGTCGTGATCCGCGACAAGGAGGGGCAGCTGCGCGCCTTCTTGAATATTTGCCGGCACCGGGGCGCCAGACTCATTACCAGGGCGACGGAAAATAAGAAGCTCAAGGCTTTTGTCTGCCCCTTCCATGGGTGGGTCTATGATCTCGATGGTTCCCTGAGGGCCATAACAAAGGAGCATAATTTTCCGCATCTTGATCGCCGCCGTTTCGGCTTGGTGGAACTCCCTGTGGCCGAACAGGGCGGCCTCATCTGGATTCATCCGACCCCCGGGACAATGATCGATCTGAAAAGCTATCTCGGACCGATTGCGGACGATATGGATCATTTCGGCATTGATAGGCTTGTCAGTTATCGCAAGAGCGTGATCATTAAGAATGCGAACTGGAAGCTGCTTCTAAAGACCTACCTGGAAGGCTATCACGTTCCTTTCCTGCATCGTACAACGATTGCCACTTCATTCCGAAAGGGCGTCCTTGCGCATTTCGAGCACGGACCGCATATCCGGATCGCCGCCGCCAGGACCAACATTCTCGACGCTTTGAATGTCGAGCCGGAAAAATGGCGCATTCTGGATTACGCCTCAGTATACTACACCTTGTTTCCCAATACGTTTTTCATAATGCATCCCGACTACGTGTCGATAAACAAGTTTTATCCCGAAGCTCCGGATCGAACCATCTGGACCCATGAGATGCTTTACCGAGAGGAACTGTTTAACGACCGAGAGGAACTGTTTAACGGAGAAAAAGGTGAGGCAGCACTCGCCAAGCGTTTCGAGTACACCAATGACATGGTCTTCGATCTCGAAGATTTTGCCGTAGCGGAAGATGTGCAGAAGGGGCTCCGGTTCGGTGGCAATGAATTCCATACTCTCGGACTGGAAGAAGGTCTTCTCGCAGTTTTCCAACAAAGCGTCGACCAGGCCCTTAATCGATCATCGGTGACACCTATGACCGAGCATGAAGGACCGTAGATTGCCTGATACAACTGGATGGAATGACATGGATGATCTTCTTTCGTTTGCACACCAGGTTTTCGATAGCCAGCCATTCAGCCGGTTCATAGGCGCACGGCTGACAAAAGCCGAGCCGAGAAGCGCCGAACTGCGCCTTACAATCTCCGACAATTTGAAACAGCAGCACGGGTTCGTCCATGGCGGGGTTCTCAGCTATCTGGCGGACAACGCGATTACCTTTGCCGGCGGGCTCGCATTGGGCGGCAATGCCCTGACGTCAGAGTTCAAGATCAATTACATCAAGCCTGCACGTGGAACGGAATTAGTTGCGCGGGCGAGCGCCAGAAGCACCGGCAAACGGCAGGCGGTCTGCCAATGCGAGATATTCGCGGTGGCCGAAGGTCAGGAAACTTTGTGCGCTCTCGCCCAAGGCACGGTTGTCGGCACCTCCGGTTAAACTGCCCTTTTCTATCCCGACGGAACGATCCGGCGCACGGCATTTGTCGATCACGTGGCGTCGATGTTGCTTCGGGTCATGGCGGCGCTCGCTATGTTCTATGGCGAGGTGATCGGAACCGAAGAATTCGTCGCTCGCTGAACGAAAGAGGAGCCGAAAATCATGACGATGGCAAGGCCGAGCCCGCTGCTCATTTCCGTCTTGTTGCGCCCCTGAAGAAGCGGTCGCGCACCTTTGGCAACTCATCGTCCGGGATGTCGGGCCCGCAATCATCGATGACGACAGCAAGAAAGCCCGGCTCGCGCCGCAACCAGCAGGCGACGGACCGATCTGGTGGAGAGTGCAGAACCGCATTTTCCAAAAGATTCCGCGCTGCAAGCATGAACAGTGATCCGCTGTGACCGGGAGGGTAACGGAAAAAAGGGCGAACTCGACCGAGATGACGACCGCTTGTGGATAGTGCTGTCTTATATCCTCTGCGAGCGTCTCCAGAGCTTTCCCGACATTGACGCGGCCCTCGTCCTGGATGACCTCGCCAATCTCGGCATTTGTGAAATCGTCAAGCTGCCGGATCAGCCGCGACGTTCGGTCCACACATATGGCGATTTGCCGAAGCGCATTTTCTCGGAGGGCTGCGAACGCGGTAAAATCCCACTCGTGCTCCCGCACCGCGTCGACCCGGGCAAACAGGCCATTCAGACACCGGATCACCGGCCTGATCTCGGAGGGGTTGTCAGTCGCAGGCAAAGGGCTCAAATCCGATGCCGGACGCGATGCCAACGCCCTTGCCATGGCATTCAATGGCGCAGGCGCGGCAACCACAGGCGACAGCAAGCCCTCGAACCGCTCGCCGGATAAGTGGCGATATTGTCGTTGACCGTCGCCGTCTCTATCGGTGAGAGACCCTACGGTAAAGCTTGCTCATGATGCGTCTTAGCAAGACGGGTTGCTCAACACGGCGGACCGATGTAGATAAAACCAGTCGCGAAAAACGAACGCCAGCAGCATTGGTATGCTCGTCAGGCTTTCGAATACACGTCAGCCATACCGTCAGCATGGTTCGGCCAGCGTCTCCGAAAGCAACTGTCTCACGACCATCGGGTCGAGAGCACGTCAGCGTCGATCGACGCTGACGTGATACTTGGAGCGCTAGAATGCAAAACGATATTGCAATTATCGGCGCGGGGTTGGGCGGTCTCATGCTGGCTCGCGCCCTGCATGTGAACGGCATCCCCTGCACCGTCTACGAAGCTGAAGTCTCGGCAAATGAGAGGAGGCAGGGAGGTCTACTCGACATCCACGAGCATAATGGTCAACGCGCCTTAAAGGCCGCCGGCCTATTCGACGCTTTCCTGGATCTCATCCGCCCCGGGGAGGATGCCAAACGGGTCGTCGATCAGAACGGCAATATTCTGTTCGACGACCCCGGCGGTCGCACCACTACACCGGAAGCCGACAGGGGCGCACTTCGAGACATGCTCATCGGGTCGCTTCCTGTCGGCACGATCAAATGGGACCGCAAGGTGACATCGGTCGCGACCGATCGCGGTCGGCCCGCGGTCACCTTCTCCGACGGCGCGACGGTCGCGGCCGATGTGCTCGTGGGAGCGGACGGCGCCTGGTCGAAGGTCCGGCCCATTCTTTCCGATGCAAAGCCTCACTATACTGGCACCTGCTTCATCGACATCGCGCTTTCCGACGGTGAAGCGCGACATAAGGCATCCCTCGGCGCGATCGGCAGCGGCACACTCATGGCTGTCGCTCCAGGCAAGGGCATCATGGTCCATCGCTACGCCGATGGGACCGCGCGCGGCTATGCCGCGCTGAACAAACCCGAGGAATGGATACGCTCAATAGACTTTGGCGACACGCGATGTGGACTGAAGCATGTCTCGAGGCAGTTCGAGGGATGGGCGCCCCACCTCACCGCATTCATTACGGACAGCGAGGCTGAGCCGGCGCTTCGCCCGGTCTATGCACTGCCGGTCGGGCTGCGGTGGGATCGAGTGCCCGGAGTCACTCTGGTCGGCGACGCGGCGCATCTCATGTCACCCTTCGCCGGCGAAGGAGCTAATCTGGCGATGTACGATGGCGCGGAGCTTGCCAAAGCGCTTATTCATCATCCAGGCGACATCGAAGCTGCGCTCACAGATTACGAATGCGACCTGTTCCCGCGCAGCAGCGAAGTCGCCGACGCGTCCGCGCAGAACCTGGCCCGCTTTTTCGGTGACGCCGCACCTTGGAGCGTAGTCGAGATATTCAGGGATGTCCCACACGGAGGAGTGTAAAACGGCTTGTCGGAACGGCCGTTTACGCGACGAAGCGCCGACGGCCGGAACGGCAGGGGTGGACAACGTGAGCCCAATAAATCTTGAGGGTGACGGGCCCTTCTGTCCCCAGGCGTTACCTAAGCCATGCCGCCAGCGCAAACCGGCAGCATGGCCACGCTACCTCGGCTTAGCCGCGGCGGCCATCCCAGTCACGCTTCTCCAGCTTCAGATGCTGGTGGATTCGATTCACCTGTGTCTCGAGCTGTCCCACTTCACCCCGATCCAGCCCGTTGCGCGAAAGACGGTTGTAGAGCCGCTGCACGCTTGAGGCTTCGCCGCGCAGGCTCTTGGCTTCTTTCCGGGAAATCTGGCCCCTCCTCTCCGCTTTGTTGATCTGATTTTCCAGCTGGTTGATGTCCGACTGAATCTGCCGCTGCACGGATGCCTGAAGCTTCCATGATTGTGCAGAGGCGGGCATGGCGGCCAGGGAAGCGGCCACGATGGCGATGGATAACATGCACTTACGCATTGATAGTCTCCTTTGTTGAATGCGAAACAAAATCGAGGAATTGAGGATTGCCGGGCGCCGCGATTGGCGAGCCGCCTGGCAATCCCATCGGCCGGGGCGTTTACATCGCGCGTCAGCCTCGTGGCAGATGGCGGTCGTGGCGCCAGTCGTAACGCCCCCAGCGATCCCGCTCATGATAGAAATTGCGATCGCGGTAGTGTCGATCCCAGTATGTGTCCACGTCGAAGGTGACAGTGGGAATGCCCAGACGGGGGTAATAGTCGGGCTCGACGTAAACGCGGCGGGAGCGGTAATCGGCCTGGACATACCGTCCATAGGCCCAGCCGCGACCGCCCACCCACGAGACATCGCACCAGTTCACGTCCCGCAGACAGCCATTGATCCTGAGAGGTTCCCCCTCAGGGATCACGGTTACGGCGGGATAGGCAGTGCTCGGACCGGAACGCATGTTTACATCCGTGGTCGCATAGCCACGGACCGCGGCCTCCGCCATCGATGACGCCGCGACCAGCGCTACGGCCGCACCCAATATTGTGAGATGCCTTTTCATGGTTGGTACTCCTTCTTCAGCATCAGGTTTTCTGCGAATTTCATCCAGGGTTCCGGTCTCAGCCCCGCTGCGGTTCTGCCGAGGCCCCTGTCGCACCGGTTTCCGGCTTGGTCTTCACCCATCGCATGACGAAGACGAAGAACACCGGCACGAAGAAGATGGCGAGCACCGTCGCCGAGATCATGCCGCCCATCACGCCGGTGCCGATGGCGCGTTGGCTTGCAGACCCGGCACCGCTCGCAATGACCAGAGGCACGACACCAAGCGTGAAGGCCAGCGAGGTCATCAGGATTGGCCGGAAGCGAAGACGCGCCGCCTCCACTGCCGCCTCAGTGAGGGGTTTTCCAGTTGCCCGGAGATCCTTGGCGAACTCGATGATCAGAATGGCGTTCTTGGCGGCCAGGCCGATGATCGTGATGAGCCCCACCTTGAAATAGACATCGTTCGGCATGTCGCGCAGCATCACCGCCGCAAGCGAGCCGATCACCCCGAGCGGAATCACCAGCATGACGGCCAGCGGAATGGCCCAGCTTTCATAAAGCGCGGCAAGACACAGGAAGACCAGCAGGCAGGAAAGGCCCAGCAGCATCGGCACCTGCGCGCCTGATTGAATCTCCTGAAGCGTCTGGCCGGTCCATTCATAGCCGAACCCTTCCGGCAGCAGGCTGGCGATGCGCTCGACCTCGGCGATGGCATCGCCGGACGAATAGCCGGGAGCCGCCTGCCCGCTGATGCGGATGGCGGGGAAACCATTATAGCCCACGAGCTGGATCGGCCCTTTGGCCCATTCATAGCTGGCGAACTCCGAAAGCGGCACCATCTCGCCATTGCTGTTGCGAACGCTCATGCTCAGCACGTCGAAAATATCGCCGCGCTTGCCTGGGTCGGCCTGGACGGTCACCCGCTGCATTCGCCCGTTATTCGGGAAGTCGTTCACATAGGACGAGCCGAGATTGGTGCTTATCGTCTGGTTGATCTGGGCGAAGGTAACGCCGAAGGCATTGGCCTTTTCCCGATCGATCTTCAGCACCACCTGCGCTGCCGGGGCGAGTCCCTCCTCCCGGACGCCCGTCAGAACCGGGCTTTTTCGGACTTCCGCCAGAAACTGGTCGCGCGCGGCCCAGAGCGCTTCTGTGCCCTTGTTGGCGCGATCCTGCAGACGGAAGGCGAAGCCGTTGGTGCTGCCGAGCCCGGGAATTGCAGCCGGCGAAGTCGCGAAAGCAACGGCGTCCTTGATCGTCTGGAATTGGGCGTTGAGCTTCTGGGCAATTGCCGCCGCGCCTTGCTCGGCGGTGCGCTCGCTCCAGTCCTTCAGCGTAATGAACACCATCGCCGCGTTCTCTCCCGCGCCGGAAAAACTGAATCCATTAATGGCGACCACGCGCGTCACCGCAGGATTCTCCATCACGGTCTCCTCCATCTTCTCGATGGATTCTAGCGTTCGCGCGGATGTTGCATCCGCTGGCGCCTGCACCTGGGCGAGCAATGCACCCTGATCCTCCATCGGTAGGAAGTCCGTCGGCAGGCGCAGGAACAGGTAGCCGGTCACGCCAGCGACGACGAGATAGACGAGCATCATGCGCGCGCTTTTATGCAGCAGCCGGCCAACCCAGTTGCTGTAACCGTGCGACGAGGCATCGAACGCCCGGTTGAACCATCCGAAGAGCCCTTTTTTGGAATGAGCATGGCCCTTCGGAATAGGCTTCAGGAACGTGGCGCAAAGAGCTGGAGTCAGCGACAGCGCCAGGAAGGCTGAGAAGAGGATGGAGGCGACCATCGTCAGCGAGAACTGCTGATAGATCACGCCAACGGCTCCCGGAAAGAAGGCCATCGGCACGAAGACCGAGGTGAGCACCAGCGTGATGCCGATGACCGCGCCGGTAATCTGGCTCATCGCCTTCTTGGTAGCCTCTTTGGGGGAAAGCCCCTCCTCCATCATGATCCGCTCGACATTTTCGACCACGACAATGGCGTCGTCCACCAGAATGCCGATGGCGAGCACCATGCCGAACATAGTCAGCACATTGATGGAAAAGCCGAGCAGGAACATGACGCCGCACGCACCGAGCAGCGCGATAGGCACAACCAAGGTTGGAATGATCGTGTAGCGGATGTTCTGCAAGAACAGGAACATGACGGCGAAAACGAGAACGATCGCCTCGATCAGCGTGTGCAGGACCTTGTCGATGGAAATCTCGACGAACGGTGTCGTGTCATAGGGGATGGACCATTCGATATCTTGGGGAAACGAGGTTTGCAGTTCCCGCATTCGCTCACGGATGGCAGTCGCGACGTCGAGGGCATTACCGCCCGGCGCAAGCTCGATGGAAGCGCCCGCCGCCGGTTTGCCGTTGATGCGCGTCGAGGTGCCATAGGATTCGGCGCCGATTTCGATGCGGGCAACGTCGCGCAGCCGCACGGTGGAACCGTCGGGTTCGGCGCGCAGCACGATATCGCCGAATGCCTCCGGCGTGGTAAGCTGTCCCTTGATAATGAGGGAGCCCGTCGTCCGACGTTCAGGTCCCACTGGAGCAGCGCCAAGCCGCCCGGCGGCCACCTGCGCATTCTGGGAGCGGATCGCATCCGTCACATCGGCGGGCGCAAGGCCGAACCCCAGAAGCTTGTCCGGATCGACCCAGACCCGCATGGCGCGTTCGCTGCCGAAAAGCTGCGCATTGCCCACGCCGGGTATGCGGCGCAGCTCGCTAGCGACATTCCGGCTCATGTAATCGCCGAGCGCAAGGCCATCCGTCTCACCGCTCTTCGAGGTCAGCGCAACGAGAAGAATTGTGCCGCTGCTGGCGGCATCGACGCTGATCCCCTGCTGCACGATCGAGGCTGGAAGCCTTCCCTCGACCCGCCGCACGCGGTTCTGCACCTCGACGGTGGCGTCGTCCGGATCCGTCCCGGGCTCGAAGGTGGCCGTAATGCCGATGGATCCCGAAGCGTCCGAGGTCGACTCGAAATAGAGCATGCCGGGGACGCCGCTCAGTTCCTCTTCGATCAGCCGTGTGACGCCCTCATAGGTATCTTCCGGGGAAGCCCCGGGATAGACCGCCGAGATCTTCACCTGCGGCGGAGCCACCTTGGGATATTGCGAGACGGGCAGCACGGTGAGCGAAATCGCCCCCGCCAGCATGATGATGATGGCGATGACCCAGGCGAATACCGGGCGGTCTATGAAGAAGGCTGCCATCGGTCTTAACCCTTGTCTGAACTGTCGGTGCTGGCGAGGGAGGGATGTGTCCAGGGCGTGGTCTTCACCGGCGCGCCAGGAGCAATCCGCTGGAAGCCCTCCACCACTACCCTGTCACCCGGATAGAGGCCCTTGACGACAACCCAGCGGCCATCGACGATCCAGCCGAGCGTAACCGTTCGGAGCTGCACCTTGCCATCATCTGCGACGATATAGAGCTGGGCGTTGCCTGCCGTGTTGCGCTGAACCGCCTGCTCGGGGACGGCAAGCGCGCCGTCGAGTGCGGCCTGCTCAAGTCGTCCCCGCACATACATGCCGGGTAGCAGGTTCATCTCGGGATTGGGAAACTCGCCGCGCAAAATGATCTGGCCCGTTGCCGAATTCACGGACGCCTCGGAGAACAGGAGCCTGCCATCGTGCGGGTACGGCTTGCCCCCCGCCGAGATGAGCTTCAAGCGGGCGCTTCCCGATTCATCCGCCTGAAGCTTGCCTTGCGCAAGCGCGTTCTTGAGCGCGATGACGCTATCCGCAGGCTGGGTGAAATCCACATAGACCGGATCGATCTGCTGGATAGTCGCCATCACGTCCGAGGTGGGGCTGACAAGCGCACCCTCTGTGACAAGCGCACGGCCGATCTTGCCGGAAATCGGTGCGCGGATTTGCGTATATTGCAATTCGAGCTGGGCGGTCGTCAGGTCGGCCCGTGTGCGATCAACGTCGGCGTTGCTCTGCGCGAGCGTCGCGATGGCGGTGTCGCTATTATCCTTGCTGGTGACGCCGCGCTGGAGCAGTTCCCTTTGCCGGTCGGCGCGCTCCTGGGCCAGTTCCCGGGCGGCGATGGCGGAATCCAGCGCGGCCTTGGCCGCCGCCACCTTGGCCTCGAATGGCTTCGGGTCGATGACGTAGAGGACATCCCCTTCCTTGACCGTCGAGCCCTGCTCGAAGACCCGCTTGAGCACCATCCCTGTTATGCGAGGGCGGACATCGGCGGTCACCATGGGCGCTACGCGCCCTGGCAACTCTGTCACGACAGGCAGCTTCTCTGCCTTCACCTCAACGATTGCGACTTCGGCCTGGGGCGCCGCACCCGCTCTGGATTTGTCTGCTTCATCGGAGCAGCTGGCGAGCGGCAGCCCGACACAAGCGAGGGCAAGCCAACGGAGGGCCTGTTGCAAGCCTGTCATTGCATTTCCTTTGGTTTTCATCGAGAGAAATCGAGGTGAATAAGCACGCTCAGCATTTACTTGCCCGCCGTAGCGTCCCCCTTGTCGGACCACCCGGGAGGCAGACCGAGCTGGCCTGTAACCAGACCCGCGACCCCTGGCGCTCTGCCGAAGGTTTCACAGGCGGCATATTTGGCCTTTCCTCCGAGATTTGAGCGTACCTTCTGGAGCGACGGAATCTCCGGCATGCCTCCAAAGGGGGATTTGCCTTTCACGATCATCGCGGCAAAGTCATTGCCGAATTTGGAAGCGAGGCTATAGGCGTCGCCGACCTTGGACATTCGCGGCTTTTCGGTGATCGAATTGGCTCCCCTCGCCCAGACCATGGCGGCTTTCTGCTGGCCATCGGCGCCTATCGCTTCCGCCTCGACGCCGAGACCACCCAACCCGAACGGCAACCGGGGCGCAGAGACGGGAAGGACTGCTGACGTCCCGAGCGAGGTGGCGGTGGATAGGGCGGAAACGGCAGCATTCGTCGGCACCAAAGCAGTTACATTGGCGCGAACAGTCAAATCGGCGGCTTGGCCATTGCCCACCACCTGCAGGCGATCGCTGAGGGCCACGCATAGCGAACGATCGATCGCGTTGGCCACGAGGCGGAGATCTTTCTGATCCTCGACCATCGCTCCCGCCGTGGGTGTAAATCCCGTCGGGACAATCCGAACCGTGCGCGCTCTCAAAAGAGCATCACGGTCTACCTTGATCGCGGCCTTGGCCAAGAGGCTCTTTTCGGGAGTGAGATTGGCGTAGGAAGACAGCGATGCGCCTGATTCCAGGGGAACCTTCGCGCAGCCGGCAAGACAGATGGAGAGGAGGACCACCGAGCATACGCAACGCATGAATACCCCCTCGAAAATGCGGCGCACTGTCAATGGATCGAACGAAAGCGGGATCAAAAAACTTGCCGGAAATTTTGGCCGCACCGCATGTTACTCCCAGGTTGGATGGGGCGAATTTTATCGTTTCCACCGTTAAGTGCCGTTAACCCAGTGTAAAGTTATGCAAATTTGCCGCCCCATCAGGGAAGCCGCAGTACCACCGGAACCACGCCGTATTCCTGAAGCCACTCGATGCCTTCGGACAAAGGCACCGCCGTGAAAAAGACCAGGCTGTCAAAAAAGGTTGCGTAGAGCCGTTTGGGGCTTGCCATCACCCAATCGGCGTCGGTGAAGGCGGACCACCGGGGCAGGAAGCGCGGCACACGCATGCAATAATCAGCGTAATACTCGTCAAACGCCTGGCGCAGATATTTCTCCTCACGGCGGATTACGATCGCAAAGATGCCCCAGGTGGCGACGGCGAATGCCAGCGTTACGACAATGCTTCCGGTCTGCGCGCCCGCTCCCGCGGCGCCTATCGCGGAAAACAGATAGAGCGGATTGCGCGTGATGGAGTATGGGCCGGCAGCGACCAGTTCTCCATTTTTCCGGCCGCCGATATAAAGCGTCGACCAGAGGCGGCCGATGACGGCCATCGCCATCAGGCCGATCCCGAATGTTTCGACGACGCCGGCAATGAATTCACTGGAGCGAGCTTCAAGGAAAAAGAGAAATCCGATTGCCAGCAGGATCATGAGGAAAGCGACCTGTCGCCGCTTATGCTGAAACCGGCTCAGCGCTATCGCAAGGCCAAGCCGATCTGCCGGTTTCATGCTGCGGGCGGATGCGTGACGGCCGATAGATTCCTGCGTATGCAGCGAGTCCGTTTGGCTCTCCATGAGACATCCCAAGAGTTTTTGTTCTGACAGAGCTGCATTATCGAAAGGCAGCAAACACGCGCTTTTGTTTGCATCGCGGGGATGCGAGGGGTAAGCGTGACAAGTTCTATCACCCCCAGCGTTAAGTGCCGTTAAGCTGGCGTAAAGTTTTGCAAAAGTGCTCGGTTGTCCAGCCCTGTTCGTGGCATGAGACTTGGGAGTGCATGAGACCTTGAAATAGCCAGTGAACTGTAATGACGAAGGTTCTGTTGATCGATGACGACGAGGAACTGACCTCGCTTCTCATCGAATATTTGAGTGAGGAAGGTTTTGTCGGCCGGGCAGCGAACGATCCGCGCCATGGTATCGAGGAAGCCCTTTCTGGACGTTACGATATCATCGTCCTCGACGTCATGATGCCGCGGATCAATGGGATCGACGTGCTCCAGAGAATCCGTGCCTCCAGCGATATTCCGGTCCTGATGCTCTCGGCCCGCGGGGAAAACGTCGACCGGATTACCGGGCTCAATCTCGGAGCGGATGACTATGTCCCCAAACCCTGCTTTCCAGATGAAATCGTGGCGCGGCTGCGGGCGATCCTCCGGCGCCTGAAGAAATCCGAGCGCGGCGGCGCTCCTGGCGTGCTTCGGGCCGGCGCGCTGGAGGTATATCCCGGTTCCCGAACCGTGATATGCGATGGCCGTCCGCTCGAGCTGACCGGAACAGAGTTCAACCTTCTCGAGGTTCTGGTTCGCGAAGCAGGCCAGCTCGTTGCCAAGAGCGATCTTTCCAAACGCGCCTTCGGCAGCACGCTTGCTCCGTTCGACCGGCGGATCGACGTCCACATCAGCAGCATCAGGCAGAAGCTCGGCTTGCGTCCTGACGGCCAGCCCTGGATCAGGACGGTCCGTGCGCAAGGATATCAGCTGGTTCAGGATCCCTCATGAACGGCCTGTTCCGCAGACTTTTCATTATGATATGGCTGTGCATCGCCGGAACGATCGGCCTCATTCTCCTCCTGACAAGGTTCTCTGGAGCTACGCTGCCGGCCGAGGAAAAATATCCGACCACATCGGCCCTGGCGCTCGACTTGATCGCAACCCTCGTTGAAACGGATCATCTGGATGCCGCCCGTACGGTCGCCGCTGCGTTGGAAGACATTTCTTCATCCCACCCGGAGATAGCAGAGATCCCGGCAGGAAGCGCGCATTGCGAGACGGGCGGGACGAAGGACAGCCAAACGACCCGCTTCGTCACGGGAGAAGGCGGATGCTATAAAATTACGGTGCGGCAATCGGATAGTTTCTATCGGATATTCAAATACATCTTTTTTCCCTTCCTTACCTGCCTTGTGGCAAGTCTGCTGGCGTCGTTCTGGCTTGCGAAATATTTGACCCACCCAATCGTCACGTTGAAGAACGGTCTTCACAGGCTGGCAGGCGGGGATTTCACGACGCGGATCGGGAGCCGGTTCACCAAACAGCGGGACGAGGTTTCCGACCTTGCCCATGATTTCGACGTCACGGCGGCGAAGCTTGAAGCCCTGCAGGCGACCCGGCAGAGGCTCTATCACGATATTTCCCATGAGCTGCGGTCTCCGCTTTCCCGTCTTCAGGTCGAGTTGGGCGTACTCCGGCAAAAACCCGAGAAAGTCGATACGATGCTCCTGCGGATGAATCGCGAGATCGAGCGGCTCAACACGCTGGTCGAACAGATCCTGACTCTGGCCCGTCTTGGTTCCGGATCGCATATTCCGGTCGAACGGCAGCGGATCGACGTGATCGAGCTGCTCGACGCCATCGTCGAGGATGCATCCTTCGAAGGACAGCGAAGGAATGTCGAAGTTCGCCTGGACGGGCAAAAGGAGTTCATCGCCGAGGTCGATGGCGAACTGCTTTATCGCGCATTCGAAAACGTAATCCGCAATGCCCTGAAATATACCGCCGAGGGCACCATGGTTCGCGTATATGCTTCTCTTGAAGGAGAACACCTTTTGAAGGTGAGCGTAAAAGACTGTGGCCCCGGTGTGCCGCCCGGATATCTCACCGAAATCTTCGACCCATTCGTCCGCCTGAATGACCCTCCCCTTATCGGTGGCCACGGCCTCGGCCTTGCCATCGCCCGCCACTCTCTCGAACTGCATGGAGGGCGGATTTGGGCCGAAGCGCCCAACGAGGGTGGCCTCACGGTCAACATGGAAATCCCGGCCTTTGCGTCCACTCCGCGCCACCGGCCTTGACCGCGCAAGTAAAGGCAGCTTGGCGGCCATACAAGGTCCCGCAGCACTGTGAACCATTCGCCGATTGGTTCTGGGGGCGTATTATATAGCTTGCGACCCTTGCCGCGCTGCGCGACCAGCAATCAAATGAGCGTCGAGCTCAGCTTTCAACGATGAAAACCCATTCTCGATATATTTTGCCAGCGACTCCTTGCCGTCATCCTGGCGCCACGCATCGGCGGCAAGGCGCATCACCCCACTCGCTGTCATGGCGACGAGCCGCAGGCCGTCGCTTCGGTCTTCATCAGGACACACAGCGCATAAGCCTTCATAGAGAGCCAGTTCGAACTGCTGGTAGCTGAACGCTGCCCGCGCGCGTAGCGCTTCGCTTTCGTTCATTACCCGCGCGATGGCGATAGCTCGGGAGGGCTCGGAGCTAGCGGCAAGCGCCTTGAGCGCGGCGCAGGCAATATCGAATGGCGCACCAGCTGCGGAATGTTCCAGGACCAGTTCCCTCAGCGCATTCACATAGCCGTTCATATGGGCGAGCAGAATGTCATCCTTGCTCCTAAAATAATAAAAGAACGTCCGGCGCGAGATGCCGGCCGCCAGCGCGATCTCGTCGAGCGTCGTGGCTTGGTAACTCTTGGCGAGAAACAGGTCGAGACCGGCATCGGCGATGCGCCGGAAGGTTTCTCTCCGTTTTCGCGCGCGCAGGCCTTCTTTGATGGGCAGATCGTCAAGCATGCAAGCTTCTCGCATGAATTTGCGCGGCCTGGAAGGCATGGCCAATACTCGCCGGGACGTAGATATACCGCACGCTCAGCATATTTTCGCACTCAGTGCAAATTGTCACGCCAGTGTTACGTACGGCGTCTAGCAGCCACCCCATGCGGAGACGGTTCTCCGCCTGCAATATTTCAATTTGTGGGGACAGACGATGAAGAGAGTAACAATTTGCGCAGCGGCCCTTCCGGCGCTGCTGGCGGTACCGGCATGGGCGCAGGAGGCGATCAATACGCCGATCCTGTCTTCGGTCGATAATTTCCGCGATCTCGCCGGTCTGCCGGCGTCGATGGGCGGCACCGGCTATGCCTACACCACGGCTCATGATGGCGTGATGCGCACCGGCGTGTTCTTCCGCTCCAACGCACTGACACTCAACGATACCGATTACGCGACGATTCAGGGGCAGAACATCTCGACCGTCATCGATTTGCGCACGCCGGGCGAAATCGCCAAGTATCCGGATCGCCTGTGGCCCGGCGTCACCTATTTCAACAACAATGTTTCCGGCTCGGATGATGTGCCGACGCCGGTGTTCAACAGCCCGGCTGACGCTATTGCCTTGATGGAAGAAGGCAACCGTAGTTTCGTTACCAATGAACGCACGCGCAGCGTCATCCGTGAGGTTCTTCTCGAACTCGCCCATGCGGACTCCGCAGCGCTCTATCATTGCACTGCAGGTAAGGACCGCACCGGCTGGATCTCGGCCATCCTGCACAGCATCGCTGGCGTGCCGCAAGAACAAATCATGAAGGATTACCTTGCCTCGAATACCTATTCGGCGGCGCGCATCGAAGCCTCGCTCGACGCCATCGCGGCGCAGGCCGGCGGGGGCGCGGCGGGCGAATATGCCCGCGCGATCTATGCGCCGCTCATGGGCGTGCAGGCAAGCTTTCTGCAGGCAAGTCTCGACCAGGTCGCGGCGAGCTACGGCTCGATGGACAATTACCTGAAAGAAGGGCTTGGGCTGACGCAGGCCGACATTTACGTTCTGCGCGGCAAGATGGTCTATTACCAGTCGCTGCCGGAGGAGGATCAAATAACCGGTAACGCCGCCGCAGGCGCGGCGCTGCTGAAGGCGCTGCAGAACTCCGAGCTCTCGGGCGATTACACGGCCTACAACTACTATCTCCAGTCGGCCATCGACGCCGGCACGCTGGGCGGCGTCCAGATGCAAGTCGGCGGGCAGGTCCATGCCGATGCCGGCAGCTGGTTGACGCGCCTGTCCTCGCAGCTTGGCGAAACGATCCAGCCCTATGCGCGGGGCAAAGATCTCGACATCGGCCACGCAGCTTTCTGGCAGACGACGCTGGGCGAAAGCTTCTCGACCGACGGCGATTCAGGCGGGGCGAAGAGCTCGCAGCGCAGCGTCATGCCGCTCTTCGGCGCGACCTACCGTATCGACGAGCGTGCCCTCGTCTATGGCGCGCTCGGCTATGGCGGCGCATCGATCTCGGCGGCGGGCGGCAAGGTGGATCTCGACGGCTTCCTCGCCACCATCGGCGGACGCTACGGCTTCTCGTCGCTCGATTCCGGATTCTATGTGGCGGGAGGGATCAATGCCAGCATCATGAACTATGACAGCTCGCGAACGCTCGGCGGCGGCCTCGGCACTGCCGATGGCAGCACGGACGGCTCCGTCTTGGGGGTCAACGCCGAAATCGGCCACATCTTCCGCTCAGGCGAATGGGCGATCACGCCGTTTGCCGGGGTTGATGTCGCCCATGTCAAGCTTGACGCCTTCCAGGAAAAGGGCAGCGAACTGGCGCTCGCCGTCGACGCGTTCGAGGAAACCGCGGTCCGCCTCAAGGCCGGTGTCGAACTCGGCCTCGATCAGCGCAAAATCGGCGAGTGGGCGCTTGCCACCACCGCGCGCCTGACCTTCGAGCATCTCGCCTCGACGCCCGAGACCGTCAGCACCGCCTCTCTGCAGGGCTTTGCGATCAGCCAGGAATCGGCCTTCAACAGCCGCAATATCGGTCGGCTCGGCTTCGACGTGGCGCTGCAGCACGATGCGCTGACGGTAAAGGCCGGGATCAACGGCGCGATCGGCGACGGTCGCGACAGCAAGAGCATCGGCGGAAAACTTTCGATCGGCTATTCGTTCTGACCTGCTGAATTTTCAGAGAGCGTCCTGATCAAAGATTTGGACGCTCTCTCAGCGAATCCACTTGCCGAGGCTGCCCGGTGGGGTTCGCCTGACCGACGCGGGCGAACTTTTCCGCCGCCGGGCGCGGGAAATCGAGGTGGCGTGGAACGCCGCCATCGTCGGGCGCCGGCATTGTTGGCGGATTTGGGGCCAGTCAGACCTTGCAGGGGCATTCTCCCAGCGATAACGATCCCAATCCCGTCATCGCTAGCCTCCGCTGCCCGTCCCTTACGGGCCATTTGATCGCCACCAAGAGACCATCGCCGAGCCAGCCATAGTCTTCGAATTTCCGCCAGTCGGAACAAACCGAGCGGTTATGTGTCTGCAGGGCAGGCCAAGAGGTGGCGATTGCATTCATTACAGTTGGCCATCTTCCAGCCAACACACCTCCTGCTCTGACAGTTGAATCATCGATGCCGCAATACTGTGGCGAAGCTCCGAGAGGCTCGCCGGACCGATGAGTGGGATTACCGGCCATGGCTGGTTCATTACATACGCAAGCGCGATCTGGATCGGATCCTTTCCAAGGCGCCGGCCAAGCTCTTCCGCGCGCGCCTTGCGTTGGAAATTCAGGTCGGAATACCATGCCCGGACCAGCTCAGCATCCGATCGCTTCTGCGGGCCGACCCTATCGGTGAAGAAACCCCGCGCCTGACTGGACCAGGCAAAGTTAACGACCTTCCGCAGTTTCAGCCAGTTTTTCCAGGCAACGTCGGAGGATGCAATGCAACCGGGCCAGACCGGATCCACCATTTCCGCCAGCGAAAAATTGTTGGAGAGGACACTGGGCTTTGTCTTGCCGGTGCGTGTCGCATAATCGATTGCCTGATCCATGCGCTCGCGGGTCCAGTTCGATCCACCGATCGGGCCACGAATGCGCCCTGCCTTGACCTCTGCATCCATCGCGTCGACGAACTCATCGACCGGGATGTCGGGATTGTCGCGGTGCATGAAATAAACATCGACATAATCGGTCTGCATCCGCTCGAGGCTGACGGCGAGCTGTTTGGCGATGACATCAGGATAGCAGAGCGGGGAATGCGCGCCCTTCTCGACCACCACCACATCGTTCCTCACGCCGCGGCTGCGCATCCAATCGCCGATGAGACGATCCTGCATACCTCCCCCATAATGGAAGGCGGAGTCGATGAGATTGCCGCCGGCCTCGAAGAACGCGTCAAGAACGATCGACGCCGCTGGAAAGGTCGAGAATTCCATCAGGCCGAGCGCCAGCATGGACATTTCTTTTTCTAATCCGGGAATATGCCCTCTGGGGGTGACTTGTTCCTTGCGCTGAAGCTTTTCGCCGGTAAGCGTCCTCGTGCGAATCGCCGGGGTTTCGAGGGCATATTCCAGTCCGATGGCGGCACGCCATTTGTCCAGAACCTTGAGATTGCCGAGCGTGTCGGCTGCCGTCATACCTGGATAGCTGAATTCCAGCTGCCCCGCCCTTATTGCTTCCCCCGCTGCGTCCACTTCGAAGCTGTAGATATGCCGCGGCTCTTCGACCGGAATATCCCTTTGCGTCCCGCTTGAATCAAACAGTCTAATGATTGCCCTGCCGCCCTGCTTTCCGCCGGCAAACCAGAAATGATCGACTTCGATCGACCCGGCCGTTCCGAAGATGCGCAAAACATTGTCCTGCGCCAGTGATACCGAACAGGCTACTTCAGCGATAATACCATTTGGAAAGCGAAGAATGGCAGCGCTCCATTCATCGACATTCGTCGAGCCGAGATATCCCACGCCGAACACCTGGTCCGGCTCGAGGATGCCGTTCGGATAGTCGATGCCGGCGATCAATCGCGCCATCGAAACCGGATATCCGCCTACGTCCAGGATACCGCCGCCGGCAAGATCATTCGCAAAGAGCCTGTGATCCTGTTCGAAGGGTTTGGCAAAGCCAAAGCTCAACTTGATCATGCGAACCTCGCCTATGGCCTTCGCGTTGAGAAGCTCGATCAGTTTCAACGTCAGAGGATGTAGCCGATACATGTAGGCTTCGCCGAGAAAGGTTCCGGCTACACGCGCGGCGGTCTGCATGGCCTCTGCCTCAGCCGCGGAAAGGCCAATCGGCTTTTCACAGAGCACATGCTTGCCGGCCCTCGCGGCCTTGATCGCCCATTCGGCATGGGTTGGATGCGGCGTTGAAATATAGATCGCGTCGATGTCCTTGTCCGCCAGCAGCGCATCATAGCGACGAAGAATTCGCGTGCCCGGAAAACGCTCGGCAAGTCCTGGTTTCCGCGGATCGCGGGTTGCGATCGCCTCCACGCGCCCCGTTTTTGACTGGGCGGCGCCAGCGAAGAAGTCGCCGGCGATACGGCCAGGGCCAAGAATGCCCCAGCGAATTTTATCCGTGTTCGTCATGTCGTTTTCCTGATTTCTCAAGCCGGCAGCGGGTTGTTTCAAGAGAGGTGGACGACGGCGCAGCCGTAGCCTTCGAGTGCGAGCGGTCCATCCACCGCCTTGCCGCTATCCAGAAGATCAATGCCGGCCGGGACATGCTCGATTCGCACTGGCTGTTCGGTGCAGTTCTGGATGAAGAGGAGGCGGCGATCATCATTCATGCGCATCGTCACCTCGACACCTTTCGGGAGGTCGGGAAGAAGTGGTTCGACGCCCGCCTCCGCGAACAGGCCCTCCGACAGCACCTCCGTCAGTTCGGGGGTCAGATAGGTGCCGAGATAGACAACCCTCCCCTTTCCGACTTTTTTGCAGGACGCCATAGGAATGCCCTCGGCATAACGGTTAGACCAGACGGCAATCACCTCCACATCGCTATCTACGCCCAAGTTTTCATAGAAATATCCCGCCGTCAGTTCGCGATTGCCGAATTTGAAGCGGCGCTCGCGGCGATGGGATTCCGCCGGCCTGTTCGGCGGAACCACAAGGCCTCCGGACCGCTCCATGACCTCGAACAGCCCTTTGGCGCCGGGTGCCGCCAGCCGCCCGAAATCCTCGACGCGCACGCCCATCAGCTTCGACAGCGACGCTCCCGGCGGCGTCTCCCTGATGACGTGGTTGTTCTCGTCGCGGGTTCCGGTGCGAGCACCGATCACCACCGTCCCGCCCTCTTCCGCGAATGCTCTCAGGCGTTCCGTCCAGCTATCCTTCCACATCACCCAATGCGGGACATAGAACAGCTTCAGCTTCGAAAGATCGTCTTCCGGATGGATGAAGCCGCAGGCAATGCCGCGGTCGTAGCAATATTGATGCAGCAGAACCGCATCGTCCTGGGGGCTCGGCAGGCCGATCGGATAGGTCTTGTGGGCTTCCTGATTGTCGAAATCCGACCCGGCGATACCCACATCCATGCGCACATAGGTGCCGAGGATCTTGTCCTGCAGCGCCGTCATCTGCGTTGCGAACTGCCTCGCCTCTTCGTAGCGATGGCGCGGGATATCGTCATGATCGATGATGCCCATCCAGTAGATCTCAGCGCCGAAATGGGCCGGACGCCAGCGGAAGAACATGAGCCCATCGGCGCCGCGCGCGACGGACGACATTGCCATCCGCCGCATTTCGCCAGGCTCTGGCGTCAGCGTGCAGAAGCCTGGCTGGCTGCCGAAGCCCGACTGCTGCTCGGGCACGATGTAATTGCCGGAGAACCCTCGGCAGATGTCGAGATGCAGCGCCTGGACCTTGGCATGGTTGCCGATGCGCTGGAACTCGTCATAGAGCATCGGATAGATGTCGTAGCCGACAAAATCGAGATCGCTCGTGAACTGTCCGCGGAAATCGATATCCCGCAGGCCGCCCAGATTGTGGAAGACGAACCATGACGGTTTGACGGCGCGCAGTATCTCGATCTGATCATGCTGAAAACGGGCCGTCGCGAAGGCCAGGAAGCGATGATAGTCCTGAACATGCCCCGGACTTGGAAAAGTCGGGCCGAATTCGATCGGCAGCACCACCTGCTCGAAATTCTGGTAGGCCGTTGCCCAGAAGTCTCCTCCCCACGCATGATTGAGCTTGTCGATCGTGCCGTATTTTTCGGCAAGGAAGGCCTGAAACTCATTGAGCGTCGCCTTTGAATAGCTCTCCGGCATGCTGGTGTTGAGCTCATTGTCGGTCTGCCAGCCGACGACATGGGGATTGTCGCGATAATGCTCCGCCATGGCCTTGGTGATGTGGCGGCTATGCTCACGGAACACCGGGCTTGCCGTATCGCAGTGCTGGCGGGACCCGTGGCTCATGGGCCGGCCCTTGCCATCCACTCGCAGAATCTCGGGATGTGCGACGGTCAGCCAGCGCGGCGGCGTTGCCGTGGGCGTGCACAGGATGGTGTCGATGCCATATCGCCCAAGCATGGCGATCGCCCTGTCGAACAGGTCGAAATCGAAGCTCCCCAATTCCGGCTCGAGAATATGCCAGGCAAATTCCGCCATCCGGACGACGTTGAACCCGGCTTTCGCCATACGCTCGGCATCGCGCTCCCAGTAGCTTTCGTCGACATGCTCGGGATAATGCGGAACGCCGACGAGAAAGCGGCTGGTCTTGACCGGATTCCAGGCGGAGATTGTCGCGAATTTGTTTTCACACACGGTGTCGTTCCTGCTTGCTATTTGTCGATGATCGTCTTGCGGGCGTTAAGCGTGCGCCCGCCATCGGGGGCGAAGAGATAAAGCTCGGCGGCGTCGAGCTTCAGTGTCACTGGCTGGCCGGCCCTGAACGGCGCGACGTAGCCGAGTTGAACTGTGATGTTTCCGGTTCCGCTCTCCGATGCGACGGTCCTAAGCTCGCCGGCGTCGACATAGAGGATCGTTTCGCGGCCGAGATGCTCGACCAGACGAACCGTACCGTTGAGTACGCCGCCTTCCGCGCCGGCTTCGGCCACCGAAATGTTTTCCGGACGAATGCCAAGGGTAAGGCTCGCTCCCTTGTGCAAGACCGATGGAGTTGAAAGCTCGACCTTCACAGCCGCCAGTCCCGGCGCGGAAACCATGACCTCACGACCGGCGACGTCGTCGACCGTGACGGACAGGAAGTTCATTCTGGGGGCACCGAGGAAGCCGGCAACGAAAAGATTGCCGGGGTTACGGTAAAGCTCCAGCGGCGAGCCGACTTGCTCAATGACGCCCTGGTTCAACACCACGATGCGGCTCGCCATCGTCATGGCTTCCACCTGATCGTGGGTCACATAGACCATGGTCGCGCCGAGTTCCGTGTGCAGACTGGAGAGTTCGACCCGCATTTGCGTGCGAAGCGCGGCATCGAGATTGGAGAGCGGTTCATCGAATAGGAAAACATCCGGCGAGCGCGTGATCGCCCGTCCGATCGCAACGCGCTGGCGCTGCCCGCCGGACAATTGCTTTGGTCTTTTCTCGAGCTGGTCGGTAATCCGCAAAATCCTGGCGGCCCGCGCGACGGCTGCATCTATTTCTGCCTTCGGCCGCTTGGCCATCCGCAGCCCGAAGCCCATGTTTTCGGCAACCGTCATGTGCGGATAGAGAGCATAGGACTGAAAAACCATGGCAATGCCCCGGTCCCCAGGTTCCTCCCGGCTGACATCGCGCCCGTTGATTAGAATCTTGCCCGAGGTGATTCCCTCGAGGCCGGCGATCGTCTTGAGCAGGGTAGATTTGCCGCAACCGGACGGACCGACCATGACGATGAACTCGCCCTGCTCGACGGAGAGATCGATTCCACGCAATGCGTGGTAGGTGCCGTAACTCTTGTTTATCTGCTGCAGTTCTAGACTGGTCATGCTTTCTGACCCTCTGCGTTGCGAAAATTCGGTATTGGATTTTCCGGCTGCGCTCATCCCTTGACCGCTCCCATCGTCAGCCCGGCGATGAAATGCCGCTGCATCAGGAAGAACATCACCACCGGCGGGACGGCGACAATGATCGTTCCGGCCGAAATCAGGTTCCACGCCGAGACCCATTCACCGCGAAGATTGGCAAGCCCTGCGGTGACCGGCTTGACGGAGTCGCTCACGGTCAGGACCACAGCCCAGAAATAGTCGTTCCAGATGAAGGTGAAGAGCAGGATCGCGAGTGCCGCCAGAGCGGGCCGTACCAGGGGCACCACGACATGAATGAGGGTCTGGAAAGGTGTCGCGCCCTCAGCCCTCGCCGCCTGGAACAGTTCGTCGGGCAGCGCCGCGATGAAATTGCGCATGAACAGCGTCGCGAAGCCGGTCTGGAACGCGACATGGAAGATGATCAGCGCCAGCGTGGTGTCGATCAGATCGAGTCGCACCATCAAGTCACGCACGGGGATCATCATGATCTGGTGAGGAAGGAAATTGCCCCCGACGAACAGGGCGAAGATCAGCATATTGCCGGGAAACCGATATCTGGAAAGCACGAAGCCGGAAAGCGTGCTCAGGATCAGGACGCCGGTCACCGACGGGATGGTGATCGTCAGGCTGTTGAGGAAATAGCGCGCCATGGGCGTCTGGGCGAAGACGGCGGCATAATTATCGAGAAGACCGAACTCTGACGGCCAGCCCCAGAGGTTGCCGCTCATCACATCCGTGGTGGAGCGGAACGAGGTGAGAATGATGGCGAAGAGCGGGCAAAGCCACAGGAGAAGGACCGCCAGAACGCCCAGAAAATAAAAGCGCCGATGCCAGACTGCCGTCTGCGGAATTGGACGAGGATACATCAGCCGCCCCTTTCTTCCGTGCGGATGATCCGCGACAGATACCAGACGATGAATAAGGCCATGATCACGAACAGGACCGATGCGATTGCCGCGCCATAACCGAGCCGGTAGGAGAAGATCGACTGTTCGAACATCTGGTAGGCGAGAACAGAGGAAGAGCCGAACGGTCCGCCGCGTGTCATCACCGACACCATGTCGAATGAGCGGAGCGCGCCGACGACGGTCACGGCGATTGCGATGAAGGTGACCTGCGTCAATTGCGGCAGTACGATGTGCCGGAGCATGTTCCAGCCTTTTGCGCCATCGACGCGCCCGGCGCCAATGAGCTCTTCGCTCAAGTTGTTGAGACCGGCGAGATAGAGCACCATGCAGAACGTGATTTGCGGCCAGAGCGCAGCGATCACAATGGCGAAGGTCACGAAATGCTCGTCGGAAAGCACGGCGGGCGCCATGGCTCCAAACGCCTTGAAGATCAGCGCAAGAAGCCCGAATTCCGGCGTATATACCCAGGTGAAGACGACGCCGACCGTCACCGAGGCAAGGACGAGCGGAATGAAGAACAACGACTTCAGGAATCGCATGCCCCGGATCTTCTGGTTTACCAGCAGCGCTATCGCCAGTCCCAGCGGCGGCGCGGCCATGAACATGATGAGCCAGATCAAATTGTTCTTCAGCGAGGTGTAGAACTGCGGGTCGTTGTAAAGCTCGATGTAATTGCCGAACCCGATCCAAGTCATCGGTCCAAAACCGTCCCACTCATGCAGGCTGATCCAGAGGCTTCGGACCGCCGACAAAAGAATGACAGTGAAAAATAGGAGGATGGCCGGAGCGATGAGCAAAACCGGGGTAAGCCACCAACGCTGGCGGCGCCATATCATCAACATTGTCCTGGACCTCTTGAGGGAAGGAGCGGAACATCGCTCCGCTTCCAGTCACCGGGAGGAAAGTTAGATCTTGTAAATGCGCTTGCGGGTGGCTTCGAGGCGCTCAAGGATCGCTTGGCGGCGATCCGGCTTCGCCATGAACTCCTGAAAACCGACGAGGCCGGCCTGCGCCATGTCCGGATCGCTGTCGCGATCATAGTATTGGGAGGTCCCCTTGACCTCTTTCAGGGATTCGACGGCAGCGTTGACCAGCGGATCCTTGCTTGGCGGAAGGTCGTTGCGCGGCGGCACGTTGCCGCCCGGTTCGAGATAAGCCGCCAGATTTTCCGGCCTGTAGAAATAAGCGAGAAACTCGCGGGCGCCCTGCTTGTTCTTGCCCTTTGCCGGAATATGGATCGAGTTCAGCGAGAATTCCTCGAAGCGGGGGACATTGGCGTCGAGGATCGGGAACGGCGCAAAGGCCAGTTGAGGCAGGTCCGCCTCGCCGAAGGCGGCCCGCAGGAACGCGCCGAGATTCATCATCCCAGCCTTCTTCTGCGCAAGCAGGGCAGCCGCCTCCTGCCAGCCGAAGGATGTATGGTTCGGCGTGAAAACATCCTGCTTAATCATGGCTTCCCACTGATCGAAGACCGGCGTCAGCGTGGGATCGAGATAGCTCATCTGGCCATCCATCAATGCCATATGCTTTTCAAGGCCGTTGATGCGGAGATTCATCTGATCGAACCAGCCGGCCGCGGGCCAGAGTTCCTTCGTGCCGATGGCGACCGGCGTCAGTCCCGCGGCCTTGGCTTTACTGCTGTAGGCCGAAAATTCCTCGGCTGTTCCCGGCACCATCAGCCCGTTCTGCTCGAAGACATCCTTCCGGTAGAACATGCCCCATAGCGTTCCTCCCGTGGGCAGGCCATATTGCTTGCCATCCACCGTGACCGCGCCCATGCTCGCGCCCAGCACGTCCCTGTATTTTTCCTTTTCGAACAGGTCCGAAATATCGTCGAACAGGCCACGCTTCACGAATGTCCGCATGCGGTTGCCTGAAAACCAAAAGCAGACATCAGGCGCGCCGGCCACGAGATAATTCCGGATCGCCGTCTTGTGGGCCTCATGATCCATATTGTTGATGACCACCTTCGTGCCCGCCTGCCTGCTGAAGTCGTCGGCTATCTTCTTCAGCGCCTCGAGAGCCTTGGCGTTGTTTTCGGCCGAAATCACGTTGATTTCCTGTACCTGCCCAATTGCAGGTATCGGCAATCCGCTCGTGATGGCGGCCGCCGATGCTATGCCGGCACCCTTCAGGAAGCTGCGGCGCGTGGGTGATAAAAAACGCTTGGTAAATGCCATTGAACTCCTCCCAAGTTGCAATGATCAACATGCATCGGCGACCGTCCTCCACAACGGCGACGCCAAGCATCTCATTCGACCGATCCTCTCCTTCCGAGTTGATCGATGGAGGAGATTTAGGCATATATCAAACAGAGGTGCAATAGTTTATTTACTAAATAAAGGAAATCATCGTGAAGCTCAAAGGCGACCAGACGACAGCCAGAGCCTTGAACCGTCGCTTGATCCTGAACCTGCTTCGGCAGGAAGGGCCCAAGAGCCGCGCCGAACTGGCGACTGTTACTCAGCTCAGTCCCGCCGCCGTCACATCCGTTGTCAGTGACCTCATGGAAGAGGGGCTCCTTGCGGAGGGAGAGGCCGTTTCCAGCTTCACCGGCCGACGCCCGATTCCGATCGAGATCAATTACGGCCATGGGCTGGCGATCGGCTTCAAGCTGATGGCCGACACGGTTGAATGCGTTGCAACCGATCTTGCAACGACTCCCCGGGCGGCCCTGCGCGTCCCCCTGCCGAGCCGTGCGCCGGATGATGTCGTTGATCTTCTCGCGGCTACTGTGCCCCGGCTCGTCGGGCTTGCGGGCCGCCCGGATGCCAGGCTCGCAGGTATCGGCATTTCCATGCCGGGTGTCATCAATCATCAACAGACGATGTGTGTCCGCAGCCATCGCTTCAATTGGGACCACGTTCCCCTGGCATCATTGCTCGCCAAACAGGTCAATGTTCCGGTCTGGCTGGAAGACGACACGAACGCCTATGCGATTGCGCAGCAATTGTTCGGGCTGGGGCGGCAGCATCGCAATATGGCGGTGCTTGCGGTCGGTGTCGGAATAAGCTGCGCGCTCATCGTCGAAGGCAAGCTCTACCGCGGCGCCAATGGTGCAGCCGGCAAGTTCGGGCATGTGCTTTATGAGGAAAACGGCCGGCTCTGCGAATGCGGCAAGCGGGGCTGCCTGATGGCCTACCATTCCGAGGCTTCCATGCTGCGCCGCTGGCGCGAGATAAATGGGGACGCCGCCGATCTCGGCGCTCCCGAATTGCGACAGGCACTTATGGCGGGGGATCCGGCAGCTGTGAAAATCGTCACGGATTCCGGGCGCAGCATCGGAACGGCCCTCGCCAACCTTGTCAATGTGGCAGACCCGGAAGTGATCGTGGCCGGTGGAGAAGCCGTATCCCTCGGCGAACATTTCCTGACGCCGTTGCGGGAGGCTCTGGCGAGCAGGACGTTCAGAGCCCCGCCGCCGATTCTTCCCGATTGGGAAGACAATTCATGGGCGCGCGGCGCGGCGGCTCTCGTCACGCAGAGGATGTTCGATTTCGAGTCGGCTGGTGGCTCTTCTTGACCAGATGAGCCGCCTGATCTCTAAGCTTGGCAAACCCTGCCCGCCATTATGTCAGGTGATAATGTCCATAGATCGCAGATCTAGGAGTCCGGCTGCCGAAGGCAGTCTCTACCGATACGATTTCCTCGATGACCAGTGATTATCGCCTTCGCTTTCTTCCGCCCGCAGTCACGGTAAACCGGATTGGCATATGATCGGTATGCCCGACACGGCCGCGATCACCGCTTCACGGCAACCGGCAGGATTCGTCTCGATCGGCTTCGTCGGCGCGGCGGCATACGCATTCCTGCCGCGTCTGGCGAAGGCGTTCAATGACCGTTTACCCTGGCTGACAGTGCGCTTTCAGGAAGCGATGTCGCTGGCGCAACTCCAGTTTCTATCGCTCGATCGCCTGGATATCGGCCTCATGCGGCCAGTAGAAGGGGTCGAGGCCTTCGAAAAGATGAGCGTGTTGCGCGAACCGCTGGTCGCCGCCATTCCGATAACGCATAAACTGGCGCAGCGGCGGCGGATCGACCTGAAGCTTTTCGACAACGAACCGTTCATCATGTTCTCGCCCGAATCCCCTTACTCGCGCGCACTTCTGAATGGCCTTTTCAGGGAAGCGGGCATACGCCCGCGCTTCGTTCAGGAATTTGTCCAGTCCCAGCCGATTGTATCACTGGTATCGGCGGGGCTGGGCCTGGCAATTGTTCCTGCCGGGATCGCCAATGCAAGTTTCGACAATGTTGTCTTCCGTCCACTGCGTTTCGAACCGTTGCGCGGCACTGAACCAAGATTTGATATCGTCGCGGTCTGGCAAACCCAATCCAGCAATCCTGCCAGAACCGCCGTAATCGAAGTGATGCGGGAACTGGCAGCCGACGAACCGCGCCGCGGCTTCGTCTAGCCGTCGCCTGTCCTTAATTCCGACTCCGCGACGCAAATCGCAGCGAGGAAATCGATGAAGTGCCGCACGCGCAAGGGCATGTGCCGCCCCCGCAACGGTAACCGCGTTGATCGAAAAGGGCAGCGACGCAGGCTGATCCAGAATTCGTACGCCCTCGCTGGAGGGGTCCGTGATATGCGCCTGCGCATCGACCCGCTCGCGGACAAGGACAGCCCGCGCTGTTCTGCATGAGCAAGTGCCGCCTGCCTGTCTCTGTCATCGACCGCATGGCGGTCGCGCTCCGCCATCAGTTCCGCCGCGCGGTGCAGGTGCTGTCTTTGGTCAAATCGAAGGACGACGGGCAGGCGGGATCGCACACCAGAGTTAGAGTTCCGGGCCGTCGGATTTCATTCACCGCGACAACCTCGGGTTCGTTGATTGCAAAGGCGATCATCTGGTGAACGTGTCGGCTGGCGCCCCAACCCGACCTACGTTATCCTGGTTCGCCTGCTGCACGTCCTTCTCGCTGATCTGATCCAGCAGCTCCATCTTGACGGCTCCCAGGGAGAGGCGCCATCTCTTGCCGCAGCCCGCCGCGGTGTGAAGCCGCCTTCTGCTACAGACCAGTGCCTCTACCCAACGATTTCCGTCCATGTAAACCAACGAGCCCAACGTTCATGTGAAGCCGGCGATATAGCCATCCGGCCGAACGAGCATGGCCGTCGTTTCACGCAGTGGCCCTTCGGAAGCCTGGCAGCGAAGCCGCCTCACCGCCGTTTCTGGCAACCACGCCGGCGCTTCGGCCGATTTGCCGTCCGCAAAACTTAGCGAGAGCCATTTGCCCTCGTTGAGAAGGCAGTGAACAGTCGCCTGCGTGCCATCTTCCACCACAAGGCGGCTGTCGGGCGACCGGCGGCCCGCTGCGGGATCGTCGACGCCGGGCAGTGCATCGTGCGCATATGTGATGTCGAATCCCGACAACTCGCCAGCGAGGCGCCGGTTAAGCTCGCCGACCTTCAGGAGATCCGACATCAATGCGCGCAGCGCGAGGTGGGCTGGATCGAAGCTGGTCATCATTGCGATCTGCGCCAGCGTGTTGCGGGCGAGTTGAACCCCCACTGGCCGTCTTTCTGTCTCATAACTATCGAGCAGCGCGTCAGGCGCCTCGCCCTTGATGACTGCCGCCAGCTTCCAACCGAGGTTCATCGCATCCTGCAGCCCGACATTCATGCCCTGGCCGCCGGCGGGCGCGTGGATATGCGCCGCATCCCCTGCGACGAAGAGATTACCGCGGCGGTAGGCGGCAGCCAGGCGTGTTTCATCGCCGAAACGCGTGAGCCAGGAAGGATCGCGCATGCCGAGATCCTCGCCAAGAACGCGGCGGGCTGACGCGGAGAGTTCCTCCAGCGACAGAGGTTCGCGCGTGTCGACGTGAGAGCGCTCCGGGTCGATGAGAATGATCCTTACCCGCCCGGTGGCGTCTACGGGCGCGAGCATGCCGCCGCCGCGTTCATTGCAGAAGGCACGCACGGGTGGCCCCTCCATTGCATCTATGCGGACGTCACCCATCATTACGCTGTGGGAGGTATCACTGCCTTCAAACGCGATGTTGGCCGCCGCACGTACGACGCTCCGACGCCCATCAGCGCCGACAACGGCGCGGCAGTCGAAGCGGAATGCGCCATGGGCGGCCGTGCCTGTCACCGTATAGCCGCGCTCGCTGTCCCCGGCGATGCTTTCTACATGATGGCCGCGATGGATCTCCACGCCGAGATCTGCAGCATGCGCTTCGAGAAGCGCCTCCGTCCGGCTCTGTGGAAGAAACAAAGTGAAGGGGAATCGCGTCTCGAATCCGGAGAAGTCCAAGCGCGTGTCTAGGCTCGCAAAATGACCCGTCGCGATGGGCTTGCCTTCGACCAGGAAGCGCTCCGCCACCCCTCGCATCGCAAACAGTTCGATGGTTCGGCCATGGATAGTAAGGGCGCGGGACTGCTCCGTGCGGGCAGTACGGCGCTCGAGAAGCGCGACCTCCAGCCCGGCGAGCCTCAACTCGCACGCTGTCCACAAGCCTACAGGGCCGGCACCGACAACGACTACATCTACCATATTGCTCTCCACCTCTAACACTGTTAGATTGCTCTAACGATGTTAGGGAGTCAACCATGGCGCTGCAAAAAGAGACGGTGGTCGCGACCGCACTGACACTGCTGGACGAAGTAGGTGTCGAAGGCCTGACAATGCGAGCGCTTGCCAAAGCGCTCAATGTGCAGGCCCCCACGCTCTATTGGCACTTTCCGTCCAAGCAGGATTTGCTGGACCAGATTGCAGACGCGATTATCGCTCCCGCTGTCGCTGCAACGGATACCGGTCAGAATCCTGACGCGGTGTTATCGTCGCTGGCGCGTGCCATGCGAAACGCGTTGCTCGCCCACCGGGACGGCGCCAAGGTCTATGCCGGCACCTATGCCGTCGGCGCGAATGTGCTCAAGCTCGCCGACATCGCGCTGGAAGCGCTGCTGAAGAAGCAACTCGACGAGCAAGCGGCGACGGATGCGATGTTCAATCTCGTTTATTTCGTCCTTGGATCCACGATCGAAGAACAGGCGTTTCGTGACCGTTGGAGATCGGACGAGGACCACAGTGGCGGCGAGAAGCAGCTCATCGCGGCCATCGGCACCCGCTTCCCCGCGCTACGGCGGTGCGCAGGGGCCATTATCAAAAGCGACTTTGAGAAGCGATTCAAGGAGGGAGTGGCCGCCTTCCTTCGCGGCTTAGAGGGAGCGGATGCCAATGGTGGCTCTCCATCGTGACGCAAGTAAAAAACCCCGCCGCGCCTGTCGCGCTGAGGTCTTCGCCGCGCAAGCGCGGGACCGCCGCTATTCTATTGTCCCATCGGGCCCGCCGAATGCTGATCTGCGTTTAGGTCTGCCTGGCAATGGCCCACAACAGTTCACGAAGCCAGCGATTGCCGGCGTCGTTGGCGCGCGGGTGCCATGCAACGGATAGAGATATCTCCGGAAGCGCGATCGGCGGCTCGAAGATCGCCAAGTCCGCACTTCGGCGTGATGTCAGGGAATGCGGCATTGTCGCCAGAAGCTCGGTTTTCCGTACCGTTTCAATGGCAGCGAGGTAGCTTTGCACCGAGACGGCGACATGCCGGGTTCGGCCGATCTTCGACAATTCTTTATCGACAATGCCCTCAAAGCCTCCACCGTCGCCGGACACGATCACATGCGCGTTGGAGCAGAAACGATCCAGATCCATCGCTCCATGCTGGCTCGCCGCCTTTCCAATCGTCACCAGGTGATCTCGTACCACCTTTTTGCTCATCAGGGTGCCGTGCTTTGCAAACTGGGACGGGGCGCCGACCGCCAGATCCAGCTTTCCGGTTTCGAGGTCCTCCAGCTTGTGGGGATCAAACTGATGAAACGCTATCCGCATGCGCGCAGCCTCGGCTCGCTGGATAGCCTCGATCAATGGCACGCCGATTATAGTCGTCGCATTGTCGTTGGCCATGATGTGAAACGTGCGCGCGGCTGTTTTCGGATCGAACGTTTCGTCAGCAAGGCGGCTCTCCAGATCCGCCAGGAATTGCGAGGCATAGCCGGCAATTCGTGTTCCATGATCGGTGGGAATGAGGCCTCGCCCTTTGCCTGAGGGCACGAGCAGAGGGTCACCGAAGAGCGTCCGCAGTTCGGCAAGGCGCGCTGACATGCGGGGCTGACTTATTGCCATCCGCCGGGCGGCGGCAGATACGCTGCTCTCTTCGATAATCGCGACGAGCGATGGCAAGAGCCGAAGGAGCGTTTCATCAATCATTTGAAATCCAGATATCAGCTATCCTCTTCATCCGTATATCGGAATTTGATCTGCGGCGGTAGATTGTCTCGCATCATTTCCATCAGAGGATCCAACAATGAACACCATGACAGCCGAAGAGCTTGCACACGCATTCCACCGCGCCCTTGTATCGCGTGATTGGGAGGCCATGCGTCAGCTTTTCCATGAAGATGCAATTTGGACGCTACCGGGAGACAATGAAATCTCCGGCGTGGCGACCGGTGTCGACGCCGTGGTCGCCCGCGCTCGGCAGATCGCGGGCTATGGCCTGAGCTTTGAGCTCAAGCACGTGTTGTTGAGCCGCGATAATATGGCGCTTAGCCTCCATAACACGGCCGAGCGCAAAGGGATTGTGCTGGACGAGCATCTTGCGACGGTATGCCGGCTCCGCGACGGCCGCATCGTCGAGGTCGAAACGTTCCTCTCAGACGTTCCCGGCATGAACCGGTTCTTTTCCAGCCCGGCATAGGCGGATCCGGGCGGCGGGCCACGCTCCAACATGCGCTTGGCGCGTTGGCCGCCCGCGTGCTGAATTCCGAAACTTGATTTTCGGTAACGCCCTTATCCCCGAGGTTTCAGCGCAACGTCCCAGGACGGGGTGCCGCCGAGTTGCACACCCAGATGCTCAATAAAGCGTCGGAGCTTCACAGAGGCGTGCCGCTTCGTCGGATAGACCGCGTGGATCGCCAAATCCGACGTCTTATGATCCTTTAATAGCGGGAGAAGCGCGCCGCTCGCAATGGACGGTCCAAACACGAAGCTCGGGCCGTAAGCGACGCCGGTGCCTGCCAAGGCTGCGGACAGCAACATCTGCATATTGTTGGATGCAAGCCGGACGGGGCCATCGATTATATGCGTTTGTCCGTCTGGATCGGTCAAAGTCCAGTCACCGGGAGAGACCGCGTCTGTAAAGGCCAGTCTCGGCGCTCGGCGCAGATCCTCCACCGTTTTCGGCTCGCCATGCCGTTCCAGGAACGAAGGTGCCGCACAATAAACCATTCGGCACGGAGCGAGACGCTTGGCGACGAGATCGGAATCCTGTAGCCGACCGATGCGGATCGCCATATCAATGCCCTCTGCCAGCAGATCAATATAGTGATCGCTCAGCAAGGTCTCGATCGAAACCTCAGGATACGCTTCAAGAAACCCTGCTATCACAGGACCGAGATGCATGGCGCCGAATGTCGTTGGAGCGGTAATCCGCAAGAGACCCCGCACATTCGCCTGTGCCTCCCGCACCTGGGCATTTGCATCTTCCACAGCCTCGAGGATCTGCTTGCAGCGTGTGTAGTAGGCGTTTCCCACCTCGGTCAGCTTCAGCATTCGGGTGCTTCGCTGGAGCAGCCGCGCCTGCAACGCTTCCTCGAGAGCCGAAACATGTTTCCCCGCCATTGACGATGACAGTCCGAAGCGCCGTGCGGCGCCGACGAGGCTCCCCTCCTCTACCGCCGCAACGAACACGGCCATGCTTGTCAACCGATCCATCCATCACCTCATTCGATAGTCTTGGTATCATATGATGATAGATATTGGGCAATTCTATCGTGAAATGATCAGGCGTAAATTTCCTTTCACCGGCTTCAAAAGGCCGGCTGAAATGTGAGGCAAGCAAATGAACATCGCATCGAATGGAATTTCCCTACACGTCGAGGAGCAGGGCAAGGGAGAATTAGCCTTGGTCTTCTTGCACTATTGGGGCGGCTCATCCCGCACGTGGAAGTATGTCACCGCCGAGCTCGCGCCGAGCTTCCACACCATCGCCATCGACCACCGCGGTTGGGGACAATCCGAAGCACCCAGCGCTGGCTACGCGCTGGCGGATATGGCTTCCGACGTCGAAGGCGTAATCGCCGCACTCGATCTGCGCCGCTACGTCCTGGTCGGCCACTCCATGGGCGGCAAGGTCGCCCAGTTGATGGCGTCGCGCCGGCCCGCTGGCTTGGCTGGCCTCGTGCTCGTAGCTCCGTCTCCGCCCACTCCAATGGCCCTCCCCGCAGAGGCGCGCGAGGCGATGGCCGGCGCTTATGAGAGCCGGGCAACAGTCGAGGCGACTATCGATAATGTGCTTACCGCGAAGCCGCTTTCCAGCGAGATTCGCGAGCAGGTCATCGCGGACAGCCTGAAAGGTGCGCCGGCCGCAAAGCTCGCCTGGCCGCGCGATACAAGCCAGGAGGATATCACCGAGCAGGTTGGTAAGATCGACGTCCCCACGGTTGTAATCGCCGGTGAGTTGGACAAGGTCGATACACCGGATGTGTTGAGAGCCGAGCTATTGTCCCGCCTGCCCGGCGCGGCAATGCATGTGTTGGCCGGAACCGGGCATCTGTCGATGCTCGAATCTCCCCGGGAAGTAGCCACGCTCATTCAGCGATTCTGCGGAAGGCTCCGTCACTGAAGTGAGTGATCGGCTTTTGCCGCATGATGATGTCCAGAACCATTGCGGCGGCAGGCGCGAGACGCGCCTGCCGTGAAGTAATGTAGATTACGCCAATAACCGGTCCGGGTCTGTCAAGAAGGCAATTTTGCGCCCTTGGTGATCTCGTCGACTGACTTCACAGACCGAGGCCGAGCATGGCAGTTTCATAGCGCCCATCGGCGTGCAATTACACACGCGGCTGCTCGAGGACACCAGACGAAAGCCCATCTCCCTTCCGCTGATGAGCATTCTTCAGATATGCCTTGGCCGGGCGGCAGGCTTCTAGAATGCCGCCGCCCCGACCAAGCCCTGCTCATTTTCGACCGTTTCCTGGTCATCACTTAGCACCGCGTGACCGTCGAGAGCTAGCGTTAGCTTTTCCCTGTCCAGACAACCATCCCAGGCCGCCACCACGACCGCGCCGATAGCATTGCCAATCGTATTGGTGACAGACCGCGCCTCCGCCATAAAGCGGTCGACGCCGAGCAACAGCACGAGCCCTCCAACAGGAATGCTGTGCATTGCTGCCAAGGTGGCGGCCAATGTCACAAAGCCAGCACCGGCCACACCTGCGGAGCCTTTGGAAGTCAACATCAGAACACCAAGAATGGTCATCTGCTGCAATAACGTTAGTGGCGTGTCGGTCGCTTGAGCGATGAATAGCGCCGCTATTGTAAAGTAGATGGCGCTACCATCGGCGTTGAAGCTTAAGCCTCCCGGCACCACGAGACCTACAACGGCTCTGGGTACGCCCGCCGCTTCCAGTTTCCGCATCATTTGCGGCAGCACCGATTCCGACGAACATGTCCCGGCGACCGTGAATATCTCATCACGGATGAAATTCAGGAACTTCCAAAGCCCGAACCCCGACAGCCGCGCCGCGAGCCCGAACACTAGGACCACGAACAAAATGCATGTGATATAGACACAGGCAAGAACCTTGCCGAGCGACACCAAGCTTTCCATTCCGTAGGTGCCGACCGTAAATGCCATTGCCCCGAACGCTCCCACGGGAGCTACCCGCATAATGATGGAAACCACCCGGAATACCGCCGTCAGGAAGCTTTCCATGAATGCGACTGCCGGTCGCGCCCTTGGTCCGATCTGCGATAACGCTATCCCGAAGAGCACGCCGAAGAAAAGGAGTTGGAGAATATCGCCTCGCGCGAAAGCATCGACCACGCTCTCAGGGACAGTATGAACGACGAAACCTATCAGTCCATCCCGCTTTTCCGCCATTTGGGTGTATTGGCTGACCGTATTGGTATCCAAAGCGCTCACATCGACATTCATACCGTCGCCCGGGCGAATGATGTTGACGACCGCCAGGCCGACGAGCAGAGCAATTGTGGACGCCACCTCAAAATAAATCAGAGACTTTACGCCAATCCGGCCGAGCTCTTTCATGCTCTCCATTTTGGCGATTCGCAGGACAACGGTACAGAATATTACAGGCGCATGCCGCTGACGGGAATGTTCCCGGAATGCCAGCGCGCATCACTTGATACATAGAGAATGCGCAAGGTTTCTCCTGCCACGCCCATGCCCGGCTGGCTTGCCAGCGTTTCCTCGCGCAGCAACGTCCCGGGCTCGCCGGGCAAAGGCATGGCCCATCGATAGAAGGGAGACAAGTCCATGTCGCCCGCCACAGGACCCGCTGGCAGCACGCCATCAGACGGCGCCTTATCCTGCGCCATCGACGGGATGGACGCGCACAATGCGAGCGCGCCAAAATAGGCAAGCAGCCTTGCGGCTTTTGCGAACATCATCTTCCGTTTCATTTTGATACCCGTTGTGCCGCTGTTTCATCGGCTGCTATCTGCTCGTGATGCCGGATGACTTCCTCGATGATGAAGTTGAGCAGTCTCTCCGCGAAATCCGGGTCGAGCCGGGCTTGCTCGGCCAGATACCTCAGCCGGGTGACCTGAAGCTCCTCCCGCGCCGGATCGACTGGCGGCAGCCGGTGTCGAGCCTTCAACCGGCCGACTTCGCCGGTGCAGCGGAAGCGCTCGGCCAGAATATGGGTCAGGGCCGCGTCAAGATTGTCGATCGATTGCCTATATGAAAAAAGCTCGGCTTTGATTTCGGATTCGTCCATCATTGGGGCACCGCCTGCTTGCAAATCGTCTACCGCAGCCCTCATCGTGCGATTTTGCACCCCCAGCGGGGCGTGTCCTTTTGTTAAGATATATTGCGCCGGGCGCTTATCCTTCGCCTCTCTCCGAAACAAAGCGTAATATAACGACATGTCCAAAGCAGGCCGCCCGTGAAGGGTAGCTTGGCCCTCGCCTCCCGTTGAAGGAGATCATAATGCTGCGTGCCCTGTTCTTCGCCGCCCTCGTCCTGCTGGCGCCCTCCGCGGCTACTGCCGACGACGATCCCCGACGCGTCATCGAAGCCTACTATGCCGCCATCGACAAGGGAGATTACCAAAGCGCCTATCGGCTGTGGGACCGGCAGGGCCAGGCGAGCGGCAAAAGCTTCGCCGCCTTTCGCGACGGCTTTCTCTCCACTGCGCGGTCGCGCGTGGTCACGGGTTCACCAACCAATGGCGATGCCGGCATGAGCCAGCAGTGGATCGACGTGCCCGTCGATGTCCATGCCACGCTGACGAACGGACGCCGCCAGCATTTCCGGGGCTATTACAGGCTGCATCGCATTGCGCCAGGAGTCGGCGCGCCCGCTGACGCCGAGAAATGGCATATTTCCTCTGCGAAACTTCTGCCCGTGCGCTAGCATGCTCCTTAATCCGCAGGAGCGAACGGAACCGAGGCCGGGAGATACTGATCCCTCCAAACGCCTTCAAGAACGCCAACTCGTCGCTTCGGCTCCAACCGGAGAAGGTCGTTGGCTCCATCGGTCCTTTCATAGATCGCGAACCGTTGGAGGATCAAGTTTCAATGGGGTGGTTCGAAGCGCTCGCGATGTCAGAGGAAACGGGCGTGGCGCATTATCATGACAAGGGCGTTGCGCCCGCTCTATGGAAACAACCAGGGCCCCTCGCCTGCCGCCAAACGCTTCGCAAGCCGCTCAAGCGGCGAGCCGTCCTGTTCCGCAAGCGCCAAAATCCAGGCACCCTGCAACAGCATGAGTAGATGCTCGCCGGCGCCGTGCGGATCGTTGACACCCAGCCGATCCGCATGGCCCGCAAGGCAGGCGCTCCGGCGGGAAATCACGGGCTGCGCAACCCGGCGCAAGTCCGGTTCATCGGACACTGCCTGCAGCACGCTCATCACTGGACAGGCAAGCACCCTGTCTGGCTGAACGGCCAGCCCGATGATCGCCCGGCAGGTACGGATCGCCCCCTTGCGAAAATCGGCGGCATCCGCGAAGGCGTCGTTTACCACCTCTTCCAGCGCTGCCCCTGCCCAGAGCGTCGCCGCCTTGGCCAGCTCAGATTTGCCGCCGGGAAAATAATGATAGAGCGAGCCTTTCGGCAACCCGGAGACGGCCAGCATTTCGGCGGTCACGGGCGGGAATTGTCATGATCTTTCTTTACTGCAACTAGACCGAATGGTCTATATGTAGTTTTGGAGCTATCGACCGAAAGCCCTCGCGTACTGGTTTCTGGTCGGCCCCATCGGAACCGCTCTCGCCGGCTATCCTCCCGGACGAAGATTGCTCCTGGGCGAAGGCTTGCCGACGGGCGTTTACTGGCAATGGCGCAAATAGTGCACCAGCCAGGCTTTCTTTAAAAGCCACATCGGCGTGAGCCTGCCTGAACCGGATTTCCGTGCCGATGGACCGAAACTGCGCATGCTGACCATGGCCGATGACGTAGTTGCTCCGCCCGTCGCGGTGAAACGCTTTGCGAACGAATGCCCCTAGGCACTTAACCGTGAAGCACCGTCCCGCTCGCTTTTCACGATCGACGCACGGGAGGGGCGGTGTGTTAGGCGGCCTTTGAGGCCTCGGGGTCAGCCAGCGCCACTACGTAAGCCTTAGCCTTCCTGCGTTTTTCGGGGTCTCCTATTTGCAAAAACGCCCTAACCAGTTCTCTGGCCTCTTTGGCCAACTCTAACGAATAAAAATTCTCGTCTTTTGCCATTTCGCCCTCCGAATTGTGCGCTAAAGTCGAGGGACTCAACACAGGACACCTATAGGTGTCAAATGGGAAATGAAATTATGCGTAACATTAGTTAACGCGCAGATGGGCCTTCTAGCTATAAGAAAAGGCGACCCGAAGGGCCGCCAATGTATCCAATGTATGTAGTATGCGACTCTTATGTAGTATGCGACTCTTATGAGTGCCTGGCGCACTCGTCACACATCGTTGAGGTTATTCTCAGCCTCAATGCGGGCCATATCTATGAAATAGACGAGCATTGTGAGGTTCTCGCTACGCGCGATTTGTAATAACTCTCGAAGCTCGCCCGCTATGAACACCAACTTATCTTTCCTGCTCGGCTCCTCAGCCATTTTCGCCCCCCTGTTAAATAAACGAAAGATAACGACATCCGCATTTAAGGATTCATTGGATGAAACAAGCAATAGGCAAAGCTTTTCAATTTAATAGTATAGCTACTTATGGGTGCATTTACCGATGAAAACTTTATTAAAAAGAAAGATGAAGACTGTTGTAAGCGAACTGCGAATGAGCGAAATCAGCTATGAGCTGCACGTAAACTGGAGGAATGCGCGATACCGAATGCTCGCTTTGCTGATCAACTGCGAGAAATCGCAGATCGTATCAACGAGTCGCCGCGCACGGATTTGCAGGTGTTTTTACGTCGCACGGCGCTGCGCCTGTGACTTAGCTGATTCTTGGTTTAATGGGCGTGTCGACCACGGCGTCGACGATCTGCTCCGTCGATTCTCATTTAAATAATCGAGCGATACGAGCCCGATCCGCTTACTCCGCCTATGTGCCGCATCCAATATCCATTTACCCGATGCTTCTTGGTAAGATCTTCCGTCGTATGCGGCACTTGATCATTATACGTGCAACAGCGTGAGCAATCTCACCAGTAACGGCACGACAGTGATCGGCTACACATGCGGAGCGGATCTCGCGCTAGCAACGGTAATAGAATGCCCATTTGGTTCATCTTTTATGGTAATCGGAGGCGATATGACGGAAAATAAATTTCTAACCCCAGAGGAAGTGACTGAGCGTTATCGTGGTGGAATCTCGGTGGGAACGCTTCGGAATTGGAGGGCGATGCGCGTTGGCCCTTCGTTCGTCAAGGTTGGGAAGACGGTACTCTATCCTATCAACGAACTCGATGTATGGGACGAAAAAAACAGAGTGCAGTGCCGTGCGTTAATTGGCTCGTCCAAAATATAGTAATCAACGGAATAAATACTGGGAGCGTATTTATTCATCCCCTACCCTGCTTAAACAATGGCGAATGTCTATATCTCTATCGGGTCCGGCAGAAATTGCGTAAAAATGGCGCCCACTTAGGCGCCATTTGCGGATATCTTAGCATCTATCCTTGGTGTATCCTACCCTTATAATATGTCTCCTCAGCCTCAATTATCACCATTCCGATAAAATAGCAGAGCATTTCAAGCTTTTCCCCTGCCGCCATTCTATGCAATTCCCGTAGCATTTCAGCGATGTATAATATTTTATCTTCCACACTCGGCACACTCATTACTTCCCCCATAAAAACAGAAAGTTTTCGACGAACTCATTAAAGGTTTCAGAATTCAGATTAAGCAATGTTCTATTTTTTTAGATAAAATTAACTTTATTTTTCAGTATATTAACTGATTAAGTCTTAAATAAAAAGCGAAGCGAACAGTAACAACCTATATAGTTAAAAACGGTTGCCGACTGCCAAAATCCAATTATGGTTTGCGAATTACCAGATTGAGGCGGGCACATGTCGAACAGCCGTTTTGTTAGTCAACTCCGCGAGACAGCGGATCGCGCCGACGCCTCTCCAGTCGAACTTCGGACTCTCCTCCGACGCGCGGCGCTCCGCTTAGACAATACGTCCGGCGTGGTGTTCGAACCGGCGGTCGAGGATATGCTCAGCCATGTCACTGGGGAACTCAAACTCGGACGCTCCGAATTCATTCAGCAGGTCGTACGGGAATGGCTGGAGAGGAATGCTTATTTGCCCGTCCACACACTTGATGAAGATGACGAGACCGCCGGAAGCGCTTAAATGGAAATTTGGTATCACATTGAGGCGATTATCTCCGCCGCGCTGCTTTTGATCTCGCTCCTCATGTTGGTGCAGACGTGGTTGGATGGATAGCCTGAGCCCCCCTATCACACCCTCGACTCCGCAACCCAGTTTTGGTTCACTACAACTCGCTTGGGGGAGCAAACCGTGGGAAAATCGAAGAACTTAATCATCGGAGCCCTGGCGCTTGGGCTCACTGGCGAAATCTTTGGTGACGACGAGCCCAGCATCTTGCCTCCACCTGAGCATGCCAAAGTGGCAGCGGGGCCATCGACATCAGCGCCCGCACCGCAACCGTCGCCAACAGCCGCTACGGTAACCTTCATGCGTGCCCCATCGCCAAGGCAGTTCGATGCGCGACCTCCCGTGGTCAATCAGCACCCGCACCTCGGCAAGCACCTATTTGTGTCAAAACGAGTCAATATGCGCTCAGAACCAACAACATCCTCTTCGATCCTTAGAAAGATCGATGCTGGCCAGACCGTTCAGGTGCTAAACCACCGCACAGGCTGATTCGGTGTATCCTATCAAAACCGCATAGGTTGGGTTTTCGAGGCGTTTCTGTCGGAGACTCCGCCCCCCCCCCAACAAAAGACAGCGCCGAAATCTCCGCCCCCACGGACAGGACCAAGAGCGATCCCGGCCCGCACCGCTGGCCAACCGGCGAGATCGCCTTATGTCGGCACCTGCGATTTCGCAATGGCCGACGATGCGGCGGTAGGAGCGCCTATAGCAGGCCTGGCGGCAGACACCCAGTTTGTTATTATTAGCCAATCGTCATTTACGTTAAACGGAAGCCCTGCTGTAAATTTGGGTTATTGAATGCACCCTCATCGATGGGAAGACCCTACCATTAGGGAACCCAGTGGATTACAATAAAATCTGTTGCTATGGCTGCGTAGCCCTCATTCTTTCCTCTTGCGCAAAAGCGCCGAGAGCACTTCAATAACGTATCCAGACTTCCTCAATCTCGCCAGCCTACCACCGCGAGGGCGCGAAGCCGTGATCGTCATCGTCACCAAATAGGCGCTCCGCCTCGAAGCGATCCTCGATGGCCTGTGGGGACTGGCGAGCCTCGCGCTGCGCCAAGTGCTCTCTGGTCCAAGCCAGAAAGGCCGACAATCTGGGGCTCGGCTCGGCAGGAACCTCGTTGACGAGCATGGCGAGGAGACGACGAAGCCGATCCAGTTCATCGAGTTCGGAGAGAACCGCCGCCAGTCCGGCGGTACGGCGGTCCTCAACATGTTTGATACGCGCTGCCAATTCGCGGCGACGACGCTCTTCCTCGATCCTTCGCTGCTCTGCTTCTCGCCTGAGCCGATCTTCAGTTTTCGCTGCAGCAAGCACCGCAAGGCCAACAGCGATATCACTAGCCATATTCTCCAGTCGCTGGACCTTGGCGTCGCGGAAGCTCCGGCGCGGCGCAGAGCCCCGAAAAACATACACCTGCTCGAATTCAAAGGAGAGTTGGCCGGTCGGATGGTGGTCCCATTCCGGAAAACGAGGCATGCCGAAGAAAACATCGTCCCAGGAGTTTCGCCTCGCTGCGCGATCCCTCTTTCGTTTCCAAGCCTCCTCCTTCGCCAACTCAGCATCGGTTAGTACGTGCTTCTCCCGCCTGATCGATTCTGTGATCGCGAAGCCGACGGTCTCAGTTTCGGATTTGAATTTCGCGAAGCCCTCGCCTGCGACGAGATCGAAGCCCTGGAGTGATGCTGCCCGGACAATCCGCGGTAAGGCGACGGCAAGACGGTCGATCGATGATGACGCCACCTCGCACTTGATGAGCCCAGGCCTGTCAGCAGCGACGATACCGATATCGGATGGCTTCGCCTTTCTGAGCGCGGCGAGCGTCCGCTCAATGACGGGGGTGAAGCGCGACATCGGAGATCGCGAACTCCTTTGCCAAATGCGTCAACGGCTTGGACCAGACGAGTTCGTAAAATTCTTCGCGCGTAAAAACCCGTGCCACAGCGTTTCCTTCGATGCTCTCCCTGTCTGCCTCCTCGGAGGGCCAATGCGAGCGCGGGCCGAGCCCCACGCGCCCGCAGAATCCTCTAAAGGCATCGCCTCGTATGATTGCCCGCCATAGTGCAACAACCTGTTGCACTATCACGGAAGCCTGGGAGAATTTATGTCTGTTGCTGTTTACCTGACGCTGGATGAAGTCATTGAACGCTATCGCAATCAGATCAGCGAGGGCACGCTGCGCAATTGGCGATCTAAGAGGTTCATCCCACCGTTCATCCATATCGGCAAAGCGGTTCTATACCCGGCGCTGGCAAAGCGTGTTGCAGCGAACGGGCCCGAACAGTGCTTCCAGAGAGGCACTTTCGCGATCTGCATTCTCCCGTAACCGTGGTTGCCACTGGAACTCGTGATCCTGCATGCGTTTCTGGAAGCAGGAAGGATCAGGCGGAATACGGCGTGATGGTCACAGAACGTCATTTGTTCCAGACACCAAACCCATACCCCACTCCATTCGTGACCTCGCATAACCTACTGATAAAGAAAGAATTATTTCTTTGTCTGTGTTGATCCACAATCACCCCTCCGGCGACCCTACCCCCTCCCGCGCCGATATCGCCATGACCAAGACCATCGTCGACATCGCCAAGGCGCTCAACATCACGGTTCATGACCATATCATCATCGGCAAGAACGGCCACGCGAGCTTCAAGGGGCTGGATTTGCTGTGAGCCGCAAGCGGTAAGGGAATAAGGGAATAAGGGAATAAGGGAATAAGGGAATAAGGGTGGCTGTCCCACTTTCCCTTTGCAATCCCTTTTAAGCGTTTCACGATTGGATGGAAACCGTTGCTACGGTGATCCCCTTCACCCTCGCCCTTCGAGGCTCGCTACGCGAGCACCTCAGGATGAGGGTGAAGGGGCGTCGGCGCTTCCAACAGCCTTTAGTTAGAGATGAAGAAAGCGGCGCTTCAGTAGCCCTCATGGTGAGGTGCGAATGGAGCGCAGCGGAATTCGCCTCGAACCACGAGGGCGCTTGGCGCTGATTCCATCAAAATATGAATGGCTCTAGCGGCTGTTCCTCTACTCACCCCTCCCCGATAGCACGTAAGATATATCTTGACCGGACAATCACGAAGAGTCATAAGATATATCTGTAGCTATAACTCATGGAGGTTTCTCATGCATCATGCTCATGATTTCCATCGCGACCCGCGCTTTTTTGCTGCCCGGCGTTTCGCCAAGCATTTTTCAGGCGCTTTCGAACGCGGCTTTGGCGGCGGCTTCGGGCGTTTCGTCGGGGATGGCGAATTGCGCCTCGTCGTGCTGGCCCTAATCGAAAAGGCGCCGCGCCATGGCTATGAGGTCATCAAGGCGCTCGAAGAGCATTCGAGCGGCTGCTACAGCCCGAGCCCAGGCGTGATCTATCCGACCCTCACCTATCTGGAAGAGACCGGCCATGCCGTCGCCAATCCCGATGGCAACAAGAAGGTTTATTCGATCACCGAGGAAGGCCGTCTTCATCTCAAGGAGAACCGCAAGATCGTGGACGCGGCGCTCGAGCGCATCCGCCTGATCGGCGAGCGCATGGCCCGTGCCCGGCAATGGTTCGAAGGCGATGAAGGGGGACGCGAGCGGGATCGCAACATTCCCGATGTTGCTCCGGAAGTGAATGAAGGCCGCCGCGCCCTCAAGGCGGCGCTAGCCGGACGGCTCGACGCGAGCGCGGAGACACAAGCCCGGATCGCTGCAATCTTGCAAAAGGCCGCGGAAGAGATCAAAGCGCTGCCGAAAGACCCGGATGAGATCGACCTGGGGTGAGGAGTGCTTTGAAAGCGCTAAACAAAAAACGTCGCGGGACAGAGAGAGGCGCTGTGCCGCGACGTTTTCATGAATAAGCCAAGGGAAAAAGCCCGACTAATCCGGCGGACTGCACGCAGCCCCGAACACGCAGCGATTGACGGAAGTGAGCGAAATGAATTTCTCGCTGTCGCGGCTCACTACCGCGGCGAAACCCAGGGCAAAAGCTGCAAACAACAGGCATATGCAAGCCAGCCGGATTACCATCAGGTTCTCCCTCTATCCGCCTGCCCCTCCTGATATCCTCCAACAAATCATCTTAACATGAAGTTCCCGGATGTGTTAACGAACCCCTGCCCTATCCTTAACAATTCACCAGCAAACGAGCCGAGCATGAGCTTTCTCAATCCCCGATCCACGACGGAAATGGCCCGGCAATCGGCGGGCATCGCTTCGGATGTGCTCTATGATCTGGATGCGGTGTCCTTCTCCGTTCCGGAACGGCAGCTTCTCCATCCGCTGACCCTCACACTGCCGGCGCGGCGCGTCATTGGGCTCATCGGCCATAACGGCTCGGGGAAATCCACTCTCATCAAGCTTCTCGCCCGCCAGCAGGAGCCGACCGGCGGCGAAGTGCGCTTCGAGGGAACGGCGCTGGCGGCATGGGGCGACAGATCGTTTGCGCGCAAGGTGGCCTATCTGCCGCAGCAGACGCCGCCCGCCTCGGGAATGCTGGTGAAGGAACTGGTGGCGCTTGGCCGCTATCCCTGGCATGGCGCGCTCGGGCGTTTCAGCAAGATCGACCGCGAGAAGGTGGACGAGGCGATCGAGCTTACCGATATCGCGCCCTTCGCCGACCGGCTGGTGGATACGCTCTCCGGCGGCGAGCGCCAGCGTGTCTGGCTCGCCATGCTGGTGGCGCAGGATGCGCAATGCCTGCTTCTCGACGAGCCGATTTCGGCGCTCGATGTGGCGCACCAGATGGAAGTGCTCTCGCTCGTGCATCGCCTGAGCAAGGCGAAGGGCATCGGCGTGGTAGTCGTGCTGCATGATATCAACATGGCCGCGCGCTTCTGCGACGAGCTGGTGGCGCTTCATTCCGGCAAGCTCATCGCGCGCGGAAAGCCGCAGGAGATCATGGTTCCCGAAGAGCTCCAGCGCATCTACGGCATTCCCATGGATGTGATTCCCCACCCGGTTTCGGGGCTCCCGGTCAGCTTCGTCAGATAGCCGGGAACTGTTTCGGGGTTGCAACTCCCCGCAATAGTTGTGATAATGGCTCGTTATGCCTGACGATTTTGGTCGGGGGGCGCAAACACCGGGGACGGGTGAGAGGGCAGCGAGCGCCGTGACGCAGCTGCCGGCGACTCGGACGGTGATAGCCTCCGTCCTGGGAAACGGGCTCGAATGGTTCGATTTCCTGAGCTACGGCCTGTTCGCCCAGTTGATCGCAAGCGTTTTCTTCCCTGAAACGGCGCCCAGCACTTCGCTGATCCTGGCCTTTCTCGTCTTCGCGGTGGGATTTGTCGTGCGGCCGCTGGGCGGCATTGTTTTCGGCCTCTATGCCGACCGCGCCGGGCGCAAGGCTTCCCTCTCCGCGATGATGGTGATCATGGCCGTGGGCAGCCTCATCCTCGCGCTCACCCCTTCCTATGAAAGCATCGGGGTTGCCGCGCCGCTTCTCGTCGTTGTCGCCCGCATCCTGCAGGGCCTTTCGGTGGGAGGGGAATTTGCCGGCTCGGCCGTTTTCCTGGTGGAACATGCCCCGCCGGGACGGCGCATGTTCTATGGCAGCCTGCAAATGTGCGCCCAAGGAGTGGGAATCCTCGCCGCCTCGGTCTTCGCCTTCGGGCTGGAAAGAAGCCTCGCTCCCGATCAACTCACGGAATGGGGATGGAGAATCCCCTTTTATGCGGGTGCGATTATCGGCCCGGTCGGGCTTTACCTGCGCTGGCGTATTGCCGAGACGCCTGAATTTACGGCGCAGCGCAAGCAAAAGCATAAAGCCTCCCTCCAGCACCTGCCCGAGCAAATGCCCGCCATCCTCTGCGGCATGGGCCTCGTCGCCGCGGGCACCTCCGTCAGCTATCTCTGGCACAGCTATCTCAGCGTCTATGCGGTGCGCGAACTGCATCTCACCCGGACGGACGCTTTCGTGGCGCTTTCCCTCTCCGGCATCGTCGGCATTTGCGTCTATCCGCTGGCCGGCTGGCTCGGCGACCGGATCGGTGCTTTCAAGGTTTTCTTCTGGGGCGCGGGCCTTTATGCGCTGCTCGCCTGGCCGCTTTATTCCTTCATCGTCGCCTCGCCGGATCTGTGGCATCTCCTCATCGCCGAATTCATCGCGAGCGTGCTTCTGGGGGCGATCATCGGATGCCATCCCGGCCTTCTGGCGGCACTCTTTCCGGTAAGCGTCCGCTCCACCGGCGTCGGGCTGTCCTACAATTTATCAGTGCTGCTTTTCGGCGGCCTCGCCCCTGCAACGGTAACATGGCTTATAGCGAAGACCGGCAGCCCCATGATGCCCGCAATCTACCAGATCGTCATCGTCACCCTCGCCATCGTACTTGTCGGCGCCCTTGGCTCCGTTCGCCGGAAAGCGCAACGTGCCAACGCAGCCGCACCGCCTCATTGAAGCAGGTACGGCTGCATTTGGGAGGATGATATTCAGGCGGTCAGTCCTGGAGATAAACGACCCTGCGGCTTTCCAACTGGACGATGACCGGCTCGCCGTTCACATAGATATAGCCATATCCCGGCGAGTCGGGGACTGGTCGAACTTCGACCGTCTCGGGGATGACATAGCCTGGGCTTATCTGCTCTTCGATGACGACGGGCTCGACGGGATGGGCGATGACATATTCGCGCACCGGCGGCGGCACTTCGGTGATGATGGCATCCTGGGCGGAAGCCGAGCCGGCCCCCGCGATCATGCCGGCGCCGAGCAATGCGGCGGATAGTGCAACTGAGATTTTCATGGCTACCTCTCCTGTTCGTTCCTTTGCACCCCCGGTACATCAGAACGGGGCAGCCCTATCTTGGTTCCGCGATTGAATGCCGTCCGGCAGACCGCATCATGCGTCTTACCCGAGAATTTCCATTTTACACTTCGCTCGATTATGCTAACTCGGTATCAGCGCCCTTGTAGCTCAGTTGGTAGAGCACCTGATTTGTAATCAGGGGGTCGGCGGTTCGAGTCCGTCCGGGGGCACCATTCCACTCCGCGCCGAATTCCCCTACACTATTCCCACGATACGATCCGCCAACCCGACGGGGAAACCATGAACCGGAAAATCAACGCCTTTTCGTTCATTTCCTCGGACTCGCGAGAATCGGTCGAGGCCGCCAAGCGGTTGGCGGTGCTCTACGGCCAGGAAAAGCCAGAAAATGCCGATGTGATCGTGGCACTGGGCGGCGACGGCCTCATGCTCCAGACGCTGCATGATTTCATGGATCTGCAAAAGCCGATCTACGGGATGAATCGCGGCTCCGTCGGCTTTCTCATGAACGCCTATCACGAAGATGGACTGCGCGAGCGCATCGAGGCAGCCCATGCCGAGACCATAAGGCCGCTGACCATGCGAGCGGAGACAAAAAGCGGAGAAATCGTCACCGCGCTGGCAATCAACGAGGTGTCGCTGCTGCGGCAGTCCTATCAGGCGGCGAAGATCAAGGTCAGCATCGACGACAAGACGCGGCTTGAGGAACTGATCTGCGACGGCGTGCTGGTGGCGACGCCTTCAGGCTCCACCGCCTATAATCTTTCGGCGCAGGGGCCGATCCTTCCGCTTGATTCGCCGCTGCTCGCCCTCACCCCGGTGAGTCCCTTCCGCCCTCGCCGCTGGCGCGGCGCGTTGCTGCCGAAAGATGTGACGGTGCGCTTCGATATTCTCGAAGAGGAAAAACGGCCGGTCAATGCCGTGGCTGACCATACGGAGGTAAAGTCCGTCATCTCGGTCACCATTCAGGAGGCCCGGGACAAGACGGCCACCATCCTGTTCGACGAGAACCATTCCTGGAACGAGCGGATTTTAACCGAGCAGTTTCTTTATTGAACACAAAGATACAGTGAAAGCTTATGAATTGAGCCATTTCGGTTGACTTTTGCGCAGGTGCGACGTAACGCGTTCCCAGTAAGTAAACACTTACTTATCAGTCGTGGGTTCTGACCGGATAGCGCGATGAACTTCAAAATGAGAGAGCTACGCTTCCATTGACCACCTTTGCCGATTTGGGCCTGTCTGCGAAAGTGCTCGCCGCTGTCGAAGCCGCGGGCTACACCACACCGACCCCCATTCAGGCCGGAGCCATTCCCTACGCGCTTGAACGCAAGGATGTTCTGGGTATTGCCCAGACGGGAACCGGCAAGACCGCTTCCTTCGTCCTGCCGATGCTGACGCTGCTGGAACAGGGCCGGGCTCGCGCGCGAATGCCGCGCACTCTCATCCTCGAGCCGACGCGCGAGCTTGCCGCGCAGGTCGAAGAGAACTTCGCCAAATATGGCGTCAATCACCGCCTCAACGTGTCGCTTCTGATCGGCGGCGTCTCCTTTGACGAACAGTTGCGCAAGCTGGAACGCGGCGCGGATGTGCTGATCGCCACGCCCGGCCGCATGCTCGATCATTTCGAGCGCGGCAAGCTGCTGCTGACCGGTGTGGAAATCCTCGTCATCGATGAAGCGGACCGTATGCTCGACATGGGCTTCATTCCCGATATCGAGCGCATCTGCAAGCTTATCCCCTTCACCCGCCAGACCCTGTTTTTCTCGGCCACCATGCCGCCGGAAATCACCAAACTGACGGAGCAGTTCCTGCACTCCCCCGCCCGCGTCGAGGTGGCGAAGGCCTCTTCGACCGCCATCACGGTGACGCAGCGCCTGGTCAAGTCGCCCAAGAAGGATTACGAAAAACGCGCCGTTCTGCGCGATCTTATCCGCGCCGAAGAGGCGGAACTGAAGAACGCCATCATCTTCTGTAACCGCAAGAAAGATGTGGCGGACCTCTTCCGCTCTCTGGTCAGGCACGAATTCGACGCCGGCGCTTTGCATGGCGACATGGACCAGCGCGCACGCATGACGATGCTGGCCAATTTCCGCGAGGGCAAGCTGAAGCTGCTGGTCGCCTCCGACGTCGCGGCGCGCGGTCTCGACATCCCTGATGTGAGCCATGTCTTCAATTTCGACGTGCCGATCCATGCGGAAGACTATGTGCATCGTATCGGCCGCACGGGCCGCGCCGGACGCTCCGGCAAGGCTTTCACCCTCGTCACCCCTACCGACACCAAATATCTGGCGGCAATCGAGAAAATGATCGGCGCAGACATCGAATGGCACGACGGCGATCTTTCGACGCTGCCGCCCGCAACGGAATCCGACGAAGCCCCGCGCCGTGGCCGCAATGCACGCGGCAAGCCAGGCGAGCGCAAGGGCAGGGAAAAAAGCCGTCCCAAGGTTGAGGCGGAAAGCCCTCAGCCCGACGTGGAAATTCCTGATTTCTCCGACATCGAGGCTCCTGCCCCGATCCGCACGGAAAAGCCCCACCGCGAAGCGATCAAGCGCAACAATGAGGAGCGTCGCGGCAGGCCGCAATTCGAGCAGGACCGCCGCAGGCGCAACTATCGCGACCAGGACGACGAACCCGCACCACTCGGCTTCGGCGACGACATTCCTGCGTTCATGCTGATCGACGCGAAGATCTAAGCGTCCCGTTCATTCTTGGGCTTGACCCAAGAATCTACGACGGGCCTGCCTTGGCTTTCAGAACGGTAATTGGCTTTTCCTTTGCGGTGGCTGGAGCATTTCACTTTTTGATGGAAACGGTCGCACATTCTTCCTCGATGAGGCAGAACAGCTGTTGAGGCATGGATTCCTGTGACAAGCACAGGAATGACGACTGCCTTGCTGTTGGCGGTCATTCTCCGACCTCTCCGCTTGCAAGAGCGGTCCTTGATAGCACGGAAAAATCTCCATCCCGTCATTCCTGTGCTTGTCACAGGATCCATGCTTCAACAGTTCCGCTAAGCAACGGTGCCAATCGGAATTCAGGCGATTCCATCAAAACATGAACGGCTCTAAGCCCCCTCGCCTTACTTCCCCTTCCTCACCGCCGCCTCATAAGCGCGGCGGGCCCACTCCTTCATGATGTCGGGATCGTCGAGCGCGTCGCCCGGAAGGCTCCAATAGGGCATGGCGACAGGCTTGGACCGGTTCTTGCCGATATAGGTCCATTGCGCACATCCCGCCTCCTCGAAGAGATGAGCCGAGACTTCATCTGCCTTGAGAAGGATTTCGCCATTATATTCGATGGCGATGATCAGTCCGTCGCGATAGATGCCCTTGCCGCCGAAGAGCCGCTTGATCCGGATGGGTCCAAGCGAGGCGAAGAGATCATGGATATCGTCGTCATCCATCGAAGCGCGGGCTTCCGGTAAATTTCGTCAAGCCGCGCTGCGTGCCTGTTCCAGCCGTTCCGGCGAGGCAGGCTTCAGTTCCACCGATTCGCCGCAGCCGCAGGCAGAGGTCTGGTTCGGATTGTGGAAGGTGAAGCCCGTGCGAAGCGTCGTGGTTTCGAAATCCATCTGCGTTCCCAGCAGGAAAAGCACGGCCTCCGGTGCGATGAAAACCCGCGCGCCATCCTTCTCGACCAGATCATCCTTGGGATTGGGCTCGGTCACCAGGTCGATCGTATATTCCATGCCCGCGCAGCCGCCCTTCTTAACGCCGACGCGAATCCCTTGGGCGCCATCGCGGCCCTCGACGATCTCGCACACACGTGCGGCAGCAGCATCGGAAATGGTCATGACTGCAAAACGGCCCATATCTGTCTCACTTCTTAAAATGCTGCGCGCATGATCCCCGATAAAAGATCACCGCTTCGCCTTGAATTATAGATAGTGTTGTACCACCATCATGGCAATAGACCAACCATGCCTGTCTTGGGAGGGCTGAAATGGCATCACACAATACCGTCATATCGCTTGCCTGTTGCGCGGCGTTTCTGCTCACCGCCCTGCCCGGTCAGGCGCAGGAGGAAGATACCGGCCCGCTCGCCGGATACATGGACGATCGCAGTTCGCCGGAGGCGCTGATCCGTTCCTATTACAACGCGGTCAACCGCAAGGAATATGCCCGCGCCTACAGCTATTACTCCGAGGAAGGGCGCGAGCCTGATTTCGCCACCTATGCCAAGGGCTATGCGAACACGAAGTCCGTGACCATCGCGCTCGGCAACGCGCAAGCGGATGGCGCCGCCGGGTCGATCTATTGGAGCCTGCCGCTGGCGGTCAAATCCGTTTCGACTGAAGGCAAGGAGCAGGTCTTCACCGGCTGCTACACGCTGCGGCTCGCGAGCCCCGCCAACCAGGCGATGCCGCCCTACCAGCCGATGAGCATCATGACCGGCTCCCTCACCCCATCGGAAAAATCGCTCGAGGAGAGCGTGCCGGAACAATGCGAAACGCCGTAGCAGCCAGCTTCCCTATCTGCACATCTTGATGGAATCGCCTGGAACTATTTCCTCGTTGTGGTGGTGGAACGGTTGAGGCATGGATTCCTGTGACAAGCACAGGAATGACGGCAGGTTGGCTGTTTCGGCTTATTACCACGTCTGCGCTTCGCAAACGGTACTCAGTAAAAAATCCTCTCCCCCTTTATTCCTGTGCTTGTCACAGGAATCCATGCCTCGACGCTCAACCCGCCGCACTGTTAAAACATATTAATCTGAAGTGGGTGACTTCGCGCGCCACTTCATAACCGGCCATTCAAATTACTTAATTGAGTTTTACTTGAAAATTTAAAATTTGAAGCGAATTTTATACTTGTTTTCTCTGCTTTTTATTTGTATTTTGCTATCAATATTCGCGTGACCTAAAACTATGCATGTCATTGTGGCGTCAATTGGAGATGACGCACATGGCATTCAGAGCAGCACTGGCGGGGGTTTTTCTTTTGATCGGCATGGGGGCTGCCCAGGCGGCACAGACTGTTTCACCCTGGATGAACGTTGGCGAGCGTACGACGCAGCCGATCGGGCATTATGAATTCTGTCAGCGTTATACCGATGAGTGCAGCATCGTCAGCAAGGCGGACAAGCCCGTCACGCTGACCAAGGAGCTGTGGGGCAAGGTCATCGAAATCAACAACCAGGTCAACACCAGCATCGAGGCGCGCACGGACATGGAAATGTGGGGCAAGCCGGAAGTCTGGTCCTACCCCACGCAATATGGCGATTGCGAGGATTACGCCCTGTTGAAGCGCAAGCTCCTGGCTGAAGCCGGCGTTCCCATCAGCGATTTGCTGATCACCGTCGTGCGGCAGACGAATGGCGACGGCCACGCTGTGCTCACCATGCGGACCGATCGGGGCGATTTCATCCTGGATAATCTGGAGCCGCGCGTCCTGGTCTGGAACCAGACGGAATACCAATATCTCAAGCGTCAATCGACCCGCCACACGGGCGTGTGGGTTTCGATCGACGACGACCGTCAGGTTCTGGTCGGCAGCATTCAGTAGTTACTCAGGTTCCGGAGAAAAGCGCTTCGCATTCATCCGGACCTATCAGGAATAAGGCGCAAGCCTTATGCGGCAACCCGGTCGTGTCCCCCACCCGTCCCCAATGACCGGGTTCAGGAGCCGGCCCCTCCCCAGGGGTCGGCTCCTACGTTTCTGGCCCGCGTTTCCCGGCAAATAGCCTTTATTCCAAGCAAAATGGTTTTATTGCCATGTGCCGGCACCGGCAATTCGGTCACGCTATACGCGGCCTGTAACGTTTAACAGAGCTTTTTCTAAATCGGCGGCGATGAACGGTTTTGTCAGGATTGGCGTCCCGGCATAGTTGGGATCCAGACCACTAGGGCCGTAGCCGGATGCGAAAATCATCGGGATGCCACGCTCCCTAAGCACATCGGCGATGGGGTAGCTGGGCTCCCCATCCAGATTAACGTCGAGGATAGCCACGTCGAACGAACCAGTCCGAGCCAAGTCGAGCGCGGGCGTGAGGCGCGAAGCCATCGCAGCCACCTCATGGCCCATATCCAAGAGATTGTCCTCAATCAACATACTGACAAGAGCTTCATCCTCCACAATAAGGACTCGAAGTGGTTTAAATTCGGGATGTGATCCGTCCAAAATTATCCTCTCACTTAATCGCTATTTGAATGTCGCACACAACGCCGCTGGTCAAGAAGGACAACTCGACCTGGGCGCCCAGTTCACGCACCAGCGCCTGCTCAAGAAGGCGCGTCCCAAACCCTTTTTCCTGCGGTTCTTTCACGGGAGGCCCCCCCTCTTCCGACCAATGAAGTTGCAAGCGCGGCTCACCATGCAAGCTCGGAATTTCCCAGCGGATATTAACGCGCCCGGCATCGTTGCAAAGCGCCCCATATTTCGCTGCATTCGTGGCCAGTTCATGGAAAGCTAGCGACAGGGAAAGAGCTATCTTCGGGCGCAAGCGGACCTGCGGACCTGACATGCTGATGCGGCTTAAAGGGTCTGCGCACATTGGCGTGACCGCCTCTTCCACCAGTTCGCGAAGCTCCACGTCTCCCCAGTGTTCGCGGGTGAGAACGTCATGGGCGCGGGAAAGCGCGATGAGCCTGCTTTCGAAACGATGGTAGGCGGAACTGCGGTTGTCGCCGCGGAATGTTTGCGCGGCAAGCGACTGGACAGTGGCCAGCGTGTTCTTCACCCTGTGGTTCAGTTCGTTGATAAGCAGCTGGCGACGTTCTTCCTGACGGCGCCGTTCGGTGATATCGCGCGATATGCCGGAGGCTCCGACGATATGGCCCCATGCGTTTTTCAGCGGGGACACGGTCAGAGATACATCGACAAGCGTTCCATCCTTTCGCATGCGCACGGTCTCGTAGTGGCTGACATGCTCGCCACGCCGGATTTTATCGAGGATGATGGTCTCTTCATCGGGACGATCCGGCGCCAGCAACATGGTGATGGGTTGGCCAATCGCTTCGCTCGCTTCATAACCGTAGAGCTGTTCCGCTCCCTTGTTCCAGCTCTGGATGATGCCTTGTATATCCTTGCTTAAAATCGCATCGTCCGAAAATTCCACGATCAAAGCGAGAAGCTGGGCATATTCTTCCGCCTTTTTCCGCTCTGAGATATCGACCAACATGTTGATCGCTCCGATAAGCTTGCCATCGGCATCGCGCAGCGGAGTGGGATAGGGAATAAAGGGGATGCGCGTTCCATCGGGCCGTTCGGCGATTGCCTCGACCCCGCGGATCCGCCGCCCCTCCTTCAACGCAACCGCCATCGGGCATTCCTCATGGGGAAGCGGCGTCCCGTCGATGTTATACAGGCGCCAGGTCACGCACCATTTTTCACCCGGCTGCGGCGTCCGGCCTGCCATCTCCACGGCAGCCTTATTATAGAAGGTAATGACCCCGTCCGCATCCGTCGTATATACAGCGGCGGGCAATGCTTCCAGCAAATCACGCATTTGCTGTTCGCTTGCACGCAGCCGGTCCTCGTTGATCTTCGCCTCGGTCACGTCCTGAATGACACGGACCCCATACCGGAAGTTACCCTCGCGATCGCGCACGGACGAGCTATGGACGTCAAGGTAGATATACTTGCCGTCCGGCCTGATTGCGCGTTTGCGGATCGAATATCCGTTGATCTCACCTGCGACCTGTTTCGCGTAACAAACGGCGTCCTGCTCCTGATCCTCCTGACCGGTATAGTCCAGGAAGTTCATCGTCAGCAGCTCTTCCCGCGTGCGTCCCAATATCTGGCAGATCGCGTCATTCGCACGCAGGATATTCCCATCGGCCCCAACTTCGGTAATTCCGACCGTCGCGGCTTCATAGGTCGCGGCCAGCCGCTCGTCGCTCTCGTGCCGCGCGCTCTCCGCCTCGTAAATAGCGGTGACATCGGTTGTGAAACACCGGGTGTTCTTGAACCTGTTGCCCTCGAAACGCCCGTTCGAGGTGATCAGGACGTGTTTGATGGTTCCGTCCTTCGCACGCAACCGGGCTGGGTAGCGAACGAGATCCTGTCCGCTGGTGAGCCGTTTCAGAATGTCGCCAATCACCTCCGCGTCCGCATGAAACTCCGCAATCGGCCGGCCCACATATTCCTCAGCCAAGTATCCCAGAAGGTCCAGTTCCGCCTTGTTGGCGCGCTGGATGATCCCGTCTCTGCTGACGATGTGAAGCCCTATCGCGGCGTTCTCGAAAAAATCCTCGAGATCTTCGGCGCTGCGGTGAAGTTCGTCCTCGATTCTCTTGCGTGCGGAAATATCCTGAAAGCAGTTGATTGCGCCCTGTATCTCGCCACGCGGCCCCCTGAGGGGCCGAATATTCACGAGCGCCCAGATGCGAGAGCCATCCGGCCTTTCTATCATGACCTCTGCGTTGCGGGTCACAGTGCCGGCACGGACTGCATCCGCCATGGGGCACTCCTCATGAAGAAGCAATGTGCCGTCTGGGAGGAAAAGCCGGTGCGAACCGCAAAACAGGTCTCGAGGGCCATCCGGTGCGGGCGCCCTGCCCCAAGCTTCGGCGGCCTCCGCGTTGTATCGAACGACCCAGCCCTCATGATCGCAGATATAGACCGCGCCGGGCACCGCATCCAGGACACTCGGCGCAGCCGCCAGCAGCGCTTCATATTCCGACAAACCTGGTAAGGCAGTTGGAAAACTTTCAACATTTGACATCGGCTGGTGCCACCCCTCGAGCAGGCCACGTTCGAACAGTTCATAACGAGTGATTATATAAAGAGTTCCACCAGCGTTTTATGCTTTTTCAGACGAACCAATCAAATATTCGAGGGCAGCCGTGAAAAGGCGATGCTTTCGCGGCGCCGGATCGCTGCCACCCTCGCGGAATTCGCTTAAATCAATCCTTCGCCCTGTATTCATCGGGGATGACGAACACTTCGTCCGCGCGGCCATAGCCGCCATCGGGCACTTCTTCGATCAGAACCATGGTATGCGGACGGGCTGCTTCGCTAAAGAAGCCGACGACCAGTTCAGTCGTCTTGTGGATCAGTTCTTCCTTCTGCGCCTTGGAAAGCGCGGCCTGTGGCACTTTGTAATTGACGAAAGGCATTTCTGTACTCCTTTGTTGAGATCCGGATCAGACCATGCCGCCATTGACGCGGATGGTCTGGCCATTAACCCAGCGGCCATCGGGACCTGCGAGGAAAGCGACGGCGTCGGCGATATCGTCGGGCTGGCCAAGGCGGCCGAGCGGGATCGACCGGGCAATATTGGCCACCAGTTCTTCGGTTTTGCCGTGCATGAACAGTTCGGTCTCGACCGGGCCCGGCGCGATGACATTGACCGTGATCCCGCGCGATCCGAGTTCCTTCGAGAGAATATGCGTCATGGCCTCGACGGCGGCTTTCGTTGCGGCATAAAGGCCGTATCCCGGCGGATAGGCGCCGATGACGCTGGTGGAGAGGCTGATGATGCGCCCGCCGTCGCGCAGACGCTTCGCGGCTTCCCGCATTCCGTAGAACACCCCGCCCAGATTGACGGCGATGTGATCGTTGAAATCCGCATTCGTAGCGTTTGCCAGCGGGGAGAGCCGCATCATGCCGGCATTGTTGACGATAACATCAACCGGGCCGAACGCGGCTTCCGCGGCATCGAACAATGCCGGCACGGCGGATGGATCGCCCACATCGCCCTGCACCGCGATGGCCTTGCCGCCGGCCTTCTCGATTTCCTCGACCACGCTACGGGCCGCGGACTCGCCACGCGCGTAATTCACCACCACCGCCGCGCCGTCCGCCGCCAGCTTAAGGGCGATGGCCGCGCCGATGCCCTTGCTTGCGCCCGTGACGATTGCGGTCTTGTTTTCCAGTTTCATGTCAACCTCCTTGAGCATTTTCCAGTCGCATCAATGCGGCTGGAACCATGGGTTGACCTGTAGATAGAGGGTGAAGGCGGCGGGATAATCACCCTTTCGCGGGCAAGAAAATTCGGCTAGTCCGAACAATCATGGATCGTCTCGATGCAATGCGCCTTTTCGTCCGGGTTATCGACCGCCGAAGCTTCACGGCGGCGGCGGCAGACCTCGGCCTTCCGCGTTCGACGGCGACCGAGGCGATGCGGCGGCTGGAGAGCGATCTGGGCAGCCGCCTGCTGGAGCGCACCACGCGCCATGTCGCGCCGACACCCGATGGCGAAGCCTATTACCAGCGCTGCCTGTCGATCCTCGCCGATATTGACGAAGCGGAAAACGCGCTGCGCGGCGGCGTTCCGGCGGGGGTGCTTCGCATCGACGCGCATGGCGTGCTGACCCGCTCATTCCTGCTGCCGCGCCTGCCGGAATTCCTCGATGCCTTCCCGCAGATCGTGTTGCATATCGGCCAGGGCGACCGGCTGGTCGATATGGTACGCGAGGGTGTGGATTGTGTCATCCGCGCGGGCGAGCCTGACGATAGCGGTATGATCATGCGCAAGCTCCCCTCAATCCCCGAAATGACTTGCGCCAGCCCGGAATATTTGAAGCGGAACGGCGTTCCGGCTACGCCGGACGATCTCGAAGGCCACCAGATGGTCGGCTTCGTCTCCTCGCGAACGGGCCGGGTAATGCCGCTGGAATTCGAAACCGCCGAAGGCGTGCGTGAGATAACGCTTCCCTGCCGCCTGACCGCCAACGAAGCCGAAACCAACCACCATCTGGCGCGGATGGGCTATGGCATCATCCAGGCGCCGCGCTACCGTTTCCGCGAGGATATCGAGCGGGGGATCCTGGTCGAGGTACTTCCCGATTATCCGCCCCCGCTCCTTCCGCTCGCAGCCTTTTATCCGCAGAACCGCCAATTATCGCCGCGCGTCAGGGTGTTTCTGGATTGGGTGGTGGGCGTGTTTGAGAAGGCGAAGCTGTAAGAGCGACTATTCGCTCACGATTTCCAAACCGCGCATAAACCGCCGCCCATTCTCCACATAGTGCCACGCGGAGAGCTTCAACTGTTCGATTACCGTTTCATCAAGCGTGCGAGCGACCCGCGCGGGCTGGCCGATGATCAGCGAATTGTCGGGGAACTCCTTGCCTTCGGTGACGAGCGCGCCCGCACCAACAAGCGAGTTTTTGCCGATTTTCGCGCCATTCAGCACGATTGCACCGATGCCGATGAGGCTATTGTCGCCCACCGTACAGCCATGCAGCATGGCGCGGTGGCCGATGGTGCAGCCTTCGCCGATAGTGAGCGGATAGCCCATGTCGGTGTGAACAACCACATGCTCCTGCACATTGGTGTCGCGCCCAAGGGTGATGAATTCATTGTCGCCCCGCAATACGACGCCGAACCATAAGCCCACGCCCTGCCCTATCCGCACCTTGCCGATAAGTGTAGCGTCGGGTGCGATCCAGTTCGTTTCACGGTCCTCGAATTCCGGCTGATGGCCGTCGAGCGCATAAATGGGCATGGGTTTCTCCCCTTCGGTGTTGCCGCCATGATGACCGAGCCATGGCCGTACCGCAAGTTTCACGGGGTATTAACCATAAAGCCTAATATTAGACGCGAACTCGATCAGGCGGTCAGGGCGGACCCGATGCAAAGCGCGGAAGAGACAGGACTTGTCGCGACGGAAAGCCGCCTGTTCACGCGCATTTTTTATGTTTTCGTCGGCCTTGCCGTGCTTTCCGCGCTGATCAATTTCGGCGGGCGATATCTGGGTCCCATCATCGCCATGGGCGGGCATACGGACGACGCGACCATGCGCGAGATCGTCATAGGGAACGACGTCTTGCGTCTCCCCTCGAACATGATCCGCTTTCCAGCGCAACGGCGCGACGGTATCGCAAATCGCGTCGATCTTTATCTGAAATGGCCTGAGATGGCGGGATACAGTGCCGAAACGCGCAATGACTTCAATTTCGCCACCGCGAAACGGCAATTGCTGTTCCTCTCGATAGAAAGCCGCACCATGTCGCGCGACATGTCGGGCCGCTATCAGCCGATCTATTCCACCTTGATCGAACAACCGGGAAAAGCCGGCCCCACCGGGCTGGCCATTCATACGCTTCGCGCCGACAGCGGCTATACGGATGAGGAATTGGTGGTTTCTTCGGCAGAGAACGGCCCACCCGCGTTCGTCGCGCGCTGCCTCAATGAGAATGCGGCGAAAGGGATGGCTGCGCCTTGCGAGCGGGACATTCATTTCGGCAAGGACCTGCAGCTTCTCTACCGCTTCCCGCGCGATCTCCTGAGCAACTGGCGCGCGCTTGACGAGGCCGTCAAAACATTTGCGGCGGGCCATCTCGCCGATGCCCCAACCGCTGCGGGTAAATCATGATCCTGGCCCGATGACCGGCAAGATCATGCCCCCGCCCTAGAGATCGACGTCAAGAATAGCCATCGAGAAATTATAGGAAAGCTCGCCATCCTCCTCATCCTTGTAGATGAGGCCAAGGAATTCATCGTCAAGATAAAGCTCACAGGAATCGTTCTTCCTCGGGCGAGCCTTCACTTCCAGTCCGGGATTCTTGAAGACACGTTTGAAATAGGCGTCGAGTTTTCGCAGTTCTTCGGGTTTCAAACGGATTCTCCTGATTTCTTGTTGGAGGCGGGTTGTGACATGCGGCGTCCCGCCCTGTAAAGCCCGGATGGCGATTGTCACCGGATTTGAGCATGATCCCAAAAAGTTGCAGACTTTTTGGACAAGATCATGCGGCTAAAAATCAATCGCTCAATCGATCAGCTGGTCCATCGCGCGGGCGGGTTCCGCGCAGCCGCTTTCGCCTAGGATGCGCGCGGGAACGCCCGCCACCGTCACATTGCTTGGCACGGGCTTGACCACCACCGAGCCCGCGGCCACCTTGGAGCACGGCCCGACTTCGATATTGCCGAGAATCTTGGCCCCTGCCCCAAGCAGCACGCCCTCCCTGATCTTCGGATGACGGTCGCCGCCGGCCTTGCCGGTGCCGCCGAGCGTCACGCCATGCAGGATGGAAACATTGTCCTCGATGACCGCCGTCTCGCCGACAACGAGCCCGGTGGCGTGGTCGAGGAAAATGCCGGTGCCGAGCCGAGCCGCCGGGTGAATATCGGTCTGGAACACCGAAGAGGAGCGGCTTTGCAGGTAATAGGCGAAGTCCTTGCGCCCTTCCTTCCAGAGCCAATGGGCGAGCCGGTGCGTCTGGATGGCATGGAAGCCCTTGAGATAGAGCACCGGATCAACGAAGCGATGGCAGGCGGGATCACGGTCATAGAAGGCCTGGATGTCGACGCGCAGGATGCCCGACCATTCGGGGAGCGCGCGTTCCATCTCGGCAAAGGTCTGGCGCAGGATACCGGCGTCGAGGTCCGCATGGCCCAGCCTTTCGGCGATGCGATGGCTCACCGCCTCCTCAAGGCTCTGCTGGTTCAGCACCGTAGACTGGAGAAAAGCGGTCAGGAGCGGATCGCGCAGCGCGGCTTCCTCAGCCTCGGCGCGGATGGAAGCCCAGATCGGATCCACCTGTTCGATGGATTTCACCAGCTTGGCGGTATGGTGCATTCTCAAAACTCCCAATCCTGGCAGATTGTCTTACCCATCCGCCACAAGATAGAGCAAATTGCTTTGCTTGACACATCAATTCGGCTGAACGCAGCCTTTAACGGTCAGCATAGGGCCTCAAATGGGGTTTTCCTGCAAAAATTCCAGAACCGCACGCTTGAATACCCGGTCGCCCACGGCAAGCATATGGTCCCGGTCCGGTATGTCCAGCGCCTGGCCGTTAGGCAGCAGAACCGCCAGTTCATGCGGATTGCCGCCGATATCGTCCTTGGTGCCCACCGCCACCAGCGCAGGCTGGGCGATGCGTCCGACGGCCTCCGCACTTAGCTCCACTTTCGAAGTCAGCACGCAGGCGGCAAGCGCAATGCGGTCGCTCTTCGTCTGGTCGGCGAATTTGCGGAACATCAGCCCGCGCGGATGGGTGATCGTCGCGGGATCGTCGGCCAGAAGCGCCTCGTGGATCGGCTCCCAATTGCCCGCTCCGGTGACCATGCCGATGCCGAGGCCGCCGAAAATCACATCGTGGACTCGGGAAGGATGCTCCAGCGCCATGAAGGCCGCGATGCGCGCGCCCATGGAATAGCCCATGACATGCGCGGTCCCGATGCCAAGATGATCGAGCAGCGCCGCCGCATCCCCGGCCATCAGGCTTGGCGTGTAGTCGGAGGGCTCGTGGCTCTTGTCCGATTCGCCATGGCCGCGATTGTCGATGGCGATAACCCGGTATCCCGCTTCCGTCAGCGTCTGGAACCAGCCCGGTCCGACCCAATTGACATGAGCAGATGAGGCGAAGCCATGGATCAACAGGATGGGCTCGCCCTCGCCCGCCTCGCGAAACGCAAGACGTCGTCCATCATGCTCGAAAGCGAAGATATCAGGGGAAGTCATGGCAATCCTTTCTACTCGCCGCACTGTCCGCAAATGGCGGGATGGCGCACATGCTCGCCAATGGCAAGCCCGAGCCGCTTGGCGGTGCCGGCGCGCAATTCGACGACAAAGGCAACCGGCACGATTGAGGAGATGATCGCCTCGGAGAACGGCTCGGTGTTCTCGCGAATCGTGGCGACGGAGCCGTCCTTGGTAAGGAACACCATGTCGAGCGGCAACGGCGTGTTCTTCATCCACATCATCACCGGCTGCGTCTCATTGAAGACGAACAGCATGGCGCGGTTTTCCGGAAGATCGGTCCGGTACATCAGCCCGCGCATCCGCTCGGGATCGGTGTCGGCGATTTCCACCTCGAGGGATTTCTTGCCCTTCGCTGTCTCGAAAACCAGCGGATGAGCATCGACCGCCAGCCGCATCGGCTCGATCCGTTGGGCATGTGCGGGGAGAACGAAGAGAAACAGAAGGAGGATCGCGGCGAGGCGCTGCATGGGACTGGTCCGTTGGACGGTTGGGATGTGCGCAGCTTTCGCCCATCGCCCGGCGCGCGTCAATGACGGCTGTGCAATCTTTCGATAGACCACCCTTCGGCACCATTCCATTTTGATGGCGCCGCGAGACACCCCCTCTACCCTGCCGGGCATCTCCCCCTCAAGGGGGGAGATTGGCTGACACGGCTAGCTGGCCTTATCCTGCGACGTTTGAGATCGGTGCAAAGCGTCTATGAAGGCGAATCTCCCCCCTTGAGGGGGAGATGTCCGGCAGACAAAGGGGAGGGCTGCCCGGCCAATGTCTGTCCAGCAAATACGTTAATGCGACACGGGAAACTGCGTGCCGATATCCGGATGCACTTCGGCCGCCATCAGGCCCTTTTCGCCCGTGCCGTAGCGGATAAGCACCACCTGGCCGGGGCGCAATTCGGTCAGGCCGAAGCGGCGCAGCGTTTCCATGTGGATGAAAATGTCTTCCGTACCCTCGCCGCGCGTCAGGAAGCCGAAGCCTTTGGTGCGGTTGAACCATTTGACGATGACGCGCTCAAGCCCGCTCGACGGCACCACGGTCACATGGGTTCGCTGCGGCGGCAGTTGCGCCGGATGGACTGCGGTGGAATTGTCCATCGAGACAACGCGGAAGCATTGCAGCCCGCGATCGCCATACTTGACCTCGCAGACCACGCGCGCGCCCTCGAGCGCCGTCTGGAAGCCGTCCCGGCGCAGCGACGTGACGTGCAGCAGGATATCGGAAAGACCGGGCCGGTCGGGCACAATGAAGCCGTAGCCCTTGGCGACGTCGAACCATTTGATCGAGCCCGACACCTCAAGAAGATCAACGATCTCCTCGGAAGATACGCTGCCAAGGAACTGGTCCTTCGACATGGATTTGTCCGCCATAGCGCCAGTCCCCTCCTTTCAATCTTGGTGAAATTTACATTGATTCTCAACTTGAGAATAACACTTCACCGGCGCGGCGGAGCAAGGCCCTACTTCCGATTATTAACCGGATACCACAGACTTTATTCTTCCCATTGTTTCATCCGCGACAGGCGCGAATGCGATATACCAAGCTGTAACGGGTTGCGATTCAGCCACCCCCGCCCTAATCAAAAAGACCACCCACAGACAAGAGGAGCCGACATGCGCTATCTGCACACCATGGTCCGAATCCGCGATATCCAGGAATCGCTGGATTTCTACGTCAACAAGTTCGGTCTCGAGGAAATCCGCCGCGTCGAAAACGAGAAGGGCCGTTTCACGCTGATCTTCCTCGCTGCGCCCCAGGATAAGGAGCGCTCCGTCGCCGAGCGGGCGCCGGAACTGGAGCTGACCTATAATTGGGATCCGGAAGAATATACCGGCGGGCGCAATTTCGGCCACCTCGCCTATGAAGTCGACGACATCTACGCCACCTGCCAGCGGCTGATGGACAAAGGCGTGACGATCAACCGCCCGCCGCGCGACGGGCACATGGCCTTCGTCCGCTCGCCGGACGGCATTTCCATCGAGCTGCTCCAGAAAGGCGAGCGCCTCGCCCCGCAGGAGCCCTGGGCATCCATGCCGAATACGGGAAGCTGGTAAACGCGGGTGAATGGTGAATAGTAGAATAGTGAATGGGGTGCAAATTCCATTCACTATTCACATTTTCGCCATTCACTACCCCCTCATTTCACCGCTTGGGTGACCCGCGCCGGCTTGATTCCGATCGCCCTTTGCAAGGTGTCGATGTTTTCCTTCACGAAGAAGGTCAAATCCGGCGTGGTGGTCACCAGATGTGCGCCGTGGCCATAGGCGTTGTAGGACACGACATGGTCGAAATTGACCGCGAAGCGCTCGCCGTTGACGTCTGTCAGTTCAATCCACATGTTCTCTTCCCCTTCTGCTTGCCCCGGCGCGGGTTCCGCATAATTGCCGGAAGACCATGCGGCCGGGACCATAAGTAGAATAGAACAAAGACAGCGCGAAACAATCCTTATTCAGGATCAATATTTGTCTCGCTCCGCACCCAGAACCATCTCCATCCGCACCTTTTCGATGTTCCTGCCAAGGCTGTCGGACCAGCCCTGCCCGCGCCAGACGACCTCGAAGCCGCAGCGCTCATAAAGACGGATGGCGGGGAGATTGCGGGCGTGCGTATCGATGCACGCCCTCGTGTAGCCGGCGAGCACGATCTCGGCCAGCATCGCGTCCATCAGAGCGAGACCGATGCCGCGCCGGTGAAAGGAAGGGTCGATCCATAGGTCCGAGATATAATCGGCATCCAGATCCCGCGCGCCCCAGCCCAGCACGATGCCCGCCGTTTCGGCGATCAGGATGCGCGGATAGAATTCATCGGCAAAGGCGCGAAACACCTTTTCCACCCGCGCGCAGACGCCCGGCTCGCTGGCTTCTGGCTCGAACTGTGTGAAGGAAGAAACCCAGGCGCGGCGTCCGACGGCGGCGATTGCGGCCCTATCGCCGGCAACCGCCCGCCGGATTTCCATAACGTCTTACCACCAGCGCGGCGCGGTGAAGCGGCCCGCCGCCTGCTCGATGACATGCGCCGCCTGGAACAGCGTTTCCTCGTCGAAAGGCCGGCCAATCAGTTGCAGCCCGAGCGGCAGGCCTTGCGCGCTCAGTCCCGCCGGAACCGCGATGCCCGGCAGGCCGGCCATGTTGACGGTGACGGTGAAGATATCGTTGAGATACATCTTCACCGGGTCCGCCGCGAGGGCCTCGTCGGCAAGGCCGAAGGCGGCGGAAGGCGTGGCAGGCGTCAGAATCGCGTCGACGCCGGCATGGAACACGTCCTCGAAATCCTTCTTGATCAGCGTGCGCACTTTCTGCGCCTTCAGGTAATAGGCGTCGTAATAGCCGGCGGAGAGCACATAGGTGCCGATCATGATGCGGCGCTTGACCTCGCGGCCGAAACCGGCGGCGCGGGTCTGCTCATACATGTCGGTGATGTCCTTGCCCGGCACGCGCAAACCGTAACGCACGCCGTCATAGCGCGCGAGGTTGGACGACGCCTCGGCGGGCGCGACGATGTAATAGGCCGGGAGCGCATATTTGGTGTGCGGCAGCGAGATATCGACGATCTCCGCACCGGCTTCCTTCAGCCAGGCGATGCCCTGCTGCCAGAGCTTCTCGATCTCTTCCGGCATGCCGTCTACGCGGTATTCGCGCGGTATGCCGATCTTCATGCCCTTGACCGACCGGCCGATGGCCGCCTCGTAATCCGGCACGGGCAGATCCACCGAAGTGGTGTCCTTCAGATCGGCCGAGGCCATGGATTTCAGAAGAATGGCGCTGTCGCGCACGTCGCGGGCGATCGGCCCGGCCTGGTCGAGCGACGAGGCGAAGGCGACCGTGCCCCAGCGCGAGACGCGGCCATAGGTGGGCTTGATGCCGACCGTGCCGGTGAACGCCGCGGGCTGGCGAATCGAGCCGCCCGTGTCCGTGGCCGTCGCGCCGGCGCATAGCCACGCGGCGACCGCAACGGCCGAGCCGCCGGACGAGCCGCCCGGCACGAGATCCGCATTTGAGCCCTTTGCTCGCCAAGGGTTTTTGACCGGGCCGTAATAGGACGTCTCGTTGGAGGAGCCCATGGCGAACTCGTCCATATTGAGCTTGCCCAGCATGATAGCGCCATCGGCCCAGAGATTGGCGGTGACGGTCGATTCGTAGCGCGGCTTGAAACCGTCGAGAATGTGCGAGCATGCCTGCGTATGCACGTCTTCGGTGGCGAAGAGGTCCTTGATGCCGAGCGGAATGCCTTCGAGCGGCCCCGCCTCGCCCTTTGCCAGCCGCATGTCGGAGGCTTTCGCCATCTCACGCGCCTTCTCCGGCGTCACCGCGACATAGGCGTTGATCTTGTCATTCGCCGCCTCGATAGCCCCGAGATAGGCCTCGGTCAGTTCCGTTGCGGTGAACTCTTTCGCCTTCAGCTTGTCACGCGCCTCGGCAATGGTGAGTGCGGTCAGATCGGTCATCGTCAAATCCTGTCACTGCGCCTGCGAGACAAGGCGCTTTTCGAAAAATGCACTATATTCGGAGTCCGGATAATCGAGCACGACGCCGCAACGCGTGAAGCCGGAGCGCTCGTAAAGCCGCCAGGCGCCCTCGAAGCCGGGACCGTTTCCCGTTTCAAGCACGAGATGCGAAATGCCCTTCTCCTGCGCAAGCCGCGTAATCGCGTCGAGCAGTGCCGAACCGACCCGGAGACCGCGCACTTCCGGCAGCGTGTACATGCGCTTGACCTCACCGATCGCGTCTCCATGGACCTTGAGCGCGCCGCAGCCGATGGCCCGGCCGCTATCGTCCCGGGCGACGAACACTGTCGTATCGGGTCCCGCCATTTGCTCCACGGTCATCTTGAACTGGAACTCTTCGGGAGAAAGCGGCAGGAGATGCGCGTTGAGCTGTTCGATGAGCATGCGCACATCGTCCTGCAGCGGCGTTTCTATCGCGATGGCAATCGTCGTCGCGCCGGTCATGGCTGCCTACTCCACCACCTTCGGCACGAGGAAGAAGTTCTCTTCCGTGACGGGGGCATTGGCGACGATATCATCAGCCTTGCTGCCATCCGTGACGATATCCTCGCGGGCGCGCAAGGCCATGGGCGTGACCGATGTCATCGGCTCGACACCGCTCACATCCACCTCGTCAAGCTGCTCGACAAAGCCCAATATGGCATTGAGCTCGCCGGTCATGCGCTCTGCGTCCTCGTCGCTGACGGCGATACGCGCCAGATGCGCCACGCGCTTCACCGTTGAAAGATCGACTGACATCCCTGATACCACCTGCTAGCCAAGATATTTCTCGCTCCCGGCTATATCGGGCAGGCGCTCCAAGCGCAATAATGCTTATGGCTGTTTGGGTTCACGACCCGCCGCAAATGCGCGGCGAAACGCATCCTCGCCGCTGCCTTCGGCCAATTCGCCGCGCCGCGCCTGCTCGAATCCCATCATCAACCGTTTACGCAGTTCGCGGAGCTCTGTCTTTTCCCATTCGGTAAGAACGATATTTTGTTGGACCATAGAAGTCTCCCTGAGCCCTTCACCCTCGTGGTTCGAGGCGAATTCCGCTGCGCTCCATTCGCACCTCACCATGAGGGTGAAGGGGCGCCGGCGCTCCCGTAGCCCTCATGGTGAGGTGCTCGTGCACCCTGAGCTTGTCGAAGGGGGAACGAGCCTCGAACCACGAGGGCGCTTGGCGCATTCTATCAAAGATAGCTCAAAACGACAGCGTATCGCCTGCCTTCGGCACTTCCACCTTCGTGCTCACCCCTTCCATGGCGGTGACGAATTTATCCGCTGTCGCGTCGATGATCGGGAAGGAGCCGTAATGGCAGGGCAGGACGGTGGAAAAGTCGAAATAACGCTGGCAGGCGAGCGCGGCCACGGCGCCGCCCATCGTGAAGCGGTCGCCGATGGGGACCAGGCCGATCTGCGGGCGATGAAGCTCGTTGATAAGCTTCATGTCGGAGAAAATATCGGTGTCGCCCATGTGGTAGAGCGTCGGCTCGTTTTCGAAATGGAACACGAGTCCGTTTGCATTGCCGAGCGAATGCGACACACCGTCCTCGGTAATGAAGGCGGAGGAATGAAGCGCGTTGACGAAGGTCAGCGAAAAGCCGTTATGCGAGATCGTGCCGCCGGTATTGCCGGGATCGACCTTCTCGACGCCCTGACGCGCCAGCCAACTGGCGAGATCGGCATTGGCGATGACGGTCGCGTCCGTTTCCTTGGCGAGATCGACGGTATCGCCGATATGGTCGCCATGGCCATGGGTCAGCGCGATATGCGTCACGCCCCTGGCCTCCTCCTTGAGATCGATGCCCTTCGCGCCCGGATTGCCGGTGATGAAAGGATCGATCAGGATCGTGGCGCCGGGGACTTCGACACGGAATGCCGAGTGGCCAAGCCATTTGATTTTCATGGGGTTTCTCCCTTGGGTTAGAGATTTCAATAAGATAAGTATGTCGGCAAAATGCTCCAAGGGTGTGACGATTACAAAACGGAAAGGTGGGATCGTGACGGTTCTGGCTATCGAATCTGTTGAAAAGGCCCTCGAGCCGGGCCAGACCGTTGCCGGACTGGATCTCGGCACGAAGACCATCGGCCTTGCCGTTTCCGACCGGGGCCTTTCCTTTTCCAATCCGCGGCCCGTAATCCGGCGGGTGAAATTCACCATCGACGCGGAGGCGCTGCTGGCGGCGCTGAAAGCCGAAAACGCCGGCGCCGTCATCATCGGGCTCCCCGTCAACATGGACGGCAGCGAGGGCCCGCGCGTCCAGTCCACCCGCGCCTTCGTCCGCAACATGGAGAGGCTGACGGAACTGCCCTTCGTCTATTGGGATGAACGCCTCTCCACGGTCGCGGCGGAGCGGGCGCTGATCGGCATGGACGTCTCGCGCAAGAAACGCGCCGAACGGATCGACTCCGCCGCCGCCGCCTTTATTCTGCAGGGAGCGCTGGACCGGCTTGCTGGGCTAAGGCGTCAAGCCGCCTACACCGTCGGATAAAGCCCATCGAGGATAGCCTTGGCGTTGTGGCGGGCGTCAAGCATGCCGTAGGTGGTGCGCCATTGCCCGGCCAGGCGGGTTTCCACGAAGGCGTCGGCGATTTCCTCCATTCCGAGATGGCGTAGTTCGGCTCCGGCGGCGGCGAGCGCGAGCTGCTCCGTCAGCAGGCGAGTGGCGCCTTCGTCCGAGGTCGTCACGCTCATGGCGGCGCGCAGGACATCGCTGGTGCCCTGCCCGCTGCGGCCCAGTTGCCGGGCGATCCAGGCGAGCACGTCGTCAAACAGCTTCGGTGCGCGCAGCAGCACGCGGCGCACGTCGAGCGCCATGACATTGCCCGAGCCCTCCCAGATGGCGTTAACAGGCGCTTCCCGGTAATAGCGGGCGAGATTACCCTCCTCGATATAGCCATTGCCGCCCAGGGACTCCATTGCCTCATAGAGCAGCGCCGGGGCGATCTTCGCTACCCAATATTTGACCACCGGCGTCATGACGCGGGCGAAGGCCGCCTCGGTGCGGTCGATAGCCGCCATGTCGAAGGCGCGGGCGAGACGGAGCGACAGGGCGGTCGCACCCGCCACGTCGAGCGCCATATCGGCCAGCACCCGCTGCATCAGGGGCTGATCGATGAGCGGCGTGCCGAAGACGTGGCGATGGCGCGCGTGGTGCACGGCTTCCGCCAGCCCCGCCCGCATCAGCCCGGCGGAAGCGATGGCGCAGTCGAGCCGTGTCAGCGTCACCATGTCGATGATCGTCTTGACGCCGTCGCCCGGCTTGCCGACCATCTGGCCCAGCGTTTCCTCGAATTCCACTTCTGAGGACGCATTGGAGCGATTGCCGAGCTTGTCTTTCAAGCGCTGGAAGCGAAGCCCGTTGCTGGTGCCGTCGGGCAGCATGCGCGGCACGAGGAAGCAGGAGAGCCCTTCCGCCGCCTGCCCCAGCACCAAAAAGGCATCCGACATCGGCGCAGAGAGGAACCATTTATGTCCGGTGATGCGGTAGAAGCCGTTGCCTGCCCGGTCGGCCTTGGTGGTATTGGCGCGCACATCCGTGCCGCCCTGCTTCTCGGTCATGCCCATGCCGAGCGTCAGCCCGGTCTTCTTGGCGGGGACGCGCTGGCTTGGGTCATATTTGCGGGTAAGGATGAGCGGCGCCCATTCCTTGTAGAGGTTCGGGCTAGCCATGATGGCGGCGAGCGAGGCGTTGGTCATGGTGACGGGGCAGAGATGGCCGGTTTCAAGCTGCGCTGTCAGATAGAATCGCGCCGCGCGCACCTGATGGCGGCGGCTCGCCTCGCCCTGCCCGTCTTCCCATATGGAAGAATGAAGCCCTTGTGCGATCGAACGGCGCATCAGCGCGTGGTAGGCGGGGTGGTAATCGACCTGATCGAGACGCCTGCCCTGCCGGTCATGGGTCTTCAGCTTGGGCAGTTCGGTATTGGCGAGCCGCGCCAAGTCCTGCGCCTCCGCCGACAGGACGAAGCGGCCCGACTGCTCCAGATCGCTATGCAGCGCCTTCGGGAAGCTGGACGTGATGTGCATGAGCAACGGGTCGCCAAGATAGGCGTTGGTGCCGGTCATCGGCGGCGTCTGGTTGGTGACCTCGTGCGTTTTCAACGGCAGTTCCCATTATCAATTTGGCGGCCCCCTGTCCAAAACGGGGCCGGCAGGCAAAGAATATATGATCTCGTAGCGAGATACCCTAAATTTTTCATTCACCTATATACATTGCTTGCGAGCTGTTCGCATCGGTCCTTCCGGCGGCTGGAACCGCTGCGGAGCATAAATGCGGCGGAAAAAAGCTATGGAGCGGTTCTTCCTATTCCATCGCGGCGAGAACCGCTCTATAGGGGTGTTTTAACATGATATCGAACCCAGCTCTTCCCCTCTACCCTCACCGCCACCTGCTTGGCATCAAGGGCCTTTCGCCGCAGGATATTACCTGCCTTCTCGACCGGGCCGACGAGGCCGTGGCGATTTCCCGCCAGCCGGAGAAGAAAAAGGCCGTGCTTCGCGGGCGGACCCAGATCAATCTCTTCTTCGAATCGTCGACGCGGACGCAATCGTCCTTCGAGCTGGCCGGAAAGCGGCTGGGCGCGGATGTTATGAATATGTCCGTGGGCAATTCCTCGGTGAAGAAGGGCGAAACGCTCATCGACACGGCGATGACGCTCAACGCCATGCGACCGGACATCCTCGTCATCCGCCATGCCTCGGCGGGCGCGGCGGCGCTGCTGGCGCAGAAGGTCGGCTGCTCGGTGGTCAATGCCGGCGACGGCGCGCACGAACATCCGACGCAGGCGCTGCTCGATGCGCTCACCATCCGCCGCGCCAAGGGCCGCATCGCGGGGCTTACCATCGCCATCTGCGGCGACGTGCTGCACTCGCGCGTGGCTAGGTCCAATATCCTGGCGCTCCATGCTTTGGGCGCGCGCCTGCGCGTCGTGGCGCCTTCCACCCTGCTCCCCTCGGGCATCGCGCAGATGGGCGTCGAGGTGTTCAACTCCATGGAAGACGGGTTGAAGGACGCCGACGTCGTCATGATGTTGCGGCTCCAGCGCGAGCGCATGGCCGGTTCCTTCGTGCCTTCGGTGCGCGAATATTTCCATTATTACGGCCTCGACAGCGAGAAATTGAAACATGCGAAGCCCGATGCGCTCGTCATGCATCCCGGCCCGATGAATCGCGGGGTCGAGATCGCGTCCGACATTGCCGACGGCCCGCAAAGCGTGATCCAGCGGCAGGTCGAGATGGGCGTGGCCGTCCGCATGGCTGTCATGGAGGCGTTGCTCGACCCGCGCCGCAACGATGATGAGACGGGGAGCCGGGCATGAACGCGACCGTTTTCGAAAATGCCCGCATCGTCGATCCCTCGCGCGGGCTCGATGAGATCGGCACCGTCATCGTCAAGGATGGCGTCATCCTCGCCGCAGGAGCGGATGCACGCGGCCAGGGCGCGCCTGAAGGGGCGGAACGGATCGACGCCACCGGCAAGACGATTATCCCCGGTCTGGTGGATGCGCGCGTCTTCATCGGCGAACCGGGCGCGGAACACCGCGAAACCATCGCCTCGGCGAGCCGGGCGGCGGCGGCGGGCGGCGTCACGTCGATCATCATGATGCCGGACACCGATCCGGTGATCGATTCGGTCGCGCTGGTCGAATTCGTCAAGCGCACCGCCCGCGATACGGCCATCGTCAATGTCCATCCGGCTGCGGCGATCACCAAGGGCCTTCACGGCGAAGAGATGACCGAGTTCGGCCTTCTCAGGCAGGCGGGCGCGGTCGCGATCACCGAGGGCCGCAAAAGCATCGCCAATACGCTGCTGATGCGCCGCGCCATGACCTACGCGCGCGACTTCGGCATGGTTGTGGCTCACGAGACCCACGACCCTTACCTCTCCAACGGCGTGATGAATGAGGGGCTGTTCGCCAGTTGGCTTGGGCTGCCCGGCATTCCGCGCGAGGCGGAAGTCATCCCGCTCGAGCGCGATTTGCGGCTGGCCGCGCTGACACGCAGCAAATACCACGCCGCGCAGATTTCCACGGCCATGTCGGCGGAGGCGGTGCTGCGCGCCAAGGATCAGGGCCTGACGGTGACGGCGGGCATTTCCATCAACCATCTCTCGCTCAACGAGAATGATGTCGGCGAATTCCGCACCTTCTACCGGCTTTCGCCGCCCTTGCGGACGGAAGAAGACCGGCTGGCCATGGTGGAGGCGGTGCGCGCGGGCGTGATCGATCTCGTCGCTTCCGCGCATAATCCGCAGGACGTGGACACGAAGCGCCTGCCCTTCGCCGACGCGGCGGCGGGGGCCATCGGGCTTGAAACGCTGCTGGCGGCGGCGCTGCGGCTCTATCATGACGGCAGCCTGCCGCTCATTCGAATCATCGAGGTGCTCTCCACCGCTCCGGCGCGGATATTCGGCCTCGATGCGGGAACGCTGAAGCCCGGCGCGCCGGCGGATCTGGCCGTTGTCGATCTCGATGAGCCGTGGATTGTGCAGGAAAAAGACCTGCTTTCACGCTCCAAGAACAGCTGTTTCGAGGGCGCACGCTTCCAAGGGCGCGTTTTGCAGGCTATGGTCGCGGGGAAAATGGTGTTCAACCTTTAAAGCGGCTGACGTTGAAATGGAAACGCTGGTTCTAGGCGCCCCCCTCTGGCCTGCCGGACATCTTCCCCTCCCGCCGTCCTCCTCGGGCTTGACCCGAGGATCCACGGCCAGGGGGCATGGGCTTTTCCACCCTTACGACGCGTTCCAGAAAGCAAGAACAGTATCTCGTTCGGCAGTTTCTGATCCTGTTGTGAATGACAATACCATCTCCGCCTCCGTGGCGTGGATCCTCGGGTCAAGCCCGAGGATGACGAGGGAGAAGGGGGAGATGTCCGGCGGGACAAAGGGGGGTATTGTCCCGCCGATGCCCCCAACATTTCGCTTCCACAGCCCGGAGAACGGCGTATGCCCGATTCGATCATGATTCAGGCAGATCTTCTTGTTCTGCTGGCAGCCCTCCTCTTCGGCTATCTGCTTGGGTCGATTCCCTTCGGCCTGATTCTGACCCGGCTTGCCGGGCTGGGCGATGTGCGCTCCATCGGCTCGGGCAATATCGGCGCAACGAATGTGCTACGGACGGGCAACAGGAAGCTTGCCGCTGCGACTCTCATCCTCGACGCGCTGAAAGGCACGGTCGCTGTGCTGATCGCGTGGCACTGGGGGCTGGAAGCGGCGCTTGCAGCCGGTTTCGGCGCGTTTCTCGGCCATATTTTCCCAGTGTGGCTGGGCTTCAAGGGCGGCAAAGGCGTTGCAACCTATCTGGGCGTGCTGATCGGCCTTACCTGGAAGGGCGCGCTGATCTTTGCTGCGGTCTGGCTTATCGTGGCTTTTCTCACCCGTTATTCTTCGCTCTCCGCCCTCGTGGCTGCGGTGGTTGTGCCCATTACGCTCTATTTCATGGGCCTGCGTGATACCGCGCTGCTCCTCGCGCTCATGAGCGTCATCATCTTCATCAAGCACCGGGCCAATATCTCCCGCCTACTCAACGGCACCGAGGGAAAGATCGGGGCCAAGAGATGACCCGTCAGGCAAATTCATCGAAGCATCATCCCGAACCGAAGGTCAGCGACAGCAAAAAGTTGCAGACTTTTCGGGCGAGATCATGCCGGTAAATAAGGATCTCGAGCAGGATGCCCGCTTCGACTCATTCGCATCCTGCTCACGGCATTCGCCTCTCCCGCCGGCAGCGGCTCAACTGGCTGCGCCTGATCCGCAGCGAAAATGTCGGCCCCGTTACTTTCCGCGATCTCATCTCCCATTTCGGCTCCGCCAGCGATGCGCTGGAGATGCTGCCCGAGCTCATGTATCGCGGCGGCGGCAAGAAGCCCATTCGCGTCGTGACCATGGAGGAAGCCGAGCGGGAACTGGAGCAGATCGAACGCATGGGCGCGCAGCTCATCGGCATGGGCGAGCCGGAATATCCGCCCTATCTGCGCCATTACGAGGCCTCTCCGCCTATGCTAATCGTCAAGGGCGATACGCGCGTATTCGGCGCACCACCTGTCGCGATCGTCGGCGCGCGCAACTCCTCGCTCGCGGGCAACCGGTTCACCCAGCGGCTGGTGCAGGAACTGGGCGCGGTGGGTTTCGCCATCGTGTCGGGTCTGGCGCGCGGCATCGATGCCGCCGCCCATGAAGCGAGCCTCGAAACCGGCACCATCGCCGTGCTCGCGGGCGGGCTCGACAAGCCCTACCCGCCCGAGAACATGCATCTCTACAAGACCATTCCTGCCGGGAACGGCGCGCTCGTCACCGAAATGCCCATGGGATGGGAGCCGCGTGCCCGCGACTTTCCCCGACGCAACCGCATCATCGCCGGCATTTCGCTGGGCCTCGTCGTCATCGAAGCCGCCGACCGCTCCGGCTCGCTCATCAGCGCCCGGCTGGCGGGTGAAATGGGGCGGCTGCTCTTCGCCGTCCCCGGCTCGCCGCTCGACCCGCGCTCGGCGGGCACGAACAAGCTGATCAAGAACGGAGCCATTCTCGTGACCGATGCCAATGATGTTATCGACGCGCTGACGCCGCTCATCGGCAAGGAGCCGGTACAGGGCGAATTGCCGCTGCGCGACCCAGGCGAACGGCTCGATGAGGCGCCGAACGGGCCCTTGCCGCTTCTCACCGACGACGAGCGGGAGCGCCTGATCGAGGCCCTGAGTCCGACGCCGACGGATGTGGACGATCTGATCCGCCACACCCGCCTGCATCCGTCACAGGTGTTCCTCGTCCTGCTCGAACTCGATCTGGCAGGACGCCTCAGCCGTCATTCCGGCGGGTCAGTCTCTCTCCTCCCCGCCTGACTCCTGCTGCTCGCGCCACAGAGCCTCCTCGCTCTCGATGACAGCCATGCCGATAAAATAGGCCAGCATCGGGAAATTGGCGTTGTGCGCCATTCCGTGCAGTTCTTCGAGCAGCTGGTGGATATAAGAAAGGGTTTCAGTACGTGCTACAGTTTGGTTGTTCATGATGGACCTGAAAATTTTTGATCGACAAAGGATGGATTTCGATATGCTAATAATCGGGTCGAATGCGTATGGTTTATCAATAGATCATTTCATGTTAATACTATCGCCGATTTTAAAATAATATGAAGCAACCAGTGATTGCAATCGATGGAAAATTATCACCCAGCCCTTGACCAAACGGATGGGGCTGTTCATTTGGGAAAGCGAATTTTACCTCGCCCGGCGAATTTGTGTAGAGGCGGGGCCAGTTTAGAGACAATTTATGAACGTCGTCGTCGTGGAATCGCCTGCCAAGGCCAAAACAATCAATAAATATCTGGGTTCCGGCTATACGGTCCTGGCCTCGTTCGGCCATGTCCGCGACCTGCCTGCCAAGGATGGCTCCGTGCGCCCGGACGAAGACTTCGCCATGTCCTGGGAGGTTGACGGCCCCGCCGCCAAGCGCTTGAACGATATCGCCAAGGCGGTGAAGGAGAGCGACGGCCTGATTCTCGCAACTGACCCGGATCGCGAGGGAGAAGCAATTTCCTGGCATATCCTCGAGGTGCTGCGGCAGAAGAAGGCACTTGGCTCGAAATCGGTCAAGCGCGTGGCCTTCAACGCCATCACCAAGAAATCCGTGCTCGACGCGATGGCCAGCCCCCGCGAGATAGACATGCCGTTGGTGGATGCCTATCTCGCCCGCCGCGCCCTCGATTATCTCGTCGGCTTCAACCTTTCGCCCGTGCTCTGGCGCAAGCTGCCCGGCGCGCGTTCGGCGGGCCGGGTCCAGTCGGTGGCGCTGCGCATCATCTGCGAGCGCGAGGAGGAGATCGAGTGCTTCATCCGCGAGGAATACTGGAACATCGCCGCAATCCTGAAGACGCCGCGCGATGATTCGTTCGAGGCGCGCCTCACCGTCTTCAACGGCAAGAAGCTCGGCAAGCTCGATATCAAGAATGCCGAACAGGCCAATGCCATCAAGGCGATGCTGAACGGCGCGACATTCCGGGCCTTGTCCGTCGAGGCGAAGCCGACGAAGCGCAATCCCGGCCCTCCCTTCACCACATCGACACTGCAGCAGGCGGCTTCCGCCAAGCTCGGCTTCTCCTCCGACCGCACGATGAAGATCGCCCAGCGGCTCTATGAGGGCATCGATATCGGCGGTGAGACGGCCGGTCTCATCACCTATATGCGTACAGACGGCGTGCAGATGGACCCGGACGCCATCCAGGCAGCGCGGCGCGCCATAGGCAGCGGCTTCGGCGAAAAATATGTGCCGGAGAAGCCGCGCTATTATTCGACCAAGGCCAAGAACGCGCAGGAAGCGCACGAAGCGATCCGCCCGACCGACTTCGCCCGCCATCCGAAGGAGATGCGCCGCTATCTCGACGACGACCAGGCGAAGCTCTATGAGCTGATCTGGAAGCGCGCCATCGCCAGCCAGATGCAGTCCGCCGATATCGAGCGCACGACGGTGGAGATCGAGGCGGCGAATGGCGGCGAGATGGCGCAGCTTCGCGCCACCGGCTCCGTCATCCGCTTCGACGGCTTCATCGCCGCCTATACCGAGCATCGCGAGGAAGAGGAAGACGACGAGGACGGCGGCCGCCTGCCGGAGATCCGCGCGGACGAAGCGCTGGCGCGCGAGACCATCAACGCCACGCAGCATTCGACCGAGCCGCCGCCGCGCTATTCCGAGGCGACCCTCGTTAAAAAGATGGAAGAGATCGGCATCGGCCGGCCCTCCACCTATGCGGCGACGATCAGCACCCTGCGCGACCGCGAATATGTGACCATCGACAAGCGCAAGCTCATTCCGGAAGCCAAGGGCCGGCTGGTAACGGCCTTCCTCGAAAGCTTCTTCGAGCGCTATGTGGAATATGATTTCACGGCGGACCTGGAGGAAAAGCTCGACCTCATCTCCGACGGAAAGCTCCGCTGGAAGGACGTGCTGCGCGATTTCTGGACGAATTTTTCCGCCGCCGTCGGCAACACCAAGGAATTGCGCGTCACCGAGGTGCTGGATGCGCTGAACGAGGAACTCAGCCCCCTCGTCTTCCCCGCGCGCGAGGATGGCGGCAATCCGCGCAGCTGCCCCACTTGCGGCACGGGCACCTTGTCCCTGAAGCTCGGCAAGTTCGGCGCCTTTGTCGGCTGCTCGAACTATCCGGAGTGCAAATTCACCCGCCAGCTCGGCGGCGAGGCCAATGGCGACGCCGGGGCCATGGGCGGCGACGAGCCGAAATCGCTGGGGAACGACCCTTCTACGGGCGAGGAGATCACCGCCCGCACTGGCCGGTTCGGTCCCTACCTCCAGCGCGGCGAAGGCAAGGACGCCAAGCGCGCTAGCCTGCCGAAAGGCTGGACCATGGACACGATAGACCATGAGAAGGCCGTGGCGCTGCTGTCGCTGCCGCGCGACATCGGCCAGCATCCCGAAACCGGCAAGATGATCTCCGCCGGCATCGGGCGCTATGGGCCTTACGTGACGCATGACGGCACTTACGCTAACGTCGAGAACATCGAGGAAGTGTTCTCCATCGGCATCAACCGCGCCGTCACCGTGCTCGCCGACAAGCAGGCGAAAGGCGGAGGACGCGGCCGCTCCACGCCTGCCGCGCTGGCGACGCTGGGCGACCACCCCGATGGCGGGGCGATCACCGTCCGCGACGGACGCTACGGGCCTTATGTCAACTGGGGCAAGGTCAATGCCACCCTGCCGAAGGGCAAGGACCCTGCAACCGTAACGCTGGAAGAAGCGTTGGTGCTGATTGCGGAGAAGGGCGGCGCTTCGGCCAAGAAGCCAGCCCGGGCCAAAGCCGCGCCCAAGGCCAAGACGGCGGCAAAGGCCCCTGCCCGCAAGGCCACTGCCCCGAAGACAGCGAAGAAAACAGCAAAAGCCGAGTAAGAACGACCCTCTTTTAATGAATCAGCGCCCCGTCCAGCCAATCACCCCCCTCTGCCCTGCCGGGCATCTCCCCCACAAGGGGGGAGAATGGCCTTCATTTGGGACGGCTCCTGAACCTGTAACGCTGACTATCGGCGAAAGCGGAACCCACATCCAATCTCCCCCCTTGTGGGGGAGATGTCCGGCAGGACACAGGGGGGTGTCACTGGCACTCCATATAAAGAAGGAAAGGTTGTAGGCGACTTGGCGCGGCGGATTTCAAAACCTTCAAAACCGGAGCGGGCAGCAAACCCCGCGCATCTTCCCACGCGCGAGGACATCCTGACCTTCATCAATGAAAACCCTGACAAGGCGGGCAAGCGCGATATCGCCAAGGCCTTCAACCTGAAAGGCGATGCGCGGGTTTACCTCAAGGACCTGCTGCGCGACCTCGCCGACGAAGGGCTCATCGAGAAGCGCGCCAAGCGTCTGACGGCCAAGGGCGCCTTGCCGCATGTCGCCGTGCTCGACATTACGGCGCGCGACAAGGATGGCGGCCTGATCGCCAGGCCGGCGGAGTGGACAGGCCCGGAAGACACCGCGCCGCAAGTGCTGATCCGGCTTTCGCGGGGCGACAAGGGCCCTGCTCCCGGCGTGGGCGACCGCGTTCTGGCCAAGACATTTCCGACCACCGAGCGGACGGGCCCCGCCTACACCGCCCGCATCATCAAGCGGCTTGAGCATCGCCGCGCCGCCGCGCTGGGCGTGCTACGCCAGATTCGCGACGGCGAATGGCGTCTCGAGCCGGTGGACCGCCGCCAGCCGGAATTGATCGTCGACGCCAATGGGCTGAACGGCGCAAAACCCGGCGACCTGGTCGAGGTGGATATCAGCCGTACCGGACGGTACGGCTCGCCCTCGGCCCAGGTGCGTGCAGTTGTCGGCTCGGTCGATAGCGAAAAGGCGCTGTCGATGATCGCCATCCACGCCCATGAGATACCGCATGTGTTTCCGCAAGCGGTGCTCAAGGAGGCGGAGGAGGCCAGACCTGCGACGATGGATTATCGCGAGGACTGGCGCGCCTTGCCCCTCGTCACCATCGATCCCGCCGATGCCAAGGATCATGACGACGCGGTGTTCGCCGAGCCGGACCCCGACCCCGCCAATCCCGGCGGCCATGTCGTCACGGTGGCGATTGCCGATGTCGCGGCCTATGTGCAGCCGGGTTCGGCGCTCGATCGCGAGGCGCTGAAGCGCGGCAATTCGGTCTATTTCCCCGACCGGGTGGTGCCGATGCTGCCGGAGCGGATCTCCAACGATCTCTGCTCGCTGAAAGAGGGCGTGGACCGCCCTGCCCTCGCTGTCCGCATGGTCTTCACCGCCGATGGCCGCAAGCGTTCGCATGGCTTCCACCGGATCATGATGCGCTCCGCCGCCCGCCTAGCCTACACACAGGCACAGGCGGCCATGGACGGCGCGCCGGATGAGAAGACCGGCCCGATATCGGATACGGTGCTGAAGCCGCTCTGGGACGCCTATGCGGCCCTCAAACGCGGGCGCGATGCGCGCGAGCCGCTGGAGCTCGACCTGCCGGAGAAGAAAATCCTCCTGACCCCCGAGGGCAAGGTGGACAAGGTCATCATCCCGCCCCGGCTCGATGCGCACAAGCTCATCGAAGAGTTCATGATCCAGGCCAATGTCGCCGCAGCCGAAACGCTGGAAAAGCAGCGGCAGAAGCTGATCTACCGCATCCACGACGCGCCCTCGATGGCCAAGCAGGAAAGTTTGCGCGAGTTCCTGCGCACGCTCGACATGAGCCTTGCCAAGGGCGCGCAATTGAAGCCCGGCCAGTTCAACCAGATTCTGAAGCGCGTCGAGGGCAGCGCGAATGAAGAGCTGGTCAATCAGGTGGTGCTGCGCTCTCAGTCGCAAGCCGAGTATAACCCTGACAATATCGGCCATTTCGGCTTGAACCTCATGCGCTATGCGCATTTCACCTCGCCGATTCGCCGCTATGCGGACCTCATCGTCCACCGTGCGCTGATCCGGGCGCTCGACCTCGGCCCCGGCGGCCTGACCACGGACGAGGAAGCGCATCTCGACGAGATTGCAGCGCTCATTTCCGCCACCGAGCGCCGCGCCATGGCCGCGGAGCGCGACACTATCGACCGGCTGATTGCGCATCATCTGGCCGGACAGGTCGGCAACGAATTTCAGGGCCGGATTTCCGGCGTCACCAAGGCCGGGCTCTTCGTCCAGCTTGCGACATATGGCGCAGATGGCTTCATCCCCATTTCAACGCTGGGGCATGAGTACTATCTTTACGATGAGGCGAACCACGCCATTGTCGGTGAACGCAGCGGCAAGGGGTTTCGCCTCGGAGACATCGTCGATATCAGGCTGGTCGAGGCGCTTCCCATCGCGGGCGCGCTCCGGTTCGAAATGGTTTCCGAGCCGCACCCCATGCCCGCCTCGATGCGCTCGCACCATAAATCGAGCCGCGCCATGCGTGGCCGCCGGGGAAAACCGTCAGGTATTCGCCGGGCATGATCCCGAAAAGTTGCAGACTTTTCGGATAAGATCATGCAATAAAAAGCCCAAGCGGAGAGGACGCTCATGACCCAGTCAATCGATAATCCGCAGATATTCGGCGGCGCTCAGGCTATTGCCCGCACGCCTCGCCCGCTCATGCAGGCCATGTGGCGCGGCTTTTGCGGACGTTGCCCGCATTGCGGCGAAGGCAAGCTGTTCCGCGCCTTCGTCAAGCCGGTGGATGCCTGCGCGGCTTGCGGCGAGGAATATCACCACCAGCGCGCCGACGACCTTCCCGCTTATCTGACGATCTTCGTCGTCGGCCATCTGGTGGTCGCGGGTTTCATGGGCGTCGAGACCGCATTCACCCTGCCGCTGTGGGGGCATATGGCGATCTGGGGACCGCTGACGGTGCTGCTGTCGCTGCTGCTGCTGCAACCGCTCAAGGGCGCCACCATCGGGCTGCAATGGGCCAATTACATGCATGGGTTCGGTGGGAATGAGGAGTAGGCTTTAGAAGCAAATGTTGGCGCTCCGCGCCAACGGCTCCTATATTCCTCCTCCTCTCTAACTGTTGCAGCCCCCAGGCATTTACGAAACAGCCCTGTTTATGCTAATGCGCGCCGTTTTCAGAAATCAGGATCCCGTTCATGAACGCTCCGCGCGTCAGCTTCGTCTCTCTCGGCTGCCCGAAAGCACTGGTCGATTCCGAACGCATCATCACCAGCCTCCGCTCGGAAGGCTATGAGATTTCGCGCAAGCACGATGGCGCGGATCTGGTGATCGTCAACACATGCGGCTTTCTCGATTCGGCGCGCGACGAGTCGCTCCAGGCCATCGGGCAGGCGCTCAATGAGAACGGCAAGGTCATCGTCACTGGCTGTCTCGGCGCAGAGCCCGAAGTGATCCGGCAGAAGCACCCCAATGTGCTCGCCATCACCGGGCCGCAGGCCTATGAGAGCGTCATGGCTGCGGTGCATGAGGCCGCCCCGCCCACGAATGATCCATTCGTCGATCTGGTGCCGCCGCAGGGCGTCAAGCTGACGCCGCGCCATTACGCTTATTTGAAAATCTCCGAAGGCTGCTCCAATCGCTGCTCCTTCTGCATCATTCCGGCGCTGCGCGGCGATCTGGTTTCCCGCCCCGCCGCGGACGTACTGCGCGAGGCCGAGCGGCTGGTGAAGGCGGGCGTCAAGGAAATTCTCGTCATCTCGCAGGATACCAGCGCCTATGGCGTCGATATCAAATATCAGGAAAGCGTCTGGCAGGACCGGCAGGTGCGCGCCAAGTTCATCGATCTGGCGCGGGAACTGGGCGAAATGGGCGCATGGGTGCGCATGCATTATGTCTACCCCTACCCGCATGTGGATGAAGTCATTCCGCTGATGGCGGAAGGCAAGATCCTGCCCTATCTCGACATTCCCTTCCAGCACGCCTCCCCTTCGGTGCTGAAATCCATGCGCCGTCCGGCGCATCAGGAAAAGACCTCGCGCCGCATCCAGCAATGGCGCGAGACCTGCCCGGACCTCGCCGTCCGCTCCACCTTCATCGTCGGCTTTCCCGGCGAGACGGAGGAGGATTTCGAAATGCTGCTCGACTGGCTGGACGAAGCCAAGATCGACCGCGCCGGCTGCTTCAAATATGAGCCGGTGAAGGGCGCGAAGGCGAATGATCTCGGCCTCGACATGGTGCCGGAAGAGGTGAAGGAAGCGCGCTGGCATCGGTTCATGGCCAAGCAGCAGCAGATTTCCGCCAATCTTTTGAAGAAAAAGGTCGGCAAGCGCCTGTCCGTCATCATCGACGAGGCGAACGGCACTGTCGCCAAGGGCCGCACCCGCTACGACGCGCCCGAAATCGACGGCGCGGTGCATATCCAGTCGCGCCGGCCGCTACGGGTGGGTGATATCGTGACGGTGAAAATCGAGGCGAGCGACGCTTATGATCTGCATGGGATGGCGGTGTGACAGGAATGTTTAATTGAACGGTTCCATTATGACGTGGACCCGCAGCCGTTCGCGCGTCCTCAGGCGGCATTACAATAAGCGACATAAATGACGCCATCCACCTCGGCGACCCCAACGGAAGTTCCTGGCGCGCGCTGGGGGCCATTTATAATTGTGGGAGATGTCCATTTGGTCGGATCGTTCGTGGTGTTTATCGAGTAAAAAAGATGCGAGCCTTCGCCGCCAAAAACGCAAATCAGCGCATCCAGGACGGGCGAATAGACTAAAGCCGATCCGCTATCGGTCGATGCGAAGTTTATATAGTCATTGTTGATGTAATTTGGCCAATTCAGACCGTCGCTGCTTATAATATTTGTGATATTATAAGAACCAGCAGCCTCCCAGAGATTAACGGACCAAAATTTTTCGTTAAATACAGCTAACGTCGATGAAGAATCTGAGCTTCCGAAACTAGAGGGGCCAGACCATTTTGCACCATCATTCGACACGAGAGACACTGCATACCCCCCTGCCGCGTAAGAACAACACAACTTATCCGTATTGCTGTTGCGAAGTACAGCCAAGCCCGGACCGTTAACCGCTCCATAAGTAAAGTCGCTGACATTCGAGATAGGTGTCGCTTGCCCCCAGGTACTACCGTCGGTGGATGTGATTGCATACAAAGTCTGATCTGCGCGTTGATAAACGCAATAAAGGTCATTCTTAAACGCAGCAAGCCCTACCCTGTCGGTGGAGGCGTCGTTCGTAACCGGTCCCGATTTCTGCCAGTCGGAATTAAAGTACGCATACCGAAGGGAATTGGTCGCAGGATCCATGTAGACACACCACAGCTTGCCATTATCGTAACCGTTGAAAGCAGCCAGGGCCGGCGGCGTCGTGCTCTGGAGGTTCAAAAGTGGTATTGGCGGACTCCACCCTCTGGTATCCAGGGAATCGGTGAACGCAGCGGTCCAGTAGAGGTTGTAATGGTCATTAAAAAATCTCCCTTGAGCAAAATATATCAATCAATGCATGGATAGCCGTTCGCGCACCCTCAGTTGGAGTTGCAGTAGGCGATGTAAATAACGCCATCCACCTCGGCGACCCCCACGGACGTGCCCGGCGCCCGCGATGGGCCGAGAATAACTGTTGGAGACGACCATTTGTTCGGATCGCCCGTGGTGTTGATCGAATAAAAAAAGTACGAGCCTTGGCTGCCATAAACGCAAATCAACGCGTCCAGACTGGGCGAATAGGCGAGTGTCGGTGAGACATCGGTGGAAGCATAGTTTATCGCAATTCCATTCGGCCAGGATAGCCCATCGCCGCTTCCGGCGGATGTCATATCGCCATTCACCAACCAAAACTGTTCCTTGAATGCAGCCAATCCTGGTGAAAAGGGCGCGCCCCCGAATCCGCTATACGGGCCAGACCAATGCACACCGTCGTTCGACGCGATCGATGTGCCCGTCGTCCCTCCTACCGAGTAAGCACAACACAGCGTACTTGGACTATTGTTGTCGAGTGCGGCCACACCCGGACCGAAAGCCGGACTCAAATTACCACTAGCGTTTGCGACATGCGCGCTTTGCCCCCAGCCATTACCGTCGGTGGACATGACCGTATACAGGGTATTGTCAGGGCGTCGATAAGCACAGTATAGGTTATTCTCAAATACAGCGAGCCCTACCCTATCGGTCGTCGCATCGTTGATGATCGGTCCGGAGTTCTTCCAGTCGGTGTTAAAATAGACATACCGGAGAGAATTGGTCGTAGGGTCCATGTAGACGCACCACAACTTGCCATTATCGTAGCCGTTGAAAGCAGCCAGGGCCGGCGGCGTCGTGCTCTGAAGGTTCAAAAGCGGTTTTGGCGGCGACCACCCTCTGGTCTGCAGGGAATTTGTGAATGCTGCGGTCCAATAGAGGTTGTAAGCGGTCATTAAAAATTTCCTATTTTAGCAATCGGGAAAATGGATACTGCAATTCCTTATCGCACAACTCAAGATAATGACAGTGAATATCACAACTGATGGTAGATTGCAACGCCGTGGCGATTCACGAAATTGACTCGCTAAGAATTCTATTTCAAATGAAATTGATATCGTTGAGGCGACGCTGGCGTGAAGCAGTGAACCTACATGACATCCAGTCGATCCGCTCAAAACATGGGCCTGGTTATTCCCCCTCCGGCGCGGGAACTGCCGACTGCTGTTTGCAGTCTTTCAGCCAGATATCGTAGACGGGGTGCTCGACGGCGTTGAGGCCTGGGCTATCCTTGAACACCCAACCTGAGAAGATGCGCTGGATTTTCCGGTTAAGCGTGATTTCGTCAACTTCGATGAAGCTGTCGGTCTTCGGCGCTTCGTTATCCGTGCGCGAATAGCAGACGCGCGGCGTCACCTGCAGCGCGCCGAACTGCACCGTCTCATTCATATAAACGTCGAAAGTAGTGATGCGCCCGGTGATTTTATCAAGGCCGGAGAACTCGGCGATGGGATTGGCAATGCGCTCGGCGGCCGCAGGAATAGCGGCTGCGGCCAGAATGCTGAGCGCCATTGCGGAGCGGGCCAAGGCAAATCCAGAAAGGGCGTAAAACGGTTTTCCGGCCGGCCTTGCGAAAACCCGAGGGAAACGTCGCGTCGTATGGCGGTGCATTGTCAATTCGGTTTCCGCATGAACAATATGAGCAACTCCCAATCCCCGGTTTCCATTCATACAAGGGGAATGTGGTTGTTCAAGGCCGCCGGCCAATTATTCCCGTGAAATCAGCTGCCGGGCGTCCAGGCATCGTAATCGCCGGTCACGCGCGGACGCTCGCCCAGGCTGGCGATGGAGCCCTTGGGGCGGTAGGCATAGGGCGTACCGGTTAGATTGGGCTCGAATGGCTTCTGCCAGTCCCAAGGCTTGTAATTCTCCTCAGACGGCGGTGTATCGACGCGATGGTGAATCCAGCCATGCCAGCCAGCGGGAATTGAGGAGGCCTCGGTATAACCCTTGTAGATCACCCAGCGGCGCGTACGGCCTTCCGAGTCGGTTCCGCCCTGGTAATAGACATTGCCGAACTCGTCCTCGCCGACGCGCTGGCCCTTGCGCCATGTGTGAAGGCGCGTGCCGATGGTCGTGCTGTTCCACCACGTGAAAGTCTGAAGCAGAAGGGTCTTCATGGCATTCCTAAGTCCATTGTCTCTCAGTAACCAGAGAGATCGATGAAAGAACTACCCCGCTTATGGCCTCATCGTATGGCCAAGGCAAGGTGAAATTAATTTCACTCTGAGCGCGGAAAATTAAAGTGACCAGTCGGCGAGCGCCTTTTCCATGGTCAGTACCGTGATTCCGGAGTTCGGCTCGCCCCAATTCTCAACGACGCTGCCGGTGCGGGTATAGCCCTTCGCCTCGTAGAAGCGCAGCGCGTTCGTATTCTTCTCGATCACCTCGAGCCGAAGCTTGCGAACATTCGGGAACGCGCTCTCGATCTCGACCAGCAGAAGGCCGCCAACCCCCTGCCGCTGGCGATCGGGACGCACATAAAGCTGGTGCAGGCTGGCGAAGGTCTGATCGCCTTGGCTGGCGAAGGCCATGCCGTAGAGATCGGACCCATCATCGGCGAGGATGAATTCCGAATAGGGCTTGGAGAGTTGCTTCCTCAGCGCCTCATCCGAATGCCACTTATTCGTGATCGCATTGACCGTCTCGACGCCGAAGACGTCATCGAAGGTCGCATGCCATGTCTCGACCAGAAGTTCCCGAACGGCGGGAATGTCGTCCTTCGTCGCGGTCCTTAGCCACATCTCAATCAGCGCCTTATTCGATACCCAGCTTGGCCTTTACGAGGTCGTTGACCGCTTGCGGATTGGCCTTGCCGCCGGTTGCCTTCATCACCTGTCCGACGAACCAGCCCGCAAGCGTCGGCTTGGCCTTGGCCTGCTCCACCTTGTCGGGATTGGCCGCAATCACCTCATCCACGGCCTTTTCGATAGCGCCGGTATCGGTGACCTGCTTCATGCCGCGCGCTTCGACCAACGCCTTCGGGTCGCCGCCCTCGTTCCAGACGATCTCGAACAGATCCTTGGCGATCTTACCGGAAATCGTGCCTTCCTTGATGAGGTCGATGATGGCGCCGAGCTGATCCGGCGATACCGGCGATTCCTCGATATCCTTGCCCGCCTTGTTGAGCGCACCGAGGAGATCGTTAATCACCCAGTTTGCAGCCGCCTTGCCGTCCCGCCCCTTGGCGACCGCCTCGTAATAATCGGCAATGGCCTTCTCGGTGACGAGGATCGACGCGTCATAGGCCGAAAGCCCCTGTTCCCGGATCAGCCTGGCCTTCTTGTCGTCAGGCAGTTCCGGCAGTTCGGCAGCGAGGTTATCGACAAAAGCCTGGTCGAACTCGAGCGGCAGCAAATCGGGATCGGGGAAGTAGCGGTAATCATGTGCCTCTTCCTTGGAGCGCATGGAGCGCGTCTCGCCCTTCACCGGATCGAACAGGCGCGTTTCCTGATCGATCGCGCCGCCATCTTCCAAAATGGCGATCTGCCGGCGCGCTTCATATTCGATGGCCTGCCCGACGAAGCGGATGGAGTTGACGTTCTTGATCTCGCAGCGCGTGCCGAACGGCTCGCCGGGGCGGCGCACGGAGACATTGACGTCGGCGCGCATCGAGCCCTCGTCCATATTGCCGTCGCAGGTGCCGAGATAGCGCAGGATGGTGCGCAGCTTGGTCAGATAGGCCCTCGCCTCTTCCGACGAGCGGATGTCGGGCTTGGAGACGATCTCCATCAGCGCCACACCCGAGCGATTCAGATCCACATAGGACATGGTGGGATGCTGGTCATGCATCGACTTGCCCGCATCCTGCTCCAGATGCAGCCGCTCGATGCCGACTTCGATATCCTCGAACTGGCCCTTGGAATCCGGCCCGACCGACACCGTGACGACGCCCTCGCCGACGATCGGCTGCTTGAACTGCGAAATCTGGTAGCCCTGCGGCAGGTCCGGGTAAAAATAGTTCTTGCGGTCGAAAACCGACTTCAGATTGATCTGCGCCTTGAGCCCAAGGCCGGTGCGCACGGCCTGCCGGACGCATTCCATGTTGATGACGGGCAGCATGCCGGGCATCGCCGCATCGACCAGCGACACATTGGAATTGGGCTCCGAGCCGAAGGAGGTCGAGGCGCCGGAGAACAATTTCGAGTTCGACGTTACCTGCGCATGGACCTCCATGCCGACGATCACCTCCCACTCACCGGTCGCACCGGAAATGAGACGTTTGGGTTCAGGCGTACGCGTATCGATAAGGGTCATGCTGCTTCGTCACACTCATGGATTCCAAGTCCCTATTCGCTAGTGCAAAGCACTGATTGTGGCAAGTGTTGTCGTAGCGATGGACCGGTTTAGAGCAATTTCTGTTTAAGGGAGGCGCCAGACACCCCCCTCTCCCCTGCCGGGCATCTCCCCCACAAGGGGGGAGATCGGCTGGCACCACGCTCCAGCCCGATTTTGGCAACGTTGACAATTGGCACCGCTCATCCATGAAGGCCAATCTCCCCCCTTGTGGGGGAGATGTCCGGTAGGGCAGAGGGGGGTTGCTGTCCCGCCGTCATTTCCTATTATGGAAACAAAAAGGCCGCGCTCTCGCACGGCCCTTTCGCAATCATTCATCAAAAACCCAGGATCAAGCCTCTTCAGACTTATCCTCATCCGCCTTCTTCTTGGCGGCAGCCTTCTTCTTCGGCGCGGCCTTCTTGGCGGGCTTGGCATCCGTGCCCTCGGCCTCGTCATCAGCCATCAGCTCTTCCTTGGTCACCTTCTTGTCGGTCACCTGGATGGTCGTGAGGAGATGGTCGACGACCTTTTCCTCGAAGATCGGCGCGCGCAGATTGGCTACGGCATCGGGGGTGCGGCGGAAGAATTCGTAGATTTCCTTCTCCTGCCCCGGATAGCGGCGGACCTGATCGAACAGGGCGCGCTGCAGCTCGTCCTCGGTGACTTCCAAGCCGGCCTTTTCGCCGATCTCGGAGAGCACGAGGCCAAGGCGCACGCGGCGCTCGGCCAGCTTGCGATATTCCTCGCGAGCGGCTTCCTCGGTCGTCTCTTCATCCTCGAAGGTACGGCCGGCTTCCTGCAGATCATTATTGATCTGCGCCCAGATGTTGTTGAACTCCGCATCGACAAGCTTCTGCGGCGCTTCGAACTGGTACTGGCCGTCCAGCGCATCGAGGATCTGGCGCTTCACCTTCTGGCGGGTGAAGGAACCGTACTGGCCTTCGATCTGCTCGCGGATGACCTGGCGCAGACGCTCCATCGTCTCGATGCCGAGCTTCTTGGCGGTCTCGTCATTGAGCTCCAGTTCGCCGGGCTTCGCCACTTCCTTGACGGTGATGTCGAAGGTGGCTTCCTTGCTGGCCAGATGCGCGGCGCCGTAATTTTCGGGAAAGGTCACCTTGATCTGCTTCTCGTCGCCAGCCTTGACGCCGATGAGCTGTTCCTCGAATCCGGGGATGAACTGGCCCGAGCCAAGCACCAGCTGCGCGTCCGTATCGGCGCCGCCGTCGAAAGGCTCGTCGTCGAGCTTGCCCAGATAATCCATGGTGACGCGGTCGCCATCCTCGGCCTTGCCTTCCTTCGTCTCGAAGGAGACGGTGGAGGCGGCGATGCGCTTGACCTGCTCGTCGATCTCTTCATCGGTCACATCGACGACTTCGCGCGTGACGGAGATGCCGGAGAAGTCCTTGAGCTCGATCTGCGGCAGCACTTCGTAATTCAGCGAGAAAACGAAATCGGCCTTGCCGTCGAGGACCTTCTCGGCTTCCTTCTCGTCCTCGGTCATGACGACTTCGGGCTGGGTCGCCGATTTTTCGTTGCGGTCGGAGAGAATCGAGCGCGGGGTCTCGCTCAGAATCTCGTTGACCACTTCGGCCATGAAGGATTTGCCATAGACCTTGCGCAGGTGCGCCGCCGGCACCTTGCCCGGGCGGAAGCCGTTGATGCGCACGCGTCCCTTGGCATTTTCGAGGCGCTCGGAAAGCTTCGCCTCGAGATCTCCGGCCGGAACCACGACTTTGATCTCGCGCTTCAGCCCTTCATTGAGCGTTTCGGTAACCTGCATGTCAAAACCTTCACTTCGTTGTACTTATCCTGCCGATACCGGCCATTCTGCCAGGATGGGCGGGAGAGAAACTGTTTCTTCGTGGCCTTTCGCTGGTGCGGATGGAGGGACTCGAACCCCCACGGTCTCCCGCCAGAACCTAAATCTGGTGCGTCTACCAATTTCGCCACATCCGCTTCTAGAGCATGATCCCGTATAAGATCGCACCGCTAGACAAGGCCGAACAGCCCCGAAAGCGCGGGTCTCTATATCACCCAATTTCGACCGTTCAAAGGAAAAATGCCTTGGTTTCCGGCAGATAATGAGCTTATCCGGCAATCCTTAAAGACAATCAGTAAAGCGGCTCTTCGTAAAGGGCTTTTCCGTTCTCTTTCAACGCCTTTATCTGTGCCTCCCCCGCCGCGGAAACCGCGACGACCGCCTCGATATTCTGGTCCCGCTGCGCGTCTTCTATCCGCCTGCCCTCGCCCTCAGGAAGATAATAGCGCTCGATCCCGTAATCGACGGTGACAAGCGCGTCGGCTTGTGCGGGCGGTGCATAGCGGGTGCGCCCCTTGAGCATCACCTCGTCCGGCGCAAGATCACCAATCGGCTGGAACGAGGCGCGGGAGAATTGCCAATTGCCGTTCGCGCCCAGCTTTACAGCCACATAAATGGTGGCGTGGCTGTCGCTGTCGGGCGTCCCGCTGATTTGCGAGCGCTGGATAGAGGAAATGCCAAAGCCGAGACGCACATATTCGCCGCGCATCAGGTCACGCGGGTCTACAGGCTCGGTGCGAAGCACGATTTCCCTGCCATCGCGCAGGATCGCGGCGCGGCTTTCTATCGCCGCATAGAGAATGCCGGACTGGAAGAGCGCGGCCAGCGCCGCCATGCCGAACAGCCAATGACGGTTATTTTTCATGGCGATACGCCCAATTTTAGAGCAGGCTTATGAAGACGACGCTCCATCCGCGCCACGAATACGGCGAGGAGCAGCAGCAAGATGCCGGCCGTAAGGAAGAAGCCCGATGTGCCGACCAGGGTGCCGACGGTCATGAAGGCAAGGTAGAGCACCTCCAGCGAGAACGCGACATAGGCAACCCAGCGCACCAGCGCGTTGCGGCGCCCCGACAGCATGAGGGCGCCGATGGCAATCGCAAGAATGACGATGCCGAAGGTGACGCGTCCACCGGTATTTCTGGCGAAATCCTCGAACTGCACCATTTCCAGCGCCAGCAGCGCACCGGCAAGGCCATAAGCGCCAAGCGCCGGACCGACACCGCCAAGGCGCGCAGAAATATCCGGACGAAGCCCGTCGATCAGGAACAGGCAAAGGCCGATCACAACGGCGAGCCAAATGGGCGTGTGCGAATCGAGATTGCCATAGGCAATGACGAAATAGGCGATGAGGAACAGCGCCACGAGATGCGCCGTGGCGCGGCTCTTCGTGTACCAGGCGAGCGCGAGCCCGCAGACCGCCAGGAGCGGCGCGATCCACGTATAATTTCTGTCAGGGACGAAGCCGTTATCCAGAAAGGAGAAGAGATAGAAAATGGCGACCGCCATGCCTGTTATCGCCAGCGCCCGGGACCGCAGCAGCAAGGCCGATACCATCACCCCGCCGGTCCAGATCAGCGCCGCCGAGGGCGTATCGCCCGCAAGGTGATACATCTGCCCGACCAGCGCCACGCCCGCGCCGAATGCCAGCGCGCCGAAGACATAAAGCGCCGGGGCGAACATTTTGTCACCCTTGGCCTGCCGCCAGGCGCCGCCCAGATATCCCGCCCATATGGCGACGAAGATCAGCGCGACCCGCAACAGGCGCGGCATCGCCTCCCAATTTGCTGCTATGAGCGTGATGATAGCCGCACCGAGAAGCAGCGCGCCCAGCACCGCCAGCGTATTGCCGAGGCCAAACCCACGCCCGCGCTGGCTCTCGACATCGGCGAGCAGCGCCGCGGCGGTCTTTTCGTCGATAAGGCCCTTTTCCTGCCAGCGGGCAATCTGTCTGGGCAGAAACAATGGAAATGCCACGCTCAACTCCGATTCGCGTCGCCACAAGTGCCTTATACTAACGCATGAGCGGCAAGGGCTAAAATCCACGTGTTTTCGCGATTTTGTCATTCGTGCGACACGGGCATTAAAATCGATTAATGTTGCATTGCAACATGCGCAAGTCAGCCATGCAATCTTGCATCTGCAACTGGCCGGGGTTCTCGTCTATATCAGGGTCAACAAACAGCGACGAACCACCCAAGAGGCCCGAAAATGAACCTGATCCGCTCCTACAACAACTGGCGCCGTTACCGCGAAACCATCGGTGAACTTAGCCGCCTTTCGAACCGCGAACTTTCCGACCTCGGCATCTCCCGCGCGGATATCCCGCACGTCGCTCGCCAGTCGAACGTCCGCTAAAAAGTTTCAGGAATATCGCGAAGAGCCCTCCTCCTCCCAGGCTCCAGCGATCGAAGGCTGGCTCTCCTCCTCCCGGCCAGCCTTTCCCAAACGACACCCGCCGCTCCTCCTCCCGCGGCGGGTGTTGTTTTTTGTGCGTTGCTGCGCCATGTAGGCGGCAATATAAAACGGGAAGAGAGTCCCCAGCATGTCCAATTCGAAACAGCCCGTTCATGTCGTCGGCGGCGGCCTTGCCGGTTCGGAAGCCGCGTGGCAGCTTGCGCAAGCGGGCACTCCTGTCATCCTGCACGAGATGCGCCCCGTGCGCGGAACCGACGCGCACAAGACGGACGGGCTGGCGGAACTGGTCTGCTCCAACTCCTTCCGCTCCGACGATGCCGAGACCAACGCCGTCGGCGTGCTCCATGCGGAAATGCGGCTGGCGGGATCGCTGATCATGGCGAGCGCCGACGCGCATCAGGTGCCGGCAGGCGGCGCGCTCGCCGTGGACCGCGAAGGCTTTTCGCAGGGCGTTACAGCAAAGCTCGAATCCCATCCTCTCATCACGATCCAGCGCGAGGAAATCGCCGGTCTTCCCCCAATCGAATGGGGACGGACGATCATCGCCACTGGCCCGTTGACCGCCCCTGCGCTCGCAGAATCGATCCGGGCGGAAACCGGCGCCGACGCCCTCGCCTTCTTCGACGCCATCGCGCCCATCGTCCATTTCGACAGCATCGACATGAATGTCTGCTGGTTCCAGTCGCGCTATGACAAGGTGGGACCGGGCGGCACGGGCAAGGACTACATCAACTGCCCGATGACGAAAGAACAGTACGAGACCTTCGTGCAAGCGCTGATCGCGGGTGAAAAGACCGAATTCCGTGAATGGGAAGGCACGCCCTATTTCGACGGCTGCCTCCCGATCGAAGTGATGGCCGAGCGCGGACCAGAGACGCTGCGCCATGGGCCGATGAAGCCGATGGGTTTGACCAACGCGCACAATCCAACGGTCAAGCCCTATGCCGTGGTGCAGCTGCGCCAGGACAATGCATTGGGCACACTTTACAACATGGTTGGCTTCCAGACCAAGCTGAAATATGGCGAACAGGTGGCGATATTCCGGCTTATTCCCGGTTTGGAGCATGCCGAATTCGCCCGGCTCGGCGGCCTCCACCGCAATACCTACCTCAACTCCCCCGTCCTGCTCGACCACGCGCTACGGCTGAAGTCGCGTCCCGACGTGCGTTTCGCGGGCCAAATCACCGGCTGCGAAGGCTATGTGGAATCGGCCGCCATCGGTCTTCTCGCCGGACGCTTCGCCGCCGCCGAGCAGCTAGGGTCCGAGCCGTCACTGCCCCCTGTCACCACCGCCTTCGGCGCGCTGCTTAATCACATCACCGGCGGCCATATCGTTTCGGACGACGAGCCGGGCAAGCGCTCTTTCCAGCCGATGAACGTCAATTTCGGCCTGTTCCCGCCGATCGAGACGCCAAAGGCCGAAGGCAAGCGCCTGCGCGGCAAGGAAAAGACCAACGCCAGGAAACGCGCGATAAGCGCTCGCGCATTGGCCGACTGCCGGGCATGGCTGGGGTTGCCGCCGCTTGTCGCGGCGGAGTAGACGGGCGCTATCTCCAATCCTCGGCGCGGAGCAGAACCGTGCCTCCCAAACTTTGCAGTTGCCCGGTCTCGCCCGTAAAGCCACGGAAAAATGATGGCAAGAACACAAGTTGCTTGCCTCTACCTTCAAGATGGATTGGCGTAGGCTTGTCACCGTCCTTGATTCCCGCCATGGCGTCGATATCCGCTGGCGTTATGGGAAAGCGGGTGCTCTGGTCTCCAAGCGCCACGATCAACGCATGGGGCTCCAGCGAAAAGACAAGGCTCCGGCCTGCTGGCAGACTGACGGAAACCGGGCGGTCTGGGTACGGCAACCGCACATTCTGCACGACGGTATCGAAGCCGCTCGTTGCAAAGGCGAATGCGCCGTCACCGGAACTGAACCCGAAATGGCCAGGCTCGTCATCATCCTGCTTGGGGACAAGCCCCCAGGCCGCGGCGGTCTTGGCCGCATCGGAAGAGGCGTCGGCGCCCTCCTTCGCCACCCGCTCAAGCGCTTTGTGTTTGTCGAGGAAGAACAGCGCCGACATTGCTTCCTCGAACCGCTTTTCGTCCACTGGCGGGTTTTTCACGATTGCCAGAAAACGGTCCGTCTGGCTGGCCAGCGACACGCCGAGCGCGCCCTGCGGTCCGAAGCTGCCAAGGATGAGCGCCAGAACCGGCAGCCCAGCAATCACGCGGCTATCGCCACGCAGGCGCGGCGACAACTGGATGAGCAGGATCAGGGCAATCACCAGACCGGAAAGGCCCAGCAGATAGCGGGCCGGCGTGACGCCGTAGTCGGCAATCCGTAGAACCAGCGCATAGAACAGCAATGCCAGCGGCACCGGCAAAAAGAAGGGCCAGAACCGCAGCAGGAGGCGCGTCGGAGCGCGGGCGCGATCGCAAAAAGGACTGACGACAAGAAGCGCGACGAAGATGCAGACGCCGTAGACCAGCACGAGGAAGCCAATCTGTCCCTTCGGCATTTCACCGGTGACGAGGATCTTCAGGGCATAAAGATGAATGATAAGCGCATAGACCGCAAGCAGCGGTGCGATGACCAAGTCTCCCAGGGTCCGCATGCCGAGATCCATGAAACCCAGTGCCACCTTGCTCGGCTCATCGTCGAAACGCCTGGGGAACTGCCCCATGGTGAAGAGAGGCGCTACGAGGAGTCCGGTCAATGCCCAGACGTAACGATAGAGGTCGCCAGGCAGTTTTATTCCGAACAACAAACCGACGCTCCCCAGAATGGCGGAAATGCCGCCCGCGAAGAGAAGCAGCAGGAGAACGCCCAGCAGCGCCGCAAGAGCGACACGGGCGGAAAACAAGCAGAAAGCTCCGCTTGTACCACGCCGGATGAACGGGGCTATAAGAACGGAACCACCAACGCCCCAAAACAGCGCCATCTCAGTCGAAAGGAATGTGTGGGGGAAGGCAAGCAGGGCTGCGATTGCGAACCCGGCAAGGAGCGCCAAGGCGGACCTCAAGACAGCCGAAAACTGACGCGATTCACCGAACAGACATGCGGCCAGCGCGGAGAGTGCGCCGCCTTCCACCCCCAGCAACAACCGTCCCGGCGTTGTGCCGAAGTCAAGGAAGCCAAATTCAGCGATCATCAATGCGGCTTGTACCGTCCCGACCACCAGGAACAGGGCCGGAACTGGAAAACGCAGAAGTGCCGCCTGGAGGCCGCCAAACATTTCGCCGATGATGTATCGCCAGCCGGCGTTATCGCTGTTCAATTCCTCCGACGTCGACACCTGCGATCTCCCTCCATGATCTATTGAATGAAGTAGCTTTCGATGATTTAGCCCGCCGCCGCCCGGAACATGATCCACTGGCGGCGCAGCGGCGATATCTCCGCCACCTCCCGCGTCGCATCGCCGCCCTTGCGGGTGATCGCCTTGAGATAGGCAGGCGCGAGCGCGACGGGCAGGAAAGCTGGCTTGATCGCGGCGGGGAGTTGCCCCCTGCCCTTTTCGAATGCGGCGAGATGTTCCCGTGCCAGCGCCACCATCGCCATGACGACGCGGTCAAGCGCGGCCTTATCGGTGCCCGCAAGCAGTTCCTCGCGAGTTACGCCCACCGCCTGTAGAATATCCGCCGGAACGAACACCTGCCCCCTGCGGCGATGCAGCGGCAATAGCCGAATGAGGCCGGTCACGCCTTGCGCCACGCCCGCATGGCCGGCGAGTTCGGCAAAACGCGGGGCGGCCTCGCCGTCAAGGATGAAGCTTGCAAGCTGGATCAGCGCCGATGCGGTTTCGCCGCAATAGCCTTCCAGATCGTTGCGGCTTGGCATCGGGTCGTCATAGAGGTCGAATATCCGCGCTTCGCAATAATTGTCGAAGGCTGCGCGCGGCAGGCTATAGCGCTCGATCGCCTGCAAAATCGCCGCGGCGATGGGGTTGGCCGCAGCCGCGCCATGCTCGGTGCCGTTGACGAGATCGCGCCACCATTGCAGTCGCACTTCGCCCGGCAGCGGATCGTGCACGAGATCTCGGATGCGCGCGATTTCGGCGTTAAAGGCATAAAGCGCGGCAAGCGCCCCGCGCTTCTCCTCCGGCGCATAGAGCACCGAGAGATAGCGGTCGCGGTCAGCCTCGCGCAGGAAATTCAGGCAATGGGTTTCGTTGGCGTCCATCGAATTAATCGACGGCGATGAGCGCCGCCGCCACCGCCCTGTCTTCCGCCAGCAGCACATTATAGGTGCGCACGGCCGCGCCGGTGCTCATGGGATCGGCGGAAATGTGGTGCTCGCGTAAGGCGGCGCGCAAATCTTGCGGCAGCGGGATGAGGTCGGTTCCCATCCCCAGCAACAGGATTTCGATATCGTCCGCCTCCTCGATGACTCTGGCGAGGTCGGCGATCGTCAAGAGCGGCGGCGTCTTCGGCACCCAGCCGTGAATGCCCGACGGCAGGCAAAGGATCGAGCCCTTATGCGACATGTCGGCAAAGCGGAAGCCGCCATTGCCATAGGCGTCGATGGGCGCGCGGCCGGGGAAATGCGCATTGCGGATTTCAATACCCTTCGCCATGGCCGCGCGAACCTTCTTTAGCCGCATGATCTTGTCCAAAAAGTCTGCAACTTTTTGGGATCATGCACTTATTTCTTGTTGTCGGCGACGGGCTCGCCCTTGGCCCGCACATCGCTGATCAGCGCGCGCAGCACGCGCACCTTCACGCCTTCGGCGATCTCGGCCTCGACCTCATTGTCGTCGATGACCTTCGTCACCTTGGCGACAAGCGCGCCCGCGATGACGGTGTCGCCGCGGCGCACCGCCTTCAGCATCTCCTCGCGCTTCTTCATCTGCGTGCGCTGCGGCCGGATGATGAGGAAATACATGATTACGAAAATGAGGATAAAGGGCAGGATGCTCATCAGCATATCCGGGCCGAATGGTGAACCGCCGGGGGTCTGGGCGAAAGCCTCTGTAACGAACATGCGGAAACTCCTCGTGAAACCTGTTCAGCTTGAGCGCATACAATGGTTATCGCCGCAAAAGCAACCGGACAAAGCCCCGTCAGACACTTTTCGCATAGGTAAACGCAGCGTTTTATTCCTTGCATCCCTTCCTTCGCTTGACCATAGTGACGTACCGTACGGTACGGTACGGTTATAAAGCCAACACGACATGGACATCAAAATGACGACCGAGGATATGCTGTCGCAAAAGCTCGACCAATTGATCGCGGTGCTGGAGCGCATCGCGCCGCCCTCCATGAAACCCGCCGATCTCGACGCAGCCGATTGCTTCGTCTGGAACCCGGAGCGGCTTGCGCTCGATCCCGTCACGCGCGTCAACCGCGTCGATATTTCGCTCATCCAGGGCGTGGACAATGTGCGCGACATCCTCCTCGACAACACCCGCCGCTTTGCGCGCGGCTTGCCGGCCAACAATGTGCTGCTCTGGGGCGCACGCGGAATGGGCAAGTCGTCGCTGGTGAAGGCGGCGCAGGCGGCGGTGAATTTGGAAGATCCGGATCAGCCGGCGCTGAAGCTCATCGAAATCCACCGCGAGGACATCAACACCCTGCCCCTGCTGATGAGTTCCATCAAGACAGCGCCGTTCCGCGTCATTCTGTTCTGCGACGACCTCTCCTTCGACCATGACGACACCTCCTACAAATCGCTGAAGGCGGCGCTGGAGGGAGGTGTCGAGGGCCGACCTGAGAACGTCATCTTCTACGCCACCTCGAACCGCCGCCATCTCCTGCCGCGCGACATGATCGACAATGAGCGCTCCACGGCGATCAACCCGTCCGAGGCAGTGGAGGAAAAGGTCTCCCTCTCCGACCGCTTCGGCCTCTGGCTCGGCTTCCACAAATGCAGCCAGGACGATTATCTGGCGATGGTCGATGGATATGCCAAGCATTACGGCCTCGACCATGATGCGGAAAAACTGCGCGCCGAAGCGCTGGAATGGGCCACCACCCGCGGCAACCGCTCCGGGCGCGTCGCGTGGCAGTTTATTCAGGACCTGGCGGGACGGCTTGGGGAAAGTATGTAGCAATAAAATTGCGTCGCCTTATATCTTGTGGTAACGTAACTACATTATTGGAGGTGCCGCATGCCCGTTACCATGCTTTCAGGCCGCGAGTTAAATCAGGACCTTGGCCGCGCCAAACGTGCCGCCAAGGACGGCCCTGTCATCATTACGGACCGAGGCAAGCCCGCGCATGTCCTTATGTCGTTTGAGGAATATAAGCGCCTCACGACTAAAAAGAAAACAATTGGGGAGCTGCTTGCGTACCCCGGAGCAGAAGATATCGAATTACCCCTGCCGGACCGCTCTGAATTGGCAAAGCCGGTTGATCTATCCTGATGTTCTTGCTCGACACCAATGTCGTGTCTGAATTGCGCAAGATTCAGAGTGGTAAGGCTCATCCGAGCCTTGTCGCTTGGAACGAAGCAGTCAACCCCGCGGAGTTATTCCTTTCCGTCATAGTCTTGCATGAGTTGGAAATGGGCGTTCGCAAAATCGAGCGCTTGGATAGAGCAGCGGGAAAAATCCTGCGTGGCTGGCTTGAGGAGTCTGTCATGCCAGCTTTTTCCGGGCGCATCTTGGCCTTGGATGAGGCAGCAGCAATACAGGCGGCTGAATGGCATATTCCCAACCCTAAAACGATCAATGACGCTTATATCGCCGCAACCGCCTATGTGCGACGTATGACTATCGTCACGCGGAATGTCAGGGATTTCAGTGGAATGGATGTAACGATCCTGAATCCATGGGAAGATTCGTAGGCCACTCGGCGGGACAGCGAACACTGTCCCGCCAAGATGAGTTTCAGCTTGCTTCCCTCGCCCGCCTCACATCCGGCGGCGTTGCCTCATCGGCAAGCTGCGCAATCGCGGCATCCAGGGTCAGCGATTCCTGGTTCTGCGAACCCAGCCGGCGCATGTTGACAGTCTTTTCCTCCGCCTCGCGCTTGCCGCAGACAAGGATGACCGGCACCTTGGCCAGCGAGTGTTCGCGGACCTTATAGTTGATCTTCTCGTTGCGAAGATCGGCCTCGGCGACGAGCCCGGCGGCTTTCAGGCGGCGCACCACATCCTTCGCGTAGTCATCGGCGTCGGAGGTGATGGTGGCGACGACGATTTGCAGCGGGGCGAGCCAGAGCGGGAAGTGGCCGGCATAATTCTCGATGAGGATGCCGAGGAAGCGCTCCATCGAGCCGCAGATGGCTCGATGGACCATGACCGGCTGCTTCTTCTCCGAATCCTTGTCGATATAGAACGCGCCGAACCGTTCCGGCAGGTTGAAATCGACCTGCGTCGTGCCGCATTGCCATTCGCGGCCGATGGCGTCGCGCAGCGTATATTCGAATTTCGGCCCGTAGAACGCGCCCTCGCCCGGCAGGATTCCGGTCTTGATGCGTCCGCCCGACTGCTCCTCGATGAGATCAAGGACGTCCATCATGATGCGCTCGGCGCGGTCCCAGAGCTCGTCGGAGCCGACGCGCTTTTCCGGACGGGTCGAGAGCTTTACCACCACTTCCTTGAAGCCGAAATCCGCATAGGTCGAGAGGATCAGGTCGTTGATGTCGAGGCATTCTTGAGCGAGCTGCTCCTCGGTGCAGAAGATGTGGGCATCATCCTGCGTGAAGCCGCGTACGCGCAGCAGCCCGTGCAGCGCGCCCGAGGGCTCGTAGCGGTGTACGACGCCGAATTCCGCAAGGCGAATCGGCAGATCGCGGTAGGATTTGAGGCCGTGCTTGAAAATCTGCACATGGCCGGGGCAGTTCATCGGCTTCAGGGCGAAGACGCGCTGGTCTTCCGCCTCATCGTCGGCGCACTCGACCTTGAACATATTCTCCTTGTACCAGCCCCAGTGACCCGAAATTTGCCATAGCGATGAGTCGAGCACCTGCGGGGCGTTCACTTCCTCATAGGTGCCGTCGAGGCGGCGGCGCATATAGGAGACCAGGTTCTGGAACATGCGCCAGCCCTTGGAGTGCCAGAACACGACGCCCGGCCCTTCCTCCTGGAAGTGGAACAGGTCCATCTCACGGCCCAGACGGCGATGATCGCGCTTTTCCGCCTCCTCCAGCATATGCAGATAGGCGTTGAGATCATTGTCATTGGCAAAGGCAGTGCCATAGATGCGCGACAGCATCGGATTGTTGGAATCGCCGCGCCAATAGGCGCCCGCCACCTTCATCAGCTTGAACGAATTGCCGATCTGCCCGGTCGAAGCCATATGCGGTCCGCGGCAGAGGTCGAACCAGTCGCCCTGATGATAGATCTTGAGGTCCTGCCCTTCCGGAATGGCATCGACCAGTTCGACCTTGTAGCTCTCGCCCTTGTCGGCGAAGACCTGCTTGGCCTTTTCGCGCGACCAGACTTCCTTGGTGAACGGCTTGTTGCGCGCGATGATCTCGCGCATCTTCTTCTCGATGACGGGAAGATCGTCGGGCGTGAACGGCTCGTTCTTGGCGAAGTCGTAATAGAAGCCGTTCTCGATGACGGGACCGATGGTCACCTGCGTTCCCGGCCAGAGTTCCTGCACCGCTTCGGCCAGCACATGGGCCGCGTCGTGGCGGATGAGTTCCAGCGCGCGCGGGTCGTCGCGGGTGATGATTTCCACCTTGCCGGAGGCTGCCAGCGGGTCGGAGAGATCGCGCACCGTGCCGTCGAGCGCATAGGCCACGGCCTTCTTGGCGAGCGATTTGGAGATGGATTCTGCCAGCTGCGCGCCGGTCATCGCGGCGTCGTATTCGCGCTTCGAGCCATCGGGAAATTCGAGGGAAACGAGGTTGCTCATCGGAATTATCCTATCCAGTCCCGCCAACGAATGCGGGTGGTTGCCGTTCAACGTATAAAATGAAGCTTGGCTTCTAACGCCTTTTATCTGGCCAGTAAAGGCGAGGCGGCCACCGCTACGCCCGTCATTCTCGGGCTTGTCCCGAGAATCTGCCATACGGAAACAGATAAGCGCCTAACCGTCCAGATAGGTCAGGTCTCGGTAGATTCTCGGGACAAGCCCGAGAATGACGGCAGGCGGCAGTGCCACGCTGGGTTACCGAGACTATTCCAACCGCTAATTCTGAATCGGCAAACAATCGATTTTCTGGCGCTTCAACTGCTTGCAGGCCTTTTCAGCCGCAGCCGAATCCTTGAACCCGGCGAAGCGCACCTGATAGACTTTGCGGCGCTTTTCGGCGGTTGAGATGACCGGCTTCAGTCCCGCCGCAACCTTGTCCACGGCAGGTTGCAGCTTTGCCTGAAGCTTCTGCGCGCCTTCAAGCGTCGGCGGTGCGCCAAGCTGGATCGCCCAAGCCGAAGCCAAAGCGCCGCCGTCTCCCTGCTCCACGCGGGAATCATCGATCAGGCTGGCGACGAGATCGGCCTTCGGCTCGGCCACCGCATTCTCCTTGGCGGCGGAGCGAGGTTTTGCGGCAGCCATGATCTGCTGCGGAGCGCCCTCGTCCTCCCCGCCATAACGCGTCAACAGCTTTGCCATCTGATCGTCCCGCTGCCGCGCCGATCCGGCGCCGAGCACCACGCCGACAAGATGTTTGTCGTTGATGATTGCGGACGAAACGAGGTTATAACCTGACACGTCCGTATAGCCGGTCTTGATGCCGTCGACACCCTGATAGCGGTACATCAGATTGTTGTGGCCGTTGAACACCCGCCCATTGTAGGTGAACGAGCGCTGCGAGAACAACGCATATTGCTCCGGAAAATCGCGGCGCAATGACATGCCCAGCACCGCCATGTCGCGGGCGGTGGTGAGCTGCGTCATCTTCGCCGTCAGCCCCGAGGGATTGACGAAGAACGTGCTCTTCATGCCGAGCTGGCGGGCACGCGCCGTCATCAGGCGGCCGAAGGCTGCTTCCGATCCTGCGATATATTCGCCCAGCACCGTGGCGGCGTCATTGGCGGAGATGACGATCATGCCGCTGATGGCGTCACGAACGGTGATCGTGCTGCCGGGCTTCAGGTACAGCTTCATGCGGACCTTGGCGGCCGCATTTTTCGAAACCGGCATCTCGTCGTCCCATTTGAGCCGTCCGGTCTTCAGGGCTTCGAAGGCGAGATAGAGCGTCATCATCTTCGCCAGCGAGGCAGGCGCCCGCTGCACATTCGCATCGTCCTGGCCGAGAATCCGCCCGTTATCGGCGTCGAATACCACCCAGGAGGTGTTTGCCATTGCGGCAGTGGTACAAAGAAGGCTGGCACCAAGGGCAACAGATGCGGCAATGCGCGATACGCGGGACGAAAATTTCAACATGATGGCTCGCGGGAACGTGAATGCGGCGGGAGGAATGCAGGCTAATTGCGGCTCGAAAAAGGCCACAGTGCTGCCTTCAATTCCGAAGTCCATCAAACGTTGATATAGTTAAAAGAATTTTAGCGACCCGTAAAAAGCGCTGAGGCTCACTTCGGGGAGGCCGAACAGCGCCAATAACGCCAAGGCATATACCAGGCAAAATGGCTTCCCAGCTTTTCCGGCACCGGGTCGAGCCCATGCGTGCCGCCGGGGCCGCAGCGCACGACGCGGAACAGCCCCATCCACCCGCCGGCCCACAACCCATGGCGGGCAATCGCCTCATAGGCATATTCCGAGCAGGTCGGCAGATGCCGGCAGGAATTGCCGATAAAGCCCGATAGTGTCAGTTGGTAAAGCCGCACCAAGGCGACGCCGAACAATCGATCCGGCGTCTTGCGCCATGTGCCATCGAAATTGCGGCTATAGCGCTTTTTGTGGGCAGCGCCGTGCGATTGGCACATGAGATTCAGGCCGCCTCGCCCTTCGCTTCGATCTGCGCGATGCACGCGGCGACTGCATCGAAGGTGAGCATGGTGGAGGCATGCCGCGCTTTGTAATCGCGAATCGGCTCGAGAAACCGGCAATCGGCAAATCGGCCCTCTGGCGGTGCGCCATTCTCCTTGAGCATTTTCAGCATCGTCTCGCGTAGCGCCTTCAACTCTTCCGCCGTCGCGCCAATCACATGGCGCGCCATGATGGAGGAAGAGGCCTGCCCCAGCGCGCAGGCCTTCACATCATGCGCGAAGCCGGTGACGACACCATCCCGCATCGTCAGGTCCACCGTCACCGTCGACCCGCACAGCTTGGAATGAGCCGTGGCGGAGGCATCGGGCGCATCGAGGCGCCCCAGAAGCGAGATATTCCCCGCGAATTCCAGGATGCGCGCATTGTAGATTTCATCGATCATGCCAGGAGCCCTTTCCCGCAAATCCGCGCAATCGCGTTCAAAACTCCGTTAAACATGTCGCAGCGACGCTCTTTGATTATACGATTTCCGATCTATATAATATACGTTCCGCAAGCGCCAAGGGTGACTCTCCGTTACCGGCGCTGGAACCAGGACGGATGCCCTACACGGCCCGTTCGCATCAATACACCGTCCCGCTCGTTTAAAGCGCATCGTTGTATTGTCCGTTTAACTCGTCTCCTCCGCGAAGGAGACTACGGGAGATACTGATGGACGCTATCTTGAACCTCCGCGAAAACGCTGCGCGCCAGGGGGAAAAGCCCTTGACGCGCCCCAGCCGCGAGGAAGCCGAAGCCGCCGTCCGGACCCTGCTTTTGTGGGCCGGCGACAATCCTGATCGCGAAGGGCTGCTCGACACGCCCAAGCGCGTCGTGAACTCCTACAAGGAGCTTTTCTCCGGCTATGGCGAATCGCCCGAGGACGTGCTCGGCACCACTTTCGAGGAGGTTTCCGGATATACCGATCCGGTGCTTGTAAAGGATATTCCTTTCTACTCGCACTGCGAGCATCACATGGTCCCCGTCATCGGCAAGGCGCATGTCGCCTATCTGCCTGACGACCGGGTGGTCGGCCTCTCCAAGATCGGCCGTCTCGTCGATGTCTTCGCCCGCCGTCTGCAGACGCAGGAGAGCATTACCGCGCAGATCGCCGATGCGATGGATACGATCCTGCGCCCGCGCGGCGTGGCCGTCATGATCGAGGCCGAGCATCTGTGCATGTCGATGCGCGGCGTGCGCAAGCAGGGCTCGACCACCATCACCACCACCTTCCGCGGCGCTTATCGCGACAATGCCGACGCGCAGGCCCGGTTCATGATGATGGTGCGGGCATAAGGATGACGGCTTCCCTCTTTTGCGAACCCGCCGCCGACAAGCATGAAAACGAGGAAGGGGCCGATTTCGCGCCCCGTTTCGATGCCGCCGGGCTTATCACCGCCGTCGTCACCGACGCACGGGACGGCACCCTGCTCATGGTCGCGCATATGAACGCGGAGGCGCTGCGCCTGACGCTGGAGACCGGCATCGCGCATTACTGGTCTCGCTCGCGCGGCCAGCTCTGGAAGAAGGGCGAAACGTCGGGAAATCTCCAGACGATCGTGGAAATGCGCACCGACTGCGACCAGGACGCGCTCTGGCTCAAGGTCCGGGTCGCGGGTGACGGCCCCACCTGCCACACGGGCCGCCGCTCATGCTTTTACCGGGTGGTTTCCATGGGAGACGGACAGGCGACGTTAGTGAAAGAAAAAGAATAACGCTACGGTTGGAGACCACACCCTCATTGTGAGCTTGTCAAACTGCGGGCACGAAGCGGTCGATCAGTCGTGGCGACTGGTGCTCTCGATCAACAATCGTGCAGCTTCAACCAATTCAACATTGCTCTTCGCCGCGCTGCCGTTCGGCAGAACCGTGACATCTTCCATCCCGGTTCGGATACCATGCCCTCGCATGAGCGCTCGCTTGTTCACCGCCCAGCACGCGCCTTCGTAGCCATGATGAACTTGTGGAAGGTCGACGTCGGCGGCCGACAGGATTGCTTCCATTTCTTCAGCGTCCCGTAAGGCGATCATGGGGTCTGGATCGAGAGGCTCGATCAGCACACGCCGGCATCGATCGCGAAGCGGCGACGCAACGAAGGCGTGGGCATCGGCGGGTGAAAGCAGGCCCGCTTCGATGCCGACACCGTGCGAGATGAGCCATTGGCACAGATCGACAATCCCTTCCTCTCCTTGATTGGCAGTCACGAGGTCGGGGAAATCGGTCCATGACTGCACTGTCCGCAAACGCTGCATGGGATCAGGAATAATCGATGCAGACGTCGTGAGCGAAATCGGCACACTGGGGCATCGCGAGCGGATGGCGCGGATGACGGCGCTACAGGCGATTGCGTTGAGCGTCTCATTTCCAGCGTCGTCGTAAGCATGAACGTGAACAGAGTGCGCGCCGGCGCTCGCTGATGCCGCCGCGTCATCGCTGATCGCGTCGGGACACCGAGGAGCTCCCTCATGTTGCCGGTCGCCGTTCAGCGCTACCTGTAAAAAGACCATGCCTTCCTCGATCGAATGGACAATGATAGTTTTTCGGCTGCTTTCACCCATCAACAAACAGCAGATTATTGTAGCCTTTCAGGAATTGGTTCGACAAACTCATCGTGCGGATCGGTTTACTCGCCATTCTGCACCCGCGCAGCATGCGTCACTCCATCAAAACCCCGTGTTGCCCGGGTGGACAGCCATTTTTCTGCAGCATTTAGTCATTCGATACCTTATTCCTTATAAAATCCAGCCGGTTTCATTGAGGAGTATGTGGCGTGCTCGAGTGGGTTTCGCGGAAGAACCGTCAGGCGAATGGCAACGCGGAAAATGGTGAGGTGAAGAACGCTTCCGGCCTGCCGGATGCGCCCGCCTCCATGCTCCAGGAGGAGCGGAAGACCCCGATTGCGCTGGCCCTCGGCGGAGGCGCCGCGCGCGGATGGACGCATATCGGCGTGCTTCGCGCCCTCGACGAAGCCGGCGTCGAGATATCCATGATCGCCGGCACCTCCATCGGCGCGCTTGTCGGAGGCTGCTATCTCGCTGGAAAGCTCAATGAGCTGGAAGAATTCGCCCGCAGCCTGACGCGGCGGCGCATGTTCAATCTCCTCGACATAACGCTGCGCGGCAGCGGCCTGTTCGGCGGCATGAAGCTGGACAGCCGCCTGCGCGAACATCTGGACAATGTCACCTTCGCCGATCTGCCGAAGCCTTTCACCGCCGTCTGCACCGAACTGCGCACGGGCCATGAGATCTGGCTGGCGAATGGCTCGCTCGTAATGGCGATGCGCGCCTCCTATGCCCTCCCCGGCATTTTCGAGCCGGTGCGCCTGGGCAGCCGGTTGCTGGTGGACGGCGCGCTGGTCAACCCCGTCCCTGTTTCCGTGTGCCGCGCGAACGAGCAGCCACTCGTGCTGGCCGTCAACCTGCATTACGATCAGTTCGGCCGGGCCGCAGTGGTGAAGCACATCAACCAGCAGCAGGAACAGATGCTGTCAGCCGAAACCACGGGCCGCCGCGCGACAGCAGCGGAGACGCGCATGGGCATAACAGGCGTGATGATGGAAGCCTTCAACATCATACAGGACCGCATTTCCCGCGCCCGCATGGCCGGCGATCCCGCGGATATCTCGCTCCTCCCGACGGTGGGGCATATTGGCCTGACGGAATTCCACCGCGCCGACGAAGCCATCGCCATCGGCTACGAGGAAACGATCAAGCATCTCAACGATATCAAGCGTTTGCAGAAGGTTTTGGTCTGAGCGCTGTGGATAACATGGCCTCCCGAAGCCGTTTTGCCGGCTGTTTTTTAGCCCTTGTGAAAAAAGATCAAAATGATCCGATATTGGGCTTGCGGCCCCCACCCCGATTTGCTACATGCCGCGAGCCGATGAGTTCGGCCCTACCACGGAGCGGTCGTGGCGGAATTGGTAGACGCGCAGCGTTGAGGTCGCTGTGGGGCAACCCGTGGAAGTTCGAGTCTTCTCGACCGCACCATCTAGAAGCTTTCCAAGCAATGTTTCTTATAGATTCCAATAAATTACATGAACAGGTGTCCCAAGGCTTGGGCATGCGTGGAACACGTTGGTTCTTCGCACCCCATTGGATCCGCATGAAAATGGTCGCCTGTGAATACCGGCGCTAAATGGCCATGCACTTGCCACAGCTTGGTTGCCTGACAGCCGGGCAACAGAGGCCGCATACTGATTGTCAGAATGCGCGCCATATCTCACGCGAAGAGCGCTTTCCAGCTGCCTACGCTACGCCGCGTTTATGCGACATCTACTTGCTGGTACAGGAATGCCTGCTTATCGTCTGGGCTGACGGTGCATACGACATGATCATATTCGTGAACAGCCACCGAAAGCAGCGCAGTCGGAGTCGGTCGATATATAGGCTGCAAAACACTCTCCGCCTTTGAATCCACCACAACCAAATGGCCATCGTAGCCACACAGGTAGATGAGCCTGCGAAATGGATCTATATCTATGGAGGAAACCGAGACCGGTATCGGAAATTCGCTTTTCCAAAGTGGCGGAGTGACCGTTATGTCATACACCTCCATTTTATACTTAGAGTTTGGTATGAATATCCGGCCGCCTGTTCTATCGACGGCAGAACCATCGGGATATGCCTGCTCCTGCCAGGAGGCGATAAACATGCCGTCGCCAACTTTCTTTTTAAGGTCATACCAAGACAAAAGCGATGAATTAAACGTCACCCAGTATAACTTATCCATAAAAATACTGAAATTTCTAATTCCATCCCCATTTACATCGTCATCATAATAATAATTAATTTCTGAATAGTCATTTAAGTTAATTATATATATTATACTCTTCATATCCTCGCTGGTTCCACCGAACGGATCAACTCCAACGACAAGGAAGTTCCAGTAGCACTGCAGTGATACAACTTGAAGATTATATTCTACGCCACTTGGCCTTGGGAGGTGTATTGTGTCGATCTGTTTAAAGTTATTTCGCATATCATAAACTTTTATGCTGAAATCAGCGGGCGGAACGAAAGCAGAAAATGGGCCACCATACATAAGCTGCTTTATTTCATGTATCGCTACCATTGCGTGAGTTTCAGATAGCGATATTGGTGATGACGCTTCTACTTTTCCATTAGCATAAGTTACCGATGTAACGGCCGTCCCTTTTCGCTGCAGGGCGAATCCATCCAAAACACCGCTCAATATATAAAATGTCTTATTTTTCCTATGAAGATTTACGAAGTAAGGCTTATAATCTTGGCTTGAATTAGATATGGTAGCCGCACCAATTGGATTTAATTTTACGGACATTATAACTCTCCGATATTAAGATATTTCGATAAAACATTAATAATGTGCATGTCATAACATATGCAATCTATGCGCTAACTGTCAAGCGCGCCGTTTTGCATGTCGCGGGATAGATTTTGCCGCCCGAAACAGGCCGTACCATCATCCGGAAGGCTAGACTGCAGCAAACCGGGAGCACCGAGGGCTGGAAGTTCGACGACAAACGGTCCATATGGAAGACCATGACGACAAATGCCTCCATTGCCGAACTCCAGCCAACCCCACCCGCTCGTGAACGCAAGGAGCGTTCCTCCCTCCCCGCAAATTTTTTCCCCGCGGACGGCTCGCCGCCGGTCGAGTGGCTCGTGGCGGAGGGGCTTACTGATTATCCTGCCGCCCTCGCCTTCATGGACGCGCGGGTGGCTGCTATTCGCGAGGGGACCGCATCGGATCTCATCTGGCTCGTCGAGCACCCGCCGCTCTACACCGCCGGTACGAGCGCCCGGCCAAGCGACTTGCTCGTGCCCAACCGGTTTCCCGTCTTCGAGACTGGGCGCGGCGGGGAATATACCTATCACGGCCCGGGCCAGCGCGTGGCCTATGTCATGCTGGATTTAAAGCGCCGCCGCGAGGATGTGCGCGCCTTCATCACCGCGCTTGAGGAATGGATCATCCGCACGCTGGCGGAATTCAACGTCAAGGGCGAGCGGCGGGAGGATCGCGTCGGCGTGTGGGTGACGCGGCCGGAAAAGCCGCGCGTTGCCGACGGGTCTCTGGCGGAAGACAAGATCGCGGCCATCGGCATCCGCCTGCGCCGCTGGGTGAGCTTCCACGGCATCGCCATCAATGTGGAGCCGGAGCTTGCCAATTTCGGCGGCATCGTGCCCTGCGGCGTCATCGAGCACGGCGTCACCAGCCTCGTCGATCTCGGCCTGCCGGTGACGATGGACGATGTGGACGTGGCGCTTGCGCGGGGGTTCGAAAGCGTGTTCGGGGCGATCAAGCGCTGATCAGGCGATAGCGGCCTCCCCTGCCCCTTCCTTCACGCGGCGCTCGCGCATGAAGACATAGATGCCCGAGCCCGCGATGATGAGGATGCCCAGCCATTTCGATGGCGTCGGGAACTCGCCGAAGACGAAAAGCCCGACCAGCACCGCCATGACGATCTCAAGATATTGGAACGGCGCAAGCATCGAGGCGGGCGCGAGGCGGAAGGCCTGCACCACCAGCAGATGACCGATGGTTGCGATCGCGCCCATTGCCGCCAGCAGCCCCCAGGAGAGCGGCAGCGTGGCGAGGCCGAAGCCCATATCCGGATGGCCGGCGAGTTCGCCGACGAGAATCACCGGCGCAGTGAACAGTACGCCGCCGACCCCCGCATAGAACTGCATCACCATCGGGCTGTCGGCGACGCCATATTTGCGGTTCATGGTGAGATAGGTCGCAAAGCACGTCGCCGTGCCGAGTGGCAGCAGCGACACCCAGCCGAAGAGCTCGAAGCTCGGCTGCACCACGATCAGCGTGCCGATGAAGCCCACGGCAACGGCAGTCAGGCGCCGCCAGCCCACCTGTTCCTTCAGCACCACCGCCGAGGAAAGCGTCAGCAGCAGCGGCTCGACGAAGAAGATGGCGATGGCGTCGGCGAGCGGCATATATTTGACCGCCGTGAAGAAGCAGAGGCTGCCGATACCCATCAGCGCGCCGCGGATGAGATTGCCGCTGAGATTGTGCGTCGCCAGCCCGCGCCAGCCGCCCATCGCCAGGAGGATCGCGACCGTCAGCAGCGCCTGAATAACAAAGCGCGAAAAGGAAACGGTCGCCGGCGGCACGCTGTCCATGGTGGAGAGCCATTTACCGATCGCGTCGAGCAGCGGCAGGAACAGCATCGCACTCGCCATGACGATCATGCCCTTGACATGGGGCTGCATGGCTGGATTTTCCGTCTTTTCCTGCATGGGGGCCTCAGCGCAAACGGGGATGAAGGCCCATCCATACGCCATTGCGGAAGCCTTCGCCATGCCCCTTCCCCGCCCGGCCCGCGCGGCAAATTTGACTTTTCCTCCCATACTGCCGCAATAGAGCGGCAATAATCCCGGATATCCTGGGCGGAAGCCAGGAACGTATGGCGAACCTTTGTCGCCTTTGGCGGCGAAGCATGGCACTATCTGGATGATTCGAGTTTGACTGTGCAAGTCGAGGAAAAGTGTGAAGCGGTTTTCCGTCCGGACTTGCGCAAACCAATGACTGAAACGGGGCCGGTCGCACCACATGGACGACAGTAACGATCTATTCTCACAGGTTGTCAGCAATGCGCGTGAACGCCAGGCAGCGGCCAGCCCGACGGCGGCCCCGGCGGTGGCCGTTCCGCTGAAGGCGCCTGCGGCCCGCAGCACGCCCCCACGCGGCGATAGTGACGAGTACAACGCCTCGGCCATCCGCGTGCTCGAGGGCCTTGAGCCCGTTCGACTGCGTCCCGGCATGTATATCGGCGGCACGGATGAAAAGGCGCTGCACCATCTCTTCGCCGAAGTCATCGACAACTCCATGGACGAGGCGGTGGCAGGCCATGCGGATTTCATCGACGTCAATCTCGATGCCGAGGGCTTCCTGACGGTCACCGACAATGGGCGCGGCATTCCGGTCGAGAACCATCCGCAGGTGCCGGGCAAGTCGACGCTCGAAGTCATCATGACCAAGCTCCACGCCGGCGGCAAGTTCGACGGCAAGGCCTATGAGACTTCCGGCGGCCTGCACGGCGTGGGCGTCTCGGTGGTCAATGCGCTCTCGGATTTTCTCGAGGTGGAAGTGGCGCGCGGGCGCAGGCTCTACCGCCAGCGTTTCTCGCGCGGCATCCCGCAAGGCGACATCGAGGAACTGGGCGAGGTGCACAACCGGCGCGGCACGCGGGTGCGCTTCCACCCGGATCCGGATATTTTCGGCAAACAAGTCAAGTTCGACCCGGCGCGGCTCTATCGCATGGCCCGCTCGAAGGCCTATCTCTTCGGCGGTGTCGAAATCCGCTGGAGCTGCGATCCCTCGCTGCTCGGTCCCAAGAAGGATACGCCGGAAAAGGCCGTCTTCCACTTCCCCGGCGGCCTCAAGGACTATCTCGCCGCCTCGCTCGATGGGGAATACCAGGTCACGCGCGAAATCTTCGCCGGAAAGACCGAGAAACAGGGCGGCCATGGCGCGGTGGAATGGGCCATCACCTGGCATGGCGGCGACGGCTTCGTGAATTCCTACTGCAACACGATTCCGACAGCGGAAGGCGGCACGCATGAGGCGGGCTTCCGGCTTGCCATCACGCGCGGCCTCAAAGCCTATGCGGAGCTGACCAACAACAAGCGTGCCTCGATCATTACCACCGACGACGTGATGATTTCAGGGGCGGCCATGCTCTCCGTCTTCATCCGCGAGCCGGAATTCGTCGGCCAGACCAAGGACCGCCTGGCGACGACCGAGGCGCAGCGCATCGTCGAGAACGCCATCCGCGACCCGTTCGACCATTGGCTCGCCGCCTCGCCGCAGGAGGCCTCCAAGCTTCTCGACTGGGTGGTCGAGCGCGCCGAGGAGCGCGTGCGCCGGCGGCAGGAAAAGGAGACAGTACGCAAGAGCGCCACGCGCAAGCTGCGCCTGCCTGGCAAGCTCGCCGACTGTACGCAGAACGCGGCGGCGGGCGCGGAAATCTTCATCGTCGAGGGCGATTCGGCTGGTGGATCCGCCAAGCAGGCGCGCGATCGCGCGACGCAGGCCATTTTGCCCCTGCGCGGCAAGATCTTGAACGTCGCGAGTGCCGGACGCGACAAGCTCTCCGCCAACCAGCAGATCGCCGACCTCATCCAGGCGCTCGGCTGTGGCACGCGCTCGAAATACCGCGAGGAGGACCTGCGCTACGAGCGCATCATCATCATGACCGACGCTGATGTGGACGGCGCGCATATCGCATCGCTGCTCATCACCTTCTTCTACCAGGAAATGCCGGAACTGATCCATGGCGGGCATCTTTATCTCGCCGTGCCGCCGCTCTACCGCATCAGCCAGGGCGGCAAGACCGCTTATGCCCGTGACGACGCGCACAAGGAAGAGTTGCTCAAGACCGAGTTCACCGGCAAGGGCAAGATCGAAATCGGCCGCTTCAAGGGCCTTGGCGAAATGCGCGCCGAGCAATTGAAGGAAACCACCATGGACCCGAAGAAGCGCACGCTGCTGCGCGTCGAGATCGCCGGGGACGCGGCGGCGGAAACGCGGACCATCGTGGACGATCTGATGGGCACCCGCCCCGACGCCCGCTTCCGCTTCATCCAAGAACGCGCGGCTTTCGTGGAAGAGCTGGATATTTAGCGGGCATGAGCCCGAGCCGAAGGTCTGCGCAGTAAGTTGCAGACTTTCGGACAAGGTCATGCAGTGGATATCCTCTAATTAATCCCGAACATGTGGGAATTTGCGGGAACGTTCAGGAAGCTGCGGTTTTATTTAATCGTGGCAGGACGTAGCCGACAAATCACTGATAGTAGGTGTCGCTTCAAATCTGGCGGTGCCTCTTCATCGCGGCCACGAAGCGATAGATCGAGGACCATGACGGGGTTTTGTCCCCGAATTTCTCGCGGCAAGCCATCGCAATTTCAGCAACTGTCATCGTGGCCGCGCACTCGATAATGAATTCCGCCAGTTCCGGAGTGCGGCCAATCTTCGAACTGGAAGCCGCCCGATAGCCTGCGATGGCTTTCCTCCTATTCGTTGAGGCGGCGGCGCTCTTCAGCGATTCGTACTCGGAAACAGTGATCGTGATCATCTCGCCTTCAAGAGCGAGCTTGCCGCACTGGTGGCATTTTTCCAAACGGTCCATACCGTGCCCTTTCAGCCTTCATGCGCAATCGGTGCAAAATCAGATGGCAACGCGCGCAAGATCATTTGGCAATAATCCCGCGCGTCGCGCCATGCCAGAGATTTAGGCTATCGTAGAGCCGGAGCGTGTCGACCCCGCTGTATCCAGACCGCCCCGGAGTTTCTCGCGCCTCACGCGCCTCGCGGCATTTTCCCGACTGAATATCCGCACCACGCCGCTTTCCGTAATGCCAAGCCTCTGGGCGATCTTCGCATTGGACAGGCCGTCTCGCTGATAGCGGATTGCCCGGAAGGTTCTCGCGAGAGGCGGGACCAAGTAATCCCCGCCCCAAAGTTCCGCCAGCTTTCGAGCCGCATCCGCCCCAAGCACCCTCTCGACATTGGTCATCTCGTTGGCACCGAACGACGGAACAAACAGGCGTATGCCGCCGTAATTCTCGACCAGTTTCAGAAAATCCTCGTCGCCCAGGAGTTCCCGTAATTGCGCTTCCATACCGCTGGCTGCATCCTTCATGCGTTGCACCTCACAAATACGGGGTGACGATGAGTTCGACGGAACCCGCCCAGACATTGCTTTCGCCGCCATTGATGAGCGTGGCATTAAGGAGCTGGCGCGCCTTCTCTTCCAGCACAGGCGGTACGACCATGTGCGTCGGTGCGATGCCGAGCGTCTTGCCGCTCGAACGGCGATAGGAAGCCATCGCGACCTTGGCGGCGACGAAATTGGCCGAGGTAAGTTCAGCCCTGCTGCAATAGGCAAGCTGCCACAGACCAAAACCCGCATTGGAGCGGCCCCGCGTACCGTAGAGATACTCGCCCTTCATGAAAACATAGCTGTCCTCGTTGTTGGTGATCTGCTCGAAAACGAATGGCTGGCGCTCCTGATAGATCATCGGCATCAAGGGCTTGCTGCCATCGACCAGATACCACGCCGGCCCATCGCCTGCGGTGAAGTTGGACGCGGAGATTTCCTTGCCCTGTTCATCATAATTCGGATGATCGGGATCGAAGAAATACTGCCCATCGAAGCACCTCGTTACCGTGCCCTGCCCGAGAAGCGAGAACACGAGATCGTCGGGGTGCATCGCGGTTTCATAGCCGATACCTTCGAACCGCTTGCCGTAGATACCGTATTGATCGTCCTCGATATCCTTGCGCCGGACGCCGACCGTCAGTTCGAATTCCTTGTTTTCCACCACATAGCGGGCGGCGGAAAGGGAATGCACGATGCGGTCGCCAACCCATTCGCGAATGCCGGGGAAATCGGTCAGCCAGGAATAATTGTTGCCCGCCGCCGAGGACGGAACCTTCATGGCTACCTTGTCCCAGCGGCTCGGGGCCGCGCCGATACCCTTGTTGAAGGAGGTGCTGAAACCGGTGAAGAGGTCGCGTAGCGAGCTTGCGTCGATGATCATTTGTCAGCCTTTCCGCCATAGGTTTTCACGTCTTCGGCGCTGTGCCCGAGATTGCGATGCACCTCACCCAATTGCGCGTCGCCGGTTTTGCCGTTGAGCTGGGAGTGCTTGAAGTCGTACTTGGTTTGCAGCGAGGTGATGAACTCGCCCACCGGCTTTCCTGCGCCTTCAAGGAAATCGTCGAATGCCGCCTTGTTCGCCTGACAAAGATTGACCGCCCAGTCGCGCATGAACGGCAGGAGCTTGCCGTTCCGGATGGCCGCGTCAGCAATGCGTTCCGCGTTTTCCTGCGAAATGCCCGAGCGCAGCTTGTTGAGTTCGGCCACCGTCGCCTGAAACATCGCAATCGGCACGAACTGGGCGGGATCGGCGCTATGGCGGCTTTGGGAAAGCTTGTTCACCGCGTCGAGAATGGCCGCGCCATCGGCTTCGGCCCCAAGGTCCAAAGCCGTGCGAAGCGCTGAAAGCAATTGCTCATGGTCCATGTCTGGCCCTTTCCGCGCCGAATGCAGCGCCTTGAGTGACGTGAGGTTGGGATCGTTCGTCAGCGCTACGCGCAAGAGCTTGCGAACGACGAGAGGGGCCTTGGCGGCCGAAATGAAAACCGGCGAGACATAGCCGTAAGCCTTGCTCTGCATCAGCGCACGGCCTTCCGGCGTCCATTCGACGCGGCCCCAGATACCGTCATCGCGTTTCTGCAATTCCACGATCCAGCCGCGCGCCGGGGCGGAAAACCCTTTCTTGGCGGCAAGGTCCGTCGAATGGTTTTCATCGACGGCAAGCTTGCGGCCTTCCTCATGAAACCGCGATATCAGCGCGCCGGGATCGTCGTTGCGATAGGGGCCGCGCCCGTCCACGCCGGAAAACTCGCCCAGCGGGAGAACATGCAGCCACTCCGGAACAGCGGCATCCGCCACGGGAAGCGCGGCGGCGCTCATGGCGACGATATCGGCGGAAGCACCCGGCTGCCCCGTCATCGGCGCACCTGCAAAGGGAGAAAAGGGGAAAAGCAACTCATATCCGGCCTCTCGCGAGATTTACCGGATTATTATGCCCGCCACGGCATCCATGATCATGCCTGCCTTGGCAGGGGTGTGGCTGAATTTGAGAGGAGAATGCGCCGGGGGGCCGGAAATGCCAATCCCAAAGCCCGCTGGGGGCTCGCTTCCTGCTCAGCGCAACTTAAAGCTACACGGAAACGCCTATTTTGGCAAACCGCAGAATTCTGCAAAGAAAAAAGCGCCGGGGGGGCCGTAGATCATCCTCGCTGTTCAAGACAGGCGTAACGTGATGGCTCGACGCGAGTTCTTTATTACCCTGAAACGCCGCTACCGGCAAATCCTTTAAAATTGCCGCTGACACGCGAGAGGCAGCGCTACCGTACACAGAAAGGCCGCGAGCACGAGAAACGCGCCCAAGCCCTTCAAACCGCCTTCAAATTTGATCCTGTTTGCGGGCGACCATTGCTTTCAGCGCCGGGATGATCTTCTTCGCCTTGGCTGTGTCCACGAAGCGCAAGGCTGACACATGATGAAAGCGATTGAGCCAGCGGTTGAGTTCCCGGTCTTCGGGATCGTCGCTACCGGTAAACTGCCGCCACAGGGAGCGGATCAAATCGACCTGCGCCGGAGACGCCATGTTCGGACGGTTTCCATAGGTCCGCTTCGTCCAGGTGGAGCGGAACCCGAGCGCTGTGAAATACCGCATGACATAATCGAAGCCTGTGGCGTCGAGATCGGCGCTGCTTTCGCAATTGCCGTACCGGGCGAGAATCGCCCGGTAATCGTCTTCGGTTAGACACAAGTCGCGCTTGGCGACGTGCAGCAGCGCAATCTGCTTTTTCGAAATGCCAGATGATTTTGCACGACCCGCCATGTCAGGCTCCCATATTCGCCATGGCGACCTGATGGCCGAATGCCTCGTTGAAGGAATGCTCCCGCGTCTCTGCTATGGGAGGCTCCGGCTCGCTCAGAAACCTCTCCTCGCCAGGGCGGAGAACCAGCGCCTTATTCAGAATGGCCTCCACTTTATCCTCCCCTACGCCTGTTTCCGTAGCGATTGCTTTGACATTCGCTACATTCTGCATGGCGTTGAGAATGGAACTCCGATATCCAATCTCGACCGTTTCACTCGGGTTATTGCCATCGCGCTCTTCCAGCCCGATGCCGGTTGCAATGCTGATAACACGTCTTGCGATTTCAGGACTGACGGCAGCCCACTTTGCCGTGAGCGCAATATCCCTGATTTCAAGCTTGCTTTCCTTCAACCGCTCGTACTGGCCGCTGATGGCGTCGCGGAGAAAGCCCAAATCTTCGCACTGCTGATCAAGGATTCTCTCGACGCCATAGCTGATGTCGCTCACGTCATCGCCCGTCCGCAGCGTGTATTCGAGCATTCTTCCGAAGGCTTTTATCATGGAGACTGCGGAATCCATCGTATCCATGAGTTCTCCGAACCCACTATAACTTTCCGTTCTGGTAACTGACATTTTCCCACTTTCCTCACTGGTGATTGTTGAACCGGCGCAACGCAATGCAGATACGCCGGGTATTTCAGACAAAGCTCCGCCCACACCGCGACAACGACGCGGAGCCTTGGATTTCGGGGTATGTGAACTTGTCGTGAGGTTAGGCAGCGCCTTTTCGGCGTCCTAACTCCTTGTTGAATTTCAAATTTTTCCCGATCAAGCGATGAGCATCCAGCAAATGGTTCAGCCGGATGCCGACCACACCGCCGGTAAGCCTTTCGGCAAAGGTCAGAAGATAGTTCAGGTCGCCGAAATTCGTTGCCAGGCCGTATTCGACAACGAAGGCATAGGCGTCCTTTCCCTCGACATTGAAGCTGGCGCCGATCAATTCGCAGTCCCGCTTCGACGGCCCCGGCAACACGCAGCGGGCAGCAATGCGTCTCTCGTTCTGTTCCAGCGTGTCGATTTCCTTGTTCGTTCCCGCAAGCCGTTCTTCGTTTCCGGCAATCACAAGAGCAAGCTGGCAGCGCTCCTGTATGCGCACCAGTTCCCGAACGGCTGTCGCTTCAAGCGTCTGGACTTCATCAACGATCAAAAGCTGGGGCACATATTCCCAACCAGCACCTTCGACAATGGTATGCCGTGGTTGAAAAGCTCGCTGAACCGCGTCCGCCAGTTGGGTTGTATGCTGTTCCCGGTCCCAGAGCCGCTTGCTCTGCAGAAGCAGTTCCAGCATTCCTTTAATCTTTTTATGAGCGCCGTCGATTTCAACGTAAGTTCCGTTGAACTCCTGCGCGATGTGCCAGAGCGCGGATGTCTTGCCGGTGCCCGGACGGCCCACGATATGCATGGTCACGCCAAGATCGCGCGCCATGCGGACGGTATTGCGAACAAGGCCTACCGTATCCGTTTCGATCAACGTTTCCGGTATATGCGAAGGCAGACTGCTCATGATGCTTTGCGTCCTCCAAAAAATTGTTCCGCTATCCGGGAGACTTCGGCATTGCGACGGCGGAGTTCTTCGTCGCGCTCCTGGCGGGAATTCTTGATGGCCGAAACCGGCAAAAGCGCCCGCCCATCCGACGCTGGCCCCGTCACTGAAATCACGCCGTCCGGTTCGTTCGGCACCACGGGCAACTGCTTCTCGCCAAAGGCGACAAGTTCCGCACCGGCATCGATATGCGGAACCGATTTAGCCAGCTTGGTCAGGCTCTTGTTGCGAAGCGACTTGCGGCGGGCGCTTTCCTTGGCCCCGCGCGCGTCCAGCACATCATAGGCTTCATCCCGCGTGGCAATGCCGATGTGGTTGCCCGCCTCGTCCGTCACCAACAACGCCGAGAAACCGTGATATTTCGGGATATGCACGATGACCTTGCGCCCGTGATATTCCAGCAAGCCATCGCAAACCCAAGGCTCGCCGCCCTTGACGCGAATGGAATGCTTTTCCACCACGCGGGTTTCGGGCCGGGTGAAAACCGTCAGCAGGCTTTCGGGGTCCAGAACCGTCGCCTTCCAGCCCGCCTCCACATGCGCCTTGAAGGCCATGGCGGGCGATTTTCCTTTCAACGCGCCCTTCTGCGGCATGTGCTCATAGGCGCGCACATAGGCCCGTACCGTATCGCAAAAGGCGTCGAACCCGTGGTTGAACGGCGCTGGCAGCTTGCCCATGGCTGGACGCTTCGGGTTCATGCGATCATCGTCGATCCAGCCTTGAATGTGCCGGAAATATTGCTGGTTCATCTGCCGGAACCAGCCCTCCACATGCTTCGCCGCCGCATTATAAGCCCGTGCCCGGATGACACGATTGCGATCTTCCTCGCCATTGAAGGCCGAGACCTTGCAGCCGAGCTTCAAGGCGTCTTCCAGATCGTCGGCGAAGCCGTATTCCGAACCGTTATCGACATAGAGAAACTGCGGAACGCCGAACGCCGGGTCCTGGCACATGTTGACGAAGGCGTGGATGACATCCGCGTTGCGAACCCCGCCGCGCTCCTCGAAGAAGACAATTTCCCAATAGACCCTATTGGTCGCAATATCATGGAAAGCCAACAGTTTAGGTGTCGCCGTAGAACCGTCCTCCCGCGTCATCAGCACGTTGATGTGATGAACGTCCATGACGACGATTTCCATCGGGGCGAGGTTCTTCGTGGTGCGGCGAATGCGCGGCGCTTTGTCCTCGCTGGCCTTGCGGTCCCGGTTGTGCCGGTAGACCGCCTTGAAGTGCATTTCCTCCTGCACGAAGGCGTGCGGAACACGAAAAACCGTCCCGATCAAGGCCGGATCACCGATCACGGCACCGTAGGCCTTGCAGATTTCCTTGAGCTTTTCCGCCGCCAGCACCAAGGTCTGCTTGAATTGCGCACCGCCCGCGAGAAGGCCCTGCACATAGGTTTTGAGGTCGGCGTGGATCGTCTTCTTCATCTCCATGTCCAGCGGAACATGGTCGGTAAACTGCTTGCTGACCCAGACACGGCGCTTGCCTTTGTCCACACGCACTCCCCTCGCGAGGACATGAACGGAGCCGCCGCTCGCCTCAAACTCCTGAACCCAGCGATAGAGCGTACTTTTGGTCAGGAGCCTGTGTTTACCGTTCCAGTCCAGTTTCTGGGTATTTTTCAGCCGGTTGATTTCGGCCTCCCGCCCGGCAGAGTGCTTTGGATGCTCCAGAATTGGCCGGATGACGTCGTATTTCCAGTTGCGCTCCCGCTGCGCCTGCTCGCCGAAACGGATGCTTAAAACGTCTTCAGGGGAGCTTTGAAGGGCATTTAAACGGTCCTGAAGGAGCATCGGAAGGCTGGAAACCTTCACCTGATACTGAATGCCCGACTTGCCGCCCTGCCCGTCGATGGTGCGGACTTCGAGGGAAGCGCCGCGCCAGACCTGGGTTTTCTCTTCGGAAATCTGGCGGCAAATACGATTTGCTACACGCCTATGGATTCCGGCAAGTTCCGCAAATTCTACCGTTGATATCCAAGACGAATTCTTCATCATGGTTGCTCCGCTATGGCAACCAGTCTGTTACGGAGAGCGACCGCTTTTGGGCCGTTACGCTTCCCTCGAATAGCGTCCGATGCCCAGACGCGGTCAACATTGTTTTCACGGCACCATCGTGAGAGAGAAGTACCTTGAATTATGAGCCCACCTCGAATCGCTTGGAGCAATTCGGGGCCGGCGTCCAAAGAACGGAGGGTGCTTGGCTTTGTACTCATATTGAAGTCATGACTTCATTTTGCGTACTTGTCAACACGCAACAAATGACAAAACGAATTGACGTATATATTTCCACCCTGAAGCGGCTTACCAGAACGGAAACCGATACCGCTCTGGCGAGCGCGTTAGGCGTTGCAAAACAAACGATTTCTTCGTGGCGTAGGCGTGAAACTGTTCCTTGGCGTTTGCAATACGAGTTGATAGATAAATACGGTCCAGAGGCCGCATTTAATAATGAAATCAATTATGTAGCTACCCAACGGGAAAAGCAGGTCATCCTGCACGTTTTTTTAGCTCTCTATGACATACATAAAGACCGCTTTGATCCCTCGAAGGACCCTCGCCGATACAATGATTGGGCACAAGCCTTCTTGAACTTTGAGTACCAATTGGAACGTCTCATACGTGAGGCAGGCTTCGTTGGGGAGGAGAATGGCTTATTTGATCGTGTCGCAATAGCTGACGCGATCCTGAAGAAGATAGAGAGTGGTGAGCTAGAGGACGCCACCCATTCATTTGACGTTTTTCTTCACGACAGCGAAGGTCCCCAATAGGGTCCCCAACCCGCAGATTATGGAACTGCACTTCTCCCCAAGGTTCCAAAAAACCTCAATGAAATCAATGAGTTCACAATTAAATGGGAATGCGGTTTTTCCGAAAATCGACAATCTCGCGGGTTCAAAAAAATTACGCAGTCTTTTCAACCACTTAACCGCTCATATTCCCACTTAATTGCGTAAATTTCGCCTTCTAAATTCCCAAATAATTTTCGCGCCTCCACTGCTCCCCCAAACTTAACCAGTTTAAAACGCTTGCGGAACAAGACTGGAACAGATAGTGTTTGTTCTGGGTTTGTTTTTGTTCCGATTCCCTTGAAGGAACCACTCGATGCTGACGCGCAAGCAACATGAACTTCTGCTTTTCATCCACGAGCGGTTGAAGGAAACCGGAATCCCCCCCTCCTTCGACGAGATGAAGCAGGCGCTTGATCTTGCGTCGAAATCAGGCATTCATCGGCTTATCACGGCGCTGGAGGAGCGCGGTTTCATCCGCCGCCTGCCCAATCGCGCCCGCGCGCTGGAAGTGGTGCGGCTCCCCGATTCGATCGCGCCGGGCCTCAATGCGCAGAAGAAGTTTGCGCCGAGCGTCATCGAGGGAAGCCTTGGACGCAACCCGGCAGCACAAGCTCCTGCCCGCCCCCGTATCGCCTCGCGGGCGGAGGAAGAGGCCGCACCTTCTTCCGCCGTGCAGGTGCCTGTCATGGGGCGCATTGCTGCGGGCGTTCCCATCGCCGCCATCCAGAACCAGACTCATGTCATCAGCCTGCCACCCGAGATGATCGGCCCCGGCGATCATTACGCCCTGGAGGTGAAGGGCGATTCGATGATCGATGCCGGCATATTCGATGGCGATACGGTCGTCATCCGGCGCGGCGAAACGGCCAATCCCGGTGAGATCGTCGTGGCGCTTGTCGATGACGAAGAAGCCACGCTGAAGCGCTTCCGCCGCAAGGGAGCATCCATCGCGCTCGAAGCGGCGAACCCCGCCTATGAAACGCGTATCTTCGGACCGGACAGGGTGCGTGTGCAGGGCAAGCTGGTCGGGCTCATCCGGCGCTATTGATCGGTGCCGGGCGCGAGCGTGTCCGTTCGCCCCGATGACTTTCGCCCGGTTCGTTCGCGGTTCAATGTCTTCTCGGGCAGGCCGCGCGCGGCACGGGAATAGAGCCGGTGCAGGTTCCATGGGCGTTCCGGCGGCCCGATGGCGTAGAGGAGTTGAGTCTCGCTTCTTGTCGGGTCCGATAGCCTCGCTTCGAGCGTTCCCTTGATGGCGAGATCCCTGAGGGTGATGACGGTCTTCCCTTCGCCGTTGCAGGAAAGGTTCTTGCCTGCAACGGCGAGAATGACCATGTCGCCGATGGCGCAGGCTATGCTTCTTCCCTGCAGCGTATCAGTATAGGCGAGCGTCTGCCCGTTGCGCATCTCGGCTACGCAGACGCCATCCTCGCAAAGGAAGCTATCCGGCGAGAATTCCCCCGCATTTGTCGCTGGCTTGACGATTCCGGTGGCGTCGTAAGCCTTGCTCCAATTTTCGATCAGGAATTTCGATGGCTGCTTGCGGTTGATCGCGAGCGTTCCGTCCGATGTACGCAGCGCGACGAGCCGGCCATTGTCCGAGAGGATCAGATCCGGACCTGTTTCCCTGACATAAAAGACAAGCCCAGCCGCAAAGATGACGAGCGAGACGGCACGCAAATGGGTTCTCAGGAACATCACCAGCACCAGGCCGCCCGACCACAAAAGCAGTGTCGAAACCGGCATGATACCCGGATTGGCATGGGGAGAGATCGCGGCCACCTGATGCGCGATCCATTTGACCACCTCGATGCCTGCGCCCATCACCTGCAAGGGCAGCCATTCAAGGTCAAACGGCATGGCCAGCAGGCTCAGCACCGCGAAAGGCATGACCGTCACCGATATGACCGGCAGCGCCAGCACATTGCCGAGCAGGCCCAGCGGCGCGGTGTTGTTGAAATGATAGAGCGCGAAAATGCCGCTCGCCGTTCCCGCAATCGCAGATGTCGCGGCGGTCGCGCCAACCGAGGTGATCATCTTATGAAGGAAGCCGCGCGCGGCGAAGGAGGAGCGAGGCGCGTCCTCGTCCCGGTTCCGCCTCCGGTCGGTCCACCAGGCAAAGGCCGCGATGAGCGCGGCGGTGGCGGAGAACGACATCTGGAAGCTCGGCCCCAGCAGTTCATGCGGCACAAAGACGATGGTGATGAGCGCGGCAATCGCCAGATTGCGCATGGTGATGGCGGCGCGGTCCATCATCACGGCGACGAGCATCACCGCCAGCATGATGAAGCTGCGCTGCGCCGCCACATCCGCGCCCGAGAGCATAAGGTAGAAGGCCGAAGCCGCCAGTGCAGCGCCCGCCGCATATTTCTTCACAGGGTGGCGCATGGCAAGGCCGGGAAAGAGCGCGGCCACGGCCCGCACCACCAACATGACGAGGCCTCCCGCCAGCGCCATGTGCAGGCCCGAAATCGAGATGATGTGCGCAAGGCCGGACAGACGCAGCGCTTCGTTCGTCTCCTCGCTGATGCCGTCGCGTTGGCCGGATATCAGCGCCGCGGCGATGGCACCTTCCTCGCCCTCGAGATTTGTCACGATACTGGTTCCGATTCCCTGTCGCAGAGCCGAAACCCACAGCGACAGCCGGTCGCCATACCCGGTTGGTGCGGGAACCGCCACGCTCTTCGGCGTACCCAGAAAAAAGCCGTTCGCGCCGATGCCGTTGAAATAGGCGTGGAAGGCGAAATCATAATTTCCGGGCCGCACGGGCCCCGACTGTGCCCTCAGACGCACGAAGCCGGAAAGGCCGGAGCCGATATCGGCCATGGCCGGCAAATCGCGGGCGGTAACGCGGATGCGCTCGGGCGCATAGCGAAGCTTCGGCCGCGCGGTGGCAAGCACGTCCAGCGTCACGCGCCAGGTGCCATCGATGTTCTGTTCCATGGCGGCGATGCGCCCCGTCACCCGCGTGGTGACGTCAGCACCCAGCATCGGCGTCGCGCGCAGCATCGTTTCCGTCTTCGCCGCCACCATGCCGGCGACGACGGCGATGGCGAAGGTGAGCGCATAGGCCATGACCTGCCGCTGCCGCGCGAGAATGCGCAACGAGACGAGGACGGCGAGCCCCGAGAGCAACGCCTGCCATCGAGGCTCGAAGGCGAGCGAGAAGTAAAAGATGACGCCCATGCCCGCGAAGACGGGCAGGAAGAGGAAGCGTGTGCCAAGCTCGTCCTCCTCGCCGAACAGGGCGATAAAGGAGGCCCTGAATACCCGGATACGCGAAAGAACGGTCGCGCGTGACGGCAGCGTGACCAGGGGTAGCCTGGCGGGACTTTCGGCGGGGTCGGGTTCGCGCGGCGTAACCGCAGGCAGCAGGAAATAGGCCGGCGGCTTTACCAGCGCCCGCTCGTCGACCTCCTCCGTGTCGCTCCCGCCTCTCATCATCCCCGCCCGGCGCCCATACGCTACACTTGCACCGCCAGCCACCTATGCTACATGAACGCCAACCGAAATCGAGTGGGGCTTTCGGTGAACGGATGCCCCACACCCACCGGAGTTATCATGTCCTCACCCGTGATTACCCGCTTTGCGCCCTCGCCCACCGGCTTCCTGCATATCGGCGGCGCGCGCACGGCGCTGTTCAACTGGCTTTATGCAAAGCACACCGGCGGCAAGATGCTGCTGCGCATCGAGGATACCGACCGCGAGCGCTCGTCAGAGGCTGCCGTTACGGCCATTCTCGACGGTCTGCGCTGGCTCGGTCTCGACTGGGACGGCGACGCCATCTCGCAGTTCGAGCGCGCGCCGCGCCACCGGGAAGTCGCCGAAGATCTCGTCGCCAAGGGCAAGGCTTATTATTGCTACGCCACGCCACAAGAACTCGAAGATATGCGCGAACAGGCCCGCGCGGAAGGACGCCCTCCCCGCTATGACGGGCGCTGGCGCGACCGCGATCCTTCCGAAGCGCCCGTCGGCGTAAAGCCGGTCATCCGCATCAAGGCGCCGCAGACGGGCGAGACCGTGGTGTATGACGAGGTGCAGGGCGAAGTCCGCTTCCCCAACAAGGATCTCGATGATTTTATCATCCTGCGCTCCGACGGCACGCCCACTTACATGCATGCCGTCGTGGTTGACGATCATGACATGGGCGTCACCCACATCATCCGCGGCGACGACCACCTGACCAATGCCGCGCGCCAGACAATCATCTATAACGCCATGGGCTGGCCGGTGCCGTCCATGTCGCATATCCCGCTCATCCACGGACCTGACGGCGCAAAGCTTTCCAAGCGCCATGGCGCGCTCGGCGTCGAGGCCTATCGCGCCATGGGCTATATGCCGGCAGCGTTGCGCAATTATCTCGTCCGCCTCGGCTGGAGCCATGGCGACGACGAGATCATGTCGACCGAACAGATGATCGAATGGTTCGACGTGAAGGACATCAACAAGGGCGCGGCGCGCTTCGACTTCCAGAAGCTGGAGGCGATCAACGGCCATTATATGCGCGCGAGCGACGACAAGGCGCTTTTCGATGCGCTCATCGCCGTGCTGCCTGAAATCGAGGGTGGGCCCGAATTGCTTGTCCAACTTGATGATATCAGGCGCGGCCAGCTGCTTTCCGCCATGCCTGGCCTCAAAGATCGCGCAAAAACCCTTGTAGAACTCGCCGATGGCGCTAAGTTCATTTTCGCCGCGCGTCCTCTGGCGCTCGACGAAAAGGCCGCCTCGCTTCTCAACGAGGAGGGCCGCGCCATTCTTAGGGGGGCCCTGCCCGCGCTTCAACAGGCTTCTGAATGGACGGTCGAAAGCCTCGACGCCGCCATCCGCGCCCACGCAGAATCAACGGGCTTGAAGCTGGGCAAGATCGCACAACCCTTGCGCGCTGCACTCACCGGCCGCGCAACATCGCCGGGCGTATTCGATGTTCTGGCGGTGCTCGGCAGGGAAGAGTCCCTGGCCAGAATCGGCGATCAGATCGATTAGATCGGTGTCGTTTTTGAGATATCACGGTCTCGTTACAGAGGCCGGCCTTTTGAGCGAATTTCCGCGTTGCAACATCGCAACTTTGGGATAGTTTGACGGGCGAAATCTTGGGTTCGAAGGATTTGAAAGGAACGAATATGTCTAACAATACAGCGAGCATCACCCTTGACGGCAAAACCTTCGAGCTGCCAGTCCGCAAGGGTTCTGTTGGACCGGATGTCGTCGATATCACCCCGCTCTACAAGAACGCCAACGCCTTCACTTACGACCCCGGCTTCACCTCCACCGCCTCGTGCGAGTCGAAGATCACCTATATCGACGGCGATGAGGGCGTGCTGCTTTATCGCGGCTACCCGATCGAGCAACTGGCCGAGCATGGCGACTTCCTGGAGACCTGCTATCTCCTCCTCTACGGCGAACTGCCGACCAAGGCGCAGAAAGCGGATTTTGACTATCGCATCACGCACCACACCATGGTGCATGAGCAGATGACCCGCTTCTTCACCGGCTTCCGCCGCGACGCGCATCCCATGGCCGTCATGGTCGGCTCGGTCGGGGCGATGTCTGCCTTCTATCACGACTCGACCGATATCACCGATCCGCATCAGCGCATGGTCGCCTCCGTCCGGCTGATCGCCAAGATGCCGACACTGGCCGCGATGGCCTATAAATACCATATAGGCCAGCCCTTCGTTTATCCGAAGAACGATCTGGACCTCGCCTCGAACTTCCTGCGCATGTGCTTCGCTGTGCCCTGCGAGGAGTACAAGGTCAATCCGGTGCTGGCCCGCGCCATGGACCGCATCTTCATCCTGCATGCCGACCACGAGCAGAACGCCTCCACCTCGACGGTGCGTCTCGCCGGCTCCTCCGGCGCCAATCCTTTCGCCTGCATCGCGGCGGGCGTTGCCTGCCTCTGGGGCCCGGCCCATGGCGGCGCCAATGAGGCGGCGCTCAACATGCTGGCCGAAATCGGCACGGTGGACCGTATTCCGGAATATATCGCCAAGGCCAAGGACAAGAACGATCCGTTCCGCCTGATGGGCTTCGGCCACCGCGTCTACAAGAACTACGACCCGCGCGCCAAGATCATGCAGAAGACGGCGCATGAGGTGCTGGGCGAGCTCGGCATCAAGGACGATCCGCTGCTCGATATCGCCATGGAGCTGGAGAAGATCGCCCTCACCGACGAATATTTCATCGAGAAGAAGCTCTATCCGAATGTCGACTTCTATTCCGGCATCACGTTGAAGGCGCTGGGCTTCCCGACCGAAATGTTCACCGTGCTCTTCGCCGTCGCGCGCACCGCCGGCTGGATCGCGCAGTGGAAGGAAATGATCGAGGACCCGCAGCAGAAGATCGGCCGTCCGCGCCAGCTCTACACCGGCGAGCCTGCACGCGACTTCGTGCCTTTGGCCAAGCGCAAATAAGCTGATATTCTGATGAGCATAAATGGGAGGCTCCGGTTCGTCCGGGGCCTCTTTTGTTTTGGCGCCGGCTTTCCCATCTATTGATGGCATGCAGGATATGGATATAATTGCGGAAAAGGAGATACTGGAATGGCGCGAAACACCACTATTTCCCTCGGCGACCATTTCGCCGAGTTTATAGACGAGCAGGTGCGACCGGAAACTATGGCTCTGCCAGCGATGTCGTTCGCGCCGGGCTGCGCCTCCTTGAAGAGCAGGAGGCAAAGCTGAAAGCGCTCGAAGCCGCGCTCAAGGAAGGCGAGGAATCCGGACCGGCGACGAAATTTGATTATAATGATTTCTTAGCATGGAAGCAGGCGCAGTATAACGCGCAAAAAGGGCAATAATAAAAACGCGGGCAGATAGACGCACGTGGTCCAGTCACCTTCTCCGTTTCAATGTAGTTACTTCCCCGCCTTCTCAACCACATCCAACACCGTCTGTGCGGCGATTTCGCCTGCCGGTTTCTCCGTTTCCATCAATTCCGCGATATGCTGGAAGCCTGATATCTGCGCTTCGCGCGCGGGTCCGGGCTGCATCAGCCGGTCGAGTTGGCGCGCCAGGTGGCCGGGGCGGATGAATTCGTTGAAATGCTCCGGGATGATCACTTTATCCGCGATGATGTTGGGCAGCGCCGCGCTCCATATCGTAATGCGCGGCATCAAAAATTTCTTGGCGAACCAGTCCGTCTTATAGGCGAGCACGGTCGGCACCTGCGCCAGCGCCAGTTCGAGCGACACAGTACCGGAGGCGGCGAGCGCGGAATCCGCTTGCTCGAATGCCTTCCATTTGTCCTCCTCGGCCACCACGATCAGAGGCTTCACCGGCCAATCGGCGGAGAGCGCGCGCACCATCGGCTCGATATGCGGCAGTGTAGGCAGGATGACGTGCAGCGTCTCGACCCGCTTCGCCAGCTCCGCCACCGCCTCGCCGAACGGTTCCATCAATGCCTTGATCTCTGAGCGCCGCGAGCCGGGCAGCACAAGCAACGTCCGCTCTCCATCCTTCGACAGGGATTTCTCCCGGCGCGCCCGTGCGGCCCGTACGTCGAGGATCGGCTGGTAGCTGGCCAGGCGATGCCCCGCATAAGTCGCTGCCGGTCCTCCGAGAAGTTGCAATACCCCGACCTCGAAGGGCAGGATCGTCAGCACATGGTCAACATAGGCGCGCATGGCTCTCGCCCGCTGCGGCCGCCATGCCCAGACAGTGGGTGCGACATATTTGATGATGGGAATGGAGGGATCCGCCGCCCGGACCTTCTTCGCGACCCGGTGCGTGAAATCCGGGCTGTCGATGACAACAAGACAATCGGGCTTGGCTGCGATGACAGCATTTGCGGTCTGCCGGATGCGCCAGAGCAATCTGGGCAAATTCTTGAGAACGGCACTCAAGCCCATGATAGAAATTTCAGCCGGGTCGAACAGGCTTTTGAGGCCGCGCGCCTGCAAATGGCTGCCTCCGACACCGACGAGATTGACGAGACGGTCCGTGCGTCCGCGCAGCGCGTCGATCAGATCGGCGCCGACAATATCCCCCGATTCCTCCCCGGCGACGATTGCGATCTTCAGCGGCAGCTTGCGGCCCATCGGTTTTTCCACCTAACCCGGTTTGGAATCGAACGTTTCTATGAAAAGTCCCTTCGCATTGGCTGCCGCCACCGTCTCGCCGACGCCGAGGATGAAGGTCTTCCCGGCCTCGATCGCGATGCCGGAGAGCCCTGCTTGGGCGGCGTTCTCGATCGTCGAAAGCCCGATGGTCGGCAGGTCGGCGCGCTCATCTTGCGTCGGCTTGGCGCATTTGACAAGCGCGCCGCCCTTTTGCGGAATCCGCCGCGCCGCTCTCATCTGGGCGATGCGCTCCAGCATGGCGTCGGTGCCTTCGGCCCCCTCAAGCGCCACGACACGTCCGCCCACAGCAACAGCGCCCTGCCCTACATCGAGTGCGCCGATCATGCGCGCGGCTTCCCGGGCCAGTTCGATATTGCGCCAGTCGTCCTTGCCGGGCTTTTTGCCGGTCAGTGACCTGGCCGCAGGCGCCAGCAAATCGGGCACGATCTCATGCGCGCCGACGACCTTGAAGCCGTAGGATTCGACCAGCCCAATAAAGGCGCGCAGCAGCGCATCGTCGCCCTTGCCGAGCGCGCCGAGGATGCGGGGGATGGCGGCAAGCGTCGGCCCGTCGATCCGCAGATCGGAGAAGTGCGGACGGCTGCTGACACCACCCGCCAGTATCACATTGCGCACTCCGCCGGCCTTCAGCGCGCGGATCAGCTTGCGGAATTCCACCATGGAGATTTCCGTGTGCTCATAGCGGTAAAGCGAGGGGTCGGCGTCACCCTTGAGCGGGATGAGAAGCGGCGGACGGCCCTGCTTCTCAAGATCTTCCGCGACCCGCACCGGCAACACGCCGCTGCCGGCGATGATGGCGGTGCGCCCTACTTTGTCAGCGCCGGACGTCAATTCAATCCTCGTCGCGATGGCCGCCGAAAGCGGCACCGATGGGCGGCGTGCAATAGGCGCGCTTGGTATCGACCGTGATGAAGGAAATCAGATCGGCGACAGCCGGCGAATCTGGCATGACAGCCAGAACATCATTGGCGCGCTCGCGAAGCGGCTTCGAACGGTCGAACAACATGCGCGACGCACGGCGGAGATTGTGGATTTCCGCGCGCGGTAAGCCGGAACGCTTCATGCCGATAATGTTGAGCCCACCCAGATGCGCATGAACACCGATCGCCATGCCATAGGGGATGAGATCGGTAACGAGCGCCGCTAGACCGCCGACGAAGGCATGATGGCCGACGCGGCAGAACTGATGAACCGCTCCGCCCCCGCCGATGATGACATTGTCGCCGATGACGCAATGACCACCGATCATCACATTGTTGGAAAAGGTAACGTGATTGCCGACATCGCAATCATGGGCGACATGTGCATAGGCCAGAAACGAGCAATTATCGCCGACCGAGGTATAGCCACGGCTCGAATCGGAGCCGCGATGCATGGTGACGCCCTCGCGGATCGTGCAATTGCGCCCGATGGTGAGCGTGGTCGGGCCGCCCTTGTGCTTGCCGTTCTGCGGATCGCAGCCAAGGATAGCGTGGGGATAGACCTTCGACCCCGCGCCCAGCGTCGTGGCGTCGGTCACCACCACATGGCTCATCAATTCCGTATTGTCGCCGATGACCGCGCCCGCCTGGACATGGCAGAACGGCCCGACGGTGACGCCCAGGCCGAGCTCCACGCCTTTTTCGATCAGGGCCGTCGGGTGAATGAAAGTTTCTTTCATAATGGGATGACTACTTTTCTTCGGCCACGCCGATCATTGCGGCCACTTCGGCCTCGGCCACGAGGGTGCCGTCCACCTCCGCGGTGCATGCAAATCGTGATATATTGGCGCGCTGCTTCAATTTCTTGACATGAATCAGCATCCGGTCGCCGGGAACGACCGGACGGCGGAATTTCGCATTGTCGATGGTGAGGAAATAGACCACACCCGGCTTGTCCGCGCCGCGCTGCATGATGGAAATCGCGCCGGCGGTCTGAGCCATGGCCTCGATGATCAACACGCCGGGCATGATGGGGTTACCAGGGAAATGGCCGGTGAAATGCGGCTCGTTGATCGTGACATTCTTGATGCCCGTCGCCGACTGGTCGCCGTCGATATCGACGATGCGATCGATCAGCAGGAACGGATAACGATGCGGCAAGGTCACCAGCAGCTTCTGGATATCGGCTGCATTCAAACTGGCGCGCCCGGTCTCATTCATCCGAAGATCTCTCCTTCTTTGGCTGTCCTATACTGCGGAGCGCTGCGACTTCCCGGAACCATTGCTTGAATGGGCGCGCAGGCATTCCGCCCCATTTCTCGCCATCCGGAATATCGTTCATCACCCCGCTGGCCGCCGCGATCTGCACGCGCGAGCCAATTTTGAGATGGTCGGCAATCCCAACGCGGCCGCCGAGCATGGTCATGTCGCCGATGCTGACGCTGCCGGAAATGCCGGTATGGGCCGCGATGAGACAATGACGCCCGATGCGCACATTATGCGCGATCTGCACGAGATTATCGATCTTGGTGCCCTCGCCGATCACGGTATCGGCAAGCGCGCCGCGATCGATCGTGGTGTTCGCGCCGATCTCGACATCATCCTGGATAATGACGCGACCGAGTTGAGGCACCTTCTCCACGCCGCGCGGACCGGGCACATAGCCAAAGCCATCCTGCCCGATGCGGACGCCAGGATGAAGCTGGACGCGATTGCCGATATAAGCATATTGCACGGAAACGCCGGGGCCGATGTAACTGTCGCGCCCGATCTGGCAATTCGCGCCGATAACGGCGGTGGCGGAAATGATAGTCCCTGCCCCGATCGCCACGCCTTTTCCAACAACAGCGCCTGCCTCGACGGTGGCCCCCGGCTCAATCTCGGCGCTCGGATGAATGCTCGCGTTCTTCGAGATGCCGGTTTCGCCGATCCACGGCTCCGGGCGCGCGGAAGACGGAAACAGCATCCGCCCCACCGAGGAAAAATCCCGGTGTGGAGTCCGTGTCAGAAGAACAGCGATGCCCGAAGGTATATGGTGCTGCAGTTCGTCGGTGCAAAGCACGCCCGCCGCCTTGAGGCTCGCGAGGTTTCCCGTATTCTTCTTGCCCTCAAGAAAAACGAGCGCATCGACATCGGAATCGCCAAGCGATGCAAGGCGCGCGACAACACGGCTGCCAAGCGCCGCATCAAGCAGCCTCGCACCGGTAAACTCGGCGATGTCGCCGATTGTCAACTGACGCGACGGCGTAAAGAAAACAGGATCTGCCATCAACACACTTTCTCTCCCGGGACTATTAGCCCCGGGAGAAAGGCAAATCTATCAGAACTTGCTCGAAATGCCGAAATTGAAGTTCTGCACCTTGTCGGTGTCTTCCTTCTTGATCGGCCACGCATAGTCGAAGCGCAACGGACCGAAGGGCGACGCCCACATCAAGCTGATACCCGCCGAGGCGCGCAGCGCACTGCCATCGCCTTCAACCGCGTTCTGCCCCGGACCCGGCTCATACTCGGTGCCGTAGAGGGTCGCCGCATCGGCGAAGACCGCACCACGAATACCGAGGCTCTCCGGAACGACCGGCATCGGGAACTGCACTTCCGCGGTGGCGTTCATATAGGTCGTGCCGCCGAGATAGTAACGCTCGCCATTGCCGGAACGCTGGAACGCGCCGATGCCGTTATATTTGAAGCCGCGGATGATATCCGAATTGTTCTTGAACATATCGAATATGCGCGCGCCGTCATCATCGAAGGCATGAATATAGCCGCCACCGGCGCTCAACAGACCGACAATATCGGCCTCTTGCGACAGCGTCTTGTAGTAGCTGGCCTTGACCGTGGACTTCAGATATTTCGCATCGCCACCCAGACCCGCATATTCCTGATTGAAGCGGGCAAAGATGCCGTCATGCGGATTCTTGACATCGTCGATGGAATTATAGGTCAGCGAATAGCTGATCGACGACTTGATCCACGGGCTCTCTTCCGCCGCCTCGACAATGGCAGGAGCAACTTTGTTATAGTCCGGCTTGCCATCCGTACCCAAAACGTAATCGTCGAGCTCATACTTCTCCTGCACATAGTTGTAGGCAACGCCGGCGGAGAAATTGTCGGTGATCGGCAGGCCGAAACGGATCGTACCGCCCGTCTGCTCGACATCGTAGCGATCCTTCAGCGAGTATGTCTTGCGGAAGACATCGAAGCCCGCAGAGATACGCTGTCCGAGGAAATAAGGCTCGGTGAAGGAGAAGGAGTAGTTACGAGCATCATCCTGACCGCCGCCCGCGCCGATGCGGACATACTGACCGCGACCGAGGAAGTTGCGCTCCGTGATCGACGCTTCGACCGACACACCTGGGGTCTCGCCGCCGGTGGTATAGCCGCCACCGACCGAGAACTCGCCCGTAGGCTTCTCGACCACATCGACCACCAGCACGACCTGATCCGGCGCGGAGCCGGGCACGGTCGAGATGTTGACCGACTGGAAGAAGTCGAGCGCATCCAGGCGACGCTTGGCGCGCTGGATCATGACCTGGTTGAACGCATCACCCTCGCTCAGATCGAATTCACGACGGATGACGTAGTCGCGCGTCTTCTCATTGCCGCGAATCTCGATCCGCTCGACATAGGCACGCACGCCTTCCTCGATGCTATAGACCACCGAGATCGTATGATTCTGGAAATCACGATCGCCACGCGGCTCGACCTTGGCAAAGGGATAACCCCTACCGGCCACAGCCTCAGTGATATCGATAACCGAAGTCTCGATGTTCTTGGCGCTGTAAACATCGCCTGGCTGAGTCTTGATATCGCCACGCAGCGTCTGGATGTCGATACCCGGAATGGAGCTCTCCACCTGCACATCGCCGAAGGTGTATTTCTGACCTTCATCGACCGTGACAGTGACCGTGTACTCGTTCGTCGCGGGGTCGAGAACCGCATTCGACGAAACGACACGGAAATCGGCATAGCCGCGATTGTAATAGAAGCGGCGCAGCGCTTCTTCGTCAGCGCGCAGCTTGTCTTCGTCATACACGTCGCCGCGCGTCAGCCAAGACAGTGGATTGGTGCGCTTGGTGGAAATGACATCGCGCAGGCGGCGAGAACCAAACGCCTCGTTGCCGACGAAATTGATGGCCGCGATCTTGGTGCGATCACCCTCGTTGATCTCATAGACCACATTGACGCGCCCCTCACCCAGATCGATGGTGCGAGCATTGACCGTCGCATCACTACGACCGATGCGACGGTAGGCATCAAGAATCCCCTGCCGGTCCGCTTCCATCTTGGCGGGATCGAATGGCTCGCGCGCCTTCAGCTGCACGGCGGCAGCGAGCTGCGGATCCTTGATCTTCTTGTTACCCTGGAACAGGACATTATTGACGACGGAGTACTCGCTGACACTGACGACCAGCGCGCTGCCGACTTGCTTGATCTGCACGTCAGAGAACAGGCCCATGGCGAAGAGGCGCTTGATCGCCTCGTCTATATCATTGGTCGAGAAGGACTTGCCCGGCTGAATACCGATATTGTCACGGATCGTCGCCGCATCGACGCGCTTGTTGCCGCGAACCTCGATTCGGCTGACGACCGCCGCCTCGGCGGCATCGAACGCAATCAGGGAAACAGCGGTTGAACCCGAGGCCGCAAGAGCCACTTGCATGGCGATCGCGGAGGCGGCGCCAAAGAATTTCGAACTTGCCGTCATTGGCCTTCTGAACCTTTGTTTCTCGTTGTCCCCGGGGCGATATCCCAGAAAAAAGCGCTTAACTCAAACCACCGTAATAACTGGTTTTTTCATACAAGCAAGCGTCACGGTCAATTTCCGTTTACTTGGCCCCAATGCGTGACATCCGCGCCACGCCGTGAACCAATTTAGTAAACATTCCTTACCGTTTTCCTGAAATTTCCCCCTCTCCTTTTACCCTTATTGGGCCTTTGCCTCAACAGACGAAAATGTCGTTGAACAGAACAAATGCCATGAAACCCATCACGGTGAGGAATCCCACCCTGAAGAAGATTTCCTGCACAGCGACAGGCACGGGCCGACGCAGCACCGCTTCAGCGGCATAAAAGACCAGATGGCCGCCATCAAGAGGCGGAAGCGGAAAAAGGTTAAGCAGGCCGATGCCGATCGACAGCATGGCCGTCAGCTGCACCAGCCAGGAAAAGCCGCGACTCGCCGCCTCGCCCGCCATTGTGGCGATTTTCACGGGGCCACCCAACTGGCACTTGTCCTCGCGGCCCGCGAAGAATCGCGTGAAGAATTCACCCGTCCGCCCGATGATGAAGCCGGTTTCCAGCACCGCCTGCTTGACCGATTCGACCGGGCCGTACTCGATCACCCGGAACTTGCCGAGCGCCTCATTATTGACGACGCCGATGACGCCGACCTTCACCTTGTTGCCGAGTGGGTCGGTCTGCTCGAGCATTTCCGGGGTGGCGGTGAGGGGTATTTCCTTGCCGCCCCGCTCCACGGTGAAGCGAATCGGGTCGCCCGCGCGGATCGAGACGTAGCGCTGCACATCGGAGAATGTGTCGACCTTCTCGCCATCGACCGTCAAGAATCGGTCGCCTGGCTCGAAACCGGCTACCGCCGCCGGGCTGCCGGGGCGCACCTCGGCCACCATGGGGTCGGCCACCACGCGCCCGTAAAGGCCCAGGAACACGGACAGAATCACGATCGTCAGGAGAATATTGAAGGCTGGGCCGGCGAAGACGGTCGCCGCGCGCTTCCATGCGGGCTGTGTGTGAAAGGCCACGGCCCTTTCGGCCTCGCTCAGCCCCTGCTCCGCCGCTTCCGATGGCGAACTGGCAACACTCTCGTCACCGACGAATTTGACATAGCCGCCGAGCGGAATCGCCGAAAGTTTCCAGCGCGTGCCCTTTCGGTCAGTGAAACCAATCAGTTCTGGGCCGAATCCCACCGAAAACGCCTTGACGCCGATGCCGCACCACCGCCCGACGAGATAGTGCCCCATCTCATGGACGAAGACGACGACCGTCAGCACACAAAGAAACGGAACCAGCGTTCCGATAAGCAGGCTGTCGCTGCCGAAAAGATATGAAACCAAATCTCCCAATTTATTCTCCTGGCGAGGCATCCCGCATGTCCGGGCCGCCATTATAACTATTTGTGCTGCCGCAGCCTACATTCCGAAGAAGATGGCGGATGGCACATCCGGCTCGGCGAAAATCGCCCCAATGAGGTACAGGAGCACGGCAGCCGCGACAAGCCCGTCGACGCGATCCATGAATCCGCCATGGCCCGGCAGAAGCCGACCCGAATCCTTGAAACCGAATACGCGTTTGACCCAAGATTCGGCAAGATCGCCCATTTGTGAGACCACAGAGAGCGCGAGCGCCAGCAAAGGCACGAGAAAGCCCTCCGGCGGCATCATCACCATGACGGCGAGGACGCCCGCCGCAACGCCCGCCACCGCGCCACCGATCGCGCCGGACCAGGTCTTGTTGGGCGAGAATCGCGGCGCGAGCTTCGGCCCCCCTATGGCGCGTCCGGTGAAATAGGCGGCGATATCGGTCGCCCATACCACGGCGAAGAGGAAAACGATCGCGCCGAATCCGAAGGGCTCATCGCCGCGCAAGAGGGATAGTGAGATCGCGGGAAGACCAGCATAAAGCAGGCCCGTTGGAGCCCACGCCTTCCCGCTCTTCCAGGCAAGAATCGCCATCAGCACCGCGCCGAGCAGAAGAAGGCCGATCGCGGGCAATGCGCGCCCGTCCCAGAGGAGGAATGCGGCGATGAGCGCCAGCCATATCCATCCGAACACGCGGGAAAGCACCGTCTGGCACACCGCCGTCAGGGATACCCATTCGTGATAGACCGCCGCACCGATGGCGATGGCGAGCAGCGTGAACCATGTCCCGCCGACCCAGGTAATGAGAAGCGTGACAACACCCAGGATGATCGCCGTCACGATGCGGGTCTGAAGATTGGACATGGAAGACCTTTTCCGCTGAGCCGCAGGCAGCTTAGAGCGCGATATCCTGCGCGGGAACCCGCGGCTCGATGCCGCCGAAGCGGCGTTCCCGCGCCTGGAACGTCTCGATGGCGTCGACCAGATTGGCGGGCTTGAAATCCGGCCAGAAACACGGCACGAACAGGAATTCCGAATAGGCGGCCTGCCAGAGCAGGAAATTGGAAAGCCTCATCTCGCCGCTGGTGCGGATGATGAGATCCGGATCAGGGATATCCGCCGTATCGAGCCTGGCGGCAATCGCTTCCGGCGTGATTGCCGATGGGGCGAGCCTGCCCGCCGCGACATCCTCCGCCAGCGCCCGCGTCGCCCGCGCGATTTCATCGCGCGCGCCGTAGTTGAAGGCGATGACGAGGTTGAGGCCGGTATTGCCCAGCGTCAGCGCTTCGGCTTCCTCGAGCAGGCCGAGAATATCCGCCGCCAGCCCCTCGCGCTCGCCGATGATCCGCACACGTACATTCTTGCGGTGCAGATCGGCAAGGTCGCGGCGGATGAAGAACTTCAGCAGCCCCATCAGCTCGCTGACCTCGCTCTGCGGGCGCGACCAATTCTCCGAGGAGAAGGCAAAGAGCGTCAGCCAGCCCAGCTCGATCTCGCCGGCCTTGTTGACGATCTCGCGCAAGGCTTCCATGCCCGCCTTGTGTCCGGCGGTGCGCGGCAGTCCCCTTGCCTTCGCCCAGCGACCATTGCCATCCATGATGATGGCGATATGGCGCGGATTGGATATGGGCATCGCTCCCCCGTTCGAAATTCAGAAGCCCGGAACAGGCAGGATCAGACCTGCATGATCTCCGCTTCCTTGGTAGCCAGCATCTTGTCCAGCTCCGAAATGGTATCGTCGGTCAGCTTCTGTACCTTTTCGGAGAGCACGCGGCTGTCATCCTGACTGATATCGCCGTCCTTCTCCAGCTTTTTCAGCTGGTCCATGCCGTCGCGGCGCACATGGCGAGCGGCGACGCGGGCCTGCTCGGCATATTGATGGGCGATCTTGACCAGTTCCTTGCGGCGCTGCTCGTTGAGTTCCGGCAGCGGAATGCGCAGCGTCGTGCCATCGGTGATCGGATTGAGGCCAAGGCCGGAATCGCGGATCGCGCGCTCGACCGCGCCGACCATCGACTTATCCCAGACAGACACGGAAAGCATGCGCGGCTCAGGCACCGAGATATTGGCCACCTGGTTTATCGGCATCTCCGAGCCATAGGCGGTTATCGTGATCGGCTCCAGCAGGCTGGCGGAAGCACGGCCCGTGCGCAAGCCACCGAGATCGTGCTTGAAAGCCTGAATGGCGCCTTCCATACGGCGCTTGATGTCATTGAGGTCCAGAGCGTCGCTCATTTGTTCTTTTTCTCCCTTCAATGCGCTCTTAATCGGAAACTACGGTGCAATGTCCATTGCCAAGTAGAATCTTGGCGAAACCGCCCTCTTCGTGAATGGAATAGACAATTATCGGAATGTTGTTCTCCCGCGCAAGGGCAACCGCGGCAGTATCCATCACCGCCAGCCCCCGGTCGAGCACCTGTTTATGCGTCAGCCGCTCATAACGCTCGGCATCGGGATGGTGCTTGGGGTCGGCGGAATAAATCCCGTCCACCTGCGTCCCCTTGAAAAGCGCGTCCGCGCCGATTTCGGCTGCGCGAAGCGCCGCAGCAGAATCGGTCGTGAAGAAGGGATTGCCCGTGCCGCCGGCGAAGATCACGACCTTGCCCTGATCCATATAGGCGGTTGCCTGACGCTGGGAGAAGCTCTCGCAGATTTCGGGCATGGCGATGGCCGAAAGCACGACGCTATCGACGCCGATTTTAGAAAGCGACGTGCGCAGCGCCAGCGAATTGATGACGGTGGCAAGCATGCCCATATGGTCGCCGGTGACGCGATCCCCGCCCTTGGAGGCAACCGCCAGCCCGCGGAAAATATTGCCGCCGCCGATGACAACGCCGACCTCCACGCCAAGCGCCCTCGCCTCGGCAATATCGGCGGCGATGCGGTCGGCGACCGAAACATCGATCCCGAAGCCCTGATTTCCCATCAGCGCCTCGCCCGAGGCCTTCAACAGGACACGTTTATAGATGGGTGCGCCTGACATGATATCCCCTCTTTTCCCGTGGGCTTGATTTCTTGAATTGGGTTCCGGATACACGAAGGGCACCGCGATGTCACGCGATGCCCTCCGAACTCACGGGAATTTAAAAGCATGATCCCAAAAAGTTGCAGACTTTTTGGATAAGATCATGCGACTAATAAACTATTACTTCTTGACCGCAGCGGCGACTTCCGCCGCAAAGTCGCTCTCTTCCTTCTCGATGCCTTCGCCCAGGGCAAAGCGCACGAAGCCGGTGATCTTGGCCGGAGCGCCGATGGTCTTTTCCGCTTCCTTGAGCGCGGCTTCGACGGTCAGGTCCGGATTGAGAACGAAAGCCTGGGAAAGAAGCACAACTTCCTCGTAGAACTTGCGAATACGACCTTCGACCATCTTCTCGATAATGTTCTCCGGCTTGCCGGACTGGCGGGCCTGATCGGAGAAGATCGCCCTTTCGCGCTCCACGACAGCCGCGTCGAGCTCAGCCGGCGTCAGGGCGAGCGGGTTCGTCGCCGCGACATGCATCGCGACCTGACGGCCGAAAGCCTGCGCCGCTTCGGCATTGCCTGATGTCTCGATGGCGACGAGGACGCCCATCTTGCCGAGACCGTCGGAGACGCCGTTATGCACATAGGTCGCGACCGCGCCCTGCGCGACGCCGAGCGCGGCCGAGCGGCGGAAATTGATGTTCTCGCCGATGGTGGCGACGGCATCCTTCACCGCGTCGGCAACCGTCTTGGACGTGCCGGGATAGGTGGCGGCGGCAACCGCATCCGTCGTGCCGTCGGTCGTCAGCGCCACCGCTGCGACGTTCCGGACGAGATCCTGGAAGGCGTCGTTGCGGGCCACGAAGTCGGTCTCGGAATTCACCTCGACGACGACGGCCTTGGCGCCGGACGAGGCAACGCCGATCAGACCTTCGGCAGCAGTGCGGCCCGCCTTCTTGTCCGCCTTGGCGATGCCCTTCTTGCGCAGCCAGTCCATGGCGGCTTCCATGTCGCCATTGGTCTCGGCCAGCGCGGTCTTGCAGTCCATCATGCCTGCGCCGGAGAGTTCACGAAGTTCTTTTACCTGGGATGCTGAAACGCTCATTATCGCCTCTCATGAAAGCGAAGGCATACCGTCGCCGGTATGCCCACATTGCCGGTGCACGAAGCACCGAAGCTATTTAAAAACTATTTACCCGCGATGACGGGTGTATGAAGCCACCCTTAGTCGCATGACCTTATACGAAAAGTCCTGCAACTTTTCGACGTGATGCTCAGGCCGAAGCCTGACCGTCTTCCGTGGGGGTCTCCAGCGCGGGCTCGATCGGCGTTTCGGCCTGAGCGCCGATATCCATGCCGAACGCGCCCTGCTGACGGGCAATGCCGTCGAGAGCGGCACGGGCGATCAGGTCGCAATAGAGCGAGATCGCGCGCGAAGCATCGTCATTGCCCGGGATCGGATAGTCGATCTGATCGGGATCGCAATTGGAGTCGATGATGGCAACGACCGGGATGCCGAGACGCTTGGCTTCCTGAATGGCAATCGATTCCTTGTTGGTGTCGATGATGAACATCAGGTCCGGGGTCGAGCCCATGTCACGGATGCCGCCCAGCGCGCGATGCAGCTTCTCGCGCTCGCGATCGAGGTTCAGGCGCTCCTTCTTGGTGAAACCCTGGGCCTCGCCGGCGAGGATTTCATCGAGCTTACGCAGGCGCTGGATCGAATTGGAAATGGTCTTCCAGTTCGTCAGCATGCCGCCGAGCCAGCGGGCGTTGACGTAGTACTGAGCCGAACGCTGCGCCGCATCGGCGATGATCTCCGAAGCCTGGCGCTTGGTGCCGACGAAGAGCACGCGGCCGCCACGAGCAACGGTATCCGAAACCACCTTCAGCGCCTGATGCAGCAGCGGAACGGTCTGGGCCAGATCAATGATGTGAATGTTATTGCGGTCGCCATAAATGTAAGGTGCCATCTTCGGGTTCCAGCGATGGGTCTGGTGGCCGAAGTGAACACCAGCCTCGAGTAGCTGGCGCATGCTGAAATCAGGCAATGCCATTGTCTTTTCCTTTTCCGGTTGAACCTCCACGGGAAGAGGCGATTGCTCGCCACCGGAGGCCCGCACCGGATTTCTCCCGGCATCAGGCCCAACCCCGTGTGTGGAATGCTGCGGCTGTTATCGGAAAAGGAGGAGAAATGCAATAGCGGGGAGTAAGGGAGGATATGACGCCGCAAGCCAGTGAAGGCAAGCGCCGAACATACTGCCTGACTGCCCTATTCCCCTTGACCTCACACCTCCACCGAATCGAACACGCGGATCTTCACCCAGTTCGGATTACTCTGCGGGATGAAGTGGTTCACATGCGCGTCGGACACCTGATAGGCGTCATGCGACTGGCGATCGGCAAAGACCATGATGAAGGCCACGTCGAAATCGTCTTCGTTGAAGAGATAGGCCACCTGCTTGTGGCGCGTCAGATTGTGCGCCAGCACCGTGGGGAAGAAGGAAAGCTCGCCTGGATGATTGGAGAGAAATTTCTCCCCAAGCTCCAGCTGCTTCTGGACTGCGGCAGGGCTTTTATCCTTGAGTGTGATATAAATGGCGTGATGGATACGGCCATTACCGGTGCCTGACACACCCTCTGCCGTGCCTTTCGCTGATACATTCATGAACTATCTCCTTCGAGTAGGAGGATCAAAGAAAGCGAAGCACACTTTATCTATGGTATTATTCCATTATGCCAATGATATCAGCCAGTAAAATTCTGGTGAGGTATAAACAATATTTTCGATATTAGAACATCCCCTCACCTCGCCGCAGGCAAGGGGTATGAAGATGCCGACTTACTTCTTGCAATCATTCGCGTTTCTCGGCTGGTCGAACAGCTTCAGGTCCACAAGCGTTCCCTTGATGGAGAAATCACCGTAATCCATCTTCAGGTCGCGGGTGATGCCGTTGCGGTAAAGCTTGAAATCGATGCGATAGACCGGCAGGCCTTCCTGGTTTTCCTTGTCGTCGAAATAGGCGATATTGACCGGCCAGACCTTTTCACTGGCGAGTTTGCCCATCGCCTTGGCCTCGTCGGCGTCGATGGCGTTTTCCGGCTTGCCCACCACGACGGTCGTATCCGACACCCGGTCCGCATCCTCCGAGCCGTCGAACATAGTGGCCTGGTAGAACGCTTCGCCCGCCTCGGCCTTGGAAATCAACTCTTCCATGTGATGCGTCGGGAATTGCGAACGCTCCAGCATGACTTTCTTCGATTCCGGCTTGGTCAGCGAAACCTCGGTTGTATCAGGCGTCAGCTTGGCCTCGCCGCGGACTTCCTTGCTCAATTCCTTGTCGATAAATGTCTTGTTGACGAAGTTGAACTGCTTGCCGTCGCCCGACTCATAGGTCGTCGTCTGCTGGTCGGTCAGGCGCGGCGGCGCCTCGTCCATGTCGATGCGGGTCACAAAACGGAAATTGGTGGTATAACCCTCGCAGGCCGAGCCGTTGAACTCATAGACCATGCGACCGGTCAGCCCGGCAATGCCCGACTTGTCGTCAGCCTTGTCCAGCTGGAGATCATAAACAGCACGGTGAGGAACAAGCGCGACAGGGCTCGCGGCGGCCGCCTGAAACGGAGCAAACGCAAAACCAGCCAGGCTGGCGGCGGCCAGAACACTTTTCGAACGCATTAAAGATTCTCCGTTTCTTTGTCGCCGCATCATAAAAAAACTCGTGGCGGAAGCGAGGCAAAAATCGCAACCTCCCCCAACTTCCATCGATTCTGGCCCTATGCCGGAAAGGAGCATTTCAATGAGCGAAACCATCGAAACACGGCTTGCGAGCCTCGGCATCATCATCCCCGAAGCAGTGGCCCCGGTCGCCAATTACGTGCCTTATTCCCAGTCCGGCACGCTTCTCTTCACGTCAGGGCAATTGCCACTCATCAATGGCAAGCTCGTACATGAGGGGTTGCTGGGCGGCGAACTGACGGTGACGCAAGGGCAGGAAGCGGCGCGCGCGGCGGCGATCAACGTGCTGGCGCAGGCCAAGGCGGCGCTGGGCGACCTCGCCCGCATCAAGCGCATCGTCAAGATCACCATCTTCGTCGCCTCGACGCCGGATTTCGTCGAGCAGCACCTCGTCGCCAATGGCGCGTCCGATCTCTTCGTTGCCGTCCTTGGCGATGCCGGGCGTCATGCGCGCTCCGCTGTGGGCATGGCCTCCCTGCCCTTCAACGCGCCGGTCGAGGTCGAAGCAATCATCGAGGTCGCCTGATCATGGCCAATCTCGACTGGCTGACGAAGCGCCCCATCGCCCATCGCGGCCTGCATGATCTCAACGACAAATGCTGGGAGAACACGCTCCCGGCCTTTGACCGCGCGGCAAAGGCAGGTTTCGCCATCGAGTGTGACGTGCATCTCTCCGCGGACGGCGTTCCTGTGGTCTTTCACGACGAAGATTTGAAGCGGCTGACGGGACGGGGCGGCCATATCCATGAGCTGACCGGCGCGGATGCCTGTGCGCTCGCCATCGGCGGGACGGAAGACCGTGTGCCCACCTTGAGTGAAGCGCTGGCGCTGATCGCGGGCCGCGTGCCTGTCATTATCGAGCTCAAGGGCATTGCCGGGCGGGATGACGGGCTCGTCGCGGCGGTGGCGCGGGAGCTGGACGGCTATCAGGGCCACGCCGCCATCATGTCCTTCGACCATCATCTCGTGCGGCGCTTCCCGGCCGATGCGCCGGGCATCCCGGGCGGGCTGACAGCAGAGAGGGTGAAAACGAAGGATATCGAGGCGCATTTCTCCATGCTGGCGCATGAACTCGCCTTCGTTTCCTATAATGTTCACCATCTGCCCAACCCGTTCGTCATCTTCGTTCGGGAAAAGCTGAACATGCCGGTCATCACCTGGACCGTCCGAAACCAGGCGCAAAAGGCCCAGAGCTATCTGTTCGCGGATCAGATTACGTTCGAGGGGTTTGATCCAAAAGAGTGAGTAGGGAATAGTGAGATAGTGAGTAGTATAGGATTTTGCCTTATTCACTATCTCACTGATCACTATCTCACTACTCACCGAGGTACGGCAATTGAACGGACGGGAGCAAAACGAGCGCGGTTTTACCTTAGCCGTTTGCGACGGTCTTTCCGCCTTTACGCGCGAGGAATGGGATAGCCTTTCCGGAACCTCCAGGGAAGAAAAAGGCTATAACCCCTTCATTTCATATGATTTTCTGAGTGCCATGGAAGATTCCGGTTGCGTCGCGCCCGCCACCGGCTGGCTGCCCCGGCATTTGCGGCTGCAGGATGATGAAGGCCGGCTTCTGGGCGCGGTTCCCTGCTATCTCAAGGGCCACAGCCAGGGCGAATATGTCTTCGACCATGGCTGGGCCGACGCCTTCGAGCGCGCGGGCGGCGAATATTATCCGAAATATCAGATCGCAGTGCCGTTCACGCCCGCCACCGGCCCGCGCCTTCTCGTTAATGCAGCGTTCGAGCCGCAAGCCGTACGGCTGGCTCTCGCCGCCGGGATTCGCCAGCTGACCGTCGAGCACGGCGTGTCCTCGGCTCACGTCACCTTCCTGCTCGAAAACGAGCTGCCCACGCTGACTGAAGCAGGTTTCCTGCACCGCACCGACCAGCAGTTCCATTTCATCAACGAAGGCTATTCGGACTATGAGGATTTTCTCGAAACGCTCGCCTCACGCAAGCGCAAGGCGCTGAAACGCGAACGGCGCGAGGCGCTGAGCCCCGGCATCACCATAGACTGGCTGACGGGAAGCGACCTGACCGAAGCCGTGTGGGACCAGTTTTTTACCTTCTATATGGACACCGGCAGCCGCAAATGGGGCCGCCCCTATCTCAACCGCGAATTCTACGCGCTGATCGGCGAGCGGATGGCCGATGACATCCTCCTCGTCATGGCGAAGCGCGATGGGCGCTATATCGCCGGGGCCATCAACTTCATCGGCGAGGACCGTCTTTTCGGGCGGCATTGGGGTTGCGTCGAGGATCATCCCTTCCTGCATTTCGAGGTCTGCTACCACCAAGCCATCGACTTCGCCATCGCAAAGGGCATCAAGGTGGTGGAGGCCGGCGCGCAGGGCGAGCACAAGCTGGCGCGCGGCTATGTGCCCGTCACGACCCATTCGGCCCATTACATCGCGCATGAGGGTTTCCGCCGTGCGGTCGAGGATTATCTGAGCCGCGAGCGCCGTGAAATCGAACAACTGAACGAAGCCCTGCGCGAGCACACGCCGTTCAAGAAGAATCAAGAGGAGCTATGAATGAGTGAGACCTATGACGACAACAACGTCTTCGCGCGCATCCTGCGTGGAGAAATCCCGTCCAATCGCGTCTATGAAGACGAGCATGTCGTCGCCTTCATGGATGTGATGCCGCAGGGAGAAGGTCATACGCTGGTGGTGCCGAAAGCGGCCTCGCGCAATCTGCTCGACGCCGCGCCGCACACCCTTGGACCCCTGCTCGCCGCCGTACAGAAAATCGCCGTCGCGGTTAAAAAGGCATTCGCCGCCGATGGCGTGACGATCATGCAGTTCAACGAGCCGGCGGGCGGCCAGTCCGTGTTTCACCTGCACTTCCACGTCATCCCGCGCTTCGACGGGCTGGCGTTGAAGCCCCATAGCGGAAACATGGAAGACCCGGACGTGCTCGCGCGCAATGCGGAGAAAATCAAGGCAGTGCTATAACGCTTTCGTCATCCTCGGGCTTGTCCCGAGGATCTTTCGTGGCTTAACACCGAATCCTGCCCGGACCGTGATTGCCTATCTTTTTCTTTATGGCAGATCCTCGGGACAAGCCCGAGGATGACGGAGGAAGCGGCTATAAAACCAACAACCCTATAACGAGCAAAATCTCCGCCACCGCGACGCCGACCAAAACGCGCTTGCCGGTGGCGAGATAGAGGGCGAAGCCGACTGCCGCCGCGCCGACGCGCAGCCATAGCGGGGAGCTTGCGAGTTCCCCGGTCGGGTAAAGGATAAGCTGGGCGATGACGGCGGCGACCAGCGCCGTGGCGATGCAGCGCACCAGCACGAGCGCCTGGCTGTCCTCGCGGATGCGGCCGCCTACGAACACGCCGAGAAAACGCCAGATATCGGTTGCGAGCCATCCCGCAAGCAGGATGAAGACGAACGGCCACCACCAGTCTGGAAAGCTTTCCCAGGTCATTTCGCCTCCATGCGGCTGTGTTGGATACGGTGGAACATGAAGGCCGCGATGCCACCCACAATGCCGGTCAGCAGCAGGTCATAGCCGGGCGCGATGCCGTGGAAGATCGGGAACAGGACAAGTCCAGCGACCATCGCCACATTACCCGCCTTTTCGCGCGTCGAGCGCCAGAGCGAGGTCAGGAAATACATCGGCGTCAGCATGAACAAGGCCGCGAAGACGATGGGCGGGAAGCTCGCCGAAAGCATGTAGACGATGGCGACGATCAGCGCGTTGGTGCCGACAAGCACCATGCCGATGCCGGCGAAATAGCTGGTGCGCAGGTCGCGCGGGATCTTGCGCAGCTCTTCCATTGCCATCACCCATGCGGTGACCGCGACGAAATGGGACAGGAACAGCAGCGTGATGCGCCGGGTGCGCGGCCCCTGCAATTCCGGTAGCAGCGACACGACCATCGGCATCAGCCGCACCGAAGAGAGCGCCACGGCAAGCGCCGCCGCCGGTAATGTCGCTCCCGATGCCACCGCGCCGATCAGCACCACCTTTCCCGGGAGCGCCCAGATGACCAGCGTCATGAACACGGTCTGCGCCATCGTCATGCCGCTTTCGATGGCGAGCCCGGCAAAGCCGACGAAAGAACTCATCAGCAGCACGGCGGGGACGCTGGCGATCCGTGACGCGCCGCGCAGGAACCAGCTGAAGCGGGTAGCGAAATCTGGAACGGACTCGGAAAGATGGTCGTGCATGAGCCGCCAAGTAGACTACCCCGCCGTCATCGGCAAGTGTATCGGGACTGGGCTTTGCTGGTTTATGCTTGCGTCTTTCCGTGCTACAGCAATCTCCACACGGAACCAACTGTGTGCTCTAAAAACGCACAGTGGAATGCCCCTCACCCTTACCCTCTCCCCGCACGCGGGGCGAGGGGGCATTTGCGTTACCGCCTTTTCCTGTCCCCTGCACCTGGCAGAAAGATAAGGCGAAAACATTCATGTCCCCCTCTCCCCGTAATTCACGGGGAGAGGGTAAGGGTGAGGGGCAATCCTCGACGCTCCCGCGGCCCTCACCCCAAACTTGTCGAAGGGGAGCCTCGAAGGACGAGGGCGCTTTGCACCACTTGGATTTCGTGAATGGAACGGAGGAAATCGTGTCGACTGAACTATATCTGGGCTTTCTGGCTGCCACCGTGGCGCTCGCTCTCATGCCGGGGCCGAATGTCGCGCTGATCACGGCAAACTCCGTCGCCTATGGGCGCAAGTTCGGCCTGATCACCGTTCTGGGCACCACCGCTGCCATGGTTCCACAGCTCGCTCTCACTGTTCTTGGCATGACCGGACTGCTCGCGCTGGCGGGCGAGCTGTTCGAATGGGTGCGCTGGATCGGCGTCGCCTATCTCGTCTATCTCGGTTTCCAGGCGTGGCGCGCACCGGGCATAGATCTCACCCAGATCAAGCCGGAGCCGCGCTCAGTGCGCTCGATCTTCTGGCGCGGCTTCCTGGTGTCGTCGGCGAACCCGAAGACCCTCTTGTTCTACGGCGCGTTCTTTCCGCAGTTCGTCTCTCCGGATGCGCCGATCGTGCCGCAGCTTATCCTCCTGTCGGTGTCGTTCCTCACCGTCGCCCTCACCTTCGATTCCTGCTGGGCGCTCCTCGCCGACCGCCTGCGCGGCCTGCTGGCATCGCGCGGGCTGGTGCGGAACCGGTTGACAGGCTCGTTCTATTTTGCGGCTGCGGTTGGGCTGGCGAGCGTGAAGCGGGGGTGACGGGTCGTTTGCAGGAGAACAGCGCCAAGGGCGATCCCTTCACCCTCGCCCTTCGAGGCTCGTTCCGCTGCGCTCCACGAGCACCTCAGGATGAGGGTGAAGGGCGTGGGCACCTCGGAAAGCGGTGAAAGGGGTGACGGCGCTCCAGTAGCCCTCATGGTGAGGTGCGACCCGAAGCTGTGAGCGTGCGAACGAGCGAAGGGGAGCCTCGAACCACGAGGGCGCTTGGCGCTTCCTCAAATCATGAACCGCTCTAAGGCCACAAAAAAGCCGCCCCCGAAGGGCGGCTTTTTCATGTCTCAATACAACCCAGCTTACTTCCGCGGCACCTTCGGCACCGAAGCCTTGGCGCGTGGCGCGGGTTTGTCCGCAGCGACCACCTTTTCAGGCTCGGCCTTTTTCGCCGCTGTCCGCTTCTTCGCCGCAGGCTTCTTCTCTGCGGGAATATCCTTCTTCGGCTTGACCGGCACTTCGTCCGCTATGCTTTCGAGGAGCAGCGTGGACACGCCGTCCTTTTCGCCGACGGTAACGCGGACCGTGCCGCCATTCTTGAGCTTGCCGAACAGCACCTCATCCGCCAGTGGCTTCTTGATGTGCTCCTGGATGACGCGAGCCAGAGGCCGTGCGCCCATGCGCTCGTCATATCCCTTGTCGGCAAGCCAGGCGATGGCTTCGTCGGTCAGCTGGAAGGTCACGCCGCGGTCGGCAAGCTGCGCCTCGAGCTGCAGAACGAATTTCTGGACCACCTGATGAATGACCGGAACGGGCAGCGGACCGAACGGAATGATGGCATCGAGACGGTTGCGGAATTCCGGCGTGAACAGCCGGTTGATCGCTTCCATGTCGTCGCCATCGCGCCGCGACGAGCCGAAGCCAATGGCTGCCTTCGCCATATCCGCCGCGCCCGCATTGGTCGTCATGATCAGGATGACATTGCGGAAATCGATCTGCTTGCCATTATGATCGGTCAGCTTGCCATGGTCCATCACCTGCAACAGTATGTTGAACAGGTCCGGATGCGCCTTCTCGATCTCGTCGAGCAGCAGCACGCAATGCGGATGCTGGTCCACGCCATCGGTCAACAAGCCGCCCTGGTCGAAGCCGACATAGCCCGGAGGCGCGCCGATGAGCCGCGAGACGGTATGGCGCTCCATATATTCCGACATGTCGAAGCGTAGCAGTTCCACGCCGAGCGAACTTGCAAGTTGCTTGGCGACTTCCGTCTTGCCTACGCCGGTGGGGCCGGAGAACAGATAGCTGCCGATGGGCTTGTCCGGCTCGCGCAGCCCGGCGCGGGCGAGCTTGATCGCCGCAGAGAGCGCCTCGATGGCAAGATCCTGCCCATAGACGACGCGCTTCAGCTCGGCCTCGAGGTTGGAGAGCACCTCCTCGTCATCCTTGGAGACGGATTTCGGCGGGATGCGCGCCATGGTGGCGACGGTCGCCTCGATCTCCTTGACGCCGATGGTCTTCTTGCGCTTCGACTCCGGCAGTAGCATCTGGCTCGCGCCCGTCTCGTCGATCACATCGATCGCCTTGTCCGGCAGCTTGCGGTCGTTGATATAGCGGGCCGAAAGCTCCACCGCCGACTTGATCGCCTCCACGGTGTATTTCACCTTGTGGAAGTCCTCGAAATAGGGCTTGAGGCCCTTCATGATCTCGATCGCGTCGGGGATCGACGGCTCGTTGACGTCGATCTTCTGGAAGCGGCGCACCAGCGCCCGATCCTTCTCGAAGAACTGGCGGAACTCCTTGTAGGTGGTCGATCCGATGCAGCGGATCGCGCCGGAGGAGAGCGCCGGCTTCAGAAGGTTGGATGCATCCATCGCCCCGCCCGAGGTCGCGCCCGCGCCGATGACGGTGTGAATCTCATCGATGAACAGGACTGCGCCGGGGTAATCCTCCAGCTCCTTCACCACCTGCTTCAAACGCTCCTCGAAATCGCCGCGATAGCGGGTGCCGGCCAGCAACGTGCCCATGTCGAGCGCGAAGATGACAGCGTTGAGAAGCACGTTGGGGACGTCACCCTCGACGATGCGCTTGGCGAGGCCCTCGGCTATCGCCGTCTTGCCGACACCGGGATCGCCCACATAGAGCGGGTTGTTCTTGGAGCGGCGGCACAGAACCTGGATGGTGCGGTTGATTTCGGAATCCCGCCCGATCAGCGGGTCGATACGCCCTGCCTTCGCCTTTTCGTTCAGATTGACGCAATAGGCGGTCAGCGCGTCCTGCTTCTTCTTGGAATTGTCGTCCTGCTCCTGCGTCGGATGCTCCTCGCCATTGGCCTCCGCGCCGCGCGGGCCACGGGTTTCCGCAGCGCCGGGACGCTTGGAAATGCCATGCGAGATGTAGTTGACCGCGTCGTAGCGGGTCATCTGCTGTTCCTGCAGGAAATAGGCGGCATGGCTCTCGCGCTCGGCAAAGATGGCGACTAGTACGTTCGCGCCCGTCACTTCCTCGCGGTTCGAGGATTGAACGTGAATAACCGCCCGCTGGATGACACGCTGGAACGCCGCCGTGGGCTTCGAATCCTCGTCATAACCCGTCACGAGATTGTCGAGCTCGCGGTCGACATATTCGGTGACCGTACGCCGCAGATGCTCCATGTCGACATTGCAGGCTCGCATCACCGCACCGGCGTCCTGATCGTCGATCAGGGCCAGCAGAAGATGCTCCAGCGTCGCATATTCATGATGCCGTTCGTTAGCGATTGTCAGGGCCTGGTGGAGCGCCCTTTCAAGGCTTGGGGAGAATGATGGCATGCGACCTCACTTTTTCTCCATCACGCATTGCAGCGGATGCTCGTGTTGGCGGGCGAAATCCATAACCTGCGTTACCTTGGTCTCCGCGACCTCGTAAGTAAAGACCCCGCATTCGCCAACGCCATGATTGTGAACATGGAGCATGATGCGGGTGGCATCGTCCCTGTTCTTCTGGAAGAAGCGCTCCAGCACATGGATCACGAATTCCATGGGCGTATAATCGTCATTGATCAGGAGAACCCGATAAAGGCTCGGCTTCTTGGCTTTCGGCTTCGTACGCGTGATGACGGCGGTGCCACGGCCAACAGTGCTGCCGCTCCCGCCTTCATCGCTCTGCATGATCAATTCGAAACGGATCATTGTCTTTAAAACACCTAGGGTCAGGACCTGTGCTCAAGCGCTGCTCCATAATGTAGGGTGCGGCACGCTGATTTTAAGCCCTCGTTTGGCAGTTGCAACTTCACTTCCGAATTCAAATCATAACACGGAAAACGAAAGAAACAGTTGCAAGAAATGGGGGAAGATTTCCAGATTCTATATGGGGTCCCGCCTCACGGATTTCCAAGACCCCGGCAACGCCATCCAAAGGCGCTGAGCGAAAATCTTAATAAATTTTTTATGAAATCCCCACGAAAAAATGAACAGGGCGGTTACCATAAACGGATTGGTAACGCTATGGCCGATAGGGTCGGGAAAATCATGTGGCGCGTTCGTAGCGCGCACCCAACCACAAGCATACCAGGCAGGTAGTCATCGTGCGTACAGCGTTCCGTCAAGCCGCCTCCGTTTTCACGAAAGCGGCGCAGGCCATCCTGGCGTTCACAGTCATTACCGGTTGCTCCACGGCAAGCGTCCCTCCCGCCCAGGCCGATTCCGGCAAATACGCCGCGATCGTCGTCGATGCGAATACGGGAAAAACGCTTTTTTCCGCCAATGCGGATGCCGCGCGCTACCCCGCTTCGCTGACCAAGATGATGACGCTCTACATGCTGTTCGAGGCGATGCAGGCCGGGCGCGTCAACAAGAACACGCAGATGCCCGTTTCCGCCTATGCCGCGGCGCGCCCGCCGACGAAGTTGGGCCTCAAACCCGGCCAGACGATCCGCGCGGAAGACGCCATACTCGGTCTCATCACTCGTTCCGCCAACGACGCCGCCGCCGTGATCGGCGAATATCTCGGCGGCTCGGAAGCGCGATTCGCGCAGATGATGACCGCCAAGGCCCGCCGGCTCGGCATGAGAGACACCCAGTTCCGCAATGCTTCCGGTCTGCCCGACCGGGCGCAGCGCTCCACCGCGCGCGACATGGCCATTCTCGGCATCGCACTACGCGAGCATTTCCCGCGCGAGTTCGCTTATTTCTCCGCACGAAGCTTCGTTTACAAGGGCCGCACCATCCGGGGCCACAATCGCCTGCTCGGCAAGGTCGAGGGCGTGGACGGCATCAAGACCGGCTATACGCGCGATTCCGGCTATAATCTCGTGTCTTCAGTCAAGGTCGACGGGCGCAAGGTTGTCGCGGTGGTGATGGGCGGCAAAAGCGGCGGCGCCCGCGACGCGCATATGACCGCTCTCCTCGCGAAATATGTGCCGCAGGCATCGCGCCGTGGCGGCGAGCCGCTGCTGGCCGCGCGGCAGGAAACGCCGATGGAGGTTGCGCCCGTCACGCCTGTGAGCCTGCCTGAGGCGGAAGAAGCGCCGGTTCCGGTAGCGCGCGTCGAAACAGAAGAAGCGTACGGCCAGGGCGATGCGGATGACGAAGTGGTCACGGCGCTCGCAGCCCCCACGCCGCGGCCTGCCGCAGCCGTTGCGGTGGCCTCCATCGCCAAGCCTCAAGCCGTGCCGGCGCATGTCGACCCGGTCACCACCGCCTCTGCCCGCGCCGCCGGCGGATGGGCAATCCAGATCGGCTCGCTGCCGAGCTCGGAACAGGCGCAGGCGATGCTCGCCAAGGCCGCTGCTGAAGCCGGATCGACGCTCGCCGCCGTGACGGCCCGCACGGAAACCTTCGAGCAGAAATCGAAAACCTTCTACCGCGCCCGTTTCGTCGGCTTCGAAACCCAGACCGCAGCCTCGAAAGCCTGCGCCGTCCTGAAGCGGAAAGATTTCAGCTGCTACGCGATCGCCCAGTAAAAATCTTGATTGGGCGCCCCGTCGTCCAGTCATTGTTTACCAAAACCCGCAATAGTTCTCAGTAGAGGGTTTTTCCATGCCGAAAAAGCAGAAGATCACTGGAATCCAGAGTGCGCATTCAAAGGTGGAGGCGACGTCCCTGCTCAACATGCAGGCGCTGCATCAGGCCGCCGTTCGCCTGGCCGATTTGAAACGGGGCGGATCGACGCTGACCACGCGCGATCTCGTGGCGCTGCTCATCTGCCACGCGGCACGCTCGCGCCGGGCCTCCCTGCCCTTCGCACCGGTCCATTTGCACACATCCGACCCGCGCGGGATGAAGGCGATCCGGCTTCGTTTTCATTGAGTTGGGCGACCCCCTCTTATCTTCTACAGTAATCCCAGCGCCGCCAGTTCCTGGCGCAATTCCACCGGCAAAGCGACGCGGCCCTTCACGCCGTTTGTAACATCGGCGGGAATTTCGTTTTCCTTGAGATACCGCCATCCCTGAAATGCCCGGCGCGGCTGCCATTCGGTGAGAACAAGCCTAGGCTCCAGCACCAGATGGCAGCGCTGGATACCGTCCGTGTCCGTGAAGGGTCGGATATCGGTGAGCCGTTGGCGGCACTGGATGTTGCCTTTAATCACCCAATAGAGCGAACCGCCGTCGAGAAGCTCGTCAATGCGCTTGGGCACCATCCGGGTGGTGTGGAACTGTTCCGGCAATTCGCCGGCGGCGCGCTTCTCTTCCAGGCGGAAATCGATCCACGCGGCAAGATCCTCAATGCTGTCGCATCCGACGCAGAGCTTTACGATGTGAAGTGGCATGGCACGGGCAATAAAGGGAGTATGGGAATAAGGGAATAGGGGAGTATGCTCGAATGAACAATATATCTGCCCTTTTCTCAGTATCTGCCCTTTTCTCAGCACTCCACCACATTGACCGCCAGGCCGCCTTGGCTCGTTTCCTTGTAGCGCTCGTTCATGTCGATGCCGGTCTGGCGCATGGTTTCGATGCAGGCGTCGAGCGGCACGAAATGGGTGCCGTCGCCCTTGATCGCCAGCGATGCCGCCGTGACGGCCTTCACCGCGCCAAGCGCATTGCGCTCGATGCAGGGCACCTGCACCAGCCCGCCGACGGGATCGCAGGTCATGCCTAGATGATGCTCCAGCGCGATCTCCGCTGCGTTCTCGATCTGCTCAGGCGTACCGCCCAGTACGGCGGCAAGCCCCGCCGCCGCCATTGCCGAAGCGGAGCCCACCTCTCCCTGGCACCCCACCTCCGCGCCCGAGATCGAAGCATTGTGCTTGATCACGCCGCCGATGGCCGCCGAAGTCAGCAGGAAATCTCGGATGCCCTTCTGGTCCGCATCGTCATGGAAACGGACATAATAGCGCAGCACCGCAGGCACGACGCCCGCCGCGCCATTGGTCGGCGCGGTGACGACACGACCGCCCGCCGCATTCTCCTCATTGACCGCCATGGCATAGACCGAGAGCCAGTCATTGGCGAGCAGCGGGTTTCGCCGGTTCTGGCGCCATTCCTCCTCCAGCCGGTCATGCAACTGTCGCGCACGGCGGCGCACCTTGAGACCGCCGGGCATGATACCTTCCTGGCGCAGCCCACGCTCGATGCAGGCGCGCATTGCATCCCAGATGCGGTCGAGCCCCTCGTCGAGCGCGGCGCGGCTCATCCGCGTTTCCTCATTGGCTCGCTTCATTTCGGCAATGGAAAGGCCGCTCTCCCGCGCCATCGCCAGCATCTCGGCAGCATTGGCGAAGGGATAAGGCACGTCGGTGGCTTGGAGAACTGCGCCGCCGTTTTTCTGCTTTGCCAGCTCCTCCTCGGTGACCACGAAGCCGCCGCCGATGGAATAATAAACCCGGCGGAGCAGCAGACGGTCATCGGCATCGTAAGCCTCGAAGGCAAGGCCGTTGGTATGGCCGGGAAGCGCCACCTTGCGGTCCATGATGAGGTCGCTGTCCGGATCGAAGCAATAGGCGGGATGCCCGTCCGGCTGGATGCGCTTTTCCGCCCGCACCTGATCGATGATTCCGGCCATATCATCCGGGTTGATCCGGCCGGGAAGATAGCCGCAAAGGCCCAGGATAACCGCCCGGTCCGTTGCATGGCCGACGCCGGTGAAGGCCAGCGAGCCATGCAACCGTGCCTTAAGCCGGGTAACTTTCACGCCTGCCGGACGCGGCCAGTGGCCGTCCTTCAATTCAAAAAGAAAGACATTCGCCGCCGTCATCGGCCCCATCGTGTGGGAACTCGATGGGCCTATCCCAATCTTGTAGAGATCAAATACCGAAAGAAACATGCCGGTCCACTATATCAGTTCAGGAGAAGATGGACCACACCGGGGAAAATGCGAAGTCCAATGCCGACCTTCGCTTATCAGCCTACGACAGAAGCTCCGCCGGGTGCAGGGAGCACTTCACCAATCTTGCCACTGAGCCAATATGCCGCAAGGCCCAGCCATTCCCGCATTGCGACGGCTACGCGCGTCAGATTTCGCGAGGGATTCTGCAGATCGAAGGTGAAGCGCGTATCGGTGCGGGTCGAATAATCGACCGGCCATGCGATCACGGGAAAGCCGGCCTGCCGGAAGCATCCGACGGAGCGCGGCATGTGAAATGCGGAGGTGACGAGTAGCCAGGTTTCGCCCGGTTTCGGCTTGACCACATCGCGGGAGTAGACGGCATTTTCAAGGGTATTGCGCGATTGCTCCTCAAAGAAGAACCTGTCTCCGGTCAGTCCGAAATCGCTGAAAAGCGCCCGAGTGCTGATGGCGTCAGCTACGGAGGCGTCAAAAAATGTCCCCTCGCCGCCGGACACGACGATGCGCGCTTCCGGATAAAGCCGCGCCAGGCGCATCGTCTCGATGACGCGGTCGGCCGCCCTGTTTACCTCATGGCCGCCGCGGGATGCGTTGACCTCACCCTCCATATAGCCGCCAAGCACGACGACGCCGTCGATCCGTTCCGGCAGCGCGGGGCGCGGCGGGAACCTGTCTTCAAGCGGTTGGAGCATGATACTGCCCAAGGTCGTGAACCCTGCAAGAAGGAGGAAGATCGCCGTAATACCCGAGAATGCGAGCGCGAGGCGTCGATAGCCGAGAGCGATCGCCAGTATAGACACCAGCAGTCCCACAAGAAGCAAGGTTACCGGCTGGGCGAAGAGCCAGAATATCTTCGACACAGCGAAAAACACTGATGCCCTCTCCTCTCTGACAAAGCGGTTTTTGACCGCCGCGCGGCCTTGAAGTAAAGAGGACATTCAGGCGTTTTCAGTGAACACGCAACCCGCTTTTCGGCCCCTTCCGCGGAATTCTCCATGCAGCTTGAACAGACCGCCGCCGACTCCCGCCCAGCAACGAAACCGCGCCTTGCCCGGATCGATATCACGCGCGGCATCGCCCTGCTCGCGATGGCGATCTACCATACGGGGTGGGATTTCGAGTTCTTCGGCTATCTCGACCCCGGAACCACGGGGCATGGCGGCTGGAAACTCTTCGCGCGCATGATCGCGTCTAGCTTCCTCATCCTTGTCGGCTTCAGCCTCGTGCTGGCGCATGGCAAGGGGATACGCTGGAGGTCTTTCGGCATCCGGCTTGCGCAGATCGCAGGCGCGGCGTTCGCCATCACGCTCGTCACCTGGTATATGATTCCCGGCAGCTTCATCTTCTTCGGCATCCTGCACCAGATCGCGCTGGCGAGCCTGCTGGGGCTGCTATTTCTGTGGCTGCCGATCCCGGTCATCGTCCTTTGCGCGGCGGTATTCGTCGCCCTGCCCTTCTATTATCAATCGTCCCTTTTCGACCACCCTGCCCTCTGGTGGGTCGGGCTCTCGACCATATTCCCGCGCTCCAATGATTATGTGCCGCTGTTTCCATGGTTTGGCGCGGTGTTGGGAGGCATGGCGCTGGCGCGGATCTTCCAGCGCTTCCAGTTGATGCCGATCCTGCAGAACGGCACCGGCTTCCCTCTTCTCGACCGCCCGCTCACCTTCATCGGCGGGCACAGCCTCGCCTTCTACCTCACGCACCAACCAATACTCATCGCCTGCGTCTTCCTCATCGCCCAGCTACTCCCCCCATCGATGGCCGACCAGCACGCGCGGTTCGTGCAAACCTGCGAGCAAAGCTGCCAGATGACCAATAACGGGCAACTCTGCCACCGCTTCTGCGCCTGCGTTACCGCGAAGCTGGATCAGGCCAAGTTATTCGACGAACTGTTCGAGAACCGGATGTCAACGGAAAGCCCGGAGGTTCGCGGCATTGCCGATATGTGCACGAAGGAAAGCGAGGCCACGGGAAGTTAAGTCGATAAAGCCGGAATTATACGCAAAAAGGACAGGAAGCTCTCGCTCCCTGCCCCACTTATGACGATTTAGACGTTCGCGACCCTGTTATAGGTCCGCGCTTGCCCATCAAGCCGCCTTGCGATTGATGTTGCTTTCAGCGAGCGCGGTCAGCTTCTGGTCGGTCGCCTTTTCTTCCTTCAAGTTTTGCTCGAAGAGCGCCGCGCAATCCCCGCGGCCCAGTTCCTTGGCCCAGGCGATCAGCGTGCCATAACGGGTGATTTCATAGTGCTCGACGGCCTGCGCCGCCGCGATCAGCGCCGCGTCCATCACAGTCGGATCGTCCACCTCGCCGGCAATCTCGTTGGTTTCCTCGATGATGCCGTCTATCGCCGGACAATTGACGCCCTTCGCTTCCACTCCATAAAGCTCGAACGCCTCCTCCAGACGCTTGATCTGGTTCTTCGTTTCGTTCAGGTGCTTTTCAAAGCCCATCCGGAGCTCGGCATTCTGCGTCTTTTCCATCATCTGGGGAAGCGCCTTGGCAATCTGCTGCTCGGCGTAATACATGTCGCGCATGGTGTGGACGAAAAGATCGTCCATGGAATGGATATCCTTCGAAAAGAAGCCCATGACCAAATTCCTCCTTGCCGTTAAAAAGAAGCCCGCCGTCCGGATTGATTGACGTGAAGGGAACGTCGCCCGGTGCATTTGGTTCCGCTTTTTGCGAGCCATGGCCGCCTTTGGAATTTTACCTGAACAAACCGTTTATTCCCCGTTCATGGAGGGTTCACCAGCGCTTCCCTATATGAGCGGCGGATGTATCTCTGGGGGACGGAAAAGCATGAAATCCGCTTTGCTGAAGGCGTTTGTGACGACTTTGGCCGTCATTGTCTTTTGTGAGCTGGTTTGCGTCGCCGTCCTGTGGTGGGCCGGAGGCGAGATAACGCTTTTTCCGCTCGTCATGACAGCGGCCCTCCCCGCCGTGACCGCCTTTCCCAATGCGCTCTACACCTATGTTCAGAATCACAAGCTGAAGGTGGCGCTGCATGAATTGAAGCTGGCGCATCAGCAATTGCAGGCAAAATCGCGGATCGACGACATGACGGGGCTGCTCAATCGCGGCTCCTTCTTCGAGGCCATGAAGATCAGCCGCGCGCGCGTGGAAACCGGCGCGGCGTTGGCCATCGACGCCGACCATTTCAAGGCGATCAACGATACCTATGGCCATGCCGTGGGCGACCGGGCCTTGAAGATCATCGCATTCGCCTTGCAGAACGCCACCCGCAAGGGCGATATCGTGGGCCGGATCGGCGGAGAGGAATTCTGCATCTACCTGCCCGGCGCTTCGCGGGAAACCGCCTTGCGCCTGGCGGAGCGGGTGCGCGCCGAGGTCGAGAACACGCCGCTTTATACGGCGTCAAACCAGATCCATCCGCTGACGATCAGCATCGGCTGCGCCATGGCGCCCAAGCATGAGTCGAATTCGCAGGTCTTGAGCCGGGCGGATAAATGCCTCTACCGCGCCAAGAAGCGGGGGCGCAATTGTGTCGTTTACGACGATGGCGAGGAGAACCCCGCCTACCACCTGCTTCCCCGGCAGGCGGGGGAAGGCGAGCGGGACGCGTCGGCCTGACCCCTATTCCCAAGCCTCCACTTCCTCCTCCGACCAGCCGACGGGCACGAAGCCCATTCTTTGGTAGAGTTGGAGCGCGCGAGGGCTGTCGAGGGAATTGGTGTGGATCGTCACCTTCTTCGGCCCATGCCACCAGGCCGCGGCGATCATTTCGGCGAGGAAGAAGCTTCCGAGACCTCGTCCCTGATAGTCGGGAACGAGGCCGAAATAGAGGATTTCCGCTTCATCCGGCAACCGCGCCAGATCGAACTCGGCAAAGCCAGCCGGGCAGCCATCCACATGGAGCACGTGGATTTCGGCGGCCCTGGCATTGATCGCCTCGGAAAGCTCCGCATCGCTCTGTTTGCGGCGCATCATCCAGTGATGCGGCTTTCCAACCTGCTCATAGAGATAGCGGTAATAATGCACGGGGATATTGGAAGCCCGCATGATCGCGAGCTTCATACCGGAGGGAGGCGGCACGGTGGGCGTGCTGCGCTCGGTCATTTCCAGATGCGTGATCCGCGCGACCAGCTTTTTCTGCTCCTCGGCCATCCCTAAGCCGCCTTGCCCGTCTCGATTGGCGTGTCGGGCCGACCGCCCCACTCGCTCCACGAGCCGTCATAAAGGAAATTGCCCTTGTGACCGAGCGATTCCAGCGCCAGAGTAATCACCGCCGCCGTCACGCCCGAGCCGCAACTCGTCACGACAGGCTTTGCGAGATCCACACCGGCTTCGTCGAATATCTCCTTCAACTCGTCCAGATTCTTCAGCTCGCCATCCTTGGACAGGCTCGCGACCGGCACATTGCGCGCGCCCGGCATATGGCCGGACCGCATGCCCGCGCGGGGCTCCGCCTCCTCGCCGCTGAACCGGCCCGGCGCGCGCGCATCGGCGATCTGCACCGAGCCGTCCTCGACGATCTGCAGCATCTTCTCAAAGCTCGCCACGCGCGACAGATCGAGGCTGGCGCTGAAGGTCGAGGGCGCGATCTTCGTCACGTCAGCCGTGACGGGCCGCCCTTCCCGCTTCCAGCGGTCGAAGCCGCCATCGAGCACGAAGACCTTCTTCGCTCCCATGATCCGGAGCAGAAACCAGACGCGCGGCGCGGTATACATGCCCGGCCCGTCATAAACGACGATCGTATCGTCCACCGTCAGCCCCATGGCGCTTGCTTCACGGACGAAGTCCTCTGCCGAGGGAATGGTATGCGGCAGGCCCGAGGAATGATCGGCAATCTTGTCCTGATCATAGAAAATTGCGCCGGAAATATGCGCCGCGTCATATTCGGCGCGCGGATCCCGGTTCTGCCCCGGCAGATACCAGGAGGCATCGAGAATGGAGAGGCCGGGCTCGCTCAGATGCTCTTCCAGCCAATCGGCTGAAACGACGAAGGGGCTTTTGTTGCTCATCTCATTCTCCTTGCTGACCATTTCAATGCGGCTAAACCAGCGCCCCGAACCGGATGCGGAAGCGGCGGTTTTCCCGGCCTTTCTTCTCGATCTTGCCGATATGGATTTCGCCGACTTCCTCCGTCGCCACCACATGGGTGCCGCCGCAGGGCTGCGAATCGATTGTTCCATCCTCACCGATAAGAACGAGCCGTATCCGGCCGCTGCCCATGGGCGGACGGACATTTTTCGACTTCACCAGCCCCGGATTGGCAGCCAGCTCATCATCGCTGATCCAGCGAGTAGAAATCGGCGCATTGGCGCGCACCATTTCCATAAGCCGCTCCGTCACGTTCTCGCGCGTATAGGACGGGTCGGGCAGGTCGAAATCGACCCGGCTTTCCTCCTCGCCCACGGCGGCGCCGGTAATCGGAAACGGGCAGATCACGGAAAGCAGATGGCAGGCCGTATGCATTCGCATCAGGCGGTAGCGGCGCGGCCAGTCGATATGGAGGATCAGCTTCTCGCCCGCCGCCGGCAGCGCCTGCCCCTCGGCGGGAATATGGATGATCTCGCTCTTGGTCTCGCCCGTTACAGTCGCGGCAATGTCAATGCGCGAGCCATCGGCGCGCTCGAAATGGCCGGTGTCGCCAGGCTGGCCACCCGATGTGGCATAGAAGTTCGTGGCGTCGAGGAGGATGCCGCCGCGCTCATTGACACCGATGACGGTTCCTTCGGCCTTCGCCAGATAGGCATCGTCACGGAACAGCGCTTTCGTCTCATAAGCCATCGGGTCACACAGCCTCATAGGGAATGGAAATGTCGGCCTTCCTTTCAAGCCATACCGGAACGGGCAGGTCCTTGGAACGCAGGAAATCTGGATTGAACATTTTCGACTGGTAGCGGTTGCCATAGTCGCAGAGCACGGTGACGATGGTGTGGCTCGGCCCCAGATCGCGCGCAAGCCGGATCGCCCCGGCGATGTTGATGCCGGACGAGCCGCCCAGGCACAGGCCCTCCTCCTGCACAAGATCGAAGATAATCTCCAGCGCCTCGGCATCCCCGATGCGATAGGCGAAATCCGGCGTGAAACCGTCGAGATTGGCGGTGATGCGCCCCTGCCCGATTCCCTCGGTGGTCGAACTGCCCTCTGCCTTCAGCTCGCCATCCGTGTACCAGGAATAGAGCGCCGCGCCATGCGGGTCCGCAAGCCCGATCTTGATGCCGGGGTTCTTCGCCTTCAGCCCAAGGCCGACGCCCGCGAGCGTGCCGCCGGAGCCGACCGCGCAAATGAAACCATCCACCTTGCCATCAGTATCGCGCCAGATTTCCTCGGCGGTCGTCTCGATATGCGCCTGACGGTTCACCTGATTGTCGAACTGGTTGGCCCAGATCGCGCCGTTCGGCTCGGTCTTCGCCAGTTGCTCGGCGAGACGGCCCGACAAGCGCACATAATTGTTGGGATTCTTGTAAGGGACCGCCGGCACTTCGATAAGCTCGGCGCCCAGCAGCCGCAGCGCGTCCTTCTTCTCCTGCGCCTGCGTCTCGGGAATAACGATGACCGTGCGGTAGCCGAGCGCCTTCGCCACCATGGTAAGGCCGATGCCGGTATTGCCCGCCGTCCCCTCGACGATGACGCCGCCGGGTTTCAGCAAGCCCTTACGCTCCGCGTCGCGGATGATATAGAGCGCCGCGCGATCCTTGACCGACTGGCCGGGGTTCAGGAACTCCGCCTTGCCCCAGATCTCACAGCCGGTGATTTCGGAAGCCTTTTTTAGCCTTATCAGCGGCGTGTTCCCGATCGCGTCGATCACCGTATCCAGCATCGCAAATGCCTCGCACCATTATCGTTGGCCGCGAAACTATTGGCTGGATGGATGTCAATCAAGCACCTGATACTCAAATTGCGAGGGAACACAGGCAAGTTTTTCCACGAAGCGCCGGTGAGGCGAAACGCCCGGAACGATCACGCAATCGTGGAGCACTGTGAAATAATAACCCAAACGATCGCAATATAAATTCCATATATAGCGCATTCATAGATAAATCCGGAAATATGACGCCTATTCGGAAACGCCAGAATGTCCATAGACAATATAGTGGCGGATATATTATTCAAAGGCCTCGGCGGAGCCGACATCGCGCTTACTCTCAATCGCGTCGCCACCGGCCTGTTTTTCGCGTTCTGCGGCTATCACAAGCTCTTCAATCCACAGCGGCATATCACCTTTGTCGAGGAATTGAAGCGATGCGGCATTCCCTGGATAGGCTTTAACCAATGGTGGGTGCCGCTCGTTGAATTCATGGCCGGCATGGCTGTTGCAATCGGTTTCTTGACCCCGCTCGCCGCGCTCGGCCTGCTCGTCGTCATCCTCGTCGCCGTCGCACTGACAGGCAGGCAGCGGGTCGAAATCTACAAGCCCATCGACGAAGCCGACCGACTCGATGACTGGCTTTATCTGCCCGAGACCCTATACGCCATCATGCTGATCGTCATCGTCACGGGCGGTTCCGGGCCATACAGCCTCGATGCCGTGATCCTGCACTGGCTTCACTGAAAATCTTGCCCCCCAGTAATTGATATGCTGCGCAATAATGTGTATTAATACACACATGAAAAGCGCGGAGATTATCAGATCGCTGGAACGGGACGGATGGCGGATCGTCGCTCAAAAGGGGAGCCACGTTCAGTTCAAGCATCCTGTAAAGCCGGGCCGCGTAACTGTCCCTCACCCGGAACGGGATGTCCCCATCGGCACCCGCAAGAGCATCGAAAAGCAATCCGGGCTGAAATTAAGGTAGACGACCATGCGAAACTATGTCGGATTGATTCACAAAGAACCCAGCAGCGATTACGGCGTCCACTTCCCGGATTTTCCCGGCCTCGTAACGGCCGGCAGGGATTTGGACGAAGCGCGGGCAAATGCAGAGGAAGCCCTGGCTTTCCATGTCGAGGGAATGACCGAGGATGGCGAAACCATCCCCGAGCCCTCCAGCCTGGAAGCCATCATGGCCGATCCCGACAATAGGGAGGCCGTGGCATTCCTTGTGCCGCTCAAGGTCGGAGCGCCCAAGGCGGTGCGCGTCAACATCACGCTGAATGAAGATATACTTCAGCAGATCGATGACTACGCCAACAAGCATGGGCTGACCCGGTCCGGTTTCCTGGTCCGGGCCGCCAAGCGTGAAATCGAGAAGGCGGCTTAAGCCGCTCTCGCCCCAGCCGGGCGCTTTCTGCGGCGGAAGGGCTTCTTTTTCTGCCCATCGCGCTCGGCACCGTCACGCGCAGAACCGTCATTGGACCAGATCGCCTCGCGGCGCTCGCCCTGGGGGCTGGCATGGTTGCGCTGGCCGGAGCGCTGGCCGCCTTTCGGCTTGTTGCGGTTTCCGGCGGGACGCTCGGTGGCGGCTTCCGGCTTTTCCGCCCTCGGCTTCACCGGCAGCGGGCCGACCGGAGCCGGCGCGTCCTTGACCGGCAGCTTCATGCGGATCACCCGCTCCACCGCCTTCAGCTTGGCATGTTCGGCACCCGGATCATAAAGCGTAATCGCAGCTCCGGAAGCACCGTTGCGGCCTGTGCGGCCGATGCGGTGCACATAGCTTTCCGGCTCGTCCGGCAGGTCGTAATTGACCACATGGCTGATGCCGACAACATCGATGCCGCGCGCGGCGATATCGGTGGCGACGAGAATGCGCACGGAGCCATCCTTGAAGCCGTTGAGGGCACGCTGGCGCGCATTCTGCGACTTGTTGCCATGGATGGCGGCAACATCATAGCCGTCGCGCTCCAGATTACGGGTCACCGCATCCGCACCATGCTTGGTGCGGGTGAAGACGATGACCGAGGCCATGGACTGGTCCGTCAGCATGCCCGAAAGCACGCGCTTCTTGTCCTTGGTCTGCACGGGATGCAGAACCTGCGTGATTTCTGACGCGGTCGTGCCCTGCGGCGCAACCTCGACGCGAACCGGTTCCCGCAGCAGGCTCGCTGCGAGCGACGCGATTTCCTGCGGCATGGTGGCCGAGAACAGCGCCGTCTGGCGGTCCTTATGCGTTGCCTTGGCGATGCGCTTCACATCATTGATGAAGCCCATGTCCAGCATCCGGTCGGCCTCGTCGAGCACCAGCCAGCGCGTTTCGGAGAGGTCGACGGCATTCTCGCGCACCAGATCGGTCAACCGGCCCGGCGTGGCGATGAGCACATCGACGCCCGGTTGCATCCGCCTGATCTGCGAAAGGCGCGACACGCCGCCGAGTATAAGCGCCGTGGAGACATGCGAGCCCTTCGACAGCGTGCGGATCGTCTCTTCGATCTGCACGGCCAGTTCGCGCGTCGGGGCGAGGATCAGCGCGCGCGCGGTCTTGCCTTTGCGCTTGTCGCCCAAGCCGATGATCTTGACGAGGATCGGCAGGCTGAATGCCGCCGTCTTGCCGGAACCGGTCTGCGCAATGCCGAGAATGTCGCGGCCTTCAATCTGCGCCGGGATCGACTGTTCCTGAATCGGCTTCGGCGCGCTCATGCCGGCGCTCTCGACAGCCTTCAGCAGGACGCCCGTGATGCCCAATGCGGCAAAGCCGCTATTTTCGATAGTGTTTTCCAAACTCAATCTCTTTCGAGCGGGCACCGGCTTCCGGTCCCGCAAAATTCCAGCCAACAGGCGCAACCTGCAGGCTATTTTTCTTTTCGGTAAACGACGAAGCGCTGGAGCATAATGCCCGCACGCGACTTGCGCTGCCGTGTCCAGAGCCGCACGCTCCAGAACCTTTTTCGACGCAACCAAGTCCATGCTATGGGAAAGCCGGATGATCCGGCCCAAGCGCCTACTTCGTCATATGGAGGTATTCGACGGGAAATGCAAATGAATAATAGTGAGTAGGGAATAGTGAGTAGTGAGATAGAGAGGTTCTACCCCACTACTCACTATCTTACTCAAATAATGAAATCCGCCAGCACTTCGTCCTCCGTCACGTCCTGATAGGACCAGCCGGCCTCCTCGAAGCGCTGGTTGAGAATGCTGAAATTATTAGGGTCCTTCGTTTCGATGCCAATGAGCACCGAACCGAAATTGCGCGCCGATTTCTTTAAGTACTCGAAGCGGGCGATGTCGTCGTCGGGGCCCAGGAGGTCGAGGAAGGAGCGCAGCGCGCCGGGCCGCTGGGGAAAGCGGAAGATGAAATATTTCTTCAGCCCCTCGTGGCGCAGCGCCCTCTCCTTTACGTCAGGCAGGCGCTCGAAATCGAAATTGCCGCCCGAAACCACCAGGACGATGCGCTTGCCCTTGAGCTCGCTCTTTTTGAAATCCTTGAGCGCGTCGATGGCGAGCGCGCCCGCCGGCTCCAGCACCACGCCCTCGATATTCAGCATCTCGACAATGGTGCCGCAGAGGCGGTTTTCCGGAATCAAAATCACAGATTCCGGATCGAACCCTTTGAGAAGCCTGAAATTTTCCTTGCCGATTTCGGCCACCGCCGCGCCATCGACAAAATTATCGACGCGGGCAAGCTTCACGCGCTTGCCGGCTTCCAGACTTTGCCTGAGGCTCGGCGCGCCCTTCGGCTCCACGAAGCGGAAGCGCGTCTTCCAGCCGAGATCGTCAAGATAGCGCGTGACGCCCGCCGAAAGCCCGCCGCCGCCCACCGGCAGGATCATCAAATCCGGCTCCTTGCCATCGGGCAATTGATTGCGAATCTCATGCGCCACCGTCGCCTGCCCCTCGATGATTTCGGCATGATCGAATGGCGGCACCATCATTGCGCCGGTTTCGGCGACATGGGCCTGCGCGGCGACATAGCAGGCATCGAAAATATCGCCGAACAGCCGGATTTCGATGAAATCGCCGCCGAAGGCGCGCGTCTTGTCGATCTTCTGCTGCGGTGTCGTCACCGGCATGAACACCACGCCGCGCCGTCCGAAATGGCGGCAGACGAAGGCGAAGCCCTGCGCATGATTACCGGCGGAGGCGCAAACGAAGACCGTGTCGTCAGGGCAATCCTCGATCGCGGCGGAAATGAAATTGAACGCGCCGCGGATCTTGTAGGAGCGCACGGGCGAGAGATCCTCGCGCTTCAGCCAGATTTCCGCGCCATATTTGCGGGAGAGGTAATCGTTGATTTGCAGCGGCGTCTCGGGGAACAGCGCGCGCATTTTCGCCGTGGCGCGCTCTACGCTTTTGGTGAAACCGGTCATGGGAAGAGGTCTACTTTCTCGAAGGTGCGGACATCGATAAGGCCGATATCCGATATGCGCAATTCCGGTATCACCACCAGCGCCAGCAGCGAATGCTGCATATAGGCGTTGTTGAGCGTGCAGCCCATCGCCCGCATGGCGTTGACGAGCTTGTCGGCCTTGGCGGCCACCTTCTCGGCCCGCTCATCCGACATCAAGCCCGCGATCGGCATCTCCACCAGCGCCAATTCGCGGCCCTTGGAGAAGAGCACGACCCCGCCGCCCACCTCACCCAGCCGGTTGGCGGCCTTGGCCATGTCGTCCTTGTTGGTGCCGACGACGATCATGTGATGGCTGTCATGCGCCACGGTCGAGGCGAGAGCGCAGTCGAGCGTATAGCCGAAGCCCGAAACGAAGCCGTTGACGACCGCGCCCGTTCCCCGATGCCGCTCGACCAGCGCGATCTGGCAGACATCGTTGCGCCGGTCCATCTGCACGATCCCGTCCATGACGGGAAGCTCCGCCTCGAGCGCCCGCGTCGGCGCTTGATTCTCGATGACGCCTATAACGCGCGCCGTGACTGTTTTGCCTGGCTTGGGCGCGGCGATATCGAAATCCTCCGCAGAAAGCTTGCGCCCGAGCTTCACCGTGTTCTTGGCCTTTGCCGGATAGTCATAGGCCGGAATATTCGCCAGAAGCTTGCCCTTCTCAGCCAGCAGCACGCCGCGCCCATAGACCCGCTCGATGGTGAGCGCCGGCAAATCGGAGACGATGAGGAAATCCGCCAGCCGTCCCGGCGTGATCGATCCGATCTCCCGCTCCATGCGGAAATGCTGGGCGGTGTTGAGTGTCGCCATCTGGATCGCCGTCACTGGCTTCATCCCTTGCCGGATCGCGTGGCGCACCACCCGGTCCATATGCCCCTCATTAACCAGCGTGCCGGAATGGCTGTCGTCGGTGCACAGGATGAAATTGCGCGGATCGAGCCCCTGCTCCGTAATCGCCTTGATCTGGCTCGCCACGTCATACCAGGCCGAGCCGAGCCGCAGCATCGCCCGCATGCCCTGCCGGACGCGCGCAATGGCGTCCTCCACCCGCGTGCCTTCGTGATCGTCCTCCGGCCCGCCGGCGACATAGCCATGGAAGGCGCGGCCAAGCTCCGGCGAGGCATAGTGCCCGCCCACGGTCTTGCCCGCGCTGGCGGTCGCATCGATCACGCCGCGCATGGTCGGGTCATTTCCCGCAACGCCGGGGAAATTCATCACCTCGCCGAGCCCAATGATGTTGGGCCATGTCATCGCCTCCGCGACTTCCGCCGCCCCGATGGACGCCCCGGCATTTTCCAGCCCCGGCGCGGAGGGAACGCAGCTCGGCATCTGCACCTTGACGTTGATCGGCATGGCCAGCGCCTCGTCATGCATCAGCCGCACGCCCTCAAGCCCCAGCACATTGGCGATCTCATGCGGATCGATGAACATGGAAGTAGTGCCGTGCGGGATGACGGCGCGGGTGAATTCGGTCACCGTCACCATTCCGCTTTCCACATGCATATGCGCATCGCAAAGCCCCGGCACGAGATAGCGCCCCTCGGCATCCACCACCTTGGTCGTCGGGCCGATGCAATGCGCCGCGTCATGGCCGACATAGGCGAAGCGCCCCGCGGCGATGGCAATGTCGATGCCGGCGACGATCTCGCCCGAGTAGACACTGACCAGGCGCCCGTTGCGCACAACGAGATCGGCATGCTTGCGCCCCATCGCCACGTCAACAAGCAGCGGCGCCGCCTCGACCCATGGTTTCGGCTGCTGTCTCGTCGTCGCGGCGGACGTTTTGCTGGCTGCGGGCAAGGGTGCCTCCTATGGTGCGGAACTTCGCCAAATCCGACGAATAATAAAGGATCGGGCTTATACTATGGTGGAAAGAAAGAAAATGCCGGTGGCGTTTCCCCTTGACACTTGCCGCCCTCTCCCGTTCGATATCAACCCATGTGCCTGAGCTTTTGGCGGGAGGAGAATCGCCAAGGCCCAGGCTTATCTGGGGAGGACAGCATGAAGAATCTATTCACAGCCGTGGCGGCAGCCGCGGCTTTCACCGTCGCCGCATCGGCAGCGGGCGCGCAGGATTATCCGCAGCGCAACATCACCATGGTGGTGCCGTTCTCGGCGGGCGGCCCCACGGACACTGTGACGCGGCTTGTCGCCGAGGCCATGTCGAAGGATCTCGGCCGGCAGATCATCGTGGAGAATGTCGGCGGCGCGGGCGGTACGCTCGGTGCGGCGCGCGTGGCCAAGGCCGACCCCGACGGCTACACCCTGCTGCTTCACCACATCGGCATGGCGACCAGCGCCACACTCTATCGCAAGCTGCCCTATGACACGCTCAACGCCTTCGATTATGTCGGCCTTGTCACCGACGTGCCGATGACCATCGTCGCGAAGAAGGATTTCGAGCCAAAGGATTTGAAGGGCCTCATCGACTATGTGAAGGCCAACGCCGACAAGGTGACGCTCGCCAATGCCGGTATCGGCGCGGCCTCGCATCTGTGCGGCATGATGTTCATGAACGCGATCAAGACGCAGCTCGTCACCGTTCCCTACAAGGGCACCGGCCCGGCGATGACGGACCTTCTCGGCGGGCAGGTCGACATGATGTGCGACCAGACCACCAACACGACGAAGCAGATCCAGGCCGGCACCATCAAGGCCTATGCCGTCACTTCGCCTAAGAAGCTCGACGTGCTGCCCGATCTGCCGCCCGCGTCGGAAGCCGGCCTTCCCGATTTCACGGTCGGCATCTGGCACGGCATCTACGCGCCGAAGGGCACCCCTGATGACGTGACGAAGAAGCTTTCCGTCTCGCTGCAGAAGGCGCTGAAGGACCAGAACGTCGTCGCCCGCTTCGCCGAACTCGGCACCCTCCCCGCCACAGAAGCGGAGGCGACGCCGGAGGGGCTGAAAGCCAAGCTGGAAACCGAAGTCGCTCGGTGGAAGCCGGTGATCGACGGCGCGGGGCAGTACGCGGATTAGCACCAACGCCCTCCTTCCCCCTTGTGGGGAAGGTGCCCGCGTCAGCGGGCGGATGGGGGTGGTGACGTTTGCGCCTCTGCTGGAGACCATGGTGTAAACGTCACCACCCCCACCCGACCCTTCGGGCCACCCTCCCCGCAAGGGGGAGGGAAGTGTCGAGCTAATGAGGCCAAGTATGAAACCGATCGCCATCAACGCCCGTGACGGTCTGTGCGCCGCGATCTTCATCGCGCTGGGCGCCTTTTTTGCCATGCAGGCGCTGGGGCTGGAACTCGGAACAGCGTTCCGGATGGGCCCGGGCTATTTCCCGCTGGTCCTGTCGGGGCTGCTGATCGTCCTTGGCCTCGTCATCCTCGTGCAGGCGACGCGATATAAGGCCGAGCCCATCGGGCCTATCGCCTGGCGCGGGATGCTGTTCATCCTCCCCGCTCCCATCATTTTCGGCTTGACGATCCGTGGCCTTGGCTTCGTGCCCGCCGTGTTCCTGACCGGGCTCATCGCCGCCTTCGCCTCCAGCCGGATGAAGCCGGGCTTCGCCCTCATTCTCGTTGCAGGCCTAACGCTCTTTTCCGTCATCGTGTTCAGCTATGCGCTGGGCCTGCCCTTCCGCCGTTTCGGCCCGTGGATCAGTGGTTAAATACGCATGGAACTCTTCCACAACCTCGCCCTCGGCTTCGCCACCGCCGCCACGCCGTGGAACCTGCTCTTCTGCCTGATCGGCGTACTGCTCGGTACGCTCATCGGCGTGCTTCCAGGCATCGGGGCGACGGCGACCATCGCCATGCTGCTGCCGATCACCTTCCAGCTGGAGCCGGTATCGGCGCTCATCATGCTGGCGGGCATCTATTACGGCGCGCAATATGGCGGCTCGACCACGGCGATCCTCATCAACATGCCGGGCGAATCCTCCTCCGCCGTCACCGCTATCGACGGCTATCAGATGGCCCGCAACGGACGGGCCGGGGTAGCGCTCGCCACCGCCGCCATCGGCTCCTTCTTCGCCGGCACCGTCTCGACCTTCCTCGTCGCCATCTTCGCCCCGCCACTGACCGCTGTCGCGCTCGAATTCGGCTCGGCGGAATATTTCTCGTTAATGGTCGTCGGCCTCATCATGTCCATCGCGCTCGCCCATGGCTCTGTCATCAAGGCGCTGGCCATGGTCGTGCTGGGCCTCCTGCTCGGCCTCGTCGGCACCGACATTTATACCGGCACGCCCCGCTTCATCCTCGGCATGCGCGACCTCTCCGACGGCCTCAATTTCGTCGCCGTGGCGGTGGGCGTCTTCGGCGTCGCCGAAATCCTGCGCAATCTCGAAAACGAGCATGAGCGCTCGGTGATGGTCAAGAGAGTCACCGGCCTGATGCCGACCAAGGAGGATTTCAAGCGCATGTTCGCGCCGATCCTGCGCGGCACGGTGCTTGGCTCAGCCCTCGGCATTCTCCCCGGCGGCGGCGCGATCCTCGCTTCCTTCGCCTCCTATACGGTGGAAAAGCGCGTCTCGAAGACCCCCCAAACCTTCGGCAAGGGGGCGATCGAGGGGGTCGCGGGGCCGGAATCGGCCAACAATGCGGGTGCGCAGACCTCCTTTATCCCCATGCTGACCCTGGGCATTCCCGCAAATCCCGTCATGGCCCTCATGATCGGGGCGATGATCATCCAGGGCATCGTACCCGGCCCCAACGTGGCAACCGAGCAACCCGCGCTGTTCTGGGGCATCATCGCCTCGATGTGGATCGGCAATCTGATGCTGATCGTATTGAACCTGCCGCTCATCGGCCTCTGGGTGAAGCTGCTGACGATCCCCTATTACGTGCTGTTCCCGATCATCCTCGCCTTCTCGTCCATCGGGGTCTACAGCGTCAATTCCAACGTGTTCGACCTCTATACGGTCGCCTTCTTCGGACTCATCGGCTACGTCCTTGTGAAGCTACATTGCGAGCCGGCCCCGCTGCTGCTCGGCTTCGTGCTGGGGCCGCTGATCGAGGAGCATTTGCGCCGCGCCATGATCATCTCGCGCGGTGACCCCACGATCTTCATCACGAGGCCCATCAGCGCAGGCCTGCTCCTGCTGGCGCTTATCGTTCTGATCGTCGTGCTCCTGCCCAGCATCAACCGCAAGCGCGAGGAGATTTTCGTGGAGGATTGAACTCTCCCCAGTGGGCTCTGGAGATTAAGAACGCTTTGTAGAATGCAAGGTGAAGCTGCAAAACAATCTCTTGACTGTCTCGCTTAAGTGCTTGATTGAAAAGATACGCGGACGTGGCGAAACTGGTAGACGCAAGGGACTTAAAATCCCTCGGGCTTGCCCGTGCGGGTTCGACCCCCGCCGTCCGCACCATCTATCGGATCCGGCTGGCGCTCTGTCTGGCGACGGTTGGAAACCACGGCGGAGAGCAATTCGTCCACCCCGACACGGCCGGCTTGCCAGATACCTGCCGAGAGCGCATCGAACACGGCCCTCGGATGCTTCCGCACAAGCACTCCGATGGCGCGTAACTTGCCCGCCGCCTTCATGCGGGCGAAGGCTGAATTGCCTGTATCGCTGACGAGGCTTTTCTCCAGGAGATCGGGAAGACCGCTCCTCGTTTCCGGCAAAGAATCCGTGCGCTCAAGGCTTAATGCCTTATCACGGCCCCGCCGGCGTCGAGCTTTTTTTCTTTGGACGCCTCCTCGGGCAGCAGCGAGTGAGCGGTGTTGCCTATTACCTCGATAGCAGCATCCGCTGCGCTCTGTATGGCCTTCGTAGCAATGGCCATCGACTTGCCGCTCTTTTTCAGTCCCTTTTTGCCGGCCTTGGCAATTTCATGCCGTTCCTCCACAAGGGCGGCGGCAGCGGCAGCGGCACCCGCAGTCAGGGCACTGGCCAGCAGGTTGCGGCCCGTTGAAGTGCCAAGCAGGGCGCGCAGCATTTTCGAACGCCGCAGGGCCTTCGGCACTTTAAACCCACCTATCCGCTTCGGAATCGCTTTGCGTTTTTTTCCCATGATTTCTCTCCGTCTTGGTCAGAGGTGAACGCAACGGGTAGTTGGCGGTTCCGCAGGTTTTGGCGTGTCGTCGGATGAGCGTGACCACCCTTCTCTGTTATGCGAAACGGCTCATTTCCCCTTCTGCTTCAGATTAAGGCCTGCTTCAGGCCCGTTCCGCCGCAACGAGCAGGAACATGGGCTGCTCCCGCTCTTCTGCGAGTTCCGGCTGCGCGGCGATCTGGGCTTCACTCGGGCCGAACTCCTCAACATGCCCGATGGTGAAACCGTTGCGGATGAGCCGATTCAACGTCGTGCCGACCGTGCGATGGATATTTCAGCACGCCATCCGCCAGCCAGTTCGTCCGGCGAGGTCCTTCCATCTTGTATTGTCCACCGGCCAGCTCTTGCGCCCTTGCTCATCCCTGATCCAACCCGGCTGGCGCGGGGCCATGAAGATCGAATGCTCCGTCGAGAAGCCGAAGCGCGAGGCCGGCGGGTTGCGTTTGACACTCTGTCGCGTTTTCTCAGCGCGAAAAAGGCCGCCGCACTGTCAATCGGGAGCGCGATTACTCGCCCGCGATCGACGCGGCGTGTTCTGTGTTGGCGTCACGCTCGTGCGTGGTAAAGGTTGCTTGCCGCTCCTCGCCATCGGTCTCCTCCCACCAGTCGCCCAGAGCGTTGAGCAACGGCACCAGCCTTTCTCCGGCGGGCGTCAGATCATATTCCACACGCAGCGGATAGCCATCGAACTCGGCGCGCCGGACAATGCCCGCCTCCTCCAGCTTGCGCAGTTCGAGCGTCAGCATCTTGTGCGAAATCGTCGGATTATCCCTCCGCAGATCGCTGAAACGCTTCGGCCCCTCCTGCAGATAATAGATCAGCAGCGTCGGCCAGCGGCCGTTCAGTATCTGCATCACTTCCTCGATCGGGCAACGGGAGACGAGGTCTTTCATAAGCCGCTCCATGGTAACAAAAAGGTGCGTAATTTACTTGGGCGTCCGGGCCGCTAATGTCCGCCCCGCTGCGCAGCGTGATGTTCAAAACTCACGGAGAACCAAATCAATGGACCCTATCCTTATATATGGCTTCCCGGCGGGAAGCTCCATGGGACTTGTCGCAGCAATGGAATGGCTGGGGCAGCCTTACCGGCTCTGCCGGGTCGATATGCTCGGCGAGATGCGCGAGCCATCCTACAGGCGGATCAATCCGCGCGTCGAAACGCCCGCCCTCATTACCGACAAGGGCGATGTCGTGACCGAGACCATGGCAATAGCCGCCTGGCTTGAAGCGCGTGATACGGAGCGGCGGATCAGCTTCGACCCGCTATCGCGCGAGGCGGACCGGATGCATCAGTTGATGGCTTTCATCAACACCGGCTTCACGGGCGCGTTCTACCCGCTCTGGTTTGCGCTGGAAATGACCCCGCCCAACCCCGCCATGCAGGCGATGCTGCGCGAGTGGGGCTGCGAGCGGGTGATCGAGCGCCACGACCGGCTGGAGGAAATGATCGGCGATACGAAATTCATCGTCGCGGATCGTCCCACGCTTGCAGACGGTATCCTCATTGGCGTCGCGCGCTGGCTGGATTTCCACGAAGTCGCCGACCAGCAACGCTGGCCGAAGCTCCACGCGCTGCGGGCGCGGATCGAGGCCGACCCCGCCGTCATCCATGCGCTCACGCAGGAGAATGGAGAGATGCAGCCGGGCAACGGATCCTGCAAAGGCCATGTCGATCTTGCTGAAGTGATCGAGCAGTTCGGTTCATAGCAACGCTTTTATCGGCCATTGCGGGCCTGGCAGTGCGGTTGCGATCCAAGCGATGCGGAACAAACGGCTGGAACAAGCGTTTTCATCCCTCGTTCCCAACCGCCTCCGCCGCACCGCTACCCCGCGCTGGCGCAGAAAGGCCAAGCGATGCGTATCTTCATTATTGCAATTATCCTGCTGTTTGTCGCCGGCGTCGGTTTCTTCCTGTTTCTGAACCTCTATTACGTCGATCCGCAGGCACCCGCGGCGAGTCTCGAACATACGCACGCTAACCCGGCGGCAAACATCATCGGAAAGTAGGCCAGGCTGCGCGCGCCGTGTTCACAACGACGCGCGCAGTGGTGCTATCACCCGTGCAGCCTTGCGGTGATCCCGGCAAAGCGCTTGCCCTGGAATTTCGCGCCCGCCAGTTCCTGCTCGGAGGGCAAGCGCGAGCCGTCGCCATTGGTGGTCGTGGTCATGCCATAGGGCGAGCCGCCCCGCACCACATCATTGCCCATCTGCTCCTGATAGGCATAGGAAAGCGGCACGATGATCATGCCGTGGTGCTGCAGTGACATTTGAGCCGAAGCGAGCGCCAGTTCTGCGCCGCCATGCTGCGTCGCGCTCGAAGCCATCACGCTCGCCGTCTTGTCGATCAGCTTGCCTTCGACCCAGAGCGGACCGGTCTGGTCGAGGAAATTCTTCATCTGCGCCGGCATCATGCCATAGCGCGTCGAAAGGCCAAAAATGATGCCGTCATAATCGGCAAGCTCCAGCGGGTCGGCCACAGGCGCTTCCTGGTCGAGCTTGTAGTGAGCCTTTTTCGCCACCTCTTCCGGCACAAGTTCCGGCACGCGCTTGATCGTCACGTCCGCGCCGGCCTCGCGCGCGCCTTCCGCGGCGGCCTTGGCCATCGCTTCCATATGCCCCCAGGACGAGTAATAAAGCACGAGTATCTTCGCCATCTCAAATCTCCGTATCGGTCGAAATCGCCGGCCCGTCGCGGCCCCTCTTTATGTGCCGCAATTGGAAAAGAATGGAACCGCCTCAATCGGTGACGGACTGTTCACCGGTGCATTTTCGGCTTACATATTTCAAAGATAACGGAGAATGAGACCATGTCGGATGGACATCAGGAAAAGCCGATAACCGCGGCCATGCTCGCCATAGGCGACGAGCTTCTGTCGGGCCGCACCAAGGACAAGAATATCGGCCATCTCGCCGATATCATGACCACCATCGGCATCGATCTGAAGGAGGTTCGCATCGTCCCCGACGAGGAGGATAGCATTGTCGACGCGCTGAACGCGCTGCGCAACACCTATGACTACGTCTTCACCTCCGGCGGCATAGGCCCGACTCATGACGACATCACGGCCGATGCGGTGGCGAAGGCCTTCGGAGTTCCCTGCGAGCATGACCAAATGGCGATGCAGATTCTCGGCGCCCATTACGCCGCGCGCAACATCGAGTTCACCGAATCGCGCATGCGCATGGCCCGGATGCCGCGCGGCGCACAGCATATCGATAATTCCATTTCGGTTGCGCCGGGTTTCACCATCGGCAATGTCTATGTGATGGCCGGCGTCCCTTCCATTTTCCAGGCCATGCTTGATAATGTGGTGCCCACGCTTCGCACCGGCAGCAAGCTCATCTCGCGGGCGGTCGCATGCCCCTTTGGCGAGGGCGTCATCGGCGAGCCGCTGCGCGCCATTCAGCACGCCCATCCCGATACGGTCATCGGATCTTATCCGCGCTATGAGGAAGGCCGGTTCTCTACCGAACTGGTGGTGCGCTCACGCGACGAGCAAAAGCTTGCCGCAGCGGTTGCCGCCGTGGAGGCCATGGTCGAACAGCTGAAAGCCCAGCAGGCCGCCTGACGCGCCAGCTTTGCGCTGGCTCAAGGCTGACGAAGCGAGGTGTGGGCTAGACTGGGTGCAACGCAGCAGGCTTCTGCGCGTTATACGGAACGGACCATAAGCATTTTGCAGCCAGACGGACCCGTCTACGCAGCATAATGCGCAGCAGGAGACCGGAAGGAGGCTCGTTATGGGATACCGGACGCTTATCGCCTATGTGCGCAACGCCGCCGAGATGAAGCGGATCGTCGCCGCGGCAGCCCTTGTGGCGGCAAAAAGTGACCGCGCGCATATTATTGGCATCTATGCCATCCCCTCCCCAGTCGTCTACGCTGACCCGAATGGCTTCGTCGATGCAACGATGTTCGAGGTCCACGAGGCGCGCCATAAGGAAAACGCTGAAAAGCTTCAGGAATTGTTCGATGTCGAAATGCGCCAGTACGACCTGCCGCATGAATTCCGCATCGTCCATGCCAATAGCAGCGACGGTTCGGATGGCATTCTGCAAAGCGCATTCCGCGCCGACCTTATCATCGCCGGTCAGCCTGACCCCAACGATCCGGAGCTATCGAATGATACCAGCGAAACGCTGGTTTTTGACAGCGGACGGCCTGTGCTTCTCGTTCCCTATGCCTTTTCGGCGCCATCGGAGATTTCCCGTATCGCCGTCGCCTTCAACGGCAAGCGCGAGGCGGCCCGCGCCGCATTCGACGCCCTGCCCCTGCTCGTCGCCGTCAAGTCGGTCGAGATCATCTGGGTCGATCCGCCGGAAGCCTCCAGCCAGAAGATCAATGCGGTGGCCGGAACCGCCCTTGCCGAGGCGCTCGACCGTCACGGCGCGAAGGTGGAGGTCAAGCAATTGAGCTCGCAAGGATTATCGGTGCAGGAAACCATCCGGCAATATGTGATGGGCAGCGGCATCGACCTTCTCGTCATGGGGGCCTACAGCCATTCGCGGTTGCGGGAGCTCGTCTTCGGCGGCGTGACCCGGTCCATCCTCAGCGACATGCCGATGATGACGCTGGTTTCCCGTTGACATCCCGGCGTTTCGGGCAGCGGACGCTTGCAACGAGTGGCTTTTTCCGCTTAACAGCAGCGCATCCTTAAAAAGCATGGCCGGGAGAATGCGGACGCTCTCAACCCGACCATGCGGCTGAATTGGAGTGCGCGCCGATGTCCCTGCCCGAAAAAGCCTTTCCCGTTTCCTGGGATCAGTTTCACCGCGACGCGCGCGCGCTCGCTTGGCGCATTTCTGGCATCCAGCGCGAATGGCGCGCCATGGTCGCGATCACTCGCGGCGGGCTGGTGCCTGCGGCCATCATTTGCCGTGAACTCGGCATCCGTCTCATCGAAACCGTCTGCATCGCCTCCTACCACGACTATTCCGAGCAGGGTAAGCTCCAGATTCTGAAGGGCATCGGCGGAAATTTGCTCGAAAATGGCGGCGAAGGTGTGCTCGTAGTGGACGATCTTACCGACACCGGCAAAACGGCCGCCATGGTGCGCGAGATGATGCCGAAGGCGCATTTCGCCACAGTCTACGCCAAGCCGCTGGGCCGGCCGCTTATCGACACTTTCGTTACTGAAGTCTCGCAGGATACTTGGATTTACTTCCCATGGGACATGGGATTCACCTATCAGGAGCCAATCGCCAAGTCGCACCGGGGATAATTTGCGTATTTTGCCGCAAACAAGCGGGTTTTCGACGAAATCTTAGCAGTTTTTTCATTTCGCACGTTGCTATCGTAGCGAATCGACCCATCTTGGGGAGATGAATGGAAAGACACTTCCCATGCACTTCGACCTTGCCACCACCGTCGCGACGGACAAACGGATGAGAACGCCTACCGGCCGCTGGCTGCAAGTGGGGGCGCTCGTCTGGCGTGACAATAGCGGGCGGCTAGAAGTTCTGCTGATCACCAGCCGGGGCACGGGCCGCTGGATCATCCCGAAGGGCTGGCCACAAGTGGGCAAGACGCTGCCGCAGGCCGCATTGCGCGAGGCTTATGAAGAGGCCGGCGTACGCGGCACCGTCGCCACCCGGACCGTGGGCAGTTACCCCTATGAAAAGAGCGACATCCCCCACGACACCGATAGCGCCTTTATAGTCGATGTATTCCCTGTCCACTTCTCGCATCAGGAACAGGATTATCCCGAATACGGCGAGCGGCGGGCTGAATGGATGAGCCCCGAGGAGGCGGCGGCACGCGTCGACGAGCCGGAGCTGAAGACCATCCTGCGCGGCTTTGGCATGTCTAGCCAGATGGCGGCAGAATAGCACGCTTCCTGTTCGCTGGCAGTTCGCCAGAAACGAACTTGAAACGGTTTCTCTCGGCGTCATTCTCGGGCTCGTCCCGAGAATCTACCGTGGTCTACTGTGTCGGGACAGTGATCGCATATCCGTTTTCCTATGGCAGATTCTCGGGACAAGCCCGAGAATGACGGCGGACAAAAAATGGGGCCGTCCCCCCTACTCTGTGTTTAACCTAAATCAATAACCAACGGGCTTTTCCCCCGCGTTGCCTTCGCGCTTCAGGCAAGCCACAAGGCCCTTTTTCCATCCCTTCTCCCCATTATCCACACGCGCGACACACAAGATATTGCGTTCATAAATTTGAAACAGACCAGCCCTTGACGCACAGGGTCGAGTCACATTTTATGCCTTTCAAGCGTTGCGTTGTGGCGTGGCCGTGCGTGTGGAAGGCCGGCTTTTCACCGACATCAGAGCCTTTTTCGACGGAAGATGCGTGGAAATTCCCGCATTTTGCGTTCGGGTTCTCATGTCGGGTTTCTGGCGGGTTGGCGGCTTCCCAAGGCCGCCGTTAAAGAGGTGGGAGATGGTGCGTTAACACAAGATTTAGTGTTTGCATTCACAATAGGCACCAGATAAAGTAATTACTCCCCGGTTGCGGGATCAAAAAACAATCAGGTGGCGGACAAATAGAGCATGACCCGGAAAGTCGCGGACTTTTCGAACGGGATCATGCGGCAAGTCGTTTAGCAAGCCCGGAAGGGCCGGCTGAGGCTTGCGGTAAGGGGGCTTGGTTTTGCGGCAACGCAAGGCCGGAATGCGGCGGCGCGCGGCTGCTGTCCCGGGCGTCAGGTGAAATGACGCGGGCCAGTCGCCATATATACGAGGATGGATCGGACCAATGAAGATCGAACGGCGTTTTACGAAGGAAAACCAGTCGGCCTATGCGGATATCCCTTTCCGCAAGGCTACGAGTGAGATCAGGAATCCCGACGGTTCCGTTGTGTTCCGCCTGGAAGGCATCGACGTGCCCGCCCAGTTCAGCCAGGTCGCGACCGACGTGCTGGCGCAGAAATATTTCCGCAAGGCCGGCGTCCCCGCGCGCCTCAAGAAGGTTGAAGAGAACGCCATTCCTTCCTGGCTCTGGCGCTCCGTGGCCGATGAAGAGGCGCTCGCCGCCCTCCCCGAGGATGAGCGCTACGGCTCGGAAATGGACGCGCGGCAGGTCTTCGATCGCCTCGCCGGCACCTGGACCTATTGGGGCTGGAAGGGCGGCTATTTCGATTCGGAAGCCGACGCCCTCGCCTTCCGCGACGAGCTTGCCTATATGCTCGCCACCCAGCGCGTCGCGCCCAACTCGCCGCAATGGTTTAACACCGGCCTGCATTGGGCCTATGGCATCGACGGCCCCGGCCAGGGCCATTATTATGTCGACTGGCAGACCGGCAAGCTGACCAAGTCCAAATCCGCTTACGAGCATCCGCAGCCGCATGCCTGCTTCATCCAGTCCGTCCAGGACGACCTCGTCAATGAAGGCGGCATCATGGACCTCTGGGTGCGCGAGGCGCGCCTCTTCAAATATGGCTCCGGCACCGGCTCCAATTTCTCGCATTTGCGCGGCGAAGGCGAAAAGCTCTCGGGCGGCGGCAAGTCGTCGGGCCTCATGTCCTTCCTCAAGATCGGCGACCGCGCGGCGGGCGCCATCAAGTCGGGCGGCACCACGCGCCGCGCCGCCAAAATGGTGGTTGTCGATATCGACCATCCCGATATCGAGGAATATATCGACTGGAAGGTGAAGGAGGAGCAGAAGGTCGCCGCCCTCGTCACCGGCTCCAAGATCGTCAAGCAGCACCTGACCGCCATCATGAAGGCCTGCGTCAATTGCGAGGCCGGCTCTGAAGAGTCTTGGGGCGATTGCTATGAGCCGACCAGGAACCCTGCGCTCAAGCGAGAGATCAAAGCCGCAAAACGGAACCAGGTTCCGGAAAACTACATCAAGCGCGTCATCCAGTTCGCAAAGCAGGGCTATACCGACATCCAGTTCCGCACCTATGACACGGATTGGGATTCGGAAGCCTATCTCACCGTCTCCGGCCAGAACTCCAACAACTCCGTCTCGCTGAAAGACGAGTTCCTGCGCGCCGTGGAGAATGACGGCACGTGGAATCTCACCGCCCGCAAGGACGGCAAGGTGCTGAAGACGCTGAAAGCCCGCGACCTCTGGGAGAAGATCGGCTATGCCGCCTGGGCGTCCGCCGATCCCGGCCTGCACTTCAACACCACGATGAACGACTGGCACACCTGCCCCGCCGCCGGCCCCATCCGCGCGTCGAACCCGTGCTCGGAATATATGTTCCTCGACGACACGGCCTGCAATCTCGCCTCCATCAATCTTCTGACCTATCGCAAGGCGGACGGCACCTTCGACATCGAAGCCTATGAGCACACCGTGCGGCTCTGGACGATCGTGCTCGAAATCTCCGTGATGATGGCGCAATTCCCGTCGAAGGAAATCGCCCGCCTCTCCTATGAATATCGCACGCTGGGTCTCGGCTATGCCAATATTGGCGGTCTGCTCATGATTTCGGGCATTCCCTACGATTCGGATGAAGGCCGCGCCATCGGCGGCGCGCTCACCGCTGTCATGACCGGCGTTTCCTATGCGACGTCAGCCGAAATGGCAGGCGAACTCGGCACCTTCCCCGGCTACGAGCCGAACGCCGCCAACATGCTGCGCGTCATCCGCAACCACCGCCGCGCCGCCCATGGCGAAAGCCAAGGCTATGAAGGCCTCTCCGTCAACCCCGTGCCGCTCAAGGCCACGGAATGCCCGGACCAGAAGCTGATCGAGCACGCCCGCGCCGCCTGGGACAAGGCGCTCACGCTGGGTGAGAAGCACGGCTATCGCAATGCGCAGGTTTCGGTCATCGCGCCGACCGGCACCATCGGCCTCGTCATGGATTGCGACACGACAGGCATCGAACCCGATTTCGCGCTGGTGAAGTTCAAGAAGCTCGCCGGCGGCGGCTATTTCAAGATCATCAACCGCGCCGTGCCGGAAGCGCTGCGTACCCTCGGCTACACCGAAAGCCAGATCGCCGAGATCGAGGCCTATGCGGTCGGCCATGGCAATTTGAACCAGGCCCCGGCCATCAATCCCGGCACGCTCAAGGCCAAGGGTTTCACCGATGAGAAGATCGAGGCGCTGAACGGCGCGCTGAAATCAGCCTTCGACATCAAGTTCGTCTTCAACCAGTGGACGCTCGGCGCCGACTGGCTGAAGGAGCAGTTCGGCTTCACGCAGGAACAGCTCGACGATTTCTCCTTCGAGCTTCTCCCCGCCCTCGGCTTCTCCAAGAAGGACATCGAGGCCGCGAACATCCATGTCTGCGGCGCGATGACGCTGGAGGGCGCACCGTTCCTGAAGGAAGAGCACTATCCGGTGTTCGATTGCGCCAATCCGTGCGGCAAGATCGGCAAGCGCTATCTCTCGGTTGAAAGCCACATCCGCATGATGGCTGCGGCGCAGCCTTTCATCTCCGGCGCGATCTCCAAGACGATCAACATGCCGAACGAGGCGACCGTCGAGGATTGCAAGAACGCCTATATGCTGTCCTGGAAGCTGGCACTCAAGGCCAACGCGCTCTATCGCGACGGCTCGAAGCTGTCGCAGCCGCTGAACAGCGCCCTCATCGCCGACGATGAGGAAGACGAGGACGATGCGGTCGAGGCGCTGATCGAGGCTCCCGCCGCGGCCCGCGCCGTGCAGGTCACCGAAAAGATCGTCGAGCGGATCGTCGAGAAGATAGTGCGCGAGCGCGAGAAGCTCCCCAATCGCCGCCAGGGCTATACCCAGAAGGCGGTGGTCGGCGGCCACAAGGTCTATTTGCGTACCGGCGAGTTCGGCGACGGGCGCCTCGGCGAAATCTTCATCGACATGCACAAGGAAGGCGCCGCCTTCCGCGCGATGATGAACAATTTTGCCATCGCCATCTCGCTCGGCCTGCAATATGGCGTGCCGCTGGAGGAATATGTGGAGGCCTTCACCTTCACCAAATTCGAGCCGGCGGGCATCGTCATCGGCAATGACGCGATCAAGAACGCGACGTCGATCCTCGACTATGTGTTCCGCGAACTGGCCGTCTCCTATCTCGGCCGTCACGACCTCGCCCATGTCGACACCACCGATTTCTCCAATACGGCGGTCGGCAAGGGCATCCAGGAAGGCAAGACCAATCTCCTCTCCACTGGCTGGACCCGTGGCTACAAGCCCGCGCTGGTCGGTGAACCCAAGGGATTGGCAGCGGCCCCGGCTGGAAAGAGCACGCCCGCCAAAGCCTCCAATGTGACGGAATTGAAATCCCCCACCAAGGCGTCAGTCACCGCTGCCCGCCCTGCCCTCGGCCTCGTCACCGACGGCGCCACCGCCTTCAAGCGCGACTATGAGGAATCGGCAGAGAATGCCACCCAGGGCTTCGCCGAGGAAGCGGACGCAACGGAGCTCTTCTCCGACCAGGCTGCCGCCGAAGCCGCAAGCGCCAAGACGGAAGCGCAGACTTCGGCCAAGAAGGTCGAGGCCGACCGGCGCATCAAGTCGATCATGCAGGGCTATACCGGCGACAGTTGCTCGGAGTGCCAGAACTTCACCATGGTCCGCAACGGCACCTGCCTCAAATGCGACACCTGCGGCGCCACAAGCGGCTGCAGCTGATCAAGTTGAGGCGGTTTGTTGAGGAGGGCAGCATAGTTTGTCCTCCTCTACCTAGATAACCGTGATGTCTAGACATTAAAGCCGTGCGGGTGCCTCGGACCTGTACGGCTTTTTGTTTGCACAGAATCTGAACCGCGCGGCCGGTCGAAATCAGTCCGGATATGCTGCCTGTTGCGAGCACGGGTCCTTGCGGAAACCGCGCAGAGTGATCTTCCCGACTTGCCGGGGAGCCAGCGTTTGACTTCTGTGTTATGAGCCGCCATGCCCACGAGAAAGTTATAAAGGTAACCTTTAGCCAAGCCAAACAGGATAGACGGATGGATGCTTATGTTGCGCCGCTCGGATCGGACAAGGCTTGGAGAGCTTTTTGTTTTGATGGAGTGCCAAAAGCGGCCTCACTTCGGGGCTTCGCTCCACTACGCACCCAAGGATGAGGGCTCTGCGACCGTTGCAACCCTTCACGCCTCGTGGTGTGAGGCGCGACCCCAAGCCTGTCGAAGGGCGCGATAGCCAAGAGGGTGCAGGGTGCACAGTCGATTCCGCATAATTGTGAAATACGCCAAAAGCGAGCCGCAACTCTGCTCATCGGACCTCCAAACCACCGGAGATTCCTTACACCGATTTACCGGATACACAGCCGGTATCCTCTATGTTGCCGTGCGGGATTTTGCGGGGACGCGCAACTTCACGAGCACTGACCCAACAAAAAACGGCGCCCAGCGGCGCCGCTCTCGTAGCAAAAGGGAAATGCCCTGCTCTTACCGACCGTCAGGCGTGCGCAGGCCGATCCACTTGTCCTTCACGGCCTCGTAATGCTCTTCCGGCCTGTGCTCGGCGACCTTCAGGCCCATCTGGCCAACCGTCAGACGACCGACCGCCTGCAGAATCGCGTAACTCGCTACCACCATGTCGCGCTCCGACTGGGCGAGCGCGATCTGCGCCGTCACCACTTCGTTCTGCGCATTCAACACGTCGAGCGTCGTGCGCTGGCCGACATTGCGCTCTTCGACGACGCCCTGCAGGGCCAGCTTGGCCGCGTCGACCGCCTCGCGCTGGGCGGCAACGGACGCACGGGCACCCTCATACTGCGACCAGGCCGAGGCAACCGCCTGGCGCACCTGGTCTCGCGTCACATCGACCTCAATGCGGCGTTGACCCAATACTTCCTTGGATTGGCGGACCTGGGCGGAGGTCCGTCCGCCCGAATAGATCGGAATGGTCACCTGCACACCAATGGAGGCCGAATTGCCATCGCCGAAGCTTTCCTCACCAGCGAATGTCTCGGATTTGCTGGCCTCGGCATTGAGGCCGAGGGTCGGCAGCAGCGCCCCCTCCTTCGCCTTCACATTATAGCCAGCGGAATCGACGGCATATTTCGTGGCGAGTATCGCCGGGTGGGACGCAGCGGCAATCTGGAAGGCCTGGCTTACCGAGCGCGGCAGTTTCGGCGCAACGGGCGCAGCCTTCAGCGTGCCGGGATCGGCGCCGACGATCTGGCGATAGGTCGCTTCGGCCGTTTTGACGTCGGCGCGCGCCTGGTTGAGATCCGCGATCGCCGTGGCGCGGGAGGCTTCCGCCTGCGCCACATCAGTGCGGGTGTTCTCGCCGACATCGAGACGGGCCCTGGCGGCGCGCACCTGCTCATTCAACGCCGCGAGATTGCGCTCGCGCAAAACGGCGATCTGGCGGGCCTGATAAAGGTTCATATAGGCCTCAACCGCATCGAACAGTGTGTTCAATTCCGTGTTGCGGAGGTTCTCGCGCTGGGCGAAGACATTCGTTTCCGCCGCGGCAACGTTATTCTTGGTCTGAAACCCATCGAACAGCGTCTGGTTCAGCTCAATGCCGACGCTGCCCACCGTCGCATTGGCATTGGTCTGCCCGTTGCGGCTGCGGGCGAATTGCCCCGTGCCCTGAATGGTCGGGCGATAGCCGGACTTGGCGATCGCCACATCCTCATCGGTCGCGCGGAGGCCGGCGCGCGTCGAATTGAGCGATGAATTGAACTGGTAGGCTTTGGCCAACGCGCCCGTGAGCGTTTCGGCCAAGGCTGCGTTGCTCGTCAGAACCGTGCCCGAAAGTAATACCGCAGCCAACCATCCCTTGCGTACTTTGAACACAGTGAACCTCATATGAATCATGTCGAATCCGCCAACCGAACCGGGCGGTTCGGGCAAGCCTTAATAACCGGTAAAATTCCCTTTTGCCAATCCACCCCCCGAACAATTTAAGCGGCGTTGCAGATATGTTACCATATGCGAAATATCAGAATTGGAATTCCGGCGTGCGGGCGAAACCGGGAAGCGGCTTGACCGCCAGGTTGAAAACCGCGCGCCCGGAGACGATGCCGTCATCCTTGACGTAAAGCCTTGCGACTCCAGCGTTTCCGTGCCCTTCGACGGCAATGAGACGTCCGCCATTGGCCAGTTGGGCGAAGAGCGCATCGGGAACGAAATCCACGGCTCCCTCAAGAAGTATGACGTCATAAGGCGCGCGGGCGGCGTCGCCTTCCGGCAGCGGCGCGTTTGCGATCACGACATTGTTAAACCCGAGTTCGGCCACTTTCGCCGTGGCTTCGGCAGCCAGATCGGAATCGCTTTCCAGACCGACGACCGCCTCTGCAAGTTGAGACAGGATGGCTGCCGAGTATCCGGTTCCGGTTCCGATCGCCAGAACGCGCTCCCGGGGATTGATGGAGGCAAGCTGCACGAGCTTGGCGAAGGGCGAAGGCTCCATGAGATAGCGCGCGGGCTCTCCGGCGGCTGTCGCAGACTTCAGCAAGACGTCCTCATCGATGTAAGCGAGGTCACGCCAGGCAGCCGGCACGAATTTCTCGCGCGGCACGCTCAGGAAGGCGTCGAGAACCGCGACATCCGTCACATCCGTGGTGCGGATCTGGTTGTCGACCATTTTGGTGCGCAGATCTTGGAAATTGGCGGTCATCGTCCGAAGGCTTTCCTTTTCACGCGCGAATAACGCGGGATCAGGGCGCGCTGGATAATATGGACACCCGCGAACGCTAAGTTGGAGGCCTCGCCCGGAATCGAACCGGGGTGCAAGGATTTGCAGTCCTCTGCGTAACCACTCCGCCACGAGGCCTTCCGCACAAGCGTTGTGAGGCTCAATAGGTGATGACTTTCGGCCCGTCAAGCATGATCCAGCCAAGATGCTGCGGGCAAAGCAAAAATTTCATTTCTTTCGCCATTTCCGCCCGTAGCGCACCTCGAGCTTACGTCGCCAGCGGCGGATGACTGCAGAATCATGTGACAGCACCAGGAGCCCCAGGGGAATCATCCAGAAGCCGAGCACGGGAAGAAAGCCAAGCAGGCCGCCGCAAACGAGCAGCCCGCCCAGAATCCGCCGCGCAAGACGCGATCGGGGAATCGGAATACGCCATCCCAGCGCATTTAGGGCGCTTCCGGGGCGATTGGGAGGGTGCGGCTGGTCCATTCGTTCCTCTTTGTTCCGGTCTCAAGGTCCCTCGAACCTATATAATTGTTATGTTTCGGCTAAAAAGATGAAAAAAACGCAGAAGGCCCCTTGGCAAATACGAAATGCTTTTGCTATAGGCCCGTCATCGCTGATGAATGAGCGCCCGTTCCCCGGTAGCTCAGCGGTAGAGCAACCGGCTGTTAACCGGTTGGTCGCTGGTTCGAATCCGGCCCGGGGAGCCATTTCAGATCGAAACTGCGAACGCCGTGCGCCGCAGTTTCCACTCCAGGCTTTCTTCCAGACGCTACGGGCGTTTGGAGGAGCCGGACCCTCGATCCCACTATCCGAATTTCGTCGGTTCCCACCTCGGCTCGCTGCATAAGCTGCTGGATGTAGTTCCGCCGGAAAGAACCATCTTCGCCCCGCATCCGGTCCTTTGCTGCGGCAGCGAACGTCCGAAGGGCCTGTGGGGTAATTTCGATTCTCTCCCCTCGCCGACCTTCTGCCCGCTCCACATCCGCCTGGGCCGAATCCCGAATCCTCTTAAGTTCCGCGATGCGCCCCTTGAGGTTCGAATCCGTCAGATCGGCCAAGCCCGCCTCGATGGCCTCGTAGAGACGCGTCAGCTTCTTTTCTGCGTCCAAGGCGTTCCGCTTGAGCGCGACGATCCTTCCCGTCTCGCGTTCCGCCGCCTCATCCCGGCGTTTCAGAAGCGCGCTGAGCGCCTCTTCGAGGAAATGCGGGCTGAGGAGCCGATCAACGACGCTGTTGACGACCAGGTCGTTCAGCTCGTCCATCGGGATGGATCGGCCCTTGCAGCCCTTCGGGCCCTGCCGCGCAGCCGTGCAGCAGGTGTAGTAGCGGTATTCAGTTCCCTTTCCGGACGTTCGAAGCGTCATAGCGCCACAGCAATCGGCGCAGAACGCCACGCCGCCGAGCAAGGTCGGGCCGCTTACGAAACGGGGCGCCCGGAGTTGCGGGCTGCGCGAGCGCATGATCGCTTGGACCTCTTCGAACTCTTCTACGGTAATGATCGGCTCGACCTCGACCTCGACGACTTCGTCCGCCGGCTTCTCTACGCCCTTCCGCCAGCTAGACACGTTGAAGCGGTGCTTCCCGATGTAGGTCTCGCGGGGACTACTACGGGAACTCCGCCAGCATGATGGACATCAGAGTCAACTCCCTTGCAAAGCAATACTTCGTTGGCATTCCATCATGCCTTCCCTCGTTATATACTGGACGTCAGCGTATTGGTGAGGCTGCCGGTCGCAGTCCTTGTCCCTTGCGTCCCGCAAGTCGATGCCGCTGCCATGGTCTGGCTGTGTTCTCCCCATGGCTCCCTGCAGGCGACCTACATGTCCGCCCACATTCGGATGCCGCCGACATACGTCTCCGGCGACCTCATCAGCATTCCGCCTGTTAAGCCGTGTAAGCGAAGGCGACATTTCCGCCCTCGGATGCGGATTAACCTTCGTGTTCCTCAACCTTCCAGTGCTACAGCCTCGGGAACCATCTCGGCGTAACGGCTTCGCCTCAATTCCCTTTACCTGCGGGCTACGTCACCCTGCCAGTTGACGACAGGTCACCGCCGCTTGGGCTCTTGCCCCCCTCACAGCAGGGAGCAGGGCATTCCTCAAATCCTCCTTTCTCAACGCATTCCAGTCATATGCACCCCGGACCATCCGGGACGAGGCGCACTGTAGAAGATATCCGAAACCCACAGCCTGTTGGGTGCCGGGGCTTTGAACTGGCGGTTCACCCGGTCGAGCGGGCATGGCGCTCCCTTGTCGCTGATCGTGGTGCGGATCGGCTTTCCGCGAATGATACCCTGCAGGCTCATCGACCTCATCAGCCGGGCAACAGTGCAGCGGGCGACGTCGAAGCCTTCCCGCTTTAATTGCCGCCAGCCCTTGCGAACGCCATAGACTCGGAAGTTCTGTTCAAAGACACGACGTATCTCGATCTTCAAGGCGATATCGCTGCGGGCGCGGACCGACAGGCGGCTCACGTTCTCACGTTCGGCGGCATTCGCGTAATAGGTGGATGGGGCAATCGGCAGCAGCCTGCAGATCGGCTCGACCCCGAACACGCCTCGGTGTTCGTCGATGAACGAGATCATCGTTTGAAGGGGCGGTCGAGCTCCGCCATCGCGAAATAGGCGGACGCCTTGCGCAGAATCTCGTTGGCCTGACGAAGCTCACGGTGCTCCCGCTCAAGAGCCTTCATCTTCTCGGCCACATCACTCGGCAAACCTGCTCGTTTGCCGGTGTCGACCTCGGTCTTCTTCACCCATTCATGCAACGTGGCTGGCGTCCGCGTTACTCCCGTCTCCGTTAGTCAATTAAGCAGGCCCTTGGTGCGCGGCAGATATTCGGAGCGACGGGCCAGCCGTATGCTGGGTCGCGACGCCGCTCGACCAGTCTCGTCCACCAAAGGATGATACCAACGAGCGGCGTCTGAATGCCGATGTAGAAGCGCTGGTCAAGATTATGGCCGCTACAGCTATCGCGCATTCATGCGCTGCTCGATCATTCACTACCCCGTCCGCGAGGGCTGGGCCGAAGTCGTGACCAGCGACGTGGAGCGCGTCACCGGCAGACCAGCCGTACAATCGACATTCACGATGTCGGCCGAGACAGTTTAATGAGCCTCGTAGCGATGGGCTACGGCTTGACCCTCTCAAGCGAATCGACCCTTGACATCGAGTGGCCTGGGGTCGTGTTCAAACAAATGTCTGCCCCGAGGGCGACCTCCCGGTCAGCACCGTATGGTCCCCGACCAACTCCAACCCAGCATTGAAGCATCTGATGGCCATAGCGAACTCCGTCTCGCGGCAGATGCGCTGACGGCCCCTTAAGCCGCTTTATGTACCGCCGCGCGATACCGACCGTAGCCCACTTTCACGAGCAGGCCCTCGTCAACCATCCGGGTAAGGTAGCACCGGTGCACCCCGATATCGGTAAGATCCTTTGTCCGGACCTCTCCCTTTTCCTAGGCAAAGGGCTATCGCGCGCGCTCTTAACGTGGGCTTAAGTGTTGCATTTTATCGCATTCATGGAACACGCTTTAAGTTTTTGTTTTTGCGCATGTCTTTACCCCAAAACCGGTTCCCACTTTTGGGAGACATGCTTTAGGCTCACCGGCCAGCCTAATCTTCTCCGCCCGATCGCGCTTGCGCATCTTGACGGCGGGTTGTGGCGTAGAATGGAGGGGAATATCGTATTCGTAATTCGCGGATTCGTCTGTCTCGGGGAGCCACTTTCTTTCAAAGATGACATTGTTCAATGATTTCAGCAATTAAGCCTTCCTCCAACTCCTTTTTGGAAGGCCTATGTTGGCTTATCTGGAAGCATCTCGCTCCTGCTAGGGCCAAAATTTATCACTACCTCAGGTTTGCATCCAAAAATGTGCTTAACTCCAGGCGAGAGAAGGTGCAAGCGCCTTCCAGGATTGACAGAGTGCGAAGCGCTTTAATATTTCCCGCGGGTTAATATCGGCTGTTGCACTGGGCTGTAGGCGCAATCCCTATCTTGGGAGGGAGTTCGGGTCGACCGATGCGTCAGCCGCCGTCACTTCCTGAAGCGGCAACCCTCGCTGGATGGGAGTTATATAGAATCATCAAGCGGCGGGTTCTTTCCGCGGCCCTACAGAGGCGATAGCAGACCTCCCCGCGCGCGCATTTACATAACGTATGCTCGGGAATGCCGATCGCTGAGAGAAATCCCAAAGCCTCACGGTTCCGTGCTGCGCAGCCGGACTAAGACGAAATCACTGCGATAAAGCATATATCCCAAAAGTGAGAACCGGTTTTGGGCAAAGACATGCTTAAAAAACAAAAGCGTAAAGCGCGTTGCACGGTGCGATTAAACGCAACGCGCTTTAGAATTCGCCTCGGCCAGTATTCGCGATCCCCATGCGGGAGAAGCGCCGGGCAGAACCGACGGTGTCATCCAACTGAAAACCGCGCCAGAAACAGCCCGTCCCCCAACCTTCCCTCTATCCCGCCAGCACAGCCCTCACCGCCTCGACGGCGGCATCTGCCTTTGCGCCGTCCGGGCCGCCCGCCTGGGCCATGTCGGGACGGCCTCCGCCGCCCGCACCACCGAGAGCGGCGGAGGCGGCGCGGACGAGGTCGACGGCGCTGAAGCGGCCGACCATATCTTCCGTCACGCCTGCCACGGCGCTCGCCTTGCCATCCTCGCCGACGCCGATGAACAGAACCACGCCGGAGCCGATCTGCTTCTTGCCTTCATCCGCAAGCGGCTTCAGGTCGCGCGGCGAAACGCCGGTCACCACCTTGCCGAGGAAATTGACGCCGTTGACGGTTTCCGCGCCATTGCCGCCGGTGGAAGACGCACCGCCAAGCGCGAGCTTCTTGCGGGCTTCGGTGAGTTCCCGCTCAAGCTTGCGGCGCTCCTCGATCAAAACGTTGACGCGGTCAAGGGTTTCGGCGGGGGTCGTCTTCAGCGCGGAAGCAAGAGCCTTTACCCGCTCGTCCTGCTCCTCGAGATAGCGGCGGGCCCCCTCGCCGGTCAGCGCCTCTATGCGGCGCACGCCTGCCGCGACCGCGCCTTCGGACACGATCCGGATCAGGCCGATATCGCCGGTGCGGCGCACATGGGTGCCGCCGCAGAGCTCGGTCGACCAGGCCTTGCCCGCCTTCGGGCCGTCCTCCGACAAGCCCATCGACACGACACGGACTTCATCGCCGTATTTTTCGCCGAAGAGAGCCATTGCGCCCTCGGCAATCGCGTCATCGACCGCCATCAGCCGCGTGGTCACGGGCGAATTCTGCAGCACGATGGTATTGGCGATATCCTCGATCCGCTTCAATTCCTCAGGGCTGATCGGCTTGGGATGCGAGAAGTCGAAGCGCAGCCGCTCGGGCGCGACGAGCGAGCCCTTCTGCGCCACATGGGTGCCGAGCGTGCCGCGCAGCGCCTCATGCAGGAGATGGGTCGCCGAATGGTTGGAGCGAATGCGGGTGCGGCGCGCCGAATCGACGGCGAGTTCCACCGCCGCGCCGGTCGCAGCGGTGCCCTTCGTCACGCGACCCAGATGGACAAAGACGCCGTCGCCCTTCTTCTGCGTGTCGGTGATTTCGATGGTAAAGCCTTCGCCCGAAATCGTGCCGGTGTCGCCGACCTGGCCACCGGATTCGCCATAAAACGGCGTCTGGTTGACGATAACGGCAACCGTCTCGCCCTCCCCGGCGCTGTCGATAACCGCGCCGTCCTTGACGAGCGCCGTGATGACGCCCTCGGCCTTTTCGGTCTCATAACCGAGGAATTCCGTCGCGCCTGCCTTGTCTCGCACGGAGAACCACACGGTTTCCGTCGCCGCATCGCCGGAGCCGGTCCAGTTGGCGCGCGCCTCGGCCTTCTGGCGCTCCATGGCCACGTTGAAGCCTTCGACATCGACGCCGATGCCACGCTGGCGCAGCGCATCCTGCGTCAGATCGAGCGGGAAGCCGTAGGTGTCGTAGAGCTTGAAGGCGGTGTCGCCGTCGAGCTGCGCACCTTCGCTCAAACTCTCGGTCGCCTCACCGAGCAGGCCGAGCCCACGCTCCAGCGTCTTGCGGAAGCGGGTTTCCTCGAGCTTCAGCGTTTCGGAGATAAGCGCCTCGGCGCGGACCAATTCCGGATAAGCCTGCCCCATCTCGCGGACGAGCGTGGGGAGAAGACGCCACATCAAGGGATCGCGCGCGCCCAGAAGCTCCGCATGGCGCATCGCGCGGCGCATGATACGGCGCAGCACATAGCCGCGCCCCTCATTCGACGGCAGCACGCCATCGGCGATGAGGAAGCTCGACGCGCGCAGATGATCGGCGATGACACGATGGCTGGCGCGGGCGCTGCCTTCGGCCTTCACGCCAGTCGCCTCTTCCGATGCGCGGATCAGCGCCTTGAAGAGGTCGATGTCGTAATTGTCATGCACGCCCTGCAGCACCGCGGCGACGCGCTCGAGGCCCATGCCGGTGTCGATCGACGGACGCGGCAGCGCCACGCGCTCCTCCTTCGTCAGCTGCTCGAACTGCATGAAGACCAGGTTCCAGATTTCGATGAACCGGTCGCCATCCTCTTCCGCGCTTCCCGGAGGGCCGCCCCAGATATGGTCGCCATGGTCGAAAAAGATCTCCGAGCACGGGCCGCAGGGGCCGGTATCGCCCATCGCCCAGAAATTATCACTGGTGGCAATGCGGATGATGCGGTCGTCGGACAGGCCCGCAATCTTCTTCCAGTAATTCGCCGCGTCATCGTCGGTGTGGTAGACGGTGACGAGGAGCTTGTCCTTCGGCAGGCCGAATTCCTTGGTGATCAGATTCCAGGCGAGGCCGATCGCCTCCTCCTTGAAATAGTCGCCGAAGGAGAAATTGCCGAGCATCTCGAAGAAGGTGTGGTGACGCGCGGTGTAGCCGACATTGTCGAGGTCGTTGTGCTTGCCGCCGGCGCGCACGCATTTCTGCGAGGTCGTGGCCCGGCTGTAAGGGCGCTGCTCGAGGCCCGTGAAGACGTTCTTGAACTGCACCATGCCGGCATTGGTGAACATCAATGTCGGATCGTTGCGCGGCACGAGCGGACTCGACGGCACGATCTCATGCCCGTTCTTCTTGAAATATTCGAGGAATGTCGACCGTATCTCGTTGACGCCGCTCATGTTCCAACCTTTGGGGGCTTTGACCTGTGCTCTTGCACGACAGGCTTCGCCTTCTTGAAATGCTCCTTCCGGCGCTTTTAGCGATGCTGCCGGATCGTGTCCAGACAATCCGAAAAGGGAAAGACAGCGAGGTAAATGCGCCCGGAATACCCCACGATAAACAGAAGCCCGCCCCCCTCATTCATGAGAGAGGCGGGCTGTCAGAGAAACAAAGCCTATTAGAGGGCTCACATATCCCCGGCGTCGGCGTCACCATCCCCGTCGCCGGGGCCGTTTTCGAGAAGCTGCTCGGCGATGAGACCGGCATTCTGGCGGAGGGTCAGTTCGATCTCGCGCGCCACTTCGGGATTGTCCCTGAGGAACACCTTGGCGTTCTCACGCCCCTGCCCCAGGCGCTGCGAATTATAGGAGAACCACGCGCCGGATTTCTCGACCACACCGGCCTTGACGCCCAGATCGACCAGTTCGCCCACCTTGGAAACGCCCGCGCCGTAGAGAATATCGAATTCCACCTGCTTGAAGGGAGGCGCCAGCTTGTTTTTCACCACTTTCACGCGGGTCTGGTTGCCGACCACCTCATCCCGCTCCTTGAGAGCGCCGATGCGGCGGATATCGAGACGAACCGACGCATAGAATTTCAAGGCGTTGCCGCCCGTCGTCGTCTCGGGCGAGCCGAACATGACACCGATCTTCATGCGGATCTGGTTGATGAAGATGACCATGCATTTGGAGCGGGAAATGGAGGCGGTAAGCTTGCGCAGCGCCTGGCTCATCAGGCGAGCCTGCATGCCCGGCAGGGAATCGCCCATTTCGCCCTCGATTTCCGCGCGCGGCGTCAAGGCAGCGACGGAGTCGACCACCAGCACGTCGATGGCGCCCGAACGCACCAGCGTATCGGTGATCTCCAGCGCCTGCTCGCCCGTGTCGGGCTGCGAAATCAGCAGATTTTCCAGATCGACGCCGAGCTTGCGGGCATAGACGGGATCGAGCGCGTGCTCCGCGTCGACGAAGGCGCAGATGCCGCCCTTCTTCTGGGCTTCGGCGATGGTGTGCAGCGCCAGCGTCGTCTTGCCCGAGCTTTCCGGACCATAGATTTCGACGATACGTCCCTTGGGCAGTCCGCCGACGCCGAGCGCGATATCCAGAGAAAGCGATCCGGTCGATATCGTCTCGATCTCGACCGCCTGCTCGTTGCTGCCGAGCCGCATGATCGATCCCTTGCCGAACGCCCGCTCGATCTGAGACAGCGCCGCGTCCAGAGCTTTAGTCTTGTCCACTGATTTTTCCTCAACAAGCCGCAATGAATTCTGAGACATGTTACACTAGCCCCCTGTGGTGGATGAAGCCCGGACAGCCCGTTCTTGGTAAACTATTTGTATTCGTTTTGTTCCCGCTTGGCAAGCAGGGCAAGCCATTGAGAATTCAATTTATTATAAAAATGTTCCATATACGTTCTTTCTTATATGTAGCCGGCCCTGTTAATAAAAATTTGGACCCGGAACGATTTTGATCCGCTCCGCTCCGATTTGACGATTCGTCGCAAACAAAAACGCGGCCCCGAAGGACCGCGCTTTGATGAAGTTGATGCAAGCGGTACGGATCAATACCCGCCGTAGCCACCGCCCGGCGCGCCGTAGCCGCCACCCTGGCCGTAGCCACCGCCGCCGCCCTGCCCGCCTTCGGCAAGCGGTGATATCTGGATTTCGACGCGGCGGTTCTGCGCGCGACCCGATTCCGAGGCGTTGGAGGCGATGGGACGCGTATCGCCGAAGCCGGTAACGGCGAAGCGGCGCTGGTCAATGCCTTGCGCGCCCAGATAGCTTGCCACGGATTGTGCGCGGCGCTGCGAGAGCTGCTGATTGTAGGACGGGCTGCCGGTCGAATCGGTATGGCCGTAGATATCGACCAGCGACTGATTGAACTTGCGCAGCACGATGGCGACGGAATTGAGCGTCGGGTAGAACTGGCTCTTCACCTGGTCCCGGTCCGTGTCAAAGGTTATGTTCGACGGCATGTTGAGGATGATGCTGTCGCCATTGCGGGTGACCGAAACGCCCGTGCCCTGAAGCTGGGCCCTGAGTTCGGCTTCCTGCCGGTCCATGTAATTGCCGATGGCGCCGCCGGTCAGCGCACCGATGCCCGCGCCGATCAGCACGGCATTGCGCTGCGCGCGGCTCGATCCGCCGACCGCGAGGCCGCCCAGCGCGCCAACAGCCGCGCCCAGCGCCGCGCCGCCCGCTGTCTTCGACATCTTCTGCTCGCCCGTATAGGGATCGGTCGTGCAGCCGGCGAGTAAGGTCGTCACCGCGACGGCGGTAATGGTAAGCTTCTTGATCATGACAGAATCGTCCCCGGATTTGTATGCGGTGCCGCGATCATAGAGGCGATTGCGGCGAGAAGGTGGAACTTGGTTAACGATATTGCCTTCATAGTCAAGTTGCGGCGGCAAGGTCAAATCGAGGAGAAAGCGAATGGCAACGAATGAAAAGCCAGTGGCGGTGATAACGGGCGGCGGTCGCGGCATGGGCGCGGCGATTGCGCGGAAACTCCACGAACGCGGTTACAGGCTGGCTCTCATGTCGCCCTCGGGCAGCGCCGTCGAGCTGGCGGAAGAACTGGGCGGCGTGGGCATCAAGGGTGTGGCCGAAAAGCTTGCCGATCTCGAAGCGCTGGTCGACGCAGCAGCAAGCCGCTATGGCCGCATCGATGCCGTGGTCAACCATACCGGCCATCCGCCGAAGGGCGACCTTCTCGATATCACCGACGATGGCTGGGCGCTCGGCAATGAGATGATGGTGCTGAATGTGGTGCGCATGGCGCGGCTGGTGACGCCCTTCATGCTCCAGCAGGGCAAGGGCGCATGGGTGAACATCACCACCTTCGCCGCCTTCGAGCCGACGCTGAAATTCCCGGTCTCCTGCGCCTATCGCGCCGCAGTCGGGGCATACACCAAGCTCTATGCCGACCGCTACGCCGCCGACAATATCCGCATGAACGCCCTCCTGCCCGGCTATATCGACAGCTATGACCAGACGCCGGAAACATTGGCCGCCGTGCCGATGAAGCGCATCGGCACCGTGGAGGAAATCGCAGCGACGGCGGCGTTCCTGCTGTCGGACGACGCGAGCTATATCACGGGGCAGAACATCCGCGTGGATGGGGGGATTACGCGGCACGTATAAAGCCGCGCATAGCCGCTGCTTGCGTTAGAGCGAGATGAAATTAAGTGGAATCGGACATCGCGCTCTAACCATTTGTTTTTTCAGCATGATCCCAAAAAGTCTGCAACTTTTTGGGATCATGCTCTAGACCCGCCGCGAACGCTCGATCTCGACACCGACGCCGCCCGGCCCGAGTTCGAGCTTCTCGACCCTGACCACCACATGGATGACGCGGGGGTGAGCCAGGACGAGGCTCGCGATTTCCTCGGCCAGCGTTTCGGAAAGCTCAACGTGCCCGCGCGCGACGATGCTCCTGATGCCGTCCATTATTAGATCGTAGGAGACGACGTGGCGCATTTCAACCGGTATGCGCACCACGCGGCGCACTTCAGCCGTCACGTCGAAGCGTACTTGCTGAGGCTTTCCATGCTCGAAGCTGTAAGCGCCGATATGGACCGGCAGCGCGAAATCGCGGACAAAAATCTTATAGGTCCCGAGATCTCCCTGTTCCGGCTTGGAGAAATGAGGTTCCATAGCGCGTATCTCCATCTCCGGGATAAGCGCCCGGATGGTCGTCAATTCGTCCGCATCAAGACCGTGGAACCCCAGGAAATCCGGGCGATGGACGAGAAGCCGCGGGATATCAGGTGCTTCCAGTCCCCCCGCAACTCCGGCAATAAGCGAGTGCTCATGGGCAGTGGCGATGATAGCGCCGATCAGGTCAAGGCTTGACCGGTCGAGCAGCCGCTCGCCGGTTTCTGCCGTGTCCAGCATGATGCCGTGGAAGCCGGCTCTGGCGAGGGATGCCGGCAGTTCGTCGGGATAGTCCTGCCCGGCATAGAGCACGCCGATCAGCTTCGCAGTTCCGGCAAGCTTGCTCAGCGCAGTGACGCAGCCGGGAAGCCGCTCGGATGGGAACAGTCCGATCCTGATATAATCCGCCCCTGCCGCCGCTATTTTCTCCGCCTCGTGCAGGATTGTGTGCGGCTCCATGTCGGGATCGTAACAGGCCGCGCTCACCCCACCGCCGTCCGCAGCGAGTTTGGCCACTTCCGTGACTGTATCAACGGGAAGGCCTCCCGCCTTGCCGCTCGCGAGGTCAACGATGTCCGCCCCGCTCTTCAACGCGGTTTGGGCTTCTTCGCGGTTCCGCACGCTCACCAGCATCTTCGTCATAAAGCAGCCCTCTGGCAGCACGATTCCGAAAATTGCAGGCTTTCGAACGGGATCATGCGGCTAAATGGAAATTTGTGAACCACGCAAGAGCATGACGGCGAATGATAATCAAGAAGCCAGATAGATCGCTACCGTCGGAGTGGTGCCGCGTCCGGCGCGATGGCATGCACCACATGGAGTAAATAGTAATATATTTAAAACCAAGAATAACTTGTTCGTGAATTTATTGAAGTCAACCGCGCAATGGAAATATATAATAATGTTGAAACAAGAGGATTTAACCCTTGCGCACCCTCGTTGTTTTCCTATTCCTGCTCTTTAGCACCCTCCCCTCCTTCGCCCGCGATACACAGCCCGCGACTGGACTTGACGCAATCATCAAGGCTGGTGTTTTGAGGGTCGGCTCGACCGGTGATTACAAGCCGTTCACCTACCGGGATCCGGAATCGGGCAAGTTCTCCGGCTTCGACATCGATCAGGCCAAGCGCCTTGCGGATGCGTTGGGGGTGAAGCTTGAGATCGTGCCGACGTCATGGCCGAAGCTCACGCGTGATTTCGAGGCGCATAAATTCGATATCGCAATGGGCGGCGTCGCCATCACGCTCGACCGGCAGAAGATGGGCCTATTCTCGACGCCCTATATGGAGGCGGGCAAGACGCCGATCGCGCGTTGCGCGGACAAGGACAAGTTCCAGACAGTGGCCGAAATCGATAAGCCGGATGTGACCGTGATCGTAAATCCTGGTGGCACCAATGAAAAATTTGCACGAACCCACCTGAAACGAGCGAAGATAACCGTCTTTGACGACAACACCCGAATTTTCGATGAGATCGCGGCCGGCAAGGCGGATGTGATGATTACCGACGCGCCGGAAACGGTCTATCAGCAGAAGCTGCACCCGGGGGTGCTATGCGCGGTGCATCCCGACAAGCCGTTCAATTTCGCCGAAAAAGCCTATTGGATGCAGCGCGATCCCTATCTGAAAGCCTTCGTCGATCAATGGCTGCATCAATCGAAGGGAAGCGGCGCCTACAAGGCGGTTTACGACAAATGGTTCGGGTGAGGCGTTCAGGTGGGCTCAGCGACCTTGCCGATCCGCCGATACTGGAACCCACCGTCCGCCCGCGCCGCTTCGGCGATCAGCGCCCCCATTCGCTCATGCAGGGGCGAGCGGATACAGGCGGGGTCGGTGGCGGCGGCGTCCCCGGCAATCGCCATTGCCTGGCAGCGGCAGCCGCCCCAGTCGAGTTCGCGCCGGTCGCAGGTGCGGCATGGCTCGGCCATCCAGCCCGTGCCGCGGAAGGTGTTGAAGGCAGGGGAATCGAGCCAGATCTCGGTCAGGCTGCGCTCGCCGAACCGCTCGAAGGACAGCGTCTTGATGGTCTGCGCCGCGTGGCAGGGCAGCACGGTGCCATCGGGCGTCACCACGAAGGCATCCCGCGCCCAGCCGCCCATGCAGGGCTTGGGATACAGCGCGAAATAATCCGGCGCGACGAAATCGATGGTCATGATGCCGGTGAGTCGCGCCTGCGCCTCCTCGACAATCCGCACCTCACGCTCCACAGCTTCCCGGTCGGGCATCAGCTGGTCGCGGTTGAGCAGCGCCCAGCCCGCATATTGCACATTGGCGATTTCCAGCCTCTCCGCGCCCAGTTCAAGCGCCATCTCGATGAAATCGGGCACCTCGTGGATGTTGTGGCGATGGATCGGCGCGTTGATCGTCAGCGGCAGGGCTGCTTGCCGCACCCGCCGCGCCGTCTCGATCTTTTTCCGATGCGCGTCCGCGTGGTTGCCGATCTTCGCGGTGGTCTCCGGATGCGCGCCCTGGAAGCTCAATTGCACATGGTCGAGCCCCGCTTCCGCAAAAGCCTCGATCCGCCCTTCCGCAATGCCGACCCCCGCGGTGATGAGATTCGTATAGACCCCGCGCCGCGCCAGGCAGGCGATGAGTTCGGGGAGGTCGCTACGCAATGTCGGCTCGCCGCCCGAGAGATGCACCTGCAGCACGCCCAGATCCGCCGCCTCCTCGAACAGCGCCAGCCATTGCTCTCGAGGCATTTCCCGGTTGGCCTTCAGAAGCGCCACCGGATTGGAGCAATAGGCGCATTGCAGCGGGCAGCGATGCGTCAACTCCGCCAGCATGGCAATGGGGGGCAGGATGGCATCGCTCATAATGTCACCAAAAGCTTGTCCGACCATTCCTGCAGGAAGGCCGTGACGTCATCAGCGATGTCAGCTTCGTCCGCGCCATACTGTTCGGCAAGAACCGCGATCATCCCGCTCACATCGCGCGAGCCATCGCACAGCCGCAGAATATCGAGGCTCACCTCGTTCGGCCAGAAGATGCGCTCGGGCGAGAGCAGCGCCCAGGCCCCGCGCACCGGATCATATTGCAGCCGCGCATGGCGCTTCAGTTTCGGGCGCGATTGCATCGAGACGATGGCGCGGGCGGTTTGCGTCATCTGCCCCTCATCCGCCTGCCGGCACCTTCTCCCCGTGAAGGACGGGGAGAAGGAAAAGGCGGCAACGTCGATGCCCCCCTCTCCCCGTTCTTCACGGGGAGAGGGTTAGGGTGAGGGGCACATTCTACCATAGACATAAGCGCTAGATCTCCTCTGGCCTGAACGCACCGGGCGGCACATGGCCTTTGCCAAAGGCATAATCGAGCGCGTCGAGCATCGCCCAGAGAATATCGCATTTGAAGACGAGCGCGTCGATGACCGCCTGCTGCTTTTCCGGCGTGGTGGCGTGCTGCATGACATAGGCGAGCGCGAAATCCGCGTCGCGCGAAGCCTGGACCGGTCGCGGCTTGAAGTAAGCCATGATATCCTCGGTGACATAATCATATTTCGCCAGCATCGCCGGAACCCGCTCGCTGATGATGACCGGTGAGAACAGTTCCGTGAGCGAGGATGCTACCGCTTCCAGCAGGCTGCGCTCCCTGCAAAAATTCAAATAGGCCCCGACCGCGAAGCGCGTCGCGGGCAGGGCCAGCCTTTCGCTCTTGACCATATCCGCGTCGAGCCCCAAGCCCGTCGCAAGCTTCAGCCAGCGGGCGATGCCGCCGCTCCAGCCGTCGTTACCATCGTGATCCTCGATGCGCTTGCGCCATTCGGCGCGGAAGGCGGGGTCCTCCGCCTTCGTCAGGATCGCCGCATCCTTGCGAGGAATGACGGCCTGGTAGCAATAGCGGTTAAGCGCCCAGGCCTGCATTTGCCCCTTGGTCAGCGCGCCGCTCACCATCTGATGGTGGAAGGGGTGCAGATTGTGATAGCGCGCCGCGCCCACCGCCCGCAGCATTTCTTCAAGCTGGGAGGGTGTCAGGCCGTCCTTCGCGGCATTGGCAAAATCCGTCAAAGCGCGATCTCCATTCCGTCATAGGCCACTTCCCATCCTGCCGCACGCACTGCCGCATGTTCGGCAGAGTTCTCGTCGAGAATGGGATTGCTGTTGTTGATATGCACATAGATGCGCCGCGCTGCAGGCACATCCGCAAGCTGGCTCATCGATCCCACCTCGCCCGCAATGTGCAAATGCCCCATGCGCGCCCCGGTCTTGGAGCCGACGCCGGCGCGGATCATCTCGTCATCATGATAGACGGTGCCGTCGAAAAGAAGGCATGAGGCCTCTGCAATACGGGTTTTCAAGGGTTCGTCGATACGCGCGCAGCCGGGGATGTAGAGAATTTGCCCCTCGCCCTTACCCTCTCCCCGCAAGCGGGGCGAGGGGGGCGCAGACGTTGCCGCCTCCTCCTTCTCCCCGTTCTTCACGGGGAGAAGGTCCCGGCAGGGGGATGAGGGGCATTCCGCCACCGCCTCAATCTGCACGCCAACCGTATCGCCTTCCTCCGTCCCAAATCCCTCTTGCGCCTCATCCTCCAGAAACAGCGCCACCTTCCCCGGCACGGCGAAGGCTTCCACGGTAATGCCAGTCGGCTTTTCCTCGGCGCCCAGTATCTCCGTGCGCTCATTCAGGACGAGCCTGCGCCGCGGGACAATCGCCCGGTCGAGCACGTTGAAGATCGAATTGGTTTCGAGCACCTGCAGCACCCGGTCGGTCGCGTAAATGGCGAAGGGCTGGCGCTCGCGCAGGCTCAACAGCCCGGCGATGTGGTCGACATCGGCATTGGTCAGCACCACCGCGCGGATCGGCGTCGCCCGCAGCGGACCATCGGCTGGCGGCTGCAATTGCGGCGTCGCGGCGATCTGCTGGCGGATATCGGGGGAGGCGTTGAACAGCACCCAGTCCGTTCCGTCGGCGCTGACGGCAAGGCTCGACTGCGTGCGCGGCTGGAAGCCCGGCTCCCCTGCTCGCGCCGCGCGGCTCAGGGCGTAATTGCAGTTCCATTGAGGGAAACCGCCGCCCGCCGCGGAACCGATGATCTTCAAAAGCATTCCGCGCCCTTACCGCCTCTGGGGCATATTCCAGATAAACGACCGCCCCGCGCGGGATTCCACGCGGGGCGGAAAAAGGATTACTTCTTTGCCTTCAGTTCGGCGGAAAGATAACGGGACATTTCCATTCCGGCGGCGACCTGGCACATGGTCGGCTTTGTCCATGTCTTCTTCATGAATGTCTCTCCTTTGCTTGAAGATCATCCGTTTGATCTTCGGGTCATCATACGCCCGCTGCGCACGATTCATCTGTTTTTACCGCATAATCTTATCCGAAAAGTCTGCAACTTTTCGGGATCATGCTCTGGGGCGAAGACTATAGCACGGCGTGGCCGTCTTCACCCAGCGAGGATTCAAGCATCCCTGAAATAGGTTTGCAACTTCTTATCGGGCGGCTTGCGTGATCCAATTTCATGTAATATATAAAGTTACATGAAACACGACAGCCGCCTTTCCTCCGTCCTCCACGCCCTCCTCCACATGGCCGCCCATGATGGCCCCATGACGTCGGAGGTGCTGGCGCAATGCATGCGCACCAATCCCGTGGTCGTCCGCCGCACCATGGCGGGCCTGCGCGAGGCGGGGCTGGTGCGCTCCGAAAAGGGGCACAATGGCGGCTGGACGCTCGCACGAGACCTCGAAAGCGTGACGCTGCGCGATATTCACCTGGCGCTGGGGGAACCGGCGGTCTTCGCCATCGGCAACCGCCATGAAAACCCGCAATGCCTCGTCGAACAGGCGGTGAATGCCGCGCTGGACGACACATTCAACCATATCGAAGCCTTGCTGATGGAGCGGTTCAGCCGCCTCACGCTGGCGGAACTGGCCGAGGACTTCACCAAGCGCCTCGCCGCACACAAACAGAACAGAGCATGATCCCAAAAAGTTGCAGACTTTTTGGATGAGATCATGCTGCCAAAAAAGGAAACCGGAATGCAGTATGACGTGATCATTATCGGCGGCAGCTATGCCGGCATGGCGGCAGCGCTGCAATTGGCGCGGGCGCGGCGACGGATCATGGTGATCGACGCAGGCGTGCGCCGCAACCGCTTCGCTTCAAGTTCGCACGGCTTCCTTGGCCGCGACGGCCACGCACCGGGCGCCATCGCGGAAGAGGCAAAACAGCAGCTCCTCGCTTATCGCACCCTCGAATGGGTAGAGGGCAAGGTTTCGAGCGCCGACCGCGCCAAAGTGGGTTTTCGCGTAACGACCGAGGCCGGGCAGGCCTATGACACGAAAAAGCTGGTCCTCGCGGTCGGCGTCGAAGATGTACTGCCCGCCCTCCCCGGCCTTCGGGAGCGCTGGGGAAAGAGTGTCTTCCACTGCCCCTATTGCCACGGCTATGAGTTGAATGAGGGAGATATCGGCGTGCTCGCCGTGGGGCCGGCGTCGATCCATCAGGCGCTGATGCTGCCGGACTGGGGCAAGACGACCTTCTTCACCAACAATGTCTTCTCGCCCGACGCCGAACAGCTGGCGCAAATGGCAAGCCGCGGCGCAAGTGTCGAGCCGACACCCGTCACCGAAATCACCGGGCATGCGGACCTCAACCTCGCCGATGGCCGTATCATCCCCCTCGCCGGTGTCTTCACCGCCCCCGCTACCCGGCCCTCGAGCCCGCTGGCCGAACAGCTGGGCTGCGCGATGGAGGAAGGCCCGCTCGGCCCCTTCATCCACACTGACGGCATGAAGGAAACCTCCGTTCCTGGCGTCTTTGCCTGCGGCGACGCCGCGCGCGGCGCGGGCAATGTCTCCCTCGCCGTCGGTGACGGCGCGATGGCCGGAACCGCTGCCCACCGCTCGCTTATGTTTTGAATGCCGCTCATGGTTTTCCCGGCTCACAGAGGCCGGGAAAACGTCGAGGAGCTCTTGTCCGGAATCGCCTGGCGGCTTAAGCCTGAAACCATGAAGATAGCCACCTGGAACATCAACGGCGTCAAGGCGCGCATCGACAACCTCCTGCGCTGGCTGAAGGAGTCGGCGCCGGACATTGCCTGCCTGCAGGAAATCAAATCCGTCGACGAGCAATTTCCGCGGCTGGAGATCGAGGCGCTTGGCTACCATGTCGAGACCCACGGCCAAAAGGGTTTCAACGGCGTTGCCATTCTCTCGAAGAAATCGCCGGATGAGGTAGTGCGCGGCCTTCCGGGCGATGACACCGACGAGCAGGCGCGCTTTATCGAGGCGGTGTTCTCGCGCGAGGGCGGCGGCGTCCTCCGCGTTGCCTCGCTTTATTTGCCCAATGGCAATCCTGCGCATACGGAAAAATACACCTACAAGCTTGGCTGGATGAAGAGGCTCGAGCGCTGGGCGGAAAGCCGTCTCAAGCTTGCGGAGCCGCTGGTGCTGGCGGGCGATTACAATGTGATCCCGCAGGCGGAGGACGCGAAGCATCCCGAACAATGGTTGAACGATGCTCTGTTCCTGCCTGAGACGCGGAAGGCCTTTCGGAGGCTGGAAAATCTCGGCCTCGCCGATGCGGTACGGCTTACCAGCGACGCGGCAGACCTCTATACGTTCTGGGATTATCAGGCGGGTGCGTGGCGCAGGGACAATGGCATCCGCATCGACCACCTCCTGCTCTCGCCGGAAGCCGCCGACCGCCTCGTCTACGCCGATATCGAAAAGCACGTCCGCGCCTGGGACAAGCCTTCCGACCATGTGCCGGTCGTGGTGAAACTGAAAGTGTAATTCGGGTAGATCAGCGCCAGCGTTCTACATCCGCGTGGATGAAATCGTCGCCGTTGAATAGAAGCGGGACCGACAGGCTCTTGGCGAGCGCATAGGCCGCGCAGTCACAAAGATTGAGCCGGGCTTTCGAATGGATACCCTTGCCGTAGCGGTTGAAGGCTTCTCCCGCCAGGCGCGCCTGTTTCTCCTTAAACGCGGCAACCTTGATAGTGCTCACCTTAAGGAACCGCCAGAAATCCTCTTCATGTTCCCGGCCACGCCGGGCACGCAGAACCGTTGCAGTCTCATGAACATTGACAGCCGACATGACCAATCCACTCGTGGAGGCAATTACCTCCGAGAAGACCACCTCTTCGGGTTCGTTCTCGAAAATTGCTACGACAGCCGATGAATCGATGACGATTATAGCTCGTTCAGATCGTCGGAGATTTCCTTGGGGCTACGGGGATCAAGAATTGGCCGTTTAGCGGCCCTCTTACCGAATTCGAGAATCTCTGCTGCCACCGTCGGGCGACGGCGTTGGAGCGTGGCCTCTTCAGAAATTCCCAACGCTTCCGCCTCCCGTTCCAACGCAGAGCGGATCAAATCCTCCGGCTCGCGCCCACTAAGGACGGAGACAAGACGGGCAAGGCGTTCTGTTTCTTCGGATAAGTGCAACATGGCGAACCTCTCTCAAAGTCCCCTCAATATAGTGGACTTTGAAGCATCGCGCCAGAAAAGGAATAAGGGGTGGGGCGAGTAGGTTATCGGCCATACTCCCAAATTCACTCCCCTCCCTCAAAAGTCTCCAGTCTTCACAATATCCCCCGCGAGCGAAATCGCGGTGCGGCGGTCGGCCTCGCCGGCGACGGAGAAGGCCTGCTCCTGCATGTTGCGGATCCAGTCGCAATCCTTGGACTTGCAACGCTCGAAGGCGGCGGTGAGCATGGCGAGGCCGCGCACGGTCTTGCCTGCCTGGAACAGCATGTTGCCGAGCATGGCCTGGGCTTTCACATTGCCCTTCTGCGCTGCGAGGCGGAACCAGCGGGCGGCCTGCACGGGATTGCGCGCGCCGCCCTCGCCCTTCAGCAGCATCCGGCCCAGTTCGTACTGCGCAGCCGGGTCGCCGAAATTGGAAGCAGCCTGGATGTAGAGCTCGCGGGCAATGCTCGGATTGGCCTCCACGGGCGAATCCGGGATGCCGCGCCGCACATAACCGGCCAGAGCGACCAGCGCGTCGGCGACGTAAGGCTCATTCTGCGAGCCGGGCTCGGCCCCGTCGCGCACGATCTTTTCGAAGATCTGGTAGGCCTCGTAATCGTTTTCCTTGACGCCGTCGCCTTCGGCATACATGCGGGCGAGCTTCCATTTGGCACCCTGGTGACCCATATCGGCGGCATAGCGCAGCGCCTTCAGCGCCTCGTCCTTATGGCCGCTCTTGTAGGCCGAGAAGCCGAACTTGAACAATTCGAAGGGATTGCTGCTCTTTTCCGGCTGGCTATCGGTGACATCGAAAGCGCGAGCATATCCGCAGGAGACGGCGAGTGTCAGTGCAATTCCGAACACCGGATATGTGAAGTGCTTAACGGCGCGCATCAATGCATTTCTCTTGAACATAAGCGGACAACATGTCTCGCCCTTTCCGGGTGCTCCGGGTTTGTGGCGGGAAATTGGCGAAGGGCCAAGCCGCCCGGGTCATGCACTTTCATGGTGAAGCGACTGTTGCTGAATCGACACGAAATTGGGAGAGAGGCCGGCGTGGCCACTACGCGCGATGAACTGGAAGAACATGTCGTTTAGCCCCTCGGACACCATTTTTCCTTGACTTTCATTAAAAGAAAGCCCGGCGAAAACCGGGCTTTCTCAATAGTTTACGCTAAAACATCGGCTCAGAACTTCAGCTTCGCTGAAACCGAAAGCGCGCCGACGAAATCATCGTCGAAATCGGCGATGGAACCCGTGAGGTTGCGTACACCATCGATGTAGGTGTTGTCCTTGGTGCCGGATGTGAGCAAGCCGACAGCACCAGCGAGGCGAACCTCGAACCGCTCGTTCGGCGAATAGGTCGTGCCGAGGCCGAGGGTCCAAGTATCCGTCTGCGATTGCAGGCCCGTTGACGTGCCGCGATCCCAAGTGAGGCTCGACGCCACTGACCATTGGTCGTTGAGCTTGTGCCCGACACCGCCGGTAACAGTCCAGCCATCGCGGTAGTAAAGGTCCAGGCCGGTGATCCGCGCGCCTGCGGGGATTGCAGCGAAGGGACCCGGAAGGCTTCCGCTCGTGTTCACGAAATTGATGACATCCTGATTCGACCAGTGGGTCCACTTGACCGAGCCAAACGCCAGCCAGTTCGGCGCGATGCCAGTCTGGAACTTGAACTCGACTGAATCAGGCACTTCCGCCTCGCCCACGACAGGGATCGTGATGGGGAACAGGCCGGTGACCGTGCCTTCCATATCGTATTTCACCTTCGACTGGTAGACCAGCGAAGCGCGAAGCGCATATTCCGGGATCTCGTAGGCCGCGCCGAGACGCCAGCCCCAGCTCTTGTCTTCAACATTGAGATAGCCGGTACGGAACGGCAGCGACGCACCGAAGGGCGTTGGGAAACCGGCCGGCAGATAGCGAGACTGGTAGCCCTCGATTTCCTGATAGGAAACGCCGCCGAGGATACGGATAAAACCCTTCTCGCCCGCAGCGAAGCGGTAGGAGCAGTTGAGGCCGTAATCGCGCGAGGTGATTTCCTGCTCGATGGCCGTGTACATCTCCACCGTGTCCGTGCCGACATCGGAGTGGATGCCGATCGGCTCACGATATTGCGCGGCGCAGGCGAGATCATCCGTCAGATCGACCTTGGCTGAGAATTTCGGCACCGCATAGCCCCGGGATTCGCCGGTGCTTGTCTCATAAGGTCGGCCAGTCGTCGGATTGATGCCGCGGGTCGCCGCGCCTACTGCCGAACCACGAATATTCTTCAGCTTCCGCTCCGGCTTCACATAAGTCACGCCGGACTCGATGCGCGTACCCGGCTCGAACAGGATGTCGAAATCCTGTGAGCTGCGTTCCATGCCGCCCGCATGCGCCGTGGCGGCCGTGCCTGCCGCGATCAGCACCGCGCTGATGATCTTTGTGCTACCCCTGCTCATGAATGTCCCTCCCCGGATCATTGACCGCAATCAATTTTGACGAAAACGTAACATGAAAGTGATGCCCGGCAAGAGGCCGCGAAACACCCTGTCTTCCCGCGAACAATGCACCTTCGTAAAAAGCCTGCATTTTCCGCTTCGACGTGCCGCTAATAAAGAGATTCTGCGTTTAAATACGCGATAAATAACCGGTTTTTAGGGATTTTTGGCTGATCCAGCACCTCTGTTGCCAAGCAGCAACAATGACCGCATATTGTTCAAATCATGGCAAAAAGCGGCGGCCCGACACCCGATTTCCGGAGGTGCCGAGCCGCGATGATGGGGTCGAATCAAAGCGTTCTATTCATCCCCTTCTTGCGGGGTGAACGAGTCTTGTTTGATGGAAACGCCAAGCGCCCTCGCCCTTCGAGGCTTCGTTCCGCTGCGCTTCACTACGCACCTCAGGATGAGGGCTACTACGGCGTTGCAACCCTTCACCTCATGGTGAGGTGTAAATGGAGCGCAGCAGAATGAGCCTCGAACCACGAGGTGAAGGGCGCAAAGTTCTTTCCGTCTAGATGTGAAATGCGCTAGCCGCCGATCCGCTGGCGCGCGGTGGCGATCTTCTTCGCCGCTTCGCGCAGTTCGGCAAGCTTTTCACGCTCGGCCTCGACGACTTCTTCCTTCGCATTGGCGACGAATTTCTCGTTGGAGAGCTTCTTCTCGATGCGCTCGATTTCGGCGGCGATCTTGCCTTCTTCCTTGGCGAGGCGCGCGCCTTCCGCATTGAGGTCGATGAGGCTGCCGAGCGGCAGGCAGGCTGTCGCCTCGCCGATGACAATCTGTGCCGAAGCCTTCGGCGCGTCGTTGGCAAAGCCAATCGATTCCACGCGCGCCAGCCGCTTGATCGCCGCGTCGTGACGCTCGAGCCGATCGCGGGTCAGGTCGTTCGCGCCGAGCACGACGAGCGGGGCGAGCGCGGAAGGCGGAACGTTCATCTCCGCCCGCACCGAGCGGATGCCGGAGACAAGCTCGATCAGCCAGTTGAGGTCCGCCGCCGCCGTATCGTCCTCGAAGTCGAGCACGGGCCACTCGGCATGCGCAAGCAAGGTCGGGCGCGTCTTGCCCTCGCCCGCCGTATGCGCCCAAAGCTCCTCCGTCATGAATGGCATGAAGGGGTGGAGCAGCTTGTAAATCTCATCGAGGCAGTAGGCGGCGCAGGCTTGCGCTTCCTTCTTGGCCGCCTCGTCCTCGCCCATGAAGATCGGCTTCAGCAGTTCCAGATACCAGTCGCAGAACTGGTTCCAGACGAATCTATAGGCCGCGCCTGCCGCCTCGTTGAATTTGTAGGCCGCGATGCCTTCGGTCACGGCGCGAGCGGCCCGCGTCAGCTCGGTGAGAATCCAGCGATTGACGGCGAGCTTGGCCTCAGCCGGGTCGAAGCTCTCGTCACGCGCTACGCCGTTCATCTCGGCAAAGCGGGTGGCGTTCCAGAGCTTGGTGCCGAAATTGCGATAGCCGGCGATGCGCGCCGGATCGAGCTTCACGTCACGCCCCTGCGCCGCCATGATGGCGAGCGTGAAGCGCAGCGCATCCGCGCCATATTCACCGATGAGGTCGAGCGGGTCGAGGACATTGCCCTTCGACTTCGACATCTTGGCGCCGTTCTTGTCGCGCACCAGCGCGTGGAGATAGATCGTATGGAACGGCTCCTCCTCCATGAAATGGAGCCCCATCATCATCATCCGGGCAACCCAGAAGAAGATGATGTCGAAGCCGGTGACGAGAACGCTCGTCGGGTAATAGGCGGCAAGCTCCGGCGTCTTTTCCGGCCAGCCGAAGGTCGAGAACGGCCAGAGCGCGGAAGAGAACCAAGTGTCGAGCACATCGGAATCGCGCGTCAGGGCAACGTCCTCGCCATAATGCGCGCGCGCCGCCGCCTTCGCCTCGCCCTCGGTTCGCTCGACGAAATAGGTGCCGTCCGGCCCGTACCAGGCAGGGATCTGATGGCCCCACCAGAGCTGGCGCGAGACGCACCAGGGCTGGATATTCTCCATCCAGTCGAAATAGGTCTTTTCCCAATTGGCGGGGATGATCTTCGTCCGCCCCTCGCGCACCGATGCAATCGCGGGCTTCGCCAACTCCGCCGCGTTAACATACCACTGGTCGGTCAGGAACGGCTCGATCGGCACGCCGCCGCGATCGCCATGGGGCACCGCATGGGTGTGGTCCTCGATCTTCTCGAGGTAGCCGCCCTCCTCCATCATCTCGACGATGCGCTTGCGCGCAGCGAAACGGTCGAGTCCGTCGAGATCATGGATCAGCTTGTCGAGATGGCTCGATGCCTCCAGCCCTTCGAGGAAATCATTGTTGTTCTTGAGCGTAATCGCCGCTTCGACGGTGAAGACGTTGATCTGACGAAGGCCGTTGCGCTTGCCCACCTCAAAATCGTTGAAATCATGGGCCGGCGTTATCTTGACCGCGCCGGACCCCGCTTCCGGATCGGCATAGTCATCGGCAACGATGGGGATAAGCCTGCCGACCAGCGGGAGCACGACATTGTTGCCGATGAGCGCGTGATAGCGCGGGTCTTGCCCGTTGACCGCAACGCCCGTGTCGCCGAGCATCGTCTCGGGACGCGTGGTGGCGACGACGATATAGGTGTGCGGATTCTCAGGATCGAACGGCACGTTCTCCAGGGGATAGCGGAAGTGCCAGAGATGGCCTTTCACTTCGCGCGACTCCACCTCGATATCGGAGATCGCCGTCAGCAGCTTCGGATCCCAGTTCACAAGGCGCTTGTCCTTGTAGATCAGGCCCTGCTTGTAAAGCGCGACGAAGACTTCGAGCACCGCCTTGGACAGGCCCTCATCCATGGTGAAGCGCTCGCGCGACCAGTCGCAGGACGCGCCCAGGCGGCGCAGCTGGTTGGCGATCATGCCGCCGGATTCGGCTTTCCATTGCCAGATACGCTCGATGAATTTCTCGCGGCCCATCACATGCCGGTTCGGCTCCTGCCGCTCCATCAGCTGGCGCTCGACCACCATTTGCGTGGCGATGCCGGCATGGTCCATGCCCGGCTGCCAGACGACATTCTTGCCCCGCATGCGCTCGAAGCGGACGAGAATGTCCTGAATCGTGTTATTGAGCGCATGGCCCATATGCAGCGAGCCGGTGACATTGGGCGGCGGGATGACGATGGAAAACGGATCCGCGCCCGGCTTCGCGCCCGCCCCGGCCTTGAAGGCCCCCACCTTCTCCCAGAGTTCGGCGATCTTCGGCTCGATGGCCGTGGCGTCGTATGTCTTCTCAAGCATGGAAAATGTCCGTCGGGGCTAATTCAAGCGGGAATGGGGTTCACGTGTAGGTTCTAAAATCACTTTTGGAGGGATTATGAAAGGGGAAAGACATCAGAAAGATAAATCCGTCGTGCCAAGCGCCCTCGTCCTTCGAGGCTCCCCTGACCAACCGTTCGACAAGCTCACGGTAAGGTCAGGCTCGCACCTCAGGGTGAGGGCTACTGAAGCGCCGACGCCCCTTCACCCTCATGGTGAGGTGCGAGGTCACCCTTCCACGGCTCGGGAAGTGTAAGCTTGGCGAACGGTTGAAAAGTGGAAGGGTGACCGGAGCCTCGAACCACGAGGGTGAAGGGGTCCAGAAATAGTTACCCCCGCATGCCGCGGACCACCCGCTCGATCTCCTCGCGCACCAGGCGCTCGACCAGTGAAGGCAGGTTGTTGTCGAGCCATTCCTGCAGCATGGGGCGCAGCATCTTCTCCGCCATCTCGTCGAAGGAGCGGCGCTGCTCGACGCGCATTGCAGTGGTGAGATCCTCGAAGGCGGCGGCTACCTGCCGTCCCGTTGTCGGCGAGATGATCGAAGACGCCTCGCTTGCGACATAGGGTGCAGGCGCTTCCTCGAAAGCGGGCTCGGCAGGTTCCGGCGCGGGCTGCGCCAGCTGGACAGGTTCAGGCGCTTTCGTGATCGTGGGGCGGGGCTCCATCGGCTCCACGCGCTTCTGCTCCACCGGCTCCACACGCTTTGGCGGCGCGACGGCGGGCGCGGGCTTCAAGGCCATCGGCGCTTCAGGTATCGCCGCTTTTACGGGGCGGTCGTCATTGACGGGGTCGAGAACGGGTTCCTCCTCCTCGTCCACCATCGGGTAAGATGGCTGCACCGGCGCTGGCGCTATGGAGGCGCCGCGCGCGTCCAGCGTGCCGCGCAGGCCGATGCGGGCGGCAAGGGCGTTCATCGCTTCATCCGTCTCCTGCGTGCGCCGGTCCTCGCGCTTCTCCTCCGCCTCTACAGGACGCGGCGCGGCCTGGACGGGCCGCAGCACCGGTTCGGGGTCACGGCGGAATTCGGCGATCTCACCGCGCACGGGCGCCACAGTGGGACGCTCCGGCTTGGGCGGCACGCTCTGCCGCACCACATCACTGTCCTCAATGATCCGACGAATGGAAGCCAGAATCTCTTCCATGGAGGGCTCACGCGCCGCGCTCGATGTCTGTGCCATATTCCGCCTTGTGCTGATTTGGTCCTGCCGCCTGCAGGCGAATCCATGGACTTAAGGTACCGGACGAAACCGGGTTTGAGAATCCCCGAGAGACATCCGGGGAAGCCAACTCACAGAATTATCAAATCGTAAACCATAAGACGATGCAGCGGATCTAATCACCCCGAAACGAAGCCTGCAACCAAAGAAACGCATCCGCATTTAATGCTTGGACATATTTCCGGTCGCAAACTGCCATGCTTGCGTCACGGAGCACTCCGGAAAAGCCATGAAGAAGACATCATCAGAGCCGAAAAACGAACGCACCGAGCAACAAAAAGGGCTCCAGCGGGGGTTAAAACCGCGGCATATCACGATGATCGCCATGGGAGGCGTGATCGGCGCCGGCCTCTTCGTCGGCTCCGGCGCGGTCATCGGAAGCGTCGGCCCCGCCGCCTTCCTCTCCTATGCGCTCACAGGGCTCATGATCATCATGGTCATGCGAATGCTGGGGGAGATGGCGATCGCCAATTCCGTGCAAGGCTCCTTTTCCCAGTATGCCCGGCTGGCGCTGGGCGACTGGGCGGGCTTCACCGTCGCATGGCTCTACTGGTATTTCTGGGTGATCGTCGTCGGCGCTGAGGCTGTGGCGGGTGCCGGCATCCTGCAGAAATGGCTGCCCGACCTGCCGCTCTGGGCGGCCTCGCTCGGCCTCATCGTGCTGATGACCGCCACCAACCTTTATTCGGTCCGCTCCTATGGCGAGTTCGAATATTGGTTCGCCAGCATCAAGGTCGCGGCCATCATCGCGTTCCTCGCGCTGGGCACGGCCTATGTGTCCGGGCTCTGGCCCGGAAAATCCGCGGACTTCTCGAACCTTCACCCCGCCGAGGGCTTCCTGCCGCATGGGGTGAGCGCGGTCTTTACCGGCATCGCGGTGGTCGTGTTTTCGATGGTGGGAGCGGAGATCGCCACGGTCGCCGCGGCGGAAGCCAAGGACCCCGAGCAGGCGGTGCTCAAGGCCACCCGCTCCGTGATCCTTCGCATCCTCGTCTTCTATGTGGGCTGCATATTGCTGCTCACGACGATCCTGCCCTGGAACAGCCTCCCGCCCAACACGTCCCCCTTCGTCGACGCACTCGACAAGATGGGCATTCCCGGCGCCGGAGATGTGATGAATGTGGTGGTGCTGACCGCCGTCCTCTCCTGCCTCAATTCCGGCCTCTACACCGCCTCGCGCATGCTGTTCGTGCTTGCCAGGCGCGGCGAAGCGCCCGCCGGGCTCGCCAAAACCACGGCCAACGGCGTCCCGATGGGCGCGATCCTCGCCTCGACCGGGGTCGGCTATCTCTGCGTCATAGCCGCATGGCTTTCGCCCGAGAGGGTATTCCTGTTCCTGCTCAATTCATCCGGCGCGATCATTCTCTTCGTCTACCTGTTCATCGCCGTCTCGCAACTGGTGCTGCGCCGGCGCACGCCGCCGAAACGGCTGCGGGTGAAAATGTGGCTCTACCCCTGGCTGACGCTCGCCACCATAGCCGGAATGGTATCGGTGATCGTGATGATGCTGTGGGAGCCAAGCACCCGCTCCCAGGTTACACTCAGCCTCGTCTCCGCCCTCGCCATCGTCGCCATATGGCTCTTCCGGTCGAGGATTACACATATTTATGGGGCTCTGTTCCAGCGGGGGCGGTAAAGGGCCAAGAACATCTTTATCGTTGCGGCAAGCTGTAAATCTTATCGAAAGCCCTCATTTCACGGAGGCGTTCTCTAGGGATACAGACCGAACCACCAGCTGGCGAGACCGAGAAAGGCGAAGAATCCGGTCACGTCGGTCACCATCGTCACGAAAACCGAGGAGGCGATGGCCGGGTCCGCGCCCACTCGGTGAAGGAGCAGCGGGATAAGGATGCCGCCGAGGGCCGCGGCTAGCATGTTGATGACCATGGCGGCCGCGATGATCCCGCCTAATTGCAGGCTGTGGAACCATCCACCCGCGACGAGGCCGATCAGAACCGCGAAGATGACGCCGTTCAGAATGCCTATGACCGCCTCGCGACGGATGATGCGACTGGCATTGTAGATGTCGATGTCGCGCGTCGCGATGGCGCGCACGGTCACCGTCATGGTCTGCGTCGCCGCGTTGCCGCCCATCGACGCGACGATGGGCATCAGGACGGCGAGCGCCACCATTTCCTGAATGGTCGCCTCGAACAGGCCGATGACGGAGGCGGAAAGGAAGGCGGTCAGGAGATTGACGAGCAGCCAGGGCACGCGCGAGCGGGAAATGTGGAACACCTTGTCCGACAACTCTTCATCGCCGACGCCGCCAAGGCGCAGAATGTCCTCTTCCGCCTCGGCCTTGATGACATCGACCACGTCGTCGATGGTGAGGACGCCGACCAGACGCTCGTTCTCGTCCACCACGGCGGCGGAGAGAAGGTCGTACTGCTCGAATATCTGCGCGGCCTCTTCCTGGTCCATCGTCGCCGGAATGGCGTGGCGCGTCTCCTGCATGACGTCCTCGACCTTGGTGGCGCGGCCTGAGCGCAGGATGCGGTCGAGATCGATAGCGCCCAGCAGGCGGAAGGTCGGGTCGATGACGAAGACCTGCGAGAAACGGTCCGGCAGGTCGTTGTCCTCGCGCATGTAGTCGATGGTCTGACCGATGGTCCAGAAGGGCGGCACGGCGACGAATTCCGTCTGCATGCGCCGGCCGGCGCTTTCCTCGGGATATTCGAGCGAGCGGCGGAGTTTTACGCGCTCGATGAAAGGCAGCTTGGCGAGGATGTCTTCCTGGTCTTCCGCGTCGAGGTCTTCGAGAATATAGACCGCGTCGTCGGAATCGAGTTCCTGCACGCCCTCGGCGATTTGCTCATTGGGCAGCGCATCGACGATTTCGAGACGAACCGCCTCGTCCACTTCGGTGAGCGCCTCGAAATTGAATTCGTCGCCCAGAAGCTGGACCAGCGCCTGACGCTGCTCCGGCTGCAAGGCCTGCAGCACATGGCCGAGCTCGGAGGCGTGAAGCGTGCCGACATCCGAACGCAGGAACAGCACGTCCCGGTCGGCAATGGCCGCGCCGACACGGGCGAGAAAGGAAGAGCGCACCGCGCCATCATCGCCATAGATGTCGGTCTCATGGCTCTGCGCCGCCTCATGCCTGTCTTTTGTCTCGATATCGACCATCGGATTTCCGTTCAGAATGGGCAGCCGCGTCGACCGGGTACAAGGCAATTGGCACCCTTACCGAACCGACCTCTATGGTGCGCGGCGCAACGCACCACCTGCTTTATCGCCGGAAATTAGGCAATAGCACGGACGCCTTTTTTCTGAATGACTGTCAAAAGCTTCAATGCGGGGCCGCCCGGCTTTTTTACGCCGCGCTCCCAATCCGATACGAGGCCCTTGCTAACGTTCAGATAGCGGGCAAATACGGGCTGCGAGAGATGCTCGCGTTCACGAATCGCGCGGATTTCTTCCGGTGCGAGAGGCTGCAACGTGGTAAGGCAGGCTTCGTCGAAATCACGCATCGTCTGCTTGTCGATCGCGCCGCTCTCGTACAGCCCCTCCATGGTTTCATGGATCGCCGCCATCGCCTCGCTTTTATAATTCTTCGCCATCTGAAACCTCCGAGAAACGTTCCTTCTCGATCAATGTCGCTATCTGTTCATCGGATAAGGCGAGGACCTCCTTTGCCATCTTCTTGAACAAGACTTCCTCTTCCCTGATAATATTATCCTGACCGCTCTTTGCGAAGCCGAATACGAAAAATGCCCGGTGTGCCTGCCTGTAGAGAATGATCGTGCGGTATCCGCCCGATTTCCCCTGCCCGTCCCGCGCAACCCGCTGCTTGATAACACCACCGCCAAGATCGGCGTCGATCAGGCCGCGTTCGGCGCGCCGCACCGCGTCCCTCAAGGCAGTGTCCGCGATGCGCTGCTTTCGCGCGAAGCGCTCAAACCAGGCGTTCTTGAAAATTCTTATCACTGCCTAGCCTCATATATAACACCAAGCGCTACACTTCAAGGCAAGGCCTCATTTGCATGCTCCCGAAATTGAAAACGCTTTCACGATAATTTTTGCTGGATAGCTTGCGTTATAGGGAGCGCAAACGCAATGATCCCGGCCATGAGCCGCCAGAAGAAAATCGCCCTTGCCGCAGCATTTGCCGTCCTCGCCTTCTTCCTTGCCCTCGGCCAGTGGACGATGGCGAAGGGGCAAAAGGCGTTGCATGCGCTTGCCAAGGAAGGCGGGTTCTGCAAGACAGAGACCTGCGAGGAAGGAATGGCCTATGCTTCCGATTATCTGGGCACCGAGTTCGGGCATTCGCCGCGCATGGTCCGCTGGTGCATGGGAGTCGATGCGATCGCCGAGGAGAAGCTCGCGTTCGGCAATTCGCTGAAGGGCGCTTTGACCTATATACTGTATGTTCCTTGCGGCGATCCCAATGTCGACGCGACCGAAGAGTGAAACGGCATGAACTTCTATTTGCGCTGCCTCGCCTGGCTTGTGCTGATTGCCATACTGGTCGTGACGGTGGGGCCGATCCGCTTGCGCCCCGTGACCGGTGAGCCGGTCGATCTGGAACGTTTCTTCGCTTTCTTCATCGTCGGCGCGCTCTTTGCCCTCGCCTATCCGAAGCATTGGCTTTCGGTCCTAGTTCTAGTTGTGGGATCGGCGGCGCTGTTCGAAATTCTGCAACGCATTGCGCCGGGCCGGCATGGCGAGGCTACCGATTTCGTCGTCAAGGCGGCGGGCGGGTTTATCGGCGTCAGCCTTGGCTCGCTTGCCCGGCGCCTTATCCGTGCGCCCTGACAGCTATACGGCGCAAATATGCAGACGAACGCCATCAAAGCCTTCATTATCCACCTCCCCCGCGCCACGGACCGCCGCGCGCAGGTGGAAACGCTCGTTCGCGAACTGCCCGTGCCTGCTGAGATTATCGATGCGGTGGATGGGCGCGCGCTGCCACAAACGCAGATCGACCGCTTCTATCGCCGCCATATGCACAAGCCGCATTATCCCTTCCGACTCAGCGTCAACGAGATCGCCTGTTTCCTGTCGCATCGCAAGGCATGGCAGGCGATTGTCGATCAGGGGCTCGCCGGGGGCTTGGTGCTGGAGGACGATGTGGCGCTGAACGGAGATTTCCCCGCCGCCTTCGCCGCCGCGCGCGACTTTCTTGCACCCGACCGCTTCATCCGCCTCCCCTTCCGCCCCGGCAAGGAAAGCGGCGCAGAGCTTTTTCGCACGGAAAATGCGCGCATCATCCAGCCGGTGCCGGTGGGCCTTGGCATGGTAGCGCAATTGATCGGCCGCGATGCCGCAAGTCGATTGCTGGCCTTTACCGAGCAGTTCGATCGCCCGGTGGATACAATGATGCAGATGACATGGGCAACGGGGATAAAGCCGCTCTCGGTCCATCCCGGCGGCGTGGAAGAGGTTTCGGCCCATATCGGCGGCAGTACGATCAAGCAGAAGCGCTCCCTCACGCACCGGCTCTCGCGCGAGATTTTTCGTCCCATCTACCGAATGCGTATAAAATCGCTCTCCCATAGGCAGGAGCGGTCATGAGCGTCCCCATCCTGCTCTATCACCAGATCGACATTCCCCTTAAGCGGAAGGCGCCCTTTCGCAGCATGACCGTGCATCCCGACCGCTTCCGCCGCCAGATGCGATGGCTGAAGCGGCTGGGCTACAAGGGTCTGTCGCTGCGCGATGCCCTGCCCTATATCGAGGGACACGAGCGCGGCAAGGTCGCGGTCATCACTTTCGACGACGGCTTCCGCAATGTCTATGAGAACGCCCTGCCGGTACTGCAGGAACTGGGCTTCACCGCCACGAATTTCTTCGTTTCGAACCAGATCGGCGGGCGCAACGAATGGGACATCCCCATAGGCGTCGCACCGGCCCCTTGCATGTCGGCGGCGCAATTGCGCGAATGGGCGGCGCTCGGGCATGAGGTCGGCGCGCATACGCTCGACCATGTGCATCTCCGGGACGTTCCGTTTGACGAAGCGAAGCGGCAGATATCAGGCTCGCGCGAGGCATTGCAGGATATTCTGGGGGAGCCCATCACCTCTTTCGCCTACCCTTATGGCGACGAGAATGCGCAATTGCGCGAGGCGGTGCGGGAAGCCGGGTTTACCCACGCGCTGACAACGGAAAGGCGCAAGGCGAAGCCGGATGATGATCCCTTCGGCCTCCCGCGCCTCACTATTCGCCGCAACGACACGGTGGTTCATTTTCTGAAGAAGTGCCTGTTTTAAGCCGCCGCCAGCGCCAGGGCCTGATTGCGGGCGGTTTCTCTGATGGCGTCGAGATGGATGCTGCGCAGCAGGGCTTCCAGATCGCTGTTTGCGGCGCTGAAGCGGGGCTCGTCGTCCTTGTGAGCGGCGGAGAGCATGATCTGTGAGATTTCCCGCGGGCCGGCGATGAGCTTTCCGTCCGCCACTTTTCGCCACGCATGAAGAGCGGAGATGAGCGGGCGGTGGGTTCCTTCCGCCAGGCCCGCGCTGCGGAACAGCGCAGCAAGCGCGGCATCGCGGCCTTGGCCCAGGATCGCGCCGACGCGGTGGCCCGGCTGGCCGGACAGGGAGACGAGGACCGCACCGAAGAAATCGATTTTGCCATGAGCGACGGTGCGGACGATGAAGGCAGTGGTGAGAATGCCCCTCGCCTGCAGATGCTCGACTAATTCTGCATGGTCCGCATGGGGACATTGGCCGGCAATATCCAGCGAGACTTTTGCGCAGGCTTCACGCGCGACCCGCTCCGCCCTGCCCTTGCCCATCGTCGCGGTGACCAGAGGCATGTCCGCCAACGCCTCGCCGATGCGCACCGCCAGCAGATGGCGGGAATCGGCGGGCAGTTCCGCGCGCTCCCGCAGGGCTTCGCGGACATCGGCGTGGCTTCCCAGCCGCGCCGCCATGCGGCGGAAGGTCGAAGGCGCAATCTGGGCGGTGCTGTTGCGCAGGAGATCGACGCAGGCTGCGGGCGCTGCGACTTCGGCTATCGCTGCTGACAGAGCGAAGGACACTTCAGGACGCATGGCGATGAGGCGCTGCGCCGGTTCGTCTCCCATCGCTACGCGGTCGATGAGGTCGATGTCGCGCAGAAGCGGCGAGCGCGCGAGGATAAAACCGGAGATTTCCACCTGCTCATTCGCGAGCGCCAACACGATTGGCAATGGCGCGTCACGGCTCAGGGAAAGTGCTTCGGCCAGCGCGGCGCGCACCTTTGGCGAGGGGTCGTCGAGGAGCAACGTCAATGCTGCTTCCGCCGCCTGCCTCTCACCGGATGGAAGGGTGGACTGGAGATAGGCCCGCGCCAATGCGCTTGCCGCCGCGCGGCGCTGCGCCACGGACGCCTCGCCCATCCACTTCAGAAAATGCCGGATAATCATTACACCCGCCCGCAACCCAACTACCCCGCGAACAGGTGTAGCGGGAAAAAGTTTACGGACGGTTCACCATGTTAGTGAGTAGTGAGATAGTGAACAGTGAGATAGTGAGGAGAACCCTTTCTATCTCACTACCTCACTATTCCCTACTCACTACTCTCAATACCACCCCACCGCGACCTGCGCCTCTTCGGACATGCGGTCCGGGGTCCAGGGCGGGTCGAAGGTCATGTTGACCTCCACATGCGACACGCCCTCAACGGTGCCGACCGCATTCTGCACCCAGCCAGGCATCTCGCCGGCGACGGGACAGCCGGGGGCGGTCAGGGTCATGTCGATCTTGACCGTGCGGTCGTCCTCGATGTCGATTTTGTAGATGAGGCCGAGTTCATAGATGTCGGCGGGGATTTCCGGATCGTAGACTGTCTTCAGTGCGGCGATGATGTCGTCGGTCATCCGCGCCAACTCGTCTTGCGGGATCGCGGAGGCGGAGAAAACCGTGTCCGCGGCGCCTGCCGCATCCGGGAGGGTTTCAGGCTCTGTCGTCTCAGGCTTGTTGTCCATCATGGTCATCCGAAAAATTTCCTGGCCTTTTCCAGCGCTTCCGCCAGCACGTCGATCTCGGCCCTGGTATTATACATGGCGAAGGAGGCGCGGCATGTCGAGGTGACGCCGAACCGTTTTAGCAGCGGCTGGGCGCAATGCGTACCGGCGCGTACGGCGACCCCTGCCCGGTCGATCACCATCGACACGTCATGGGCATGGATGCCTTCGAGCGTGAAGGAGACGATGGCGCCCTTGTCCGGCGCGTTGCCGAAGATGCGTAGCGAGTTGATCTGGCCGAGCTGTTCATGGGCGTAATCGCGCAAGGCCTCTTCATGGGCGAACATCGCCTGCCGCCCGACCCGTTCCATATATTCCAGCGCCGCGCCGAGGCCGATGGCCTGCACGATGGGCGGCGTGCCCGCCTCGAAGCGGTGCGGCGGGTGATTGTAGGTGACGTTTTCCTCCGTCACCTCCTCGATCATCTCGCCGCCGCCCTGGAACGGGCGCATCTTCTCCAGCATCTCGGCCCGGCCATAGAGAACGCCAATGCCCGAGGGACCATAGACCTTGTGGCCGGTGAAGACATACCAGTCGCAGCCCAGTTCCTGGACATCCACCGGCAGATGCACCGCGCCCTGGCTGCCATCGACCATCACCGGAATGCCGCGCGCATGGGCGATCTCGACGATTCGCTTGATAGGCGCCACCGTGCCCAGCACATTCGACATATGGGTGATGGCGACGAGCTTGGTGCGCTCGGTCAGCCGCTTCTCGAATTCCTCGATGTGGAACACGCCTTCATCGTCAACAGGCACGAAGACGAGCTTCGCCCCCTGCCGCTCGCGGATGAAATGCCAGGGCACGATGTTGGAATGGTGCTCCATGACGGAGAGCACGATCTCGTCGCCCTCGCCGATATTGGGCATGCCATAGCCATAGGCGACCGTGTTGATGGCCTCCGTCGCAGATTTGGTGAAGACGATTTCGTCCACGGAACCAGCGTTGATGAAGCGGCGGACGGTCTCGCGGGCCTTTTCGTAGGCGTCGGTTGCGGCATTCGAAAGGAAATGCAGGCCGCGATGGACGTTGGCGTATTCGTTCAGATAGGCATGCGTGATGGTGTCGATGACCGCCTGCGGCTTCTGCGCCGACGCGCCATTGTCGAGATAGACGAGCGGCTTGCCATGCACTTCCCGCGACAGAATCGGGAAGTCGCGGCGGATCGCTTCGACGTCGAAGGCCGGAGCCGTATGTGTTTTCTGGTCCATGTTTCCCAACCAATGCCAGCACTGCCGCCCTCCTTCCCCCTTGCGGGGAAGGTGCCCGCGTTAGCGGGCGGATGGGGGTGGTGACGTTTGCGCCACGTTCTTCTGCAAAGACGCAAACGTCACCACCCCCACCCGGCCCTTCGGGCCACCCTCCCCGCAAGGGGGAGGGTAAGGGGCCGTGCAATCACCCGTGCGCGGCGAGCCACTCTTCCAGTATGTTCTCCAGCGCCTCGACCAGCGGCTCGTCGTCGAGTTCCTCGATGATCTCGGCGACGAACGCCTTCACCAGAAGCCCGCGCGCCGTCTTTTCGGGGATGCCGCGCGCCATCAAGTAGAAGAGATGGGCCGGGTCGATCTGCGCCACCGTCGCGCCATGGCCGCAGGCGACGTCGTCGGCGAAGATTTCGAGTTCCGGCTTGGCGTCGAACTCGGCGTCGTCGGAAAGCAGCAGCGAGTTGCAGGCCATGCGCGCGTCGGTCTTCTGCGCGATCCTGGCAACGCGGATCATGCCCTGGAAGACACCGCGCGCGCGGCCGGTGACGACATTGCGCACGATCTCGGTGGAAGTGGTGTTTTCCACCAGATGGCCGACCGTCATGGTGACATCGGTATGGCTCTCGCCGCCCAGCAGATTGATGCCGCGCAGCTGGAAATCCGAGCCTTCGCCCTTGACGAGCAGATGCACCTCCTGCCGCACCAGCTTGCCGCCGGCATTGACGATATAGAGGGTCAGCTTGGCGTCCTTGCCGAGCCAGGCGTTGAACTGCCCGAAATCGGTGGATTTGTCGCCACGCTGGCGCAGGAGAACCCACGTCACCTCAGCGCCGTCGCCAACCGTCAGATTGCTGATGGAGGAGGAGAAAGACTCGCCATCGCCGCCGAACTGACGCTCGATGATGGTTGCCTTGGCCTGTCTGCCGACGCGGACGGGGAAGCGCACATGGCCCTGCCCCGACTTCTGGACGTTCTGCAATTCGATCGGTGCTTCGATCTCCGCGCCCTCGGCAATCTCGACATGCCAGCCATCGGTGACATAGGCGGCATTGATCTCGCCGATCGCGTCATCCGGCCCGCGTGTATCGAGGGCGGGAGCGAAGGTGCCGTCCGCCAGCTTCTCGCTCAAGCGCTCGAAAGTGACGCCTTCAGCCTCGCCCGCCGTCAGCGCCACGCCATTGGAGACGGCGGCGACCGTCGAGCGCGCGATCAGCGGCGCGATGGCTTGCGAGCCTGCGGCAGGATCGAAGGGCGCGACGGAGCGCAGAAGCGTGCGCAGGTCGGTATAGTGCCAGCTTTCGACGCGGCGCGACGGCAGGCCCTTGATCTTCAGGGCTTCGAGCGCCGTGTCGCGGGCGACGGCTACATCTGCATTGCCGGGCAGTTCCCCGACGCGCTCGCTGAACGCATCGATCAATGCCGTCTCCGCCGGAGTCCTTGTCTGTGGAGTATGAATGGTCATGCCTCCACCTCAAGCCGCTTCGCCGATAACGTCGGCATAACCGTTTTCTTCAAGCTGCCGCGCCAGCATCTTGTCGCCCGACTTGATCACCCGGCCCTTGTAGAGCACGTGCACGCTATCGGGCACGATATAGTCGAGCAGGCGCTGATAGTGGGTGATGACGATGATTGAGCGGTCGGGAGAGCGCAGCGCGTTGACACCTTCCGAGACGATCTTCAGCGCATCGATATCGAGGCCGGAATCGGTCTCATCCAGCACGCAGAGGCTCGGCTCCAGCAGCTTCATCTGCAGGATTTCGGCGCGCTTCTTCTCGCCGCCTGAAAAGCCGACATTGAGCGGGCGCTTCAGCATCGCCGGGTCCATCGACAGCAGGTTGGCTGCTTCCTTCACGCGCTTCATGAATTCCGGGATTTTCAGCTCTTCCTCGCCGCGCGCCTTGCGCTGCGAGTTCATGGCGACTTTCAGGAATTCCATCGTGGCGACGCCCGGTATCTCCATCGGATACTGGAAGGCGAGGAAAATACCCTTCGCCGCGCGCTCCGCCGGATCGAGGTCGAGGATCGACTCGCCATTATAGAGAATATCGCCTTCGGTCACTTCGTAGTCCTCGCGCCCGGCGAGGATGTAGGAGAGCGTGGACTTGCCCGAGCCGTTCGGCCCCATGATAGCGGCGACCTCGCCATCCTTCACGGTGAGGTTCAATCCACGGATGATCTCGGTGCCGTCTTCGGCGATACGGGCGTGCAGGTTCTTGATTTCAAGCATTTTTTAAAATCCGATCTAAAAGGGTTCGTTCAACTCAGTTCCAGCGCCAGCGCCATTCGCCGTCCGTCTTGGCCTTGGTGAACGGGATAATTGCCGCGGTGAGTGCCAACGTAATGGGCACCACAAGCCATACTGGTCCTTCCAAGGCGATCAGCGCCGCGATTGCGAGCACATTCACCGCCACGAAAGCGCCGATGAAAGCCCAGCCTTTCCAGTTGGTCGGGGTAGCGCCGTAGCCGAAGCGCTTGGGTCTGAACCAATAGTCCGTCATCCAACACTCCCCTCAAGGCTGATGTTGATCAGCTTCTGGGCCTCGACGGCGAATTCCATCGGCAGTTCCTGGATGACTTCCTTGACGAAGCCGTTGACGATGAGCGCAATGGCTTCCTCCTCGGGAATGCCGCGCTGCATGACGTAGAACTTCGCGTCGTCCGAGATTTTGGAGGTGGTCGCCTCGTGCTCGATCTGGGCTGTCGAGTTCTTCGCCTCGATATAGGGCACGGTATGCGCGCCGCAGTCATTGCCGATCAGCAGCGAGTCGCAATTGGTGAAATTGCGCGCATTGGCGGCCTTGCGGTGAACCGAAACCTGCCCGCGATAGGTGTTGTTCGAATTGCCCGCCGAGATACCCTTGGAGATGATGCGGCTCGACGTGTTCTTGCCCAGATGGATCATCTTGGTGCCAGAGTCGATCTGCTGGTGGCCGTTCGAGACGGCGATCGAATAGAACTCGCCGCGCGAATTGTCGCCGCGCAGGATGCAGGACGGGTATTTCCAGGTGATGGCGGAACCAGTCTCGACCTGTGTCCACGAAATCTTCGAGTTCTTGCCACGGCAATCGCCGCGCTTGGTCACGAAGTTGTAGATGCCGCCCTTGCCGTCCTTGTCGCCGGGATACCAGTTCTGGACCGTCGAATATTTGATCTCGGCGTCATCGAGCGCGACGAGTTCGACCACCGCAGCGTGCAGCTGGTTTTCGTCGCGCTGCGGCGCGGTGCAGCCTTCGAGATAGGAGACGTAGGCTCCCTCCTCGGCAATGATCAGCGTGCGCTCGAACTGGCCGGTGTTCTTCTCATTGATGCGGAAATAGGTGGAAAGCTCCATCGGGCAGCGTACGCCCTTCGGCACGTAAACGAACGAGCCGTCGGTGAAGACCGCCGAATTGAGGGTGGCGTAGAAATTGTCCGAGGTAGGGACCACCGAGCCCAGATATTTCTTCACCAGTTCCGGATGCTCGCGGATGGCTTCCGAAATCGAGCAGAAGATCACGCCCGCCTTGGCCAGTTCCTTCTTGAAGGTGGTGACCACGGACACGCTGTCGAACACCGCATCGACGGCGACGCGGCCCGAGCTATAGACATTGTCCGAAGGCTCCTCTTCGCCCGAGGGGCTTGGCTCGCCCATCTTGCGGACGCCGGCGAGAATCTCCTGTTCCTTCAGCGGAATGCCGAGCTTCTCATAGGTCCGAAGCAGTTCCGGATCGACCTCGTCAAGCGATTTCGGGCCGGTCTGGTTCTTCGGCGCGGCGTAATAATAGAGATCCTGGAAGTCGATCTTGGGATATTCCACACGCGCCCAGTTGGGCTCTTCCATGGTCAGCCAGCGGCGGAACGCCTCCAGCCGCCATTCCAGCATCCATTCCGGCTCGCTCTTCTTCGCCGAGATGAAGCGGATGATGTCTTCGTTGAGGCCCTTCGGGGCCTTGTCGGTCTCGATATGCGTTTCAAAACCGTATTTATACTGGTCCACATCGATATTGCGGACCTGCTCAATCGTTTCCTGCACGGCAGGCATTGGCGTTCTCCATCCAGGTCGGGGTCAAGGCCCGACAGTTCAAAACGTCAAGGCAGTTGTTACTGCCTCTATGTAATAGCGCTTGCGCGCGTTTAAAACCGGCGATGCCGGAAATTCAAGCAACCTCCCGCTGCTTTTTCCGCTCCACGATAGCCGCAAGGAGGTCGCGGAAGTGATCGGCCACGCTCGCATCCGTGTCCGGGGAGGTGGAAATCCTGAGCGCGCCAATGTTTTCATCATATCCCATGGCGGTCAGCACATGGCTTGGCCCCACCTTGCCCGACGAGCAGGCGGAACCGGCGGAAAGAGCGACACCAGCCAAGTCGAAGGCGATCTGCGCCGTTTCCGCCTTCATGCCCGGAAGCGAGAAGAAGGTGGTGTTGGGCAGTCGCGCCACATCCGCACCATGGATGATCGCATCAGGGGCGATGCGGCGAATGCCCGCCTCGATCATATCCCTTATATCGGTGGACCAGCCAGTACTATCGAGGCGCATACGCGCAACTTTCGCCGCCACGCCGAAACCGGCGATGAGGGGGAGCGATTCGGTGCCAGCGCGATGCCCCTTCTCCTGCCCGCCGCCCCGGACGAGCGCGCGCGGCATGATCAAATCGGAAAGCGCGACGATGGCGCCGACGCCCTTCGGGCCGCCGATCTTGTGCGAAGATAGAATCAGATAATCGCCGCAAGCATTTGTTATATCGAGCGGAATTCGCCCGGCCACCTGTACGGCGTCCACCACTAAAAGGCCGCCCGCTTCCTTGACGATATCAGCAATCTCGGCGGTCGGCTGGATCACGCCCGTCTCGTTGTTCGCCGCCTGCACGGCGACAAGCGGCAGGCCTTCTGACTTGTCGTGCGCGGCCAGCAGCGCCTTGAGCGAGGCCACGTCGATAAGCCCATCGGCGTGGACAGGAACAATCTCGACCTGCTCCGGCGCAAACTGCCCGCCCGCGAGCACGCAAGGGTGTTCCGTCGCGCCGACATAAAGGCGCGAAAGGCGTAAGGCGGCACGGCCCATCATATAATGCGGGGTGAGTAGCGTCGATGCGGCCTCGGTCGCGCCTGAAGTGAAGACCACATGGTCGGACCTGGCGTTGACGAGCGCGGCGACATCGCGGCGGGCGGCTTCCACCAGCGCCCGGGCGGCCCTGCCCTCCCGGTGAACGGAGGACGGATTGCCCGGGAAATCGAGCGCAGCCACAACCGCCTCCCGCGCTTCCGCCATAAGCGGCGCGCTGGCGTTGTAGTCAAGATAGATGCGGCTGGCGCTCATATCCCGCGCTCTTTCTTCCTTGTTTCCGTCTATACGCTGGTAATAGCGCAATTTTCTTGAAATTTGGCCCCGGAACAGCCTATTAAACCGCTCCTGCTGGATGATGTCCAGTTTTGAAGAGTTCTAAAGTCTACTTTTATGAGCGATGCGCCGGTCCGTCAAGGCAGCATCGCCGAAATGGCAGACTTGTTCAGCCAGCCCCGGCAACGAGTGGAGTACACATGCCTGAAGTCATTTTCAATGGACCAGCCGGACGCCTCGAGGGCCGCTATCAGCCGTCGAAGGAAAAGAACGCGCCGATCGCGATGATCCTCCACCCACATCCGCAGTTCGGCGGCACGATGAACAACAAGATCGTGTACGACCTGTTCTACATGTTCCAGCAGCGCGGCTTCACCACCCTGCGCTTCAATTTCCGCGGCATCGGCCGCAGCCAGGGCGAATTCGACCATGGCTCGGGCGAATTGTCGGATGCTGCGGGCGCGCTCGACTGGGTGCAGTCGCTTCACCCCGATTCCAAGACCTGCTGGGTCGCCGGCTATTCCTTCGGCTCGTGGATCGGCATGCAGCTCTTGATGCGCCGTCCGGAGATCGAGGGCTTCATTTCGGTCGCGCCGCAGCCCAATACCTATGATTTCTCCTTCCTCGCGCCCTGCCCTTCCTCCGGACTCATCATTCATGGCGACCAGGACAAGGTGGCGCCCCCGAAAGATGTGCAAGGGCTGGTGGACAAGCTCAAGACCCAGAAAGGCATCACCATCACGCAGAAGACCCTTTCCGGCGCAAACCACTTCTTCTCCGGCAAGGTGGAAGAGCTGATCGGCGAATGCGCCGACTATCTCGACCGGCGCCTCAACGGCGAGCTGGTGGAATCGAAGCAGAAGCGGCTGAGGTAAGCTCTCAGTCGTCATCCTCGGGCTTGTCCCGAGGATCTGCGACGAGAAAAAGAATAGCGGTTACCGTACTGACAGATTATACGCTGTAGATCCTCGGGACTAGCCCGAGGATGACGGCGGGAATTGCCAGTACTCTAAACAACAGGAAAAGGGACGATGTCCGGCTTCAAATCCGATTTTCTTCGCACGCTTTCCGAGCGCGGTTTCATCCATCAGATATCCGATGAAACCGGGCTCGACACGCTGTTCCAGAAGGAGATCGTGGCGGGGTATATCGGCTTCGATCCCACAGCGCCGAGCCTGCATGCGGGCGGTCTCATCCAGATCATGATGCTGCACTGGATGCAGCAGACCGGCCACAAGCCCATCGCGCTGATGGGCGGCGGCACCGGCATGGTCGGCGATCCCTCCTTCAAGGACGAGGCCCGCAAGCTGATGACGGTGGACACCATCGCCGCCAACATCCAGGGCATCAAAAAGGTCTTCAGCAATTACCTGACCTTCGGCGAAGGCAAGACCGATGCGGTCATGGTCGACAACGCCGACTGGCTGCGCGACCTCAACTACCTGGAATTCCTGCGCGATGTCGGCCGGCATTTCTCGGTCAACCGGATGCTGTCCTTCGATTCGGTCAAGCTCCGGCTCGATCGCGAGCAGTCGCTGTCTTTCCTCGAATTCAACTACATGATCCTGCAAGCCTATGATTTCGTGGAGCTCAACAAGCGCCATGGCGCGAAATTGCAGATGGGCGGCTCGGACCAGTGGGGCAATATCATCAACGGCGTCGATCTTGGTCATCGCATGCTGGACACCCAATTCTATGCGCTGACCTCGCCGCTGCTGACCACGGCCTCAGGCGCCAAGATGGGCAAGTCGCTGTCAGGCGCGGTGTGGCTCAATGCCGATCTGCTCAGCCCCTATGATTTCTGGCAGTACTGGCGCAACACCGAGGATGCGGATGTCGAGCGCTTCCTGAAGCTTTACACCACCGTGCCCCTCGACGAGATCGCGCGGCTGGCAAGCCTTGGCGGCTCGGAGATCAACGAGACGAAGAAGATCCTCGCCACGGAAGTGACCGCGATGCTCCACGGACGCCAGGCGGCGGAGGAAGCGGCAGAGACGGCGCGCAAGACCTTCGAGGAAGGCGCGCTTGCAGAAAATCTCCCGTCCGTGGAAATCGCGCGCGACACGCTCCACGCCGGCATCGGCGTGCAGGCGCTGCTGGTCACCGCCGGTCTTGCCGGCTCCAACGGCGAAGCCCGCCGCTACATCCAGGGCGGCGCGGTGCGCGTCAATGACGAGCCAGTGAAGGACGAACGCGCGACGGTGGGAAGCGATCAGCTCACCGCCGATGGCGTGATCAAGCTGTCGCTGGGGCGCAAGAAGCATATTCTGGTGCGGGCGGTTTAAGCACCCTTACAAGCGCCGCTGGCGGGACAGCGCCCCCCTCTGTCCTGCCGGACATCTCCCCCGCAAGGGGGGAGAATGGCTGATACGGCGTAATGCCGCGCACTTTCCACGTATGCATTGATACCAGCGCCGATGAAGGCATAATCTCCCCCCTTGCGGGGGAGATGCCCGGCAGGGCAGAGGGGGGCGCTGTCCCGCAAACCTCTCCGTTCAGCCAACCAATCACTGAAACTCAAATATCGACCGGAATATCCCCGGCGCCATCACTGAAATCGGATTGACGATAATCTGAGGCTGCTTGGCGTTGCCGGAGAGCTTGTAGGTGATGCCGATGAGGCCCCGGTCGCGGCCATTGCCCAAAAGAGCGCCTAAAATCGGCAGTTCGCCGAAAAGGCGGTTCAGCCCATAGGCGGGCATGAAGGTGCCGGTTATCGACATATTGCCCTTGCGATCGTAGAGAATCCCCTGAAACGTTGTCCCGATCAGCGGCCCGCGCACAATACCGCGCTGCAGCGTGACATAGCCCGCTCCCTTCTCTATCTGCGAATATCCACGGTCGAAATAAACCCGGCTGACATCAATATCCCGCTTCACCGCCTCGCTTAGGCTGGCGCCTCCACTCTGCGGCGGGGTGGAGACGATCTTTGAAAGACGCGGCTCGTCGACAATGGTGAAATTCCTGGCGTCTACCTGCCCCTTCAACGGACCGCCCCCCTGGGCCGTCAGGTTGATATTGATCGTGCCGCCCTGCATCTTGTCGTAATAATCGAAGAAGCGCAGCACCGCGCCCGCATCCGATGATTGCAGCGAGACGGATTTTGCGCCGTTCTGCACATTGTTGGTGGCAGTAAAGGCCTTGCCCGAGGCGGTCTTCGCGTTGATCGACAGGCCGGATACCGCCGGGCCGACGCCTTCATAGGACACTGCCACATTGTGCAGCGACTCGGAATTGAAGCCGGTGACCTGATCCAGCTGCGCATTCACGACAAGGCGCGTCTTGCTGCTGCTTCCGCCGACCTCCTGCTCTCCGTCGCTTCCGCCCGACGTAATTTGCTTCAGCAGTGCCCGCGCATCGAAGGATTGTCCCGTGACATCGGCGCGGTAGCCGCCATCGATCCGGCTGATCCTCACCGCCATGTCGTCGGTGCGGTTTAAGCGGATCTGCTTGAAGTTCGCGGCGCGCAGGGCGCCATTGGCGAGCGAGAGATCGCCTTCGAGGCGGAATGCATCGCCCGAAAGCACGAGGTTCTTGATCTGCACATCCTTGTCATCGAGCCCGTTGCCGACGAGCGTCATCGTCGCCTTGGCGGGCACGCCTGCGCCCTTCTTCCAGCCAATCCAGGGGATGTTGATTTCCGTCTTCGTCAGGTCGATGCTGACAGGGCGTTCATTGCCTGTCGCCGCCGACAGGTCGACTTCCATCGGGCCTTTCAGGATACCTCCGAGACCCGGCAGCTCCTTAGCCCGCACCTTGTCATCCATCACGAGCTTGACCGTCTGCTGGCGCTTGACGGTCGAATCCTCGATGGGCTCGACCATGTCTACGGTCGCTGGGATGCCGTTGAGCTTCGCGTTTGCCTCGATCTGTGCGGCGGCCTGCGTGATCTTGAGCGTGCCTTTCGCATCCGTCACATGCTGGCCGCCGACCGGCTTCAGAATATCCAGATTCGAGAAATCGATATCGGCATTCCATTTGAGGCTGCCCTCGGGCGCATCCCGCGTTACCGGAAAGGTCACGAAAATGCGCGACGAGACATCGCCGGACACGTCCTCCGGTTTGAAAGGCGCATGTTTCAGCGCGTCGATGGGCTTGTAGCCGGTGATTTCGGCGACCGCCGCGGCACTGCCGCTTACCGTGAGGTCGAGATCGGCCAGAACGGGCCGCTGCGGACCCCAGGGAATCACCAGCGTCCCCTTGGAAACGTCCACCTGGCGGTTGCTGGGCGTATAGGCGGTGCCCTTCTCCAGACTGATGGTGGTGTGCGACCCGCGAATCGTGACCGCGCCGGTGGCGTCGCGTACCGGCGGCAGGTCGCCCACCACGTCGAACCGCGTGTCGGAAACGAAGAAATCGGCCTTTATCTCGTCCTTGGTCAAAGGCGCGGGCTTGCCCGGACCGTTGAAGCGTCCGGCGGGGAAGGCAATATCGATCTGGCTGTTCGCCAGCTTGCCGCCATAGAGATTATCGAGCACCCAGCGGCGCGCGCCATCCGCCACATCGATGGGCCAGAGTTGCTTGGCCGCCGCGACAGGCATTTCCGGAATGCGCAGCAGGAAAATCATCTCCGGCGTCCCTTTGCCGAAGGTCATGCGGCCCTGGCCGTAGAGTTCGCCGCCAGTCGCAGGCTTGATGCTCAATTGATCGAAATCGAGCTGGCTGCGGTCATTGAGATAACGGCCTGCAATGCGCAGGGTGAAGGGCAGCGGTTGCTCGGACGAATCGCGAGGTGCGGAAACCGCGGAACTGGTGGCGATCTTGAAGCGATAGGCAGACTCTTGCGGTGCGCCAGCCTCACCCGCCTGCTCGGGACCGACAATGCCGCTGAACTGCATGTCCAGCCCACCCAGCGCCAGACTTGAGGGCGTCAGTTCGACCGTTCCGCTGCCGCCCATCTGCCGGAAATTCAAGGCGGCGGCGACGGGAATGCCGCTCTCGCGGCCCAGATCCATGCTGCCGCCGGTGATCTTCAACTGTCCGTCGAGTTCCATGGGCTTGCCGCCGGCAGCGGCATTGCCGCGCAACTCCAGGTCCGCCTCACCCTGAAAGCGGAAATGCGCCGGGTTTGGCGCACCGCCGGCAACCGCTTCCGCAACTTCTGGAGGAGAATCCAGATTTACCGCTATATCATTGATATTCATATGGAAAGCGGTGATGGCGCCCTGCCCGTCATGCCCGACGCCGCCCGCCAACGTGATCGTCTTGCCATCCCAGATGAAGGTGCCGTCCAGCGCAACCACACCGTTCTTTTCCGTGAGGCTGGCTTTTTCGATCTGCAGCGTCTTTTCCTCGCCAAGCAGGCGGAAATGGACGGCTGTATTGAGAATGAGGATCGACCGCGTCGAGCGCTGGTCCAGCAATTTCACGCGCAGCGCGATTTCCTCGAACAGCGCACGCGAAACCGCGTCGAAATCGATGAGCCCATGGGAATCGCGCGGCAGTGCGGCGAGAATGCCTCCCCCCTGCCCGCTATCCGGCACCCTTATATCGGCACCTTCCACCTCGACCTGGGCGATACGCAGCTTTCCCGCCAAAAGCGCAAGCGGCGCGAGCCCCAGCCGCACCGAGCGGATGCCCTCCACGGAAACGCCGTCTGCGGGGTTCGAGACGGCGACGTCATTGGCTTCCAGCGCGAGATGGTATTTCCGGTCGATCGAGATGCTGGCGCTGGCGAGCGACGTGGCCGCCTCGCTGCCCGCCACCGACTGGAGCGCCGCACGGGCTTCGCGCGTCAGCGTGTCGTTGCTCACCCCTGATCGCAGCAGGAAGAAGCCCGCCACCGCGACGACACAGAAAAGAAACAGCACCGAAAGCACAGCGCGGCAGGCGAGCCAGACGAGCGAGCGCCGCTTGCGAGCCCCGGGCACTGGTGGCGCCCCCTGCTCGCAGGCCGAAGGATAAAGATGCAGGTCCTTTATCTCGCGCTTTCGAAAGCGGATTTTTTCGGGCTTCGCAGTCAAGTTCCCACGCTGATGGTTAGAGTCACCTTCGCCCTGGAATGCCCATAGACGATTCCCGCAAGGATCTTATATTGCTCTTCTCTGGAAGATAGGCCACCGGCGCCGCAACGCCGAATCCATCTGGCTCAGCACATCCACACAAAGAAAGGCATTGATATGGCTGCCCCCGACATTGGCGACATCGCGCCCGATTTTTCCCTCCCTCGCGATGGCGGCGAATCCATCACGCTCTCCACGCTGCGGGGCAAGCCGGTCGTCCTTTATTTTTATCCCAAGGACGATACCAGCGGCTGCACGCAGGAAGCCATAGAATTCTCCCGCCTAAAAGGCGATTTCGACAAGATCGGCGTGCGCGTCATCGGCATGTCGCCGGATAGCGTGAAGAAGCACGACAAATTCAAGACGAAGCACGAGCTTGATGTCGAGCTCGTTTCCGACGAGGACAAGAATGTCCTCGAAACCTACGGGGTGTGGGTGGAAAAGAGCATGTATGGACGCAAATATATGGGCGTCGAGCGCACCACCTTCCTGATCGGGCCCGATGGCAAGATCAGGAAGGTGTGGCGCAAGGTGAAGGTGCCCGGCCATGCGGCCGAAGTGCTGAAAGCGGCGGAAGCCCTCGCATCGAATGTTGGCTAAGCCTTCATTAACCATAATGAAGTGTAATGGGCTCGTTCCTTCTCAATGAAAAGCAGGGCCGAGCCCGTGACCGATCAGCGCCTCCCCATTTTCGGAAAGCGAAAAGAGCCGCACACGATCATCATAGCGCGTGGGCAGAGCATCAGCCATTTCTCCATCCGCCCTTGGATGCTGCTTGCGGGCGGCTCTGTGTGCGCGCTCGTCGCGATCGGTTATCTGCTGGCGACCTTCTACTTGGTCATGCGGGACGATCTCATCGGCGCGAACATCGCCCGCCACGCACGCATGCAGCAACTTTATGAGGACCGGATATCTGCACTGCGCGTGCAGGTGGACCGGGTCACCAGCCGGCAATTGCTCGACCAGAGGATGATGGAGGAAAAGGTCGCCGAGTTGATCGAGCGGCAGAAGACCTTGAGCCTCCGCGATGGAAGGCTCGCTCCGCTACTGAAGCGCGCAAGCGATGTCGCCCTGCCGGAAAAGCCCGAGACGGCGCCGGAACAGCACACGCAGCTTCTGCCGGAGAATAATGATCCCGCCGATGCGGTGTTCCTGGGCATCGACCCCATCATCACCGGCCCGGTTCCCAAGGAAGGAGGACCCCAAAAGAGCGACATGCTGCGCCCTTCGGAGGGCCTCGCGGGGGAGTCGACGGCCGAGAAGGCCGAGGAAATCCTGCGGACCGTCAACCGCTCGCTCCGGCAGATCGAAACGGAACAGATTTACAAGGTGCGCAACCTGACCGAGAGCGCCTTCGAGACCGCCGATAATATCGCCGAGACCCTCAACGCCGCCGGACTGAAGATCGAAGGCCAGGATGAGAAGAACGGCATGGGCGGCCCGCTCATCGCACTCGAATCCCCGGCGGAAAGCGTCGCGAATTTCGACCTTCAGCTACAAGACCTCGATACCGCGCTCGACCGGCTCGACCGGCTGAAGAAGACTGTCCGCACCCTGCCTCTCGCCAATCCCGCGCCCGGCATGCCGGTGACGAGCCTCTTCGGCGTCCGGCGCGATCCTCTCATCGGAACACCCGCCTTCCACGCCGGCATCGATTTTCGCGCGCAAAGCGGACAGCAGGTGAAGGCGACAGCCGCCGGCATCGTCACCAAGGCCGGGCGTAACGGCGGTTACGGCAATATGGTGGAGATCGACCATGGCAACGGCTTTTCCAGCCGCTATGCGCATTTGAGCCGCGTGCTGGTGCAAGAGAACCAGCGGGTACCCTTCGGTGCCTTGATCGGCGAAGCCGGCAATACCGGACGCTCGACCGGCACCCATCTGCACTATGAAATCCGCCGCAACGGCACGGCGATCAACCCGGCGAATTTTCTGAAGACAGGACGGCAGATCGAGCAGTTATTATAACGCCTGATGCTTGAACCAACCAAAATATTGTCTTACGTTACGCTTATCGATGGGGATAGAGTACGATCATGAGCAAGACGGCGACCCTTTCTTCAAAATTTCAGATATCCATTCCCAAGGCGATCCGTGACGCCCAGCATTGGGAGGCAGGTCAGATCTTTGCGTTTATTCCCAAGGGAGCGGGGGTCCTTCTAATGCCGGTCCCTACGGACGAGGAGCTTGCCGGTATTGCGAAAGGCGCTTCGCCAACTGAATATCGCGACCGGTCGGATCGCTACTAATGCGGCTTGTCGACACGTCGGCATGGATCGAGTGGCTAATAGACTCTCCTACGGGAAAGTTAATCGCGCAGCAGCTTCCGGAACGAATCGAATGGCTCGTTCCGACGATCGTGCAATTGGAACTAGCAAAATGGGCCGCACGAGCACTCGGCGAAGATAAGGCGGACGCTATCATCGCTTCCACCCAAGTGCGCCTTATAGCGCCACTCGACACTGAAATTGCGTTAGCAGCAGCCGAAGCTTGCAGAACACATGGGTTGGCAACGGCTGATGCCATTATATTTGCTACGGCCCGCGTCTACGGTGCCGATCTCATCACCTGCGATGCCCACTTCAAAGGATTGCCGGGCGTGCGACTGATCGAAAAGATCAAATCCCTGAATTGAGAGCCCGGCAAACAAATCGCCGGGCTCTCCTATAATCACGCAATATCCTCGACCGGTTCGCTGGTGCCGCCCTTTATGCGGTGGGCAAGCGCGGCTTCCATGAAGGGGTCGAGCGCGCCGTCGAGCACGTCCTGCGGGCTGGTGCTTTCAACGCCTGTGCGCAGGTCCTTCACCAACTGATAGGGCTGAAGCACATAGGAGCGGATCTGATGGCCCCAGCCGATATCGGTCTTCGAGGCCGCTTCGGCATTCGCCGCCTCTTCGCGCTTCTTCAATTCCAGCTCATAGAGGCGCGCGCGCAGCATTTCCCACGCCTTGGCGCGGTTCTTGTGCTGGGAGCGCTCCTGCTGGCAGGCAACCGCGATGCCGGTGGGCAAGTGCGTGATGCGCACGGCCGAGTCGGTCGTGTTGACGTGCTGGCCGCCCGCGCCCGACGAGCGATAGGTATCGATGCGGCAGTCGCTTTCATTGACTTCGATATTGATCGAGTCATCGACCACAGGATAGACCCAGACGCTGGCAAAGGAGGTATGTCGCCGCGCGTTCGAATCATAGGGCGAGATGCGCACCAGCCGGTGGACGCCCGATTCGGTCTTGAGCATGCCATAGCCATTGTGCCCCTTGACGAGGATGGTGGCGGACTTGATGCCCGCCTCTTCCCCGTCATGCACTTCCAGCACTTCAACTTTGTTGCCGCTGCGCTCGGCCCAGCGCGTATACATGCGCAGGAGCATCGAGGCCCAGTCCTGGCTCTCCGTGCCGCCGGCCCCGGCGTGCACTTCAAGATAGGTGTCGTTGCCGTCGGCCTCGCCCGAGAGCAGCGTCTCGATCTGGCGCTTGTCAATGTCGCGCTTCAACTGGCGGATGATTTCTTCCGCCTCCGCGACGATCGACTTGTCGCCCTCCTCCTCGCCCATGGCGATGAGTTCGATGCTGTCCTGCAATGATTGATTGAGGCGGCGGATTTCGGCTATGGCATCCTCAAGCTGCTGGCGCTCGCGCATCAGCTTCTGGGCTTCCTGCGCATCGTTCCAAAGCGTCGGATCCTCGGCCTTGTGATTGAGATATTCCAGCCTTTTCAGTGACTGATCCCAGTCAAAGATGCCTCCTCAGCAGGCCTACGCCCTGCTGGATTTCGTCGACCAACGACTCGATTTCGGCTCGCATTCGCGTATCAGTTCCTTGTTGTTTATTAGCAGATTGAAATCGCGGCGGAACATAGTGATAGCTCCGCCGCGTGTAAAGGCTTCTGCCTGCCTTGTCAGTAGAGACCGCCCGAGCCGGAAGTAATCGCGCGGTTGGCCTGCGGCGATTGCGGCACGACCGGTGTGCCCTCCTGGAAACTATCCATGCCGATGACCGAGTAGACATTGGCGGGACCGGTTCCCGGCTTGAAAGCCTCCATGATGATATCAGGACCGGTTGCGCCGGGGGCGGCTTCCATGCCGCTGCGGCGGTTGATGGCGATCAGCTTCATGCCCTCGGGGACGCGGAAATCCACCTTCGGCTTGCCGGCGAGCGCCTGCTCCATGAAATCCTTGAAGACGGGCGCGGCAAGGCCGCTGCCGGTCGCGCCATGGCCGAGCGGCGTCGGCGTGTCGTAGCCCAGATAAACGCCGACGACGAGATCGGGGGTGTAACCGACGAACCATGCATCTTTTTCGTCATTGGTGGTGCCGGTCTTGCCGGCGAGCGGACGGTCGAGGCTGGCGAGAATCGTCGCCGTGCCGCGCTGAACCACGCCCTCCATCATGGAGGTGATCTGGTAGGCGGTCATCGGATCGAGCACCTGGTCGCGCTCATCGATCAGTTCAGGCTCCGGTTGGTTGACCCAAGCGGTAGCGGTGCAGCCGTCGCATTTGCGCTGGTCGTGCTTGAAGATCGTCTTGCCGTAGCGGTCCTGGATGCGGTCGATCATGGAAGGCACGATGCTGCGCCCGCCATTGGCGATGATCGAATAGGCGGTGACCATGCGCAGCACTGTCGTCTCACCCGCGCCCAGCGACATGGCGAGCACAGGCAGCATCTTGTCGTAGATGCCGAAGCGTTCGGCATATTCGGCGACGAGATTCATGCCCATGTCCTTGGCAAGGCGCACGGTCATCAGGTTACGCGACTGCTCGATGCCGTAGCGCAGCGTCGAGGGGCCGGCGAACTTGCCCGAATAGTTCTTGGGCGCCCAGATGCCGAGCTCGCCGCCCTGATCCACCTCGATCGGCGCGTCAAGCACCACGGAGGCAGGGGTGTAGCCATTGTCCAGCGCGGCGGCATAGACGAAGGGCTTGAAGGACGAGCCGGGCTGGCGCATCGCCTGCGTGGCGCGGTTGAACTCGGATTCGGAATAGGAGAAGCCGCCGATCAGCGCCAGCACACGGCCCGTATGCGGGTCCATCGCCACCATCGCGCCCTGTATCTTCGGCGGCTGGCGCAGCATGTAATCGTTCTCGCTGCCGGCCTTCTTCTCGACGAACACGACATCGCCCGGCTTCAGCACGCCCTCGGGCGACTTCACCGAGGTGCGCTCGCCATTGACGATACGGCGATAGGCCCATTTCATGTCGGCGGCGGCGATGAAGCCGGTCTTGCGGTCCTTGGTGCGGGCGCCGGAAATGTCGCGCGGCGGCTGGATGCCGATTTCCGCGCCTTCCTTGCTCACGTCGAGAACGACGGCGAGCTGCCATTCGGGAACGTCGGCGAACGCCTCGATCTCGCCCAGCGGAACGCCCCAGTCGGACCCGAGGTCGATGTGCTTGAACGGGCCGCGATAGCCCCTGCCCTCGTCATATTTGATGAGCGCCCGATGGAGCGCGGCGCGCGCCATCACCTGCGTTTTCGGATCGAGCGTGGTACGTACCGACAGGCCACCCTCATAGAGCGCGTTCACGCCATATTTGTTGATGATCTGACGGCGCACTTCCTCGGTGAAATATTCGGACGCGAAGAGATTGGCGCCATTGGTGCGCGGCTTGACGCCCAGAGGTTCCGCCTTGGCCGCGGTGCCTTCCTCCGGCGTCACATAGCCGTTCTCCACCATGCGGTCGATGACCCAGTTGCGGCGTTCGATGGCGCGCTCGGCCTGGCGAAAGGGATGATAGTTCGCCGGCCCCTTGGGCAGAGCGGCGAGATAGGCCGCCTCGGCGATGGAGAGGTCGTTGACCGACTTGTCGAAATAGGTGAGCGCCGCGCCGGCGACGCCATAGGAGCCGAGGCCGAAGAAAATCTCGTTGAGGTAAAGTTCGAGAATGCGGTCCTTCGAATAGGCCTGCTCGATGCGCAGCGCCAGGATCGCTTCCTTGATCTTGCGGTCATAGGTCTGCTTGGAGGTGAGCAGGAAGTTCTTCGCCACCTGTTGCGTGATGGTGGATGCGCCGACCGGACGGCGGCCGGAGCCGACATTCTTGATATTGGCCACCACCGCGCGGGCGATGCCGCTGACATCGACACCCGGATGCTGGTAGAAATTCTTGTCCTCGGCAGAAATGAACGCCGCCTTGACGCGGTCGGGGATGACCTGAATCGGCAAATAGAGACGCCGTTCGCGGGCAAACTCGGCCATCAGGCTGCCGTCGACGGCGTGGATTCGGGTCGTCACCGGGGGCTCATACTGCGCGAGCACCTCATAGTTCGGCAGGTCCTTGCTCACATTGCCGACATAGAGGGCGACGCCGCCTGCCACCAGCAGGAAGGCCACCGCGCCTATCCCGAAGAAATATCCGATGAGTCTTACCATATGTATCCGGATTCCTGCCCTCAGAATTACCTGTGACCGCCAGGGGCGCAGGCCACCTCACGAAAACGCCTCATACGCAAGCTCAAGGGTACTGGCCGTCAAATGCGACAAAGACAAGGACGCGTTGCCGTAATTCAGAACTTAACCACGCGCGCTTTAGATTCGCCATGCGAAATGCTGGAAACCTGTTGCAAGGGAACCTCACTCCCCACTCCTGGTGACCGCCTGACCGTTCTTCAATGCGGCAAATGCCTTGACCGCTTCCGCCAGCCCGGTCGCCACACGGGTGCGCCAGGCCGGGTCGGTCATCAGCTTTTCATCCTCGGCATTTGAGAGATAGCCGATTTCCACCAGCACGGACGGCACGTCAGGCGCGCGCAGCACCTGGAAACCGGCGGCACGGTGCGGATTATTGATGAGATGGGTCTGGTTCTGGAGAGCATTGACCACCTTGCCCGCGAAACTCCATGAAAAGGCATGGGTTTCCCGGCGCATAAGATCCGCCAGAATATCGGAGACTTCGGGCGGCTCCTCATGGGTCACGCCGGCGGCGGCGTCCGATTTGTTTTCGCGTTCCGCCATGGCGCGCGCCATGGCGTCGGACGCCTTGTCCGAGAGGGTGTAGACCGTCGCGCCCCTTATATCGTGCTGGTTGATCGTATCGGCATGGATGGAAATGAAGAGATCGGCCTCATGCTGGCGGGCGATGCGCACCCGCTCGGAAAGGCGCAGGAATGTGTCGTCTTCGCGCGTCATCAGCACTCGCATATCGCCACTCTTTGCGAGAAGATCGCGGAACTCCCGCGCGAATGCGAGCGTCACGTCCTTTTCCTTCACGCCGTGCAGGCTTTCCGCGCCCGCGTCGATACCGCCATGGCCGGGATCGATCATGACGGTGAAGACATGCGGCGGCACGGGGTCGGGAGTCGTGCCGATGCGGTCGCCCTTGCGGGCCGCGCGCATCGCGCCGGTGCTCGCATTCTGCGTTTCGAGCGCCTGCGCGAATTCGCGGTCAGACGTAGCCACGATATCGGCCATCAGGCGGTAGCCCGGTGCGTTCTCGTTTTTCACGACGCGCACGCCCTCCACCTTGAAAGGGCCCTTGAGGGTGAGAATCATCCGCGAACGGTCAGTGCCGACCAGACCGTAGCGCACATGGGTGATGAGGCCGCGCGGTTCCAGCGATTTCTGGTCGAAGCCGAAATTCGCCTTGGGCAGGTCGATCACCAGCCGGTGCGGATGCGCGAGAAGAAGCGTGGACACCGCCGGCTCGCGGTCGAACATCACCACGACGCGGGTGCGCAGTTCGTCGCCGGCGGCCCGGAATGTGAGCGCGGCGAGCGCGCCATCGGCCTTGGCCGCACCCATCAGGGCGAGAAGAAACAGGAGGACGGTTCCGGGCACTTTCGCGAAGTGACGGAAAATATCGCTCTTCTCCCATTTCAAGAACAATGGCGGCATGGGCCCCTTCGTCATCATGTCTATTCGTAAACGAGGAGTAATTCGTTATGGTTAACGAAGCCTTGCCCCTGACATTCGGTCTTGTCATCGACCATATGAGGTCATAAAAGCAAGTCGGGTTACAAATTTGCCGTCGGAATCAATTCCGGCAATGTTGCGATAGCGCCAGGTTGTGGCGGGATTGCGGGGAACGGCAAAGGCGGGGCAAACGCTGGGTAACCGGCACGGAATTTGCGGGAAGCGACGGGAGTGTGTCCTTTCCGCTTAAACAAAGAGGTGAAGCGCGTCTCCCGGCGGCTTTACCGGCTCCAAGCGAGCATAAAAGGTCGGTCCGGCATTCCGGGCCATGTATGAGGTCGTTTCGTTCGGAACAGATAATGGGTCATATGGAATTGACCAGTGCCAGCCTGAATACCGTGATCGCCGCAAGGCAGTTGCGTGTGCGGGCCGCTCAATCTGCCCCAGCGAACCCAAGATTATCCGGCACGCGCGTGAACAGGAGGACGAACGCCTACCAGGCGTTGCTCGTCTCGCTCGTTCCGCGCATGCGCGCCGGTAGGAAAAACAATAATGTCGAACAAGATGCTAATAGACGCCTCCCACCAGGAGGAGACCCGCGTTGTCGTGGTTCGCGGCAACCGGATTGAAGAATTCGACTTCGAATCCGAGCACAAGAAGCAGCTCAAGGGTAATATCTACCTGGCGCGGGTGACACGCGTGGAGCCCTCGCTCCAGGCCGCTTTCGTCGAATATGGCGGCAACCGCCACGGCTTCCTCGCCTTCAGCGAAATCCATCCGGATTATTACCAGATCCCCGTCGCCGACCGTCAGGCCCTTCTCGAAGCGGAGGCAAAAGCCGCCAGCGAGGAAGATGAGGATGACGAAGGCAATGGCGGGCGCGAGGACAAGTCCCGCCGCAAGCGCAGGGACAAGCGCCGCCGCCCCGAAGATGCAGCCGTAAAGGCCGAAGCTGACGAGGACGAAGCGGCTGAGAGCGAGACGTCGACGGATGACGGGAGCGACGAAGCGGGCAACACCACCATCGCCGCCGCAGTCGAAGGCGACGTGATTTCCGAGGCGCTTTCGCAGGACGGCGACGAGGACGAAGCCGACGCCTTCGGTTCGTCGGGTGAGGACGAAAAGCGCCCCTCGTCCAGGCGTCGCCGCAAGGAAGCCTCCGACGAAGACCACGACGAGAACGACGTGGTGGAGTCGGTCGGCGCAGAGGATGCGATGGAGGAAGTGCCGACGCACCAGCGCTTCCAGCGCCGCCAGTACAAAATCCAGGAAGTGATCAAGCGCCGCCAGATCCTGCTGGTGCAGGTGGTCAAGGAAGAGCGCGGCAACAAGGGCGCGGCGCTGACGACCTATCTGTCGCTCGCCGGGCGCTACTCTGTGCTGATGCCGAACACGGCACGCGGCGGCGGCATTTCGCGCAAGATCACCAGCCTGCCGGACCGCAAGCGGCTGAAGGAAATCGTCACCGAGCTGGAAGTCCCGAAAGGCATGGGCGTGATCCTGCGTACCGCCGGGGCAAACCGCACCAAGGCGGAGGTCAAGCGCGACTATGAATATCTGATGCGGCTGTGGGAAAATGTCCGCGCCCTGACGCTGCAATCGACGGCCCCTAGCCTCGTCTATGAGGAAGGCAGCCTGATCAAGCGCTCGATCCGCGATCTCTACAACAAGGATATCAGCGAAATCCTCGTGGCCGGCGAAGAAGGCTATCGCGAGGCCAAGGATTTCATGCGGATGCTGATGCCGAGCCACGCCAAGGTGGTGCAGCCCTATCGCGATCCGGTGCCGATCTTCGCCCGCAACGGCATCGAGGCGCAACTCGACCGGATGCTGCAGCCGCAGGTGACGCTGAAATCCGGCGGCTATCTCATCATCAACCAGACGGAAGCGCTCGTCTCCATCGACGTCAATTCCGGGCGCTCCACGCGCGAGCATTCCATCGAGGACACCGCGCTCCAGACCAATCTGGAAGCGGCGGAGGAAGTGGCGCGGCAATTGCGCCTACGCGACCTTGCGGGCCTCGTCGTCATCGATTTCATCGACATGGAAGAGAAGCGCAACAACCGGGCCGTGGAAAAGCGGCTGAAGGATTGCCTCAAGGATGACCGCGCGCGCATCCAGGTCGGCCGCATCTCGCATTTCGGCCTTCTGGAAATGTCGCGCCAGCGTATCCGCGCCTCCGTGCTGGAAAGTACCATGCAGGTCTGCGCTCACTGCGCGGGAACGGGCTTCATCCGTTCCGCCTCTTCGGTGGGGCTGCATGTGATGCGCTCGATCGAGGAATATCTGCTGCGTCACTCGACGCACAACATCATCGTGCGCACGCCGGTTTCTACCGCGCTTTATGTGCTCAACCACAAGCGCAGGAACCTGGCCGATCTCGAAGCCCGCTTCGGCCTGACCATCGATATCGAGGCGGATGACAGCCTCGGCTCGCAGCAGCATCTCGTCATCGACCGGGGCACCCCGGCGCTTGGCCCCGTTTCTCCGGCGCCGATGGCTGCTTCCTATCCCGAGCCTGTCGAGGATGAGGTCGATGAGCCGGAAATCCTTGTCGAGGAGGAGGAAGAAGAAGAGGCTGGCGAGTCTGTAGCCGCCCGGGATGATCGCGCCGATGAAAACGGCCGCAAGCGCCGCCGCCGTCGCCGCCGCCGTGGCGGACGGGACCGCGACGGCCAGGAGAATGGCGCCGCCGACGCCCAGTCCGGCGCGGGCGAGCCGGGTGATGAGGACGAAGATGAGGATGGCGAGGACGCTCCGGCTTCCGCCGACGCCTCGGACGACGCGCGCGGCAAGAAGCGCCGCCGTGGACGCCGTGGCGGACGCCGGAACCGTCGCGAAGGCGAAGAGGCGATTGGCAGCGTGAAATCGGCGCCGGTATCGCCCGCCGAACCGGTGGGAGACGTCGCCGCACTGGAAGCGGCGCGCGCCGCGTCCATCGCCGCCGCCGTGGAAGCAGCGAAGGTCGAGGCTCCCGTGGAGGAAGCGCCGGTCGTTGTCGCGCCGGTCGAGGCCGAAACCGTATCGGTTCCCGTGGAAGATGCCGAGGCCGCAGCCAGCGTCGAGGGCACCGAGCAGCCCAAGAAGCCTGCACGCCGCCGTTCGGCCAAGGCGAAGCCGGTTGAGGAAGCAGTGGTGACGGCTGCCCAGGATCTCGATGCCGCACCGGTGGAGGAGAAGCCTGCCAAGCCTGCCCGCAAAAGCCGGAAGAAGGCCGCACCCGTGACGGAAGCTGCCGAGGCCGCCGATGGAGGCGCGCAGAGCGAACCTGCGGCGGAGACACCTGCCGTCGAAGAAAAGAGCGAGTCTGCGCCGCAGGAGGCCCCTGCCCCGGTGGTTCCGCCGATCGCCCCGCCTCCGGCAAGCGAGCCGGTCGTGACATCCAGCGCTTCCGATGAGGATTCGAAGCCGAAACGCGCCGGTTGGTGGCAGAAGAAGGGGTTCTTCTGAGAGAGCTTCAGAAACTTCAAAAAAACCGGCGGAAACGCCGGTTTTTTCTTTGGCGGTTCACAATTCCCATGCGGGGGGAACATCACCGGCAGCTACTCGTTCCCGACCAATATCGATCCGGCGGCGGGGTATCCACAGCTTAAGGAGAGATTGCCATGAAAGTCGGAAACTGCATGACAAAAGAGGTCAGGATCGTAAGTCCGGACCAGCCGATCCGCGAAGTCGCGCAGATAATGGAAAAGCTCGATGCCGGAGCGATGCCCGTGGGTGAAAACGACCGGTTGGTCGGGATGATTACCGACCGCGATATCGCGATCAGGGGCGTGGCGGCGGGCAAAGGCCCGGACACCAAGGTCCGTGACGTCATGAGCGCGGACGTCAAATATTGCTTCGAAGATGAAGATGTCGGCCATGTTCTCGAGAATATGAGCCATTTGCAGGTCCGCCGATTGCCAGTTCTAAATCGGGAAAAACGCCTCGTCGGCATTGTTTCCCTTGGCGACCTGGCCAAGGAGAAGGGTGAGCCGAAGGAGACGGGCGAAGCGTTGAAGGGCATTTCCCAACGCGGCGGGCAGCATTCGCAAACCCTTCATTGATGGCCGCGCGAAGGCCGGCTCCGCGCCGGAACACATAATCGGGAGCATTGGATCGAAACGCCTTTATTGCGCGTTAGGTATGACGCAGCCGTGTCATCGCGGTTGGCCATTCCGACGAAAGGACAAGGCAATGGTCCAGAATATGAACAAATGGTCGAAAGACGTGACCGAGCATGACAATCCCCTCGATTTGAAAACGGGCGTTTTTGCGCGGGGCGATGCCCAGGAAATCGCGGCCATGCTTCAGCGCTCGGCGGAGGAAAAGGGCGACGCCGATCCCTACCGCTCTGCCATGTCGATGCTGGACTTCTACATTAACCGCGCCGGCAGGAATCTGCCGGCGGAGCGTGAAACGGTGCTTGAGGAAGCAAAGAGCGAGCTTCGCCGGTTGTACGACCGAACAGCCTGAATGGCTCAGGATGCGCGATCGACAAGCGCATCCGCGCCTTTCTTTTCTGCGCAATGGACGCAGCAGTAAATGACGTCGTCCTGTTCCACGCCATGTCCGACGATGCGGACATGGCAATTGAGGCAAACAGGCGCGAGTTTCTGGATCGCGCATTCGAAACTGTCGAATGTGTAGGTCGTCTCACCCATATTGACCTGAAAGGGCTTGTCGTAATCATTGCCGCATTGATCGCACCGGGCCATGGGAATTCTCCTTCCGGGATAGAAACGCCCTCACGGATTTGAACCCCAACAACGGCCATCCGCCCAAATCGTTCCCTCCGCTGTCCCGCATTGCCTTATGCCAGCCAGTTCGCCAGCCTTTTGACCGCCTCTTCCATATCCTCCCGCGCGCCGGCATAGGAGAATCGCATGGTGCGGTGGCCCTCGACAGGGTCGAAATCATGGCCGGGCGTTGCCGCAACATTGGCTTCCGCAATCATGCGGCGGGCGAAGTCCATGCTGTCATTGGTGAAGCGCGAGACATCGCAATAGGCGTAAAACGCGCCGTCCATGGGGGCGGCAAGGTGAAAGCCGATCTCAGGCAGGCCGCGCAGCAATATTTCCCGATTGAGCCGGTAGCGGGATTTGACCGCCTCCAGCTCCTCAGTCGCACCGAAGGCCTCGATCGCCGCAATCTGGGACAGTTCTGGGGCCGAGATATAAAGGCTCTGCGCCAGCCTTTCGACAGGACGCACCGCATCCCGGGGCAAAACCATCCAGCCGATGCGCCATCCAGTCATACAATAATATTTGGAGAAGGAATTGATGACCGTGACGTCATCGCCAAGCGAGAGCGCGGTTACATCCCCCCCTTCATAGGAAAGACGATGGTAAATCTCGTCCGAGATGACCCGGATCCCAAGCTCCCTCGCCGTCTCGATGATATCACGCAGATCATTGGCGGCGATGATCGCGCCCGTGGGATTGGCAGGGCTGGCGAAGAGCACGCCGTTCAGCGGCTTTTCCGCATGCGCCGCACGCAAGGCCTCGCCCGTCAGATCACCGGGGATCTCCACGACTTCCAGCCCAAGCGCGCGCAGGATATTACGATAGGCCGGATAGCCCGGACGAGTGATCGCCACACGGTCGCCGGCATCGAAGAAGCTCAGGAAAGCCAGGTTGAATGCCGCCGACGAGCCTGTCGTGACGGCGATGCGCTCCGGCTCGACATTGACCCCGTAATGGTCGCGGTAGTGGGCGGCGATGGCCTCGCGCAAGGCAATGAGCCCCAGCGCGTCCGTATACCCGATGCGGCCATCCCGCAGGGCGCGCTCGGCAGCCGCTCGGACGGCTCGGGGCGCCGATCGGCGGGCTGCCCCACCGCCATGGAGATGACCGGATGCCCCGCCGCGCGCCGGCGATTCGCCTCCGCCAGCACATCCATCGCATGAAACGGCTCCACATCGCCACGGCGCGAGAAAACGGTCAACTCATCCTCCTGATTACACTTTTTGGCCTGGGGAATCCCTGCCGCACAATTGCCTGATTGCTATAGGCTACACAACATTCGCGTTATAAGATGGCTGATCACGAAAGCTCCAGTGACCGGAAATCCCATGGGCCTTGCCGCATTTCTTCCCCGCCCCTTTTCCCCGATCGTGACGTTGCCGCGAAAAGTCGCTGCCGCCCTGACCGGCGCGGCGGTCGGCTTTCTGCCGCTGGGCGAGGCATTTGCGCAATCCCGCCCGGTGCCTATCGTGCGCGACGCGGAGATCGAGGCGCTGGTTTCCGATTATGCGGCGCCGATCCTCAAGGCAGCAGGGCTCAACAGCCGCGGCATTCGCATCATCCTCGTCAACAACAACAGCTTCAACGCCTTTGTCGATGGGCGGCGCATCTTCATCAACACCGGCACATTGCTGCAAGCCGAAACGCCCAATGAGGTGATTGGCGTCATCGCCCATGAATCCGGCCACCTCGCGGGCGCGCACCAGCAGCGCCTGCGCGAGCAGTTGGAGCGGGCGCAAACCATGGCCGTCATCGGCATGCTGCTCGGCATGGGCGCGACGGCGGCAGGCGCTGCGGCGGGCAACAGTTCGGTCGCCGGGGCCGGCGGCGGGCTTGCGCTGGGCGGCACGGAGATGGCGATGCGCAATCTGCTCAGCTACCAGCGCACGGAGGAGATGACCGCCGACCGCTCCGCCATCACCTATCTCGACAAGACCGGCCAGTCCGCAAAGGGGATGCTCACCACATTCGAGCGCTTCGCCAATGCGCTGGCGCTGACCGGCGCGCGGGTCGATCCCTACCGCATCAGCCATCCATTGCCGCGCGAGCGCATCGCCAATCTGGAGACGCTCGCCCGCGCAAGCCCCAACTTCGACAAAAAAGACCCGGAATCACTGCAGCAGCGGCACGATATGATGCGGGCGAAAATCGCGGCCTACACCTCCAACCCACGAGCCATTTCGGGCCTGTCGCGCAAGGACCCGCGCGGCCTCGCCGTGCGCTATGCCGATGCCATCTCCACCTATCTGAACAGTTCCCCCAGGGGCGCGTTGCCCAAGATCGACGCGCTCATCAAGGAGCAGCCGAAGAACCCCTATTTCCACGAGATACGCGGCGAAATCCTGCTGAAAGCCAACGATGCCGCGGGCGCGGCCAAGGCTTTCCAGCGCGCCGCCGCGCTCGATCCGCGCAAATCAAGCCTGATCCGCATGAATCACGGCCGCGCTCTCATGCTCACGGGATCGAAGAGCGAAATGCCCACGGCAGTGCGTGAGCTCAAGGCCGGGATTGCGCGCGATCCGGAATTCGCGCAGGGCTATCAATATCTTGCGCAGGCCTATGGGCAGATGGGTGATATCGGCCAGGCGGAACTCGCCACCGCCGACATGCACTATTATTCCGGCAACATCCAGGAAGCGAAAATCTTTGCGCTACGGGCGCAACAGAAGCTGAAGCGCGGTTCGCCGGACTGGGTGCGGGCGCAGGATATCATCAACAGCAAAAGCAGCAAAAAGAAACGCTCGTAACCAGCGGGACTGGCGCGGCATTTCTTTGCTCAATACAGATAGTGTCAGAATTCAAATCCGGGAATCGGGACGAAGCGCATGAAAAAAGCAATCACCATCACTCTCGCCAGCGGCCTTGCCGGGCTCGCCGCCCTGTTCGTGGCCGTGCAGGCGGGGCATGTGCGCCTCGCGCCGGAGGCTGTCGCCGCTTCGACGGAAGCTGCTCCGCTTGATCGCGCGGCAGTGGAGCAGATCGTGCGGGAATATCTCATCAAGAACCCGGAAGTGATGCTCGAAGTACAGAGCGCGCTCGAGGCCAAGCAGGCGGCTGCGGCGCGCGACGGCCAGCGCGAGGTGATCGCCGCCAATGCGGACAAGCTGTTCAAAGCTTCCGGCGACGCGGTATTCGGTAATCCCAAGGGCGACATCACGGTGGTCGAGTTCTTCGATTACAATTGCGGCTATTGCAAGCACGCCCTTCCCGACATGGACGCGCTGATCAAGAGCGACCCGAACATACGCTTCGTGATGAAGGAATTTCCGATCCTCGGGCCGGATTCGGTGAAGGCGCATATCGTGGCGCAGGCGTTCAAGGCGCTGATGCCGGAGAAATATCTGGAGTTCCACCGCGCGCTTCTGGGCAACCAGGGCCGCGCCACGGAGGATTCCACGATCGCCCTGGCGGTGAAGCTGGGCGCGGATGAAGCAAAGCTGCGCGAGAAGATGAAGTCGCCCGAGATCACGGAAGTCTTCCAGACCAATTACCAGCTCGCCAATGCGCTCAACATCACCGGTACGCCGTCCTATATCATCGGCAATGAAGTCGTTCCGGGCGCCATCGGCCTTGAAGGCCTTGCCCAGAAGATCGCGGAAGAACGCAAGGGCAATGGCTAGGACAGCCCTGCAAGCTGAAAAATTGGTGGAGAAAACACGAGGAACCTATCGTTTTCCGCCATTTTCAGGCTTTTACCTTGCGCGCATCCCTTCTATATGGGATGCGCATCCGCGTTGTCGTCTTGAAATACCGATGTCTTGAAGTACCGGCAGTTCCAAAGGTCAGTAGCAGTAACCGGATATGGCCCAGACAATTCTTGTTCTCAACGGTCCCAATCTCAACATGCTGGGAAAGCGTGAGCCGGGAATCTATGGCGCCGCGACGCTCGCCGACATTGAGGCTGCCTGCAGGCGCGAGGCGAAGGCCCTTGGCGTCGAGATCGAGTTCCGCCAGTCGAACCATGAGGGCGACCTCGTCGACTGGATCCAGGAAGCCGGGGAAAAAGGCGCGTCGGTGCTAATCAATCCGGCTGCCTATACGCACACATCGATTGCGCTGCAGGATGCGATCCGCGCGGCGAAGGTTACGGTCGTCGAGGTGCATCTATCAAACATCCATGCGCGGGAAGCCTTCCGGCACCATTCATTCGTCTCGCCGGTCGCAAAAGGCGTCCTTTGCGGCTTCGGCGCGGATGGCTATGTGATGGGCTTGCGCGCGCTGGCGGCATTCGCTGCCGAAAACAAAGCATGATCCCGAACCGACGGTCAGCGTAGCAAAAGTTGCAGGCCTTTCGGGTAAGATCACGCGGTAAAAGAAGAACGGGAATAGTGGGAAAGGGCCAGGCAATGGCAAACAGAAGCGCAGGCATCGACAAGGAGATCATCCGCGATCTCGCGGAGATCCTGAACCAGACGGACCTGACCGACATCGAAATCGAGCAAGGCGACCTGCGCATCCGCGTTTCGCGGCAGGTGACGATCAATGCGACCGTGCCGCAGCAAGCGCCAGTCTATGCGCCGGCCCCCGCTGCCGCGCCGGTCGCCACCGTGGAAGCGCCGAAGCCCGCCGACGTATCGAAGAACGCCGTTCCCTCGCCCATGGTCGGCACGGTCTATCTCGCCCCGGCCCCCGGCGCGAAGCCCTTCATCGAGGTTGGCCAGAAGGTCAAGGAAGGCCAGACCCTGATGATCATCGAGGCGATGAAGACGATGAACCAGATCCCTTCGCCCCGCGCGGGAACCGTGACGGCCATCCTTGTCGATGATGCCCAGCCCGTCGAATATGGCGAGCCGCTGATCGTTGTCGAATAAGGACGGGCGAGACACGATGTTTCAGAAAATCCTCATCGCCAATCGCGGCGAAATCGCACTTCGGGTGCTCAGGGCGTGCAAGGAGCTCGGCATCAGCACGGTGGCTGTGCACTCCACCGCCGACGCCGACGCCATGCATGTCCGCCTTGCCGACGAAAGCGTATGCATTGGCCCCCCGCCCTCGCGCGAAAGCTATCTGAACATCCACCAGATCGTTGCCGCCTGCGAAATAACAGGCGCGGATGCCGTCCATCCGGGCTACGGCTTCCTGTCGGAGAACGCCAAGTTCGCCGAGATCCTTGAGGCGCACGGCATCACCTTCATCGGCCCGACGGCGGAGCACATCCGCCTGATGGGCGACAAGATCACCGCCAAGACCACCGCGCAGGAACTCGGCATTCCCGTCGTTCCGGGCTCGGATGGCGAGATCAAGACCGAGGCGGACGCGCTGAAGACCGCGGCGGCCATTGGATATCCGGTGCTGATCAAGGCGACGGCCGGCGGTGGCGGACGCGGCATGAAGGTCGCCAAGACCGAGGCGGACCTCATCGAAGCCTGGACCACGGCCCGCACCGAAGCGGCGGCGGCTTTCGGCAATGATGCCGTCTATATGGAAAAATATCTGGAAAAGCCGCGCCACATCGAAATCCAGGTGTTCGGTGATGGCGAAGGCAATGCGGTGCATCTGGGCGAGCGTGATTGCTCGCTGCAGCGCCGCCATCAGAAGGTCTGGGAAGAGGCGAACTCCCCTGCCCTCAATGCCGAGCAGCGCATGAAGATCGGCGAGATCTGCGCCGACGCGATGAAGAAGCTTAGATATCGCGGCGCGGGCACGATCGAGTTTCTCTACGAAAATGGCGAGTTCTATTTCATCGAAATGAACACCCGGCTGCAGGTGGAGCATCCCGTCACCGAGGCGATCACCGGCATCGACCTGGTGCATGAGCAGATCCGCGTCGCCTCCGGCGGCGGCTTGTCGGTCCACCAGGAAGATATCCGCTTCCAGGGCCACGCCATCGAGTGCCGCATCAATGCCGAGGACCCGCGCACCTTCACCCCCTCGCCCGGCATCATCACCCATTTCCATACGCCCGGTGGTCTTGGCATTCGCGTGGATTCGGGCGTCTATAGCGGCTACAAGATCCCGCCCTATTACGACAGCCTGATCGGCAAGCTGATCGTGCATGGGCGCAATCGCGTGGAATGCATGATGCGGCTGCGCCGGGCGCTCGACGAGTTCGTGGTTGACGGCATCAAGACGACGTTGCCGCTATTCCAGGATCTGATCAGCAATCCTGACATCGCCAATGGCGATTACGACATCCACTGGCTGGAGAAGTATCTCGCCCGCCAGTCCACTGAGCCCAAGGGCGAGTAACCGGCATGGCAGTGGGGAGGCAGGCGAACGATCATCGTATTTCGCCTGACCTCCTTCTGCGCGCCTATGCCTCGGGCGTCTTCCCCATGGCGGAGGACGCCGACGACCCGGAGGTGTTCTGGGTCCGGCCGCAAAAGCGCGGCATCATTCCCCTCGACAATTTCCACGTTCCGAAGAGCCTGCAGAAGGTTATCCGTCAAGGGCGCTTCGAGATCCGGCTTGACACGGATTTCGAAGGCGTTATCGACGGCTGCGCCTCCGGCACGGGCAAGCGCGCCCGCACCTGGATCAACCAGCCGATCCGCGAGGTCTATACCGCCCTCTTCAAGCGCGGCCATTGCCACACCGTCGAGGCCTGGCGCGAGGGGCAGCTCGTCGGCGGGCTCTATGGCGTGACGCTGGGCAAGGCCTTCTTCGGCGAAAGCATGTTCTCGCGCGAAACCGACGCCTCCAAGGTCTGCCTCGTCCATCTCATCGAGCACCTCAACGCCCGAGGCTTCACCCTGCTCGACACCCAATTCACCACCCAGCACCTGGAACGCTTCGGCGCGATCGAAGTGCCGCGCAAACGCTATGAGCGGATGCTGGAGGAGGCGCTGTCGGGGGTGGTGGAGTTTTAATATGGCTTGCTTGGCAAAATTGTGCTATCAAATTGCGGCACAATTGGAGACCTGCCATGGAGACATTTTCAGTTCGTGACCTTCGCGAAAGGACAGGCGATCTGGTACGGCAGGCGGAGGCCGGTCATTTATCTCTCATCGCCAAGCACGGTCGCCCGCTTTTCGTCGCGGTGCCCCTGGATGAGCATCTTTTGAAAGAAGGGGTGGCAGTTGCGATGGCCGTGCGGCTCTTCGCGGACAAAGCCATCGGCCTTGGCAAGGCCGCAAAGCTTGCGGATCTGTCCGTCGAAGCATTTATAGCGCAACTCGGCGCGATGGGCGTCCCTGCAATCGATTATCCGGCGGAGGAACTCGAGGAGGAACTGGCCGCGCTCGGAACACATTCGTGAAGCTGGTCGCCTCCGACGCTTCGCCGCTCATCATATTCGCAAAGAGCAATCTTATCCCATTGCTGACCGGCATGATCGACGAAGTCATTGTGCCGGAGACTGTATATGCAGAGTGTGTTGCCGACGTCGCCATGCCTGGAGCGCGTGTCATTCGCATAGCTGCCGAAACCGGGCAAATTCATGTGCGAGCCGACATCGTCGTGCCAGGCATCCCTGGTGTTAATCTGGCTGTTCTCGACGCGGGTGAAATCGCGGCAATTCATATGGCGGTCGCACTGCAATGCCCAGTCCTTATGGATGAACGCCTCGGCCGGCAGACGGCACGGCGTCAGGGGCTGACGGTCATTGGCAGCGCCGGACTGCTGCTCGCGGCCAAACAGCGAGGCCTCATTCCAGCCATCGCACCAATACTCGATCAGTGGCGCGAGGCGGGCTATTTCCTTGCGAACAATATCGCCCACGCCGTTCTTGAGCGCGCTGGCGAAACCTGAGAGACGATCAAACCTTGCTCCCTTCCGCCATAAAAAAGAGCGCCGGTTTCCCGGCGCTCCTGAATCCTGCGTCTCAAATCGTCTTACTGCGGCAGTTTGTCGTCGATGCCGGCGACGTAGAAGTTCATGCCGAGGATGGTGGCGTCGTCAGCGGTTTCGCCTTCTTTCAGCCAGACCGAGCCGTCCTGCTTTTTGATCGGGCCGGTGAAGGGTTTCAGCTCGCCGGAGGTGATCTTGGCTTGCGTTTCCTCGGCCATCTTCTTCACGTCGTCGGGCATGTTGGTGTAGGGCGCCATCACGACGAAGCCGTCATGCATGCCGTGGAAGATGTTCTGGGATTTCCACGTGCCGTCGAGCACCGCCTTAGTGCGCTCGATATAGTAGGGCGCCCAATTGTCGACGATGGAGGTCAGCTGCGTCTGCGGCCCGAATTTGATCATGTCGGATGCCTGGCCGAAGGCCTTGATGCCGCGCTCCGCCGCCACCTGCATGGCTGCGGTGGAATCGGTGTGCTGGGTGATGATGTCGACGCCCTGGTCGATCAGCGCCTTTGCGGCGTCGGCTTCCTTGCCCGGATCGAACCAGGAATTGACCCAGATGACCTTGACCTTGAAGTTCGGGTTAACCGACTGCGCGCCCAGCATGAAGGAATTGATGCCCTGCACCACTTCGGGCACCGGAACCGAGGCGATGTAGCCGGCGACGCCCGCCTTCGACATTTTCGCGGCGATCTGGCCCTGCACATAGCGGCCTTCATAGAAGCGCGAATTGTAGACAGCGACATTATCGGCGGTCTTGTAGCCGGTCGCGTGCTCGAACTTCACGTCCGGGAATTTCTTGGCGACCTTGATCGTGGCGTCCATATAGCCGAAGGAGGTCGTAAAGATCAGCTTCGCGCCCGAGCGCGCCAGACGCTCGATGGAGCGTTCGGCATCCGAACCCTCGGGTACGTTTTCCAAATAGGTGGTCTCGATCTTGTCGCCCAGCGCGGCTTCCAGCGCCTTGCGGCCCTGATCGTGCTGATAGGTCCAGCCGAAATCGCCGGGCGGTCCGATATAGATAAAGCCGACCTTCAGCTTGTCCTGCGCATTCGCTGCGCCCACAAATGCGACACTCGCCGCAGCGGCAAGCGCCAGAAGCATTTTCCTCATGTTGACTGCTCTCCTGTTTTTTAGTGTGTCTTGTTACCGGTCCGGCACGAAGGGTTTCCCAAGCGAAGCCGGGGTATTGATCATGGTCGCACGACGGTTCCGCGAGATGAGGACGAGAACGAGGATCGTCGCCAGATAGGGCAAGGCGGACAGGAACTGCGACGGCAGGCCGAAGCCCAGCGCCTGCGTGTGCAACTGCCCGATGGTCACCGCGCCGAAGAGATAGGCGCCCGCCAGCACGCGCCATGGCCGCCAGGAGGCGAAGACGACGAGCGCCAGCGCGATCCAGCCCCGACCGGCGGTCATGTTCTCCACCCACTGCGGCACATAGACGAGCGAGAGCTGCGCGCCCGCGAGCCCGGCGCAGGCGCCGCCGAAGAGCACGGCGAGATAGCGCGTGCGCACCACATGGACACCGAGCGCATGGGCCGATTTGTGATTGTCGCCGATGGCGCGCAGCGTCAGCCCAGCGCGGCTGCGGAACAGGAACCAGTGGACGCCGATGACGAGCAGGATCGAGAGATAGAAAATCGGGTCCTGCCCGAAGAGGAATTTACCGATAAGCGGCAGTTCGCTGAGGTAAGGAATGTGGATCGCTTCCATGCGCACGCCGGGCAGGCCGACGAAGCTCTCGCCGATCATGGCGGAGACGCCGAGGCCGAGAATGGTAAGCGCGAGGCCGCTCGCCACCTGATTGGTCACCAGCGTCAGGGTGAGGAAGCCGAACAGCGCCGAGAAGGCCGCGCCCGCGAGGATGGCGGCGAACATGCCGAGCCAAGCCGATCCGGTCATCTGCGCGACGGCAAAGGCCGTGACCGCGCCCATGATCATCATGCCTTCGACGCCGAGATTGAGGACGCCGGAGCGCTCCACCACCAGCTCGCCGATGGCGGCGATGAGCAGCGGTGTGGCGGCGGTGGCGACGGTCAGGAGGATGGCCTCGGTCATTTCCATCGTCAGCCCTCCTTTTTCACCGGCTTCGACGAGACGAGCCGGATGCGGTAATGAATGAGCGTGTCGCTTGCCAGCACGAAGAACAGGATCATGCCCTGAAAGATGCGGGCGGATTTTTCCGAAATGCCGATGGCGACCTGTGCCGCCTCGCCGCCCAGATAGGACAAAGCCAGGACGAACCCGGCAGCGACGATGCCGAGCGGATTGAGCCGTCCCAGAAACGCCACGATGATGGCGGTGAAGCCGTAGCCCGGCGAAATGCTGGGACGAAGCTGGCCGATGGCGCCGGAGACTTCGGCAATGCCCGCCAGACCAGCACACGCGCCCGAGACGAGGAAGACGAAGAAGGTCATCTTCCCGGCGCTGAACCCGGCGAAACGCCCTGCCCGCGGGCTGCCGCCCAGCACCCGCACCTCGAAGCCCTTCATGGTGCGCGCCAGCACGAACCAGAGGACGATGGCCGCCACCAGCGCCAGCACGATGCCCCAATGGGCGCGGCCGGATGCGGACCATACTTCCGGCAGGACGGCGGAGGCGTTGAACTGCCGCGTCTCGGGGAAATTATAGCCTTCCGGATTGCGCCACGGGCCGCGCACGATCCAGTCGAGGAAATATTGCGCGATATAAACCAGCATCAGGCTGGTCAGGATCTCATTGGTGTTGAAGCGCACCTTGAGGAAGGCGGGGATGGAGGCATAGGCCGCGCCGCCTGCCATTCCCATGAGCAGCATTATCGGCAACACGACCCAGGACTGGAAATCCGGGAACATCACCGGCAGCACCGACCCGGCAATGGCCCCGGCGATGAACTGGCCTTCCGCGCCGATGTTCCAGACATTGGCGCGGTAGCAAAGCGAAAGGCCGGCCGCGATCAGGATCAGCGGCGCGGCCTTGACGAGAAGCTCATGCAGCGACCAGGTCTCGGTCAGCGGCTCGACGAAATAGACATAGAGAGCGTGGAGCGGCTCTTTGCCCATGAGCGCGAAGAAAATGGCTCCGGCAATGAGCGTCAGAGTCAGCGCGATCAACGGCGAAAGCGCGCTGAACAGAACCGAATGCTGCGGGCGGCGGGTAAGTTCGATGCGCATCATGCGGCCTTGCCCGTCATCTTGCGCTCTGCATCGGCCCCGCCCATCATCAGGCCGATCTTTTCGAGCGTCACTTCGCTTGTCGGAAGCGCCTCGGACAGCCTGCCATGGTTCATCACAGCGATGCGATCGCAGATTTCGAGAAGCTCATCCAGGTCCTGGCTGATGACGACGACAGCGGAGCCGCCCCTGGCAAGATCGACCAGCGCCTGACGGATATGCGCCGCCGCACCCGCGTCAACGCCCCAAGTGGGCTGATTTACGACGAGCACGGAGGGCTTGCGGGCCAACTCACGCCCGATGATGAATTTCTGCAGATTTCCGCCTGAAAGCGCGGCGGCATCGGGGTTTTCGCCGCTCTTGCGCACATCCATCGCCTTGACGATTGCGTTCACGGCGGATTGGAGGCCGCGATGGCGCAGGATTTTCAGCGGACCGCCCTTGAGAAAGGTCTTGCCGTCGGTGGCGTGGCGCGAAAGGAGGAGATTGTCGGTCAACGGCAAATCGGGCACCGCCCCATGGCCCAGCCGCTCCTCCGGCACGAAGGCCGCGCCGAGGCGTCTGCGCTTCATAATATCCGCGCGCCCGGCGGGATTCCCATCGATAAGCACCATTCCGGCATTTGCCTGCAACGCCTCGCCGGACACCGCCTCGAAGAACTCGCCCTGCCCATTGCCCGCCACGCCGGCAATGCCTACGATCTCACCCGCGTGAACCGAGAGGTTCATATCGTGAAGCGGGGTGGAGAACGGCCCGCGCGGCGGCTGGCTCAGGCCGACGATTTGCAGAAGCGGTTTTGCGTCACCCTCATGGTGAGCCTGTCGAACCACCGTCTTGATATCGCTCCCCACCATCATGCGGGCGAGCGATGCGGCGGTCTGCTGCCTCGGGTCGCAATGGCCAACCACCTTGCCGTGGCGCAGGACCGTGGCGCGGTCGCAGAGGCGCTTCACCTCCTCGAGCCGGTGGCTGATATAAAGGATCGACTTGCCCTCGGCGCGCAGCCGCTCCAGCGTCTCGAACAGGCGGTCGGCCTCCTGCGGCGTCAGGACCGATGTTGGCTCGTCGAGAATGATCAAATCCGGTTCCTGGAGCAGGCAGCGGATGATCTCGATGCGCTGGCGCTCGCCCACGGAGAGGTCGCCGACCACGCTATCGGGATCGAGCGGCAGGCCGTAAGCCTCGCCGATTTCGCGCGCCTTGGCGGCGGTCGTCTTGAGCGGCGTGGTCTTATCGAGCGACAGCGCAATGTTCTCGGCCGATGTCAGGGAGTCGAACAGCGAGAAATGCTGGAACACCATGCCAATGCCCAGCCTTCGCGCCATTGCGGGGCTGGAAATGGTGACGGGGCGGCCCTTCCAAAGGATTTCGCCCGAAGCGGGCTGGAGCGAGCCGAACAGCATCTTCACGAGGGTGGACTTGCCCGCGCCGTTCTCGCCCAGCAGCGCGTGGATTTCCCCCGGCTCGATGACGAGGTCAACCGCGTCGCACGCCACCAGATTGCCAAAAACCTTGGTGATCCGGCGCACGTCCAGAAGCGGCGGGTTGGCGGATACAGCTGACACAAGTCCCCCAAAAGCTAATGAGAGCCTGGCCGGACGGCCGGGCCCTGCTCAGGGCGTTCTTATGACAGCACCCCTAATATTGGGAAGTGCAAAAAAGGCGCACCAGTGAAGTTTTGCACATCGATGATGCACCAAAAGCGTTAGCCTAGGGAATAAGCACCGTCGTGCCGGTCGTCTTGCGGCTTTCAAGATCGCTATGCGCCTGCGCGGCATCTTTCAGCGGATAGGTCTGGTTGATGTGCACCGACACCACACCGCTTTCGATGATCGAGAACAAATCCTTCGCCGTGGCCTGGAGATCTTCTTGGCTGGCGATGTAGGTATTGAGCGTTGGCCGCGTGGCGAAGAGCGATCCCTTCTGCTGGAGGAGGGAAATATCAAAAGGAGGAATGGGGCCGGAGGAGAGACCGAAGCTCACGAACATGCCGAGCGGCTTCAGGACATCGAGCGAGCCGGGGAAGGTATCCTTGCCAACCGAGTCATAAACCACCTCGACCCCCTGCCCGCCGGTCAACGCCTTCACACGCTCGACGAAATTCTCGGTGCGGTAGTTGATGACGTGATCGTAGCCGTTGGCCTTGGCGAGTTCTATCTTTTCGGGCGAGCTGGCTGTGCCGATGACAGTCGCGCCAAGATGTTTTGCCCATTGCCCGGCGATGAGGCCGACGCCGCCCGCTGCGGCGTGGAACAGAATCGTGTCGCCTTTTTTAACCGGAAAGGTGCGCCGCAGAAGATATTGCACCGTCATGCCTTTCAGCATCACCGAGGCGGCGGTTTTGAGATCGATACCATCAGGGACGAGTACAAGCCGGTCGGCGCGGACGATGCGCTCCTCCGCATAAGCGCCCAGCGTCACGACATAGGCGACGCGGTCGCCGGGTTTGACGTTCGTCACGCCCGGCCCGATGGAGAGGACTACCCCCGCGCCTTCATTGCCCGGCGTGAAGGGCATCGAGGATGCCTTGTATACACCTGTGCCTGTGCGGAACAAGGTATCGAGGAAATTGAGACCGATGGCTTCCTGCCGGATTTTGGCTTCTCCCGGGCCGGGTTCGCCGAGTTCAACCTTTTCGTAAGTAAGCACCTCGGGTCCGCCGAGCTTATGAACGCGGATGGCATGGGTCATTGCTGCACTCCGTTCCGGTTAACGCGTGAAGCCCCTCACGCCGACGATGCAATAAAGATAGGTGCCGGTAAAGATAGGTGCCGGTGACCCGGATGCCAATGCGCAGCGCACCGGAACGGACAGCGCGAGCATTTTTTGCACATCAATGTTCGAGAAGAGGCGGAGCCTAGGGAATAAGCACTGTTGTGCCCGTCGTCTTTCGCCCCTCAAGATCGTCGTGCGCCTGGGCTGCATTTTGAAGCGGATAGGTCTGGTTAATCTTAACCGAGACGGCGCCGCTTTCGATGACAGAGAAGAGATCCTTCGCCGCTGCTTCGAGGTCTTGCCGTTTGGCGGTGTACTGATTGAGCGATGGGCGGGTGGCGAAGAGCGAACCCTTCTGCTGAAGGATGGCGATGTCAAAGGGCGGGATAGAGCCGGAGGACTGGCCGAAGCTTACGAACATGCCGAAAGGCTTCAGTACGTCGAGCGAGGCCGGGAATGTGTCGTTTCCGACCGAGTCATAAACCACATCCACCCCCTGCCCGCCGGTCAGTTCCTTGACGCGCTCGACGAAATTATCGGTGCGGTAATTGATAACATGATCGTAGCCATGGGCCTTTGCGAGTTCGATCTTTTCGGGGGAACTTGCGGTGCCGATGACAGTCGCACCCAGATGCTTCGCCCATTGCCCGGCAATAAGCCCGACGCCGCCCGCTGCGGCATGAAACAGGATCGTATCGCCCTTTTTCGCCGGAAAGGTACGGCGCAGGAGATATTGCGCGGTCATGCCTTTCAGCATCACCGATGCGGCAGTCTTGAGATCGATACCGTCTGGAACGATCACCAGCCGGTCAGCGGGGACAATGCGCTCCCCGGCATAAGCGCCGAGCGTCGCGACATAGGCGACGCGGTCTCCGGGCTTAACGTTTGTGACGCCGGGGCCGACGGAAACGACGATTCCTGCACCTTCATTGCCGGGCGTAAAGGGGAGCGCGGGAGCTTTATAGAGGCCCGTGCGGAAGTAAACGTCAATGAAATTGAGGCCGATGGCTTCCTGCCGGATTTTGGCCTCGCCCGATCCAGGCTCGCCTACCTTCACCGTTTCGTAGGCGAGCACGTCCGGTCCGCCGAGCTTATGAACACGGATGGCATGGGTCATCGCTACACTCCGTTTTGGTTAAACGCGTGAAGCCCCCAACCGAGGGAAGAACTGCATCACGGCGCCGATGCAATAAAGATAGAGGCCCGTGATGGAAATACCAATGCGCACCCAGAGCGGAGCCTCAAGCGCATAGCAGATCGCCACCGCGCCCAGCGCGCACCAGACGAGAAAGACGGTGAGGTTGAGCGGGCGCAGGCGGACGACCCGCACGGGATGCAGAAAGTGGATCGGCACGAACGACAGGATCGCCGAGACGACGACTGTGGCAAATGCAATCCATTCTCCCGGCTTGACGATGAACAGCGTGAAGACCACCATGTTCCACACTACGGGGAAGCCCTTGAAGAAATTCTCCTTCGTCTTCATGCTCGTGTCGGCATAATAAATCGCGCTCGAAATGACGATGATCGCGCCGGAGAGGAAGGACAGCCCCTCGCCCATGAAGCCGCTTTGGTAAAGCGCGAAGGCGGGGATCAGCACATAAGTGACATAATCGATGATATTGTCGAGGAGTTCGCCGGACCAGGTGGGCAGGACATATTTCACGTCCAGCTTGCGGGCGATTGGCCCATCGATGCCATCGACGAGCAGGGCGAGCCCCAGCCACCAGAACATGGCCGTCCAACGCTCCTCGCTAGCGGCAACGAGGGAAAGAAAAGCCAAGAAGGAGCCGGACGCCGTCAGCAGGTGCACAGAAAAAGCCCGGACCTGCGGCATGGTCACCCGCTTGGGCTTAAATGTCTCGGACAATTTTTCTTTCACGCGCCTTGCCAGTCTTTTTTGTTGGTCGCTCGATGGGGAGACCTTTTCGCAAATTAAGCTTAAAGAGCAAGGGAAAACGCGCGAGACCCGCGCTTGTGACGATTTTTCCCGTGCCTTTCCTTCGTCTCAGTCCTAGATGATCATGAAGGTGGATGCCGTTTCGAAAGGGAATAAGCCATGGCCGTTACAATCGAGAAGCAGATCGCTATTGCGGGCAGCGGCCCGGCGGGCATGATCGCGGCGCTCGCTCTGGCGGGCCAAGGCCATGAGGTCGCGCTGATCGGCCCTTCCCCAAGCGAAAACGACCAGCGCACCACCGCACTGATGATGCCGGCCATCGGCTTTCTGAGTGAACTCTGCGTGTGGGAGGCCGTAGAGCCGCAGGCCGCACCGCTCGCGACCATGCGCATCATCGACGCCACGCGCCGCCTCGTCCGCAGCCCTGCCGTCACTTTCCGGGCCGGGGAAATCGGCGAATCGGCCTTCGGCTACAACATGCCGAACACGGCCTTGAACAAGGTGCTTTTCGACGCTGTGGACGGCGACCGGCGGATCACCCGCATCCTCGCGCCAGTCACCGGCTACCGGCATATGGCGGATCATGTCGCGGTCACAACCGATGAAGGCGAGGTCGCGGCGCGGCTGCTCGTTGCCTGCGACGGGCGCGGCTCCCCTGCGCGGGAAGCGGCGGGAATCGGTGTGAAGCGCTGGAACTATCCGCAGACGGCGGTGGTGCTCTCCTTTGCCCATGCGCTCGATCATGAGAATATCTCGACCGAATTCCACACCGAGGACGGCCCGTTCACGCAGGTTCCCCTCCCGGGCCGCCGCTCCAGCCTCGTCTGGGTTGCCAATCCCGCCCTCGCGGGCCGGCTGATAGACCTGGACGCGGAGGCGCTTGCGGCGGAGGTAGAGACCCGGATGTATTCGATGCTCGGCAAGGTCACTACCGAGACGAAGCAACAGGCATGGCCACTCTCCGGGCTGGTGCCCACTTCCTTCGCCCGCAACCGCACGGTGCTTGCCGGGGAAGCCGCGCACGTCTTCCCGCCCATCGGCGCGCAGGGCCTCAATCTCGGCGTCCGCGATGTCGAGACGCTGGTGAAGGCGCTGAAAGCGGATCCTGCCGATGTGGGATCCGACCGCGTCACTCGCGCCTATGACCGGATGCGGAGGCCCGATGTGCTGGCGCGCACGGGCTCGGTCGATGCGCTCAACCGCTCGCTCCTCTCCGGGCTCCTCCCTGCGCAGCTGGCGCGCGGCGTCGGGCTCGAGCTTCTTCGCTCCTTCGCCCCGCTGCGCGGCTTCTTCATGCGGGAGGGGCTCAAGCCCGGCAGCGGCTTCGCCAATCTATTCTCCCCGGTTAGTGACTGGAAATTCCGGCCCGGCAGCGCCAAATAGGCATCAGAGAATGCAATGATGCGACAAGGACGATGGGCATAACTCAGATAAAACACGCGAAGTTCCAGATCGGACAGGTTGTCAAGCATCGGCTTTTCCCGTTCCGGGGTGTCGTCTTCGACGTCGATCTGGAATTCGCGAATACGGAAGAATGGTATCAGTCCATCCCCGAGGCCGTGCGTCCGCGCCGCGACCAGCCGTTCTATCACCTGCTCGCCGAGAACGCGGAGAGCGAATATATCGCCTATGTCTCGGAGCAGAACCTTGTGCCCGATTTAAGCGGGGAGCCGCTGCGCCATCCGCAGATAGCCGACATCTTCGACCGCGTGGAGGATGGGATTTACAAGGTGAAGGTGCAGCACGCGAATTAGTGCGGACCATGTTCTGACGGAATCGCCAAGAGCGCCCTCGCCCTTCGAGGCTCCGCTTCGCTACGCACTCAGGAGGAGGGCTATTGCAGCGTTGCAGTCCTTCACCCTCATGGTGAGGTGCGAATGGAGCGCAGCGGAATTCGCCTCGAACCACGGGGGTGAAGGGCGCACAGTTGTTTCCTTGGGAGGTGTCCTGAAGAGAGCCATTCCGCCAAGGCAACCATAACAAAAAGGACGCCCGAAGGCGTCCTTTTTCATTCCAAAAGGCTGATGGCGGATTATTTGCCGGCCTTGGCCTTTTCCTGTTCGGCCTTCATCTTGGCCTCGAATTCCTTCTGGCGCTTCTGGACTGCTTCCTGCAGTTCCTTCTGGCGCGCTTCCAGCTCGGGCTGCTGGAGGCCGGGGCCGGTCAGCGCCTGCGAGAAGCCGGAAAGCGAAACGTTGATCGGGTTCGGCTTGTTCTGGAAGTTCACCGAGGTCAGCGTCATCTTGCTGCCCTTCTGGAGCGCCTTCAGCAGGTCGTCCGACAGCACGACCTCGGCGATACAGCGGTCGGGGAAGCAGATGCCGTATTCGACCTTCTGCGGCTTGTTCGTGTCGATCTGCATGCCGACGCCCGCCTGGATCAGGCGGCCGGTGGGAACCGATACCTGGAAGATCTTGCGGTTGATCTTTCCCTTGATCTCGATGAGATTAACGGCGGTCAGCAGCTGGCCGGAATCAGCGGTGACGATATTCTGCGTGTTGCAGATATCATTATCTTCTTGCTTGGAGCAGACCTTGAACCAGCCCTGCGGAGGCTGCTGCGCAAAAGCCGGGAAGGTCGCGGTTGCAAACAAAGCGAACGCGCCAGCAACAGCGGAGGCGGCAGCGAAAGTCTTCGTCATGGACATAGTCAACAGGTTCCTTTTAGCGGTCTGATCCATTTGGCGGTCACGTCCGACTTGTCAGTGATGTGCGAATACGGCAACAGCGTGGTGACCTCATGTTCGAGAGGCGTGTTACACTGCTTGCCATGTCAAATCCAGCGCCGAAAAGCCACACGTTCACAAAAACCCACCAATTGGTGCATTTAACCAACATGAAACCTTTGACTGCGAATCAGCGTTAAGCTCGGTCGATCGGAATCGGAATGCTCGGCAAATACATTATAACCATCCTCCTGGCCGTCGTGGGTCTGGGCCTCTCCCACCCCCATCCGGCTCAAGCGGAGCCGACCTACGGCCTCGCCATGCATGGCGAGCCTGATCTTCCGCCCGATTACACGCACTTTCCCTATGCCGACCCCAACGCCCCGAAGGGTGGCAGCATCCATTATGGGGTCATCGGCACGTTCGACAGCCTCAACCCCTTCGTGTTGCAAAGCATGCGCACGACGGCGCGCGGGCTCTTCCTCGACGCGGAATTCGGCAATCTGGTCTTCGAGCCATTGATGCAGCGCTCCGGCGACGAACCGTTCTCCCTATACGGGATGATCGCCGAAAAGGTGGAGATGCCCGATGACCGCAAGTGGATCGAGTTTACGCTGAACCCGAAGGCAAAATGGTCGGATGGCCAGCCGATAACGGTGGACGACGTCATCTTCACCTACAAAATGCTTGGGGAGAAGGGGCGTCCGCCCTTCTCGAGCCGTGTGAACAGGATTGCCAGCATAGAGAAAACCGGCGAGCGAAGCGTCCGCTTCACCTTCAACGACAAGGCGGATCGCGAGTTGCCAATGCTCATCGCCAACGCCATGCCGGTACTGCCGAAACACGCCATCGACCCGAACACCTTCGGCAACGCCTCGCTGAAACCGCCGGTCGGGAGCGGCCCCTATATCATAGACCAGGTGCAGCCGGGCACGCGCATCGTCTACAAGCGTAACCCCGACTATTGGGGGAAGGACGTGCCCTCCCGGCGCGGTTTCAACAATTACGACCAGATCATCATCGAATATTTCCGCAACGATACCGCGCAGTTCGAGGCGTTCAAGAAGGGCATCGTCGATGTGCTCGTCGAGGGCAACCCCACCCGCTGGAGCACGGAATATAATTTTCCGGCGGTCACCCAGGGACTTGTCGTCAAGGACAACTTCAAGAAGGGCACGCCCAACAACATGCTGGGCTTCGTCTTCAACACCCGCCGGGAGAAATTCGCCGACAAGCGGGTGCGGAAGGCTCTGACGGACCTCTTCGATTTCGAATGGGCGAACCGTGCGCTCTATGCCGGGCTCTATGAGCGTACCGAAGGGTATTGGGACGGCTCAATGCTCTCCTCGGTCGGGCGCCCGGCGGATGCGCGGGAAAAGGCGCTTTTCGCCCCCTTCCCCAACGCCGTGGAACCCGATGTGATGGCCGGGACATGGCGCGCACCTGTAACTGACGGCAGCGGACGCGACCGCGCCGCGGCGAAGCGGGCCTATGATCTTCTGCTTCAGGCTGGATATACTTTCCACGACGAGCAGGCATTCGACCCTTCCGGCCAGCCTTTCACCTTCGAGATCATGACGCGCGGGCCGGACGAGGAAAAGATCAGCCTCGCCTATGCGCGCACGCTCCGGCGTCTCGGCATCACGGTCAATGTGCGCACGGTGGACGACGCACAATATCAGCAGCGACTGCAGACCTTCGATTACGACATGATTCTGGGCGCGCTCAGCGGAACGCTGTCACCGGGCGAGGAGCAGTGGGGACGCTGGGGCTCGATTTCGCGCGACGCGCAAGGCAGCTTCAACTATGCCGGCGTCGCCGACCCCGCCGTGGACGCGATGATTACGGCGCTGCTTGCGGCGCGCGGAGAGGAAGATTTCGTCAGCGCTGTTCGCGCGCTCGATCGGGTGCTGATCTCGGGCTATTATTATGTGCCGCTCTATCATCCGCCCGCGCAATGGGTCGCGCACTGGCAGCGGATAAAGCATCCGGAAAGGACTTCCCTGTATGGGTTCCAGTTGTCGACATGGTGGCATGATCCCACATAAACCGTTCCGGAAAAGCCGGAATCAGCAACAACATCGGAGACCGGCATAATGAACAGGCAGATCACCATCGATGTCGTGTCCGACGTGGTATGCCCCTGGTGTTATCTGGGCCGCAAGCGGCTGGAGCGGGCGCTGGAGCTTCTGCCGGATGTGGACGTGGCCGTGCGCTGGCGGCCTTTCCAGCTCGACCCGAGCATTCCGCCCGCCGGCAAGGACCGCAAGGCCTATATGAAGGACAAGTTCACAAGCCAGTCGCGCATCGACGAAATCCACGACCAGCTGATCAAGCTTGGCGAGGAAGACGGCATCGAATTCGATTTCGACGCCATCGAGGTCATGCCGAACACGCTTGACGCGCACCGCGTCATCCAGTGGGCCTCGCAGGCCGGCCCGGACACACAGGATCAGGTGGTCGGCAAGCTCTTCTCGTTCTATTTCGAGCAAGGCCTCAATATCGGCGACCATGAGGTGCTGGTGGATGCAGCTTCGGCCTGCGGCATGGACGGCCAGATCGTAGCGAGCCTGCTTGCCACCGACGCAGACCGCGAAAGCGTGAAACAAGAAATCGAAACCGCCCACCGCATCGGCGTGCGCGGCGTGCCCTGCTTCATCATCGACCAGAAATATGCCGTGATGGGCGCACAGACGGCGGAAGTGCTGGCCGATGCCATCGCGCAGGCTGCGGATGGTTTTGAGCCGGGGTTGGCGGAGGATCGTTAGGGGGAGATCTCATCTCCCCTTTGCACAGTTGGGCCAGTTATTGAGTTACAGGAAGAACTGTGACTACATTTTCGGTGCAAAAGTATGTGAAATCCCCATCTTTAGTATAATATTCGACTCCTATTGTGTTCGAGCCGAGACTCAATTGATTTGCATGGATATTGATTTGCACGCCATCATTCACAAATTGTCCTAAACCAAGATAACGCTCGCCGGGGCTGCACCCAACATAGAATCCAACATCAGAACCTCTTACCTCGCTTTTGTGAAGATTGGCGGTCAATATTACGGGTTGCCCCCAAATTACGCGAGACCGGGACGCTGTGATGCTATGTGCCTGAGTCTGTGTAACTGTCAGGTCGGCAGCGTCCGCTACTGGTCCGTCCGCCGCAACGAAAAGGACTCCAATACAAGCTAGGCAGCTTGCCCAGCGGGCAGATGCATATTCTTTCAACATACTCCCACTCCAAATTAAAAAATACATTTCACGATGGATCATTTGCATCATTAGAATAGCTAAATGATACATACACGTCAACATTGATAAATTAAATTTATCAATCACTGCGGGTAAAATTCTGCCGGACGCTTCAATATCGGGTGCAGTCAAATTCCCCTTCATCCCACCGCAATCTTCGCCAGTTGTGTCATGATCACTGCCGCTCCGTTCAACCGCTTCTCCGGCGTCGGCCAGTCGCGGATGAAGACAATGCCCTGATCCGGACGGATCTTCGCCATGGAGCCCTGCTCGCCGATCATTTTCACCAGCGCCGCCGGGTTCGGGAAGGTCTTGTTGCGGAACTGGATGACTGCGCCCTTCGGCCCGGCGTCGAGCTTCTCGACATTGGCCTTGCGGCAGAGCGCCTTGATGAAGACGATCTTGAGCAGATGCTGCACTTCCTCCGGCAGCGGGCCGAAGCGGTCGATGAGTTCCGCGCCGAAGCCGTCAATCTCCTGCGGCTGCTCCAGATCAGCGAGGCGGCGGTAGAGGCCAAGCCGCAATTGCAGATCCGGCACGTAGGATTCGGGGATCATCACCGCCGTACCAATGGAAATCTGTGGCGACCAGTGCGCGTCTTCCACTTCGCCAGTGCCTTTCAATTCAGCCACGGCCTCTTCCAGCATCTGCTGGTAAAGCTCGAAGCCGACTTCCTTGATGTGGCCGGATTGTTCTTCGCCCAGAAGATTGCCCGCGCCGCGAATGTCCATGTCATGGCTGGCAAGCTGGAAGCCCGCGCCCAGCGTGTCGAGCGATTGCAGCACTTTCAGGCGGCGCTCGGCATTGGGCGTCAGCATCTTGTTCGGGGGCAGGGTGAAGAGCGCGAAGGCGCGCACCTTCGAACGTCCCACGCGTCCACGCAGCTGGTATAGCTGCGACAGGCCGAACATATCGGCGCGGTGGATGATGAGCGTGTTGGCCGTGGGGATATCGAGGCCGGATTCGACGATTGTCGTCGAGAGCAGCACGTCGTACTGGCCGTCGTAGAAGGCATTCATGATGTCGTCGAGTTCACCCGGCGGCATCTGGCCATGGGCAACGGCGACCTTCAGCTCCGGCACATGACTGTCGAGGAATTCCTTCACTTCCGCCAGATCGGCGATGCGCGGGACGACATAGAAGCTATGCCCGCCGCGATAGCGCTCGCGCAGCAGCGTTTCGCGAATAACCAGCGGGTCGAAGGGCGAGACGAAGGTGCGCACCGCCATGCGGTCCACCGGCGGGGTGGTGATGAGCGAAAGCTCGCGCACGCCGGTCAGCGCCAGTTGCAGGGTGCGCGGAATGGGAGTCGCCGAAAGCGTCAGCACATGGATATCCGACTTCAGCTCTTTCAGCCGCTCCTTGTGCTTGACGCCGAAATGCTGCTCCTCATCGATGATAAGCAGACCCAGATTGTTGAACTTGATCCCCTGCCCCAGCAGCGCATGGGTGCCGACGACGATATCGACCTTGCCTTCGGCCACGTCCTTCTTGGTCTGGGCAAGTTCCTTGGCGTTCACGAGGCGCGAGGCATGGGCGACATTGATGGGCAACCCATGGAAGCGGTTGGAAAAGGTCTTGAAATGCTGGCGCGACAAGAGGGTGGTCGGCACCACCACCGCCACCTGATAGCCGTTCAGCGCCGCGACGAAAGCCGCGCGCAGCGCCACTTCCGTCTTGCCGAAGCCGACATCGCCGCAGATCAAGCGGTCCATCGGCTTGCCCTCTGCTAGATCGTCGAACACCGCTTCGATGGCTGAAAGCTGGTCGTCGGTCTCGTCATAGGGGAAGCGCGCGGCGAACTCGCCATAGACGCCATCGGGCGGGGTCAACACCGGCGCGCCGCGCATCTGCCGCTCGGCCGCAATACGAATGAGATGACCGGCAATGGCCAGAAGCTGCTTCTTGAGCTTGGCCTTGCGCGCCTGCCATGCACCGCCGCCAAGCTTGTCCAGTACGGCGTCCGAGCCTTCCGAGCCATAGCGGGACAGAAGCTCGATATTCTCCACCGGCAGGAACAGGCGGTCATCGCCTGCATAGTGGATTTCCAGACAATCATGCGGCGCACCCGCCGCTGTGATGGTCTTGAGCCCGACGAAACGGCCGATGCCATGATCGACATGCACGACGATATCGCCCGCCGCCAACGACCCGGCCTCGCTGATGAAATCGCGGTCGCGCTTGCGGCGCTTGGAGTGGCGCACAAGTCGGTCGCCCAGAATGTCCTGCTCGGCGACCACCACGAGGTCGCCCGCGTCGAAGCCGCTTTCGATGAAGAGCACCGTGGCGGTGATCTTGTCGCGCGACAGCGCCTTGACGGTGGAGAGGTTCTGCACCGTCTCGATCTTTTCGAGCCCATGCTCGGCCAGCACCTGCATCAGGCGGTCAAGCGAGCCCTCGCTCCAGGCGGCGAGCAGGACTTTTTTGCCGTCCGCACGCAGCTTGCCAAGATAATCCACCACGCGCTCGAAGAGGTTGACGTCCTGCTGGGCGCGCTCCTCGGCGAAATTGCGGCCCTTATGAGCGTTGGCGTGGATGAGAAGCCGCCCCGGCATATCGGGCTGCTCGAAGGGCGTCAGATCGATGCGGACACCGGCGCCTGCAGCGGCACGCTCCACCGCCTCGGGCGAGAGATACAGCGTCGACGGTGCAACCGGCTTATAGGGCACGGCGTCGCCCGGCTCCTTGCCTTCCGCCTGCCGCTTACGCGCCTCGTAATGGTCAAGCACCATCTTGTGCCGCTCAGCCATCGCCTCATGGGCCAGATGGTCGAAGACAACAGGCATGTTGCCTGCATGGTCGAAGACCGTTTCGAGCTTATCATAAAAGAGCGGCAGCCAATGCTCCATACCGGCGAAGCGGCGGCCTTCGGTGATTGCCTGATAGAGCGCGTCGTCGCGCGAGGGCGCGCCGAAGGACTGGATATAGTTGGTACGGAAGCGGCTGATCGCATCGGGCAACAGCGTCACCTCGCTCATCGGCTGGAGCGAGAATTCCGTGCGGGTGCCGGTGGTGCGCTGCGAGGCGGGGTCGAAGGCGCGAATCGTTTCCAGCGTGTCGCCGAAGAAATCGAGGCGGAGCGGTTCCTCCGCGCCCGGCGCATAGAGATCGAGAATACCGCCGCGCACAGCAAACTCGCCGACATCGCGCACGGTAGAGACGCGCTCGAAGCCGTTGCGCTCCAGCCGCTGCGCCAGCTCGTTCATATCGACGCGGTTGCCGGGGCGTGCGACGAAGACCTGCTCCGCAATGGCCTCGCGCGGCGGCAGCTTCTGCAAGGCGGCATTGGCGGTGGCGAGAATCACGCCCGGGTGCTTCTTCGCCACCAGCGCCGCCATGCCGGCCATGGCGGTCAGGCGGCGGGCGGCCGCATCGGCCCCCGGCGAAACGCGGTCATAGGGCAGGCAATCCCAGGCGGGGAAGTTCAGCACCGGAAGCTCAGGCCTGACGAAGCCGAGCACCTGCTCAATGTCTGCGGCGCGCTGACTATCGCGCACGATGAAGAGGACCGGGCCGCCCTCACCCAATTCCTCGACGATGCGCGCAAGGGCGAATGCTTCATACCCATCCGCCACGCCATCGATGACGATATGGCGCGCAGAGCCGAGTTTCAGTCCGAGTTTCGAGAAAACAGGCATGATTCTCAGTCTTAAAACTGCATTCTTTGACGGAAGGCGATGATGTCGCGGAAAAGCGGCGTGTCGTATTCAGGCGGCGTCGCGTCCTCGCCCGTCACCCATTTCAGGATGTCGCGGTCGAGCACTTCCAGCAGCCGCTCATATTCATCGAGCGTTGGGTCGGACATTCCCGCGATATGCGCATCGGCATATTGGCCCAGGATCAGATCCGTCTCGCGCATGCCCCGATGCCAGGAGCGGAATAGAAGCTTGCGCCGCCGTGGGTCGAGATCAGCGCTTTGCAACGTGCTGCCCGTCATAGTCTTGTCTCTCTTGATTGCCGCTCAAAATCATAAGCGGGAAAGGGGTTGCCGTGCATATAGCGCGGGATGACGGTTCTGTCAGCCTTGCAAGGCATAACGAACGCGGTAAAGGTCAACTTATGCGCCCGTCTCTGCTCGATCCGCTCTTTGCCTCCGTCCAATCGCTTTCCGGCGTCGGGCCGAAAGTGACCGCGCTTTTGGCGAAGCTTTTGGGAACGGAGGGGCTGAGCACCGAGCCGCGCATCGGCCAGCTTCTCTTCCTGCCGCCGCACAGCATCATCGACCGTCGCAACCGGCCCGGCATTGCGTTCGCGCAAGAGGGAGCGATCGTGACGCTGGAGGTGCGGGTCGACCGCCACCAGCCTGCGCCAAAGGGGCGGAACAATGTTCCGCATCGCGTCTTCTGTCATGACGAGACGGGCGAAATCGGGCTCGTCTTTTTTCATGCGCAAATGCCATGGCTGGAGAAGACCATGCCGGTGGGCGAGACGATCATCGTCTCGGGCCGGATGGAATGGTTCAATGGCCGCGCCTCGATGGTGCATCCGGACCATATCGCCAGCGTTGCGGATGCAGCGGCGCTGCCGTTGGTCGAGCCGGTCTATCCGCTGACCGCAGGGCTATCCCCCAAGACGCTGACGCGCGCCATCAGGGAGGCGTTGACGCGCGTTCCGCCCTTCCCCGAATGGATCGACCCGGCCCTACTTGTGCGCGAGCAGCTTCCCGGCCATGTCGAGGCACTCAACATCCTGCATCAGCCGGAAGATCCCGCCGATATCGATCAGACAAGCCCGGCGCGTCGGCGGCTTGCCTATGACGAATTTCTCGCCGGGCAGCTTGCGCTGGCGCTGGTGCGGCTGAAAACGCGAAAACTCTCCGGCAGGACGCTCAGCGGGGATGGGAAACTGGTGGAGCAAGTGCTGGAGGCCCTGCCCTATTCGCTGACCAGCAGCCAGAAGAAGGCCGTCGAGGATATCATTGCCGATCTCAAGAAACCCGAACGGATGCTGCGCCTGCTGCAGGGCGATGTCGGATCGGGCAAGACTGTAGTGGGCCTCCTCGCCATGGCCCATGCAGCGGAAGCTGGCGGCCAATCGGCGCTGATGGCCCCGACGGAGGTGCTGGCGCGGCAGCACTACGCCACCATCGCACCTATTGCGGAAAGGGCGGGGCTGAGGGCCGCATTGCTGACGGGCCGCGAGAAAGGGCGCGAGCGCCAGCATATTCTCGATAACCTCAAAAGCGGCGAGATCGACATCATCATCGGCACGCACGCGCTTTTTCAGGAGAAGGTCGAGTATCACGACCTGGTGCTGACCATCATCGATGAGCAGCACCGATTCGGGGTTCACCAGCGCCTGCAATTGACGGCGAAGGGTACTGCGCCGGACATGCTTGTCATGACGGCCACGCCTATTCCGCGCACGCTGGTGTTGACGGCGTTCGGCGACATGGATGTCTCCAAGCTCACCGAAAAGCCGGCCGGGCGGCGTCCCATCACCACCGCCACCATACCCATGGAGCGGATGGACGAGTTGGTCGAGCGGATGCGCGCGGCCATCGCGGATGGGCAAAAGATTTACTGGATCTGCCCGCTGGTGGAGGAATCGGAGGTTGTCGAACTCACCTCCGCCGAAGAACGCTTCCAGTCGCTGCAACCCATTTTCGGCAATCGGATCGGCCTCATCCATGGACGGATGAGCGGCGCAGAAAAGGACGAGGCGATGCGCGCCTTCAAGCAGGGCGAAACGCGCATTCTCATCGCCACCACCGTCATCGAGGTGGGCGTGGATGTGCCTGATGCCACCGTCATCGTCATAGAACACGCCGAGCGCTTCGGCCTCGCGCAATTGCACCAATTGCGCGGGCGCGTGGGGCGCGGCGACAAGCCTTCCACCTGCCTGCTGCTTTATAAAGGCCCGCTCGGGGAAGTTTCCCGCGCGAGGCTTCAGGTCATGCGTGAGACGGAAGACGGCTTTCGCATCGCGGAAGAAGATTTGAAGCTGCGCGGCGAAGGCGAACTGCTGGGCACGCGGCAATCAGGCACCCCCGGCTTCCGCCTCGCCTCCATCGAAGTGCATGGCGACCTATTGGAAATCGCCCGCAAGGACGCCCGGCTTATTCTGGAACGTGATCCCGACTTGGCAAGCGAACGCGGCGCGGCGCTACGGCTGCTGCTCTATCTGTTCGGGCGCGATGAGGCGGTTCGGTTGCTACGGGCGGGGTGAAGGCGCTATGGCGGGTTAGCGTTCAGTTGCAATTTCGAAGCGACCGCTGCCAACCGCTTGTCGCGTGTCCAGATCAGCGTGCCCGGCGATAGCTTCGCGGCGGTCAGCAAATGGGCATCCACATAACCTATGCCAAGCCCTTGAAGGGATTGATCCTCAATCATTTGCGAAACTTTTTCATCGGGGGCCGCCGCAATCTTGGGCAGACCACGAAGACGATCAAGGATTACTGTGCGCTGGCGCAAGTGTCCCAAAGCCAATTCGCCGATGACAAAGGGATGCGCGCATACGTTCCAATTCGTCAAATGACGAAGCAGGCCAGCATCTTCCTTGCGGAAATGATCTATCCAGACCGACGTGTCCACCAGAAGCATGGCGAACTATTGAGGCGTAAAGCGACGGCGCGGCGGAACGGCCATATCCGGCTCGGTGCCCCCAAGCCTGGCGAGCTGCCGCGCGCTTTCCCGCTCGATCAATGCCTTCAGCGCTTCTTCAACAAGCGCCGATTTTTCTTCCAGGCCGGTTATGGCTTGTGCCTTGGCAACCAAGGCGTCGTCCAATGCAAGGGTTGTACGCATGGGAGCACCTATTTCCAGAGGATAAAGCCTATCATCGAGACACAGGAATTACCACTCCTTCTCAATGCCCTTACTCCACCGTCACCGACTTCGCCAGATTGCGCGGCTGGTCCACATCCGTGCCCATGAAGACGGCAGTGTGGTAGGCGAGCATCTGCACCGGCAGGGCGTAGATCAGCGGCGCGATCAGGTCCGGCATGTCGGGCAGGATGATGGTGTCGAGTGTCTTTATGCCCGTTTCTGCGGCGCCCTTGGCATTGGTAATCAGGATGATCCGACCGCCGCGCGCCGCCACTTCCTGCATGTTGGAAACGGTCTTTTCATAGAGCTTGTCATGCGGCGCGATGACGATGACGGGCATGGTGTCGTCGATGAGAGCGATGGGGCCGTGCTTGAGCTCACCCGCCGCGTAGCCTTCGGCGTGGATGTAGGAGATCTCCTTCAGCTTCAGCGCGCCTTCCATCGCGAGGGGGAAGCTCGTGCCGCGTCCCAAATAAAGCGCGTGCTTGACCAGCATCAGCTCGCGGCAGACCGCCTCGACTTGCGGCGAGAGCTTTAGAACATCGTTTGCGAAACGCGGCACTTCCGACAGATAGCGGACAAATCGCGCCTCTTCCTGCTCGTCGATCGTTCCGCGCGCCCTGCCCGCTGCGATGGCGAGCGCGGCGAGGACGGAAAGCTGGCAGGTGAAGGCTTTCGTGGAGGCAACCCCCACTTCCGGGCCGGCCAGGGTCGGGAAGGTGACGTCCGATTCCCGTGCAATCGTCGATTCCTTCACATTGACGATGGATGCGATCTTGAGGCCCTCAGCCCTGCAATAGCGCAAGCTCGCCAGCGTGTCGGCGGTTTCGCCCGACTGCGAGACGAAGAGCGCCAGCGTGTCCTTCGACAGCGGCATTTCGCGGTAACGGAACTCGGAGGCGATATCGATATCAACAGGCATGCGCGCGATCTGCTCGAACCAGTATTTGCCGATGGACGCGGCATAGAAGGCAGTGCCGCAAGCGGAAATCGCCAGCCGGTTGATCTTCGAGAAATCGACCGGAATATTCTCCAGCCGCACCCGGCCATTGGTGAAATCGAGATAATGGGCGAGCGTATGGGAGATGACTTCCGGCTGCTCGTGGATTTCCTTTTCCATGAAATGGCGGTGGTTGCCCTTGCTGACGAGAAAGGCGCTGCCCGCAGTTTTCCTGACCGGGCGGGACACTTCCTTGCCGGTTTCGTCATAGATGACGGCGCTGTTACGCGTCAGGACCGCCCAGTCACCCTCTTCCAGATAGCTGACCGTGTCGGTGAAGGGAGCCAGCGCGATGGCGTCGGAGCCGAAGAACATTTCGCCTTCGCCGTAGCCGACCGCGAGCGGGGAGCCGCGACGCGCGCCGATCAGGAGATCGTTCTCGCCCACAAAGAGGAAGGCCAGCGAGAAAGCGCCCTTGAGCTTCGGCAGGCTCTCGCGCACGGCGTCTACCGGCGTCTTGCCGCGGTCGAGCTCGCGCGTCACCAGATGCGCCACGGCCTCGGTGTCGGTGTCGGTCTGGAACTCATAACCATCGGCTTCGAGATCGGCGCGCAATTCGGCGAAATTCTCGATAATGCCGTTGTGGACGATGGCGAGCTTCGGGGTGGTGTGGGGATGGGCGTTGCGCTCGGTGGGCGCGCCGTGAGTCGCCCAGCGGGTGTGGCCGATGCCGATGGTGCCGTCAAGCGGATCGTCGGCAAGGCGCTTTTCCAGATTGACGAGCTTGCCCTCGGCGCGGCGGCGGTCGAGCGCGCCGCCTTCCAGCGTGGCGACGCCAGCCGAATCATAGCCGCGATATTCGAGCCGCTTCAACGCATCGACCAGACGCGGTGCCGCAGGTTTCTCGCCGACGATCCCGATAATGCCACACATGCAAGCGTTTCCTTCCGCTTAAAATTCCAGATTTCGAAACCTGCTTAAAGCGTGGCTATCCGCACGGATAGTCACAATGGGTTTCATATTTTAACGACTATTTTCCGGCCTTCTTCGCCGCCTTGATGGACGCGTATTTCTCGCGCAGGGCGGTGGCGCGGCCTTCCTTGACCTCCTGCCTTGCCCGCCCGAAGGCGAGCGCATCGGCGGGTACGTTTTCGGTGATGACGCTGCCGGAGGCGACATAGGCATTGTGGCCAACAGAAACCGGCGCGACCAGCGAGCTGTTGGAGCCGATGAACGTTCCCTCGCCGATCTCGGTGCGCCATTTGTTGTAGCCGTCATAATTGCAGGTGATCGTCCCCGCTCCGATATTGGCCCCTGCGCCGACCGAGGCATCTCCGATATAGGAGAGATGGTTGATCTTAGCGCCCTTGCCGACATCCGCGTTCTTCACCTCGCAGAAATTGCCGACCTTCGCATTTTCGCTGAGGTTTGCGCCTGGGCGCAGCCGCGCGAAGGGGCCGATTTCACCGTTTGCGCCGACATGCGCGCCTTCCAGATGACTGAAGGCATGGATCATCGCGCCGGAGGCAACATGCACACCGGGGCCGAAAAAGACGTTTGGCTCGATGATCACATCCGCCTCGATGACTGTATCATGGGCGAAGAACACGGTTTCCGGCGCAATCAGCGTGACGCCCGAAAGCATGATCGCGCGGCGGCGGCGGGCCTGCCAGATGGCTTCGGCTTCGGCGAGTTCGACGCGCGTGTTGATGCCGATGACATTGTCCACCGGCACTTCGATGGCCGTCACCCGCAGTCCGCCATGATGCGCAATTTCAACGATATCAGTGAGATAGAACTCGCCCTTGGCATTGTCGTTGCGCACCTGGTCGAGCAGCGCGAGCGCATGTTCCCCGCGCAGGGCCATCAACCCCCCATTGCAGAAATTTATGCTTTTCTCAGAATCGGTTGCGTCCTTTTCCTCGCGTATCGCAACCAGATTGCCGTTCTCTTCGATCAGCCGGCCATAGCCCGAGGGGTTCGCCGGGCGGAAGCCCATCACCACGATATCGAAGCCTTCAGCCAGCTTTTCGCGGGCTTCGAGCAAGGCGCGATCCTCTATAAGCGGCGTGTCGCCGAAGACGATGAGAAGATCGTCATAGCCCCGCGCGATGGCCTCGCGCGCCGCCAACACCGCATGGGCGGTGCCGAGACGCTCCTTCTGCTCATAGGCCGAGACGTTAGGCGAAACCTGCTCCACCGCCGCCCTCACCTCATCCGCGCCGCGTCCGACCACGAGCGCAATGTCGCTGCCGCCCGCACCTTTGATCGCCTTGGCCACATGGCAGACGAGCGGCAGACCGGCAACCTTGTGCAGTACCTTGGGCAGATCGGATTTCATCCGCGTCCCTTCGCCGGCGGCAAGGATGATCGAAAGACAGGTTCGGCTGGTCATGGGATAAGTACCTGATGAGGGAACAGAGCGGTGGCTTTATAAGGCCCCTACCCTAATCGGCAAAGCCTATAAATAGGCTTACCCGAGTTGGCCTAGCGCAGGAAATGTTTCCATGAGCCAGAAGGCGAAGGACTGCATCCCCCCGGTCAGGAAAAGCACGCCTGAGACGATCAATAGAACGCCCATGATCTTTTCGACCTTGCCGAGATGTACCCGAAATTTTGTCAAAAAGCGCATGAACGCGCCGGAAAACAACGCAGCAACGATGAAGGGGATACCCAGCCCCAGCGAATATATGGCCAGAAGCGCCGCACCCTCGCCAACCGTATCTCTTGCTTCCGCCAGCTTCAAGATCAGCCCCAGCGCTGGGCCGATGCAGGGCGTCCAGCCGAAGGCGAAGGCGAGGCCCATCACATAGGCGCCGACCGGGTTGGCCGGAGCGCTCCGCGCCTGGAAGCGGGCCTCGCGGGAGAGGATCGACAGGCGGAAGAGACCGAGGAAGTTGAGGCCCATCACGATGATGGCAAGGCCGGCGATAATGGCGATCTCCTGCTGCCATGCCCGCAGAAATGCGCCGATCGACGAAGCCCCTGCACCCAGCGCAACAAACACCGTGGTGAAGCCCAGCACAAAGGCGAAGGATGCGGCGAACAGTGCCCATCTCCGCGAGGCATCGGCAGCAGCAGCCCCATCGGCCCGGAAATCCTCGACGGAAACGCCCGCCATATAGCACAGATAGGGCGGGACGAGCGGCAGCACGCAGGGCGACAGGAACGACAGCGCACCCGCACCAACCGCCGTTACATAGGAGACGTCGAGCGCCATGTTTTCCCCTCAGTGCTTTCCGGTTTCGTCATTTGCTACAGCATTTTACGTTTCGGCGAAATCAGCGCCAAGCGCCCTCGTGGTTCGAGGCTCATTCCGCTGCGCTCCATTCGCACCTCACCATGAGGGCTACTGAAGCGCCGCCGTCCGTACCCTATAGGAAGCGCCGACGCCCCTTCACCCTCATCCTGAGGTGCTCGCGAAGCGAGCCTCGAAGGGCGGGGGTGAAGGGATGGTCACAGCCAACGTTCCCGTGGCAACGTTAAAGCCTTAATCTCACCCTGCAGCAATCCCAAGTAAAATCCGTGCTATCGTTGACGCAGGTCGAAGGGACGCGGAGAATTTTTGGTCCGCCCATTTTCACCACAAGTTTGCCTAGAATCGAGACCAAGCGAGCGGAGGATCAGCTTTGCCCCGAATTCCTGTCAGCCGCATGGCCTATCCGGAAAGTTGCATTTTTTAGGGATCATGCTCTAAGGTAGCGCCGATGAACCCAACCGATGGCTCGCAGTCATCCACCCCTGGCTTAAGCTTTTGGCGCAAGCTCAAGCGATTCCAGCCCATCGCCTTGCCTATTGCGGGCATCGCCATCGCGCTTCTGGCGCTCTTCGTGCTTGAAGACATGCTGCGGCATACATCGAAGGCGCAGACGCTGGCGGCGATCGAAAACACATCGCTCCACGCCATCGGGCTCGCACTGTTTTTCACTTGCCTCAGCTATATGGCGGTGGCGCTCTATGATGTGGTGGCGGTCGATACCATCGCGCCGGGGCGCATACCGCATTGGCTTTCCGGCATAGCGGGCGCGGCGGGCTATGCGATTTCCAACGCGCTCGGCTTCTCGTTGCTGACGGGCGGCGCGCTGCGCTACCGGATCTATGCGGCGGAGGGCATAAGCCTTTTCGATATAGGGCGGATCGTCGGCACCTCATGGTTCGCCATCTGGTTTGCCTTCATCATTCTCATCGGCGCGGCCATGCTGATCGACCCGGCGGATATCCCATGGCTTTCGGCCATCGATCCGCGCATCGATATTCTCGCCGGTGTGCTTCTGCTGGGCGGTATCGGCTGGCTCATCTACTGGCTGTCGAAGGGCGACCGCTCGCTGCAGATCGGCCAGTTTACGCTGAAGCTTCCCACCTCGCGCGGCGCGCTCATCCAGGTCGCCGCCGGCCTCGTCGATGTCACGGCGGCAGCGGCCACGCTTTACGTATTGATGCCGGAGGGGGTGGTTCCCAGCTTCGCCATCTTCGCGCTTGTCTACGTCATCGCAGTTATCATCGGCGTCGCCAGCCACGCGCCGGGCGGCCTTGGCGCCTTCGAGGCGACCATCATCGCCGGCCTCGGCCTTGGCGCAAACCCGCAAGCCATCGCCGCCCTCGTCGTATACCGGCTGATCTATACCGTCGTGCCGCTGCTTACAGCCGTCGCCGGCCTTCTCATCTGGGAGGCCCTCCGCCGCCGCCAGCAACTGACCAAGCGGGCGCGGTTCGCCGCGCGCATCATCGAGCCGATCATTCCGGGCCTAGCCGCCAGCGTGACGTTCCTTGGCGGTATCGTCCTGCTTGTCTCGGGCGTCATCCCGGCGATGCATTACCGGCTGGAAATCCTGTCGGACATCCTGCCCCTGTTCTTCGTCGAGATGTCGCATCTGGCGGCGAGCTTTGTCGGCGTGGCCCTGCTCATCGTCGCGCGCGGGCTGGCGCGGCGGCTGGCGCGCGCCTGGGTCACAACCATGGTCCTCTTCCTTGCGGGTGCGGTTTTTTCGCTGGTCAAAGGCCTCGACTGGGAGGAAGCGCTCATTCTCTGCGCCTTTGCAGGAATCCTCTGGGTGTTCCGCGATTCCTTCTACCGCCGTCCGATCACCGGGCCGTTCGAACTCACCTGGAACTGGATCGCCAGCGTCGGCACCACGGTGCTGGTCGCCACATGGCTCGGCTTCTTCGTCTACCGGCATGTCGAATATTCCAACAGCCTATGGTGGGATTTTGCCTGGAACGGCAGTGCGCCGCGCTTCCTGCGGGCGACCGTGCTCGTGCTCGCGGTGGTTTTCGTCGTCTGCCTCAACACCGCCGTCAACCGCCGCGGCGTGCGGCGGTCGAAGGCGGATTTCGCCATCCCCGAGGCCGTGCCAACGCTCGTTACGACGTCGCCCAATGCGGAGGCGGCGCTGGCGCTGCTCGGCGACAAGCAATTCCTGATGGATGCGGAAAATCGCGGCTTCGTCATGTATGCGCAGTCCGGCGGCAGCCTTATAGCGCTCGGCGAGCCGGTTGGTGACAAGCAAATTGCCGAAGAGCTCGCCTGGTCCTTCCACGCGCTGGCGGACCGGATGGCGCTGCGCACCGTTTTCTACGGCGTCGGGCCGCAAAGCCTGCCGCTCTTTCTCGACATGGGGCTTGTCGCGTTGAAGCTCGGCGAAGTCGCACGCGTCGATTTGCGTGATTTTTCGCTGGAAGGCCCGTCGCGCCAGCCCTTCCGCTATGCCGACCGCAAGGCGACGCGGGATGGCCTCGTACTCGAAGTCATCCCGGCGGCGGAGGTTCCGGCGCTGATGCCGGAATTACGGCGCGTTTCCGACGCGTGGCTTGCCCACAAAGCAGGCAGCGAGAAGCGCTTTTCGCTGGGTTTCTTCAATCCGGAGTTCCTGTCGCGCTTCGATGTGGCGGTCATGAAGAAGGACAGCGCCATCGTCGCCTTCGCCAATATCTGGCGCAGCGCGGACAAGAACGAATACACTGTTGATATGATGCGCTATCTGCCCAACATATCGAAGATCATGATGGACGCATTGTTCGCCAAGCTGCTGATGCAGGCCAAGGCGGAAGGCTATCGCTGGTTCAATCTCGGCGCGGCTCCCCTCTCCGGCCTTTCCGGCAGCCCGCTTGCCTCGCGGTGGAACCGCTTCGGCTCCTTCCTCTACCGGCGCGGCGCGGATCTCTATCATTTCGACGGGCTGAAAGCTTTCAAGGAAAAGTTCGATCCCGTCTGGTCGCCGCATTATCTCGTCTGCCCGGGCGGCCTCGATACGCCCCGCGTGCTGGTGGATGTGACGACGCTCATCAATGGGAACCCGCTGGAGTTCATCCGCAAATGAGGAAACACTCCCTCCTTGCCGCCGCGATGGCCGCGCTGGTGCTGGTTGCCGCAACTGCCGGCTATCTCGGATATACCGGCAAACTTCCGCACTATTGGGCCAGGCTCACCGGCGCGGAGGATATCGCCACCCATGTGAGCGCCGAGCGGCTCAAGGATATTCCGGTCATGATGCCTCCTGACGATCCCATCGGCCTTGCCGTCCTCGTTTCCGATGCGGGCGGGATGAATGCCAGGGATCGTGCCTTTGCCGATGCGCTGCTCGCCCGCAACCTCATCGTGCTGCCGGTCGATCTCGACACATGGCGCGCCGAGCTCGACAAGGATGACGGCGAGTGCATCTATCTCGATTCGGATTTCGAAGGCATCGCCAAGGAGGCGCTGCGGGCGTTGGATCTCGACGTCTATTTCCATCCGGTCGTCGCGGGCATCGGGCAAGGTGCGACGCTCGCCTATGCCGCCGCCGCCGATGCGCCTGATGCAACACTGGCGGGCGCTGTTGGACTCGACCCGGCGGATGCGCTGAAGACCCGCCTCCCCTCCTGCGAGGGGGCGAAGGCGACGGCTGCGCCCAGCGGCGGCTATACATACGCGCTTGACGCCATATTGCCGACACCGGTGACGCTTGTGAGCCAGTCAGGCCCGGTGAACGACCCGGCGGAGGCAAAGAAGCGGCACATTGCCGTTCTGCAAAAGGCAGAGAACCCGACGGTACGGCTCAGCATGGCGGCAGATGCGGCGGCGGCGATGGCGACCAAGGACGCAGCCAATGAGGCGCTGCCCATTGTCGATATTCCGGCCAAGGGCAAGGCGGATTACGTCGCCGTGTTCTTCTCCGGCGATGGCGGCTGGCGCGATATCGACAAATCCATCGGCGACTGGCTCAGCAATCACGGCGTCCATGTGGTGGGGGTCGATTCGCTGCGCTATTTCTGGACGGAGCGCACGCCGCAGGAAATCGCCGAGGACACCGATGCCATTCTCCGCAAAGCGGATCCTTCCGGCAAACTGCCCATTGCCATCTTCGGCTATTCCTTCGGCGCGGACACTTTTCCCTTCGCCTGGCAATATCTCGATCCGGCGCTCCAGAACCGGACCCGGATGATCGCCCTGCTGGGCGCTTCGACGACCACCACCTTCCAGGTCACCATCGAGGGCTGGCTCGGAATGGAAGGTACGCACAAGACCGCTCCGGCCATCGCGACCCTGCCGCTGGACAAGGTCATCTGCGTCTATGGCGAGGAGGAGGACGACACCGTCTGCACCGAGCCCACGCTCTCCGCCATGGAGAAAATGAAACAGCCCGGCGGCCACCATTTCGACGATAATTATGAGCCGATTGCCGAGGCGCTGCTGAAGGAATTGCAGGAGCGGGCCGGTGGGCAGGCGGGAGATGGCGTGAAGACGGATTGAGATAGCCTTCCGTCGGCAAAAATTGCCGCCCTAAAACTTCTTTTCGATCCCTGCCTGTTTCATAATGGCGTTGGCGGTGTGGCCGGATAACGATCCCTTATCGACCGTGAAATTTCGGTTGCTTATCGGGCTATGCCATATCTCATGATCGCCCTTGCCATAGCGGACGAAAGTGCAACCATTGGCCTTGAGGGCCTCGATTATTTGCGAATAAAAGCCCTTCACCATCAGTTTGCGTGAGTATCGGCCATACGGAATTGCGATATAATGCACACATCCAGCAATTCACCGGGATGAGCTTGATCATCCAGCAAGTGGGCATTATCTCTCAGAAGCTCCGGCGCAACCGCAACAATGCGCTTCATTAGCGTATCGAGGTCAGAAGACTCAGTTACCAGACCGGGAATATCATCGCTATGGGCGACCCAAACGCCCGCATCTTCGTCCCATTGTGCAGTGACAAGATATCTCTTGTGCATGTTGAGACCTCCAATTCCATCTGAATCCAATCAGAATGATATCGAACCGGCAAGTTGAATTTTCAACGGCAAGGCGATGAGACGATGCTCGCAGGATGCCAAGGACCTACCGCAACGCTCGAAGTTACGGAACCATTTGGATAAAGAATTGATTTGACTGTTGGTGAGCGCGCAGGGATTCGAACCCTGGACCTACTGATTAAAGCGCGTATCAGCCGAACAATTTAGAACACAATAAACAAAATCGAACAACGGAAATAGCTGAAATCATTGGTAAAAATGGTTTCATATTGTCCAGAGGCGTTTCAGCGAGTTTTGACATTTACGTACCCATACGGTACCCAAATGAAAATCAACAGGTTTTCATCAGTAGGTCCAACATGGCGAAGGTACGGCTCACAACTCGGTTCATCGACAGCATCAAAATCGACGTTCGCACCGACTATCACGACACGCTGGTTCAGGGGCTATCGCTTCGAATTTCACCCAGCGGCACCAAGACATGGAACCTTCTCTATACCCGTGAGAGCGACGGCACGAAGCAGCGGGTGAAGCTGGGCCGATATCCTGCCATCGATCTGGAAACGGCTCGCTCGAAGGCCCTGAAAGCCATGGGCGGCGTTTCAGAGGGGAAAGACCCGGCATCAGACAAACGCGCCCGCCGGGACGCTATGACGGTCCAGGAGGTGGGCGAACTCTACCTCGAAAAACACGCCAAGCGGAACAAGAAGACCTGGAAGCAGGATGAGCAACTACTGAAATCCGAGGTCTACCCGGAAATCGGACGCATGAAGGCGCTGGCGGTCAAGAAGCGTGATTTGCTTGATATCATCGAAGCGAAGGCCGAGGAAGGAAAAGGCGCTCAGTCCAACAACCTCCTCGCTGTCATACGCAAGATGTTCAATTGGGCGGTCGATAACGATTATCTCGAAGCCTCGCCCGCGTCGGGTATTAAGCCCCGCGCAAAGCCCGTCCGCCGCGACCGGGTGCTCTCCATAGCCGAGATCAAAGAAATATGGGCCGCGCTGCCTGACGCCGCTCTAAGCCCGCATACGGTCAGAATAATCAAGCTCCTGTTCATGACCGGGCAGCGATCCGGTGAGGTCTGCGGCATTCTGCGGGGCGAGATAGACCTTGAGAATGCCACATGGACGATCCCCGCCAATCGCGTGAAGAACGGGCTTACGCATGTGGTCCCATTGTCGAAGCCGGCGATAGCGATCTTGGAGGAAGCAATAGCCGCAACCGACCCTGAGGCCGACAACCCTCCCCTGTTCAGCCGCGTGGAAGACCCCATCGAAAGCAACGCCGTGGCGAAGGCCGTACGGCTTAAGCTCCAGGTCACGAAGGAGCGATGGACCCCCCACGACATTCGCCGGACGGTCGCCACCGGCATGGCCGATATCGGCACTCTCCCCCACGTCATTGAGGCCTGCTTGAACCATATCAGCGGCTTTAAGGCTGGTGTGGCAGGCGTCTATAACCGCGCAACCTATGAGCCGGAGAAGCGCAAAGCGCTGGATAACTGGGCCGACTATCTAACCCGGAACATACTGGAACATTAGCCGAACGGAACCGAAACTTATCCACAGAATATGCGCTAAAATACCCTTTTAGACAGGGTGGAACCTTATCGTGCGAATCAACTTGGGCTATATTAACGCCAGTTAATAGATCGCCCTTGAACGGAGAAGCTATGTCGAAATCTCTGAGTTCGTTTAAGCAGTTAATCAGTATCCGCGATGTGTGTTCCCTCACCTCGCTTTCCCGCAGCACCCTATGGCTCAAGGTCAAGAAGGGCGAATTTCCAAAGCCAATCTCCCTTAGCGATGACGGCATTCGGAAAGCCTTCATTGCCGACGAAGTTCAAGCTTGGATCGAGGGCCGCATTTCACTGCGGGACCAGGCGGGAGTTCACTGACGATGGCGAAGAGAGATAGCAAAGGCCGTTCGCCCGGCGCTTCCGGCAACGAGCATTGGACGAAGCTTATCCGCAACACCATGGAGGAACCGGCGTGGCGCGCACTCACCTCAACCGCGCAGGCTCTTTATCCGTGGCTTAAGCTGGAATGGCGCGGGGCCGACGCCAACAATAATGGCAAGATCAGACTGAGTGTTCGGCAGGCGGCGGCGAAGTTAGGGGTGCGCCCCGACACCGCTGCGGAGGCATTCCGCGAACTTCAGCGCAAGGGATTTATCGTCCAAACCGAACACGCCCACCTCGGGGTAGAGGGCGCAGCAAAAGCCCCGGCCTACGAAATCACGGAATTGAAAATGCCAGGTGCCGAGCGCGACGGTCGAAAGCTATACCGGGATTGGCGTCCCGGAAATGACTTCCCCGTGCAGATGGCACCCTCTAACAACCCACGCGGGAGCAACGGCCAAAAAACGAAACCCCGTCACGCTTTCCGTGACGTCCCTGTCCTAAAAACCGTGACGAATATGGAGGCCCTGTCATGAAAACCGTGACGCGCTGTCCTAAAAACCGTGACGAAATCGCCCATTCATCAAATAAGTTCGTCACGGTTTTCGTGACATCCTTATTCTACCATACCCCTACAGCGCGCAGCAGTAAGCGGAGCAGCAGCCATGCCGACCGATAACCTCCCGCTGTTCTCGTGGCAGCCTCCCCGACAGGTCATTGTTTTCCCGATGGTGAAGCGTGTCGGTCGCATTCGTGAGGTGGCAGCAAAGATGCTGGACAAGCCCACCGAGCGCGCCGCCGTTCATTACCGCAGCCAAGTCACGGACAGCGTGATCCGCAGCCTGGAACGGGCTGGCATCCCCGAAAAAGAGCAGGATGAGCAATTGGGCGCGTTCTGGGAGGCTGTGCAGCACGAAATGATCCGCCTCAGCTACAGCGGATACGGAACGGGAGGCGCAGCATGAGATTGAGCCGCCTAGGTGCAGGAAATTCACGTGACGTCACGGCCTGTCACGTGACAGTCACGCTCGTCACGCGTGACGTTACCGGTAACGTTACCCCCGTTACCGGTAACGCAGGCCAAATCTCACCGGCAGCAATATGGTTGAACGTCCGTTGAACATCCGTTGAAGTTTTATGTTGTTTTTGTTGCCTTTTACCCGGGGGATACTTCCCCGGAAAATCGCGGAGGGACGCCATGACTGAGCCAGTGAACCAGGCGGCAATCTGGCTGGCGACGACGCCGGATACCGCTAAACCTCGCCCTGTTATCCCATATCTCAGGAAGCAATTCGGCCTTTCGCCCGTCGAGGCGGTCAAAGCCATCAAGGAAAGCCATCTCATCAAAGCGGGGGCATCGCGTTGACGGAACTCACCCCGGCAAAGTTCGACCAGATAACGACACCCTGCAATGCAGGAAGTTCCCTTGCGCGTGAAAGCCTGTGGGGGCCATCGGCCATCGGTCGCTTCATGGGAACGTCCAGCAGCTTCGTGTGCAAGCTCGAAAAGAGCGACCCGACATTCCCGGCCCGTAGACGCGGCGGGCGGCTCTATGCTACGAAAACCGAAATCGTCGTGTGGCTCGCGCGGCCACGGACCAAATAGAACAACTAATTGATTTTAAAAAGAATAACTGCATTTCAGGGAATGGATTTTAGCACCATTCCCGCTCATCTTCGAGGTCATGAAGCTATGGCCCTTTTCACGTTCTACACCAGTTGAAAAGAAATCCGGGACCGCCGTTCCGGAGGACTGGTTGAGCGAGCTATTCACCGGATCGATTGCCGGTATCCCACTCGTTTCCGCCGCCACCGCTCTGACCGTTCCCGCTGTCAGCGCCGCCATCCGCGTCATCTCTGAGGCGGTCGCCACGCTGGAAATCAAGGTGGTGCATGTCGGCGCGGACGGCAAGGAAGAAGCCGACACAAGCCATCCGGCCTATGCGCTTCTCTCCGGGCAAGCAAATGACTGGCTTTCCGGCTTCGATCTCATCCGCGATCTGGTGGCGGAAGCGCTGTGCCATGACGCTGGCGGCTTCGCCTGGGTAAATCGCGTCGGCGGCAGGCCGTTCGAGATCATCCATTACGATCCCGGCAATATCGGCGTTCAGTATAGCCCGCAGGGAACGGGCGAGCCGACATACCGGCTCAATAGCCGGGTGATCAAATCCGATGATGTGATCCACCTTCGCGGGGCATTCAGCCGCAGCCCGCTCACGCTCGCCCGGCAGGCCATCACCGCCGCCCATGTCATGGAGAGCTACGCCGTCAATCTGTTCGCCAATGGCGCGAGGCCGTCCGGCATCCTGAAGACGAAGAAGCCGCTGGGGGATGAAGGCGTCAAAAGGATGATTGCCGGATGGAAGAAAGCTCACGAAGGCGGCGGAAAGAGCGGCGGCACGGCAGTTTTGTACGATGAGACGGACTGGTCGCCCATCACCCTCACATCGACCGACGCCCAGTTTCTGGAGCTTCGTCGTTTCCAGATCGAAGAGATAGCGCGAGCCTTCAATATCCCCGCGCCGATGATTGGCGACCTGACCCGCGCCACCTGGTCGAACAGCGAGCAGAAGGCGAAGGAATTTCTTTCCTACACCCTTGAACCGTGGATACGCGCACTTGAGGCGGCGCTCAACCGCGCCTTGTTCAGCAAGGAAGAGCGGAAGAACTGGAAGGTCGAGTTCGACAGGGACGACCTGACCCGCGCCGACCTTGCGCAGCGTGCCACCGCGTATTCCTCGCTGATTTCCGCGCGCGTGATCAATCCGAACGAAGCCCGCGAGTGGGAGGGCCTGCCGCCCTACGCGGAGGGTGACACCTTCGCCAACCCGAATACCGGGGCGAGTCAGCCGGGCTCCCCCAGCGCCGAGGAAAATTCCGAAACCGGAAAAAACCCAGATGATTTGCGGCCCCCAAAATTGGGGAGCACAACGGAGCACGATAATGGATCTGAGTGACATCCTCTCCAACATTGCCGACCAGGACCGTGGCCGAGAGCTTGAGCTTGTCGATCCCGTGACGGGCAAGCCGACCGGCATCAAATTATGGATCGTCGGGCCGGACAGCAAGACGGCGCACGACGCGCGCATTGCCATGAGCGAGGAGCTTATCGATCGCACCCGCTCGGACGGCACGGTTTCAGCGGGAGACCGTGAGCGCGCCCGGATCGGCTGCCTCGCCCGCCTCGTGCAGCGCTGGGAGATATTGGAAAACGGCCAGCCAGTTCCGTTCAATCACCGCAACGTGGTGCGCGTCCTGTCCGCCGGGACGTGGATACAGGCCCAGGTGGACGCCTTTGCCGCCGACCGCAGCGCCTTCCGTTCGGGGAGCGCGCAATGAGCTTCAAGCAATTTCTCATTGGCGCGTTCGGCTTGCTTGTCATGCTTCTCATGGCCGCGGCGGCAATCCAAGGCGGCATTGTGATGACTTCCCAAGTCACCGCGGCGTTTCTGGGGGCTGAGTGATGGACCGGCTTGAATTCAAATCTTCCTTCACCGTATCGGACGCGGGAGAGGTCACCGGCATCGCTTGGCCGTTCGGCTCGCCCGACATGGTAGGCGACGAAATCCTACCCCATGCTTTCAAGAGTGCGTCCGCTCCCATACCCATGCTGTTCGGACACGATCAGCGCGAAACCGTTGGGGTGTGGGACAGCATCACCGAAACCGCCAAGGGCTTGGAGGTCCGGGGCCGTCTTCTCGTCAACGATGTAGCGCGGGCGGCGGAGGTCCGGGCCATGGTCCGCGAGAAGGCAGTCACCGGCCTAAGCATCGGTTTCGCCACTCGGAAGGCCGTAGCACGTAGGGGCGGCGGTCGCACCATCTCCGAAGTCGATTTGATGGAAATCTCGATTGTGGCGGTCCCGTGCCATCCCGGCGCGCGGATTACGTCCGCAAAGGCCGCGCAGGCCGGAAAGGAGGGCAACATGCCCGAAGAGCACGAAGCCGCGCTTGCGGTCATCACAACCAAAATGAGCAACCTAGAGAATTCGGTGACAACGCTCGCCAAGCTTGGCGACCGTATCGACGGCATCGAGGCGAAGCTCAATCGCCCGAGCGGTAAGGCCGACGATGAGACTGCCGACGCCAAAGCCGAGGAGAAGGCGCTCCGCACATATCTGCGTGGAGGCGTTCACGCCCTCGACAACGAGGACAGGAAAACCCTCAATCTTGGCGCTGGTTCGGCTGGTGGTTATGTCACCGCGCCGACGATTTCGACGCAGATCATTGAAAAGCTCGTTGAAATCAACCCGATGCGCCAGCTTGCATCGAGTGTCGCGATTGGCACCACTGAAATCTGGCTGCCGAAACTTGGTACTCGCCTCCAGGGAAACTGGGTTACGGAGACAGGCTCGCGGCCTTCGAGCGAGCCGACCTTCGAGCAGCAGAAGATTGGCGTCCACGAATATTCCGTTGTTGTTCCCGTCAGCCAGCAACTGCTTGATGACAGCTTCATTGACCTGAACAGCTATCTTTCGGCGCAAATATCCACGCAGTTCGCAGGCGGCGAGGCCACGGCATTTCTTACTGGGGACGGCAATGGGAAGCCCGTTGGCCTGCTGGACGATGTTGACGCCTTCGACGGCATTGCCGCCGGGGGCAATCTGATAGAGGACATTATCGACCTCTTTTATAGGCTTCCCGCCGCATACGCCCGCAACGGCGCATGGATGCTCAACCGCCGCACTCAAGGCGCGATCCGCAAGGCTGCCGACGCTTCCACGTCTCGCGGCACCATCTGGAGCGACAGCCTCGCCAATGGTCAGCCGGCGACCCTTTTGGGACGGCCTGTCTATGATGCGGACGAACTGGACGTGGCGGGAGGTCCATCCACGACAGGCGTTCAGGCGGTATTCGGTGACATCGCCAAGACCTACCAAATTGTAGACCGCATCGCGACGGAGATCATGATTGACCCGTTTACCGGTGCCGATAACGGCATCGTTAAAATCCGGGCCCGCCGCCGTGTTGGGGGTGGCGTGGTGTTGCCCGAGGCCACGGTTCTCCTCAAGTCGGCGGGAGCCGGTTCGTAATGCCGGTTCGCGCTCCCTCAGTCTGCGGATATTGCGGCAAGGCTCATCTGACGGGTGAGCAGTGCGCCTATATCGCCGCGCGCGAGAGGGAGCGCAAAGCCCGCTTCGACAAGAAGCGACCGACAGCCCGCCAGCGTGGCTACACCGCCGAATGGGAGCGGGAGAGCAAAGCTTTCCTCGCCACCTATCCATCATGCCGCCGTTGCGGCGCTCCGGCCACGCTGGTCGATCATATCCAGCCGCATAAGGGGAACCAGGCGCTGTTCTGGAACCGCGCCAACTGGCAGCCCCTATGCACGCCTTGTCATTCCAGCGCCAAGCAATCGGAAGAGCGGCGCAATCTGAGAAAGAGTTAACCCATGCCCATTTTCGCAACCGCTGGCGCGAAGGTCTACATCGGTGAGGTGCTTGAGGCCAAGCCCACCGATTTCGTTGCCGAAGACTTCGCAGGCCAGACATGGACCCAGATCAACAATCTTGAGAGCGTCGGCACCTTTGGCGACACTGCAACCGAGATCACCTTTGACGACATAGGCCGCAACCGAACCCAGAAGTTAAAGGGAACACGAAACGCTGGAAACCTAGAGATGGTGCTTGGCATCGACTACGCCGACGATGGCCAGATTGCGCTCATCGCAGCGGAGAGGACCATTCACGATTATGCGTTCCGTGTCGTCTTCAATGATGCTCCTGTTGGGGGATCACCATCGGAACGCTACTTCATCGCCAAGGTGATGAGCGCTGCCGAGCATCTCGACACAGCCAACAACGTGGCGAAGCTGAATGCTACGCTTGGCATCAACAGCAACATCGTCAGACAGAACCCAGTCGTGGCGGGATCGTAAACCATGTTCTTCGCCACGTCAGGCACGACCCTGTTCATAGGGGCGGTTCGGTCAGGCTGGTTAGCCCAGCAGGTCGATGCGTCTGCCTTCGCGGGCGAGGCATGGGTGCAGGTCAATGGCCTATCCAGCCTTGGCCGCACCAGTGGCGAATGGCAGACCATCGATACCACACTGCCCAATACGACCGACCCGGACAATCCACCTATCCCGAACCATGAGAAAGCGGTTCGCCCTGCCTACACCATGGAGGTGGTGGTGGCGCAGGATAGCCAGGATACGGGACAGGCAGTCATGCTCACCGCAGAGAGCGCCGTTGATCCCTATGCCTTCATGCTCACGCTTGCTGATGGATCAGAGCGGCAGTTCATCGCCCATATCGTATCGGCAAGCCAAGTGATGGATGAGGCCAATAGCGTGGTGTGCTGGTCGTTCGGCCTCCTGATGCAATCCAACATCGTGAGGACGGCATGACCGGGGGCGGGTTCAGACTTTCCAGCCTCACAGGGGACCGGCGGGGGGGCAACAGCGCAAGATTTGCGGAAATTGGAGTTTTCAAGGAATGGTCGACACCATAACGCTTGAAGGGCTGAAGGCGCAACTGAATTTCACCCCCGACATGGGCGTGAATGACGACGCACTGCTTGAGCGGAAACTTGCCGCCGCGCTGGATCACGTCGAGCGCCTGCTTGGGTTTCGGATCGATGAAACCTACGGCGCTCCCGAGCAACAGCCCGTTCCGCCGTCGCTCATCGAGGCCATCTATCAGCTTGCCGCGCATTGGTATGAGAACCGGGAAGCGTCCATCGTCGGCGTGAACGCTCAGGAGGTGCCGTTCGGCGTGCGCCAGATCGTCAACGAATACCGAGATTGGAGCTTCTGATGGCTGACGATGGCGGTTTGCAGCGGCTTACTAACCGGCTTTCGGCTATCCCCGGACGGGTGAAGGAGGCCGCAGTGAAAGCAGTGGTGCGCCAGGCTGAACTGATGGCGAAGCAGATGAAGAAGAAAGTCCCCGTCGATAGCGGGGCGCTTCGTGACAGCATCGTTGTTACGCCGCCCAATTCCAACACGCCTCCCTATTCGCAGCCAGGCGGCGAAATGGTCATCCCTGAAACCACAGCGGCGATAACGGCTGGCAACAAGGACGTGCGCTATGCTCATCTGGTCGAATACGGCACGAAAGAGCGGACGGTTAAGACTACGGGCGAACCATCCGGCATAGGTCCGGCCCAGCCGTTCTTTTGGCCGACCTTCCGCGAGCGCCGCCCGAAGGCCGAGCGCGCCATCAAGAGCGCCATCACCCGCGCCGTGAAAAAGGATTGGGGCAAATGAGCGCTGACCTCGCAGCCCAGAAGGCCATCCGCGACCGGCTCATTTCTGAGCCCATTGTGACCGCGCTGGTCCCAGCCTCGCATATCCTAGACAAGAACCAGAGGCCGATTGTCGATCCGTGCATTCTCATAGGCGAGGCGCAAACCGTCGATCAGGGCGACAGCATCGCCCGGACGCTGAACCATATCTGGTTCGATCTGCATGTGTGGAAGCGCGAGCCTAGCACGGTGGGCTGTAAGGCCATCGCCGGGGCAGTCCGAGCGGCGCTGAGGTGGCGTTTGGATACGGCTGACAGCCGCTTCCATTGTGTGGACAACCACGTCACCAGCACCCGCATTCTGCGCGATCCAGACGGCGAAACAAGCCACGGCGTCGTGACCGTGAGGATCATCGTTCAGGAGGTAGCATGAGAGCCGGCAAGCTGGACCGCCTGATTACCATCGAGGAGGGCAAGGAAGTCATCGACGGCCATGGCGGCGTTACCTTCGTCTGGTCGAAGTTCGCGGACTTGCGAGCCCAGATCGTGCAGGCGTCCACGGAAGAATTCATCCGGGCCTATGGCGCACTGGACGAGACCATCATCATTTTCCGTACTCACTACATCGATGGCGTGGCTACATCCCACCGTGTGGTGTTCCAGGGCGAGCCGTTCAATGTCAAGGAACTGAAAGAAATCGGCCGTCGCGTGGGGCTGGAAATCCGCTGTGTGAGGCAGGCATGAAGGGAACGAAGCCTCACCTTGTCGTGGATAATTCCGGCCTCAAGCGCGTCCCGGCGGCACCCTCCTGGCTCTCCAAGGACGCCAAGGCCGAATGGCGGCGCGTCATGCCCGAACTTGTCGAGCGCCGCATTCTGACCCGTGGCGACCTTGGCTCGCTGGAGAACTATTGCATTTCCATTGGCCGCGTCCGCGAGGTCGAGGCCCAAATGCAGGGCTGTGACGACCCCGAACTCATGGTGAAGCTGTTCCGCGTTCAGGACAAGGCCATGCAATCCGCCCGCCTGCTGGCTGCCGAACTTGGCCTGACGCCCGTATCCCGTTCCCGCCCATCGATCCGAGGTGACGAAGATGATGACTCCCTCCTGGATTGACCGGCCCGAAGAAATCGACGATCCGCACGGCCACGGGGAGCGCGCCGTTCAATGGCTGCGCAGGCTGAAGCATCCAAAGAACCCGGCTCCTGGCCATCCTTTCCAGCTTGACGATTGGCAGGAGAAGGTGATCCGCCGCATCTATGGCCCGCGCCATCCTGACGGCTCGCGGGTAGTGCGCCGCGTCGTGCTGTTGCTGCCGCGTGGAAACCGAAAGACAAGCCTATGCGCGGCAATCACGCTTCTGCACCTCATGGGGCCTGAGCGCCTGCCCGGCGGCCTTACAGTGTCGGCGGCATCTGCCCATGTCCAGGCGCTGGAGCTTTTCAACGAAGCCGCGATGATCGTGCAGAGCGATCCGCGCATGTCGAAGCATTTGAGCGTCCGAGAATACACCTCGACCATCAGCTTCCGGAAGGAGCGCTCGCGCTATATCGCCGTGGCTTCCGATGGCAAGGTGCAGCACGGCAAGACGCCGAACGTGGTGATTGCCGATGAGGTTCACGCCTGGGAGGGCCGCGCCGGACAAAAGCAATGGGAAGCCCTCGACAGCGCGCTGGTGAAGGTTCCCGGCACACTCCTGATCGTCGCCACCACATCAGGGCGCGGGCAAGAAAACCTTGCATGGAAAACCGTCGAATACGCAATCAAGGTGCAGAAGGGCGAAATCGACGATCCTGCAACGCTCCCAGTCATCTTCATGGCCGAGAAGGATGACGACTGGAAGGACGAAGCCCTATGGTTCGCCATCAATCCAGGCATGAAGCACGGTTATCCCGACCTTGAGAGCTACCGCGACAAGGCGCGAAAAGCGATCAATTCGCCGTCCGACCGAGATAGCTTCCTGCAATACAATCTCAATGTGTGGCTCGACCATTCGGCATCGCCGTTCGTGGATATGTCGATCTACGATCAAGGCCGGGCCGAAGTGGGAATTTCCCACTTCGAGGCCGAGCAAACGCCGTGCTGGCTTGGCGTGGACCTTTCCAGCAATTCCGACCTAACCGCCGTCGTGGCCGCGTGGGGCGATCCTGAGAGCGGCTATAGCGTCCATCCATGGTTCTTCTGCCCGGAAGACAGTCTTCGCCGCCGGGCCGACAAGGACGGAGTTCCCTATCCGCAATGGGCCGAGGACGGCTTGATCATCCCCACGCCGGGGAACGTGGTGGATTTCCGCATCGTGGAAGACACGATCCGGGAAATATGCGCGACCTACAATGTCCGCGAAATCGCCTTCGACCCTCACCTCGCCCGGAACATGCTGAACAACCTCTTGGAAGACGGCCTCCCCGCCGTCGAAATGCGGCAGGGGTGGGTAACGATGGCACCAGCCGTCAAGGAACTGGAGCGCGCCATTATCGGCGGTCGCTTCACCCATGGGGGCCATCCTATCCTTCGCTGGCACTTCGACAATATCGCCGTCGAGACGGACAAGGCCGGGAACAGGTCATTCCACAAGGGCAAGAGCCGGGACCGCATTGACGGAGCCGTGGCTTGCGCCATGGCCGTGGGCCGCGCCGCAACAGGCGATAGCGGGGTTTCCTCCTACGACACTTTCACCGGCGACATAGACGAATGGAGCGTGGCCTGATGGCAAACGAAGAAGTTCTCATGGTCTCTATCGAGGCCCGTATCAGCGAACTCGAAAAGGGGATGAAGAAGGCGCAGGGCGTTGCCAATGCCGCCTATGCCGGGATGAAGAAGAACAGTCGTTCCGCGCTTCGAGACATGGAGCGGGACGCGGCGCTGTCTACCAACCGGATCAATCAGTCTCTTGCGACGGTCGGCACCAAGGTGGGGAATTTCGGCAAGGCGTTTGCCGGCGGGATCATCGGTGGCATTGCTGCGGGCGGCGTGATGGGCATCGCCGGGGCGGTCAAGGATATGACCGCATCCTTTGCGGAACTTGGCCGCGAGGCGAAAACCGCTGGGATCAATGTCGAGGATTTCCAGCGCTGGCGCTACGTCGCGGATCAGAACAAAATCGGCATCGACGCGTTGATTGACGGCTTCAAGGAACTGAACCTTCGCGCCGACGAATATATCCAGACCGGCAAGGGCAGCGCCGCAGAGAGCTTCCAGCGCCTTGGTATGTCGCCAGCGGAAGTGAAGGAGCGGATCAAAGACCCGTCTGCCCTGATGCTGGAGCTTATCGACCGGACGAAGCGGCTCAAGGATACCGCGGCCGGGGTGCGGATATTCGATGAGCTTCTAGGAGGCCAGGGCGGCGAACAGTTCGTCCGCCTCATCGAGCAGGGCCGCGAGGGGATCACCGACACCATAAACGAAGCCGACAAGATGGGCGCGGTATTCGATGAGAAATTTATCGTTAAAGCAGCCGAGATTGATAAGAAGTTCAACCAGGTATCAACAACGGTTGGTTCTGCGCTGAAGGGTGCCATTGTTGAGGCTTATGAAGCGCTGGCTCAGTTCATCTCAATTTTTCAGAAGTTCGAAAACCGGAACACGGAACATCTCAAATCGCAGATGAACCTGTTGCAGCGGGAAAACGATGCGGCGGCGGGAAAGCTTGGCGGCTGGTTCGACGCACCCGCCCGCAAAACCATCGAAAAGAACAATGCCGAGATTGCGAAAATTAAGGAGGAACTGGCTCGCCGGGACAAGGCGATGATTGACACTCCTCCTATCCCGGACAAGCCGCCTGTCACGCCTTACGTGCCGCCCAGCACCGGCAAGGGGGGCGGGGGCCGCACGTCAGCGGATCGTGAGCGCGAGAAGGCTGCCCGTGAGGCGGAGCGCGAGCGAAAGGCCGTCAAAGACCTAATCGCGGAACTGGAGTTCGAAGCCTCGCTTGTTGGCAAGAGTGCGGTCGAGAAGGAAAAGTTGACCGCCCTTCGCAATGCTGGAGCTGCTGCCACGCAAGATGAGCGGGACAAGATAGAGGCGCTTGTCGAAAGCACCTACCGGCAGAACGAGGCCTACGAGAAAACGCAGGAGCAGCTTGAGGAACTGAACGATGCGGGCCGCGAATTTGCCGGTACGCTGGTTTCGGGGCTGCTAAACGGTGCGAAGGCGAGCGACGTATTAGCCGATGCACTCGGGCGGCTTGCTGACCGGCTCATCAACAGCGGCCTTGACGCCCTTTTCGGCGGCGGCGGGTTCGGAAGCATGTTCAGCGGCATATTCGGCGGTGGTTCCTCGCCCTTTGCCAACAGCGGTCAGCTTGCGGCGGGGTTCGGCGGCGGCGGCCTTGGTCTATACGCCAGAGGCACGACATTCGCTCCTGGTGGGGCTGCCATTGTTGGAGAGCAAGGGCCCGAGCTCGTCAATCTCCCGCGAGGTTCACAGGTCACGCCGAACCATATGCTGGGACAGGGCGGAAGCGGGACCGGTAAGCAGGCAGTCGATGTGGGCGTTGAGGTCAACTTCAACAACGATGGAACCTTTGAGGCATTCGTGACGAATATCGCTCAGCGCGAAGGCACGCGCGCGGCGGGCAAAGCCGTCAAGGCGTATGACAAGACAGGACCTATGCGCCTTAAGCGGGACAGCCAGAAGGCGAAGACCTGGGGGGTGATCTGATGAGCGCCATAGACCGTCTCGAAAAGACAATGGTTGCCGCGCTCGAGCAAACGCTGGCATCGAACAGGCCCGTCATAATATCGCCCGGCGGCGCACTCTTCTGGGAATGGTTCATGGACCTGAGCGCCACGCGCACATGGCACATGAATGGGCCGAACCCGATCAGCTACACGGAAATTATGGGATATTCCCATATTAACCGCTGGAGCATCCAGCCGCACCACGTCGCCATCATCCGCGCCATGGACGCGGCCTATATTGAGCATTTCTATGCGCGGCAGGCCAATGTCGGAAAATCCGATAGCGCCGTTCCACAGCCCACTGGCGAACTCACCACCGAGTTATTCGATGCGGTGTTCGGATGAGCTACTGGGGAGGATATGACGCCTATCGACGCGGCCCAGGCAAGACCAAGCCGCAAGCTCACGACCCCGTTTATAAGGGCGATCAGCGAAAGCACATCATCAACAAAATCATGGACCTTCTTTCCGACTGGCGGTTCAGCCAGTTTGAAAAGGAAGGCCCGGTGCTTTCCGGTATCCGTTCAGCCTTGTGCCTCAAAGGCTATTCATGGGATCGAGCCAACCGCGAAGCTGCCAATCTGGTATCCTCAGCGATAATGAAGCTTGGATACAGCCGTCCCACTTGGGAGCAAGGACAGCCAGACTACACGACGCCGGCAGAGAATTGCAAATGGTGCGGCGGTGCGGTCGATACCGAATTTGGCAGCGGCATGAGAAGCTCCCGCTTTTGCTCCGAGGAATGCGCGAAAGCCTTTATTACCCGGCGGGACGCGGAAACCGTTCGTGACGCTTCCGAAGCTTTCCATGCGGCGTGGAAGACAATCAGGCGCGCAAAACATCCAGCTATCTCATGCCGAGAATGTGGCGTCCGGTTCAAGCCCCACAAAGGCGATGAGAAATTTTGCTCACCCTCATGCTACAAGAAGCACCGAGATCGAGCCTTGGAGGAACTGCCATGCCTCCACTGTGGAATATCATTCATGGCGCACAAGGGCAGACGCCCCGATCAGGGTAAGTTCTGTAGCGCCCGCTGCGCCCTCGCACATCGCCATGTTTTATCGTTTGAGCGAACATGCCAATGGTGCGGGGATCGATTCATGTCCAAAAGGCACCATACGAATTTTTGCAGCCACACTTGTTCTACGACCGTTCGGAAGGCAAAGAAAGGCGTATACCCCAAGCGCCTCTCGCCGCCCGTTCTCGATTTCATATTCCGGGAGCAGGGCCTACGGGTGACGACGGAGATAGCGGCGTAGGTGCGTCCGCCAACTTGTCGGGCGCAAACCCCTATAACCTGACTGCCGGGCAGGTTATGCAAAGGACAACTTGTCCACTGCACGGCCACGCGCTCTTGTGTGTCGCCAACTTGGCGACTTACGCCGCGTTGAGTTTTTATAATGTGTCCCACAGGTCGCCTTCTTATTGTTCCCATCGGGAACATTTACCGGCTTGCCGACGCTGGCCATTGCGACCTCATCTCCCAATACCGTTTGGTTTCTGGATTTGTTGATTTTGCTGAGCTTTTAGCGGCGGTCGGTCACCGTTTGAACCGTTTTCATGTGCAGTTTGAATGCGGTTCAGAGACTTTTCGACTTCACTTTGGGCGAGGTTCTGCGTTCCGCGAAAGTTGGAGTGGCAGAGTTTGCCACTTGAATTTCCTTCGGGTAGATCTTGTCTCCCTCGGAAATAAACGCGCGATTATCGAGCTGGAAACTCTGAGAAATCGCAGGAAAAACAGGCCGAAATACGATCCAAGCCTAATAATAACAAGGGGTTACAATCACCGCGGTTTTACTTGAGGGCGAAACTATGCAGATTTGCATAGTTTCCGAAGGCACCACCTGGGACATGGCTCCAATTGGAGCCATCAAGGATTTCAAAGGCTTGATCCGCTGCGGGAATTTCCCGTAACGGGGTTTTGCGTCAACTTGACGCAAAACTGCGACACCTCGGGATATGGAACAGACACGATGTTATCGGGTCAGTTGGGCCTGTTGCCTCGCCGCCGAGTTGGAGAGGCAAACTACCGGGATTTCGGTAGTTACGAAGCTTGGGAACGAAACTGGACAAATTTGTCTAGTTTCCCTTCCGCCTCACTGGAAATATTTCCAGTGAGAACGCCTTCTGCGTTGACCGTGGCGATTTATCGTGGCGGCGTCGGGAATTTGTCGCTCATTGCGATTGGAAGCACGCCAACTCAATCTCGTTTCGGAACCTATCGACTGCCCGCGCTTGGCCGTCCTCGGATAAATAGGCAGGCTCTTTGTAAGCCTCAATGATAAGGCGGCGGCTGCTATCGTCGCCCGTTCCCTTGATGGCTTCACTCATCGGAGCTTCAGTCTGGCGGAGCTTCATGATGACGGCGGCCAAATCACCCCACGATTTGCAAGCCGCGTCCTTGTCCGCCTGGGTATCGCCGGGCGCAGCAAGGGCCGGCATTGCAGAGAGCGCCGCCGCGATTAAAATACTGCGTTTCATGAAGCCCCCCTGTTCCGCGCAAATTGGCAAGGGGACGGGATGGAGTCAAGCGTCTGATTAAGACGTTTCAGACGCTTTAAGACGGACACCGGGACCGCCGACTGAATTCTCCCCTTCATCAAGAAAAATGACGCCAGCCGCCTTTAAGGCGTCAGTGACAGCGTCCAGCGTATCGGTGCGAACACGAACTCGGTCAGCCCCCGCGGCCTCCATGTTTCGGATCGTGTTCGCGCTCACGCCTGCCTTCTCAGCAAGAGCTATTTGCTCCATGCCAGCCAAAGAACGAGCGGCTCTTATCTGATTACCAGTGATAGGCATTTGTGCTCCATTTCCATTAATTTTGGTATCATACACAAATTAGTGTTGACGGCAATCGCGCACTGCGTTTATGGTTAACAAACCAAATAACATAGTTACTATACCAATTGGAGCCACGAAATGCCGAACACACTCATTCCGGCAGCCGCCGAAGGCTTGCCCAAAGACACCAGGAGCACGGAGAATTCCGCCGCTCTGATAGGCAGGATGACAGCTGAATTCGGTCGCGCCCTTTCCGATACAGAAGTTGAAATTCTGACCATCTGGGCCGGTTATACCCCAGAGGAGAAGGAAGAAGCTCTTAACCTTCTCGCAGAGCGGTTTCCGCACTTGCTGCCCCGCCGCGCGGCGGCATTGTCTGATGGCGATGGGGAGGACGGGCAATGAGCGAGGTAATCCAGTTCAGAAGCCCGCGCGGCCCTGTCGCCGTCCAGTTATCAGCTTACCCGCAAGAGGGCGGCTGGATGCTCTACGCCATAGAGACGCTGAACGGTGACGACACGTGGACAATTCGCGACACTACCAAATGCAAGCCTGTCGGTTGGGTTCGCGCGGAGAGCCTCGCCCTTGAATTGGGCGTCCCGCTTCTGTCGAACTCCACCTTTCCGGGGAGGGAAGCGTGATGAAGTCTCTGACCGAAACGCAGCGCATTGCGAAATTCCTCGCCAAATGGCGGACGCTGACCGAAGCTGAGAAGTGGCAGTTCATCGCCAAGCTGGATCGGCTTGAACCGGCGGAGGACGCATAATGGCTCTTTCCGCTGACGATGTGCTTAACATCAAAATCTTGGCGGCGCTGTCTAAGTTGGACGAAGGGCAGAAGTTCGCGGCATTCGAACTGTTTGAACGGGAGTGGCCGGAATATGCCGATCAAGCGGAGAAACTCCTGAACTTGATGCAGGAGCGCGATACGGTGCTCGAGGAAGCAGGGAGGGCCGAATGATGCTGGCAACCTCTCCATTCTCGGAAACCCTTCTGAACGCGCAGATCAAGGCGGCGGAAGTCCAGATTGTTGCCGACCGCCTTGCAGCGCTCATGCAGGAAATCCACGGCATGCGGTTCGATCTGCTTATCAATCACGACCTCGGATTTATCTTCATCAAGGGCATACCGGATGAGGTGCGGTCATGACTACCATCCGCATATTCCTTGCCTTCCTTCTCCTTCGCATCGCTCGCGGTCTGACATTGCTATCCATCTGGACACTGCCACGCCGGAAAGGTGGTGATGAATGACCCGCGCTGTTTATCGTCTTCGCCGCCTCATGCTTGAACGCTGGATTGAGGAGGCTATCGCCCTTCTCGACCAAATCGACGGCGACCCTGATTTCGAGGATGACAGCGAGGACGACGACGAGCGTGAACTCGACCCCGCAGAACTCGGTATATGCGACCTCGACTCACTGCCAGATTGCGTACCCAAGTAAACCGGTACCCATACAGTGCCCAAACCGCAAACCCTCAAAACAATCAGTAGGTGGAGATTTCTAAATGATTGATTTTCTTGGTGTTTTTGGTGAGCGCGCAGGGATTCGAACCCTGGACCTACTGATTAAAAGTCAGTTGCTCTACCGGCTGAGCTACGCGCTCCCTAGAGGACGGGGTGTCCCCGGGAAGTCGCGCGGAACATAAGGGCGTGAGCCGCGCGGGTCAACAGCATTCTGCGCCGTGCCACACGAAAATCGGGAGCGATTTCTGCGTGGTAAGGCCGGCTCCTGTCACAAACCCATCACATCCGCCAATATCTCGAACGAACGGATGCGAGCGGCGTGGTCGAAAATCTGCGCCGTGACCATAAGTTCATCGGGACGGGTGCGAGCGATGAAAGCGTCGAGGTCCTGCTTGACGGTTTGCGGCGCGCCGACGAAAGAGCAGGACAGCGCATGGCGAAGCAACGCGCGCGCCGTCTGGTCCAACCCCTCCTCGTAGTTCTCGACAGGCGCAGGAAGCAGTCCGGGGCGGCCCATGCGCAGGTTCACAAAGGCCTGCTGCAGCGAGCTGAAGAGCAGCTTCGCCTCGGCATCCGTTTCAGCGGCGAAGACGTTCACGCCCAGCATCAGATAGGGCTTGTCGAGATATCGCGACGGCCGGAACTGGGCGCGGTAGAGCTCTATCGCGTGCTCCATCTCGGCGGGCGCAAAGTGCGAGGCGAAGGCGTAAGGCAGGCCAAGTATCGCGGCGAGTTGAGCGCCGAAAAGGCTCGATCCCAGAATCCAGACCGGGACCTCCAGCCCCTCGCCCGGCACGGCGCGTATGCGCTGGCCTTCTTCAGCCGGATCGAAATAAAACAGGAGCTCCTGAACATCCTGCGGAAAAGAGTCCGCATCGCCGCTCAAATTGCGGCGCAACGCCCTTGCCGTCAACTGGTCGGTGCCCGGCGCACGCCCGAGACCGAGATCGATTCGGCCCGGATAAAGCGCGGCGAGCGTGCCGAACTGTTCGGCAATCAACAGCGGCGCGTGATTGGGCAGCATGATGCCGCCCGCGCCGACGCGGATGGTCGAGGTGCCTCCTGCCACATAGCCTATTACCACCGAAGTCGCCGCGCTGGCGATGCCCGGCATGCCGTGATGCTCGGCGAACCAGATGCGCCGATAGCCAAAACGTTCGGCATTACGGGCCAGATCGAGCGAATTGCGCAGGGATTCCCCCACATCGCCTCCCTCTGGAACGGGCGACAGATCGAGAACCGATAACGGTATGCTGCTCATGATATCCCCTCACACGGGAAAAACTCCCATGCATTTAGAAAAAATAATCTCCAAGCCGCATGATCTTATCCAAAAAGTCTGCAACTTTTCGAGATCATGCTCAAAAGAAAACGCCGGTTATCAGAGATAACCGGCGTCGCCCATTTTCGTAAATGCAAGTTTCGGTGAACTGTCGTCCTAGAGCCGCATGATCTTACCTGGAAGTCTGCGACTTTTCGGGATCATGCTCAGTGATGCGCAGGCTCCGGCTCGCCCATTTCCTCGGCCAGCCCCTCCTTCTTGGAGATATAGGTGTAGAACATCGGCACCACGAAGAGGGTGAAGATCGTTCCAACCAGGATGCCGGTGAAGATCACGAGGCCCATGGAGTAGCGCGCCGCGGCGCCCGCGCCGGTAGCGATGATCAACGGCACGACGCCGAGGGCCATCGCCGCCGTGGTCATCAGGATCGGGCGCAGACGGGTCTTGGCAGCTTCGACAATCGCCTCACGCCGTGTCATGCCGTGCAACTCTCGCTGCTGGTTGGCAAACTCGACCATGAGGATACCGTGCTTGGTGATCAGGCCTACGAGCGTGATGAGCCCCACCTGCGTATAAATGTTGAGCGTACCGAGCCCCAAGTTCAGCGGAACGATGGCGCCGAAGATCGACAGCGGCACCGACATCATGATGATGAAGGGATCGCGGAAGCTCTCGAACTGTGCCGCCAGCACCAGATAAATGACCACGACAGCCAGGATGAAGGCGATGAGGATCGTATTGCCCTGCGTGGCCTCAAGCCGCGACTGGCCGGAATAGTCGATGAAGTAGCCTTCCGGCAGGTTCTTCCGGGCTATGTCGACAATTGTCTGCAGCCCCTGCCCCGACGTCACGCTCGGCATCGGCAGGGCGGAGATCGTGGCGGAGTTCAATTGGTTGAACTGCTCGATCGCCGCCGGCGCCGCAGTCTCGGAAATCTTGATCACCGAGTTCAGCGGAATCATCCCGCCCGAGGCGCTGCGCACATAAAATGCCCCCAGGCTGTCCGGATTGGCGCGGTACGAGTCCGGCACCTGCGTGATGATGTCATAGCTGTTGGAGTCTCGGTCGAACTTGGCGACCGACGCGCCGCCGGTCAGCAGACCCAGCGTCTGGCCGATGTCGCTGACCTTGACGCCCAGCGCCGCCGCGCGGTCGCGGTCGATAGTGACCGTCGTCTGCGGCGAGTCATAGGACAGCGAGTTCTGCACGATGATGAACTGGCCGGAAGCCTGCGCCTCGTTCTTGATCTTCTCCGCCATCTCATAGACCTGGTCGGCGGGGCCGGTGGACTGGATGACGACGGAGATGGGCAGGCCGCCGCCGGCGCCCGGCAGCGAAGGCAGCGCGAAGGCGAAAGCCTGCACGCCCGCCAGCTTCGAGAGGCGCTGGGTGATTTCCTCCTGCAATTGCTTCTGCGACTTGGTGCGCTGCGACCAATCCTTGAACGCCCAGAGCGCGATACCGGAATTGGTGCCGCCATCCATGCCAACGATCTGGAAGCGCGCCCGAAGCTCCGGAATATCCTTGGTGATATTGTCCATCTGGTCGGAATAGAGCTTCATATATTGCGAGGTCGCGTATTTCGGACCCTGGATCTGCGCGAAGAGCGCGCCCGAATCCTCTTCCGGCGCAAGCTCCGTGCTGGTGTGCATGAACAGGAGGCCCGTCACCCCCACCAGCGCGAGAACCATCAGCAGCGTGATGGGGCGATAGTTCAGCGAACCCTCAACCCGGCGGGCATACCAATTCTCGAAGCGCCCGAAGGTACCGTCGATGAACTGCTGGAAGCGCGAGGCGTTGCCATGCGACAGCATGCGCGCGCACATCATCGGCGAGATCGTCAACGCGGCGATACCGGAGATGATGACCGCGCCGGCGAGCGTGAAGGCGAACTCACGGAAGAGCGAGCCCGTCAGGCCGCCGGTGAAGCCAAGCGGCGCGAACACGGCCGCGAGCGTGATCGTCATGGCGATGATCGGCCCGGTGATTTCCCGCATGCCCTTCAACGCCGCGTCGATGGGCTTGAGGCCCTCTTCAATGTGCCGGTGGATATTCTCCAGCACCACGATGGCGTCGTCGACGACGAGGCCGATGGCCAGCACCATCGCAAGAAGCGAGAGCAGGTTGATCGAATAGCCCAGCACGTAGAGGAAGAAGCACACGCCGATGAGCGAGATCGGGATCGTCACGATCGGAATGATGACCGAGCGGAACGAGCCCAGGAACAGGATGATGACGATGACGACGATGGCGACAGCTTCGCCGATGGTGGTGAACACCTCGTGGATCGACGAGCTGATCTGTTCGGTCGCGTCATAGACGATGACGAGCGACATGCCCTCAGGCAGCGACGCCTGGATGTTGGGCAATTCCTTGCGGACCGCGGATGCCACGTCGATGGGGTTGGCGCCGGGGGTCGGCATGATGCCGAGGAAGGTGCCGTCCTTGCCGTTGAACCGGACGATGGTGTCGGTGCTCTCCGCCGCAAGCTCGACCTTGGCGACATCGCGCAGCCGCACGATGCTGTCGCCATCGGACTTGACCACCATGTTGCCGAACGCTTCCGGCGTCTGCAGCGTGGACTTCAGCAGGATCGAGGTGCTGACGAACTGGTTCTTGGTCTTGCCGGGAGCCGACAGGAAGTTCGAGGCGTTGATCGCGCCCAGCACTTCGGCCGCGGTGATATTGCGGGCGGCGAGCTGGATGGGGTCGAGCCAGACGCGCATCGAATAGGTCTGCCCGCCGAGGATCTGCGCCTCGGCCACGCCGGGAACCGTGGAAAGGCGCGGCTTGATCACCCGGTCGAGATATTCGGTGATCTGCTCGTTGGTCATGTTGGGGTTCTGCGCGGCCAGATACATGGTCGCGAAGCTCTGGCCCGTCCCCTTGAGGATGACGGGATCCTTGGCTTCCTCCGGCAGTTCTCCGCGCACCTGGTTGACCTTGGAGATAACCTCGGTCAGCGCCGCGTCAGGATTGGCGCCAAGGCGCATATGCACGCTGACGGTGCTCGTCGAAGCCGCGCTCGAGGACGTCACATAGTCGATGTTCTCGGTTGTCGCCACGGCCTGCGCGATGGGCGAGGAGATGAAGCCCTGGATCAGGTCCGCATTGGCGCCCGGATAGGACGTGGTGATGGTGATAACCGTCTCATCCACCTTCGGGTATTCGCGAACCGAGAGGTTGGAGATGCCCAGCGCGCCCAGAAGAATGATCATCAGGGCGACGACCGTGGCAAGCACGGGACGGCGAATGAATATGTCCGAAAAGCTCATGGCGTCGCCCTATTGCTGTTTCAGCGCGTCAGAGGGATTGACGGTGTTGTCGATGACCACATGCTGGCCCGCGCTCAGGCGGTTCTGGCCGGCGTCGACGATGATGTCGCCGTCCTTCAGGCCGCTCGTGACTTCCACCCGGCCATGGGACTGGCGCCCGAGCTTGACGAAGACCTGCGCCAGCACCTGGGCCGGCTTGCCGTCCGCTCCCTTTTCCGCCGGCTTTCCGTCCTTGGCCTCAGCCTCGCGCACGGCGAAGACGTAATCGCCGTAGAGGCTGGTCGTCACCGCCGTCTGCGGCAGGGCGATGATGTTGTTCTCTTCCGGCAGCTTCACCTGGACATGCACGAATTGACCGGGCGTCAGCTTGCGTCCGGAGTTTTCCACCTGGGCGCGCACGGAAACGAGGCGGGTCGAGGGATCGATGCGCGGGTCGATGCCGGTGATCTTGCCGCTGATGGCCTTGTTGTCGTCGGAAAGGTTGACGCTGACCGACTGGCCGATCTTCAGCTGTCCGAGCGACTGTTCGGGAACGGTGAAATCCACCCGCATCGTGTCGAGGTTCTGCAGCGTGGCAACCGTGGTCCCTGGCTGCAGATACTGGCCGACATCAATCTGCGGAATGCCGATCGTGCCGGAGAACGGCGCAACCAGACGCTTCTGGTCGACCGTCGCCTGGAGCTTCGCCACGGTCGCCTGCGCCGACTCGGCCTGAGCCCGCGCGGTATCGACATCCGAGACGGAGCCGACACGCTGAGAAGCCAGCGTCTGGGCGCGCCGCAGGTTGATATCCTTCAAGGCGGCGTCGGCCTGCGCCGAAGCCATATCGGCCTGCTCGATGCTGTCATCGAGCTGGACGAGAAGATCGCCCTGCTTGACGCGCTGATTGGCCTTGAAATTGATCTGCTTGATGATCCCGGCGACCTGAACGGTCAGGTTCACGCCCTCGGAAGCGTTCACAGTGCCGATCGCCTCGATATAAGGGTCCCATTTCTCCGGCTTGACCGTGATGGTGGAAACCGTCTGCGGCGGCTGCTTCATGTTCGCGAAATAGCTCGCGACCATCTCAGGCTTGAAGATCAGGTTGAACCAGACAAGCCCGCCGCAAACGGCCAGGACGAGCAGGAGAAGCAAAAAGGGAAGAAGGCGACGCATCGGTGGGAGGCTCCAGAGCGGGCATGACTTCGGAATGCCTGCACGCCAATCACGTCATGGCGAGGGCAATCGTTTTAAGTTGAATTCCAAGCGCGGATTACTGTACCGTCTGGACGGTATTGTCAACCGGATGTGTACGCTGAAAGTTCTAGATGTACGGTAAAAAATTGTCGGCGCGCGAGAGAATCCTGCAGGCTGCCACGGCCCTGGCCAAGGAAGTGGGGCCAGCGCATCTCTCGCTTGATGCCGCCGCCGCCCGCGCGGGTCTTTCCAAGGGTGGCCTCCTCTATCATTTTCCGACCAAGGCAAAACTGCTTGAGGCGGTGGTCGAGGAGCATCTGAGAGAGCACGAGGCGGCGCTCAACGCCGAGGACGAAAAGCGGCAAAATGCGCCCAATGGCGTCGCGGAAGCCTATCTCGAAGTCTTCCGCATAGAACAATGCCACAAGGAGCCGCCGCCCTCGGGCGTTCTGGCGGCGCTGGCAGAGAATCCGGATTTCATTCACCCCATCCGCCGCTACAACAGGCAATTGCTCGACCGGATGCAGTCGCGTTCGAGCGACCTGGCCGTGGCCCTCATTACCTTCCTTGCCGTCGAAGGCATGCGCTCCATGCAGCTTTTCGACTGCGATATCCTGACCGATGCGGAGCGGGAGCTGGTAATTGAGCGGCTGACGGGGTTGTTGGGGCGTGAGAAGGCTTAGGCCAGAGGACCGATTATCAGGGCACGGGGGCACGGACGCCTACAGCGCCGCGATATCTCCCCGCTCCCATCCCGCCTGGGTTTCCGCAACATAATCCGCGTAACGTCCCGCCTCGATGGCGTCTCGGCAGCCTTGCATCAGCTTCTGGTAATAGGCGAGATTGTTCCAGGTGAGCAGCATGGCGCCCAGGAACTCGTTCGACTTGATGAGATGGTGCAGGTAGGCGCGGCTATAGTCGCGCGTGGCGGGGCAATCGGATTGCTCGTCCAGCGGACGATGATCCTCCGCATGACGGGCATTGCGTAAGTTGATCTTGCCGTAGCGCGTGAAGGCTAGACCGTGGCGGCCGGCGCGGGTCGGCATGACGCAGTCGAACATGTCGATACCGCGCGCGACCGATTTCAATATGTCGTCCGGCGTGCCGACGCCCATGAGATAGCGCGGCTTTTCCGAAGGCAGGATCGGGCAGACAACATCCAGCATGTCGAGCATCACTGCCTGCGGCTCGCCCACCGCAAGACCGCCGACCGAATAGCCCTTCAAATCCATCGCCTTCAACGCAGTCGCCGAACGCTCGCGCAAGCGCGCATTGTCGCCGCCCTGCACGATGCCGAACATTGCCTTGCCCGGCTGCTCGCCGAAGGCCGTCTTGCAGCGCTCCGCCCAGCGCAGCGAAAGCTCCATCGCCCGCTCGATGTCCTTTTCGGATGCCGGCAGCGCGACGCATTCGTCGAGCTGCATCTGGATATCCGAATCGAGCAGGCCCTGAATTTCGATGGAGCGCTCGGGCGTCATCTCGTAGGCGCGGCCATCGATATGCGACTGGAAGGTGACTCCATGTTCGTTCAGCTTGCGCAACTGCGCCAGCGACATGACCTGAAAGCCGCCGGAATCGGTCAGGATCGGCCCGGGCCAGCGGGCGAACTCGTGCAGACCGCCAAGGCGCGCGACACGCTCCGCGCCGGGGCGCAGCATCAGATGATAGGTGTTGCCAAGGATGATGTCAGCGCCGAGGTCGCGCACCTGGTCCATATACATGGCCTTGACGGTGCCGCCGGTGCCGACAGGCATGAAGGCAGGGGTGCGGACGGTGCCGCGCGGCATGGTGATTTCACCGCGCCGCGCCGCGCCATCGGTGGCAAGAAGCTTGAACTGGAAGTCTTTGGTCATCATGATGACGCAGGCCATACAGCATTTTGCAGTCAGGTGAAATCACCTGACGTTGCATTAAATGCTGCGCATCAAAAGACTTGCGTCGCCATAGGAATAGAAGCGATAGTTTTCCCGGATCGCGTGCTCATAAGCCGCGCGCATCGTCTCAAGTCCGGAAAAAGCCGAGACGAGCATGAACAGCGTCGAGCGCGGCAGGTGGAAGTTCGTCATCAGACCATCGACCGCGCGGAAGCGGTAGCCGGGGGTGATGAAAATATCCGTCGCGCCCGACCATGGCCGCATAGCGCCATTCTCGTCCGCAGCGCTTTCGAGAAGTCTGAGCGAAGTAGTGCCGACACAGACGATTCGCCCGCCATTGGTTCGCACGCGATTGAGCGCATCGGCGGTGGCCTCGGAGACATGGCCGATTTCGGAATGCATCTTGTGGTCGTCGGTATCGTCGGCCTTCACCGGCAGGAACGTCCCCGCTCCGACATGGAGCGTGACGAAATGTTCCTCGACACCGCGCTCCCTCAGCCTTTCGAGCAGTTGCGGCGTGAAATGCAGCCCGGCGGTCGGTGCGGCGACCGCTCCTTCTTCCCGCGCATAGACGGTCTGGTAATCCGTGCGGTCGCGCTGGTCCTCAGGGCGCTTGGAGGCGATATAAGGCGGCAGCGGGATGTGCCCCACCGTGGCAATCGCCTCGTCCAGCATAGCGCCGCTCAGGTCGAAGACCAGCAGCGCCTCGCCCGCCTCGCCTTTTTCCGCGACGATCGCATCGAGCGTACCGAGATAGCAACTCGCCCCGCCATGGCCGAAGCGTATCCGCTCGCCTTCCTTCACACGCTTGCCGGGGCGCAGGAACGCCTTCCAGCGATCCGGCCCGACGCGCATATGCAAGGTAGCGCTGATCTGCGCCACCGTGCCTTCGCGCTCGCGGATGCCTTCGAGCTGGGCTGGAATGACCTTTGTATCATTGAATACCAGCGCATCGCCGGGCTGGAGCAGGTCGGGCAGGTCATGAACGTGCAAATCCGCGAGGAGTTCGCCAGGCCTGACATGCAGAAGGCGCGCGGAATCACGCGGCTCCGTCGGGCGAAGCGCGATCCGCTCTTCCGGCAGATTGAAATCGAACAGGTCTACGCGCATGGCTTGCTCAGTTGGAAATGTTGGCGGGACAGAGGGGGGCGCTGTCCCGCCAGCCTTTTCATTTAAGCTGCTATATCAGCCGCGATCCGCGCCGTCACGATCGAGTCCGGCTCGCTCACCGGCTCGCCCTTCTTGATCTTGTCGACATTGTCCATGCCTTCGATCACCTGGCCCCAGACCGAATACTGACGATCGAGCCACGGTGCATCCGTAAAGCAGATGAAGAACTGCGAGTTGGCCGAGTTCGGGCTCTGGCTGCGGGCCATGGAGCAGGTGCCGCGCTTGTGGTTGACGTTGGTGAATTCCGCCTTCAGGTCCGGCTTGTCGGAGCCGCCCATACCGGCGCGGGCCGGATTGAAGTTCGCGCCGCCGGTCTTGCCGAAGCGCACGTCGCCGGTCTGCGCCATGAAGCCGTCGATGACGCGGTGGAAGACTACGCCGTCATAGGCGCCTTCGCGCGCCAGTTCCTTGATGCGCTCGACATGGCCGGGCGCCAGATCGGGATAAAGCTCGATGACGACATTGCCCTTGGTGGTTTCCAGGACGAGCGTATTCTCGGAATCTTTGTAAGCCATTTCAGTCTCCTTTGGTCAGTTGGAAATCGGCTCTTGGTGTTAATCGCATTGTGCGAGCCAGGCACCAGGCCTGGCTCGCAAACGCATTTAGGTGGCCGCGTGATACAACGCCAGAGCTTCCGCTTCGGCGCTGACGCTTTTTTACTTCTTCACATCCGCCTGAATGACGGCCTTGATGATCTCATCAGGGTCCTTGACCGCGCCATTATTGGCTTCGTCACCCTTCTTGATCTTGTCGACGGCGTCCATGCCGCTGACGACATTGCCGATGACGGTGTACTGGCCGTTGAGGAAGGAGCCGTCACCGAACATGATGAAGAATTGCGAGTTAGCGGAATTCGGGTTGGCCGAGCGAGCCATGCCGACCGTGCCGCGCACGAAGGGCTCCTTCGAGAACTCGGCCGGCAGATCAGGCAGCTTGGAGCCGCCGGTGCCGACGTGCGCGGCATCGAAGCCCTTCTGGGTATTGCCGAATTCCACGTCGCCGGTCTGCGCCATGAAGCCGGGGATGACGCGGTGGAAGGCGACGTGATCATAGGCGCCTTCGCGCACCAGTTTCTTGATCTGCGCGACATGCTTGGGCGCGAGGTCCGGGCGCAGCGCGATCGCCACATCTCCATATTTCAGGGTGAGGACCAGCGTGTTTTCCGGGTCGGCGGCACGGGCGGACAGGGACGCCACCAGCGTGAACGCGACCATGGCGATAGCAGCCATGCTCAAACGGAACAGTTTCATGGAAGTCTTCTCCATTCAGGATTGGAATTTGGATTTGAGCGCCCGCTCCGCGGCTTTGGGGACAAATGGCCCGACATTGCCGCCCATCGAGGCGATCTGGCGCACGAGAGTGCCGGTGATGGCGCGCGATCCCGGGCTTGCCGGGAGGAAGACGGTCTGGATATCTGGCGCCATCGCGCCGTTCATGCCGGCCATCTGCATTTCATAGTCGAAATCCGTGCCGTCGCGCAGACCGCGAACCATCAGCGCCGCGCCATGTTTTTTGGCGGCATCGATAACAAGCCCATCGAACGAAACCACGCGAATTCGCTTAGCGTCCGATCCAAGAAGAGCCCTCGCCGCCTCGCCGATCAGCTTCTCGCGCTCATCGAAGGAAAAGAGCGGCTTCTTGCCCGGATGGATGCCAATGGCCATGACAATCTCATCCGCAAGGCGCAGCGCACCCTTGAGGACATCCAGATGGCCGTTGGTCACGGGATCGAACGATCCGGCATAGATGGCGATGGTCATGAGACTGGCGTAACGCGTTTGGAAACGGGTTTCAATGTTTCGATCCACGCCTCCCATACAAAAAGAAACGGGCCTCAACAAATTATGAATTCAAGATGAACAGGAGTTTCACGCGCAATTCAGATGCATTTGACAATATGGGACAACGATTATGCAACTTTTTTCGTGTTAAAGCGTAGTGGTTGCGAAAGGAAAGTCCGATGCTGATATTTCTGCTCTCGCTGTCCATGATGATCTCGATGACCGTTGCGGCAATCATCCTGCTGCTCGAGGAAAACGCCGCGCGCTCGCGCATCGCAGAGCCGGTCTTCGACATCAGCACCATGCGCCGCCTGCCTCGCGGGCGCAAATAACAAGTTTACCTGGCCCTCCAGCCAAAACGAGAAAGGCGGCGCTTCCCCCAAGCGTCGCCTTTCTTGATTCTTGAAGCCTTTTACCTTGGATCGAAACGGTTGGCTCATCCTTTTGACGTTGCGGCCACGCCACCGTAGAGGAATGGATCCCAGTGACAAGCACTGGGATGACGAGTGGGAGATGTTTTTCCGCTACCGGATATGCTTCTGCCAAGCGGGAAAGCCGAAGGTTTGGCTTGCCAACAGCAAAGCAACCCGTCATCCCAGTGCTTGTCACTGGGATCCATTCCTTTACGTCTCCATCACAACAACGGTCCCAAAACGGAATTCACGCGATTCCATCAAAACATGAACCACTCTAAGCCTCTCCGCCGTCTTCGCCGGTCTCGCTCTCGATCTCCTCGACATCGTCGCCTTCGGATTCCGAGATGCGCTCGACGGAGACCACCCGGTCGCCATCGGCGGGCTTGAAGATGGTGACGCCCTTGGTGGAGCGGCCGGCGAGGCGGATGCCGTCCACGGGGACGCGGATCAGGGTGCCGCCGTTCGACACCAGAAGTATCTGGTCCTTCGCCTCGACGGGAAAGAGCGCGACGAGCTTGCCGATTTCGTCCGTCTTCGAAGTATCGGTGGCGCGGATGCCCTTGCCGCCGCGACCCGAGATGCGGAACTCATAGGATGACGAGCGCTTGCCATAGCCATATTCGCTGATGGTCAGGACGGTTTCCTCACGCGCTTTCAGTTCCTGATAGCGCTCTTCGGAAAGCTCGGCATCGGTGCCGACATCCTCGCCCACCACCACGATATCTTCCGCGTCCTCCGCACCCAGCGCCCGGCGCTCGGCGATCGAGCGCTTGAGATAGGCGGAGCGCTCGGCCGGCGTCGCATCGACATGGTGGAGGATGGCCATGGAGATAACCTTGTCGCCTTCGGCCAGGTTGATGCCGCGCACGCCGATGGAATTGCGGCCCGCGAAGACGCGCACATCGGTGACAGGGAAGCGGATGCACTGGCCGCCCGCCGCCGTCAGTAGCACATCGTCGAACTCGGTGCAGGTATCGACGGAGAGGATTTCGTCGCCCTCCTCCTCCAGCTTCATCGCGATCTTGCCGTTGCGGTTGACCTGAACGAAGTCGGAGAGCTTGTTGCGCCGCACCGTGCCGCGCGTCGTCGCGAACATGACGTCGAGGTTCGCCCAGCTATCCTCATCCTCGGGCAGCGGCATGATGGTGGTGATGCGCTCGCCCTGCTCCAGCGGCAGCATGTTGATGAGCGCCTTGCCGCGCGATTGCGGCGTGCCGATGGGCAGGCGCCAGACCTTTTCCTTATAGACAATGCCCCGCGAGGAGAAGAACAGCACCGGCGTGTGGGTGCTCGCCACGAACAGGCGGGTGACGAAATCCTCCTCCCGCGTCGCCATGCCCGAGCGGCCCTTGCCGCCGCGGCGCTGCGCGCGATAGGTGGCGAGCGGTACGCGCTTGATATAGCCGGCATGGCTGACGGTGACGACCATGTCCTCGCGGGCGATCAGATCCTCATCGTCCATCTCGGGGCCGCCCTCGCCCAGTTCGGTGCGGCGCGGCGTGCCGAACTCGTCGCGAAGCGCGACAAGCTCGTCCTTGACGATATTCATGATGCGAATGCGGGACCCGAGGATATCCAGGTAATCGCGGATTTCCTCGCCGATGGTGTTGAGTTCATCGGCGATTTCATCACGGCCCAGCCCGGTCAGGCGCGCCAGCCGCAGCTCGAGAATGGCGCGCGCCTGCTCCTCGGAGAGGAAATAGGTGTCGTCATCGTTCAGCTTGTGGCGTGGATCGTCGATGAGCGCGATCAGCGGCGCCACATCCATGGCCGGCCAGCGGCGCTCCATCAACTGCTCGCGCGCGGTCGAAGGATCGGGCGCGCGGCGGATCAGATTGATGACCTCATCGATATTGGCGACGGCGATGGCGAGACCGACCAAGACATGCGCCCGGTCGCGCGCCTTGCGCAGAAGATATTTGGTGCGGCGGCTGACCACTTCCTCGCGGAAGGAGACGAAGGCGCGCAGCAGGTCGAGCAGCGTCATCTGCTCCGGCTTGCCGCCATTGAGCGCCACCATGTTGACGCCGAACGAGCTTTGCAGCGGCGTATAGCGGTAAAGCTGGTTCAGCACGACATCGGCCACGGCGTCGCGCTTCAGCTCGATCACGACGCGATAGCCCTCGCGGTCGGATTCGTCGCGCAGATCGGAAATGCCCTCGATGCGCTTGTCACGCACCAGCTCGGCCATCTTCTCGATCATCGTCGCCTTGTTCACCTGATAGGGAATCTCGGTGATGACGATGGCCTCGCGGTCGCCGCGCATGGGCTCGACATGCACGCGCCCGCGCATGATGACGGAGCCGCGCCCGGTGCTGTAGGCCGAATGGATGCCCGCGCGGCCCAGGATGATGCCGCCGGTGGGGAAATCCGGCCCCGGAATGATCTCCATCAGCTCCGGCAGGTCGATCTCCGGATTATCGATGAGCGCGATGCAGCCATTGATGATCTCGGTGAGATTGTGCGGCGGAATGTTCGTCGCCATGCCGACGGCGATGCCGCCCGAGCCGTTGACCAGCAGATTGGGGAAGCGCGCCGGAAGAACGGTCGGCTCGTGCTCGCGGCCGTCATAATTATCCTGGAAATCGACCGTTTCCTTGTCGATATCGGCAAGCAGCGTCTCGGTAAGCTTCTCGAGGCGGCATTCGGTATAACGCATAGCCGCCGGGGGATCGCCATCGACGGAGCCGAAATTGCCCTGCCCGTCGATCAGCGGATCGCGCAGAGAGAAATCCTGCGCCATGCGCACCAGCGCGTCGTAGATCGAGGCGTCGCCATGGGGATGGTATTTACCCATCACCTCGCCGACCACACCGGCGGACTTGCGGTAGGGGCGGTTCCAGTCCAGCCCCATCTCGTTCATGGCGTAGAGAATGCGCCGATGGACAGGCTTCAGCCCGTCGCGCGCATCGGGCAGAGCGCGGCTCACGATCACGCTCATCGCGTAAGCGAGGTAGGAGGTCTGCATCTCCTCGACAATGGAAATCGGCTCAATGCCGTTGGGATCTTGCGGACCAGGCGGCGGAGTTTGATCTGACACTGTTCAAAGGTCTTTCATGCGAGAATCGATCCAGCCCTTATAGCGGAAATCGCCCGGAAACACCAATAAACAGGCCTTTTCACGGGGGATAATTGGCCTTATATTTCAATGCGATAGAAACGGATATACGAAGGTGTGAGAATCACCTGCCACAATCGGGCCATGATCGGGCTTGTCTTGGGGCGCAAGGGAATATGTTTTACGCGGACATATTATCCCGCCCGCCTATTCTCATACTGCCCTGCTCCATTTTTCAGCGGAAAGCATCCGATGGTCTATGACACAATCCTGAGCGCCTTCGTCACGCTGCTGGTCACCATCGACCCTCCGGGGCTGGCGCCGCTGTTCCTGGCGCTGACCACGGGCATGGACCGCAAGGCGCGCGGACAGGTGGCGCTGCGGGCGAGCATCATCGCATTCTGCGTGCTGGCGCTCTTCGCCGTCGCCGGGGCGCAGATATTGGGCGTGTTTGGCATCACCATCGGCGCGTTCCGCGTCGCGGGCGGCTTGCTCCTTTTCTGGATCGCCTTCGACATGATCTTCGAGCGGCGCCAGGAGCGGAAGGAAAAGAGCGCTGAGGTGGCAATCACCAAGGATCACATCCGCAACATCGCGGCCTTCCCGCTGGCGATCCCGCTCATAGCCGGCCCCGGCGCGATTTCGGCGACCATCCTGCTCGGCGGCTCGTTTCACGATACGGGCTCGCGGCTGATCCTGGTGCTGATCCTCCTCGCCTGTATCGTGCTCACCTATCTGGTGCTTCTGCTCGGCGAGCGGATCGACCGTTTCCTCGGAGAAACCGGCCGATCGATCCTGACAAGGCTCCTCGGCGTCATCCTCGCCGCGCTGGCGGTGCAGTTCGTCGCGGATGGCGTGAAGGCGCTGGTGGTGGGGTGAGCCCGTAGTGCCTGACTTAGCTTGGATTCCACATAAATGTGGACTTCAACATTTATGTGGAATATACTATTTTTATGAACAGCAAAGAGTTCAAGAAATGGCTCGCCGCCCAGGGCTGCACCTTCGAGGCCAAGAAGGGCGGGTCTGGCCATTTGATCGTCCGCTACAAGGATAAAAAATCGGAATTGCCGATGCACGGCGGCGGCAAGGAACTCGGCACCGGCTTGGTCAATGCGATCAAAAAGCAGTTAGGACTAAAATGATGCTAGGCTATCGAATTGAACTCACGCCCGACGATAACGGCACATTCCTTGTGCTCTGCCCCCAGCTACCCATCGTCGCAACTTTTGGTGAAACCATCGAGCAGGCCCGCGCACACGCCGTTGACGCCATCGAAACGGCGCTCGCAAGCATGATCGACGATGGTGAAGATATACCCGTGCCCGAAGAAGCGGAGGGAGAATGGATTGCCCTGCCATTGCTCACAGCGCTCAAGGTTAATCTTTACTGGGCGCTTCGAGCTGCGGGAATAACGCGCGCTGAACTGGCGCGACGGCTCGAATGGAAAAGAGAATCTGTCGATAGATTGTTCAGGCTCGATCACAAATCCAGGCTCGAACAGCTTGAAGCCGCTTTCGCAGCGCTCGGACGAGTGATTGATCTTGAAGTACACGAAAAAAGAGCAGCCTAAGATACCATATTCATTGCTACTCCAGCGGCACCATGATGCGAGGGGCGATCAAGCCGCCCCCTTTTAGTTGCTCCAGGCAACAATCGAAAAAATGGACATGCCTTCTAGACCACGGGTCTTCTCATTTCGAAAGGCAATCCACGCGACCATAGACGGCGACTCAGAACGGAATTTCATCATCCAGATCGCGCGAGAAGCCGCCGCCACCGCCGCCCTGCGACGGGCTGGAGCGGCCGAAATCCGAGCCGCCCTGGTCGGAATAATCGTTCATCTGGCCGCCGCGGCTGCCGCCTTCGAAGCGTCCGCCGCCGGCGGAGCCACCCTCCCCGCGGGTGTCGAGCATCTGCAGCTCGCCGCGGAATTTCTGCAGCACCACTTCCGTCGAGTAGCGGTCGTTGCCGTTCTGGTCCTGCCATTTGCGGGTCTGAAGCGAGCCCTCGATATAGACCTTCGCGCCCTTCTTCAGATATTGCTCGGCCACCTTGGCGAGATTGTCATTGAAGATGACGACGCTGTGCCACTCGGTCTTTTCCTTGCGCTCGCCCGACTGCTTGTCGCGCCAGGTCTCCGACGTCGCGATGCGCAGATTGGCGACCATATCACCGGAATTCAGGCGCCGGATTTCCGGATCCGCTCCGAGATTACCGACGAGGATGACCTTGTTGACGCTACCTGCCATAAAACCCACTCCAACTTTTGTGTTTCCCCGCACCATACAGGAGCGAGGCGCAGGGCGCGCATCCGTATGGCAATTCGCCCGTGACTATCCACAGAGTTATTGTTCTATATTTGTTCTAGGTAATTTCGGCGAAAAATGCAAGGGTCATCGGTGAAAATGGCGATCCAAACCCGCCTCCCACCATCGACCAATTTGCGTTCATTTACAAAATTGGCCCCGCCGCTTCTGTCCGTTCGCGCGCGGGGCCGGATTGGGGATCACCCTTTTTGCCGGTAGTGATTCACCAGCAAACTCTCAAGGAAACGTCCGTTTCCTTTATCAAATGTCCGAATTTTTCAGTAGCCGGCTTGAACGCGTCGCCTATGGGCGGCTCAAGCCTTGGATGAACTATCAGGTGGACTCATGCCTCTTCCTCCTGTCAATTCCCTTCCCGACCGAAGGTGGAATTTCGCGATGGCGGCTCGTCCATCCGGCCATCATTGCCTGCCTTCGATCACCATTGGATAGTGTGCCTGTCAGGAGCTTTCGTCAACGATCTTGTCATCACATTTTGCGTGGCTTATGTCAGGTGACGGTTGTTCGATATTTGTTCCGGTGATAAGGAACATTCCGGCATCCACTGAATTTCGCGAATGACAGGATTGGCAGGGGCGCGAATGAGCGATCAGAAATTCATCTCCATACGCGGTGCGCGCGAGCATAATCTGAAAAATGTCGATCTCGACCTGCCTCGCGACAAGCTCATCGTGATGACCGGCCTTTCCGGCTCCGGCAAGTCGTCGCTCGCCTTCGACACGATTTATGCCGAGGGACAGCGGCGCTATGTCGAGAGCCTTTCGGCCTATGCGCGCCAGTTCCTCGAAATGATGCAGAAGCCCGATGTCGACCAGATCGACGGGCTTTCTCCCGCCATCTCCATCGAGCAGAAGACGACGAGCCGCAACCCGCGCTCCACGGTCGGCACCGTCACCGAAATCTACGATTATATGCGCCTGCTCTTCGCGCGCGTCGGCGTGCCCTATTCACCGGCCACGGGCCTGCCGATCGAGAGCCAGACGGTGAGCCAGATGGTGGACCGCGTCATGGCACTGCCGGAGGGCACGCGGCTCTACATCACCGCGCCAATGGTGCGCGGGCGCAAGGGTGAATATAAAAAAGAGCTGGCGGAGCTGCAGAAGAAGGGCTTCCAGCGCGTCAAGGTGGACGGCACTTTCTATGAGATTGCCGACGTGCCGGCGCTTGACAAAAAATACAAGCACGACATCGATGTGGTGGTGGACCGCGTGGTGGTGCGCGATGATCTCGCCTCGCGCCTCGCCGACAGTCTCGAGACCTGCCTGAGGCTGGCGGACGGGCTGGCGATTGCGGAATTCGCCGACAAGCCCCTCCCCCCGGAAGAGACATCCGAAGGCGGCTCTGCCAATAAATCGGCCAACGAGACGCATGAGCGCATTCTCTTCTCGGAGAAATTCGCCTGCCCCGTGTCCGGCTTCACCATTCCCGAGATCGAGCCGCGGCTGTTCTCGTTCAACAATCCGTTCGGCGCCTGCCCGACCTGCGACGGGCTCGGCTCGCAGCAGGCCATCGACCCGAACCTGATCGTGCCCGACGAAAACGCAGTGCTGAAGAACGGCGCGATTGCGCCATGGGCGAAGTCCTCGTCCCCCTATTACAACCAGACGCTGGAGGCGCTCGGCAAAGCCTATGGCTTCAAGCTTGGCGCGCGCTGGCGCGATCTTCCGGAAGAGGCGCAGCAGGCGATCCTCTACGGCACCAAGGGCCGCGAGATCACCTTTCAATATGATGACGGGCTCAGGTCCTACCAGACCACCAAGACTTTCGAAGGCGTGATCCCCAATCTGGAGCGGCGCTGGAAGGAGACGGATTCGGCCTGGTCGCGCGAGGAGATCGAGCGTTACATGGCCTCCAGCCCCTGCCCCGCCTGCAATGGCTACCGGCTCAAGCCGGAGGCGCTGGCGGTGAAGATCGGCAAGCTCCATATCGGCGGGATCACGGAAATGTCGATCCGCAAGGCGGATGCCTGGTTCCGCGATATCGACGGGACCTTCAATGAGAAGCAGCGGGAGATCGCGGCGCGCATTCTCAAGGAAATCCGGGAGCGGCTGCGTTTTCTCAACGATGTCGGCCTCGATTATCTGACGCTGTCGCGCAATTCCGGCACGCTTTCAGGCGGAGAGAGCCAGCGCATCCGGCTGGCGTCGCAGATCGGCTCGGGGCTGACAGGCGTGCTCTATGTCTTGGATGAGCCCTCCATCGGCCTGCACCAGCGTGACAATGCGCGGCTCCTCGACACGCTCCGGCATTTGCGCGACTTGGGCAATACGGTTATCGTGGTCGAGCATGATGAAGACGCGATCCTGACTGCCGATTATGTGGTCGATATCGGCCCGGCGGCGGGCGTCCATGGCGGCCAGATCATCGCGCAAGGCACGCCCGAGGAGATTATGGCGAGCCCGAAATCGCTGACCGGGCAATATCTCTCCGGCGCGCGCGAAGTGGCGGTGCCGGGCGAGCGGCGGCCCATCTCCAAGACGAAGCGCATCAAGGTGATCGGTGCCCGCGGCAACAATCTGAAGAACGTTTCCGCCGAAATCCCGCTTGGCACCTTCACCGCAGTGTCGGGCGTCTCGGGCGGCGGCAAGTCTACCTTCCTCATCGAGACGCTGTACAAGGCAGCGTCGCGGCGTATCATGGGATCGCGCGAGCACCCGGCGGAGCATGACCGCATAGACGGGTTCGAGCATCTCGACAAGGTGATCGATATCGACCAGTCGCCCATCGGACGCACTCCGCGCTCCAACCCCGCCACCTACACCGGCGCGTTCACGCCGATCCGCGACTGGTTCGCCGGGCTGCCGGAGGCGAAGGCGCGCGGCTATCAGCCGGGCCGCTTCTCCTTCAACGTCAAGGGCGGGCGCTGCGAGGCCTGCCAGGGCGACGGCGTCATCAAGATCGAGATGCACTTCCTGCCCGATGTCTATGTCACCTGCGATGTCTGCCATGGCAAGCGCTACAATCGCGAGACGCTGGAAGTGACCTTCAAGAGCAAGTCGATCGCCGATGTGCTCGACATGACGGTGGAGGAAGGCGTCGAGTTCTTCTCCGCCGTGCCCGCCGTACGCGACAAGCTGCAGGCGCTGCTTGATGTCGGCCTCGGCTATATCAAGGTCGGCCAGCAGGCGACGACACTTTCGGGCGGCGAGGCGCAGCGCGTCAAGCTCGCCAAGGAATTGTCGAAGCGCTCGACCGGCCGTACGCTCTATATCCTCGACGAGCCAACCACCGGCCTGCACTTCCACGACGTGGCGAAGCTCCTGGAAATGCTGCACGAGCTGGTCAACCAGGGCAACACGGTGGTGGTGATCGAGCATAATCTCGAAGTCATCAAGACCGCCGACTGGGTGATCGACCTCGGTCCCGAGGGTGGTGACGGCGGCGGCGAGATCGTGGCCGTCGGCAGGCCGGAGGACATCGTGAAGGAGCCGCGGTCCTATACCGGGCACTTCCTGAAGGAGTTGCTGGAACGGCGACCGAAGCGCAAGGCGGAAGCGGCGGAGTAGTGGATCGTGCTGCGCAGCACCCCCCTCTGCCCTGCCGGGCATCTCCCCCACAAGGGGGGAGATCGGCTGAGAGGTCCGCTTTCGCCAATCGCTGATGTTGCAGAATAAAGCGTCGTCATCGAATGAAGGCCAATCTCCCCCCTTGTGGGGGAGATGTCCGGCAGGACAGAGGGGGGTTCTGTCCCGTCGGCATTTCTTAGAATCCTCTGAACAGGAGCAAAGGCCATGGCAACCAAAGGCACGATCAGGGCAGGCATTGGCGGGTGGACCTTCGAGCCATGGGAGGGGACGTTCTATCCGGACGATCTGCCCAAGAAAAAGCAACTGGAATATGCCAGCCGGCAGCTCGCCACCATCGAGATCAACGGCACCTATTACGGTTCGCAGAAACCGGAGACCTTCGCCAAATGGGCGAGCGAGGTTCCTGATGGATTCGTCTTTTCGCTCAAGGGCAATCGCTTCGTCACCAACCGGCGCGTGCTGGCGGAAGCCGGGGAGTCGGTGGAGCGCTTCCTGACCCAGGGCGTTACCGAGCTTGGGCCGCATCTCGGGCCGATCCTCTGGCAATTCGCGCCGACGAAAAAGTTCGATGAGGCAGATTTCGAGGCGTTCCTGAAGTTGTTGCCGGAAAAGCAGGACGGGCTGAAGCTGCGCCATACGGTGGAGGTGCGCCATCCCTCTTTCGCCGTGCCGGAGTTCGTCGCGCTCGCCCGCAAATATAATGTGGCGGTCACCTGCGCGGAGCATTTCGACTATCCTGAAATCGCCGACGTCACCGCCGATTTCGTCTATGCCCGGCTGCAAAAGGGCGACGACAATATCCCCACCGCCTATTCGCCCTCCGCGCTCGACCGCTGGATGGAGCGCGCGGAACTCTGGGCGAAGGGCGGCGCGCCGGATGATTTGGCCTGTGCCGATCCGCAGAGCAAAGCGCCCGCCGAGCCGCGCGATGTGTTCGTGTATTTCATCCATGAGGGGAAGATACGGGCGCCCAATGCGGCGCGGGCGTTCATGGAGCGGGTTGAGAAGGCTGGATGAGGTTACAATGAAGGTTGTTGGCGGATTGATTCAGTGAATTTAAGTAAGTGATTGTTTTTATACGGAAATACGAATTTTAGCGAAGCCGCTGGCGGGTTCGCACCTTCCCTCCCCCTTGCGGGGAGGGTGGCCCGAAGGGTCGGGTGGGGGTGGTGACGTTTGCGCCACGGTCTTCGAAGCAAGCGCAAACGTCACCACCCCCATCCGCCCGCTGACGCGGGCACCTTCCCCGCAAGGGGGAAGGAGGCGCGAGCCTATCCAGTTCTGCGGAACAGCGCTATCTCATAGAGCTTTCTGCCGTTATTCACATCACCTTCAACGTCCCCAACACCCCCACCAACATCTCCGGCAAATCCTCCGCGATCAGCCCCGGGCCGAAGCGTCTGGCCGAGGCGGAGTGGAGCCAGACGGCGGCGGTGGCGGCCTCAAAGGCTGGCATGGCTTGCGCGACGAGGCCGGCAATCATGCCTGCCAGCACGTCGCCCGATCCTGCCGTCGCCAGCAGCGGCGTGCCGTTGATGTTGATCGCCGCGCGGCCATCGGGTGAGGCGATGACGGTGTCGGGGCCTTTGTAGATTACCACCGCATTGGCGCGTTTTGCCGCCGCCCTCGCCTTTTCCAGTTTCGAGAATGCCGTGTCATCGGCGATGTCGGGTAACAGGCGGCGGAACTCGCCTTCATGCGGCGTCAGCACCAGCGCATTGGCATCCGTTGCGGCTGAAGCGTGGAACAGAAGATCGGGATCGCCCTCGAATGCGGTCAACCCATCGGCATCCAGCACCAGTCCGCGGAAGCCATCGCCCGTCTGGCGCTTGTCAAGCAGGCTTGGCGCTAGGGTGCGAATGTGCGCCATGTCGCCGAAACCGGGTCCCAGCACGGCGGCGGCAACCTTGCGCTCGCGGATGAAGGAGAGGTCAGCCGGATCGCCTTCCATCTTGCGCAGCATGATGCTGGTCAGGTGCGCGGCGTTGACGATGAGCGCATCCGGCGGAGAGAGAAGCGTGACCGCCCCTGCCCCAATGCGCGCCGCTGCCCGCGCCGAAAGCCGCGCCGCGCCTGTTGCCGTAAGGCCGCCTGAAAACACGGCCACATGCCCGCGCCGGTATTTGTGCGTGGCGTCGGCCAATTTCGGAAAATCCCCGCGCCAGAGATCGGGCGTGTTCTCAAAGCAGCGCGGCGCGATTTTCTCAAGCACGCTATCCTTGATGCCGATATCGGCGACCAACACCTCGCCACAGCGCTCGCGCCCCGGCAGCAGCAGGTGGCCGGGCTTCTTGCGGAAGAAGGTGACCGTGAGCATGGCATTGAAGCCCGCGCCCAATATCGCCCCGCCCTCCCCGGAAACGCCGCTCGGCAGATCCACCGCCACCACCGGCAGGCGGGCATCGTTCACAGCCTCGATGATCGACCGCTCTATCCCTTCCACCGGACGTGACAGCCCGGCGCCATAGAGCGCGTCGATGACGAGATCGCAATTGCCCACAGCGAAATCCTCTAGAGGATGCACCGGCCCCAAATAATCGCGCGCGGCGAGGAATGCGTCGCTGCCCTCGCGCGGCGCCGCGCTTCGGTAGCAGCGAACGGAGAGCCCGGCCTCCCGCAACAGCCGGGCCGCCACATAACCATCCCCGCCATTATTTCCCGGTCCGCAAAGCACGGCGATGCGACCGGCATCCGGAAACCGCTTCAGCACGGCACCTGCAATGGCCGCGCCGGCGTTTTTCATCAGGCCGTAGCCGTCAAGCGGGCCCTCGTTCATCGTCAGCCGGTCGGCCTCTGCCATTTCCTGCGGGGTCAAAAGCGCGTGCATCGGGGCACTCCATGACTATTCGTTTTGCATATTGCCTATCTTTTGCCCAGTTTCGCGCCGCTTAGTGCGCGCGAGACGAGGCATAATGCGCGCCGGGCAATGACCGGCTCGTTCATCCTGCCGGGTCGCATGGCGCAATTCCATCCGTTTTTTCAGCGCCATCCGAAAGAAACGCGAGGGCAGGCAAAATTCCCACCATTTGGCATGGTTCCTGCTTACAAAAGAGCGAAGCGGGCGCAAGGTCCGTTTCGCCTTTAAGGAAAGCGGAGTCCGTTCTCTGATGAAAAAGATCGAAGCCATCATCAAACCGTTCAAGCTCGACGAAGTGAAGGAAGCGCTTCAGGAAGTCGGACTTCAAGGGATCACGGTCACTGAAGCCAAGGGTTTCGGACGACAGAAAGGCCATACGGAACTTTACCGCGGGGCTGAATATGTCGTGGACTTCCTGCCGAAGGTGAAGGTGGAAGTGGTTCTTGGCGACGAATCCGTGGAAGCGGCGATCGAAGCAATCCGCAAGGCCGCGCAGACCGGCCGGATCGGCGACGGAAAGATCTTTGTTTCCAACATCGAAGAAGTCATCCGCATCCGTACCGGCGAATCCGGTATCGACGCGATCTGACTTGGGGTTCCCCCATCATCCATCGTCGCAATGTCGTGTGAATTGAGGAAAAATCGAAATGACGACTGCAAATGACATTCTGAAACAGATCAAGGACAACGACGTAAAGTTCGTCGATCTCCGCTTCACGGACCCCAAGGGCAAGCTCCAGCATGTGACGATGGATGTGTGCGTCGTCGATGAGGACATGTTCGTTGACGGCGTGATGTTCGACGGCTCCTCGATCGCCGGCTGGAAGGCGATCAACGAATCCGACATGGTGCTGATGCCCGATGTCGAGACCGCCCATATCGATCCGTTCTTCGCGCAGTCGACCATGGTCGTCATGTGCGACATCCTCGACCCGGTCTCCGGCGAGGCCTATAATCGCGACCCGCGCACGACCGCCAAGAAGGCCGAAGCCTATTTGAAGTCGCTCGGCATCGGCGACACGATCTTCGTCGGCCCGGAAGCCGAATTCTTCGTCTTCGACGATGTGAAGTACAAGGTCGATCCCTACAATACCGGCTTCAAGCTCGACTCTTCCGAACTGCCGTCCAACGACGACACCGATTACGAGACGGGCAATCTCGGCCACCGTCCGCGCGTCAAGGGCGGCTATTTCCCGGTTCCGCCGGTCGACAGCGCGCAGGACATGCGCTCGGAAATGCTCTCCGTGCTGACCGAGATGGGCGTCACCGTCGAGAAGCATCACCACGAAGTGGCCGCCGCGCAGCATGAGCTGGGCGTCAAGTTCGACACGCTGGTCCGCAACGCCGACAAGATGCAGATCTACAAGTACGTCGTGCATCAGGTCGCCAACGCCTATGGCAAGACCGCGACCTTCATGCCGAAGCCGATCTTCGGCGACAACGGCTCGGGCATGCACGTTCATATGTCGATCTGGAAGGACGGCAAGCCGACCTTCGCGGGCAATGAATATGCCGGCCTTTCCGAGAATTGCCTGTTCTTCATCGGCGGCATCATCAAGCATGCCAAGGCGATCAACGCCTTCACCAACCCGTCGACCAACTCCTACAAGCGTCTGGTTCCGGGCTATGAGGCGCCCGTGCTGCTGGCCTATTCGGCGCGCAACCGCTCGGCTTCCTGCCGTATTCCGTTCGGCTCCTCGCCGAAGGCGAAGCGCGTGGAAATCCGCTTCCCCGACCCGTCGGCCAATCCGTATCTCGCTTTCGCCGCGCTGCTGATGGCCGGCCTCGACGGCATCAAGAACAAGATCCATCCGGGCCAGGCCATGGACAAGGATCTCTACGACCTGCCGGCGAAGGAACTGAAGAAGATTCCGACCGTCTGCGGTTCGCTCCGCGAGGCGCTGCAGAGCCTCGACAAGGATCGCGGCTTCCTGAAGGCCGGCGGCGTGTTCGACGACGACCAGATCGACGCTTTCATCGAGCTGAAGATGGCCGAGACGCTGCGTTACGAGACGACGCCGCATCCGGTCGAGTACGACATGTACTACTCGGTCTGATCCTGCGATCAGTGCCAAAAAGAAACCCCGGCGGAAAACGCCGGGGTTTTTTTATGGCACCTTGGGAGGAACCGGTTATTTTGCCCTGGATATGAAGTCCTTTGCGAACTCTTCCCGGTTTTCCGATTTTGTCTCCGCATCCTGCGGGGTTCCAAAGGGATGCATCGACGAAAGCAGCACCATGAAAAAGGTCAGCGTCAGATAGACGTAAGGACGTGACATCATAGGACACTCCTCTGTTCGAGCCTTCGAGCCTTGGGCGCGATCTGACCCAGCAAACCGGGCAGTTTAAGGACATCAAGATGAAGAGGTTGCGGCAAACATAGCCGCCGCTGCCATCATTTCCTCTTCGCGCCGGACGCGCCGGGCCTGCGCTTCCGCGTCTTCGCCCCAGTGCTCAACGGTCCAGTCCTCATCGAGATGGGCGATATCCCAGCCCTCCTTCGCACCGATCTGCCCCTTGGCTATGGCGAGCGCCAGGATGGCCGAGCCGGTGAGAGTGGTCATGGTATGGAGCGCGGCCAGCGCAACGGGATCGCGGACGCCGTTCACATGGACGCCGAAGGCCGCCAGCGCCTCGCGCGGCTGGGCCACCGGCATGACGCCCTCGGCGAGGATGAAATGCGCCCCCAGTGCCGAGGAGGCCCAATCGAGAAGCGGGTCCCAGCGCTCCGCCTGCCGCTTCACCAGCGCCTCCGGTCCCTCGGCGCGATAGAACAGCATGTCGGAATTGGCAAAGCGTAGCAGATCCTCAATCACCGCCTGCGGGTCTTCCGCAATGCCATCGACCGCCGTGTTGGCGAGGCGGGTCGCGGGCATTTTCGCGGGGTTGATGACCTTTTCCTGTCGGGCGAACTCGTCGGCGACGATCTGTGCCACGGCGCGGGTGGGCAGGATGAGCGCCCTGCGGCCAGGCGTGCGCACCGGCTTGCCGTCGAGATGAACGCCATAGCCGCCTTCCAGCTCCTCCACGGTGACGGCACTGTAAAATCTCTTAGGCAGCGGAGTCTTCATCGCTTCCTGCGCGCGGCGGACGGGATCGGGGCCTTCGCCGCTTTCGAGATCGTTCAGAATGTCACGCATGGAGCATCTCTTTTCGTTCCAGAATTGGCAGAAGGTCTGACGGCGTTTCGAGTATTTGGTGTGCTCCGCTGGCGCGTAGGGCTTCCGGCGTATGATAGCCCCACGACACCCCTACCGCCAGCGCTCCCGCAGCCCGGGCCATCTGCATGTCGTATATGGCGTCACCGACGACCAGTGCGTCGCTTGGATCGAATCCGGCCTCCGAGCAGGCTTCCAGCACCATGGCCGGGTGCGGCTTGGAGGGGCAATCATCCGCCGTCCGCACCACCAGGAAATGCTTGGTGAAGCCGTGCGCTTCCAGCACCCATTGCACACCGCGTCGGGACTTGCCGGTCACCATGCCCACACACACATCATCGCGGCGCGCGAGATCGGCGAGCAGTTCGGCAATGCCGGGGAAGCACGGTTCGGCAAAGCCCGGCTCATCGCGAATGGCGTGGAAATGATATTTATACCGCGCGGTCAGTGCCTGGATGGACGCATCGATCTCGCAGTTTAGCAGCTTCGCAATGGCATTATCCAGCGAAAGGCCGATGATGGAGCGGGTCTCCGCTTCCTGAAGCTCAGCCAGTCCCGCTTCGGCGAAGGTCCGCGCCATGCAGCGATGGATGACGCCCGCGCTGTCCACCAGCGTGCCGTCGCAATCGAACAGGACGAGCCGCATCATTCCGCCTCCGCCGTCGCTTCATCGAAGCCAAGCAGGTTCCAGCTTTGCACCATATGCGGCGGCAGGGGCGCGGTGACGTCGATGATGCCGCCGCCGGGGTTGGGAATGCGGATGCGGCGGGCGTGCAGATGCAGGCGGTTCTGGATGCCGCCGGGGAAATCCCAATTCGTGTCCGCCTCGAAATATTTGGGGTCGCCGATGATGGGATTGCCGATATGAGCGGCATGAACGCGCAATTGATGGGTGCGGCCCGTATAGGGCTCCATTTCGACCCAAGTCAAATTGCGGCCCGCCGATTCCACGATGCGATAAAAGGAAACGGCGTGATCCGCATCCGGCTCGCCATGCTCGCAAACGCGCATCCGGTCTCCGTCAGGCGTCGTTTCCCGAACGAGCCAAGTGGAAATCTTGTCCTCGCGCCTGCGCGGCACGCCCTTTACCAGCGCCCAGTAGGTTTTCTTCGTATCGCGCTCACGGAAAGCCTTGGTCAGAGCCTGCGCCGCGCCCCGCGTTTTAGCCACCACCAGCACGCCCGAGGTATCCCGGTCGAGACGGTGCACGAGCCGGGGTTTTTCGCCCTTCTTGTTGCGCCAGGCCTCGAGCATATCATCGACATGGCGCGTGACGCCGGAGCCGCCCTGAACGGCGAGCCCCGCCGGCTTGTTGAAGACATAGACCTTCGCGTCTTCGTAGAGCAGCATCTGCGCCAGAACGTCCGCATCACCCTGATTGCGGATGGTGCGGCCCGTCAGCGGCCCGGGGGCTTTCTCATCGACGCCCAGCGGAGGAATGCGGATGGTCTGGCCTGGCTGAATGCGCGTGTCGGCCTTGGCGCGTCCGCCATCGACCCGGATCTGGCCCGAGCGCAGCAGCTTCTGGAGATGGCCGAAGCCCAGCCCCGGATAATGCACCTTGAACCAGCGGTCGAGCCGCATGCCCGTCTCGCCCGCTTCCACCGTCTTTTGCTCTACGCCTGCCATGTTTTTCCGATATCCATGCTCGTTATCGCCTACTTTTTGTTTAGCCGCATGATCTTGTCCAAAAAGTCTGCAACCTTTTGGGATCATGCTCTAGAACCTTTCGTGCTCCAACCGCAAGGCCCGTGCGCGTAAACCAAGGCTCGTTTCGCTTCTTGCGGCGGGTCCTCACGCGATGTAAAGAATGTTGATGCAAAGTGTCAGCGGGATGGAAAAAGTCCTTTGATCACGGCCAGTTACAGGGCGTAGCAAATTATGGTTTCATTAATAGCGAGACCGCCACTACCTATTCCAGTGGAATATCATGACGCTTTTTGCGCCGGGATTACCCTCTAACGGTTGGAGTGGCACATTGTCCTTGCTGAGCATTTACTGGAGATCGCTGCGGTATCTCGGAGCCGATAAGTCGGCGACCGTGCTCCTTTGCGTGGCCAACATCGTCCTTGCTGGCGTTATGGTGGCCGAGCCGATCCTCTTCGGGCGCGTGATCGATTCCATATCCGACAAGACCGCGATCCTGCCGACGCTGGCGATGTGGGCCGGCCTCGGCGCGTTCAACATCATCGCCGTGGTGCTGGTGGCCCGCGGCGCGGACCGGCTGGCGCACAAGCGGCGGCTGGGCGTTCTCTCGGATTCCTTCGAGCGCGTCATCACCATGCCGCTTTCCTGGCACCACCAGCGCGGCACGTCGAATGCGCTGCATACGCTGCTGCGCGCCACGGAAACTCTGTTTACCCTGTGGCTCGAGTTCCTGCGCAATCACCTTTCGACGGTCGTGGGCCTCGCCATCCTCGTGCCGACCGCGATGCAGATGGACCTGCGCCTGTCGCTGGTGCTCATCGTGCTCGGCGTCATCTATGTGATGATCGGCCAGCTCGTCACCCGCAAGACCAAGGATGGGCAGGCTGCCGTCGAGCGCCACCATCACAAGGTCTTCGAGCATGTCAGCGACTCGATCAGCAATGTCGCCGTGCTGCAGAGCTATAACCGCATCACCGAGGAAGCCCGCTCGCTGCAGCAGTTCACCGACCGCCTCCTGCAGGCGCAGAACCCGGTTTTGAACTGGTGGGCGCTCGCCAGCGGCCTCAACCGTATGGCGTCGACTATTTCCATGGTGATCGTGCTCTTGCTGGGCGCTTATCTCGTCACCAAGGGCGAGTTGCGCGTCGGCGAAGTGGTGGCCTTTATCGGCTTTGCCCAGCTCATGATCGCCCGTCTCGACCAGGTCAGCAATTTCGTCAACCAGACGGTGACGGCTCGCGCCAAGCTGGAAGAGTTCTTCGAGATGGAGGATTCCACCGCCGACCGGCAGGAGCCCGCCTCCGTCCGCTCGCTCGAACATGTGGAAGGCAACATCGTCTTCGACAATGTGACCTTCGAGTTCGCCAATTCGGGCCAGGGCGTCTATGACGTGTCCTTCGAGGCCAAGGCCGGGCAGACCATCGCCATCGTCGGCCCGACGGGCGCCGGCAAGACGACGCTCATCAACCTTTTGCAGCGCGTCTATGACCCGCAGCGCGGCCGCATCCTCATCGACGGCATCGATACCCGCGAGATCAGCCGCCATTCGCTGCGCCATGCCATCGCGACCGTCTTCCAGGATGCAGGCATGTTCAACCGCTCGATCGAGGACAATATCCGCATCGGCCGCGCTGACGCCTCTAATGAAGACGTGCATGCAGCCGCTCGCGCCGCTGCAGCGCATGAGTTCATCCTCTCGAAGAGCGCTGGCTACGACACGGTTGTCGGCGAGCGGGGCTCACAGCTTTCGGGCGGCGAACGGCAGCGGCTGGCGATTGCCCGCGCGGTGTTGAAGAACGCACCGATCCTGGTGCTGGACGAGGCGACCAGCGCGCTTGACGTCGAAACCGAGGCGCAGGTGAAGAATGCGATTGACGAGCTTTCCAGCAATCGCACCACCTTCATCATCGCCCACCGGCTTTCGACGGTGCGCAATGCCGATCTCGTGCTCTTCCTCGACAAGGGCCATCTGATCGAGGCCGGTAAATTCGACGAGCTCGCCGCCCAGAACGGCCGCTTCGCCTCCCTGCTCCGCGCCGGCGGTCTGCTGGCCGAGGACACGGCGGAGAAGAGCAATGTGACGCCCTTTCCGCTGAAGGGCGCGGCGGCGTAAGTAGGATCTGCTTGATGAATGTGGAAAAGCCCGGCAGTGCCCGGGCTTTTTTGTTGGGATCGTTGGTTTAGCTGGGTGCGAGCGCACCCGCTGCCCGGCCAGTGATCTTATTTGACTCTCATCCCACCACCCTCTCCGACACCGGCCTGCGCCGTTGCGACACATCGGCAATCGACGGCGGGATATAGGCCGCGCGGTCCAGTGGGGCAACATCGACGCCAGGCGGGACGATCTCATCGATCCGGTCGAGGATTTCATCGGAGAGCGCCACCCCTGCCCCGGCAAGCAGACCGTCAAGCTGCTCCATCGTGCGTGGGCCGATGATCGCCGCGGTAATGGCAGGGTGCGATGTGACGAAGGCCAGCGCCATGTGCATCAACGACATGCCAGCGCTTTCCGCCAGCGGGATAAGCTGCTCTACCGCATCGAGGCTCCCCTCGTCCGACATGGCCTTCGGCATGAACCTAACACGCAGCGAGTCCGGCTGCGGCGCGCCCTTGCGGTATTTGCCCGTGAGCATGCCCTTGGCGAGCGGGCTCCACGCCATCACGCCCATGCCGTAGCGCTGGCAGGCGGGAAGCACCTCGCGCTCGATCGCCCGGTTCAGGATCGAATATGGCGGCTGCTCGGTGCGGAAGCGCGCGATGCCACGGCGTTCGGCCACCCATTGCGCTTCCACGATATCGGCGGCTGGGAAGGTGGAGGAACCGATGGCGCGCACCTTGCCCGCGCGCATAAGGTCTGTCAGCACCGAGAGAGTTTCCTCGATGTCCGTATCCGGCGCAGGCCGGTGGACCTGATAGACATCGATATAATCTGTCTGAAGGCGGCGCAGCGAATCCTCGACCGCGCGGGTAATCCAGCGGCGCGAGCCGCCCTGGCTGTTCGGATCGTCGCCCATCGGCAGGAAGGCCTTGGTGGCGAGCACGACATTGTCCCTGCGCCCTTTCAGCGCCTTGCCGACAATCTCCTCGGACTCGCCCTGGCTGTAAGCGTCGGCGGTGTCGATGAAATTGATGCCGAAATCGAGGGCTTTGTGGATCATGCGGACGCATTCGTCATGATCGGCATTGGCGATCTTTCCGAACATCATCGCGCCCAGGCACCAGGGACTGACCCTAATGCCGGTACGGCCCAGCGGACGATAGTGCATGCGAATTCTCCTTGTGTGAGATCTTTGTCTTTGCCGCAGAATCTCTTCCGAAAAGTCCGGAAACTTTTCGGGGATTATGCTCTGGCGAAATCCCGGCCGGGAGGATATATAAACGGAACGTTCGTCCGTTTATATACGGAACACTGTTCCGTTTAGCAAGAGGTTATCATGGGAAAGAGTGCGGGGACGCTGGATGTAGGCAACGAGCAGGACCGCCCGATGCGGGCCGATGCGCGGCGCAATCTCGATGCGGTGCTGCAGGCGGCGATGAAAGTGTTCGCGGAATCGGGAATAGACGCGCCGATGCGCGCGATTGCGGCGGAGGCCGGTGTCGGCGTCGGCACGCTCTACCGGCATTTCCCGCAGCGCTCGGACATGATCAAGGCGATCATCCAGCGGGAGGTGGACGCTTGCGTGGAAACCGCCGCGACACTGCGCGAGACACATACGCCCGACGAAGCGCTGGCGCTTTGGGTGGAGCGGCTGGTGGATTTCGTCGCGACCAAGCGCGGCCTCGGCCCCGCGCTGCATTCAGGCGACCCGGCCTATCAGTCCCTGCCCGATTATGTGGAAGGCCAACTCACCCCGGCGCTGCAAGGCCTGCTCGACGCTGCCGCAGCAGCCGGCGCGATCCGCAAGGATATCAACGCCCGCGAACTGCTCTTCGCCTGCCTGCGCCTGGCAACGCCCGCCAGCAATGGTGATACGGAAGAAGCCCGGCGGATGGTCGGATTGCTCATCGATGGGGTGCGGTTTGGCAGTCCTGGTTCAACCAATATCGCTTCCACGCCGAAAGTGCGGACGCTGTAGCGCGCGTGCTATTCGGGGAACCTATGGGTTGAGATATTATCGGAAGCGTCGGCAGGACAGAGGGGGGTGAATAGCGCCGAGGGTATGGATTAATTCCCTACCCCCGCTCCCGCCGCAGCTTCGCCCAATAATCCAGCCTTTTACGTATTTCCCGCTCAAACCCGCGCTCCGGCGGGTCATAAAAAATGTGACGCCCCATGGCTTCGGGGAAATAGTCCTGTCCGGAAAATGCATCCGGCTGGTCGTGATCATAGGCATAGCCGGCGCCGTAACCTTCGCCCTTCATCAGCTTGGTCGGCGCGTTCAGGATATGCTTGGGCGGCACGAGTGAGCCGTTTTCCTTCGCGGCGCGCATGGCCACCTTGTAGGCCACATATATGGCGTTCGATTTCGGCGCGGTGGCGAGGTAGACGCAGGCCTCCGCCAGCGCCAGTTCGCCCTCCGGCGAGCCTAGATAATCATAGGCATCCTTGGCGGCATTGGCGATGACGAGCGCCTGCGGGTCGGCAAGGCCGATATCCTCCGAGGCCATGCGCACCAGACGCCGCCCCAGATAAAGCGGGTCCTCGCCCGCGTCGAACATGCGGCAGAGATAATAGAGCGCGGCGTCAGGGTCCGACCCCCGCACGGATTTATGCAGGGCTGAAATCAGATTGTAATGGCCGTCCTGGCTCTTGTCATAGACCGGCGCGCGACGCTGCACGACCTCCTGCAATTGCACGGCGTCGAAAATCTCGTCCTTGCGGGCGGCGCGCCAGACCTCTTCGGCCAGCGTCAGGGCGGCGCGGCCATCGCCATCGGCCATGCGGATGAGGCTCGCCCTGCCCTCCTCGTCGAGCGGTAGCGGACGGCCCTCGCTCTCTTCAGCCCGCGCCAGCAGGGTGGCGATGCTGTCGGCGTCGTGCGGGTGGAAGGTCAGCACACGCGCGCGGGAGAGGAGCGCGGCGTTGAGCTCGAAGGATGGGTTCTCGGTCGTCGCGCCGATCAGAATGACCGTGCCGTCCTCCATGACAGGCAGGAAACTGTCCTGCTGCGCGCGGTTGAAGCGATGAATCTCATCAACGAAAAGCAGCGTCTGGCGTCCAGACATGCGGCGCGCGCGGGCGGCCTCGAACATCTTCTTCAAATCCGCTACGCCGGAGAAGATCGCCGATATCTGCTCGAAGGCGAGGTTGGTTTCGCCCGCCAAAAGCCGTGCCACGGTGGTCTTGCCGGTGCCCGGAGGCCCCCAGAAGATCATGGAGCCGAGGGTGCCGGAGGCGATCATGCGGGTCAACACCCCCTCCGGACCGGTCAAATGCCCCTGCCCCGTCACCTCCGAGAGGTGGCGGGGGCGCATGCGGTCGGCGAGCGGCCTGTTGCGGTCGGCCTGCGGGTCGATGCTGGCTGTGAATAGGTCTGTCATACGCTATATCTAGGAATTAGCGTATGTATTGTCGAATGATCGCGCCGTTGCGCTCGAACTCGAAGCGCCACAGCAGGCTGGTGCCCGCCGAGAGGACCTGCGCCAGGTCGCTCGTCGACGCGATATCCACGCCATTGACGCGCCGGATGATGTCGCCGGGACGCAAGTTCAATTGCGCCGCGGGCGAGCCGCGATAGACGCCTGTCACCACCACGCCGCTCGTCGAATTGCCGAGCCGGAACTTGCGGGCGAGGGTCGGCGTCAAATCGGCCACATCAGCACCGGCCAGCGGCGTATCGCCATCCAGCGTCTGCGTTTTAGTGGCGGCTTCCTTGGGCGGGGTCGCCAGCGTCACGGTCACTTCGTGCTGGGCGGAATTCGTCAGCACATTGAGCTTGATGGGATTGCCGATGCCGGTCGTCAGGGTCCGATAGGCGAGGACATCCGGATTATCGACGCGCTGGCCATCGGCGGAGAGGATGAGATCGCCCACCTTCAGCCCTGCTTTATCCGCCGGACCGCCCTTGTCGATGGCCGTGATCAGGGCGCCATAGGGCTGGTTGAGCCCCAGGCTATCGGCGACATCGGGCGTCACCGACTGGAAGGTCGCGCCGATGAAGGGACGCTCGAAGCTCTTGCCGCCCTTCTTCGCCGTTTCCACAACAGCGCGCACCATGTTGGACGGAATGGCGAAGCCGATGCCGATGGAGCCGCCGGAGCGCGAATAGATCGCGGTGTTGATGCCGATCAGTTCGCCCTGCATGTCGATAAGCGCGCCGCCGGAATTGCCGGGGTTGATGGCAGCGTCGGTCTGGATGAAGAAATCCATGTCGGAAACGCCGACGCGGGTGCGCGCTTGGGCCGAAACAATGCCGCTCGTCACCGTCTGGCCGACGCCGAAGGGATTGCCGATCGCCAGTACGAGATCGCCGACCTCGACATTGTCCGAATTGCCGAGCGGGATGGTCGGGAAGGCTTCCTTGGCGTCGATCTTGAGGATGGCGAGATCGGTGCTCTCGTCCTTCAGCAAGATGCGGCTTTCGAACTCGCGTCCATCGGAAAGCGCCACCTTGATGTCGTCCGCATCCTTGATGACATGGTAATTGGTGACGACGATGCCGCTGGGATCGACGATTACGCCCGAACCTAGCGAAGACTGGATGCGCGGGCGGCCCTGAAACCGGCTGCCGAAGAATTGCTCGAAGAACGGATCGCCGGCAAAGGGCGAGCGCGTGACCACTGCGCGTGCGGCATAGACATTCACCACCGCCGGCGCGGTCTTTTTCACCAGCGGCGCATAGGACCACTCGATCTGCTCGCGACTCACCGGAACCTGCTTGCCGGACGGTGCGGCCTTGTCCGACCCGCTACTCAGAAAACCCTTGATCGTATCGGTGATCGTCCCGCCTGTCGTCTTTTCCTGCGCGAAGGATGGAGCCATGGGGGCAACGGCCATCGCCAGCGCAAGAAAAGCGGCAATGCTCGAAGAACGGAAGGGCATGAGCGAACTCCTGAATCGATATCGAGTGGATAGATAGGAACAGATTCGAACCAGCCAAGCCATAGACAGCTACAAATCGATAGGGGCGGGAATGGACAAACGTAGGCGGAAACGTCAGCTTGATTCGCAACTGAAAGCTATATAGATTCGCCCTATATCCGTTGTGTGCGAGATTATCATGTCCACCGTCAGCCTCAAGGATGCAAAAGCCAGCCTGTCGGCCTATATCGATGAGGCAAACAAAGGTGAAATCGTCACCATTACGCGGCGCGGAAAGCCCATCGCCGCACTGGTTCCGCTTGAAGCAGCAGAGATTGCGCGAGCATCCATCAACAAGAAGAACCGGCCAAGTCTTCTTTCCTATCTGAAAACATTTCCCGGCGGGGAGTTCGAGCGCGGTGCCTCGCCCTCGCGAAACGCTTTCTAGAGTATTGCCTATTGAGGGCAGCGCCAAGCGCCCCTCGTGGTTCGAGGCTCGTTCCGCTGCGCTGCACGAGCACCTCACCATGAGGAGCTACTGGAGCGCCGATCTTTCCTCCGCTTGATGACTGTAGGAAGCGCCGGCGCCCCTTCACCCTCATGGTGAGGTGCGATTGGAGCGAAGCGGAATGAGCCTCGAACCACGAGGGTGAAGGGATCCAGGGAACTCCGATATATTGTCAACGATAACTGATATCCGGCCCCAAAGAAAAAGGGGCCTTTCGGCCCCTCGTTCAATTTCGATTGCAGATGCGAAATTAGGCCGCTTCTGCTTCGGAGGCTTCCGCCTCGGTGCGGGCGATGTCCTTGGCGCCCTTGGCGTTGACGTCACGCTCCACGAACTCGACAACAGCCAGAGGCGCGTTGTCGCCGGCGCGGAAGCCGGCCTTCATGATGCGGATGTAGCCGCCATTGCGCTGCGCGTAGCGGGTGGCCAGCGTATCGAACAGCTTGGCAACGAGCTTCACATCGCGGATCGCCGAAATCGCCTGACGGCGGGCGTGCAGATCGCCGCGCTTGCCGAGCGTGACAAGCTTCTCGACGATCGGGCGGATTTCCTTGGCCTTGGGCAGCGTCGTCACGATCTGCTCATGCTCGATCAGCGAAGCGGCCATATTGGCAAACATCGCCTTGCGGTGGCTGGCAGTCCGGTTCAGCTTGCGGCCTGAATTACCGTGGCGCATGAGCCTTCTCCTTCAATTTTCAACTTCGGGCTAGGCCCGGCAATTCTCAATATTGGTCTTCGTAACGCTTGGCGAGATCTTCGATGTTTTCCGGCGGCCAGGACGGGATTTCCATGCCAAGATGGAGGCCCATGGATGCCAGAACTTCCTTGATCTCGTTCAGCGACTTGCGGCCGAAGTTCGGCGTCCGCAGCATCTCGGCTTCCGTCTTCTGGATCAGGTCGCCGATATAGACGATGTTGTCGTTCTTCAGGCAGTTCGCCGAACGCACCGACAACTCCAGCTCGTCCACCTTCTTCAGCAGCGCCGGGTTGAAGGCGAGTTCCGCCACCTGCTCCTGCGGCATTTCCTTCTGCGGCTCGTCGAAATTGACGAAGATCGACAGTTGGTCCTGCAGGATGCGCGCGGCGTAAGCCACGGCGTCCTCACCGGTGATCGAACCGTCGGTCTCGATGCTCAGCGTCAGCTTGTCATAGTCGAGAACCTGGCCCTCACGGGTGTTCTCCACCTTGTACGACACCTTGCGCACCGGCGAATAGAGACTGTCGACCGGGATGAGCCCAATCGGCGCATCCTCGGCGCGGTTGCGGTCGGCGGGCACATAGCCCTTGCCGGTGTTGACGGTGAACTCCATGCGGATCTCCGCGCCCTCGTCAAGGGTGCAGATCACATGATCCGGATTGAGGATTTCGACATCGCCAACCGTCTGGATATCGCCGGCCGTCACCACGCCCGGGCCTTCCTTGCGGACGACCATGCGCTTGGGACCATCGCCTTCCATCTTGATGGCGATTTCCTTGATGTTGAGGACGATATCGGTGACGTCCTCACGCACGCCAGAGATCGAGGAGAACTCATGCAGAACGCCGTCGATCTGCACCGCCGTGACGGCGGCTCCGCGCAGCGACGAAAGCAGCACGCGGCGAAGCGCATTGCCCAGCGTCAGGCCATAGCCGCGCTCCAGCGGCTCAGCGATGACGGTCGCCTTGGTCTTGCCGGAGGTCTGGAACTCGACCTTGTTCGGCTTGATCAGTTCCTGCCAGTTTTTCTGGATCATTTGATTTTCCTTGTCCTTGCCTTCACCACCATCCAATCGTGGTGACAGAGCGTGGAACCGCAGAGGAGCCCCGAAAGGCTCATGCGGCTAAAAGATCGCAGTTTACTAGACGCGGCGCTTCTTGCGCGGGCGGCAGCCATTGTGCGGGATCGGGGTCACGTCACGGATCGAGGTGATCATGAAGCCCGCGGCCTGCAGAGCGCGAAGCGCCGACTCACGGCCCGAACCCGGACCGCAAACCTCGACTTCCAGCGAGCGCATGCCATGCTCCTGCGCCTTCTTGGCGCAATCCTCGGCGGCCATCTGCGCGGCGAACGGCGTCGACTTGCGCGAGCCCTTGAACCCCTGCGCACCGGCGGAGGACCAGGCAATCGCATTGCCCTGCGCGTCCGTGATGGTGATCATCGTGTTGTTGAACGTCGAATTGACGTGAGCGACACCCGACGAAATGTTTTTACGCTCGCGGCGGCGAACGCGTGTGGCTTCCTTGGCCATGGTAGTCCTTCCGTTGATCTCAACGCCGCCGTAACGCCAGCGGCTACACCGGAGGGAATAGTGAGTAGTGAGATAGTGAGATAGCGAATAGAGGATTTCTACCCCTACTCACTATCTCACCACTCACTACCTCACTACCCTCTCAATTACTTCTTCTTGCCGGCAATCGCCTTGGCCGGGCCCTTACGGGTGCGCGCATTGGTATGCGTGCGCTGGCCGCGAACCGGGAGCGAGCGGCGATGACGCAGGCCGCGGTAGCAGCCAAGGTCCATCAGACGCTTGATATTCATCGACACTTCGCGACGCAGATCGCCCTCGACCTGATAATCACGGTCGATGGTCTCACGGATCTGAAGCACTTCAGCATCCGTCAGCTGATGAACGCGACGCTCGGCGGGAATGCCGACCTTGTCGATGATTTCCTGGGCAAACTTCTGCCCGATCCCGTGGATGTACTGAAGCGCAATGATAACGCGCTTGTTCGTCGGGATGTTGACGCCAGCAATACGAGCCACGCCTGTTCTCCTTGATGTTACCGCTGCCCTGTCCGGACATTCTAATGAATTTCAACCAGACAGCATAAAAATGCCCGGTATCGGCTCTTGTTGTTTTCGCCGGCACCGACCATTCAAAAACGAGATGATTGGTGCAGTCTTTGGCGGAATCGCCGGGAAAAGTCAACTCCCCGGCCATTCTTTTCCAATATCGCCCCGATGCTTTGCTTCCTGCCAAGATAGCCTGGCTGCAAAGTTTTCAGGCCGGTATCAGTATTCTTTCGATTTCGGCGGTCACCGTATCGACATCGGCCATGCCGTTGACCACTTTCAACTCGCCCGTCTCGGCATAATAGGCCGACAAAGGCGCGGTCTTCTCGCGATACTCCACCAGACGCTTGCGGAATGCCTCCGGATTGTCGTCGGAGCGGACATTGCCGCCTGCGGCGGTCGTCTCGGCAACCCGGTTTTCCATACGGCGAACCAGGGCAGCCTCATCGACCTTCAGTTCGATTACTGCATCGAGAGCGAGGCCCTTCTCCTCCAGCATCCGGGCCAGCGCCTTTGCCTGCGGAACGGTGCGGGGGTATCCATCGAGGATGAACCCTTTGGCGCAGTCCGGCTGGTCGATCCGTTCCGAGACAATCTGGTTGACGATGTCATCCGAAACGAGTTGCCCGGCATCCATCACAGCCTTGGCGCGCTTGCCGACTTCCGTCTCGGCGGCAACCGCTGCACGGAGCATGTCACCGGTCGACAATTGCGGAATGCCATGTTTCTCGCTCAGATACTTGGCCTGCGTCCCCTTGCCTGCCCCCGGAGGACCAAGAAAAATCAGTCTCATTTGTTGCGCTTTCCTCCCCGAAGCTTCGATTTCTTGATGAGCCCCTCATATTGATGGGCGATCAGATGGCCCTGGATCTGCGCGACCGTATCGAGCGTCACGCTGACCACGATGAGCAGCGAAGTGCCGCCAAGATAGAAGGGGACGCCGGTAGCGGAAATCAGAAACTCGGGCAGCATGCAAACCAGCACGATGTAGATGGCGCCGACGACCGTGATGCGGGTCAAGACGTAATCGATATACTCCGCGGTCCGCTCGCCCGGACGAATGCCGGGGATGAAGCCCGAATGCTTCTTGAGCTGGTCGGCCGTATCCTTCGGATTGAAGACGATAGCCGTGTAGAAGAAGCAGAAGAACACCATCAGCGCAGCATAGAGCGCCATATAGATGGGCTGGCCATGGCCGAGCGCGGCAAGAAGCGTCGTCGCCCAGCCGGGCATTTCCTGCGTATTGGCAAAGCCCGCGACGGTCGCCGGCAGAAGCAACAGCGACGAGGCGAAGATCGGCGGAATGACGCCGGCAGTGTTGAGCTTCAGCGGCAGGTGCGACGTGTCGCCCTGGAACATGCGGTTGCCGACCTGGCGCTTCGGATATTGGATCAGAAGACGGCGCTGCGCTCGCTCGACGAAGACGATGATGGCGATGAGCGCGACGGCCAGAATGATGATGCCGAGAATCAGCGCGGTCGAAAGCGCACCGGTGCGGCCCAGTTCGAGCGTGCCACCGATGGCATGGGGCAGGTTCGCGACGATACCGGAGAAGATGATCAGCGAAATGCCGTTGCCGATGCCGCGCGCGGTGATCTGCTCACCCAGCCACATCAGGAACATCGTGCCGCCGACCAGCGTGATGACCGTGGAGATTCGGAAGAACAGGCCGGGATCGGTGACGATGCCATTGCCCGATTCGAGACCCGCCGCGATGGCATAGGCCTGGACGGTGGCAAGCAGCACCGTGCCGTAGCGGGTATATTGATTGATGACCTTGCGGCCCGCCTCCCCTTCCTTCTTCAGCGCTTCAAGCGACGGGACAACCGACGTCATGAGCTGCACGATGATCGAAGCGGAGATGTAAGGCATGATGCCGAGCGCGAAAATGGCCATACGGCCCACGGCGCCACCGGCGAACATGTTGAAAAGTCCGAGCACGCCCTGGCTGTGCTGCTGGAAAGCCTGCGCGAGCGCGTCAGGATTGATGCCGGGCAGCGGGATATAGGTACCGAACCGGTAGACGAGCAGCGCGCCCAGCGTGAACCAGATTCGCCGCTTCAGCTCATCGGCCTTAGAAAAGGCCGCAAAATTAAGATTGGATGCAAGCTGTTCTGCAGCCGATGCCATGGAAGATCTCCGGTCTGTCCCCCGCCAACCAAGGGCGGTCCTACCCCAGATATGCGCACGGGCATAAAGGTGCAAGCGGTGAGATTAGTTCGTTTGCCGCATTATGCAATGCCGGGTGTTTCCACCCGGCTGCACATACTTGTCACCGCTTGCCGACTCTATGCTTACTCGGCGGCTGCCGCGGCTTCCGGCAGCTTCACCGAGCCGCCCGATTTCTCGACCTTCTCGATGGCGGCCTTGGACGCGCCGGCGATGTCGAAGCTCACCTTGGCGGTGAGTTCGCCATCGGCGAGCAGGCGTACGCCATCTTTCGCGCGGCGGATGACGCCGGCGGCGATGAGCGTCTCGGCATTCACCACTTCCTTCGCATCGAGTTTGCCGGCGTCGATGGCCTGCTGGACGCGGCCGACTGAAACGACATTGTAGCTCTTGGCGAAGATGTTGGTGAAGCCGCGCTTCGGCAGGCGCCGATAGATCGGCATCTGGCCGCCTTCGAAGCCATTGATGGCAACGCCGGAACGAGCCTTCTGACCCTTGACGCCGCGACCGGCAGTCTTGCCGGTGCCGGAGCCGATACCACGGGCAACGCGCTTGCGGGCCTTGGTTGCGCCCGGCTTGTCACGCAGATCGTTGAGTTTCATCTTGTTCAATCTCCCAAATTATCAGGCCTCGTCCACAACGCGGACGAGATGCTGAACCTTGGCGATCATGCCGCGAACGGACGGGGTATCTTCCAGGGTGCTGCGACGATGCATTTTGTTAAGACCCAGACCAATCAGCGTTGCGCGCTGCTCGGACGGACGACGGATGGGGCTGCCGGTCTGTTCGACCGTAACCGTCTTGCCCTTCTTCTTCTCAGCCATCACTTATCTTCCTTGTCTTGCGCAGGCGACTATTCTTCGGCGCCGACCACAGTGTGGCGGCGGGCCTGAAGGGTCGAGTACTTGATGCCGCGCTGGGCAGCCACATCCTTCGGATGCATCTGATGCTTCAGCGCATCGAAGGTGGCGCGAACCATGTTGTACGGGTTCGACGATCCGAGCGACTTGGCGACGACGTCCTGCACGCCGAGCGTTTCGAAGACGGCGCGCATCGGACCACCGGCGATGATACCGGTACCGGGAGCGGCGGCGCGAACGAGCACCTTGCCAGCGCCATGACGGCCTTCGACGTCATGATGAAGCGTGCGGCCCGAACGCAGCGGCACGAAGATCAGATCGCGCTTGGCAGCCTCTGTGGCCTTGCGGATGGCTTCCGGCACTTCGCGCGCCTTGCCATGACCGAAGCCCACCCTGCCCTTCTGGTCGCCGACGACGACGAGCGCAGCAAAACCGAAGCGACGGCCGCCCTTGACGACCTTGGCGACGCGGTTAATGTGAACCAGCTTATCGACGAACTCGCTGTCGCGTTCCTCGCGACCGCCGCGGTCGTCGCGGTTACGTTCTCTCTGTGCCATTTCCTAGTTCCTTTTTCTTTTCCGGAAGCACAATTGATAAATGGATAGCCCCGCTGACGGGGCTATCCGGCTAAAAGCTTAGAAGCTCAGGCCACCTTCGCGGGCGGCCTCAGCCAGCGCCTTGACGCGGCCGTGGTAGATGAACGAGCCGCGATCGAACACGACTTCTTTCACACCGGCCTTCGAGGCGCGCTCGGCGACGAGCTTACCAACGGCGGCGGCCGCAGCCGTGTCCGCACCGGTCTTCAACGAGCCCTTCAGCTCGCCATCGAGCGTGGAAGCGGCGGCAATGGTGACGCCGCGTGCATCGTCGATGATCTGAGCGTAGATGTTCTTCGAAGAGCGATGCACGCTGAGCCGCGGACGGCCATTGGCGACCGCCTTGATCTGACGGCGAACGCGCGATGCGCGGCGCTGAATGGTTTCTTTCGGCGATGCCATGACGCGAGCCCCTTACTTCTTCTTGCCTTCTTTGCGGACGATCTTTTCGCCGGCGTACCGGACGCCCTTGCCCTTGTAGGGCTCGGGGCCGCGATACTCGCGAATCTCCGCGGCGACCTGGCCGACCTGCTGCTTGTCGATGCCGGTGACGACGATTTCCGTCGGCTTCGGCACAGCAACAGTGATTCCAGCCGGAACCTCGTAGATCACTTCGTGGCTGAAGCCCAGCGAAAGCTGCAGGTTCTTGCCCTGCATCGCCGCGCGATAGCCGACGCCCGTGATCTCGAGCTTCTTCTCGACGCCGTCTTTCACGCCGCTGAGGATATTGGCGATCATCGTGCGGGACATGCCCCACTTCGACCGCGCCGCCTTCGACTGGTCGCGCGGCTCGACATGAACCGCGTTGTCTTCCAGCTTCACCAGCACTTCATCATTGACGACGAACGAAAGCTCGCCCTTCGCGCCTTTGGCCTTGATGGTCTGACCTTCAACGGTGGCGGTCACACCTGCCGGGACCGGCACGGGTTTTTTACCGATACGAGACATTTTTTTACCTGTCCGTTTATCTGCAAGCTCTCAACCGCATTAGAAAATGCGGCAGAGCAGCTCACCACCAACGTTCTGTTCGCGGGCCTCGTGATCCGCCATCACGCCCTTCGGCGTGGAGAGGATCGAGATACCAAGGCCGTTCGCAACATGCGGAATCGACTTGACCGATACATAGACGCGGCGGCCAGGCTTCGAAACGCGGGTGATCTCGCGGATCACCGGCGCGCCTTCGTAGTACTTCAGCTCGATTTCGATCTCGGCCTTGCCGTTCTCGAACTCAGTCTGGCTGTAGCCGCGGATATAACCTTCGGACTGGAGCACATCCAGAACGCGGGCGCGCAGCTTCGACGCAGGCGTAGACACCTTCGTCTTCTTGCGGCCAATCGCGTTACGGATACGGGTCAGCATATCGCCGAGAGGATCTGACATAGACATGGGGCTTCTCCCTTACCAGCTCGACTTGACCACGCCCGGCACCTGGCCGAGCGAACCCAGCTGGCGCAGCGCGATACGCGACATTTTGAGCTTGCGGTAGAAACCGCGCGGACGACCCGACACCTCGCAACGATTGCGGATGCGAACCTTGGACGAGTTACGCGGGAGTTCGGCTAGCTGGATGGTGGCGCGGAAGCGCTCGTCCAGCGGAAGGCCCTGGTTCATGACAACCGCCTTCAAACGCGCGCGCTTCGCAGCGTAACGCTTAACCAACTTTTCACGGCGCCTGTTCTTTTCAACTGCGCTAGTCTTGGCCATTTCAATTACCTCGCTACGCTTGCCGTTACTGCCGGAACGGGAAGTTGAAGGCGCGCAGCAGGGCGCGTGCTTCATCATCCGTCGTAGCAGTCGTGCAAACGATGATGTCCATGCCCCAGATCTGATCAACCTTGTCGTAGTTGATCTCCGGGAACACGATGTGCTCCTTGATACCCATGGCGAAGTTGCCACGACCATCAAAGCTCTTCGGGTTCAGGCCGCGGAAGTCGCGAACGCGCGGCAGCGCAATCGTGATCAGGCGATCCAGGAACTCGTACATACGGTCCTTGCGGAGCGTAACCTTCGCGCCGATCGGCATATTCTCACGGACCTTGAAGGTCGCGATGGAATTGCGAGCGCGCGTAATCACCGGTTTCTGGCCCGCGATCTGAGCGAGATCCTCGGCGGCAACGGTGGGTTTCTTGGAGTCGCCCGTCGCTTCACCGATACCCATATTCAGCACGACCTTCTCGACGCGCGGAATCTGCATCTCGTTATCATATTTGAACTGCTCGAGAAGCGCCTTGCGGACTACGTCCTGGTATTGCTTCTTCAAGCGCGGTTCGATCTTTGCCTCAGCCATCGATCAACTCTCCAGAACGCTTTGCCACACGCACCTTCTTGCCGCCATCCTCGATACGGAAACCGACGCGTGTCGGCTTGCCGTCCTTCGGATCGCGAACGCCCAGGTTGGACAGGTGGATCGGGGCTTCCTTGGTGATGATGCCCGCTTCCTGCGTCTGGGTCTGACGCTGATGGCGCTTAACCATATTTATGCCGCGCACGACGGCCTTGTCTTCCTTGGGGGAGACGCTGAGCACTTCGCCCGTACGCCCCTTGTCCTTGCCGGCCAAAACGACGACCGTGTCGCCTTTGCGAATCTTCTGCATCGTCTCGTACCCTTAAAGAACTTCCGGAGCCAGCGAGATGATCTTCATGTGGTTCTTGGCGCGCAGCTCGCGCGGAACCGGTCCGAAGATACGGGTGCCGATAGGCTCTTTCTTGTTATCGATCAAAACGGCAGCGTTCTTATCGAACCGGATAACGCTGCCATCGGCGCGACGGATATCCTTGGCGGTGCGCACGACAACCGCCTTCATCACGTCACCCTTCTTCACGCGGCCGCGCGGAATTGCTTCCTTGATCGAAACGACGATGATGTCGCCGACCGAAGCATATTTCCGCTTCGAGCCGCCCAGCACCTTGATGCACATGACACGACGGGCGCCGGAATTATCCGCGACGTCGAGGTTTGTTTGCATCTGAATCATGACTGGCCGCCTTCTTTTCGTTCAGCCGGACCGGACGTTCCGCCCTGCCCTCGATTGCTGTTGTTTGTTAGCCCGCCGACCCGTCGGTAACGACGACCCAGCACTTGTCCTTCGAAATCGGCTTGGATTCCTCGATGGAAACCAGGTCACCGACCTTGAACTGATTGTTTTCGTCATGCGCCTTGTACTTCTTGGACTGGCGCACGGTCTTCTGGAGGAGCGGATGCGAATAGCGCCGCTCGACCTTGACGACAATAGTCTTGTCGTTCTTGTCGCTGACGACAACGCCCTGCAGAACGCGCTTAGGCATGATTTTCTTTTCCTTATGCCTTGCTTTCGGCCGCCTTCTGGCGGGCGATAGTCTTGATACGTGCGATATCCCGGCGGACCTGCTTGACCCGCGCGGTCTTCTCGAGCTGGCCGGTTGCCTTCTGGAAACGCAGGTTGAACTGCTCTTTCTTCAGCTTGGCCAGCTCATCATTCATCTGGTCAACGGTTTGCAACCGTACTTCAGCGGCTTTCATGGCTGCTTCCCTTATCTAAGCGCATGATCTGACCCGAAAAGTCTCGCAACTTTTCGGGACCATGCTTTTATTCTGCGATACGCTGGATGAAGCGCGTCTTGATCGGGAGCTTGGCCGCCCCGAGTCGGAGCGCCTCACGTGCCACATCCTCCGGTACGCCGTCAAGCTCGAACATGACACGACCGGGGGCAACGCGCGCCGCCCAGTAGTCCACGCCGCCCTTGCCCTTACCCATACGGACTTCGGTCGGCTTCGAGGTGACCGGCACGTCCGGGAAAATACGGATCCAGACCCGGCCCTGACGCTTCATCTGGCGCGTGATCGCGCGGCGGGCCGCTTCGATCTGACGCGCGGTGACCCGCTCCGGCTCCAGGGCCTTCAATCCGAAGGCGCCGAAATTGAGTTCCGTGCCGCCCTTCGACGCGCCGTGGATACGGCCCTTGAACTGCTTGCGGAACTTTGTGCGCTTAGGCTGCAACATTGTTCTCTACTCCAATTCCCTAACCGTCAGGCGTTTTCGCGACGGCGGTTCGAAGACTGGCCCTGGGCGTCGCCCTCGATGCCGCGGCGCTCGGAAGCCATCGGGTCGTGCTCGAGGATCTCGCCCTTGAACACCCACACCTTGACGCCGCAGATGCCATAGGCGGTCTGGGCTTCGGCCGTGCCGTAATCGATATCGGCGCGCAGCGTGTGCAGCGGTACGCGGCCTTCACGGTACCATTCCATGCGCGCGATTTCCGCGCCGCCAAGACGGCCCGAGCAATTGATACGGATGCCTTCGGCGCCAAGACGCATGGCCGACTGCACGGCGCGCTTCATCGCGCGGCGGAATGCCACACGGCGTTCCAGCTGCTGTGCGATCGACTGGGCGATCAGCACCGCGTCGATCTCCGGCTTGCGGACTTCGACGATGTTGAGCGCGGCGTCGGAATTCGTCATCTCGGAAAGCTTCTTGCGCAGCTTCTCGATGTCGGCGCCCTTCTTGCCGATGATGATGCCCGGACGAGCCGAGTGAATCGTCACGCGGCACTTCTTGTGCGGGCGTTCGATGACAACCTTGGAGATCGCGGCCTGCTTGAGCTCTTCCATCAGGTACTGACGGATCTTGAGGTCCTCATGCAGAAGCTTGCCGTACTCGCCGGTATTCGCATACCAGCGCGAATCCCAGGTGCGATTGATGCCGAGGCGGAAGCCGATCGGATTAATCTTCTGGCCCATTATGCGGCCTCCCCTTTTTCCGCGGCTTCGCGGACGACGATGGTGAGATGCGAGAACGGCTTCTCGATCCGGCTCGCGCGGCCGCGGCCACGGACGTGGAAGCGCTTCATGACGATCGACTTGCCGACATAGGCTTCCGCGACGACCAGAGCATCGACATCGAGATCGTGATTGTTTTCTGCGTTGGCGATCGCCGATTCCAGCGTCTTCTTCACCGTTCCGGCGATCCGCTTGCGCGAGAACTCCAGATCGGCCAGAGCCGCACTCACCTTCTTGCCACGGATCAAGCTCGCCACCAGGTTGAGCTTCTGCGGGCTGACGCGGAGTGTGCGGGCGACGGCTTTCGCCTCGTTATCCTTAAGCTGGCGCGGAGCCTTGGCCTTGCCCATCGTTACTTCCTCTTCGCCTTCTTGTCCGCACCGTGACCGTAATAGGTCCGGGTGGGTGCGAATTCACCGAACTTGTGTCCAACCATTTCCTCGGACACCGACACCGGCACATGCTTGTTGCCGTTGTAGACGCCGAAGGTCAGGCCGACGAACTGCGGCAGGATCGTGGAGCGACGGCTCCAGATCTTGATGACCTCATTACGACCGCCATCGCGTACCTTCTCAGCCTTCTTGAGAAGATAGCCGTCGATGAACGGTCCTTTCCAAACTGAACGAGCCATTTCAGACTACCCTCTTATTTCTTGCGCTGGTGACGCGAACGCATGATGAACTTGTCCGTCGCCTTGTTGGAGCGCGTCTTCTTGCCCTTCGTGGGCTTGCCCCACGGAGAAACAGGATGACGACCACCGGAGGTACGGCCTTCACCACCGCCATGCGGATGGTCGACCGGGTTCATCGCGACGCCGCGGACGCTCGGACGCTTGCCGAGCCAGATACGGCGGCCGGCCTTGCCCAGGCTGATGTTGCCATGGTCCGGGTTCGAAACCGCGCCGACCGTGGCGAAGCAGGAACCGTGAACCAGACGCTGTTCGCCGGAGTTCAGGCGAAGGATCGCCATTCCCTGGTCGCGGCCCACGAGCTGGGCATACGTACCGGCGGAGCGGGCGATCTGGCCGCCCTTGCCCGGCTTCATCTCCACATTGTGGATGATGGTGCCGACGGGCATGGAGGCCAGAGGCATCGCATTGCCCGGCTTCACGTCGACGGACTGGCCGGAGATGACCGTGTCGCCGACCGCCAGGCGCTGCGGCGCCAGAATGTAGGACAGCTCGTCATCGGCATAACGGATGAGCGCGATGAAAGCCGTGCGGTTCGGATCGTACTCAAGACGCTCGACCGTCGCGGCAACATCGTGCTTGCGGCGCTTGAAGTCGACGAAACGATAGGTCCGCTTGTGACCGCCGCCCTGGTAACGGGCGGTGATGCGGCCGTAATTGTTGCGTCCGCCCTTCTTCGTCAGGCCTTCGGTCAGGGACTTGACCGGCTTGCCCTTGTAGAGCTCGGAGCGATCCACGAGAACCAGCTGACGCTGGCCGGGCGTGGTTGGGTTATAATGCTTGAGTGCCATTGTCTTTTACTCCACGGCCTCTCAAAGACCAGTCGAAACGTCGATGGTTTGGCCTTCGGCAATCGTCACGACCGCCTTCTTGACATCGCTCTGGCGTCCGATGGTGCCTTTGAACCGCTTCACCTTGCCTTTGCGCACGGCGGTGTTCACAGCAGTGACCTTCACGCCGAACAGCGCTTCGACCGCAGCCTTGATTTCCGGTTTCGTCGCCTTGCGGGCCACGTTGAAGACCACCTGGTTATGCTCGGAAACCATGGTGGACTTCTCGGTGATGACAGGGCTGACGATCACGTCGTAGTGGCGAAGATCAGTCATTTGAAACGCTCCCCTTGAAACGAACTTCTAGGGCTTCGATCGCCGCCTTGGAAAGAACGAGCTTGCCACGACGAAGGATGTCGTAAACGTTGATGCCCTGCACCGGCAGCACATCGATGTTCGGAATGTTCGACGCCGCGTTCTTGAAGTTGGCGTCGAGTTCCGTGCCGCCGATGAGCAGCGCGTTGTCGAGGCCGAGCTTGGCGAACTGTGCCGTCAGCAGCTTGGTCTTGGCTTCGCTCGCCGCCAGATCGTCGATGATGATCAGGTCGGAGGACTTGGCCTTGGCCGAAAGCGCATGACGCAGGCCGAGCGCACGGACCTTCTTCGGCAGGTCATGGTCATGGCTGCGGACAACCGGGCCATGGGCCTTGCCGCCGCCACGGAACTGCGGAGCACGAGCGGAGTGATGGCGGGCGCGGCCCGTACCCTTCTGCTTGTACATCTTGGCGCCGGTGCGGGAGATTTCGCCGCGCGTCTTGGTCTGATGCGTGCCCTGCTGGCGGCGGGCAAGCTGCCAGCGCACGACGCGCTGCAGGATGTCCTCGCGCGGGTCGAGGCCGAAGATCTCCTCGGAGAGCTTCACCTTGCCGGCGTCCTTGCCTTCAAGAGTTGTAATCGTGAGATCCATTATTCGGCTCCCTCAGTCGCTGCGGCCGCTTCCGGCGCGGAGGACGCTGCTTCGGTCTTTGCCGCCTGGCGCAGAGCCGCCGGCTTCGGCGCATTCTCGGGCAGCGAGCTCTTCACGGCATCGCGCACCAGGATCCATGCGCCCTTCGAACCCGGAACGGCGCCGCGAACCAGAATGAGGCCGCGGTCGAGGTCGGTGGACACGACTTCGATGTTCTGCGTGGTCACGCGGGTCTGGCCCATGTGACCGGCCATCTTCTTGCCCTTGAACACCTTGCCGGGGTCCTGGCGCTGACCGGTCGAACCATGCGCGCGGTGGGTAACCGAGTTACCGTGCGAAGCGCGATGGCCGCCGAAATTGTGGCGCTTCATGACGCCCTGGAAGCCCTTGCCGACCGAAGTGCCGGTTACGTCGACCTTCTGGCCGGGCACGAAATGCTCAGCCGTGATCTCGACGCCGACATCAAGAAGATTGTCGGGCGAAACGCGGAATTCGGCTACCTTGGCCTTGGGCTCGACGGAGGCAGCGGCGAAATGTCCGCGCAACGCCTTGGTCGTGTTCTTGACCTTGGCAAGTCCAACACCAAGCTGGACAGCCGTGTAGCCGTTCTTTTCAACTGTACGCTGGGCCACCACGTGGCAGCTCTCCATCCGGAGAACCGTCACCGGCACATGCTCGCCAGCGTCATTGTAGACGCGCGTCATGCCCAGCTTCTGTGCAATAACACCTGAACGCATCGGGTTCGTTCCTTCCGTCCTCAAGCCTTAAAGCTTGATCTCGACATCGACACCAGCGGAGAGGTCGAGCTTCATCAGCGCATCGACGGTCTGCGGGGTCGGGTCAACGATATCGAGAAGACGCTTGTGCGTGCGCATCTCGAACTGCTCGCGGCTCTTCTTGTCGATGTGCGGCGACCGGTTGACCGTGAACTTCTCGATCCGCGTCGGAAGCGGGATCGGTCCGCGCACATTGGCACCGGTACGCTTGGCAGTCGACACGATTTCCCGCGTCGAAGCGTCAAGGATCCGATGATCAAACGCCTTGAGGCGAATGCGGATGTTTTGACCGTTCATTTCATCTGTTCCTTGTTCGCGGCTGACGCCTATCCGGTGTGGACGGATAGGCGCCCCCTGCACAATCTTCTTATTACTCGACGATCTTCGACACGATGCCGGCGCCGACGGTGCGGCCGCCTTCACGGATAGCGAAGCGCAGCTTCTCTTCCATGGCGATCGGAACGATCAGCGTCACGTCCATCGTCACGTTGTCGCCGGGCATCACCATCTCCGTGCCCTCGGGCAGCGTCACCACGCCGGTCACGTCCGTCGTGCGGAAGTAGAACTGCGGGCGGTAGTTGGTGAAGAACGGCGTATGACGGCCACCTTCGTCCTTGGTCAGGATGTAAGCCTCGGCCACGAACTTCGTGTGCGGCTTCACAGAACCCGGCTTGCACAGCACCTGGCCGCGCTCGACGTCTTCACGGCCGACACCACGGATCAGCGCGCCGATATTGTCGCCGGCCTGGCCCTGATCGAGCAGCTTGCGGAACATTTCAACGCCGGTGACAGTCGTCTTGGTTGACGGCTTGATGCCGACGATCTCGACTTCCTCGCCGACCTTGACGACACCGCGCTCGACGCGGCCCGTGACAACCGTGCCGCGGCCCGAGATCGAGAACACGTCTTCGATCGGCATCAGGAACGGCATGTTGATCGGACGCTCTGGCGTCGGGATGTAGGCATCGACGGCCTTCATCAACTCGCGAACCGCATCCTCACCGATCTCCTTGTTGGAGTCTTCGAGAGCAGCCAGAGCCGAGCCCTTGACGATGGGGATATCGTCGCCGGGGAAGTCGTACTTCGACAGAAGCTCGCGGACTTCGAGCTCAACCAGCTCGAGCAGCTCCGGATCGTCGACCTGGTCGACCTTGTTCAGGAACACGACGATCGCGGGAACGCCGACCTGACGGGCGAGCAGGATGTGCTCGCGGGTCTGGGGCATCGGGCCGTCGGCAGCCGAGCAAACCAGGATCGCGCCGTCCATCTGCGCCGCGCCGGTGATCATGTTCTTCACATAGTCGGCGTGGCCAGGGCAGTCGACGTGGGCGTAGTGACGGTTCTCCGTCTCGTACTCGACATGCGCGGTCGAGATGGTGATGCCGCGCGCCTTCTCTTCCGGAGCGGCGTCGATCTGGTCATACGCCTTGAACTCACCGAAATACTTCGTGATCGCCGCCGTCAGCGACGTCTTGCCGTGGTCGACATGGCCGATCGTGCCAATGTTAACATGCGGCTTCGTACGTTCAAACTTACTCTTCGCCATTTGAGCTACTCCGTAATTATAGCCTGCTCGGGCATTTGTGGATCAAGCGGAACCGAACAGGTTACGCAAACTTCTTCTGGATTTCCTGTGCGACCGCGGTCGGAACCGGCTCATAATGGTCGAACTGCATGGTGTACTGGGCGCGTCCCTGGCTCATCGAACGCAGCGTGTTCACATAGCCAAACATGTTGGCGAGCGGCACGTTTGCATTGACGACCGTAGCAATGCCACGGGCCTCCGTGCCCGAGATCTGGCCACGGCGGGAGTTCAGGTCGCCAATCACGTCACCGACGTAATCTTCCGGCGTCACAACCTCGACCTTCATGATCGGCTCGAGGAGCTGGGCGCCAGCCTTCTGCGCGCCTTCGCGGAACGCGGCGCGGGCCGCGATTTCGAATGCCAGCACGGACGAGTCAACATCGTGGTACGCGCCGTCGATCAGCGTCGCCTTGACGCCGAGCATCGGGAAGCCCGCAAGCGGACCGGCGCCCATGACGCTCTCGATACCCTTCTGCACGCCCGGGATGTATTCCTTCGGAACCGATCCGCCGACGATCTTCGATTCGAAGATGAAATCGTCGCCATCATGCGGCTCGAAGACGATCTTGACGCGGGCGAACTGGCCCGAACCGCCGGACTGCTTCTTATGGGTGTAGTCGATTTCGGCGGTCTTCGTGATCGATTCACGATAGGCAACCTGCGGCTGGCCGATATTCGCCTCGACCTTGTACTCGCGACGCATACGGTCCACGAGAATGTCGAGATGCAGCTCGCCCATGCCGGCGATGATGGTCTGGCCCGACTCTTCGTCCGACTTGACGCGGAAGGAAGGATCCTCGGCGGCCAGGCGGTTGAGCGCGATGCCCATCTTTTCCTGGTCGGCCTTGGTCTTGGGCTCGATCGCGATCTCGATGACCGGCTCAGGGAATTCCATGCGCTCGAGGATAACCGGCTTCAGCGGATCGCAGAGCGTATCGCCCGTGGTGGTCTCCTTGAGGCCTGCCAGAGCGACGATGTCGCCGGCAAAGGCTTCGTCGATATCCTCACGGGAATTGGAGTGCATCTGCAGCATACGGCCGATGCGCTCTTTCTTTCCCTTGACCGTGTTCTCGAGCGAAACGCCCTTGGTCATCTTGCCGGAATAGATACGAGCAAAAGTGAGCGAGCCGACGAACGGGTCATTCATGATCTTGAAGGCGAGCATGGCCAGCGGCGCTTCGTCGGAGGATTCGCGCGTGGTCTCGGCTTCGGTCTTGGCGTCGATGCCCTTGATGGCGGGAACGTCGACCGGCGACGGCAGATAGTCCACCACACCGTCGAGGAGCGGCTGGACGCCCTTGTTCTTGAAGGCGGAGCCGCAGAAAACCGGGTGGAATTCGACGTTGCAGGTGCCCTTGCGGATCAGAGCGCGCAGCTCTTCATTCGACGGCATCTTGCCCTCGAGATAGGCTTCCATCGCGGCCTCGTCGACTTCGACGGCGCTCTCGATCAGCAACTCGCGGTATTCTTCGGCCTTGTCCTTGAGGTCGGCAGGGATATCGACGACATCCCAGGCAGCGCCGAGCGTCTCGTCGCGCCAGATCAGGGCCTTCATCTCGATCAGGTCGACGACGCCCTTGAAATCGCTTTCCGCGCCGACGGGCAGCTGCATGACGACAGCCTTGGCGCCGAGGCGGGTCTTGATCATCTCGACCGAGCGGTAGAAGTCAGCACCGATCTTGTCCATCTTGTTGACGAAGAACATGCGCGGGACATGATACTTCTCAGCCTGGCGCCATACGGTTTCGGTCTGCGGCTCGACGCCGGCATTGGCATCCAGCAGCGCGACAGCGCCGTCGAGAACGCGCAAACTGCGCTCGACCTCGATGGTGAAGTCCACGTGGCCCGGGGTGTCGATGATGTTGAAGCGGCGCTTCTTGCCATCGCGGCCCTGCCAGAACGTGGTCGTGGCAGCCGAGGTGATGGTGATGCCGCGTTCCTGCTCCTGCTCCATCCAGTCCATCGTCGCGGCGCCGTCATGGACTTCGCCGATCTTGTGCGACTTGCCGGTGTAGTACAGGATGCGCTCGGTCGTCGTGGTCTTGCCAGCGTCGATATGCGCCATGATACCGAAATTACGGTAGTCTTCGATTTTGTATTCGCGGGCCATGGTGGCTGCCTCTTTGAACAGGTTCGATGATTACCAGCGGTAATGCGAAAATGCGCGGTTGGCTTCCGCCATGCGATGCGTGTCTTCACGCTTCTTCACAGCCGAGCCGCGATTGTTGGCGGCGTCCATGAGCTCACCCGAGAGACGATCGACCATCGTGGTTTCATTGCGACCGCGAGCGGCATTGATGAGCCAGCGGATGGCCAGAGCCTGACGGCGCTCCGGACGAACATCGACCGGCACCTGATAGGTGGCGCCACCGACGCGGCGAGAGCGAACCTCGACGTGCGGAGCGACATTGTCCAGCGCCTGATGGAACAGCGCGACCGGCTCCTGCTTCGCCTTGACCTCGACAGAGTCAAGCGCACCATAGACGATCTTCTCGGCGATCGACTTCTTGCCATGCAACATGATGGCATTCATGAACTTGGTGATGACGAGATCGCCGAACTTCGGGTCCGGATTGATCTCACGCTTTTCTGCTCTATGGCGACGGGACATGTTCTTGTCTTTCTAATTACATCGGGCTCATCCGCCCTCGGGCGGCCGGTATCCCCGGAAAATTACTTCGGACGCTTCGCACCGTATTTGGAGCGGCGCTGCTTGCGGTTCTTCACACCCTGCGTATCGAGCACGCCACGGATGATGTGGTAGCGCACGCCGGGCAAGTCCTTGACACGGCCGCCACGGATCATGACAACCGAGTGCTCCTGGAGATTATGCCCCTCGCCCGGGATATAGCCGATGACTTCGAAGCCATTGGTCAGACGCACCTTGGCAACCTTACGAAGCGCCGAGTTCGGCTTCTTCGGGGTCGTCGTGTAGACGCGGGTGCAGACACCACGCTTCTGCGGGTTCGCCTGGAGGGCGGGAACCTTATTACGCTTCACCGGCGCAACGCGCGGCTTGCGGATCAGCTGGTTTACGGTAGGCATTCAACCTTCCTCTTTATCGAATCTCGTATCATAAGCCCAATCGGGCCGTTCCACCGGCATCTTCATGCACAAATTCGGGCCTTAAACCGCGTGTTTCCCAGCGGCTTGCCCGAACTAAAGCAGAGGAAGCTCATCGCTTCATGCGAACGGCAATTTGTATATCGGTCGTAAAACGAACCCTGTTTGAGGCGAACTCCAGAGCGTGTCGCTCCGAAACAGCCAGCCTCACATCGGCTCAGATGGGCTGCTGATACGTCTTCCCCCGCCCCGCGTCAAGTCCAGAGGTTAAGAATTTAGGCGAAAAGGCCGGGAAACCCGCAGTTTCAGGCAGCTCGGACAGAATATTGCAGCCGGCACACGAAATTCAACCCATTATTTCGAGATTACCGCCACTTCCTGTTTCTCCTGTCACAGAAATCGGAATAGACTCAGCGGATAATCACAGCAAACGAAAGAATCGCCCATGCCGTCAGCCGAAAATACACCGAAAGAAGTTTTCCTCATCGTCGCCGATGTCTGGAAGGAGAAGGACAGCGAGCCCGTTCTCGTTCACCTGCTGCTGACAGCCGGCGGCGAGGAAGACATCGTGACGACGGCGCTCAATATTCTTGCCGACCAGGATTACGAAGAAGCGGAAGTGACCGAAGTCGGGACCATCACCGAGGAACCCGAGGAAGAGCCGTACAAGAGCGCCTGGAAGACCGCGCTCAGCGGCGAGGCTGCGCTGATCGAGTTCGAGGGGGAATAGCCCCCTCACCCCCTGGCGGGGTCGAGGATATAGGCCGACGCCCCGCCCGGAAACTCGGCGGTCAGTATCTTGCTGGCGAGCCCGATCCTGATGGCCTCGGTATCGTCAGCCGACCTGGAGGACTCCTCGGCTGAAAGCATCTTGCGAATGTCCTCCTCCTTCAGATTGGTGCATCCACGATAGGCTTTGAAGAAGTATTTGTTCAGGTTCTTCAGATACTCGACTTTCCTATCCAGCATATCCGGTTTGTAATCAAACGAACTCAGCGAAATCGCCGCCGGGTGCAGGAGAAAGCTCGCGCCCTCCATGACGTAGCGCTGCGATGCGCCGCAGAAGAGCAAGGTCGCCGCTGAATCCGTTTTCGCCACATTGATCGCCCGGATGGGGATTTTCGAGCTTTTGATCGCGGTATAACCGACCCAGCCGCTATCCATATCGCCGCCGCCGCTATTGATATAAAGGTTGATGGCGTGAACCTCGGGGTATTCGAGGTTGATCTTGTCGATCACGGTTTCCAGATCGACGATCTTCGCGGCGTTGATGGCGCCCCAGAATTGAACATTCACATCCTGGCCGGACAGTTTCGAATTGTCGTGAGGAAGAACATATCTGACATCGGCGAGAGCCGTGTGCGCCAGCACGGACGCAAGAGCAACGATCGGAACGAAAATCTTCTTCATCAGGCCCACTCGCAACCACCGCAATTATTGAAGAGCCCGCATTACACGTAAATCGTGATTTGGCCTGATTTAAGGCCAAATGAAAAAGCCGCCCGGAGGCGGCTTTTTGCTTTTTGGTTGTGAGCCGATCTTACTCGGCGGCTTTGCCGGTCATGTCGGTCAGCATTGCGCTGGCCGTCTCTGCGCCGCTCGATTTGCGGCGCTCGTCGATGATCAGCTCGTCGCGGGCCATGGCGATGCGACGGATCTGGCTGACCTGACCGCCGGTGCCTGCGGGGATCAGACGGCCGACGATGACGTTCTCCTTCAGGCCCTGCAGCGTATCAACCTTGCCGGCAACGGCCGCCTCGGTGAGGACGCGGGTCGTCTCCTGGAACGACGCGGCGGAGATGAAGGACGGCGTCTGCAGCGAGGCCTTGGTGATGCCGAGCAGAACAGGAGTGCCCGATGCAGGCGCCTTGCCTTCCTCGACCAGCTTCTCGTTGATCTCATCCATCTCGATGCGGTCGACATGATCGCCGGCGATATAGCCGGAATCGCCGGACTCGGTGATCTCGACCTTCTGCAGCATCTGGCGAACGATCACCTCGATGTGCTTGTCGTTGATCAACACGCCCTGCAGACGGTAGACTTCCTGGATCTCGTTGACGAGGTAGGAAGCCAGAGCCTCCACGCCCTTGATCGCCAGGATGTCATGCGGCGCCGGGTTGCCGTCCAGGATGTAGTCGCCCTTCTCGATGGCGTCGCCGTCCTGCAGATGGAACGGCTTGCCCTTCGGGATCAGATATTCCACCGGCTCGATCGTCTCATCGTTCGGCTCGATGATGATGCGGCGCTTGTTCTTGTAATCGCGGCCGAACCGCACCGTGCCGTCGATCTCGGCGATGATGGCGTGATCCTTCGGACGGCGCGCCTCGAACAGTTCCGCCACGCGCGGCAGACCGCCCGTGATGTCCTTGGTCTTGGCGCTTTCCATCGGCAGACGGGCGATGACGTCGCCGGCCCTCACATGCGCGCCCGGCTCGACGGAGAGAATGGTCTCCACGGAGAGCTGGAAGCGGGCATCTCCGCCCTTGGACAGCTTCAGAAGTTTGCCGCTCTTGTCCTTGATGACAATGGCGGGCTTCAGGTCGGAGCCGCGCGGCGTCGAACGCCAGTCGATGACGACGCGCTTGGTGATGCCGGTCGATTCATCGGTCGTTTCCTGCACGGACAGGCCGTCGACCATGTCCTCGAACTCGACGATACCCTCGACTTCCGTCATGATCGGACGGGTATACGGATCCCACTCGGCGATACGCTGGCCGCGCTTCACCGCGTCGCCCTCGTCCACGAACAGGCGCGAACCATAGGTCACGCGATGCACCGCGCGCTCCTTGCCGGAGGAATCGACGATGACGACCGCCATGTTGCGGCCCATGACGACGAGATTGCCGTCCGAGTTGCGCACCACGTTGCGGTTGCGGATCTGCACCGTGCCCTCATAGCTCGCCTCCAGATAGGAGGAGTCCACCACCTGCGCCGTGCCGCCAAGGTGGAAGGTACGCATGGTGAGCTGGGTGCCCGGCTCGCCGATCGACTGAGCGGCGATGACACCGACGGCTTCGCCCTGGTTGACGGGCGTGCCGCGCGCCAGATCGCGGCCATAGCACTTCGCGCAAACACCCGAGCGGGTTTCGCAGGTCAGCGCCGAGCGGATGCGGATCGTCTGGATACCGGCCTTCTCGATGATGTCGACGTCGCGCTCCTCGATCATGCGGCCCGCTTCGACGATGATCTCGCCCGTCACCGGGTGCAGGATGTCGTCAAGCGCGGTACGTCCGAGGACGCGCTGGCCGAGCGGAGCGACGATCTGGCCGGCGTCGACGATCGGCTGGATGGTGAGGCCCTTCTCAGTGCCGCAATCCACTTCCGAAATAATCGCGTCCTGCGCCACGTCGACGAGACGGCGGGTCAGGTAGCCGGAGTTCGCGGTCTTCAAGGCGGTGTCCGCCAGGCCCTTACGGGCGCCGTGGGTCGAGTTGAAGTACTCGTTCACGGTCAGGCCTTCCTTGAAGTTCGAGATGATCGGCGTCTCGATGATCTCGCCCGACGGCTTGGCCATGAGGCCGCGCATGCCGCCCAGCTGGCGCATCTGGTTCACCGAACCGCGGGCGCCGGAGTGCGACATCATGTAGATCGAGTTCATCTGCTTCTGGCGGCCGGTCGCCGGGTCGAATTCGACGGCCTTAATGCGGGCCATCATCTCCTCGGTCACCTTTTCGGTGGCCTTGCCCCAGGCATCCACGACCTTGTTGTACTTCTCGCCCTGGGTGATCAGGCCGTCATTATACTGCTGCTCGTATTCCTTGGCGAGCGCCTCGGTCTCGGCAACGATGCGGGCCTTGGCATCTGGGATGACCATGTCGTCCTTGCCGAACGAAATGCCGGCGCGGCAGGCATGGGCGAAGCCCAACTGCATGATGCGGTCGCAGAAGATAACCGTCTCTTTCTGGCCGCAATGGCGGTAGACGAGGTCGATCATCTTGGAGATGTTCTTCTTCGTCATCTCCTGGTTGGCGATGTCGAAGGGCACGTTGTGGTTCTTCGGCAGCAGTTCGCCGATGAGCATGCGACCGGGGGTCGTGTCATAGATCTTCGACACCGGCTTGCCTTCGGCATCGACGGTCTTGAAGCGGCCCTTGATCTTGGTGTGCAGCGTGACCGCCTTGCTTTCGATGGCGTGCAGAAGCTCGCCCTGGTCGGCAAACGCCATGCCCTGCCCCGGCTCGTTCTCCGCCACGATGGACAGATAATAGAGGCCGAGGACCATGTCCTGCGACGGCACGATGATCGGCAGGCCGTTGGCCGGGTGCAGGATGTTGTTGGTCGACATCATCAGAACGCGGGCTTCGAGCTGCGCTTCCAGTGACAGCGGCACGTGAACGGCCATCTGGTCACCGTCGAAGTCGGCGTTGAAGGCCGTGCAGACGAGCGGATGCAGCTGGATCGCCTTGCCTTCGATCAGGATCGGCTCGAAAGCCTGGATGCCGAGGCGGTGCAGCGTCGGCGCGCGGTTGAGAAGCACCGGATGCTCGCGGATGACCTCGTCGAGGATATCCCAGACCTCGGGCTTTTCCTTCTCGACCAGCTTCTTCGCCTGCTTGACGGTGGAGGAATAACCCTTGGCGTCGAGACGGGCGTAGATGAAGGGCTTGAACAGCTCGAGCGCCATCTTCTTCGGCAGGCCGCACTGGTGCAGCTTCAGCTCCGGACCGGTCACGATGACCGAACGGCCCGAATAGTCGACGCGCTTGCCGAGCAGGTTCTGGCGGAAGCGGCCCTGCTTGCCCTTCAGCATGTCGGAGAGCGACTTCAGCGGGCGCTTGTTGGCGCCCGTGATGACGCGGCCGCGGCGGCCGTTGTCGAACAGCGCATCGACCGCTTCCTGAAGCATGCGCTTCTCGTTGCGGATGATGATGCCCGGCGCGCGAAGCTCGATGAGGCGCTTCAGGCGGTTGTTACGGTTGATGACGCGGCGATAGAGATCGTTGAGATCCGACGTCGCGAACCGGCCGCCATCGAGCGGGACGAGCGGGCGCAGGTCCGGCGGGATGACCGGGACGATCTTCATGATCATCCATTCCGGACGGTTGCCGGATTCGAGGAAGTTCTCAACGATCTTGAGACGCTTCATCAGCTTCTTCTGCTTCAACTCGGACGTGGTGCTAGCCAGGTCGGAGCGCAGGTCGCCGGCGATCTTCTCGAGCTCCATCGAGGCCAGAAGCTCATAGATGGCTTCCGCACCGATGAGGGCGGTGAACTGGTCCTCGCCGAACTCGTCGACGGCCATCATATATTCCTCTTCCGAAAGGAGCTGATGCTCCTTCAGCGAGGTGAGGCCCGGCTCGGTGACGATGTAGTTCTCGAAATAGAGGACGCGCTCGATATCCTTCAGCGTCATGTCGAGCAGCGTGCCGATGCGGCTCGGCAGCGACTTCAGGAACCAGATATGGGCGACCGGGGCGGCGAGCTCGATATGGCCCATGCGCTCGCGGCGCACGCGCGACAGCGTGACTTCCACGCCGCACTTCTCGCAGATGATGCCCTTGTACTTCATGCGCTTGTACTTGCCGCACAAGCATTCATAGTCCTTGATCGGGCCGAAGATGCGCGCGCAGAAGAGACCGTCGCGTTCGGGCTTGAACGTACGATAGTTGATCGTCTCCGGCTTCTTGATCTCACCGTAGGACCAGGAGAGAATCTTCTCCGGCGACGCGATCGAAATCCGGATGGAATCGAAGGTCTGCGCCGGAGTCTGCGGATTGAAAAGATTCATGACCTCTTGGTTCATGCCGTTCTCCTTATCGGGGTCCTTCGTAACCCCCGTTTGAATTCCGTGGTCGCCCTCGATGCGCCCGGAAGGGGAGCAAGGGAATAGGGGAGTAGAGGAATATGTTCTCAAAAACATACTCCCTTACTCCCTTACTCCCTTACTTCCTCTCTCATAAGCCAAAGGGCCAAGCGAGGGGCAGTGACGCCCCTCGCCTCTTCATCCTCATTCCGCCGCGTCGGGCAGCGCGTCCTGCTGCGGCGCAGGCAGATCGCGGGTGTTGTCGAGCTCGACATTCAGGCCCAGCGAGCGCATTTCCTTGACGAGAACGTTGAAGCTCTCGGGGATACCCGCCTCAAACGTGTCGTCGCCGCGCACGATGGCCTCGTAGACCTTGGTTCTGCCCGCCACGTCGTCCGACTTGATGGTGAGCATTTCCTGCAAGGTGTATGCCGCGCCGTAAGCCTCGAGCGCCCAGACCTCCATTTCGCCGAAGCGCTGGCCGCCGAACTGCGCCTTGCCGCCCAGAGGCTGCTGGGTGACGAGCGAGTAAGGCCCAATCGAACGGGCATGGATCTTGTCGTCGACCAGATGGTGAAGCTTGAGCATGTAAATATAGCCCATCGTCACCTGACGATCGAAGGGTTCACCAGTACGCCCGTCATAGAGCGTCGATTGGCCCGAAGTCGCCAGACCCGCATCCGCCAGCATCGCATTGATGTCGGATTCATGCGCGCCGTCGAAGACGGGCGTTGCAATCGACACGCCGCGCTTCATCTGGTCGGCCAGGCGCACGATGCTCTCATCGTCGTACTCACGAACCGGCTCATTGCGGTCGTTGTCCGGGATGATGTGCTCGATCGTCTGGCGCAGCGGCTTGATGTCGCCCTGAGCGCGATAGATCTCCAGCAGCTCGCCGATCTTCTTGCCCATGCCGGCGCAGGCCCAACCCAGATGGGTTTCAAGGATCTGTCCGACATTCATGCGCGAAGGCACGCCGAGCGGATTCAGCACGATATCGGCGTGGGTGCCATCCTCAAGGAACGGCATGTCCTCGACCGGCACGATGCGCGACACGACACCCTTGTTGCCGTGACGGCCGGCCATCTTGTCGCCCGGCTGGATCTTGCGCTTCACGGCGACGAAGACCTTGACCATCTTCATGACGCCAGGAGGCATCTCGTCGCCGCGCTGCACCTTCTCGACCTTATCCATGAAGCGCTGCTCGAGCAGCTTCTTGGAGTCGTCGTACTGGTTGCGCAGCGCCTCGATCTCGCCCTGCTGCTTCTCGTCCTCGACGGCGAACTGCCACCATTGCGAACGCGGATACTCGCTCAGCACTTCGCGGGTGACAGTCGTGCCCTTCTTGAAGCCCTTCGGTCCGGCGATGGCGGCCTTGCCGTCAAGCACGTCGGCCAGGCGGCCGTAGGTGTTGCGGTCGAGAATCGCCTGCTCGTCGTCGCGGTCCTTGGCGAGACGCTCGATTTCCTCGCGCTCGATGGCCATGGCGCGCTCGTCTTTCTCCACGCCGTGGCGGTTGAAGACGCGCACTTCGACGACCGTGCCGTAGGTCCCGGGGGGCATACGCATGGAGGTGTCGCGGACATCGGAAGCCTTCTCGCCGAAGATGGCGCGCAGGAGCTTTTCTTCCGGCGTCATCGGGCTTTCACCCTTCGGCGTGATCTTGCCGACGAGAATGTCGCCCGGATGCACTTCCGCGCCGATATAGACGATGCCGGCTTCGTCGAGATTCTTAAGCGCTTCTTCCGAAACGTTCGGAATATCGCGCGTAATTTCCTCAGGTCCAAGCTTGGTATCGCGGGCGGCAACCTCGAACTCCTCGATATGGATCGAGGTGAAGACGTCATCCGACACGATCTTCTCGGAAAGAAGGATCGAATCCTCGTAGTTGTAGCCGTTCCACGGCATGAACGCGACGAGCACGTTGCGGCCGAGCGCCAGATCGCCCAGATCGGTCGAAGGACCGTCGGCGATGATGTCGCCCTTCTGGATGCGGTCGCCGACACGAACCAGCGGACGCTGGTTGATGCAGGTGTTCTGGTTCGAGCGCTGGTACTTCATCAGGCGATAGATATCGACGCCGGAACGGGCCGGATCGAGGTCTTCCGTCGCGCGGATGACGATACGGGTCGCATCGACCTGATCGACAATGCCCGTGCGCCGTGCGCCAATCGCCGCGCCGGAATCGCGGGCCACGATCGGCTCCATGCCGGTGCCGACAAACGGCGCCTCGGCGCGCACCAGCGGCACGGCCTGACGCTGCATGTTCGAGCCCATGAGCGCGCGGTTGGCGTCGTCGTTCTCGAGGAACGGGATGAGCGCCGCGGCGACGGACACGAGCTGCTTCGGCGAAACGTCCATCAGGTCCACGTTTTCACGCGGCGCCATCATGACTTCGCCCGCATGGCGGCAGACCACGAACTCGTCGGTGAAGCTGCCATCGGCCCCAAGCACGGCGTTGGCCTGCGCAACATAGTGCTTGGCCTCTTCCATGGCGGAGAGATAGACGACCTCTTCCGTCACCTTGCCGTCAACGATCTTGCGGTACGGGCTCTCGATGAAGCCGTACTTGTTGACGCGCGCGAAGGTGGCGAGCGAGTTGATGAGGCCGATATTCGGGCCTTCCGGCGTCTCGATCGGGCAGATACGGCCATAATGCGTCGGGTGCACGTCGCGCACCTCGAAGCCGGCACGCTCGCGGGTCAGACCGCCGGGTCCAAGAGCCGAGAGGCGGCGCTTGTGGGTGATTTCCGACAGCGGGTTGGTCTGGTCCATGAACTGCGAGAGCTGCGAGGAGCCGAAGAACTCGCGCACGGCGGCAGCCGCCGGCTTGGCGTTGATCAGGTCCTGCGGCATGACGGTGTCGATCTCGATCGACGACATGCGCTCCTTGATGGCGCGCTCCATGCGAAGCAGGCCGACGCGGTACTGGTTCTCCATCAACTCGCCGACCGAACGCACACGGCGGTTGCCGAGATTGTCGATGTCGTCGATCTCGCCCTTGCCGTCACGCAGCTCGACGAGCGTCCTGACGACAGCGATGATGTCTTCCTTGCGCAGCACGCGGACAGTGTCCGGGCAGTCCAGGTCCAGGCGCATGTTCATCTTGACGCGGCCGACCGCGGAAAGGTCGTAGCGCTCGGAATCGAAGAACAGCGAATGGAACATGGCTTCCGCCGTGTCCATCGTGGGCGGCTCGCCCGGGCGCATGACGCGGTAGATATCGAACAGCGCGTCCTGGCGGCCCTCATTCTTGTCGACGGCAAGCGTGTTGCGGATATAGGCGCCGATATTGATATGATCGATATCGAGCACCTTGATCTCGTCGACGCCCGTGTCGAGAAGAACCTTGAGGGTCTTTTCGTCAAGCTCGTCACCGGCCTCGAGGAAAATCTCGCCCGTCGCATAATTGACGATGTCCTCGGCGAGATAGCTGCCGAACAGATCGTCCTCGGTCGCCTTGATCGCCTTCAGGCCCTTTTCGGCGAGCTGGCGGGCGGCGCGCGCGGTCAGCTTCTTGCCGCCCTCGAGCACGACCTCGCCGGTGTCGGCGTCGACCAGGTCGGTGATGACCTTCATGCCCTTGAAGCGCTCGACCGAGAACGGGATGCGCCAATTGTCGCCGTCGCGCGTGTAGACGATCTGGTTATAGAAGGTCGAGAGAATTTCCTCGCCATCCATGCCCAGCGCCATCAGCAGCGACGTCACCGGGATCTTGCGGCGGCGGTCGATACGCGCATGCACGACGTCCTTGGCGTCGAACTCGATGTCAAGCCAGGAACCGCGATAGGGAATGACGCGAGCGGCGAACAGGAGCTTGCCCGAGGAGTGCGACTTGCCCTTGTCGTGATCGAAGAAGACGCCCGGCGAACGGTGCATCTGCGAGACGATGACGCGCTCGGTGCCGTTGACGATGAAGGTGCCGTTGTCGGTCATGAGCGGCATGTCGCCCATGTAGACATCCTGCTCCTTGATGTCCTTGATCGACTTGGCGCCGGTATCCTCGTCGATATCGAATACGATCAGGCGCAGCGTCACCTTCAGCGGCGCGGCATAGGTCAGGTCACGCTGGCGGCACTCATCAACGTCGAATTTCGGCGCGTCGAACTCATATTTGACGAATTCGAGCATGGAGGCGCCGGAAAAGTCTCCAATCGGAAAGACCGATTTGAAAACCGCCTGCAAGCCTTCATCCAGACGCCCGCCTTCCGGCTCCTTGACCATGAGAAACTGATCGTAGGACGCCTTCTGAACCTCAATCAGGTTCGGCATCTCCGCGACTTCAGGAATCTTGCCAAAAAACTTGCGTACGCGCTTGCGACCGTTAAAAGAGTGGGTCTGAGCCATCGTCGCTCCTCGTTCTGTAGCCTTGCGGCTGTTTCGTGCCTTGCGGCCTCTGGTCACCTAAACGGGACAAAACCCGTTTCCTGACAGCCCCCAAACTGTCAGGAAAAGGGTTCGGCACCACCTGCTTTCCCGCCTTTTGCCCTGATGTAACCTAGAAAAGGCCACAAACCCGGTGCCAAAACAGGCGGAAACCGGCGGATAGGAAACCCATCCGCCGGATTTTTCAGCTCAATTACTTGAGCTCGACCTTGGCGCCAGCGCCTTCGAGCTGGGCCTTGACCTTCTCGGCTTCGTCCTTGGACACAGCTTCCTTGACCGCCTTCGGAGCGCCTTCGACGAGGTCCTTGGCTTCCTTGAGGCCCAGACCGGTGATCGCGCGCACTTCCTTGATCACGTTGATCTTCTGGGCGCCGCCATCGACGAGCACGACGTCGAACTCGGTCTTCTCTTCGACCGCAGCAGCGGGAGCAGCACCGCCGGCAGCAGCAACGGCCACGGGAGCAGCAGCGGAAACGCCCCACTTCTCTTCGAGAAGCTTGGACAGCTCGGCAGCTTCCAGAACGGTCAGGTTGGACAGGTCTTCAACGATCTTTGCGAGATCAGCCATTTTGATATTCCTTTAGAGGTTTGAACGTGAGTACAGCGAGAAACGGCCTTACGCCGCCTCGTTCTTCCGGGCATAGGCTCCGATAACGCGGGCGATCTGGCCCGCCGGCGCGCTGGTGAGCACTGCAAGACGCTGGGCCGGGGTCTGGATCATACCAACCAGCTTTGCGCGCAGTTCGTCGAGCGACGGCAGCGAGGCAAGCGACTTGACGCCATCGGCGTTCAGCGTCGTGGACCCCATTGCACCGCCGAGGATGACGAGCTTGTCGTTACCCTTGGCGAACTCGACGGCCACTTTCGGAGCCGTAATCGGATCGGTCGCGTAGGCAACGAGCGTCTGTCCGGTGAACAGATCTGCGATGCCTTCCGATTCCGTGCCCTGAAGAGCGATTTTGGCAAGGCGGTTTTTCGCGACTTTAACGGTGCCACCGGCAGCGCGCATTTTCGAACGAAGATCGTTCATCTGCGCCACGGTGAGACCGGTATAGTGGGCCACGACGACCGAACCGGATTCCTTGAAGGCTCCGTTCAGCCACGCGACAAATTCGCGCTTTTCCGCTTTTTCCACTGTCTCTCTCCAGTTGACGGGAGCGCATCATGCGTCCCCGCCGGTTTGCCTTTGTCGAACGGGTTTTCCAAAAGGACCACCCGAACGACGCTCGAGGATCCTGCCCCCTTTCGCCTCCCACCGCGAACGGCGGGGCGGACCAAAGGCAACTACGGTTCAAACCTCATCCATCGGGGAGACCCCGGAGAATTCGGTCATTCCACGTCTCATGCAGGCTTTGATTATTAAGGCAAGCCGCCTGCAATCTCGGACAGGACAACCAGGGTTTCCCCCGGCGATCCGGGCCCCGATCTCTCAAGGCCCGGAATTCATCGATCCCAGGGACTCAGCCCCGGGACACGAATTTATGCGTCAAGCGATCTTGACGGAGGACGGGTCGACCTTGACGCCGACGCCCATGGTGGACGAAATCGCCACGCGCTTCAGGTATTCACCTTTCGCACCGGCAGGCTTCGCCTTGAGAACGGCATCGGCGAACGCCTTGATGTTCTCTTCCAGGGCCTTGGGGTCGAAAGAGGCCTTGCCGACGCCGGCATGGATGATACCGGCCTTCTCGACGCGGAACTCGACGGCGCCGCCCTTGGAGGCCTTGACCGCGCCTGCCACATCGACCGTGACGGTGCCGACCTTCGGGTTCGGCATCATGCCGCGCGGACCCAGCACCTTACCCAGACGGCCGACGAGCGGCATCATGTCCGGGGTGGCGATGCAGCGGTCGAAATCGATCGTGCCGCCATTGACGATCTCAACGAGATCCTCGGCGCCGACGATATCCGCACCGGCCTTCTTGGCTTCCTCGGCCTTGTCGCCACGGGCGAACACGGCGACGCGCACGGTGCGGCCCGTGCCGTTCGGCAGGTTGACGACGCCACGGACCATCTGGTCCGCATGGCGGGGATCGACGCCCAGGTTCAGCGCGACTTCGATGGTCTCATCGAACTTGGCGGTGGCGCGCTCCTTGACGAGGCCGATGGCCGACGTCAAATCATAGAGCTTGTTCCGGTCGACGCCTTCACGCAGCTTGGCAGTACGCTTTGCAATCTTCGCCATGTTCTCAGCCCACCACTTCCAGGCCCATCGAACGGGCGGAACCTTCGACCATGCGCATGGCGGCTTCAACGTCGGCCGCGTTCAGGTCCTTCAACTTTTTCTCGGCGATCTCGCGCACCTTGTCGCGGGTGATCGTTCCGGCGGAAACCTTGCCAGGCTCCTTCGAACCAGACTTCAGGTTCGCGGCCTTTTTCAGGAAATAAGACACCGGAGGCGTCTTCATCACAAAAGTGAAAGACTTGTCCTGATAATAGGTAATCACGACGGGAACGGGCGAACCCTTTTCCATTTCCTGCGAGGCGGCATTGAACGCCTTGCAGAATTCCATGATGTTGATGCCACGCTGACCGAGCGCAGGACCGATCGGGGGCGAGGGATTCGCCGAACCCGCGGAGACCTGGAGCTTCAGCTGGCCTGCTACTTTCTTAGCCATGAGCTTCTGCCTTCATATTCAAGCCGGAAAACCGGCATTTCCTAGAAATCGCCGGATTTCTCCGGCATTACCGATATCGCCGGATAACCGGCGGGCAGCTTGGTGGTGCGGTTCCATGGCCGGCTAAAGCCACCTCCCCTTCCACCAGACGCGCGCTCCACTCACTCGAAAGTTCTGGAAGCTGCGCTTTCAGGCCCTGACGGGCCTGACGGTCCTTGCCGGACCAAAACGATCAGAGCTTTTCGACCTGACCGAATTCAAGATCCACAGGCGTCGCCCGACCGAAGATCGAAACTTCCACCTTGAGGCGCGAACGTTCCTCGTCCACTTCCTGCACGACGCCGTTGAACGAGGCGAAGGGACCATCCGACACACGCACCGACTCGCCGATTTCAAAGGACACGGACGGCTTCGGACGATCGACACCTTCCTGCACCTGCATCAGGATCTGCTCGGCCTCACGGTCGGAAATGGGAACCGGCTTCGAGTCCGAACCCAGGAAGCCCGTCACCTTCGGCGTATTCTTGATCAGGTGATAGACATCATCCGTCAAATCAGCGCGGACGAGCACATACCCCGGAAAAAATTTGCGCTCCGCATCGACCTTACGGCCACGGCGCACTTCGACGACCTTCTCGGTCGGAACCAGGATTTTCTCGAAAAGATGAGAAAGACCCTTCTGACGGGCCTTATTCTCGATATCTTCCGCCACCTTCTTTTCGAAATTCGAATAGGCGTGGACAATGTACCAGCGCGCAGTCATCCCGAGCTCTCCCGTATATCCGTTAGCGTCCGAGACCCAGCAACAGCTCTACAACATAGGCCATAAGCTGATCGGCGGCGAAAAAGAACGCCGCAGCCAGAAAGGCCATCACGATCACCATGATAGTGGAAATCACCGTTTCACGCCGGGTCGGCCACGTTACCTTGGCCGTCTCCGCACGAACCTGCTGAAAGAAAGTGATCGGATTTGTTTTGGATGCCATCTGCCGCTCTAGCTGTGTGCACGCATGAAGCCAGAGGACCACACATCAATCATTACCGGACTATAATCCTGCCATAATGACCGAATCGGTCAACCGTACTCACACGTATACGGCGCGTAAGCTGCATAGACAGCTCCACGCACCGCGTGTCTGTTGAGTTACATAGAACTGATTCCAACAAAAAACAAGCCCTTCGGCTTGCCTGTCGATACAATCCCATACGAACGTTGATTTACCGCCATCCAATCGCGTGCGAACCAACTATATTTAAGGTTCAATCTTTCAAGCATTCGCTTTTTTAGACCGCACCTGAAAACTGGCAGGGGCAGCAGGGCTTGAACCCGCGACCTACGGTTTTGGAGACCGTCGCTCTACCAACTGAGCTATACCCCTACTCTCAACATGATCTTATCTGGAAGTTTCTAGCTTCTCAAGATCATGCCCAAGGCTCATTCCGAACCCGAAAGCCCATTAGCCCCAATTGAAAATTTCTTCAAGAGGATTTTATGGGCGAAAAGCGGCGATCCGATACGAACCGCCGCTTTCGAAATCGATTACTCGACGATCTTCGACACGATGCCGGCGCCGACGGTGCGGCCGCCTTCACGGATAGCGAAGCGCAGCTTCTCTTCCATGGCGATCGGAACGATCAGCGTCACGTCCATCGTCACGTTGTCGCCGGGCATCACCATCTCCGTGCCCTCGGGCAGCGTCACCACGCCGGTCACGTCCGTCGTGCGGAAGTAGAACTGCGGGCGGTAGTTGGTGAAGAACGGCGTATGACGGCCACCTTCGTCCTTGGTCAGGATGTAAGCCTCGGCCACGAACTTCGTGTGCGGCTTCACAGAACCCGGCTTGCACAGCACCTGGCCGCGCTCGACGTCTTCACGGCCTACACCACGGATCAGCGCGCCGATGTTGTCGCCGGCCTGGCCCTGATCGAGCAGCTTGCGGAACATTTCAACGCCGGTGACGGTCGTCTTGGTCGACGGCTTGATGCCGACGATCTCGACTTCCTCACCGACCTTGACGACACCGCGCTCGACGCGGCCCGTGACAACCGTGCCGCGGCCCGAGATCGAGAACACGTCTTCGATCGGCATCAGGAACGGCATGTTGATCGGACGCTCAGGCGTCGGGATGTAGGCATCGACGGCCTTCATCAGCTCGCGAACCGCATCCTCACCGATCTCCTTGTTGGAGTCTTCGAGAGCAGCCAGAGCCGAACCCTTGACGATGGGGATATCGTCGCCGGGGAAGTCGTACTTCGACAGAAGCTCGCGGACTTCGAGCTCAACCAGCTCGAGCAGCTCCGGATCGTCGACCTGGTCGACCTTGTTCAGGAACACGACGATCGCGGGAACGCCGACCTGACGGGCGAGCAGGATGTGCTCGCGGGTCTGCGGCATCGGGCCGTCGGCAGCAGAGCAAACCAGGATCGCGCCGTCCATCTGCGCCGCGCCGGTGATCATGTTCTTCACATAGTCGGCGTGGCCGGGGCAATCGACGTGGGCGTAGTGACGGTTCTCCGTCTCGTACTCGACGTGCGCGGTCGAGATGGTGATGCCGCGCGCCTTCTCTTCCGGAGCGGCGTCGATCTGGTCATACGCCTTGAACTCGCCGAAATACTTGGTGATCGCCGCCGTCAGCGACGTCTTGCCATGGTCGACGTGGCCGATCGTGCCAATGTTAACATGCGGCTTCGTACGTTCAAACTTACTCTTCGCCATCGCCGTCGTTCTCTCGTCTTCTAGAACCGGTTGCGTCCGACCGGTTTACCCGGCCCATGTTACATATAATTCCATGGGCAGACGGTCACCCATCTACCCGCTACTTCCTTACGCTAGACCGCTCTTCGAAAAATCTGGAGCGGGTAGCGGGAATCGAACCCGCATATTCAGCTTGGAAGGCTGCTGCTCTACCATTGAGCTATACCCGCACACTCAACGACTCCGAACTCCGGCAGTGGTGGAGGGGGTTGGATTCGAACCAACGTAGGCCAAGCCAACGGATTTACAGTCCGTCCCCTTTAACCACTCGGGCACCCCTCCGGTCACTGCCAGCGGAGTCGAGCGACTAGGCATTTATACGGGCGCTCCGCCTGGAAAGCAGGTGGCTCATCCGTGGGGCGCGTTATGCAGAGAAGCCCCTCGCCTGTCAACAGGGGATATCGCAAAAGTCTTGAAGAGTTTAGCCAGACGCGCAAATTCCGGCTGGCCGATAGCGGCCTGCTCCCTATCGCCCCGCTACGCAACAGGTTATAAGCCCCGCCATGAACGATAATCAGTCCTCGAAAACACCCAAAGATTCCCACTATGCGCGCCTCCGCCGCCAGCATCGCGACACGAAGGCGGGTGCGGGCGGGCAGAAAACGCGCCCGGCAAGACTGGCGACGGAAGGCACGTCCGCGCCTGAAGGTTTGGTCCGACTTTACGGCTTGCATACGGTTCGCGCCGCGATCGACAATCCCGAACGGCGGATCCGGCGGATGCTGGTGACGAAGAACGCGGCGGCGCGGCTCGAAATCGCAGAATCACAAGCCTTTCCCTTCCCTGTGGAAATCGTCGAGCCGAGGGCGATCGACAAGGAGACCGGCTCGGAGGCGGTGCATCAGGGGGTGATGATCGAGGCCGAGCCGCTGCCGGCCAAAAGACTTGCTGATCTCGAGGAAAGCACGCTGCTGCTGGTGCTCGACCAGGTGACCGATCCGCACAATGTCGGCGCGATCATGCGCTCGGCGGTGGCTTTCGGCGCAGGCGCGCTCATCACCACGGCGCGCCACAGCCCGCAGGAATCAGGCGTTCTTGCCAAGGCCGCTTCCGGCGCGCTGGAAATGATTCCCCATATCGAAGTGCGCAATCTGGCGGACGCGCTGGGCGAGCTTCACGAGCTTGGCTTCACCACCATCGGCCTTGATTCGGAGGGACCGGCAGAGCTCGAATCAGCTCTGGCCGGTGAGCGTATCGCGCTAGTGCTGGGTGCCGAGGGCAAGGGCCTACGGCAGAAGACGCGCGAAACGGTGACCACGCTCGCGCGCCTCGACATGCCCGGCGCGATCAAATCGCTCAACGTCTCGAACGCGGCGGCGATTTCGCTTTATGCGGTGAGGCGGTATCTAGGGCAGTAAGCTCGCACCACCTTCCCCGCAAGGGGGAAGGAGGCGCCAACCTTACGCCGTCGCGATATACGCCTTGATCTCTTCCGCCTCGCGTTCGACTTCCTCGATGCGCTTCTTGACCACGTCGCCGATGGAGACGATGCCGTCGAGGCAGCCGTCGCGTTCGACCGGCAGATGGCGGAAGCGGTTGACCGTCATGATTTCCATCACCTCGTTGATGGTGTGATTCTCACGACAGACATGGACCTTGCTGGTCATTAAATCGGAAACCTTCAGCTCCAGCGCCCGGGCGCCCTCCCCGGCGATGGCGCGGACGATATCGCGTTCCGACAGGATGCCCTTGATTGCCTTGCCGCCATCGCAGACGACGATTGCGCCGATGCGATGCAGCGCCAGAATCGCGACGGCCTCCATGAGCGTGGCATCGGGCATAATGCTGATGACATTGCGCCCCTTGCTTTCGAGGATAGATCTGACTGTCATAGCTTCCTCCACCAAGTATTTACCAGCCGCATGATCCCTCCTCTTCCGGCCTGATAGAATAATATGGCGCAGAGAAGCACGCGGTAAAGCTGGGCGCCAGAAATATTTCAACGATACCTTGAATGATCGAGAGGATTCGGCCGGTCGAGAAGGCTTATGCCGAAGAACCCGACGATAAAGCCGCCGATATGCGCTTCCCAGGCGATATTCGCGGCTTCCATCGATGGCGTCAGGGACACCAGCCCCACCAGGAGATTGGTGATGAACCAGACCGCGAGGAAGGTAAGGACGGTGCGGGAGGTCAATGCGACGCCGATGGGCAGCAACGGGCCTGCGAACTCCGACCTGTTCCTGTGCGAAGGCTCTGGCACCCGGCGGAAGCCATAACGGGCGGCGGCACCCATCATGCCGGAAATCGCGCCGGAAGCGCCAACCAGCGGGGCCGCCATGTCGGGATTGACGATGTACTGGGCGAAGGCCGCGGCGATGGAGGTGACGATCCAGAAGATCACCATCCGCACCGTGCCGATGCGGCCTGCGAGCGGCGAACCGAAGGCGGCGAGCCACACCATGTTGACCGCGATGTGCGCAAAGCCGCCATGCAGGAAGGAATAGGTGACGGCAGAGCCCCAGGCGGCCGGATCGGCGAAGCCTCCGCCTTGCGAAAAGCGCACGGGCCAGAAGGCGAGATTGACCATGACCCAGAGATTCTGCCCGGCGTCGAGCACATAATTCTGGGCGAGATACGCCACGACGCAGAGGCCGATGAAGAACAGGATGATGCCCGGAATATTGAAAACCGGTTCGGACGTCCGCGCTTGGCTCAAGTGATTCTCCGGTAATTGAGTCGGCTCAGGCTCATCTCAGCCGCATGACTTATCCGAAATACCCTGCAACTTTTTCAGCCCATGCTCAATTATGAACGGCCAGTGGTAAAAAAAAGGCCGTTCAGGAAAACCTGAACGGCCTGGCCGGGCCCCCACCCGTGCTCGTGTAAGTCTGGAGAAAGTGCTGCAATGACAAAGGTTTCTTCCGATTGCTACCTTAGCCATATATCAGCCACCCATGCAATAGAAAGCATTTGTTAACCTTAACCGGGCGGCGCGGTGGATGAATAAAGGGTTAAGGTAGCCATTAACCCTTCCGGATGGCACGGTTCCTGCACCCCGAGTCTGGCGAGCGAGAACCCAGGCCAAGAATGTGCCGCCACGGCACATGATCCGGAAATGAGACATACCGATGAAGCATGATGGCACAGCAGAGCTTCTGGCTTACTGGAACCGCATCCGCGGTAAGCGCCCTGCCCCGGAGCAGGCCGAGATCGAGCCGGGGGCGATAGCAAGGCAGTTGCCCGATATCTTTATCCTGGAACTGCCGGTGGATTCGGATGCGCGCTTCCGGCTTGCCGGGACACGGCTTTGCACGGTCTACGGCGGCGAATTGAAGAATGCGAGCTTCCTTTCGCTCTGGAAGGCGGAGGACCGCACGGGCATCCGGCAGATCCTGCAAATGGTGTTCGAGGACAAGCGAGCCGCAATCATCGAGCAGGAAGGGAAGAGCCAATCTGGCCGCAGCGCGGCTTTCGAAACCCTGCTCCTCCCGTTGGCCGACTCCCGGCTGATCGGATCGATGGCCGCTGTCGATCCGGCCTATTGGCTCGGCGCCGATAGAATCACCGAAAACACCGCGCGCGCGATCGATCTGATCGACCCGCGCCGGGAATTACAGGTCGCGCTCAAGGCAGCCGCGGGCGCGGGCGCTCCTTCCGTCTATCTGCAGGAGCCTGTGCATTTCACCGGCCCCGCCGTGTCGCGACGGTTCCGCCATCTGACCGTCCTCAATGGGGGGAAGTCCTGAGGAATATTCCTTACCCGATATTAACGCGCGCCATTTACCCTTGTGAGCAACCATATGAGCACTTGCGCAGGAAAAAATGCACGCACAGGCGGACAGCCGGACCGGGGACGACGCTCCGCACAAGAACTTCAATCCTGTGACGGTGAACCTTCACGGGCGCTACATGCTCGAGGACCGGTCGGAATATTCCTGCATCGTCGCTGAGATGTCACCAGGCAGCGCGCTGCTTCACGGCGAGCGGCTGGGCCGGGTCGGTGAGCGAATCATTGCCTATGTCGATCATGTCGGGCGCATCGAGGGCAGCGTGCTGCGTCAGACACCGGACGGCTTTCTCTTGTTGCTGACCGCCTCGGAGCGCAAGAAGGACAAGCTTGCGGCGCAATTGACCTGGCTTGCCAACAAGCATGAGTTGGATCTGCCGGAAGACCGCCGCCATGAGCGCATCGCGCCGCGCAACCCGAACAATGTGCTGACCCTCGCTGACGGGCGGCAATATCCCTGCCGGATCATCGACCTTTCGCTCTCGGGCGCCGCCATCGAAATCGATGTGCGCCCTGCGCTGCGCACATCAGTCACGCTCGGGACCATGCGCGGCTCAGTGGTCCGCCATTTCGAGGACGGCATCGCGATAGAGTTCGCGCATGTGCAGCAGCGGGAAATGCTGGAGCGGCTTTAGAGGAAAGTGAGATAGTGAATAGTGAGGTAGTGAGGTAGTGAGGTAGTAGGCAAAAAAATCCTATCTCACTGTTCACTACCTCACTACCTCACTATCTCACTATCTCACTATCTCACTCACTTACACATCCACCACTTTCCCATCTTTCAGCGTCACCCGCCGGTCCATGCGGGCGGCGAGTTCGTGATTGTGGGTGGCGATGAGGGCGGAGAGGCCGGATTGGCGCACCAGGGCTTCCAGCGCGTCGAAGACATAGCCCGCCGTCTGAGGGTCGAGATTGCCGGTGGGCTCGTCGGCGAGCAGCACCAAGGGCGCGTTGGCGACGGCGCGGGCGATTGCCACGCGCTGCTGCTCGCCACCGGAAAGCTCCGCCGGGCGATGCGCGGCGCGCTGGCCGATTTTCATGTAATCGAGCAATTGTTGCGCCCGCTCGGCGGCGGCCGTCTTGGAGAGGCCGCGCACCATTTGGGGAATCATCACATTTTCCAGCGCCGTGAATTCCGGCAGGAGGTGATGAAACTGATAGACGAAGCCGACATCGTTGCGGCGGATGGCCGTGCGTTCCTCATCGGAAAGGCCGCTGCAAGGCCGCCCATCCAGCACCACATCGCCGCTGTCGGGATGCTCAAGCAGGCCCGCCGTGTGCAGAAGCGTCGATTTGCCCGCGCCCGACGGGGCGACGAGCGCGACCATCTCGCCGCGCCCGAGCGTAAAATCGGCCTTCTTCAGGATGACCAGATCGCGTCCGGCCTCCGAATAGGCGCGATTGACGCCTGACAGTTGGAGGATGGGAGTCGTTTTAACCGGCTTTCGCGCCATCACTCATACCTCAGGGCTTCGACCGGATCGAGCTTCGCCGCCCGCCATGCGGGGAAGAGCGTGGCGAGGAAGGAGAGGCCCAGCGCCATCACGATGACCGAGATCGTCTCGCCGGGGTCCATCTTGGCCGGCAGCTGGCTCAGGAAATAGAACTCCGGATTGAAGATGACCGTGCCTGTGATCCAGGAGAAGAATTCGCGGATGCGCTCCACATTGAGGCAGACCACGACGCCCAGCACCACGCCCGCCAGGGTGCCGGCGGTGCCGATGGCGGCGCCCGTCATCAGGAAAATGCGCAGGATGGAACCGCTCGTCGCGCCCATGGTGCGCAGGATGGCGATGTCGCTGCCCTTGTCCTTCACCAGCATGATCAGGCCGGAGATGATATTGAGCGCCGCCACCAGCACGATCAGCGTCAGGATCATGAACATCACGTTGCGCTCCACCTGGAGCGTGGAGAAGAACGCCTGGTTGCGCTGGCGCCAGTCGGTCAGCATCAGCTGGCGACCGGCAACCTCCTCAATCGGCTTCTTCAGCGCGTCGACATTATCGGGATTGTTGACGTAAACCTCGATGGACTGGACCTTGTTCTCCTGGTTGAAGAAGAGCTGGGCCTGGTTCAGCGGCATGATGACGATGGAGGCGTCGAACTCCGACATGCCGATTTCGAAAATCGCGACGATCTTGTAGGCCTTGACGCGCGGATTGACGCCAAAGGGCGTAATGTCGCCATCGGGCGATATGATCGTCAGGCTGTCGCCGATGGAAACACCGAGATTCTGCGCCATGCGCGTGCCGATGGCGACACCGCCGCTATTGTCGAAATTCGCGAGCGTCCCCTGCTTCACATTGCCGGAAATGAGCTTCAGCTTGTCGAGATCCTCGCCGCGCAGGCCGCGGACCAGAGCGCCGGTCGGCGTGCCGACATTGCCCTGCACGAGTGCCTGTCCCTCGACAAGCGGCACGGCGAAGGAGACGCCGGGAATTCCGTCGATGCGCTTGATGAGGTCGGCATAGTCATCGAAAGGCCGGTCCATGGGCTGCATGACCAGATGGCCGTTAATGCCGAGGATACGGGTCAGAAGCTCGGCGCGGAAGCCGTTCATGACGGCCATGACGATGATGAGCGTCGCGACGCCCAGCATGATGCCAGTGAAAGAGAAACCGGCGATGACCGAGATGAACGCCTCGCGGCGGCGCGAGCGCAAATAGCGCCACGCGATCATCCGCTCAAATGCGGAAAAGGGGCCGGAGCCCCTCCTCGTCTCGGCTGGTGCCGTCTCGCTCATGCCTGCCCTGCCAGCTTGTTGATTGCCGCCTCGACGGAAAGCGTCTCACGCTCGCCCGTCGCGCGGTCCTTCACCTCGACCTCGCCCGCCGCGACGCCGCGCGGGCCGACGATGACCTGCACCGGCAGGCCGATCAGATCCATGGTGGCGAATTTCGCGCCGGGGCGCTCGTCAGTGTCGTCGAGCAGCGGATCGAGACCGGCCTTGGTGAAGGCCGCATAGAGCTTTTCGGCAACCGCGTCGCAGGCTTCGTCGCCCGGCTTCATATTGACGATGCCGACGCCGAAGGGCGCAATCGACTTCGGCCAGACGATGCCGTTCTCGTCATGGAAGGCTTCGATCGTCGCCGCGACGAGGCGCGACGGGCCGATGCCGTAAGAGCCCATGGAGACCAGATGCTCCTTGCCGTCAGGCCCCTGCACTTTCGCGCCCATGGGCTCGGAATATTTGGTGCCGAAATGGAAGATGTGGCCGACCTCGATGCCGCGCGCGGAGACCTGATCCTCGGGCTTCACCTGGACCCAAGCCGCTTCGTCATGCATCTCGTCGGTCGCGGCGTAGGGCGTCGTCCATTTGGTGACGATATCGGTCAGCTGCCGGTCATTGCGGAAGTCGGTGTCGGCGCCGGGAACGGTGAGATCGAGATAGGCGCGGTCGCAATAGACCTGGCTTTCGCCCGTATCGGCCAGAATGATGAACTCATGGCTGAGATCGCCGCCAATGGGGCCGGTATCGGCGCGCATCGGGATCGCCTGCAGGCCGACGCGGGCGAAGGTGCGCAGATAGGCGACGAACATGCGATAATAAGCCATCTTCGCGCCCTCGAAATCGAGGTCGAAGGAGTAGGCGTCCTTCATCAGGAATTCACGCGAGCGCATGACGCCGAAGCGCGGACGCACCTCGTCGCGGAACTTCCACTGGATATGATAGAGATTGAGCGGCAGGTCCTTGTAGGAGCGGACATAGGAGCGGAAAATGTCCGTGACCATTTCCTCGTTCGTCGGGCCGAACAGCATGTCGCGGTCCTGCCGGTCCTTGATGCGCAGCATCTCCTTGCCATAGGCATCGTAGCGGCCGCTTTCGCGCCACAGATCCGCCGACTGGATGGTCGGCATTAGGATCTCGTTCGCCCCTGCCCGGTTCTGCTCCTCACGGATGATGTCGCAGACCTTGTTCAGCACCTTCAGGCCCAGCGGCAGCCAGGAGTAAATACCGGCGGATTGCTGGCGGATCATGCCCGCGCGCAGCATCAGCCGGTGCGAGACGATCTCCGCCTCCTTGGGGTTTTCCTTCAGAATGGGCAAGAAATAACGCGAAAGACGCATGGGACCACCGACCTTAAGAAACCTGAATGCTTGCAGAATCAGGCGAAAGCATGAGCAAAGCTAAAGGGTTCTTAGCGGCTTCTCATGCGGTTGCAAACCCGGCAGGACATAAGCGCGCCAAATCGCAGCCGGATAAAGGCTTTCGCCTCCTGCACTCTGATTCACCACAATAGGCGGGAATGAAAAAATTGCGTGACAATCCGTGAGCATTCCGCTATTTTTTTAAGCATAAAGAGAAAGCGGGTATAAAACTGCTTTCCTACGCGGTCAAAGTCTTGGGAGGATGCGATCTCGGCGCGATTTTCCGCTGCCGCCGACTATACGGAGAAGAGATCGGACGCGTATTGAATTGCAAGGCGCAAGCCTTGCTTTTTTTTTGAGCGAGCCTCCCTTCCGTCCTCGCCCTCAGCGCTCCGTATAAACTCACCGACAAGTAGCCCTCGACATTAGAGTCTGTCAGAGCTCAACTGAAACGTTGTGAAGAAAAGGCGTGTAATCCTGCCGTCATCCTCGGGCTTGTCCCGAGGATCTGCCATAAGAAAAAAGATAAGCTGTTACCGTCCTGACAGATTAAGCCACGGTAGATCCTCGGGACAAGCCCACTACTGTCCGGTTTAGCCCAAGGCAAAGTCGAAGGCGGTCTGCCTTTGATCTTG
>NZ_BMHH01000001.1 GCF_014640615.1 Paramesorhizobium endophyticum | reverse complement strand
CAAAGCGGTGGGAAGAGAGAAATTAAACAAAACTATCAACGTGATGGGAATAGTTCACGGGCGACTACATCCCCTGGACAAGCCAGAGGATGAGGGGAAGTGAACTCCCTTACTTGACAATCACCTTCGCGCCTTCATCGACGCGGTTGTAAAGATCGATGATGTCCTGGTTCATCAGGCGGATGCAGCCCGATGACATTGCTTTGCCGATGGACCACCATTCCGGCGTGCCGTGCAGGCGATAGCCGGTGTCGCGGCCGCCCTGGTAAAGATAAAGCGCGCGAGCGCCGAGTGGGTTCTTCAAGCCCGGCTCCATGCCGCCGCGATAGACAGCCAGTTCCGGCTGGCGCTTGATCATCGGGGCGGGCGGCGTCCACGTTGGCCATTCGCGCTTCATGGCGACGCGCGCCGTGCCGGACCATCCGAAGCCTTCGCGCCCAACGCCGATGCCGTAGCGCATCGCCTTGCCGCCGGGCATGACGTAATAGAGGAACTTGTTTTCGGTATCGACGATCACCGTCCCCGGCGCTTCCTGGGTTTGGTAGTCAACAATCTGCCGCTGATATTGGGGCGGGATTTTACCGTAGGGTATGGCGGGAAGCGTGTAGCCTGCATCCGTCACCGAGGAATAGGCAAGAACGTGGCTGCGCTCTTCCGCTGTTGTACAGCCTGCTAGAGCGGCTGCGGCAAGTATTGCGGCAGCTGCCTGTAACTGCTTGATATTCATATATCTTCCCTCACGAAATATATCTGATCCGACGAATCACCCAAACCAGTTACACCAACCTATTGACCGTTTTCTTAACTGACGGTTAACCATAATGCGAGTTCTTCAACGGTGGCTTGTTTCCGAAAAATGCCGATGTGGCGCGGAAAAGCCACATTTCTGGCTTCCGCAGCGCATGATCCCGAAAAGTTGCAGACTTTTCGGATAAGATCATGCGGGCAAAGAAAGAGCCTTCCAATGCCGATCATGACCCTCAACCAGACCCATCCGCTCGCCGACGGACGCCAGTCGGAAAACGCCATGCTGGTGCGGCGCGGCGTGCAGCGCCTGTTCCTGGAAATGGGGCTGGCGGTCCTGCCGGAACTGCCGCTGGCTTCCGGACGCCGCGCCGACCTCGCCGCGCTGACGAAGAGCGGCGATGTCTGGATCGTCGAGATCAAATCATCGATCGAGGACTGGAAGGCGGACCGCAAATGGCCGGACTATCGCCTCCATTGCGACCGGCTGTTCTTCGCCACCCATCCCGGTGTGCCGCGCGAAATCTTCCCCGAGGAGTGCGGCCTCATCCTCTCCGATGGCTATGGCGCGGAAATCCTGCGTGAAGCACCCGAACACCGGCTTGCGGCGGCAACGCGTAAGGCGATGACGCTTCGCTTCGCCCGCATCGGCGCGTCGAGATTGACGTTAGCGGAACTGGCGGGACTGGTGATGCCGGAGGACGTAGGGGAATAGGTTCTATCCTCCCCTATCTGGGCGCTCTCTTCGCCAATATCCTCTGCAGCGTCCGGCGATGCATGTTGAGCCGACGGGCAGTTTCGGAGACGTTGCGCTCGCACATTTCATAGACCCGCTGGATATGCTCCCACCGCACGCGGTCGGCGGACATCGGGTTTTCCGGCGGCGGCACCTTCTCGCCGGAGCGCCGGGTAAGTGCGGCAAAGACTTCGTCCGCATCGGCGGGCTTGGAGAGATAATCGATGGCGCCGAGCTTCACGGCGTTGACGGCGGTGGCGATGTTGCCATAGCCCGTCAGCACGATGGCGCGGGTATCCTCTCTGCGGCCACGGATTGCCTCGATGATATCAAGCCCGTTGCCGTCGCCGAGCCGCATGTCTACCACCGCATAGGCGGGCGCGGAATTCTTGACCGCCGCAATTCCCTCTTCGACGGATTCAGCCGTCGTCACCTGAAAGCCGCGGGCTTCCATCGCGCGGGCGAGGCGCTGGAGGAACGGCTTGTCGTCATCGACCAGAAGAAGGGAAGGGTCGCTGCCGATGGCGGCGGCGTTGTCCTGATCTGCATCTTCCATCAGGGTATGTCCTCTAGAGCATGATCCCGAAAAGTTGCAGACTTTTCGGATAAGATTATGCGGCCTAACAAAGCTTTTTCTTGATGTCCCTTATTGATGTCATGCGTCAAAAAGTCAAATAGCCAGCACAATTTCGACGCACGCGGCATTCGGCAATGCGTAATGCGGCTAACAAACCGTCATTCAAACCGCCAGGGCGGCGCGCGGCCAGACTACCTTTATCTCCGCGCCCTGTCCGGGATCGCTGCGGTTGCGGAAGGTGATGTCGGCCCCGGAGCGCTCCAGCAGTGTCTTGGCGATGAAAAGCCCGAGCCCCAGCCCACCGCCGCCATTGGCGCTGGCGTCGCGGCTGGTCATATAGGGCTCGCCGATGCGGTCGAGTATATCGGGCGAAAAGCCCTGGCCGTCGTCGAGAATGGTGATTTCCACCGTGCTGTCGGTCCATTTCCAGGCAACGCTCGCCTTGGCCCGGGCGAAATCGACAGCGTTCTCGATGAGGTTACCCAGCCCGTAGATGACACCGGGATTGCGCCGGGCCACCGGCTCCGGCCCTTCGCCGCCGGTTTTGCTAACCTCGATGGCGATGCCGAAATTTCGATGTGGCGCGATTACCTCCTCGATGAGCGAGGAAAGCGGCAGCCGCGACATATGCTCCTCTCCCTCGCTCGAGAGGCTCGTCAACCGTTGCAGGATCTCGCGGCAGCGCTGCGTCTGCGAGCGCAGCAGTTCCAGATCGTCCGCCAGCCGCTCGTCCGCCCCAAGCGCGCGCTGCATTTCCTTGACCACCAGCGCGATGGTGGCGAGCGGCGTGCCGAGTTCATGCGCGGCGGCGGCGGCAAGCCCGTCAAGCGCCGAGAGATGCTGCTCGCGCTGGAGCACGAGTTCCGTCGCCGCGAGCGCGTCGGCCAATTGCCGCGCTTCCTCCGCCACGCGGTAGGCATAGACGCCGGTGAACACCAGCGCCGAGACGATGGCGCACCAGACCCCCGCGATGAGCAGGTAAGGCAGCGTCATCTCGATGCCGGGATACCAGGGCAGGGGACGGTGGTAGATGGCCAGAAGCGTGGTGCAGACGATGACAAGCGCGCCCAGCACCATGGTGCTGCGGGCGGGAAGCGATGTCGCTGAAATGACAACAGGCACGATCAGCAGCACCGCGAACGGATTTTGCAGCCCGCCGGTGAGATAGAGAAGCCCGGCAAGCTGAAGCAGGTCGAAGGCGAGAACGGCAAAAGCCGCTTCCGGCGCAAGCCGGTGATTGACCGGGTAGCGGAAGGAGAGAAGCAGATTAAGCCACGCGGAAGCCGCGATCAGCCCCAGGCAGATGCTGACCGGGAAGGGGAATTCCAGGTAGAGCATCACGGTGAGGATGGCCGCCGTCTGCCCGGCAATTGCCAGCCAGCGCAGCCGCACCAGCGTCGTCAGCCGGAGCCGGCGCGAGAGAAACGAGGCGCGATTGTTGAAATCGGGGGTCATTGTGTTTTCCTACTGCCCGCGCGGTTTCGCCCGCCGCGTCGCTTCCGCATTGGCGGGGTCTTCGGGCCAGACATGCTTGGGATAACGCCCGCGCATATCGGCCCGCACATCGGCCCATGAACCTTTCCAGAAACCCGGCAGGTCACGGGTGATCTGGATCGGGCGATGAGCGGGGGAGAGCAGCTCCAGCAGCAGCGGCACCTTGCCGTCCGCTATGGATGGATGAACGCCGAGGCCGAAAAGTTCCTGCACCCGCACCGCGATGACCGGTTCCTCCGCATCGTAACGGATGGGTATTTGCGAGCCGGTCGGCACTTCGAAATGCGTGGGCGCTAGCTTGTCCACCTGGCGCTGCAAATCGAAAGGGACGAGGCTCATCAGCCCATTTTTCAGCGCATGGCCCGCAATGCGGTCGAGCTGCGCTTCGCCGGTCAGGAACGGCAGCAGCCAGTCCTCCAGTTTTTCGAGAAGCGGCTCGTCTTCCATCGACGGCCAGGGTTCGCCAAGGCCGCGATGGAGCCAGCCGAGGCGGCGGCGCAGGGTTTCCGCTTCCTTGCTCCATGGCAGGATGGCGAGGCCATGCGCCCGCCCCGCTTCGATCACACCCTCGTCGGCGGCGCTCCCCGATGGCGCGGCGAGCGGTTTTTCTGAGAGAGCGATGGCGCCGATGCGGACCGCCTCGCGGGCGCGCAATGCATTCTTTTCGGGATCGTAGATGATCTGCCTGCCGCTCTCGATCTGATCGCCCAAAGCGGAACGTATCTCCGTTTCCGACACCTCCGCTGCTGAAAGAATGCGCGCACGGCCCGCCTTGCCGCTCATATCGGCCACGACAAGCCATGGCGCGCGGCTAAGGCTGACGCCGGGATCGACTTCGCCGCCGCGCCCATTGGCGAGCAGGAACTGCCCCGTCGCCCCGCGCGCCTTGGCGATGCGGTCTGGATAGGCGTCGATCAGCATCCGCCCGATGCTTGACCCGGCAGGCGCGCCCTTGTTCGGCACCGAAGCTGCAAGGCGTTTGGCCAATCCCTTGGCCCGCATGGCGCGGTCGGAGCGGTCATTGCGAAAGCGCCCGGCGCGTGCTTCGAGATCCGTTTCATTGCCGCCAAGCCCGCGCTCGGTGAGAAGCATCGCGAGTTCCGCGGCGGTCTGCGCTTCGCCGCGCTTGCCCGCTTCCGCCACCATATGCGCGAGGCGGACGGGCAGCGCCAGCGCGCGCATCGCCTCCGCTTCCGGCGTGAATCGGCCCGCCGCATCCAGCGCGCCAAGCCGGGTCAAGAGCGCTTTCGCCTCGGCCAATGCCGGTTTCGGTGGCGGATCGAGAAAAGCGAGCGTTGCGGGATCGGTCACGCCCCATGCGGCGCAGTCGAGCACGAGGCCGGAAAGATCGGCCTCCAGAATTTCCGGCGGCGAGAAGGGCGGCAGCGCAGCCGTCTGGCCCGAATGCCAGAGGCGGATGGCGACGCCCGGCGCCGTTCGCCCGGCCCGGCCCGCCCGCTGATCCACCGCCGCACGCGAGGCGCGGACGGTTTCAAGCCGGGTAAGCCCAGTCGCGGGTTCGTATTTCGGCAGGCGGGCGAGGCCGGAATCGATCACCACCCGCACGCCGTCAATAGTGATCGAGGTTTCGGCAATGGAGGTCGCCAGCACCACCTTGCGCTTGCCATCAGGCGCGGGGCGGATGGCGGCGTCCTGATCCCGCCCTTCCATCGCACCATAGAGCGGCGCGAGTATGACATTTGCAGACAGGCGACCCTCGAGGAGCCGCGCCGTGCGCTCGATTTCGCCTTGTCCGGGGAGGAAGGCAAGGATGCTGCCCGTCTCCTCCGCCAGGGCCTCGCGGATTGCTCGCGCCATTGCATCCTCGATGCGCTCGTCGTGCTTGCGGTCGCGATAGCGGATATCGACCGGATGGGCGCGGCCCTCGCTCGTCACCACAGGCGCGTCGCCCAGCAATGACGCCACGCGCGCGCCGTCGAGCGTCGCCGACATCACGAGTATCTTCAGATCGTCGCGCAAGCCCGCCTGCACGTCGAGCGCCAGCGCCAGTCCGAAATCCGCGTCGAGGCTGCGCTCGTGAAACTCGTCGAAGAGAATGGCGGAAACGCCCTTCAAATCCGGATCGTCGAGGATCATCCGCGCGAACACGCCCTCGGTGACGACAAGGATTTTGGTCTTCGTCGAAACCTTGCTTTCCAGCCGCATCCGGTAGCCGACCGTACCGCCGGGTTCTTCGCCAATGAGCGAGGCCATGCGGCTTGCGGCGGCGCGGGCGGCGAGCCTGCGCGGCTCCAGAAGCACGATCATGCCATCCTTCCGCCACGGAGCGCCCAGCATATGGAGCGGCACCAGCGTCGTCTTGCCCGCGCCGGGTGGCGCGACGAGCACGGCGCTCGCATGGGCCGCCAGCGCCTCATCGAGCGCGGGAAGAACACGGGTAACGGGAAGGTCGGGCAGGCTTGGCAAAAAATGTTCCATAAATGCATCCGGAGGCTCACCGATACACCAGTTTTGCCGGGAATGGAAAGGCGCAACCGAAGCGGTTGACATACTCCCCCATAGTATATACCGTCCGCAGCATTCGGGAGGGCCAATGCCACATTCACCTGACGATAAGAAGCGCGCCCTGACGCGCCTGCGCCGCATCAAGGGGCAGGCCGAGGCGCTGGAGCGCGCGGTGGAAGCCGGCACGGAATGCGCGGCCCTGCTGCAGCAGATCGCGGCATTGCGCGGCGCTGCCAATGGGCTGATGGCGGAGGTACTGGAGAGCCATTTCCGCGAGACCTTCGGGCTCGCGGGGGGACCCACCGGTCCGGCCAACCCCGACGCGCAAATCGACGAAATCATGGGAATTCTGCGCACCTATCTCAAATAGCGCTAATACATCGAACTGGAAGGAAACTTTGTCATGAAATCTCGCGCCGCCGTCGCCTGGGAAGCGAACAAGCCGCTCACCATCGAGACCATCGAGATAGGCGGGCCGAAGCCGGGGGAAGTGCTGGTCGAGATCATGGCGACCGGTGTCTGCCATACCGACGCCTACACGCTGTCGGGCCTCGATTCGGAGGGCAAGTTCCCGGCCATTCTCGGCCATGAGGGCGCGGGCATCGTGCGGGAGGTCGGCGCGGGTGTCACCTCGGTCAAGCCCGGCGATCACGTCATACCGCTTTACACGCCGGAATGCCGTGGGTGCAAAACCTGCCTGTCGCAGCGCTCCAATCTCTGCACCGCCATCCGCGCCACGCAAGGCCAGGGCCTGATGCCGGACAAGACCACGCGCTTCTCATGCGATGCCGGCGAGGTGTTCCATTACATGGGCTGCTCGACCTTCTCCAATTTCACCGTTCTGCCGGAAATCGCGGTCGCCAAGGTGCGCGAGGACGCGCCCTTCGACAAGATCTGCTATATCGGCTGCGGCGTCACGACAGGCATCGGCGCGGTGGTTTATACGGCGAAGGTCTGGCCGGGCGCGAATGTCGTGGTCTTCGGCCTTGGCGGCATCGGCCTCAATGTCATTCAGGGTGCGCGCATGGTCGGCGCGGACAAGATCATCGGCGTCGATCTCAACCCCGCCAAGGTCGAGATGGCGAAGAAATTCGGCATGACCCACTTCGTCAACCCGGACGAGGTCGGTCGCGACAAGGTGGTCGAGGCCATTGTGGACCTGACCGGCGGCGGGGCGGATTTCTCCTTCGAGTGCATCGGTAATGTCCACACCATGCGCCAGGCGCTGGAATGCTGCCATCGCGGCTGGGGCGAGTCGATCATCATCGGCGTCGCTCCCTCGGGCACGGAGATTTCCACGCGCCCGTTCCAACTCGTCACGGGCCGCGTCTGGAAAGGCTCGGCCTTCGGCGGCGCGCGTGGCCGCACCGACGTGCCGAAGATCGTCGACTGGTACATGGAAGGCAAGATCGATATCGACTCCCTCATCACCCACACCATGCCGCTCGATGAGATCAACACCGCCTTCGACCTGATGCATGAGGGCAAGTCGATCCGCTCCGTGGTGGTCTATTGATGGGCGACGGAGAATTGCAATTCGTCTGGAGCAAGCTCGATGAGCTTGCTCCGCGCGACCTCTATGCCGTGCTGAAACTGCGCGTGGATGTTTTCGTCGTCGAGCAGAAATGCCCTTATCCGGAACTGGACGGCAAGGACCTTGACGCCCTGCATCTGCGGGTGCTGGACGACGGCGCGCTCGCGGCCTACTTACGCATTCTTCCGCCCTCAGGGGAAGGCTCCGCCCGGATCGGCCGCGTCATCGTGGCACCCAGCCACCGCGGCAGGAGACTCGGCGAAACGATCATGCGCGAGGCGGTCGTCTATTGCCGGGAGCGCTTTCATGACCGCGATATCGAAATCAGCGCCCAGAGCCATCTTCACGGCTTCTACGGCTCTTTCGGCTTCGTTCCGGTCTCGGAGGAATATCTCGAAGATGGCATCCCGCATATCGACATGCGGCTTGCAGCTTAGACCCTCACCGCACCATGCGCGGGTCGCCGGCGAACAGCGCCTTGGGGAAGCCCAGGCGCAGTTCCGGCATGTCGCAGAGCGCGTTCACGCCATAATCGGAAAACACCATGCGCCAAGTGGCAAAGCGCGACGGGCGCGGGCTTGAGAAGGCTTGGGCGGTGAGAATGGCGAAGTTCGCGCCGCCCTTCGGATCGCGCACCGAGCGATAGCGTATAATCGCGATTTCCGCCGTCCGCGCGGCGTCACAGAGCGCGAGGCAGGCGGAATAGTTGGTCAGATGCGTCCAATGCGCCTCGTCCTTCACCAAAGGCTCGGCGGTCAGATCGATCGCATCGCCTGAAAACTTCACCTGAAACGCGGTGAATTCCAGCGCATTGCCCGGCCAGGACGTTTGCGGGCTCTCGGCGAAGAACAGCAGCCGATAGAAGGCGGTCTCGGCGACGGCGGTTTCCATCGCCTCGCTGCCATAGAACACGCCCGGCGTATAGCCGGCGCGGCGAAAGCGGGAGTCATCGGGATAGCGGCCATAGCGGAAAGGCGTGGCCAACAGATAATCGAGGCCCCGGCATTCCGGCGGCAGGGGCGGCTTGGTTACCTCGAGCGCGTCTTCCAAAAGCCCCTGCTCATCCAGCGTATCGACAAGCTTCATGGTGGAGACGCGGTGCTGCGCCTCGACCAGCCGCCAGCAGCTTCCTTCGTGAGGCCGTGCCTCAGAGCGGAGCGCGGCGGGCGTCCAGATAGGCGAGGACATGGGCGAGGCCATCTATGGTCTTGATCCGTTCCAGTGGCTTGCCGCCAAGCGCCGTATTGTCCGCGCGCAGCCATTGCCGCGCGGCCGCATCGTCGCCGCCCATGATCGCATCGAGCGAGCGATAGAGACGAATGAAAAGCAACGCCAGCTCATAGGGTTTGCCGCTCAAGGCAGTATCCCCGCCGCCGCGCTTCAGCCGCGAAAGCGAAGCCTCCGAAAGCCCGACAATGACAGCCAGTTCTTTGCCGCTGACCCCGAGCAGGTCCGCAGCGCGAATGAGCGCTTTGGCAACGACAGCCACCCGATCCGAAAGGCTTGGCTCCGGCCGTGCCCGGCCAAACGGCGCTTGTCCTTCAGAGAAACCCAGCATTGTCTTCTCTCCATTCCTCATGAAAGAATATATGGAGCAATTTCAGGAGAAATCAAGTGCTATTTTCGCGCCTCGGTGACACTTTCATCGGTATGCCGCCTTGTGGTTGCGTTGTCAGCTTCTGCACTGGCCAAGGCTTGGTATCGCCTACCGTGTCGAAGCGGTAGCGGGACAACAGCACCGCCAGCGCAATGACGCCCTCCTGCAGGGCGAAGCTCGCGCCGATGCAGACGCGCGGGCCTGCGCCGAAGGGCAGGTACTGGAAACGGTCGATTTTATCGCGATGTTCGGGGTGGAAGCGAGCCGGGATGAAGGCTTCCGGGTTTTCCCAATAGAGGCGGTGACGGTGGATCGTCCATGGCATGGCGAGCACCGCCGTGTCCTTCCTGATTTTCAGGTCCTGATATTGGTCGTCCTCCACCGCTTCCCGGTTGATCGAGGGCGCCGGCGGATAGAGCCGCATCGCCTCCTCGAAGGCGGCGCGAGTGAGAGGCAGCCTCGTCAGCCATTCCTGCGGCGGGAGATCGCGCCCGCCATTGGCGAAGAAGGCGTCGATTTCATTCTCGACGATCTCGCGCTCCTGCGGCGCTTCGGCCAGGAGATAGAGTGTCCAGCCCAGCGCCCGGGCCGTTGTTTCGTGTCCCGCGCCGATGAAGGTGATGATGTTGTCCTCGATTTCGGTGCGGGAGAGGCCTTCTGGCCCCTCGGTTTTGAGAAGCAGCGTCAGAAAATCATTGGCCACGTCTTCATTTTTCGCCATGCGCGCCTTGCGCATGGCCACCGTGTCGGTAACGATCTTGCGGAAGAAGGCGAGTGACCTTCGCCCCCTGATCTGGGTGAAGCGTGGCAGCCAGTTAGGCGCGCCCAACAAGTCGAGTGGATCGACTCTACCCATGGTTTCGAACAGATTGTCGATTTCCTTGGCGAACTGGCCAGATTCTCCGGCGATCTCACCGGAAAACAGCGTTGCCGCCAGAATGTCATAAGTGAGCAGTGTCATGTCGCGCGCGACATCGGTGACGAGGCCCGGCGTGGCGTAGCGTTCCGCGAAGGCTTCGGAGCGCTCCCGCATCGCCTCGGCGAAGCCGTGGATATGGCGCGGTGTGAATACCGGCGCCATCGCCTTGCGCGAGCGTCGCCAGACCTCGCCCTCTGCCGTCAATAGCCCGTCGCGCAGGATCGGCCGCAGGATGCGTTGGCGCACCCGCGCCATGCGGTAGTTCTTTGCATTATCCACCAGCACATGGCGGATAAGCCCGGGATCGTTGGCGATAAGGGTGTGGGTGCCGAGCCAATCCACCTCCACCCATGGCTCATTGTAGGAAGGCTTGCCCCAGAGTTCGAGCGGGTTGCGGTATATGATGCGGATAAGCTCGAGACGCCCGACCGGCTTGTCGCGCGGCCTGGGCGCGGGCGGAATGAAGGGATTATCCCTTCCGCCCTTGGTGCATACGCCGCCCATTGTCATGTCGCTCATCAACAAACCTCCCGAGTTAAACCCGCCGCCTTGGTCCAATATAGGAATGTAATGGGCGAGCGGCCATGGGAGAGGCGATTTCCCCGCAAAATCGCCGCAAAGATTTGGAAAAACTGGCTTTAGCGCCTATATTGAAGTCTTCTCAGCGCGTGATTCGAGGGGCTTCCCGCGCTGTTCTTTTCGGCAGACAGACGAAAGTTTTCCATGAGCGAAATATCCGAGACGACACCGGAAGCAAACTCCGGCGCATCCTCCGAATATGGGGCTGATTCCATCAAGGTGCTCAAGGGGCTGGATGCGGTGCGAAAGCGCCCCGGCATGTATATCGGCGACACCGACGATGGTTCTGGCCTGCACCACATGGTCTACGAGGTGGTGGACAACGCGATCGACGAGGCGCTCGCCGGTCACGCCACCCTTGTCACCGTCACGCTCAATCCCGATGGCTCCTGCACCGTCACCGACAACGGTCGCGGCATTCCAACCGGCATCCATTCTTCGGAAGGTGTATCGGCGGCGGAAGTCATCATGACGCAGCTCCATGCGGGCGGCAAGTTCGACCAGAATTCCTACAAAGTGTCCGGCGGCCTGCACGGCGTCGGCGTCTCCGTGGTCAATGCCCTGTCGGTCTGGCTCAAGCTGAAGATCCGCCGCGCCGGTCAGATTCACGAGATGAGCTTCACCCATGGCGTACCGGACGCTCCGCTTGCCGTCGCCGGCGACGCGGGCGCGGAGACGGGAACGGAAGTCACCTTCCTGCCGAGCTCCGAAACTTTCACCATGGTCGAGTTCGATTACGACACGCTGGAACGGCGCCTGCGCGAGCTTGCGTTCCTCAATTCCGGCGTGCGCATCCTTCTGACCGACAAGCGCCATGCGGACGTCAGGAAACAGGAACTGCATTATGATGGCGGCCTGGTCGAATATGTTCGCCATATCGACAGCGGCAAAAGCTCGGTCATCGGCGAGCCCATTTACATCCACACCGAAAAGGACGGGATGACCGTCGAGGTGGCGATGTGGTGGAACGATTCCTACCACGAGAAAGTGCTCTGCTTCACCAACAACATTCCGCAGCGCGAGGGGGGAACGCACCTCGCCGGCTTCCGTGGCGCACTGACCCGTCAGGTGACGGGCTATGCCGAAAGCTCGGGGTTGACCAAGAAGGAAAAGGTGGCGCTTATCGGTGACGATTGCCGGGAGGGGCTGACCGCCATTCTCTCCGTCAAGGTGCCGGACCCGAAATTCTCCTCGCAAACGAAAGACAAGCTGGTTTCCTCAGAAGTTCGCCCCGTGGTGGAAAGCTGCGTCAATGAAGCTCTGTCCATCTGGCTGGAGGAACATCCAGCGCAGGCGAAAATCATTGTCGATAAAGTCATTCAGGCTGCGGCTGCCCGTGAGGCTGCCCGCAAGGCCCGTGACATTACACGCAAATCAAATCTCACCATGACATCCTTGCCCGGCAAGCTGGCGGACTGCCAGGAGCGCGATCCGGCCAAGTCCGAGATATTCATCGTCGAGGGTGACTCAGCGGGCGGCTCGGCCAAGGGCGGGCGCTCGCGCCAGAACCAGGCGATCCTGCCCCTGCGCGGCAAGATCCTGAATGTCGAACGCGTGAAGCTGGACAGGATGCTGACGTCGGAGCAGATCGGCACGCTCATCATGGCGCTTGGCACCTCCATCGGGAAGGATGAGGTGAACGGGTTCAACCCGGACAAGCTGCGCTATCACAAGATCATCATCATGACCGACGCCGACGTGGACGGCGCGCACATTCGCACGCTACTCCTGACCTTCTTCTTCCGGCAGATGCCGGAGCTGATCGAGCGCGGCCATCTCTATATCGCCCAGCCGCCGCTCTATAAGGTGACGCGCGGCAAGTCCTCGCAATATATCAAGAACGAGGAAGCCTTCGAGGAATATCTGATCGAATCGGGCCTGGAAGAGGCGACGCTGACTCTCGCCAATGGTGAGGTGCGGGCACGGGCTGACCTGCGCGCCATCATCGACGATGCGCTGACCGTCCGCCAACTCCTGGGCGGCCTCCACACCCGCTATAACCGCAACGTCGCGGAACAGGCCGCCATCGCCGGCGCGCTCAATCCGGAAGCGGTGAGCGATGCGCAAAGGGCGCAACTGGCCGCCGACGATATCGCCCGCCGTCTCGACCTCATCGCTGAGGAGACAGAGCGCGGCTGGGCCGGGTTTGTGACGGAAGAAGGCGGCTACCGCTTCGAGCGGATGCTTCGCGGCGTCAAGGACGTCACCACGCTCGACATGGCGTTGCTCGGTTCCGCTGATGCCCGCCAGCTTGACCGTTTTGCGGCGCGCTTGCATGAGGTTTACGCCGCGCCTCCCGCGCTTCGCCGCAAGGACAAGATCGAAGTAATCTCCGGGCCGCTGGCGCTGCTTGACGCCGTCTTCGCCACCGGAAAAAAAGGTCTGACCCTGCAGCGCTATAAAGGCTTGGGCGAAATGAACGCCGAGCAGCTCTGGGAGACGACGCTCGACCCCAACGCCCGCTCGCTGTTGCAGGTCAAGGTTTCCGACGCTACCGATGCGGATTCGCTCTTCAGCCGCCTGATGGGCGACAATGTCGAGCCGCGCCGCGAATTCATCCAGGAAAACGCGCTGAGCGTCGCCAATCTCGACGTATAATCGGTTTTTCGCCGAAATTCTCAAAAGAAGGCCCGGGATGCGCCGCATCCTCGGGCCTTCGTGCATTCACGATTGACAAGCAAGGTTTGTACCAGTTTTGTAAAGGCGGGGAGACATCTATCCAAGGGGGAGAAAAACGTAAACGCCATGGCACTTTCGCCAAAGCTCGACTTGCGGCAATCGCAATCGCTGGTCATGACGCCGCAGCTGATGCAATCCATCCGGCTGTTGCAGATGACCCATATCGAGCTTGAGCATTTCATCGATGTGGAAATCGAGAAGAACCCGCTGCTTGAGCGACTCGATGAGGCCGATGGTCCGGCCCCTGACGATGCCGACGAGAACAGGCGCGAGGAGCAGGCGGAAGAGGGTGACTGGCTCAGGGACAACAGCGTGTTGGATGCTGGCGCCATCGCGGAGGCATATGACGCCTCCATGGAAAACGTCTTCCCCGACGACCCCGGGCGCCATGACGAGATCGCGCCCGACCTCGCTGCGCAATGGAAATCGTCCAGCGGCGACGGCTATGTCGCCACAGGTGAAGGTTTCGATATCGAGCAGGTGACTGCGCATCGCATTTCCCTGCGCGAGCATGTGGAAGAGCAGATATTGTTCGCCTTGCGCGATCCCGCCGAACGGCTTATCGCTGCCGACCTCACAGATCATCTCGATGAACTGGGTTATCTGCGCGCGGATATCGCTGACGTGGCGGCGCGCCTGGGGGTGGCGTTGCCGCGCGTCGAGCGTGTGCTCGCTGTCCTGCAAGGCTTCGATCCACCTGGTTTGTTCGCCCGTGATCTTGCCGAATGCCTGGGGCTTCAGCTCAAGGAAAAGAACCGCTTCGACCCGGCCATGCAGGCGCTGGTCGCCAATCTGGAATTGCTGGCGAAGCGGGATTTCCAGTCGCTGAAAAAGCTGTGCGGCGTCGATGAACACGACCTCCTCGACATGCTGGCGGAAATCCGTCTTCTCGACCCGAAACCGGGCGCGCTGTTTTCGACGAACGCGGCGGAAGCCATCGTGCCTGATATCCACGTCCTGCCCGCGCCTGACGGCGGCTGGGAGATCGAGCTCAACCCCGCCGCCCTGCCGCGCGTGCTGGTCAATCATGATTACTATACGGTCGTTGCGCGTGGCGCCGGACCGCAGGACAAGGATTTTCTTGTCGAGTGCATGCAGACCGCCAATTGGCTGGCGCGCAGCCTCGACCAGCGGGCGCGCACCATCCTCAAAGTCGCCCGCGAGATCGTGCGGCGGCAGGATGGTTTTCTCGCCCATGGCATTTCGCATTTGCGGCCGCTCAATCTGCGCATGGTCGCGGACGCCATCCAGATGCATGAATCGACGGTCAGCCGCGTCACCGCCAATAAATACATGCTGACGCCGCGCGGCGTTTTCGAATTGCGCTATTTCTTCACCGCCGCCATCGCCTCGGCGGAAGAGGGCTGCGCCGCGCATTCGTCCGAGGCGGTGCGCCACCAGATCCGCCGGTTGATAGAGCGCGAGACCCCCGATTCGATATTGTCCGACGACGCCATTGTGGATATCCTCAATCGCGAAGGCGTGGATATCGCCCGGCGCACCGTCGCCAAATACAGGGAAGCGATGAGCATCCCCTCATCGATCCAGCGGCGCCGGGAAAAGAAGGCGCTCGCCGCTGCCGGATAAGAGGGCTGGAGTGCCGGAGAGTTGTTGGACTTTTCAGCTGCAACCAGGGAAGGAGGCCGTTAAGGTTTCCTTAAGTTTGAATTGACTTTCCCAACGTCAACACATAGAAGCCCGCTCGCGTGGACAATACGCGAGCGGGCCCTCGCTTGGGCAGGTTGCCGGAAAGGGAGGATTGCACGCAGTGGTGGTTTGATGCATGATTTCACAAAGCCGCAGGCTTTTGGACAAGATCATGCAGATAATGTCGGAACGGGAAAGTTGATCGCATGATCCGGGCATGAAGATACCGGATCGCTTTGCTCACACCGCGCCTTGTGGTTAGATGTGACCCGAGGTGAAACGCAAACGAGGCATAACCACATGAGTCTGCGTGTATCTGGCAAGCATATGGACATCGGCGATGCATTCCGCATCCGGATCGAGGAACGGATCGGAGAGGCAGTCGGCAAATATTTCGACGGGGGGTATTCCGGCCACGTGACGGTCGTGAAATCCGGCTCCCGCTTTTCGGCGGATTGCATGCTCTATCTCGATACGGGCGCTGCCCTGCAGACGACGGGCGAGGCGCAGGATCCGCAACTGGCCTTCGATGCCGCCGCCGACCGGATCGAGACACGCCTGCGCCGTTACAAGCGTCGGCTGAAATCGCATCAGGTCGCCAACAGCAATTCCGCTTATGACGACGTGGCCTACCGGGTGATGTCGCCCGTGCCGGAGGATGATGAGGACGAAGTTCCGCAGGAGTATGCGCCTACGATTGTCGCCGAAACCTCCGTTTCGCTGCGCACCATGAGCGTCGCCTCCGCCGTCGTGGAACTCGACCTCAAGGACAATCCGGTCCTGGTGTTCCGCAATGCCGGCAACGACCAGGTCAATATCGTGTACCGCCGGGCCGATGGAAATATCGGCTGGATCGACCCTTCGGCGGTGAAGGGGCAGAAGATGTCCCGCTCTTGAGCATGAGTTGAAGGTCGCAGCGGGAAAGCCGCGGGCTTTTCGAAGGAGATTATGCGCCTGGAAACAAATCATTCCGGCGCAATTGGTGGGATCCGGCGCGGCGTTTCCAGCTCCGGATCCTGAGGGGTTTCCGCATTGTTCGGGGTGCGCGGAGGCTTATATAGAGCCGGGGTCGTGAGGCCCCGCAGTAGAAGGAATGGAGAGAATGGATCTTAGCGATCTGATTCAGCCGGCGGCTATCCTGCCGGCGCTGAAAGCGGGCTCCAAAAAACAATTGCTTCAGATCATGGCCGAGAAGGCCGCGGAACTGACCGGTCTCCCCGAACGCGAGGTATTCGATACCGTGCTGCAGCGGGAGCGGCTCGGCTCCACGGGCGTGGGCAATGGTATCGCCATTCCCCATGGCAAGCTGCCCAGCGTCAAGCGCATCACCGGCATCTTCGCCCGTCTCGACAATCCCGTGGATTTCGAGGCGCTGGACGACCAGCCCGTCGATATTGTTTTCCTGCTGCTCGCGCCTGAAAATGCGGGTGCGGATCATCTGAAGGCGCTGTCCCGTATCGCCCGCCTGCTGCGGGATCCCGATGTGGTGATGAAGCTGCGCGGCACTCATGACGCGCAGGCGCTCTATGCTTTCCTGACCACACAGCCGACGTCGCACGCGGCTTGAAGCTCCACCGCCTCATCCTCGGGATAAGCCCGAGGACGACGGGACATAGGATTACTGCAGCATCACCGTGCGCAATTCATGCTCTTGCGCGCCGGCAAGAATATTGGCGCGGGCGTCGGAGAGCACGATGGGCGCGCCGTCGGCGCCGAAGAGGGCCCAGAGCTCCAGTCCCGGGGCCATGGGCGGCAGTGCGGGAAAGCTGCGCGCCAGATCGTCGGTGCGCATCTTGCGCATATAGGCGACTTCGCCCGCACCCAGATGTGCGAATTCTGCTTCCGTGAAAATTTGCTTTTGAGTGGTCATTTAAGCCTCCATCCTGACAAGCCGTGGCCGACCTTGCCTTGAGAGCTGAGCATGATCCCAAAAAGTTGCAGACTTTTTGGATAAGGTCATGCGACTGAAGCAATGCATGATCCCAAAAAGTGGAAGGCTTTTTGGATTAGACCATGCGACTGAAGCGATGCACGATCCCGAAGTAACGGGCTATTTGGATGGGACCATGCGGCCAAATTAAGATCGAGTAGCCTTCTCAATCCTTCACGCTGATATCGATACGCTTGACGAGGCGTTCCGGTTCCGGACGATCAAGATCGATTGAGAGCAATCCGTTCTTGAGTTGCGCCGAGATCACCCGCATTCCGTCCGCCAGCACGAAGACGCGCTGGAATTGGCGGGCCGCGATGCCGCGGTGCAGGAACTCGCGTTCCTCTTCCTCGGTCTGCCGTCCGCGAATGACGAGCTGGTTGTCCTCAGTGGTGACTTCCAGGTCATTGTCGGAAAAGCCCGCTACCGCAAGGGTGATCCTCAGCCGTTCATGGCCGGAATTGGTGCGCAGGCGTTCGATATTATAGGGCGGATATCCGTCGCCGGATTTTGCGATTCGCTCCAGGGTTTTTTCCATCGTATCGAACCCGAGCAAAAGCGGGCTCGAAAACGGCGTCATGCGTGTCATTTTCAGTCCTCGTCAAAGCGACCGTACCCAGCAAGCCCGGGGAAGATAAAGCGGTTTTCCGTCAGGCTTTGCGTGGGCAATTTGGAAGAACCCATTTCGGCATTTCTCCCTTGCCTTGAGATATGGTCCGTGAAATCGGTCTGTTCAAGAGCAGAATCGGATTCCTGCCCGCTGGGTTCTCCATCCGGGCCGTTTTCCCTCGTCTACGATAAGGAATGGTTACGCAAATGGCGCGCAAGATCATCATCGACACTGACCCCGGCCAGGACGACGCGCTGGCAATCCTGCTGGCGCTGGCAAGCCCGGAACTCGATGTCCTCGGCATCACCGTGGTGGCAGGCAACGTGCCGCTGGCTCTGACCGAGAAGAACGCGCGCAAGATCTGCGAGCTGGCGGGCCGGACGGATGTGAAAATCTATGCAGGCGCTGCGCAACCGCTGATGCGCCGGCTGGTGACCGCGGAGCACGTGCATGGCCGCACTGGCCTCGACGGGCCCGACCTGCCCGAGCCGCAAATGCCGCTCCAGCCGCAGCACGCCGTCGATTTCCTCATCGAGACGATTATGCGCGAGGAGCCGGGCAGCCTCACGCTCTGCCCCATCGGCCCGCTCACCAATATCGCGCAGGCGCTGATCCGCGCGCCGGAGATCGCGCCGCGCATCCGCGAGATCGTGCTGATGGGCGGCGGCTTCTTCGAGGGCGGCAACATCACGCCCACCGCCGAATTCAACATCTATGTCGACCCGGAAGCGGCGAAGATCGTATTTGCCTCCGGCGTCCCGCTGGTCGTCATGCCGCTCGACGTCACCCACAAGGCGCTGACCACCGCCAGGCGCATCGACCGCTTCCGCGCCATGGGCACCCGCGCGGGCGACGCCTGCGTGGCGCTGCTCGAATTCTTCGAGCGCTTCGACGAAGCGAAGTACGGCAGCGACGGCGGCCCGCTCCATGACCCCAACGTCATTGCCTATCTCCTGAAACCGGAGCTCTATTCCGGCCGCACCTGCAATGTCGAAATCGAGACGCAGTCGGAGCTGACCTTGGGCATGACTGTGGTCGATTGGTGGGGCGTGACGGGCCGCGCTAATAACGCGCTCGTCATGCGCGATGTGGACCACGACGGGTTCTTCGCGCTGCTGACGGAGCGGATTGAGCAGCTGTAGGGGCGCTTGGGCTTGGCGCTTACCCCGGCAACTCCCCCGCCAACGGAATAGCCGGCTGCGCTCCGGGCTTGAGACACGCAATCGAAGCCGCAATCGCCGCGCGGCGGCAGGCGGCTTCCAGTTCCAGGCCCGTGTCCAGACCGGCGGCGAGATAGCCGCAGAAGGTGTCGCCCGCGCCAACCGTATCGACCGGCGCGACCGGATAGGCAGGGACGGCGAATTGCCGGTCTGGCGTCGTGACGCGTAGCCCGTCCGCGCCCAACGTCACGATCACCGTGCGCCCCGTCCTGCCCGTGAAACCCGCCATCCGGGCCTCGCGGTCCGTACCCTCGAGCTTCAGTCGATCCGCGGCGAGGTCGAATTCCGTTTCATTGGCAATGACGATATCGGCAAGCGGCAGCAGGTCCGCCGCTTCGTTCTGCCAGGGCGCGGTGTTGAGGATGGAGACCGTACCGCTCGCCCGCGCCGCTTCCAGCGCAGCCTTGACGAGGGGGAGGGGGATTTCATGCTGGAGCAGCAGATGCCCGCCGGAAAGGCCCGCGCCATCGACATCGCCTTGCGAAATTGTACCGTTCGCCCCCGGCACCACGACGATCACGTTCTCGCCCGACGCCTCGACGGTGATGAGCGCTACGCCCGTTGCACTCTCGGTCTTGCGCACGCGGGAAAGATCGACGCCGCCTTTCTCAAGAAGCGCCAGCGCTTCCGCCGCGAAGGCATCATTGCCCACTGCACCGATCATGTGCACCGTGCCGCCCGCCCGTGCTGCGGCCAGCGCCTGATTCGCTCCTTTGCCGCCCGGCGCGGTCTGGAAAGCAGAGCCGGACACCGTCTCGCCGGGCTTAGGCAATTGCGCGGTCCGGGCGATAAGATCGAGATTGATGGAGCCGATAACGGTGATCATGGGAACCCCTGCTGCGTGATGATGGAAGCCATATACAGGCTATCGGCGGGAAATGGCCAGAGGATCAGCGCCCCTTCGCGGTCGCAAGCGCCCGCGCGAAGGCGGAGGCGAAGCTTTCGCGATCGTCGGGATTGAGGAAGGAGCCGATGGCGATTCGCCGCCCTTCGCCTTCCACATTCATGGCGGTGATGCCGATTTCCTCGTGCCGCGAGACGCGGAAGCGCGCCCAGAACGGGTTGAAGCGATGCTCACGCGTCCGCCCCGATGGCGCCACCTGCCGGATGTCGAGCGCGGTGCGCGAAACCGATATCTCCTCCCGCGCCCGGCCCGCCCGGTAATTGAAGCGGAAGGCGAGATAGACGAGCAGCACATCGAGGCCGAAAAAGCCGAACACCGGCCACGCGCCGATGGAGAGAAACAGGATGCCGGTGAATATCCACCCGGCAAGGAGCGCCGTCATCAGAACCAGAAAGCCGGTGCGCCCAAGCGAGCGGTGCGGCACCAGCAGCGCCTGGAAGAAAGGCGCGTCATTTGCGTGTGTGTTTGCGCCATCCGGATGGCTCATTTCATTCTGCTTCCTTGCCGCGCAGGGAGGTGGACGAGTATAGAGGGGATATGGAAAACACCAAAATCAAATCGGCGGAAAAGGCCGTCGCAAGGCGTCCGGCCCGCGTGGCGGGAACGCTCTATACGAAGGCGGAAATCCATGAGATTTTCCGCCGCTTTTCGGTCCAGCGCCCCGAGCCGAAAGGGGAACTGGAATATGTAAACTCCTTTACGCTTCTTGTCGCCGTGGTGCTCTCGGCGCAGGCGACGGATGTCGGCGTCAACAAGGCGACGCGCCCGCTCTTCGCCATTGCCGACACGCCGCAGAAGATGCTGGCGCTCGGCGAGGCGAAGGTCGGCGAATATATCAAGACCATCGGCCTGTGGCGCAACAAGGCAAAGAATGTCGTCGCCCTCTCGGAAGCGCTGATCCGCGACCATGGCGGCGAGGTGCCGGACAATCGCGACGACCTCGTCAAGCTTCCCGGCGTTGGCCGCAAGACCGCCAATGTGGTCCTCAACGTTGCCTTCAACCGGGCCGCCATGGCAGTAGACACCCACATCTTCCGCATCGGCAACCGCATCGGACTTGCACCTGGGAAAACCCCTGAAGCGGTCGAGGACAAGCTCATGCGGGTGGTGCCCAAGGAATATCTCCTCCACGCCCACCATTGGCTGATCCTGCATGGCCGCTATGTCTGCAAGGCGCGCAAGCCCGAATGCGAAGAATGCATCATCGCCGACCTCTGCAAGGCGGCGGTGAAAACCACCGACATCCCCGCGCCGCTGATTCCTATTATCCCCTGATCATGGAAGCTGCCGGAGCCTGCTCGCGTCGCGATACCGCCTTGTAGAGATGCACCATCATTGCGGCGGCGAAGAGCGGCGTCAGAAGGTTGACGATGGGGATGGCGAGGAAGGCGGCGATGATAAGCCCGGCCAGAAACACCGTGACGGCATATTTGCTGCGCAGCGCCTTCGCCTCGTCGGGCGTGCGAAACCGCATTGCCGCGAACTCGAAATATTCCCGCCCCAGAAGATAGCCGTTGACGATGAAGAAGGCGATGAGATTGACGCCCGGCACCAGCAGCAGGAACAGCGCGAAAATGTTGCCGACGATGACAACGCCGAGGAATTTCAGCGAAAGCACCAGCGACTGCATCAAGGGAAGCGCCTGTCCGGGCGCATCGGCGGGGTAATCCGTCCGCTCGATGATCTCGGCCGCGTCGTCGAGGAACAGCCCGGCAATCAAGGCGGTGATGGGCGCGATCAGCAGCGCCAGCCCGAGCGCGAGGCCAAGGCTGGCAAAGATCGCTCCGACCGTGCCGAGCCATCCCGCCCACTCGGGCAATCCGGGCAGCATCTGGCCGAGATAGGGCCACGCCAGATGGACGAAGATCTGGCGCAGCGCGATCCACAGCAGCATGAGAATGACGAACGTCGCCCCCAGCGATTTCCACAGGAGCGAACGGAATGCCGGCGTAGGCAGATGCCGTAGCGCGGCGCTGGCCGCATCGAAAATCATCATTATATCCCTTGGTCAAATGCTGGATGCGCGGTCCAACACATAGGGTGGATGGAAGTCTTGGAAAAGGGCAAGGCTAGCCAAGAGCGCCGCAAAACGGTACATCGAATCCTTGCGGGGATATTGCCGCTATCGTCAACTGCTGGGGCCGCTCGATTTCCCATGTCCAAATTCGATGTTTTGTGCATCGGCAATGCGATTGTCGATATTCTCGCGCGCACCGATGATGTCTTCCTGGTGAAGAACGCCATCATCAAGGGCGCGATGAACCTCATAGACGCACCACGCGCCGAACTGCTCTATGAGCGGATGGGCCCCGCGGTGGAAATGTCCGGCGGCAGTGCCGGCAACACCGCCGCCGGTGTCGCCAGCCTCGGCGGACGCGCCGCCTATTTCGGCAAGGTCGCGGCGGATTATCTCGGCCGCATCTTCACCCATGACATCCGCGCGCAAGGCGTGGTGTTTGACACCCGTCCGCTGGACGGCGGCGTTCCCACCGCCCGGTCGATGATTTTCGTGACCGCCGATGGCGAGCGCTCGATGAACACCTATCTCGGCGCCTGCGTCGAGCTCGGACCCGAGGATGTCGAAAGCTCCAAGGTGGCCGAAGCAAAGGTCACCTATTTCGAAGGCTATCTCTGGGATCCCCCGCGCGCCAAGGAGGCGATCCGGCTATCCGCCAAGCTCGCCCATGAGCACGGGCGCGAAGTGGCGATGACCCTTTCCGACCCGTTCTGCGTCGACCGCTATCGCGACGAGTTTCTGGAACTGATGCGTTCCGGCACGGTCGATATCGTCTTCGCCAACGAGGCAGAGCTGAAATCGCTCTATCAGACGGAATCCTTCGAGGCCGGGCTGGAGGCGATCCGTCAGGATTGCAAGCTCGCCGCGGTGACGCGCTCGGAAAAGGGTTCTGTCATCGTATCAGGCGATGAAACCGTGGCCGTCCCCGCCATCGAGCTGCGCGAACTCGTCGACACGACCGGAGCGGGCGATCTCTACGCCTCCGGCTTTCTCTATGGCTACACAAACGGCTATTTGCTGGAAAACTGCGCTCATCTGGGCTCGCTGGCAGCCGGCGTCATCATCCAGCAAATGGGCCCCCGCCCCCAATCGAGCTTGCGAGATATTGCGGAGCAGAGGGGGTTGATAAAGGGAGTGCCGGCGGAGGGGTAGCTGGGTAAAGCGCCCTCCTTCCCCCTTGCGGGGAAGGTGTCTGCGGAGCAGACGGATGGGGGTGGTGACGTTTGCGCTTCTGCTGGAGATAGTGGCGTAAACGTCACCACCCCCACCCGACCCTTCGGGCCACCCTCCCCGCAAGGGGGAGGGTGCGCGCTTATCGTCAGGCGTCCTTTTCAGCCTGCGGATTGACCGGACCCGGCTCCGCCGGAGCGTCGGCCGCCGCCTGCTTGGGGCCGCCGCGCGAGACGCCGACGAGGGCGGGGCGCAGCACGCGGTCGCCGATGACGTAACCCGCCTGCACCACCTGCAGCACCGTGTTGTTCGGCACATCGGCATTGGGGATTTCGAACATCGCCTGATGGAAATTCGGATCGAATTTCTGGCCCTCGGGCTCGATCTTCTTCACGCCATGGCGCTCCAGCGTGGAAAGCATGGCGCGTTCCGTCATCTCCACGCCTTCGGCGAGCGCCTTCAGGCCCGTATCGCCCGCCTCCAGCGCTTCCGCCGGAATAGCTTCCAGCGCGCGGGCGAGATTGTCCGATACGGCGAGCATGTCGCGCGCGAAATTGGTGACCGCGTAAGCCTTCGCATCCTGCACGTCTCGGGCGGTGCGCTTGCGCAAATTCTCCATGTCAGCGGCAAGCCGCAGGAGCTGGTCCTTCAATTCGCTGTTCTCGGCCTGAAGCTCCGCAACCGGGTCGGCCTCTGTTTCCGCTTCATCTTCCGCTGCTTCGGCTTTCGCCTCGGCCTTCCTGGATTTCAGGAAATCGTCTGCCGCGCGCTTCAGCGCATCGCGATCCCTGGGATTATTGATGTCGCGCTGATGCAGATCGGCAGCCTCGTCCTTATGCTTCTCTTCAGCCATTCTCTTCTTCCGTTCTAAAAATCGTCGTCGCCCGGATATCGAGCTTCATATCTTGGAAATCAAGTGGTTGTGAAGAAATGCATCATCTCGCCAATTAGCGCAACAGCCTCGAAACGAGCTGCGCCGTATAATCCACCATCGGCACGATGCGGGCATAGTTGAGCCGCGTCGGACCGATGACTCCGAGCGCGCCAACCACCCGTTGCTCCGCGTCGCGATAGGGCGCGACGATGAGCGAGGAGCCGGACAGCGAGAAGAGCTTGTTCTCTGAGCCGATGAAGATGCGCACGCCCGATCCCGCCTCGGCCAGTTCCAGCAACTGGATCATGCCTTCCTTGGTTTCAAGATCGTCGAAGAGGTGCCGCAGCCGCTCGACATCTTCCTGGGCGTTGATGTTTTCGAGAAGATTGGCGCGCCCGCGCACGATAAGCCGCGTCGGCTGGTCATTGCCGCCGCCGCTCCAGATCGCGAGGCCCTGCTCGACCAGATGCTGCGACAGCGTGTCGAGTTCCTGCTTCGTCTCCTCCTTGAGTTGCGCCAACTCGCTGCGCGCCTCCGATAGCGTGCGGCCCTGAATATGCGCGTTGAGGAAGTTGGATGCTTCGGCCAGCTGCGAGGCTGTCACGCCGGGGGGCAGCGAGATGATGCGGTTTTCCACGTCGCCGCTCTGGGTGACCATCACTGCAAGCGCCTGCGTCGGCTCCAGCCGCACGAATTCGATATGCTTGAGCGCGCCTTCCGCCTTGGTGGCTAGCACCAGCCCTGCGCCGCGCGACAGGCCGGAGAGGATCTGGCTTGCTTCGGTCAGCACGTTTTCCACCGAATTGCCGCCGCCCGCCGCGCGCACCTGCGTCTCGATCGACTTGCGCTCGTCGGGCGGCAGGTCGCCGATCTCGAGAAACGCATCGACGAAAAAGCGCAGGCCAAGCTGCGTCGGCAGGCGTCCCGCCGAGACATGCGGCGCGTAGATGAGGCCCAATTGCTCGAGGTCGCTCATCACATTGCGGATCGTCGCCGGCGAAAGCGCCAGCGGCAGAAGACGGGAGAGATTGCGTGAACCGACCGGCTCGCCGTCGCCCAGATAGCTTTCCACGATGCGCCGGAAAATGTCGCGCGAGCGCTGGTCGAGGGTCGCAAGCGTTTCGGGAACTGCTGCTTTCATCATGTCCGTTGCGCGGGCTCCATCAGGCCTGAATGGCTGGGTTGAACATGATTATATATGCGCGCCCATCCGGCGGTCAAAGGCGCGCTGCCCTTAAGTATCTTTCTATTTCCGTCGTTGCGGCCTAAAAGCCCATTTCAGATAAGATGAATCGAGGGTCCCCATGCGTCCATCCAAGCGCGCCGCAGACGAAATGCGCGCCGTCTCATTCGAGCGCGGCGTTTCCAAACATGCCGAAGGCTCCTGTCTGGTCCGCTTCGGCGATACGCATGTGCTCTGCACGGCGAGCCTGGAAGAAAAAGTGCCGGGCTGGATGCGCAATTCCGGCAAGGGCTGGGTGACGGCGGAATATGGCATGCTGCCCCGCTCCACCGGCGACCGGATGCGGCGCGAAGCTTCCACCGGCAAGCAGGGCGGGCGAACGCTGGAGATTCAAAGATTGATCGGCCGTTCCTTACGCGCCGTGGTCGATCTCCAGGCGCTGGGCGAGCAGCAGATCACCATCGATTGTGACGTCATCCAGGCCGATGGCGGCACCCGAACCGCCGCAATCTCCGGCGGCTGGGTGGCGCTCCATGAGTGCCTGCGCTGGATGGAAACGCGCCAGATGGTGAAGGTCGAGAAGGTTCTGAAGGACCACGTTGCCGCCATTTCCTGCGGCATATGGGGTGGCGAGCCGGTCATCGACCTCGACTATGCCGAGGATTCGACCGCCGCGACCGACGCCAATTTCGTCATGACAGGCAAGGGCGGCATCGTCGAAATCCAGGGCACTGCCGAGGGCGAGCCGTTCTCGGAAGAGCAGTTCGGCTCGCTTATGCAACTTGCGCGCACGGGCATCAACCGGCTCGTTTCCCTGCAGAAGATGGCGGTGGCTTGATCGAATGAGAAGACTGGAAAAAGGCCGGCTGATCGTTGCTACCCACAACAAGGGCAAGCTCAAGGAAATCCATGACCTGATCGGCCCGTTCGGCTTCGAGACGCAATCGGCGGGCGAACTAGGCCTGCCCGAGCCGGAAGAGACGGGCACGACCTTCGAGGAAAACGCCGCCATCAAGGCGCTGGCCGCGGCGAAAGTCACCGGACTGCCCGCCCTCTCGGACGATTCGGGCGTCGCCGTCGATGCCCTAGATGGCGCGCCGGGCGTCTACACCGCCAACTGGGCGGAACTGCCCGACGGCACGCGCGATTTCGTCTACGGCATGCACAGCGTGGAAAATGCGCTGCGCGAGAAGGGCGCGCTCACGCCGGACAAGCGTACCGCGCGGTTCGTCTCGGTCATCTGTATCGCCTGGCCGGACGGGCACACGGATTTCTATCGCGGAGAGGTAGAAGGCACGCTCGTCTGGCCGCCGCGTGGAGAGCAGGGCTTCGGCTATGACCCGATGTTCCTGCCCGATGGTCACGAGCGCACCTTTGGCGAAATGTCCGCCGAGGAGAAGCATGGCTGGAAGCCGGGGATGGCGGAAGCGCTGTCGCATCGCGCCCGCGCCTTCCGTCTTTTCGCGCGCGATGCGCTCGGGATCGAGTGATGACACGAGGCGAAGGCAGCTTCGGCGTCTATCTCCATTGGCCGTTCTGCGCGGCCAAATGCCCTTATTGCGACTTCAACAGCCATGTCCGCCACCAGCAGGTGGACCAGCCGCGCTTTGCCGCCGCCTTCGCCCGCGAAATGCGGACGATACGGCAGCGAACAGGCCCCCGCACCGTCACCAGCATTTTTCTGGGCGGCGGCACGCCTTCGCTGATGGAGCCGGCCACCGTGGAGCGGCTGCTGAACGAGATCGCGGCCAATTGGAGCATTGCTGATGGCGTCGAGGTGACGCTGGAGGCCAACCCGTCGAGCGTCGAGGCGGAGCGCTTTCGCGGCTATCGCGCGGCGGGCGTCAACCGCGTTTCCATGGGCGTGCAGGCGCTGAACGATCAGGATTTGCGGCGGCTCGGTCGGCTGCACAATGTCGAGGAAGCGCTGAAGGCGATCGGGCTTGCCCGCGAGATTTTCCCACGCCTGTCCTTCGACCTCATCTATGCCCGCCCTGACCAGACCATCGCCGATTGGCGCGCGGAACTGGAACGGGCCATCGAACTCGCCGCCGATCATCTGTCACTCTATCAGCTCACCATTGAGGAAGGCACGCCCTTCTACAATCTCTGGAAGGCGGGCAAGCTGGTCACCCCCGATGGCGACCACGCCGCCGCGCTCTATCTCGAAACGCAGGAAGTGACGGCGGCGCGCGGTCTCCCGGCTTACGAAATATCCAATCACGCCGCACCGGGCGCCGAATCGCGGCACAATCTCGTCTACTGGCGCTATGGCGAATATGCCGGCATCGGGCCGGGCGCCCATGGCCGTTTCGTCGAGAACGGCGTGCGCACCGTGACCATGACCGAGCGCCATCCCGAGACCTGGGCCGAAAAGGCCGAGCGCGAGGGCCAGGGTATCGTCGAGGAAGAATATCTGACGCCCGACCAGGAGGGCGACGAGTTCCTGATGATGGGTCTGCGCCTGACCGAAGGTGTGGACATCACCCGCTACCGCCGCCTGACCGGGCACGAGATTGACGAGGGCAGGCTAGAAGCGCTCATCGGCCAGGGCCTGATCGAACCGATGACCCGCACCCGCATCCGCGCCACACCGGAGGGCGCGCTGCTGCTCGACGCGGTGGTGGCGGATCTGGCGGCTTAGATAGCTTGGCGTCTGGGCCTTTGCCGGATAGGGTTGAAACCGCCTTTTCAGATGAAACCGGTGCTCATGCATTTACCGCCGCTCACCCTCCTCTGGCCTGCCGGCCATCTCCCCCTCAAGGGGGGAGATTGCGCCTTCATCGGTATTCGGTACCAATCGCCAGCGTTGCAAAGGTGGGGCAGAGGGCGGTGTCAGCCAATCTCCCCCCTTGAGGGGGAGGTGCCCGGCAGGGCAGAGGGGGGTATTGCGCAAGCGCTTCCAAACAAACAGGAGTGCTTTTGTTGACCCATCCCGACACCTCCCAGCGAGACTACCTCATCGGCCAGGCGACCTTCCATGCTCGCCCGCTCGAGCCCGCGCTCTACATCGTAGCCACGCCCATCGGAAATCTCGGTGACATGACCATCCGCGGTCTTGAAACGCTCGCCTCCGCCGATATTCTCGCCTGCGAGGACACGCGCGTCACCCGCGTGCTGCTCGACCGTTTCGGCATAGCCAAGCGCCCCGTCGCCTATCACGAGCACAACGCCGCCGAAGCGGGGCCTAAACTTATCGCCGCACTCAAGGAGGGCAAAAGCGTTGCGCTTGTCTCGGATGCCGGGACGCCGCTCGTCTCCGACCCCGGCTACCGGCTGGTGGGCGAGGCGAGGGCGGCGGGCATTCGCGTCGTTCCCGTTCCCGGTGCATCCGCCGTGCTGGCGGCATTGATGGCGTCTGGCTTGCCGACCGACAGTTTCCACTTCGCCGGCTTTCTGCCGGTGAAGCAGGGCCAGCGCCGCGCGAAACTGGAAGCACTGCAAAGGATCGACGCGACGCTCGTCTTCTTCGAATCCCCCAACCGTACCGCCGCCACGCTTGCCGACATGGCCGCGGTATTCGGCGAGACGCGCCCCGGCGCGCTCTGCCGCGAACTCACCAAGGCCTATGAGACGGTTGTGACCGCGCCGCTCGGGGAACTCACCCGGCAATTCGACGGCGAGGACCGCCTGCGCGGCGAAGTCGTCCTGCTAGTCGGCCCTCCGCAAGCGGCGGACGCCCCTGCGAGCGCCGAGGACATCGACCGGCTTCTTCTCTCGCTCGCAGCCGAAATGTCGCCGTCCAAGGCGGCGGGCGAAGCGGCGCGGATGACCGGCGGCCACAAAGGCGAACTCTACCAGCGGCTGATCGAACTGAAAGAGCGGCGCGGATGATGGAGTTGGAGCGCAAGCGCAAGGCGTTCTTCCGCGGACATTCTGCGGAACGGCTCGCCTCACTGGCGTTGATGCTCAAAGGCTTCCGCATCGTTGCGCGCCGCTACAAGACCCGGCTTGGCGAAATCGACCTGATCGCCCGTCGGGGTCATCTCGTTCTGGTAGTTGAGGTCAAAGCCCGCCCCTCGCTCGAATCCGCCATGGAGGCGGTAGGCTACACATCCATGCGACGGATCGAGGCTGCCGCCGATCTCTGGCTTGCCCGTCAGCCCGACCGGGCGCATCTCTCGCTGCGCTTCGATCTCGTCGCCGTCCTGCCCTGGCGCTGGCCCGTGCATGTGCCCGCGGCGTTTATGGCGGCCCGTTAAATCCTTGTCCTGATTGGTAAATCCCATCTAAATTGTGGGATATTCGCACCTTCGCCTTCTGGACGAATATTCTTGGGGCCTGTCGTTTTCGGGAAAAACGCTCCGAATTGCGTATAGGTGCGCGCAAGTCTGTTCCTTATAAACTTCAGGTAAATCCCGGATAATCCGGGGTGAACTGAAAAGGATTTCCCGTGGCGTCTGATTCTGCCTCCCTGTCGGTATTTCCCGCCTTCTTCCGCGTCCAGAATAAAGTGGTCGTGGTCGTGGGCGATGGCGAGGAGGCGCTCAACAAGGCGCGGCTTCTCGGACAGACCAATGCCACGATCCGCGTAGTGGCTCCGCACCCGGCGCTCGCACTTGCGCGCTATATTGCTGATCATGGGCTTGATCATATCGGCGAAGCTTTCGCGCCGTCCCATATTTCCGGCGCGAAGCTCGTCTTCGTCGCCACCGGCGAGGAAGAGCGGGATGCGGCAATCGCCGCCGAGGCGCGCCGCCAGCGCATCCCCGTCAATGTGGTGGACCGCCCCGAGCTTTGCGATTTTCTAACCCCGGCCATCGTCAACCGCGCGCCGCTTGCCATAGCCATCGGCTCGGAAGGCACGGGCCCTGTGCTGACGCAGATGATCCGCGCCCGCATCGACGCCGCCCTGTCGCCGCGTCTGGGCGCGCTTGCCCGGTTCGCCGAGTCCTACCGCCCTGCCGTCGAGAAATTGCTCGCCAAGGGCGTGGCCCGCCGGATGTTCTGGCGCACCTTCTTTTCCGGCGCGGTGGCGAGCGGGATCGAGCGTGGCGATGAACCTGCCGCCCATGCCGCCGCGCGGTCGCTGCTCGAGGCGGAAACGCCGCAGGGCTATGTCTGGCTCGTCGGTGCAGGCCCTGGTGCGGAGGATCTTTTGACGCTGCGCGCGCAGCGCGTGCTGATGGAGGCGGATGTGATCGTGCACGACACCGGCGTTCCAGATAGCGTCATCGCGATGGGACGCCGCGATGCCGAGCGCATTGCCGTGGGGAGCCGCAAGGGTTGCCGGGCGCGAAGCCGGGAGGCCGGGGCGCTGCTTGTGCAATTGGCGGGCGAAGGCAAGCGCGTCGCGCGGCTCAAATCCGGCGACCTGTTCCTCTCCAGCCGCGCGGGCGAGGAGATGGCGACGTTGCAGGCGGCAGGCATCGGCGCGGAAATCGTCCCTGGCATTTCGCTCGCCTTTACGGCCGTTTCACCCGCTGCAGCCAGGGACATTCACGCGCCGCACTCCGAAGGATTGACCACATGACGAGCAAGGTTCTGACCGCCAACCGCCTTATCGACGGTGAAGTCGTCTGGTATGGTGCCGATGGGGAATGGCGCAGCACCATCGATGGCGTATGGGTTGCCCGCGACGCCGAGACCGAAGTCGCGCTGGCGGCAGCCGGCAAGGCAGCGGTCCGCGCCAATCTGGTGGTCGATGTCAATCTGATCGATGTCGAGGATCGCGGCGGCAAGCTGCATCCGCTGCGCCTGCGCGAGCGCATCCGCATCTCCGGGCCGACCATCGATTTCGGCCCAGGCATTCTTTCCGAGGTTTAAGCCATGTATCGTTATGACGAATTCGACCGCGCCTTCGTCGCCGCCCGTGTCGCGCAGTTCAAGGATCAGGTCGAGCGCCGCCTCGCAGGCGAGCTGACCGAGGATCAGTTCCGCCCCCTTCGCCTGATGAACGGCGTCTACCTCCAGCTTCATGCCTATATGCTGCGCGTCGCCGTTCCCTATGGTACACTGTCCTCCCGGCAGGTGCGCAAGCTTGCCCATATCGCCCGCAAATATGACCGCGGCTACGGCCATTTCACCACGCGGCAGAACATCCAGTACAATTGGCCGGCGCTGGCGGATATTCCGGCTATTCTCGACGAGCTTGCAGAAGTCGAGATGCACGCCATGCAGACCTCGGGCAATTGCATCCGCAATGTCACCGCCGATCATTTCGCCGGTGTCGCGGCGGATGAGGTGGCCGATCCGCGCCCCTATGCGGAAATTCTGCGGCAATGGTCGTCGCTCCACCCGGAATTCTCCTACCTGCCGCGCAAGTTCAAGATTGCCGTGACAGGCGCGGAGCACGACCGCGCGGCAATCCAGGTGCATGACATCGGCCTGCACCTGAAGAAAACGCAAGCGGGTGAGTTGGGCTTCGCCGTCTATGTGGGCGGCGGCCAGGGACGCACGCCAATGGTGGCGAAGAAGATTCGCGATTTCCTGCCTGTCGAGGATCTGCTGTCCTACACCACGGCAATCGTCCGCGTTTACAATCTCCATGGCCGCCGCGACAACAAGTTCAAGGCCCGTATCAAGATTCTCGTCCATGAAACCGGCGCGGAGGAACTGACCCGCCAGATCGAAGCCGAATGGCAGGCGCTGAAAGAGAGCGAACTCAAGCTGCCGCAAGCCGATATCGATGCCATCGAAACCTATTTTCGCCCGCCAGCACTGGCGGATAGGCCGGAAGGATGGGCCACACTGGCCGCGGCCAAAAAGGCGGATGCCGGTTTCGCAGCTTGGGTGGACCAGAATGTCACGCCGCACAAGCACCCGGACTACGGCGTCGTCACCATCTCGCTGAAACCCATCGGCGGTATTCCCGGCGACGCCAGCGCCTCGCAGATGGACCTTGTCGCTGATATTGCAGAGCAGTTCAGCCAGGACGAAATCCGCGTCAGCCACGAGCAGAATCTGGTACTGCCGCATGCGGCGCTCGCCGATCTTCGCGCGGTCTACGACCTGCTTCTCACTGACGGGCTCGCCACCGCCAATGCGGGGCTCATCACCGACATCATCGCTTGCCCCGGCCTCGATTATTGCGCGCTTGCCAATGCCCGCTCGATTCCCGTGGCGCAGCGCATTTCCGAGCGCTTCGGCGCGGCGGAGCGGCAGGCGGAAATCGGCGATCTGAAGATCAAAATCTCCGGCTGCATCAATGCCTGCGGCCATCACCATGTCGGCCATATCGGCATTCTCGGCGTCGAGAAGAAGGGCGAGGAGCTTTACCAGATCACGCTCGGCGGCTCGGCGGACGAGATCACCACAGTGGGCGAAATTACCGGGCGCGGCTTCTCGTCGGAAGAGGTGGTGGATGCCATAGAGAAAATCGTCGATACCTATCTCGCTTTGCGCCAAAGCAAGGACGAAATCTTCCTCGCCGCTTACAGGCGGGTGGGGCTGGCACCGTTCAAGGAGGCGCTCTATGGCGAAATCAGCCGTGCTGCCTGACACCGTTGAGTCCGCCGCCGACGAGGCGCGCGCGCTGGAGGCCCGTTATGGCAATCTCGACGCGCGGCTCATCATCGAGCTTGCCGTCGATCATCTGTTCAATGAGGAGATCGCTGTGGTCTCCTCCTTCGGCGCCGAATCGGCGGTGCTGCTGCATCTCATCTCCGAGGTCGACCACACGACACCGGTTATCTTCCTCGACACGGGCAAGCATTTTCCGGCAACCCTCGCCCATCGGCGCCGTCTGGTGGAGGAACTGGGCTTGACCGATGTGCGCGACATCCTTCCCTTGCCCGAGACACTCAAGGCGGAAGACCCGTTCGGCGCGCTGTCGATGACCGACAAGGACCGCTGCTGCCATATCCGTAAGGTGGAGCCGATGGCGCGCGCCGTCGCGCCCTGGCGTGCATGGACGACGGGCCGCAAGCAGTTCCAGGCCTCGACCCGCGCCAGCCTGCCCGTGTTCGAGGCGGTGGGCCCGCGCATCCGCATCAACCCGCTCGCTCGCTGGCGCGCGGCGGATATCAAGGCCTATATGGCAGCGCACGGCCTCCCTGTCCATCCGCTGGTGGAAAAGGGCTACCCCTCCATCGGCTGCATGCCCTGCACGCGGCCCGTCGCTGATGGAGAAGACCAGCGCGCCGGACGTTGGGCCGGATCGGACAAGACCGAATGCGGCATTCACCTGACCGGCCTTGCCGAAACGCTCTCCACCCTTTCGCCCAGGGAAACGAATTCATGACTGACGCAGCCGAAAAACAGCTCTGGGGACGTGACGGCTTCCGCGACGATCCCTATATCGAGGCTGCCAGCCTGGAGGAAGCGGGTGACGCGCCCGCCGTCATTCTGCCATTGGCCGCATGGCTCGGGCTCGATGACGATGTGCGGCGCACCAGCAACCGCCGGGTCGGCGTGACGGTCGCACCAGGCGAGAGCATCGATCCGCTTATCGACAAACTCGACACGATCCCGCTGATCGCCCTGCAATTTCCGGCCTTCAACGACGGACGCTCCTATTCCAAGGCTGGCATCCTGAAGGAGCGCCACGGCTTTGCCGGAGAGCTGCGCGCCGTGGGCGATGTGCTGATCGACCAGGTGGTTTTCATGCTCCGCGCCGGTTTCGACACGCTTCAGGTGACGAACGCGGTAGCGCTGAAGCGCCTCGCCGCCGACGATTTGCGCGACACGCCGGGTTATTACCAGCCGGGACGCGGCTCGGCGAAGGCCAGCGGCTACAGCTGGCGCCGGACGCCAGCGGCTTGAGAACGAGGACATGATCCCCTTCACCCTCGTGGTTCGAGGCTCATTCCGCTGCGCTCCACTCGCACCTCACCATGAGGGTGAAGGGCGCGCGGCGCTTCAGTATCCCTCATCCTGAGGTGCGTAGTGCCCCCTGAGCTTGTCGAAGGGGAAACGAAGCCTCGAAGGGCGAGGGCGCTTGGCGCAATTCTTAAAACGGGTTTGAACGACAGGAAGCATTGATGTCCGATACGATTGAAACCGATGTTGTCATTGTTGGTGCGGGGCCGGTGGGGCTGTTCGCCGTGTTCGAGCTGGGCCTTCTCGACCTGCGCGCCCATGCCATAGACATTCTCGACCGTCCGGGCGGGCAGTGCGCCGAGCTTTATCCGGAAAAGCCGATTTACGACATTCCCGGCCTGCCGGAAGTGACCGGCCAGCAACTGACCGACAATCTCCTGAAGCAGATCGCGCCTTTCGATCCGCAATTCCATTTCTCCACCATGGTGACGGCGTTGACGCGCCTCGAAGACGGCCGGTTCCGCGTCGAGACCGATGCGGGCGAAGTCTTCGTTGCCAAGGTGGTTGTTATCGCCGCTGGCGGCGGTTCCTTCCAGCCCAAGCGCCCGCCGGTGCCTGACATCGAGCACTACGAGGGCCGATCCGTCTTCTACGCCGTGCGCAAGATCGAAGCCTTCCGCGACCGCGACGTGGTGATTGTCGGCGGCGGCGATTCGGCGCTCGATTGGACGCTGAACCTCGAGCCGGTGGCGAAGTCGGTGACGCTCGTCCACCGTCGCCCGGAATTCCGCGCCGCGCCCGATAGTGTCAACAAGATGTGGGCGCTGGAGAAGGAAGGCCGCGTGAAGTTCCGCATGGGCCAACTCGCCAGCCTCAATGGCTCGGATGGCGAATTGTCGCAAGTGGTGATCAAGGGCGCCGAAGGCGAGGAAGTGCTGGAGGCCGACCGCCTGCTGTCTTTCTTCGGCCTTACGATGAAGCTCGGACCTATCGCCGATTGGGGGCTGAATCTCGACCAGAACCTCATCGCCGTCGATACGGAGAAGTTCGAGACGTCGGAGCCAGGCATCTTCGCCATCGGCGACATCAACACCTATCCCGGCAAATTGAAGCTCATCCTTTCGGGCTTCCACGAGGCGGCCTTGATGGCGCAGGCGGCAAAGCGTATTGTCGCGCCCGGCGAGCGGATCGTCTTCCAATATACGACCTCATCCACTTCCCTGCAGAAGAAACTGAAGGCGGCTTGAGCATGATCCGAAAAGTTACAGACTTTTTCGATAAGATTATGCGACTAAATTAAAAGGCTTCTAGTGTCCGATACCCTGCTTATCCACGTTACCGACCAGAATGGCGAGCGCCACACGCTGGAGGCGCTCGAAGGCTTCCGCGTGATGGAGATCATCCGCGACTGGGGACTTGACATCAAGGCCGAGTGCGGCGGCGCCTGCGCCTGCGGCACCTGCCATGTCTATGTGGACGATGCGTGGACGGACAAGCTCTATGCACCGCTGGACGAGGAGCAGGACCAGCTCGACCAGACATTCCATGTCGAGGACAATTCCCGCCTTTCCTGCCAGCTCATCATGACGCAGGAATTGAACGGTCTCGAAGTGACGCTCGCGCCGGGCACGGAAAAGGGGCGGGAGGCCGCATGACGCGAATCGGCCGGGTACGAACAAAACTTTGTTACCTGCCGCGCCATATTTTATGCCCGGTTTTCTGACATCCCCTATTGCCTTACTGCCCTGCTGCCTTATTGCCTTCTCCTATTCCCATTTTGGATGGAAGGAGAAAGCCTTGATCCGGCACATCGTTTTTTTCAGCGCCAAGGAAGGGCAGGATATTCAGGAAATCCGCGCCGGGCTGGAGCGGCTGGGCACGATTCCCCATTCCGATCTGTTCGAGGTTCTGGAGAACAGCAAAGTCGATCCGCTCTGCGACAAGATTGACCTCGTCGTCTATGCGGAATTCGCTGACGAAGCGGCGCTTGCGGCATACAAGGCCCACCCTACCTATGCCGAAACCACCCGCCACGTCCGCCCGATGCGCGAGCTGCGCTTTTCGGCGGATGTGGTGTCGAAGGTAAGGTGAGCATGATCCCGAAAAGTTGCAGACTTTTCGGATAAGATTACGCGGCAAAATAAGATCAGCCTCGCCGAGGCTTCATCGCCAGCGGCAGATTGCCGAAAAGGTCGGGCTCGCTGGTCGTCCGCGCGCCTTCGATGGCGAGGATGCGCAGTTTCGTCTCGACTCCGCCATTGCCGGAAAATCCGCCCGTCTTGCCATTCGCGCCGAGCACGCGATGGCATGGGACGATGATGGGATAGGGGTTCTTGCCAAGCGCCTGCCCCACGGCTTGCGAAAGGCTGACATCGCCGATTTCCCTTGCAATCGCGCCATAGGTCATGGTCTCGCCGGGCGGTATGCGCAACGCTATTTCATAGACCTGCCGGTAGAGCGGCGGCAGATTCTCCATGTCGAGCAGTGCGATCGACAAATCTGCTTTTTCGCCTTCGAGCAGCGCCTTGATGCGGTCCATCACGTCCTGCACCGGAGCAGGCGCTTCGCTCTCCCGCGCCGAAGGGAATCGCCTTTGCAGCCGCGCCAGCGTTGTCGCTGCATTCGCCTCCGGCAGCTGTAGCGCGACGATTCCTCGCTTACCCCATGCGATGCCGCAAGGGCCGATAGCTGTGTCGAAAATGGTAAGTCCAAGCGATTCCATGCCGCCGATCCTATCAGAAATCCTGATTTGATGCTGTTGGACGCGAGCGGTAATAATGTTATGCGTAGAGGCAAATGCGGGCATCCGAGGAACGCAAATGGACGATTATGAAAGATACGCCACCGGGCTGCTGATTGTATTCGGCGCGCTCATCATCGGCGGTTTGATGGCGGTCAACATTACCGTCGGGGATAAGCCCGGCTTCCTCTTCGCCTTGGGCGCGGCCATCGTTGCGTGGGGTTCGGCTTTCGCGGTGCTGTTCGATCGTCCGCGCATCTATGGCCTGATGATTGCCGCCGCGGTCGCGCTGGTCGGCGCCTCCATCGCCGCCTATGTCATGTAAGAAATCATCCTATAAACCCTCCGCGTGTTGACACGGGACTGCCGGGCGTTCCTAATGGTTCTATCGAGGTCCTTCGAGTCGGCCCGAGCATGATCCCGAAAAGCTGCAGGCTTTTCGGAGAAGGTCACGGGCTTAAGACCGACCGAGGGCTAAGAGGGAAGCCGGTGCGCATCTTAGACAAGATGCAAGGCCGGCGCTGCCCCCGCAACTGTAAGCGGCGAGCTGCTGTCATTCAACGCCACTGGTCTTGAGAACCGGGAAGGCCGACAGTCGCATTGACCCGTGAGCCAGGAGACCTGCCTCGATGCAAGGGATGTGAAGCATCCCGTGAATAGCTCAACGGGCGGGGTGTCCCGGTGCATCGCTTGGCAATGGATGGCGCAAGGCCACCTGTTCCCTTTCGTGCGCGCTCGAATATCCCCGTCACCATCATCGGGGTTTTTGATGCCGACTGCCGAACTTGCCGCCCAGACCATCGCTAGACGCCGCGCCGCCTCGCAATGCACGCCTGAGGAAATTTTTATCGCATGGCTCCTATGGCTCCCCAAGGAAGCCGACATGGCAGAAGCCGCCGCCGAGGAAATCCGCAAGCTCGACCGCTATCAAGGCGCGCTCGCCGGCCCGCGTCGCTTGCGCGAGATGTTTGTTGCGCTGGTCGCGACGCTCGAAATCGCCCTTCATTGACATAAAGATATCTTTATGTCATTAAATCTGCTCGCCCATCCCCTTGGCTGGCAGAGCAGGTATTTGTTTTATGAATTCCATTGACGATCTCTTCGGTGCGCAAGCGCCGAGGCGGGACGGTTCCGAGGTTCTGGCGGCGCTGACGAAGGCGGCGCGGGAGCGAATCCTTATCCTCGACGGCGCGATGGGAACGCAGATCCAGGGGCTTGGCTTCCACGAGGAGCATTTCCGTGGCGAACGCTTCGCCGCCTGCGATTGCCAGCTGCAGGGCAACAACGATCTGCTGACGCTCACCCAGCCGGCGGCGATCGAGGAAATCCATTATGCTTATGCCATGGCGGGAGCGGATATCCTCGAAACCAATACCTTTTCCTCCACCTCCATCGCGCAGGCCGATTACGGTATGGAGGCGATGGTCTATGATTTGAACCGCGACGGCGCGCGCCTTGCCCGCCGCGCCGCCTTGCGTGCCGAACAGGCCGATGGCCGCCGCCGCTTCGTAGCTGGAGCGCTGGGACCGACCAACCGCACCGCCTCCATCTCGCCCGACGTCAACAATCCGGGCTATCGCGCCGTCACCTTCGACGACCTCAGGGTTGCTTACGCAGAGCAGGTGAGGGGCCTCATCGATGGCGGTGCCGACATCATCCTGATCGAGACGATCTTTGATACGCTGAATGCGAAGGCGGCGGTTTTCGCGACGCAGGAGGTCTTTGCGGAAAAAGATATCCATCTGCCGGTGATGATATCAGGCACGATCACTGACCTCTCGGGCCGCACGCTTTCCGGCCAGACGCCGACCGCCTTCTGGTATTCGCTGCGCCATGCCCGGCCCTTCACCATCGGTCTTAATTGCGCGCTCGGCGCAAACGCCATGCGCGCCCATCTGGCGGAGATATCGGGCATCGCCGATACCTTCGTCTGCGCCTACCCGAATGCGGGTCTGCCCAATGAATTCGGCCAGTATGACGAAAGCCCGGAGGCGATGGCCGCCCAGATCGAGGACTTCGCCCGCGAGGGGCTGGTCAATATCGTCGGCGGCTGCTGTGGCTCGACGCCTGACCATATCCGCGCCATCGCCAAGGCCGTTGCGGGTCACAAGCCGCGCGTCGTGCCGCAGGCTGAGCCGCTGATGAGGCTGTCCGGGCTGGAGCCGTTCACGCTGACGAAGGATATCCCCTTCGTCAATGTCGGTGAGCGCACCAATGTCACCGGCTCGGCGAAGTTCCGCAAGCTGATCACGGCGGGCGACTATGCCGGCGCGCTCGACGTCGCGCGCGACCAGGTGGAGAACGGCGCGCAGATCATCGACGTCAACATGGACGAGGGGCTTATCGATTCGGCTAGGGCGATGACCGAGTTCCTCAATCTCATTGCCGCCGAGCCTGACATCGCCCGCGTGCCCGTCATGATCGATTCCTCCAAATGGGAGGTGATCGAGGCGGGGCTCAAATGCGTGCAGGGCAAGCCGGTGGTCAACTCCATCTCGATGAAGGAGGGCGAGGAAGCCTTCCTGCATCATGCGCGGCTCTGCCGGGCCTATGGCGCCGCCGTCGTCATCATGGCCTTCGATGAGCAGGGGCAGGCGGACACGCAAGCGCGCAAGGTCGAAATCTGCACCCGCGCCTACAAGCTTCTGACCGAGAAGGTCGGCTTCCCGCCGGAAGACATCATCTTCGACCCGAATATCTTCGCGGTTGCCACCGGAATTGAGGAACACAACAATTACGGCGTCGATTTCATCGAGGCCACGCGTGAGATCATCCGCACCCTGCCGCATGTCCATGTGTCCGGCGGCGTATCCAATCTCTCCTTCTCCTTCCGCGGCAATGAGCCGGTGCGCGAGGCGATGCATGCCGTCTTCCTCTACCACGCCATCCAGGCGGGCATGGATATGGGTATCGTCAATGCCGGGCAGCTGGCGGTGTATGAATCGATCGAACCGGGATTGCGCGAGGCGTGTGAGGATGTGGTGCGGAACCGCCGCCCCGACGCGACCGAGCGCCTTCTGGAACTCGCCGAGCGCTTCAAGGGCGCGGCGGGCAAGGAAGCCCGGGAGCGCGATCTTTCATGGCGCGAATGGCCGGTGGAAAAGCGGCTGGAGCATGCGCTCGTCAACGGCATCACCGAATATATCGAGGCAGACACCGAGGAAGCGCGGCAAAAGGCGGAACGTCCCCTGCATGTCATCGAAGGCCCGCTGATGGCCGGCATGAATGTGGTGGGCGATCTCTTCGGCTCCGGCAAGATGTTCCTGCCGCAGGTGGTGAAATCCGCCCGCGTCATGAAGCAGGCCGTGGCCGTGCTCCTGCCCTATATGGAAGAGGAAAAGCGCCTGAACGGCGATGCGTCCGGACGCCAAAGCGCCGGCAAGGTGCTGATGGCGACCGTCAAGGGCGATGTCCACGATATCGGCAAGAACATTGTCGGCGTCGTGCTCGCCTGCAACAATTACGAGATCATCGATCTCGGCGTCATGGTCCCGGCGCAGAAGATTCTTGAAACGGCGCGCGCCGAAAAAGTCGATATCATCGGCCTCTCGGGGCTCATCACCCCATCGCTCGATGAGATGGCGCATGTCGCCGCCGAAATGGAGCGCGAGGGCTTTGATATCCCGCTGCTCATCGGTGGCGCCACGACGAGCCGGGTGCATACGGCGGTAAAAATCCACCCGCGCTATGAACGCGGCCAGGCGGTCTATGTGGTGGATGCGAGCCGCGCCGTCGGTGTTGTTTCCAGCCTGTTGTCCCCGGAAGGAAGGCAAGCCTATATCGACGGTGTGCGCGCCGAATATGCCAAGGTGGCCGCCGCCCACGCCCGCAACGAGGCGGAGAAGCAGCGTCTGCCGCTCGCCCGCGCCCGCGCCAATTCCCATAAGATCGATTGGGACGCCTACACCCCGCCAAAGCCCAGCTTCCTTGGAACCCGCACTTTCGACGGCTGGGACCTGGGGGAGCTCTCCCGCTATATCGACTGGACACCCTTCTTCCAGACATGGGAACTGAAAGGCCGCTTCCCGGCGATCCTCGAGGATGAAAAGCAGGGCGAGGCGGCGCGCCAGCTTTATGCCGATGCGCAAGCGATGCTGAAGAAGATCATCGACGAGAAATGGTTCCGCCCGCGCGCCGTCATCGGCTTCTGGCCGGCCAACAACGTCGGCGACGATATCAGGCTCTTCACGGATGAGAGCCGCAAGCAGGAGCTTGCCACCTTCTTCACCCTCCGCCAGCAGCTCTCCCGTCGCGGCGACAAGCCGAACCTCGCGCTTTCCGATTTCGTCGCACCGCTCGGGAGCAAGCCGGACTATCTCGGCGGCTTCGTGGTGACGGCGGGCATCGAGGAGGTAGCGATTGCCGAGCGCTTCGAGCGCGCCAATGACGATTATTCCTCGATCCTCGTGAAAGCGCTGGCCGACCGCTTCGCCGAAGCCTTCGCCGAACGCATGCATGAGCGCGTGCGCAAGGAGTTCTGGGGCTATGCGCCCGATGAAAACCGGACGAGCGACGAACTGATCGCCGAGACCTACCGCGGCATTCGCCCCGCGCCGGGCTATCCCGCGCAACCCGACCATACCGAGAAAGCGACGCTCTTCCGCCTGCTCGACGCGGAAAGGACGGCGGGAGTCGAGCTGACCGAGGGCTATTCCATGTGGCCCGGCTCATCCGTCTCGGGCCTCTATTTCTCCCATCCGGAAAGCTACTATTTCGGTGTCGCCAAGGTCGAGCGCGACCAGGTGGAGGACTACGCCGCCCGCAAGGGCATGAGTGTGGAGGAAGTCGAGCGCTGGCTTGGACCGATCCTCAACTATATACCCGGCGGGGCTAACCCTTCTGTGGAGGCGGCGGAGTGAAGCTCGCGATTTCGTGAGCAGTACATTACCGCGATTTAATCCGGCCATTCATGTTCCATTCACGGGTCAGGGACGATGGTGGGCGTGTGAGATTCACCTGCCCAACCAACAAGGAATCAAGATGAAAAATCTTGTCATCGCCGTCACCGCGCTTTCGATCCTCGCTCCCACGGCGGCCTTCGCCCAGTACCAGCCGCCGCGCCATGGTTATGAGCAGCGGGTCGAGAAATCATGGGGCAAGCGCCATGACGACCGCCGCGACATGCGTCGCCATGACGACCGGCGTGAGCGCTGGACGCGGGGCCGGGAACTGCCGCGCAGCTATCGCGGCAATGTCGTGCGCGACTACAGCCGCTATCACCTGCGCAAGCCGCCGCGCGGGCAGCATTGGGTGCGGGTCGGCAACGACTATATGCTCATCAGCATCGCCAGCGGCATCATCGGCGCGATCGTTGCGGGACGGTAAGCATTCCATTGCCTCCTGCCAAAAGAAAGCGGCTCTCCGGGGCCGCTTTTTTGCACCAGAATCACGCGGCCTGCCGCCATGTGACGCTGAGACGTTTCATCAAGGACAGGGCATCCGCCGGCGCGCGCACCTTCATGTCATTATCGAAGTAAACATAGACGTCCCGCCCCTTGGCGAGCGGCCTGGTCGGCGCCATCACCCGCTCGACATCCTCAGGCTCGCGGCCTTCCGCCCAGGCGCGTATCCGCCCCGCCCAGCGGTCGAGTGACCTACCGTCGTAGCCGCTCGCATAGAGCTCCTCCGAGCCATGCAGGCGGCAATAGACGAAGTACGCAGTGAGATCCATCAAGAGCGGCCATTCCACCGTGTCGGCGACGACAAGCCCCACTTTATGGCGACGCAGGAGCGCGATGAACTCCGGCGAGCGGAAGCTGTCGTGGCGGATTTCCACGGCATGACGAAGCGGCCGGGTTGCATCGCTCTCCGTAAACGCGCGCCCTTCAAGCCGCGCATCATGCCGCCGCGCAAGGGCGGAAGCCTCATCGGTGTCATGGGGCAGTAGGGCGAGGAAGGCGTCGAACAATTCCGGATCGAATTTCAGGCTTGGCGGAAACTTCCAGAGGATCGGCCCGAGCTTCGGCCCAAGCCGCAGAAGGCCCGAGGCCAGAAAATTTGCCAGCGGCGTCTCCACGTCCCTCAACCGCCGCAGATGGGTGATGTAGCGCGAGCCCTTGATGGCGAAGACGAAATCGTCAGGCGTCGCCTTGCTCCAGCGGGCAAAGCTCTCGGGCCGCTGCAACCCATAGAACGTGCCGTTGACTTCGATCGAGGGAAACTGCTCCGCCGCATAGGCAAGCTCCTGCCGCTGCGGCAGCCCTTCCGGATAGAACACCCCGTGCCAGCGCGCATAGGTCCATCCCGATATGCCGATGCGGATCGTGCCTGTCCTCGCCATGGATTTCGCCTGTGTCTGAGCGGTTCGATGACGGAACGTTGGTTGCGTGGCTATCGTTCCCATGATGGCATGAAGCCGGGGTTCCTGACCCGCCGGCATCGACGATTTGTTGGCATGGTCCCATATCTGTGATAGGTTACATGTAACCTTTCTTTGAAGGAGAAAGCCATGCCCTCTCCATCCAAGACCCGGTCTTCGCGCGTGAAGGTGCGAGCACATCGCGCTCGCCTGCGGGCTCAAGGCTTGCGTCCGATCCAGATATGGGTGCCAGACGTGCGTACGCCAGCCTTCAAAGCTAAGGCGCACCGTCAATCGCTCGCCGTCGCAGCTAGCGCGAAGGCCGACGCGGATCAGGCATTTATCGATGCCATATCCGATTGGGGCAATGAATGAAGCGCGGGGAGATATGGACGGCCGCAGGAGGCAAAGCCTATGCAGGCAAGCCTCGTCCTGTGGTAATTGTCCAAGATGACAGTTTCGACGCGATGGACTCCATCACCATTTGCGCCTTCACGTCGGATGAAACGGTAGCCCCGTTATTCCGGCTTCCCATAGAACCGAATGAACGCAACAACCTGCGTACAATGTCCCACCTGATGGTCGATAAGGTTACGACCGTCCCGAAAGCTAAAATAGGCAGCCTGGTCGGACGGCTGGATGATGAGGATATAGTGCGCCTCAACCAGTCAATGATGGTATTTCTTGGTTTGGCCACGGGGCCGAAAACAAAAAGAGCAGTTTGATCAAACATAAAAATCAAGGAAATCAATGGTGTGGCGGAGAGAGCGGGATTCGAACCCGCGATACGGTTTCCCGTATACACACTTTCCAGGCGTGCGCCTTCAACCACTCGGCCACCTCTCCGTTCGTCCGTTTTGCCCAAGATGGGTGGCGAAACGGATAAACAAATGCACCGGAGAATCCTGTAACGCTGGTTAGGCGTCTACCATCCGGTGCGGCGCGCACTATAGCCAGAATGAGGCCGGGTTCAACCGCTATTTCACGTGAATCTGAAAAGAATTCGAAACCATGCGTCCGTGATTGCGCCCCGCCTTGCCGCGCTCTAAATTCAGCAGGCTCCGGAACATTCGTAGAGTGACACATCCATGCTGCGTTTCCTGTCTCGCGTACTCGCCGTTACGTCCCTTGCGCTCGCCGTCATCTGTGCCGTGCTCGACGCCGCCCGCTCCGTCGGCGCGGGAAAAATAGTCGCCACGCCGCTCCATGACATCTGGTCCGCCGCATCGCCGCAGACGCTGGCCGATGCACAAATGCTGGTGACGCATTACATAAGCCCCATGGCGTGGGACCCGGCGCTCATCTGGGTGCTGCAGCAGCCGGCCTGGCTGATCCTAGTGGTGCTGGCGCTGTTGTTTCATGTCCTGACCTATCGCCGCCAAGCCCGGTTCGGCTATGTGGTCGCAGACTCATAGGAGAAGCCCGATGACCCTGATGGAAAAACTGACGAAAAAGGTCCAGATGCCCGCCCCGGAAGAGGCGCTGCCGGGCCGTGCGGAGCCGATTCCCACCGCGAGCACTCATTTCATCACCGGCCGTCCGCTCAAAGGGCCATGGCCGGACAACATGAAGAAGATCATGTTCGGCATGGGCTGCTTCTGGGGCGTGGAGCGGCTGTTCTGGCGCATGCCGGGCGTGCATGCCACTGCGGCGGGCTATGCCGGCGGCATCACGCCCAATCCCACCTATGAGGAAACCTGCACCGGCCTGACCGGACATACGGAAGTGGTGCTGGTGGTTTACGACCCCGCCATCATAAGCCTCGCCGATCTTTTGAAGGCCTTCTGGGAAGAGCATGACCCGACGCAGGGCATGCGCCAGGGCGCGGACATCGGCACGACCTACCGCTCCGCCATCTACACCTTCTCGCCTGATGACCGGGAGGCTGCGCAGGCGAGCCGCGAAGCCTATCAGAAGGCGCTGGACGCGAAGGGACTTGGCCCCATCACCACGGAAATCCGCGATGCGCCGGAATTCTACTACGCCGAGGACTACCACCAGCAATATCTGGCCAAGAACCCCGGCGGCTATTGCGGCCTCAAGGGCACCGGCGTCGTCTGCATCGCATAGTTATGGGTTTCCGGGAAGGATGATGGGATCTGTGGGATTTTCCACAGCATCGAGATTCCACGTGAAATTTTTGCGACACCATGCCAGATAGTGGGCCAAGTGTGCGGGTGGGTTCTGCGCGCTATATTGGCTATGTGTGAAGAGTGATCCAGAGGGTTGAAACAATGAAACAATTTATCACGGGCCTGATGGCCGCGACTGTCCTTTCCGTCGGCGGTATGGCAAGCGCCTTCGCGGCGGATGAAAAGCCGGCCGTCATCTATGATCTCGGCGGAAAATTCGACAAATCCTTCAACGAGGCGGCTTATCTCGGCGCAGAAAAATACAAGGCCGACACGGGCATCGCCTATCGCGAATTCGAAATCCAGAACGAGGCGCAGCGCGAGCAGGCCTTGCGCAAATTCGCGCAGGATGGAAACTCGCCGGTCGTCATCGCCGGTTTCTCCGCGACCGCTGCCATCGAGAAGGTGGCGGATGAATTCCCGGACACCAAATTCGTCATCATCGACGCCGTCGTTGAAAAGCCGAATGTCCGCTCGGTCGTCTTCAAGGATGAGGAAGGCTCTTATCTCGTCGGTCTCCTCGGCGCCATGGCGTCGAAGACCGGCACGGTCGGCTTTGTCGGCGGCATGGATGTGCCTCTGATCCGTAAATTCGCCTGCGGTTATGTCGGCGGCGTCAAGGCCACCAACAAGGATGCCAAGATCATCCAGAACATGACGGGCGACACGCCCTCCGCGTGGAACGATCCGGCCAAGGGCGCGGAGATCGCCAAGTCGCAAATGGACCAGGGCGCAGATGTCATCTATCATGCCGCCGGCGGCACGGGCATCGGCGTTCTCCAGGCGGTTGCCGACGCGGGAAAGCTTGGCATTGGCGTCGATTCCAACCAGAACAGCCTGCATCCCGGCCATGTGCTGACCTCTATGGTCAAGCGCGTCGACGTCGCCGTCTATAACGCCTTCAAGGACGTCGCCGACAACAAGTTCACCAGCGGCGTCCAGGTTCTGGGCCTCAAGGAAAACGGCGTCGACTATGCGGTCGACAAGGACAATGAAAAACTGATCAGCCCGGAAATGAAGCAGGCCGCCGAAGCCGCCAAGGCCGACATCATCGCCGGCAAGATCAAGGTCCACGACTATATGACGGACAACAAGTGCCCGTATTGATGGGGTAGCTTGCACGTTGAATGCGAAACCGCCGGGTGATGAGCCCGGCGGTTTTGTTTAGGGCATGTTTTGATTGCGGCGCCAAGCGCCCTCGCTCTTCGAGGCCCTTTCCGGTCAGAGATAGGAGAGTTCTCAAAGCTGTAGAGACTTGCTCATGATGGACAACTCTTCACCGCCATCCGTGAAGCGTTCCTGAATTTCCCAGCCCATTCGGTGATAGTATTGCGGTTTGGCGGTATAGAGATAGGCTTCTTGAAAACCCAACTCGCGAGCCGCGCGTTCAATCGCAGCCAGTAATTCCCGACCCACGCCGCGCCCACGAAAATCCGGTTGCACCAGAACGCTGGCAACCCAAGGCTTGAGATGCTGGTGGCTGGACAGATCGCAATCGATCAGCAGGACCATGCCGCACGGTGTCCCGTCCAGTTGCGCCACCAGCGCCTCCTGCTTATCGCCGGCAATAATTTGTTCCAGACCTGCCACCGTCTCGTCGAGGCTACGTCCAGCCTGCCTTCCCCATTGGTCGTAATTCCAGCGAGCGCATGTGGGGATCAGTTCGGGACGCTGACCCAATGCTTCGATCTTGATCATTTCTTGCTCACCAATGCGGCGGCTTCGTCACCGGCACATCCGGCGCGGCCTGTTCTTCCAGCACGAGGAACCTGTCGGTCAGCGCGTCGAGCTTCTTGCGCAAGGCCTCGATGGTTTTCCACTGCTCGGCGATCTCGCCTGAAAGCTCCTCGATGGTCTTGTCCTGTTCGGCCACGCGGATTTCCAGTTCCGTCAGCCGCTCCGCATCCGATCCGTTCATCATCGCTCCTGTCGCATCGTCAAGGACCGACTCTGCCAGAGACGGCCCTGTGAATCCACCGCTTGTACGGTTTTCAGGAGTCTTTAATGTTGACACGGGCCGTATCCTTGGATGATGCAGCCCTGTTCAAAAGTTACCCATGGATGGGGAAATGGCGGAAGCTGCAATCGAACTCATCGGCATCGACAAGCGCTTCGGGTTGGTTCATGCCAACCGCGATATTCATCTGCGCATCGAACGCGGCACCGTTCACGGCATCATCGGCGAGAATGGCGCGGGTAAGTCGACGCTGATGTCGATCCTCTACGGCTTCTACCAGGCCGACCGTGGCGAGATCCGCGTCAACGGCAAAAAGGTCGCGATCACCGATCCCAATGCGGCCATCGCAGCGGGCATCGGTATGGTGCATCAGCATTTCATGCTGGTGGAGAATTTCACCGTGCTGGAAAATGTCATGCTCGGCGTCGAGGGCGCGCCGCTGCTGGCCAAGGGCATTGCCAAGGTGCGCGCAGAGCTGCGGCGGCTGGAGCAGGAATATGGCCTCGAGGTGGACCCCGACGCGCTGATCGAGGATTTGCCGCTTGGGCTGCAGCAGCGGGTGGAAATTCTGAAGGCGCTCTATCGCGGCGCGGACATATTGATCCTTGACGAGCCGACCGGCGTGCTGACGCCTGCCGAGGCCGATCATCTCTTCCGCATCTTGAAGCAGCTGAAGGAGCAGGGGAAAACCATCGTTCTCATCACGCATAAGTTGCGCGAGATCAAGGCCGTCACGGACAATGTTTCAGTCATGCGGCGCGGCGAGATTGTCGCCACGCTCCCGACGGCGCAGGCGAGCGTCGAGGAACTCGCCGAACTAATGGTCGGGCGGCGCGTGCTCCTGCGCGTCAACAAGGCGGAGGCGAAGCCCGGCGCGGTCAAGCTCGCCGTCGAAAATCTGAGCGTCCGCGACAACCGGGACAGCCTCGCCGTCGAGAATGTTTCCTTCAATGTGCGCGCGGGCGAGATCGTCGGCATAGCCGGCGTTGCGGGCAATGGTCAGTCGGAACTGATCGAGGCGATTGCCGGCATCCGCCGCGCGGTTTCGGGCAAGGTCCTGCTCGACGGCCAGCCGGTCGATGTCACCGGCAAGGCCAATCCCGCCGAGCTCCGGCGTCGCGGGCTCGCCCATGTTCCTGAAGATCGCCATCATATGGGCCTGGTGCTTCCCTTCGAGGAAAGCGAGAACGCTATTCTGGGCTATCACGACGACCCGCGCTATCTGAAAGGGCCGTTCCTCAACATCGAGGCGATCCGCGCGGATGCAGCGGCGAAGATTGGCCAATACGATATCCGCCCCGCCGACACACGGCTCAAGACCGCCAATTTCTCCGGCGGCAACCAGCAAAAGATCGTGCTTGCCCGTGAGATCGAGCGCGACCCACCCGTCCTGATCGTCGCGCAGCCGACGCGCGGCGTCGATGTCGGCGCCATCGAGTTCATCCACCGCCGTATCATCGAGATGCGCGACGCGGGCAAGGCGGTGCTGCTCGTTTCCGTCGAGCTCGACGAGATCCGTTCGCTTTCCGACCGCATCCTGGTGATGTTCGCGGGCCGCGTCGTCGGTGAATGCGGACCGGAGGCAAGCGAAGGCGAAATCGGCCTGCTGATGGCGGGCGTGGAAAACAAGAAAGCGGCTGAGTAATGACGCAGACACAGGCACTCATCATCATCGACGTGCAGAAGGCGATCGATGATCCCAAATGGGGCCGGCGCGGCCAGCCCGAAGCGGAAGCCGCCATGGCGCGCCTGATCGCCGCCTGGCGCGAGCGCCGCCTGCCGGTGATTCACATCCGTCATGATTCCACCGTTCCGGACTCGCCCTATCGCCCCGGCACCGATGGCAATGAATTCAAGGCGGAAGTCGCGCCGCAGATGGGCGAGCCTGTCGTGGACAAGCGCACCAACAACGCCTTCGTCGGCACGGATTTGATGGACGTGCTCGACGAATTGCAGGTCGGCCGCCTGGTCGTTGCGGGCGTTCTCCTCGAAAACTCCGTCGACGCCACGGTGCGCATGGCCGCAAATCTTGGCTTTGAGGTCACCATTGCTGAGGACGCGGTGGCGAGTATCGACCGCAAGGACCGTAACGGCCGAACATGGACGGCGGAGGAGGTCCACGCGCTGACGCTCTCCATTCTCGATGGCGAGTATGCCCGCATCTCCACCGCGCAAGCCATCATCGAGGCGCTGCCATGAGCCAACCCTTTGCCAAACTCCCCGCCTGGGCGGATTACGGGCTAATTCCGCTCATCAACCTGACGGTCGCCTTTCTCGTCGCCGGGCTTGTCGTGCTGCTCGTCGGGGAGAACCCGCTGCAGGCGGCGGCGCTGATGGTCAAGGGCGCGTTCGGCTCGGGCGAGGGCATCGGCTACACGCTCTACTATGCGACCAATTTCATCTTCACCGGCCTTTGCGTGGCGGTCGCCTTCCATTGCGGCCTGTTCAATATCGGCGGCGAGGGGCAGGCCTATATTGGCGGCCTCGGCGTTTCGCTCGTCTGCCTCGCCTTCGGAAATATGCTGCCCTGGTGGCTGACCTTTCCGCTCGCCATCCTGGGCGCGGCTCTGGCCGGCGCGCTCTGGGCGCTGATCCCGGCATGGCTGCAGGCGCGGCGCGGCTCGCATATCGTCATCACGACGATCATGTTCAATTTCATCGCCGCCAGCCTCATGGTCTATCTGCTGGTCGGCGCGCTGAAACCGGCGGCATCCCAGGCGCCCGAAACCGCCGTCTTCGGCCCCGGCGGGCAATTGCCGCAGCTGGGCTGGCTGCTCCAGATCTTCGGCCTCCAGGTGCGCTCCGCGCCGTTCAACGTTTCCTTCCTGCTGGCGCTGCTCTCGGCCTTTCTCGTCTGGGTGCTGATCTGGCGCACTAGGCTCGGCTATGAAATTCGCACCATGGGCTTCAGCCCTCGCGCAGCCGATTATGCCGGTATCAGCCAGGCGAAGATCATCGTCATCACCATGATGATATCGGGCGCGCTGGCGGGTATGATGGCATTGAACCCGGTCATGGGCGCTCAGCATCGCATGCAGCTCGATTTCGTCTCCGGCGCGGGCTTCGTCGGCATCGCCGTGGCGCTGATGGGGCGGTCGCATCCGGTCGGCATCGTCCTTGCCGCCATCCTGTTCGGCATGCTCTATCAGGGCGGCGCGGAAATCGCCTTCGACATGCCCAACATCTCGCGCGACATGATCGTCATCATCCAAGGGCTGGTGATCCTCTTTGCGGGAGCGCTCGAGCATATGTTCCGCCCCGCCATCCAGCGGCTGTTCGGACGCATCGGCGGCTCGGCTTTACGCGCCGCGCCCATCGCCACGGGGGAGAGCCATTGATGGACGCTTACGTCACGCTCATCCAGCTCCTGGATTCCACCGTCCGCCTGACCGTGCCGCTGCTCTTCGCCTGCCTCGCCGGGCTTTATTCCGAGCGTGCGGGCATTTTTGACATCGGCCTTGAGGGCAAGATGCTGGCAGGCGCCTTCGCCGCCGGAACGGTCGCCTATATCACCGGCTCGGCCTATACGGGCTTGCTTGCCGCAATCCTCGTCTCGGTGCTGCTGGGCCTCGTGCATGGCTTCGCCTCGATCACCCATCGCGGCAACCAGATCGTCTCCGGCGTCGCCATCAATTTCATCGCGGCGGGCACGACGGTCATCCTCGGGCAGGCATGGTTCCGGCAGGGCGGTCGCACGCCTGCACTGCCGGCCGAGGCGCGTTTCGGCGCGCTGCAATTGCCGGGCGCTGAGGCGCTGAAAGACGTACCTGTTATCGGCTATGTCTATTTCGAGCTTCTGTCCGGCCATTCGCTTTTGACCTATCTCGCCTTCCTGATGGTGCCGTTCACCTGGTGGGTGCTTTACCGCACGCGCTTTGGCCTCCGCCTGAGGGCGGTGGGTGAGAACCCGGCGGCGGTGGATACGGCGGGCATCTCCGTGCCATGGCTGCGCTATCGCGCGGTGATCTGCTGCGGCATTCTCTGCGGCCTCGCGGGCTCTTATCTGGCGCAGGCGCAGGGCGCTGGCTTCGTCAAGGACATGACGGCGGGCAAGGGCTATATCGCGCTCGCCGCGCTGATCTTCGCCAAATGGCGACCGGTCAATGCCATGTTCGCCTGCCTCCTCTTCGGCTTCCTCGACGCGCTGGCGATCCGCATGCAGGGCAGCCCGCTGCCCCTCATCGGCCATGTTCCGGCGCAGTTCATGCAGGCGCTGCCTTATGTGCTGACCGTGGTGCTGCTGGCGGGCTTCATCGGCAAGGCCATCCCGCCCAGAGCCGGCGGCGTGCCCTATGTGAAGGAACGATAATCATGTCTAGCGATCTGTTCGATGCCGCCTATGCCGCAATGCAGAAATGCCATGCGCCCTATTCGAAATTTCCTGTTGGAGCGGCATTGCGTACGAAGGATGGGCGCATCTATTCCGGCTGCAATGTCGAGGTGATTTCCTTCCCGGAAGGCTGGTGCGCGGAGACGACCGCGCTCTCGCACTTCGTCATGGGAGGGGGCGGCGAGATATCCGAAATCCTCGTCGTCGCCGAGAAGCTGGAGAAATGTTCGCCCTGCGGCGGCTGCCGCCAGCGTCTTGCCGAATTCGCCGGGCCGGACACGCCGCTGCATCTGTGCGATAACAGCGGCGTGGTGGAAACCGTACGGCTGGGGGATTTGCTGCCGCGCGGTTTCAAGACGGATGTGATCGGGGGATAAGATAGATGAACGAAGCCGCCAGCCGCATCGCCGCGAGGTTTACAGAAGCGAAACTCGCGCCCACACTCGCCATCGTGCTGGGCTCGGGGCTTGGCCCTCTGGTGGACGTGGTGGAAGATGCCGTGCGCTTACCATACGCGGACCTTCCCGGCTTTCCGGCAAGCGGAGTTTCAGGCCATGCGGGAGAACTGGTAGCGGGGAGGGTATCCGGCAAGCCGGTCATCATCCTCGCGGGCCGCGCCCATTATTACGAACACGGCAACCCCGCCATCATGCGCCCGGCCCTGGAGACGCTGAAAAGCCTCGGCGTCGAAACGCTGATCCTCACCAATGCCGCCGGTTCCGTGCGGGAGGACCTCGCTCCCGGCAGCGTCATGCTGATCGACGATCACATCAACTATTCCGGCATGAACCCGCTGATCGGCGAGCCCTCGGATGCGCGTTTCGTCGGCATGACATCTGCCTATGATACCGAACTGAAACACGCCCTCGAGACAGCCGCCGCCAAAGCGGGCGAGGCGCTTTCGAGGGGCGTCTATATGTGGTTCTCCGGCCCCTCCTTCGAGACCCCGGCCGAGATCCGTATGGCGCGAGTGCTGGGCGCGGATGCGGTCGGCATGTCCACCGTGCCGGAGGTGATTCTTGCACGGTTCCTGGCCTTGCGTGTCGCCGCCTGTTCGGTCATCACCAACTACGGCGCGGGCATGACGGGAGCCGAACTGTCGCATCAGGAAACGAAGGACATGGCGCCCATCGGGGGCAAGCGCCTGCAAACGATTCTGGAACATTTTTTGGCCGCATGATCTTATCCGAACGTTAAGCAAATTTTCGGGATCATGCTCAGTGGGAGACATAGCATGAATGCAGCCGACCGCAGAACTCTGGCGCTTCGCGTCCTGCCCCTGATCGACCTGACCGATCTGGACGAGAATTCCACCGCGCAGGCGGTGGCGGAACTGAGCGCCCGGGCGATCACCCCGCATGGGTCCACGGCGGCGATCTGCATCTGGCCGCGCTTTGTCGAGACGGGCAAGGCGCTGCTCCACGGCACCGGTGTGCGGGTCGCGACGGTGGTGAATTTCCCCCATGGCGGCACCGATATCGACGAGGTGGTGGCCGAAACGGAGCAGGCGATCAAGGACGGGGCGGACGAGATCGACCTCGTGCTGCCCTACCGCGATTTCGCCGCCAATGGCGCGGCTATCTCCCGGCAGATGATCCGGTCGGTCAAGAAGTTCTGTGGCCGCAAGGTGAAGCTAAAGATCATCCTCGAGACAGGTAAGCTCGCCGATGAAGCCCTGATCGAGACGGCGTCGGAAGTGGCGCTGGAAGAGGGGGCGGATTTCATCAAGACCTCCACCGGCAAGGTTGAGGTCAATGCCACGCCCGCCGCACTGCGCATCATGCTGGAGGCGATCCGTGAGTCCGGCCGCGACGCCGGGGTCAAGCCCGCCGGCGGCATCCGCACGCTGGAGGATGCCGCTCTATACCTCGACTTCGCCGATGAGATCATGGGCGAAGGTTGGGTGAAGCCCGAGACCTTCCGTTTCGGCGCATCGAAGCTGCTCGATGACGTGCTCGCCGCCCTGGGCGGCAGCGGCAGCGCCTCGACCTCAGGCTATTAATCCATGCTGCCGCAGGAGATCATCCGCGCCAAGCGCGACGGCAGGACCCTACCCCCGCAGGAGATTGCCTTCTTTGCCCGCAGCATAGCGACCGGTGCGGTCAGCGAAGGACAAATCGCCGCCTTCGCCATGGCGGTTTTCTTCAACGGCATGAGCCGTGACGAGGCGGTGGCGCTGACGCTCGCCATGCGCGATTCCGGCGACGTGCTGGACTGGTCCTCGCTTAATGGCCCTGTGGTGGACAAGCATTCGACCGGCGGCGTCGGCGACAATGTTTCTCTGATGCTCGCGCCCATCGTCGCCGCCTGCGGCGCCTATGTGCCGATGATTTCCGGACGCGGCTTAGGGCACACCGGCGGCACGCTCGACAAGATGGATTCGATCCCCGGCTATGTCAGTCAGCCGGACAAGGCATTGTTCGAAAAAACGGTGCGCGAGGCGGGTTGCGCCATCATCGGCCAGACCGCCAATCTCGCCCCCGCCGACAAGCGCTTCTACGCCATCCGCGACGTGACGGCGACGGTGGAATCGATCCCGCTCATCACCGCCTCCATCCTGTCGAAGAAGCTCGCTGCCGGGCTGCAAGGGCTGGTGCTCGACGTGAAGAGCGGCAACGGCGCTTTCATGGAAAAGAGCCGCGATGCCACCGCTTTGGCAGAAAGCCTCGTCGCCGTCGCCAATGGCGCGGGGCTGCCCACATCCGCGCTCCTGACCGACATGAACCAGCCGCTGGCATCAGCCGCCGGCAATGCGGTGGAAGTGAAGAACGCCGTCGATTTCCTCACCGGCGACCGGCGCGACGCGCGGCTGGAAGAGGTGACGCTGGCGCTAGTCGCCGAAATGCTCGTCACCGCAAAGCTTGCGGCCACTTCGCTCGAAGCGACGCAGAAAGCACGTGCGGCGCTGACAAGCGGCAGGGCCGCGGAAACCTTCGGGCGCATGGTGGCGCTCCTGGGCGGGCCGAGTGATTTCGTCTCCCGCCCTGCGCATTACCTCCCCGTCGCCCCGGTCATCCGCGAAGTGCCGTCGCCGCAAAAGGGCTTTGTCGGCTCCATCGAAACCCGTGCGCTGGGCCTCGCCGTTGTCGCATTGGGCGGCGGACGCACGCGGCCACAGGATGCGGTCGACCACGCCGTCGGCCTCACCGCCTTGCAGCCCATCGGCGCGGAAATGAACGCGGGCGACCCGCTCGCGCTCGTCCATGCTCGCGATGAGGCATCAGCGGAAGCAGCGGTTCGCGCCGTTCAGGCCGCGTACGGCTTCGTACCGCTGCGCCCCCGCGCTGTACGCCCGGTCAAGCGGCGGATTACGGGGTAGGCCTTTAGAGCGCGGCGCGCAATTGGTGAGGGGCATGCTGGGTGTTCGTACTAAAACTGAAATATTAAACGCCCTATAATAATTTTGAAACTGTTATATTTTCTTCGGCAATATTTTGCGAAATATGTTTGGAGGATATCATGAAACCCAGTAATATTGACATATACTATGAAGTGCATGGCAGCGGCCCTCCCATTGTCCTGATCGCTGGATACACTTGCGACCATACGTTCTGGGATGCGATGGTTCCCCATCTGGCCGATCAATTTCAGGTCGTCACCTTCGACAACCGGGGCGTTGGCCGGACGAAGGACGATGGTAAGCCGTTCACCGTTGCGGACATGGCTGTCGATACGGCGGCATTGATCCAGCGTTTAAAACTAGACCGCCCCGCCATCGTTGGCCAGTCCATGGGCGGGACAATTGCCCAGACAGTGCTGGTACAGTTCCCCGAACTGTGCGGGCGCTGCGTTATTCTCAACTCGGCGGCAGTCTTTCGCCGGGCGGCGCTCATGGCGCTGGAAAACCTGTTGGCTTTGCGCAAGGCCGGTGCCGATTTCGATCTTTTGGTGGATGCCACCCTGCCTTGGGTGGCTGGAAGCGATTGGCTTGCCCAGCCGGAAAATATCGCGACCTTCAAAACCGCGCTTAAACAAAACCCCGTTCCGCAATCGGCCGCGGATCAGGAGCGGCAATTGGCGGCGCTGATGAAGTTCGACGCCCGTTCATGGAACAAGCCATGGCGCGAGCCTGCCCTGGTCGTCTCGGCGGCCGAGGATGTGCTGGCGCTCCCGACGGAAGGAAAGGCGCTGGCCAAAAGCCTCGGCGCGAAATATGTCGAAATCCCCGGCGGCCACGGCAGCCCCATCGAGCAGCCGCAACGCCTTGCTCGGCTTCTTATGAAGTTTCTGCAGAACGCGTCGAGCGGATAGCTCGTTTATATGCGGCGGATCGGTGCGGGATATTGAGCGACAATCTCATCAGCCGTCATGAGCGGAATGCCTTCCACGATTGATTGCGCAATAAGAAGCCGGTCAAATGGATCCTTGTGAATGGGCGGGAGCCCTTCCACCGCGACGGCGTGCTCGCTCGTGATCGGAAGCTCGAGATAGCCGTTGTCGATCAGGCCCCGCCGCAGCAAACGGGGATCGACGGTAAAGTCCGCACGGCCAAGTCCGCGCTTGATCGAAATCTCCCAAAGGCTCGCCGCGCTGAACAGAAGATCGTTTTCGGCATTCTCGATTTCAGCGCGCGCGGTCCACGGCAGTTTTTCGGGCTCGCCTGCCGCCCAAAGCAGAAGATGCGTGTCCAGCAGCAGCTTCATGCCTCGTCGCCGAACAGTTCCGCTATATCCTCGTCGCCCATGCGGTCGAAATCGTCCGGGACCGAAAATTGACCGGCCATGAACCCCACCCGGCGTGTTTCGTCCGTAGTGGGTGCATCGATGGCGATGACCTTAACCATCGGCTTGCCGGATTTGGCAATGACGAACGGCTCGCCTTTGGCTGCCTTGTCTATAAGACGCGAAAGATGCGTCTTGGCTTCGTGAATATTGACGGTGTGCATGACACACTCCTAACTTAGTCCATTAGACTTAGTCTTTTTACCCGCAATTTTCAAGCCCGTGCGCGAAAAGGCGAAATTACTTCGTCCCGTACATCCGGTCGCCCGCATCGCCCAGACCCGGCACGATGTAGCCATTTTCGTCCAGCCGGCTGTCGATGGCGGCGGTGTAGACCGGCACGTCCGGATGCGCCTTGGTGAAGCGTTCGATGCCCTCGGGCGCGGCGAGCAGGCAGAGGAAGCGGATGTTGCTCGCGCCGCGCTCCTTTAGCTTGTCGATGGCCGCGATGGCGGAGTTGGCGGTGGCGAGCATCGGGTCGACAACGATAATCAGCCGATTAACAATATCCTCGGGAGCCTTGAAATAATATTCGATGGGTTGCAGCGTTTCATGGTCGCGGTAAAGCCCGATATGGGCGACGCGCGCGGCAGGCACCAGATCCAGCATCCCCTCCAGCAGGCCGTTTCCGGCGCGCAGGATCGAGGCGAAGACCAGCTTTTTACCTCCCAGCGTCGGTGCGTCCATCGGCATCAGCGGCGTTTCGATGCGCGTCGTCGTCAGTTCGAGGTCGCGCGTCACTTCGTAGCACAGCAGCAGGGAGATTTCCTTCAGCAGCCGCCGGAAACTCGCCGTCGAGGTTTCCTTTTTGCGCATGATGGTGAGCTTGTGCTGGACAAGCGGATGATCGATGACGGTGACGCTCATGGTGGTCTCATATGCAATTGAGCAAGGCCAGGAAAAGTGGGAACCGGTTTTCCGTCCGGACTTGCGGATAAAACAAAACTCTAAACATCCTCGTGCCTGCTTGTTTCGCCTGATGCAAGCTTTATATCGGGAGGCAGAACAGCGAAGAGCAATGATCCCGAAAAGTTGCAGACTTTTCGGATAAGATCATGCGGCGAGAGAAGGTGGCGATATGATCCATGAAGATGGCAATGCGGCCCGCGTCGGCCCGAGCGGCGGCATGGAGCAGTCCTTCGGCTTCCGCAAGGTCGCGGAGGGGGAGAAGCAGGGGCTGGTCAACGAGGTGTTCCACCGCGTCGCCTCCCGCTACGACCTGATGAACGATTTGATGTCCGCCGGCATGCACCGCGTCTGGAAGGATGCGATGGTGAATTGGCTGTCGCCGCCCAAGCGTGAGGGCTGGCAGGTGCTGGATGTGGCGGGCGGCACGGGTGACATCGCCTTCCGCATTCTGGAAGCCTCCAACCGTCAGGCGCGAGCCACGGTGCTCGACATCAACGGCTCGATGCTCGCCGTAGGCCATGACCGCGCGGTGAAAAAAGGCCTTGCCGACAATATCGAATTCGTCGAGGCCAACGCCGAGGAACTGCCTTTCGAAGACAATCGCTTCGACGCCTACACCATCGCCTTCGGCATCCGCAACGTGCCGCATATCGACCGCGCGCTGGCCGAAGCCTATCGCGTGCTGAAGCCGGGCGGGCGGTTCTTCTGCCTCGAATTCTCTGAAGTGGAAATGCCGCTGCTCGACCGCTTCTACGACGCCTGGTCGTTCAATGCCATTCCGCGCATCGGCGACCTCGTGGCCGGTGACGCCGATTCCTACCGCTATCTGGTCGAATCCATTCGCAAATTCCCCCGTCAGGCCGATTTCGCCGACATGATCCGCTCCGCCGGTTTCGAGCGCGTGAGCTGGCGCAATTATTCCGGCGGCATCGCCGCGCTACATTCCGGCTGGAAACTATAATTTGATGAGCACGAGTATCGTCGCATGAGCAGACTCGCCGCCACCTTCCGGCTCCTTCAGGCTGGATGGATCATGACGCGCGAGGGCGTCATCACTGCGCTGCCCTCCGATGGCTTGAGCGGCCTGCCCGCTTTCGGCCACCGCATTGCCGGACTGCTGGCGCGCCGCCGCGCCCGCACCACGCTGCGCTCCGAGCGCATGTCCCGCGCGATGAACAAGCTGGGACCGTCCTATGTCAAGCTCGGCCAGTTCTTGGCGACGCGGCCCGATATTGTAGGGCGCGACGTGGCCCTCGATCTGGCGATGCTGCAGGACCGGCTCGATTACTTCCCGCGCGAAGCTGCCGTCAGGGCAATCGAAGGCTCGCTTGGCCGGCCCATCGATGATCTCTATGTCCGCTTCGACCCGCCCATCGCAGCGGCCTCCATGGCACAGGTGCACCCGGCTGAGGTGATGCGCGATGGTGCGCCGCACAAGGTGGCGGTCAAGGTGATCCGCCCCGGCGTGCGCCAGCGCTTCGCCCGCGACCTCGAAAGCTTCTTCATGCTGGCGCAGATGCAGGAGCGCTATGTTCCGGCCACGCGCCGCCTGCGTCCGGTCGAGATCACACAGACGCTCGCCCAGTCGACGCGCATCGAGATGGACTTACGGCTGGAGGCGGCGGCGCTTTCTGAAATCGCCGAGAATGTGAAGGAGGATCCGGGCTTCCGTGTCCCCGCCGTGGATTGGGAGCGCACAGGTCGCGACGTGCTGACGCTCGAATGGATCGACGGCGTCAAGATGTCCGATATCGAGGGCTTGCGCGCCGCCGGCCACGATCTGAAAATGCTGGCCGAAACGCTCATCCAGTCCTTCCTGCGCCATACGTTGCGTGACGGTTTCTTCCATGCCGACATGCATCCCGGCAATCTCTTCGTCGATCCTCAGGGCACCATCGTCGCGGTGGATTTCGGCATCACCGGGCGGCTCGGCAAGAAGGAGCGCCGCTTCCTCGCCGAAATTCTCTACGGCTTTATCACGCGCGATTATGCCCGCGTTGCGGATGTGCATTTCGAGGCTGGCTATGTGCCGCATCGCCATGACGCGGCAAGCTTCGCCCAGGCGATCCGCGCCATCGGCGAGCCGATCCATGGCCAATCGGCACAGACCATTTCCATGGCGAAGCTGTTGACCCTGCTGTTCGAGGTCACCGAGCTTTTCGACATGCAGACGCGGCCCGAACTGCTGCTTCTGCAAAAGACCATGGTGGTCGTAGAAGGCGTGTCCCGCACGCTCGATCCGCATTTCAACATGTGGAAGGCCGCAGAGCCTGTCGTGAGCGATTATCTCAGGGAAAGCCTCGGGCCGGTCGGCATCATCGCCGACGCGCGCGAAAGCGGTTCCGCGCTCCTGCATCTGCTGCGCCAGACGCCTGAAATGGTCAAGCGCTTCGAACGGATCACCTATGAGCTGGACCATATGGCGGAGGAAGGGCTGCGGCTCGCGCCCGAGACAGCCGAGGCCATCGGCAGGGCTTCGGCGCGGCGCTCGCGCTGGGGCCGGGTGGGCTTTGCCCTGCTTGCATTGGCCGTTCTTGCAATCGCTTTCGGCTTCCATTCCTAGCCGAATGGGCGTAATTTGATTGCAATGATTGCGTTTTGAGCAAGGAGTTGCAATCACATGGCCAGCATCACCATCCGGAATCTCGATGACGCGGCGAAGGAGCGACTGCGGCTGCGCGCCGCCCGCAATGGCCGCTCCATGGAGGAGGAGGCGCGGCTTATCCTTCGCAATATCGACGCCCCTGATGCCCCCCTACATCAGGTAAAAGCGGGTGCTACCCTCCCCTCTTTGACGGGGAAGAGGGTACTGCTCATCATCGGGGGGGGCATTGCGGCCTATAAATCCCTCGACCTGATCCGCCGCCTGCGCGAGCGCGGCGCGAGCGTGCGCCCGGTCATGACCCGCGCCGCGCAGGAATTCATCACGCCGCTCTCGGTGGGCGCGCTCGCCGCCGATCACGTCTTTACCGACCTCTTTTCCCGCGAGGATGAGCAGGATGTCGGCCATATCCGCCTGTCGCGCGAGGCGGATCTGATCGTCGTCGCGCCCGCTACCGCCGATCTTATGGCGAAGATGGCGCATGGCCTTGCCGACGACCTCGCCTCCGCCGTGCTGCTCGCCACCACTGCGCCCGTGCTCATCGCCCCCGCCATGAATCCGCTGATGTGGAACCATCCTGCCACTCGCCGCAACCGCGCCACGCTGGCTGGCGACGGTATCCGCTTCGTCGGGCCCAACAGAGGCGAGATGGCCGAAGGCGGCGAGGCGGGCACGGGCCGCATGGCCGAGCCGCTGGAAATCGTCGCCGCCGTCGAAACCTTCTTCAAGCCGGCGCATCAGCCGTTAGCCGGCAAAAAGATCGTGGTCACCTCCGGCCCCACCGTCGAGCCGATCGATCCCGTGCGCTACATTGCCAACCGCTCCTCCGGCAAGCAGGGCCACGCCATTGCGGCGGCGCTCGCGTATCTTGGAGCGGACGTGCACCTCGTCTCCGGCCCGGTCTCCATCCCGGACCCGCAAGGCGTGGCGGTCACCCATGTCGAGACCGCGCGGCAGATGAAGCAGGCGGTCGAAAATCTGCTTCCTGCCGACGCTGCGGTGATGGTCGCCGCCGTCGCGGACTGGCGCACCGAGGGCGAGGCTTCGCAGAAGATCAAGAAGCAGCCGGGCGGCGAGCCGCCGGTGCTGCGCATGGTCGAAAACCCCGACATCCTGGCCATGATCGGCCACCATGCCAATCGCCCGCGCCTCGTCGTCGGCTTCGCTGCTGAAACGCAGGATCTGCTCGCCAACGCGCAGAAGAAGCTGGAAAAGAAGGGTGCCGACTGGATCGTCGCCAACGATGTGTCACACGGCGTTATGGGCGGGGACCGCAACCATGTCCGCATCGTCTCGGAAGATGGCATCGAGGAATGGCCCGAGATGAATAAGGATGAGGTGGCGGCGCGGTTGGCGGGGAAAATCGCTGAAGCGCTGGGGTAACAGGAACTCAAATCACCAAATAAAAAGCAAATCCATGTCACATTCCATCCCGCTGTCTCGTCTAGGCATCGGTAAACCCCAAGGACATGGAGCCATACGATGCAACAGAGAATGAAATATTACAACGTCGCGCCGCAGCTGATGCAGGCCATGCTCGATCTGGAAGAGAAGGTGAAGACCAGCGGGCTGGATGAAACGATCCGCCATCTGGTCAAGATCCGCGCCTCGCAGATCAATGGCTGCGCCTATTGCATCCATATGCACACCGGTGAGGCTCGCGCCCATGGCGAGACGGAAGAGCGCATCTACCTCCTCGATGGCTGGAGGGAATCGCCGCTTTATACGGATCGCGAGCGCGCCGCGCTTGCATGGACGGAGGCGCTGACGCTGGTGGCGCAGACCCGCGCTCCCGATGATGTCTACGAAGCGCTGAAGGCGCAGTTCAGCGACGAGGAAATCGTGAAGCTCACCTTTGCCATCACCACCATCAACGCATGGAACCGCATATCGGTCGGCTTCCGTTCCATCCATCCAGTGAAGAAGGCTCATGCCGCAGCTTGATGAACCCATAAACACCGCCCCTGATGATGCAGGGGCGGTCTTCGAGGCTCTTCGCCCGCGATTGATCCGCATCGCTTATCGCATGCTGGGATCGGTCGCGGAGGCGGAGGACATCGTGCAGGATGCCTGGCTGCGCTGGCTAAGCACTGACCGGGCTTCCGTGCGCGATGCCAGGGCATTTCTCGCGCGTATCGTAACGCGCCTCTGTCTGGACCATTTGAAATCGGCGCGGGTGCGGCGCGAAACCTATCCCGGCACCTGGTTGCCCGAGCCAATCGTCGATCCGGTGGAAGATGAAGAAGACGATCTGACGCTCACGCTGATGATGGCGCTGGAACGGCTGTCGCCGTTGGAACGCGCCGCCTTCCTCCTGCATGACGTGTTCGACGTGAATTTTGACGAGGTAGCACGCATTCTGGGTCGCGACCCCGCCGCCTGCCGCAAGCTCGCCAGCCGCGCACGCGATCATGTGCGCGAGAACCGTCCGCGCTATGCCGTTCCCGAGGATAAGGGTCGCAGCATAGCCGAAGCCTTCTTCCAGGCCTCGCGCAACGGCGACATGACCGCCTTGCAAGGGCTCCTGGCGGAAGATGCCGTGATGTATTCCGATGGCGGCGGCATCCGTATCGCGACGCTCAACCCGATCTTTGGGCGGGAGAAGATCGTGCGCTTCTTCGTCGCCATATCCGAGAAGCCCAGCGGCCGCATGCCGCCGGCCCACCGCTTCGACCGCATCGACGGCCTGCCCGGTATCGTCACGCTCGAGGAAGACGGCCTGCCGCAGACCGTGGCGCTCGATATCGCCAATGGGAAAATCACCGCGATCTATGTCATGCGCAACCCGGACAAGCTGCGGCATTTGCAAATTGATGGCGGGCGGTCGGAATAGAGCGGTTCTTGTTTGGTAGATAAGCGCCAAGCGCCCTCGTGGTTCGAGGCTCATTTCGCTGCGCTCCATTCACACCTCACCATGAGGGCTACTGGACCGCCGCCACCCCTTCACTCTCGTTGTAGCGCCGGCGGTCATCCCCATCCTGAGGCGCGGCTGCCCCTTCACCCTCATCCTGAGGCGCTCGCGTAGCGAGCCTCGAAGGGCGAGGGTGAAGGCGCACAGTTGGTTCCGTATAAATCTGAAATGCCCTCGAGAAAACTCATCCAGCAGCCGATAATAGGCAATCTTGCCGTCAGGCGGCCCTGTCGCGCACCTGATAATCCTTGACAGTGGCGAAGCGGATCGCCTTCCAGCGCTCGGCCTCGTAGTTCAGCGAGAAGCCATTCTGGGCGAGAAATACCGGGTCATTGTCAAGATCATGTGCGATATCGGCGCGGTGCGCGGCGATGAAGCGGGCAAGCTCTGCCGGATCGTCCGCCGAGATCCAGCGGCAGACGGAAAAGCGCGACATCTCGAAACCAACAGGGAGCGAATATTCCACTTTCAGCCGCTCGGTCAGCACGTCGATCTGCAGCGCTCCGACAACGCCGACAATGGCGGGCGAGCCGTCATCGGGCAGGAAAAGCTGCACCACGCCTTCCTCCGCCATCTGCTGCAACGCTTCCTTCAGCTTCTTCGCCTTCATCGCATCGTCGAGGCGCACGCGGCGTAGGATTTCCGGCGCGAAGTTGGGAACGCCGCGGAAGAGAATGTCCTCGCCCTCGGTCAGCGTATCGCCAATGCGCAGCGTGCCATGGTTCGGAATGCCCACGACATCGCCCGCAAACGCCTCGTCGGCGATCTGCCGCGTGCGGGCGAAGAAGAACTGCGGGGCGGACAGGCTCATTGGCTTGCCAGTGCGCACCAGCTTCGCCTTCATGCCCCGCGCGAGCTTGCCTGAACAGACGCGCAGGAAGGCAATGCGGTCGCGGTGGTTCGGGTCCATATTGGCCTGGATCTTGAAGACGAAGCCGGTCATCCGTTCCTCCGTCGCCTCCACCTTGCGCGTGTCGGCTTCCTGCGCGCGCGGCGAGGGGCCGTAGTCGCAGAAGGCTTCGATCAGGTCGCGCACGCCGTAATTCTTGAGCGCCGAGCCGAAATAGACCGGCGTCATGTGCCCCTCGCGGAAGGCCTGCAAATTGAACGGGCGGCAGACGCCTTGCGCCAGTTCCACCCCGTCGGTCCATGCCTGCCGCTCATTTTCCGGCAGCAGCTTCGCCACTTCCTCCGGACCGCTCACCTTGGTCGGCTGCTCCTCATTGTCCTGCCTGCGCAATGTGCTGTTGTGCAGGTCGAAGGTGCCGGCGAAGCTCTTCCCCGAGCCGATGGGCCAGGTGATGGGCGCGGTGTCGAGTGCCAGCTTCTCCTCGATCTCGTCGAGGATTTCCAGCGGGTCGCGCGCCTCGCGGTCCATCTTGTTGACGAAGGTGATGATCGGGATGTCGCGCATCCGGCAGACTTCGAAGAGCTTCAGCGTGCGCGGCTCGATACCCTTGGCCGCGTCGATGACCATGACAGCCGAGTCCACCGCCGTCAGCGTGCGGTAGGTGTCGTCGGCGAAGTCCTCATGGCCCGGCGTGTCGAGCAGGTTGAAGACGCAATCCTTGTATTCGAACGTCATGACCGAGGTGACGACCGAGATGCCGCGCTCGCGCTCGATCTTCATCCAGTCCGAGCGGGTCTGGATGCGGTCCTTTTTGGCCTTCACCTCGCCCGCCAACTGGATCGCGCCGCCGAAAAGCAAGAGCTTTTCCGTCAGCGTCGTCTTGCCGGCGTCCGGGTGGGCGATGATCGCGAAGGTGCGGCGTCTGGAAACGGGATGATCGGCGACGGGCATGCGGACAAGCTCATTTCAAAAATTCGGGAACTGCGGGCTTCTACCAGCCCAAGCGCCGCCCGTCGACCATCAATTCGAATGCGCTGGCTTTCGCCCGCACACCTGGCAAAGCTGAAGGCCGGTCATGCCCCAGAAGACGCCATCCACCATTCCGGCAATGCCACCATAGAGCACATTATAGTCGGCACTGGCGGCGAGGTCCGCATGATGCGCCACGGCTACGGAAAGCGCGTATTTGCAGAGAAAGCCGATGATGATCGCGATCAGCGTCACCGGCGTTCCCGGGCGATGGATGAGTCGGCTTGCCGGATCGAGCCAAGCCGGTTCCTGCCGTGCCGCCAGAAGCCAACCAATGGCGCCGCCGATCACCAGACCGCATGCAAAGGCCGCAAGAGCAAGAGCTGGATGGTGCAACTCCCTTGCGACGTCATAGAGCGCCCAGGCGAAGAACAGCACTGGCAGAAGAAGCATCCGTTGCCACGTCATTTCACGCGGTTGCAAGGCTATGATGCCTCGATAGAGCAGGAAGACCATGAGCACCCACACCCAGACAGGGGTGTGGGCGATGATTGAGGCAGCAGACATAAACGGGCTCCCCGGCTCGTAGCGTCAGCACATTTATTTCGCCTTGGCGGCGGTCGTTCTGGTCCGGGAGGTGGTCGTCTTCGCTCTGGCAGCCGGCTTTGCCCTCGTGGTTTTCCTGGCGCCAGCGGGAGCAGGGGCGTTGACGGCGGCGGCGAGGGGCGCGGGGCTTCCGAAGCCCTTGAGGCCGAGGCCGAAGGCGATGAACGACCAGCCCTGGAAGATCAGGTCGATCGCCAGGAATGCGCCCAGCACCCACAGGCTGTTGACCGGCCAGCCGAGCGCGATGACGATGCCCACCAGCGCCGTCAGAACGCCCGTCGCCACGATCCAGCCCCAGCCCGTGGTGTTGTGCCTTGCCTCATAGCCGCTCCAGATGCGCACAAGGCCGGTTGCCAACAGCGCTGCGGCGAGCAGGAAGGTCAGCACCGTGGAAGCGAGGATAGGGTTCATGAAGGCGACGATACCGGCGGCGGCATAAAGCAGCCCGCTCAGCGCCCAGAAGAGGTGGCTTTTCCACCCCGTAACGCCGAAGGCATGGACGATTTCGACAATGCCGCCCAGAAGCATCAGCATGCCGATGAAGAGGACGGAGGCCACGGTGGCGAGGACGAGATTGCCGAGCGCAATGCCGCCGAGGATGAGCAGCAGCACGCCGATTCCGACGAACCATGCCCATTTGCTTCGAAGTATCTCCGAAACGTCGGCTGCGTTTGGAATATTGGCCGGCATGATATTTCCTGGTGTCTTAGCCATTTCACTTCTCCTGACAAGATTGGAAGCATGATCCTGTAGGATCGCGCGGATGAACTTAAATAGACTGTGCCAAATTAAATTTAATTTTATCCTTCATCTTGGAACTTCTTTGAGAAATACATGTGTCTTCTGTTGGGAATGGAAATCGTTCCTCTCCATCTTGTGATTGCATTATTTGCCCTGCCGGTTGCTCTTCCCAAAACCTTTGATTTCGCGGATAAAAGGCCGTCATCAGGACTGCCATTTCTCATGCTTGAAGCCATTTCGACCCACTGGGCGCAAATCTTCGCCGTCGTTTCGCTCGTCATGGGCGCGGCGGCGGCCATTCACGCCACGATGACGAAGGAGGATGTTCGTGCTGCAATCGGCTGGGTCGGCGTCATCGTCCTGTCGCCGATTCTGGGCGCGCTCATCTATGCGGTGGCGGGCATAAACCGCATACGCCGCTCGACGCTGACACTACAACGCGCCGGGATGCCAAAGGTTGAGCAATATCACCTCGCCGAATATGACGTGGCGGACGAGACGATGGAACGACAGTTCGGCGATGCGCTGGCCACGATGAAGACGCTGGGCGACCGCGTCAGCCGTTATCACCTTACTTCGGGCAACAGCATCGAGGTTCTGCCAGGCGGCGACGAGGCCTATGCCGCCATGCTCGACGCCATCGACGGGGCACAACGCAGCATCCTCCTCGAAACCTACATCTTTGACAGGGATGTCATCGGCATTCGCTTCGCCGATGCGCTGGTGAAGGCCGAGCGGCGCGGCGTCGAAGTGCGGGTGCTCATCGATGCAGTGGGGGCGCGCTATTCGATCCCCAGTATCGTGGGTTATCTCAAGCGCGGCGGCGTGCCGGTGGATGTCTTCAACGGCAACATCATCATCGGCCTGCGGCTGCCCTATGCGAATCTGCGCACGCACCGCAAAATCCTGGTTGTCGACGGCGCGGTCGCCTTCACCGGCGGCATGAACATCCGTGCCGGCTTCGCCGCTGCCGTGGCGGGCGAAAACGTCTCGGGCGATACGCATTTCCGCGTCACCGGCCCCATCGTCACCGATTTGTTCCACACGGCGCTGGAGGACTGGCTGTTCGTCACCGGCGAGCTCTTGACCGGTCCCGCCTGGGCCATCGTCCCGCCTGAGGCAAGGCTCGGTTCCGGTATCCTCGCCCGCGCCGTGCCGTCAGGGCCGGACAGGAGCCTTGAAACCAACCACCGCATGATGATCGGGGCGTTTTCGGTCGCCAAGGATTATATCCGCATCATGTCGCCCTATTTCCTGCCGGACCGCGAGCTGATCAGCGCGCTGGTGACGGCGGCGCGGCGCGGCGTTGCCGTGGATATTCTCGTGCCTGGTGTCAACAATCTGAAGCTCGTCGATCACGCCATGACCGCGCAGTTCGACCAGCTGTTGAAGGATGGCTGCCGCATCTGGCGCGCAGCTGGACATTTCAATCATTCGAAGCTCATGGTGGTGGACGACGCCTGGGCCTATATCGGCTCGTCCAATCTCGACCCTCGCTCGCTGCGGCTCAATTTCGAGGTGGATGTCGAGGTGTTCGACGTGCGTTTCGCCAAAAAGGTCGACGCCCGCATCCGCGCCGCGATGAAGGGCGCGAAGCCCGTTCTTCTGGAAGATCTGCGCGCCCGCCCGTTCCCGGCCCGGCTGCTGGAGCGCATCATCTGGCTCGGATCGCCCTATCTATGACGCCTGTTTGACGCCGAACACGGCCCCAAGGTCGATATGCGCCTTAATCGGCAGATGGTCGGAGGCGACGCGCGCCAGTGGCGTGTTGTGGACCTCCAGCGTGGTGACGAGATCATGCGGATGGCCCAGTACCCGGTCGAGCGCCAGTACCGGGAAGCGCGAGGGAAAGCTTGGCACCGCGCCCGAGGAGGGATCGAAGACCGGCAGCAGCGAGGCGAGCGAGGAGCGTCTGCCGACGCGCCACTCGTTAAGGTCGCCGATGAGCAGGGTAGGGCGCGCTTCCTCCGCTTCGAAAGCGGCCAGGATCGCCTCCGCCTGCTGCTCGCGCGAGCGCCGCAGCAGGCCCAGATGGGCCGCGATGATGCGCAATTCTCCGATGGAAAAATCGATATCCACCACCAGCGCCCCGCGCGGCTCGACGCCGGGAAGGTTCAATTGGCGCACGCGCCGCACCGTGCCCTTGCGCAACAGGATGAGATTGCCGTGCCAGCCATGCCCGGTGGGCGACATCGGGTTGATCGGCGCGGGCACAAGCCCGCTCTCCCGCTCCAGCCAGGCAAGATCGAGAAGCCCGGAGCGCTGCCCGAACCGCTTGTCCGCCTCCTGAATTGCGATCACGTCGGCATCGATCTCTGCAATGACGCGCTGGGTGCGCTCCGGATCGAACCTGTTGTCCACGCCGATGCATTTATGCACGTTGTAGGACGCAATGACCGTATCCCCGACGCCGCTATTTGCGGAAGGCGGCCTGTGGCCGGGCCTGTTGCGAATGGCCGTGAGAATGTTCGCGGAGAGCCTGTTGTTACTCTGAAGCTTTCTTCGCACCAACGCCTGCCTTTTTGCCTGTGAGCGCGCCGGGACCTGCCAGCAGAAAAAGGGGTGGCGTTAAGATAGTCATTAAGGGTGGGGTGGCGCAAGTTTTTGCCGCCCCTGCCACGGCATGTCCTACAGTATTCTGATCGCCGACGTAGCGATGATGATGAGCGCGACCGCGATCATCAGCGGGCGGACCGGCACGTGCTTGACCACATAGGCGCCGATGGGCGCGGCGATGACGCCGCCCACGATCAGGCCGATGGCTGCGTTGAGTTCCGACCAGCCGAGCGTCAGCACGAAGGTGATGGAGATGGACAGCGTCACCAGGAATTCGGTCAGGTTGGTGGAGCCGATCACCTTTTTCGGGTCATGGCCGCGCCCGACAAGCGATGTCGTCACGATCGGTCCCCAGCCGCCACCGCCTGCGGCATCGAGGATCCCGCCGCCGAACCCGACATAGGGAATGATCCAGTCGCGCACATCGCGCGGCCAGAGCGGCCGGAACGCCTTGAACAGGATATAGACACCGATGGCCAAGAGATAAGCCGAGACGAGCGGCTCGATCACCTTGCCGTCGATTTGTGTCAGCATATAAGCGCCAATGACCCCGCCCGCTATGCCGGCGGGGGCCAGCCGCGCGACGAAATGCCAGTTCACATTGCGCTGATAGACATGGGAAATGCCGGAGGCGGCGGTGGTGAATACTTCCGCCACATGAGTCATGGCGCTCGCCGTCGCCGGAGGCATGCCTATGGCCAGAAGGCTGGTCGTGGACAGCACTCCAAACGCCATTCCAAGCGCGCCATCGACGATCTGCGCGCAAAATCCGATAACAACGAAGGTGAGAAAATCGCCTGACAGAAAATCGAATGACATGAAGCCCTCTGCCGTGAAACGCGGTTCGGCACAACGCCCCGCTTCGATGGATGTTCCATCGCGGAAGGGCGGAAGGCCTGTCCGCAGGCGTCCGAGCGCGGATTGCAGCTATGTTCCGGGGCACGGAATAATTCAGTTCAAGCCTGCATATATCGACTCAAACTTTCGCCTGATTTTCTTATAGTAGCGGGTGATGGTGCCGTCCGGCTTGAGCACCTGGCCAGCCGCGATCAGTTCAGGCTCGAGCGCGTCATAGCGTACGTCCTGCACGTCGCTGCCGGACAGGAGCGCAAGGCTTGCTGCAATGCCTGCTGATTCTCCCAGGATCATGAAGACCGGTTCCATGCGGATCGACCCATAGGCGATGTGGGACGCCGCGATCGCCGCCGGGACCAGCAGATTGCGCGCCTCATTTCGGCGCGGCACCAGCGAGAGGTAGCTGATCGCATAATCGCCGCCCGGGCTCACTTCTATATTGCCTTCGTTGCGGGCAAAGCCGCGATCATCGACATAGCGACGCACATTATGCGAATCCATGTTGTACGAGCCGAGCCCGACCGATTGCGGTGTCGGCTCCTGCCTGCGAAGGTGCTTCTCGGTCATCACGAAATCGGAGACCATCCTGCGCGCCTCGCGCATATAAATTTCCCGCGGCCAATTGCCGTTATCCCTGAACTCGTCGCCGCACAGCCCCCACGGCGCCATCGCCTCACGAACATCGGCGGGAACGCGCGGGTCGTTCTGCATGAACCACAGCAGCCCCTGCTGATAATCCCGATGCTCGGCGACGATACGCTCGCGCTCGGCATAGGAGCCGGTCGGATAACCGTAGTTCATGCCGATATTGTCGAAGGAGAAGGCACCGAAATTGTTGGTATCGGTCTTGCCGTTCGGAATGGCGTCGTATTTTGTAAAGGGGTCGCGCCAGCCGGCGTCATAATAGCGGGCGAGCAACTCGTATTGACGCGGGTCGTAATTGGCGGGCTTTGGAAAAGGCGCCCGGATGTCGGGCCGCTTCGTCATGCACAGGCGATAGGTGTAGGCCTGGATGCGCTTGTCTCCCGCGCCCTCCTCGCCGGCCGGGCCCGGCTCGATCCGCGGCAGGAGCCCGCTCTCGGGTTTTCCCGGAACCACATAGGGGTCCACGTCGAGCGTGAAATTGTGCGAAATCGAGTTGCGCGGCTGATTGCCGTTGAGCGTTTCGCCATATTGGGCGTTGGCCTCACGGCCGGTGGTGAACGACACGCCCGCCATCGCCATCAGATCGCCTTCATAGCTGGCGTCGATGAACAGGTCGCCCGCAATCTTGCGGCCATCCTCGGCGATCATCTCCCGGACCTTGCCGTCCTGCGAGACAACGCCTCCCTGATCGAGCCGCAGCTTGAAATTATAGACCGGAACGATGCCGTGCTGTGCGAGCCAGCCCTGGTAGATCGCCTCCGCGACATGAGGCTCGAATACCCATTGCGTGCCGGGAATGTCGTTTTCGGAGCCGGGATGGGCCTGCGCCGGGGGAATATCGGTGATGCCTCGTTCGGCATAATAGGATTTGACGTCGCGATAGAACTGCAGCGCGAGACCGCCGATGGCGTGATGATTGCCCGCATCGGCATAGCCCAGCCCGTTGGTGCTCAGGCCCCCGACCCAGCTGTCGCGGCATGCGAGCACCACATCGTGCGAGCGCCGCTTCGCCGCAATCGCGGCGGTGATGCCGGCTGGTGTGCATCCATAGATGACGATCTGCGCGCGCAGATCGTGCGCGGGCTGCGCATGAACGGTGGACGACGACGCGGCCAACAGCGCGGCGCAAAACAACTTCGCGGCTCGATACATATGATCCCCCCAACTCCTCGGCCCAATCCCCTGGGCACCGGCTGTTACCGCAGTGCAATATGCGCGGCGGCCTGCTGTGGACTCGTCATGCTTGTAATCAATATTGCAGCGTTCCGCCCGGTTACCGTAGCGTACTCAATCATTTGCCTAATTTCTTGCTAGTCTTTTCATGCCCTCAGGTTGTATTGGATGTCAAGTAGCACAAGTGAATTTTTTGATGCACTGCAACATTAAAGCTTAAGGTCCAGCCACTGGTAATCCGCGTGGCAGTCTTTTGCCGCATGGCGCGGAAGAGTATGGTGAGGCTGCGGCCGAGGAATTCCCGATGCAAATCTATCTTACGACGGCCTTGATCTACATCGGCGCGGCCATTGCCGAGATTGCGGGCTGCTTTGCCTTCTGGGCGTGGCTGAGGCAGGGAAAATCGATCTTATGGCTCGCGCCGGGACTCGGTTCGCTGATTGCTTTTGCCTTCCTGCTGACCCTTGCGCCGAGCGAGAATGCAGGACGGGCTTATGCGGCCTATGGCGGCATCTATATCATGGCGTCGCTGTTGTGGCTTTGGCTGGTGGAGGAGCAGCAGCCCGACAGATGGGATATCGCCGGGGTCGCTCTTGCGGTCATCGCCGCCGGCATCATCCTCTTCGCCCCGCGTGGGGGAAGTTATTGAGAACAAAGATATTCAAGGGAAATGGTGCCCAGAAGAGGACTCGAACCTCCACGCCTCGCGGCACAGGTACCTGAAACCTGCGCGTCTACCAATTCCGCCATCTGGGCGACGCGGACCGATGTAAGGGGCGGCCCGCGCTCTGTCAATCAGGTTTCGATAAAATTTCCAACTTTTTCCGATAAACGGAAAAACGGCCTTATCCCTCAAGCACTTCCTTGGAAGCGATGGTGGAATCGGCGTTGAGCCGGTAAACGATCGGAATGCCGGTGCCGAGTTCCTGGCCGACGATCTCCTCGCCCGAAAGCCCTTCCAGCGCCATGATCAGCGCGCGCAGCGAATTGCCGTGCGCGGCGACGAGCACCGTCTCCCCGCGCAGGACATGCGGCTGGATGGTGTGGAGGTAATAGGGCCAGACGCGCGCGCCGGTATCGCGCAGGCTCTCGCCGCCGGGCGGGGGTACGTCATAGGAGCGGCGCCAGATATGCACCTGTTCCTCGCCCCATTTTACGCGCGCATCGTCCTTGTTGAGGCCCGAAAGCTCGCCGTAATCGCGCTCGTTCAGCGCCTGGTTGCGGGTCGTCTTTAAATCCGGCTGGCCGACTTCATCGAGAATATGCTGGCAGGTCGCCTGCGCCCGCGAAAGGTCGGAGGTGAAGGCGATATCGAAATGAAGGCCCGCCGCCTTCAGTCGCTTGCCGGCCTCCTTCGCTTCTTCGTGGCCCTTCTCGGTCAGGCCGGGATCTCGCCATCCGGTGAACAGGTTTTTGAGATTCCATTCGCTCTGGCCGTGCCGAACGAGGACGAGTGTGCGGGACATGTCATGCTCCATGCTTGCGGAAGAAAATCTAGTCGTTGAGGCCCAGCACATCGCGCATGGTGTAGAGCCCCGGCTTGCGGCCCTGTGCCCAGAGCGCGGCCTTGACCGCACCGCGCGCGAAGATGGTGCGGTCCTCGGCATTGTGCGACAGGGTGATGCGCTCGCCCGTGCCGGCGAGGATGACCGAATGGTCGCCAACCACCGAGCCGCCGCGTAAAGTGGCAAAGCCTATGGTGCCGTTCTCGCGTGCCCCGGTGTGCCCATCGCGGGAGCGCACGCTGTTATCCCCGAGGTCGATGCCACGCCCCTTTGCCGCCGCTTCGCCCAGGAGGAGGGCGGTGCCGGACGGCGCGTCCACCTTGTGCTTGTGGTGCATCTCGAGAATCTCGATATCGAAATCATCGGGGCCCAGCGCCTTCGCCGCCTTCTCCACCAGCACGGAGAGCAGGTTCACGCCAAGGCTCATATTGCCGGATTTGACGATTGCAGCGCGCGCGGCAGCCTCGCAGATCTGCTCGTCATCGGCGGGCGAGCACCCCGTGGTGCCGATGACATGGACAATGCCGGCCTCTGCGGCGAGCTTTGCAAATTCCACAGTCGCGGCGGGAGAGGTGAAGTCGAGCACGCCGTCCGCGGCCTTGAAGACGGGCAGGGGATCATCGGTGATCGCAATGCCGAGCGGCCCGACGCCCGCCACTTCACCCGCATCGCGGCCGATGAGCGGCGAGCCTGATCGTTCCACCGCGCCGGAAAGCTGTGCGCCATCCATGGCGGCAATCGCGCGGATCAGCGCCTGGCCCATGCGGCCGCCCGCGCCGACAACCGCCAGCTTCATGCCGGAATTTTCCGTTTCGCTCATGGCTCGATCCCCGTTTCCGCGCCGCGTGGTGCAATATTGTCGCCTGTTTCCGCCTTGTCGTCCAGCGCCTGCCAACTGTCCCGGCTTTGCAGTTTGTGGAAGCGGGCATAGATGCTGTGCGGGTCGGCCATCAGCGTCTCATGCCGCCCTTCCTCGACCACGCGGCCCGCCTCCATCACCACGATATGGTCGGCATTGACGATGGTCGAGAGGCGATGCGCGATGACGATGGTGGTGCGGCCCTTCATCACGCTGTCGAGCGCCTGCTGCACGCGCTTTTCCGATTCATTGTCGAGCGCCGAGGTCGCTTCGTCCAGCAGCAGGATCGGCGCGTTGCGCACGATGGCCCGTGCGATGGAAACGCGCTGGCGTTGCCCGCCGGAAAGCGTCACGCCATTCTCACCCACCGGCGTGTCATAGCCCTGCGGCTGCTGCAGGATGAAGTCATGCGCATGGGCGAGCTTCGCCGCTTCGATAATCTCCTCCATCGTGGCATCGGGACGCCCATAACGGATATTGTCGGCGATGGTGCCTTCGAAGAGATAGGGCTGCTGCGAGACATAGGCCATCGCATGGCGCAGCGATTCCTTCGTCACTCCCGCAATGTCCTGCCCGTCGATGAGAATGCGCCCGCGCTCCAGGTCGTAGAAGCGCTCGACCAAGGCGATAAGGGTCGACTTGCCCGCGCCGGACGCGCCGATGATGGCGGTCGTCTTGCCTGCTGCGGCGACGAAGCTGACGCCATGAAGTACCGGAGCAATGTCCGAATAGGAGAAAGACAAATCCTCGAAGCGGATCTCGCCCTTCTCCACATGGAGCGGCTTGGCGTCAGGCACGTCGCTCTGCTTCGGCTCCGTGTCGAGGATTTCATAGATCATGCGCGCATTGACGAGCGCGCGCTCCAGCCCGACCTGCAAACGTGCGAGGCGGCGGGCGGGATCATAGGCCAGCAGTAGCGCAGTGATAAAGGCGAACATCGCGCCGGGCGGCTGCTGCGTCAGCAGCGCGCGATAGCCGCCATAGGCGAGCACGCCCGCGACCGCGAAGCCGGCAAGGATTTCGGAAATAGGCGTGATGCGTTCGGAGACCTTGGCGATCTTGTTGCTGCGGCTTTCGGCCTGGCCGATCAGCTTGCCGATCTTGGCGCGCAGCTGGTCCTCCATGGTGAAAGCCTTGACGATGGCGATGCCCTGCACCGATTCCTGCATCGCGCCGAGAAGATGGGAGTTGAGGTTCACCACCTCCCGCGTCACCGAGCGGATGCGGCGGGAAATATAGGCGACCGCCAGGATGAGCGGGGGCCCGATCAGGAAGACGATGGCGGAGAGCACCGGGTCCATGTAGAACATCGTGCCGATGAGGCCGATGAGCGAGATCATGTCGCGCGCGATCGATGTGATCGTCATGTTCAGAAGATCGCGTATGCCTGCAACATTCTGGTTGATCTGCGCCGCAAGATGGCCGGAGCGCATCTCGCTGTAGAAATCGATGCCGAGCTTCATCAGATGGTCGAAGATGCGCTTCTGGTAGCGCGCCACCAGATTGTTGCCGATCTTGGCCAGCTCAACCGATTGCACATAGCCCGAAAGCCCGCGCAGGATGAACACGCCGAGGATCGAGCCGCAGATGATCCAGACCCAGTTGAGCTGCTGTTCGTAGAAGATCTTGTCGATCATCGGCTTCATCAGATAGGCGAGCACGCCATTCGACGCGCCCACCACCAACGATGCCACAACCGCGACGATATAATTCCGCTTATATTCGCGCAGGTTTTCCGACATCATGCGCCGGATGACGCGCGCCGCCTCGGAAGGATCGATCTTTTTCTTCTTGGGCTTTTCTACGCTCACGAGGGAAATCCTTATTCTGAGCGTCCTATAGCCTTGTTGAGCGGATTTGCCTATCCCGAGCGCTGAGTTCCTCCTTCCCCCTTGCGGGGATTGAGGAGCGTTCGGCCGGAGGCCGAGGAAAAGCCAACGATTTGGCTTTTCCAGCGACGAACCCCGCGGAGCGGGCGGATGGGGGTGGTGACGGCTGCGCTTTTGCTGGAAACATGGCGTAAACGTCACCACCCCCACCCGACCCTTCGGGCCACCCTCCCCGCAAGGGGGAGGGAAGTCATCCCGCCTTCCGCCACCTGCGCCCTTCGGTCGGCACGCCGAAGCGCGCCGGGGTGCGGGCATAGGCGGAAAGACCGCTTAAGGCCGCTAGCGGATGGGTGATCACATAGACCGGCATGGTCTTCATGATTTCCTCATGCGGCGCCTTGTCCTCGAAGGCCTCGCGGAACGAGGGGTCCCGCAACGCCGGAAGAATTCGCTGCACGATGCCGCCAGCGAGATAAATGCCGCCATGCGCCATGAAGGTGAGGGCGAAATCGCCGGCACACCGTCCGAGATAGACGACGAAAAGCTGCAAGGTCTCCTTCGCCTGCGCGGAGGTGCCGTCCAGCGCTGCGCCGGTGATTTCGGCTGGTGTCGTCAGCGCCGGCTGCACGCCGTCCGCCTTGCAGACGGCGCGGTAGATGTTCTGCAAGCCGCGCCCGCATAGCACCTGCTCAGCCGAGATACGCCCGCCGATGCGCTCCAGATGCGGGAAGATTTGCAGGTCGCGCGCCGTGCGCGGGCCGAAATCCACATGCCCGCCTTCGCCCGGCACCGGCACCCAGGTCTGGCGCGTGCGGATGAGCCCCGCCACGCCCAGGCCGGTGCCCGGTCCGAGCACGACGCGGCTGCCGTTCGGCTCGCTTTCGCCGCCGCCGATCTTTTCCAGATATTCGCTTTCGAGCGAGGTGACGGCCAGCGCCTGCGCCTCGAAATCATTGAGGATGGTGATGTCTTCCAGCCCCAGCGTCTCCATCATCTGCTTCGGCTTCAGCACCCAATGGCAATTGGTGAGGCCCACCTCGTCGCCATCGACAGGCCCGGCAATGGCCAGCACCGCCGAGCGCGGCTGGATCGAGGTGTGGTCGAGCACGGCGGTCTGGATCGCCTCGTCGATGGTCGCGTAGTCAGCCGTCTGCAGGATGGGGAACTGCTTCGGCTCCGCGTAGGAATCGAGGAGGATGGCGAACCGCGCATTGGTGCCACCGATATCCCCGACGAGAACCGGAAAGCGCAAGGTGCAGTCGACATCGGTGCTGGAGATCATGTTCATTTCCCGGTCCGCCAAAAATTTGCTGCTCTCATTCGTCAGAAGCGCGATCCTATCCGAAAGCCGGTTGGGATCGTGCCCTATGGGTGCGCCAGTTTTTCAACCAGCAATTCCGCCGTGGCGCGGTTGAGCGCCATCGGTATGTCATAGACGCTGCCCAGCCGCGTCAGCGCCTTCACGTCGACATCATGCGGCATCGGCGACAAGGGGTCGATGAGGAAGATCATCGCATGCACCTTGCCCTCGGCGATCATCGCGCCGATCTGCTGGTCGCCGCCCAGCGGCCCGCTCTTGACCCGCTCGACCGACAGGGACGGGCAGGCTTCCTGCACCAGGCCGCCGGTGGTGCCGGTCGCAACGATCCGCCAGCGCGACAGCACCACCTCATGGACGCGGGCGAAGGCGACCATGTCGTTCTTCTTCAGGTCATGCGCGATCAGCGCTATGCGGAGGGGCTTCGTCACGGGCTTATCCTAAATCGATTGAAGCCTATAGCGAAACCACCCTTCTGTGAAAAGGGCCGATTGTTGTCATACGGCGCGGCTCCCGTGGAATCATGTTTTGACGGAATCGCCAGGCAACCCCCCTCTGTCCTGCCGGACATCTCCCCCACAAGGGGGGAGATTGGCTGTCAGAACCGCTTCCGCCAATCGCCAACGCTGCAAGATAAAGCGCGTCATCAAATGAAAACCAATCTCCCCCTTGCGGGGGAGATGCCCGGGAGGGCAGAGGGGCGCGCCTCGCGATTCCATCAAACATGATCCGCTTTTCAATTCCCCGGACGCCGCGCCGGAAGCGGAACATCCGCCGGGGGCGTCGGCGGGCTGAAAGCCGCGGCGGGGGCGGCAGGCGTGGCGGCTGCTTCCTCCTCCCGGGCTGCGGTTGCCATGGCTGCCGCGCCGCCAAGCGTCACTTCCGCGATGGAGGTGGGGCCCGGCTCGGTCAGGACGCGTGCGCAGGCCGGCGGCAGGTCCGATACCATCATCGGCCTTGGCGGCTTTGCCGGTTTCGTCGGCTTGGCTGGCTTCGCCGGCTTTTTCCACGGCTCATCTGTGAACCACCAGGCGAGCGGCTTGCCGCAACCGTCATCGTTCATGTTGATCGGTTCCTGCGGCTTGCAGCCGGGCGAGCCGGGCTGGCAGGAGATGCGTACATGGAAATGGTAGTGGTGCCCCCAATAGGGGCGGACTTTCGCCAGCCAGCGGCGGTCGCCGGTGACGGTGTCGCAGAGTTTTTTCTTGATGCCGGGGTGAACGAAGATGCGCTCTACTTCCGGATAGCTCGCCGCCCGCTTCAGCAGCGCGGCGCGGCTCGCCGTCCATTTGTTCGGATCGACATACAGCGTGTCGCCCTTGAGCATCGAAACAGCGCTCACCTTCTCACGGTCCTCGTCGGTGAAACGGCGCTTAGGCATCGGCGTCAGCCAGATATCGGCGTCGAGCCCGACCTGATGCGAGGCATGGCCGGAAAGCATCGGACCGCCGCGCGGCTGCGAGATATCGCCGACGAGCAGGCCGGACCAGCCATCCTTCGCCGCCGCCTCACGCGACAGCTTCTCCAGAAGTGCAATCATCCTCGGGTGGCCCCAGCGCCGGTTGCGCGACAGACGCATCACCTGCCATGTCGGGCCGTCAACGGGGATGGCTATGCCCCCGGCAAGGCAACCCTTGGAGTAAAACCCGACCGATTGCGGCGGCGCGACGGCGGGCAGCGCCTGGCTGCCGAAAGCCTGCTTGGCCGGCATGTCCTCCGCCATCGCCAGGGGCGTGAAGTCGGAGGTGACCGTGGCCGCAAGGACGGCGGCGAGAATGGTTTTCTTCAATCGTGTAGCGATCATGGGCCGTTCCATGGCTTGGGTAGCATGATCCGAAGCTACTTAACTCTGGACGAGATCATGCGGCAAAAACTGAGGCGCGAATCAAGGCAGCCGAATTGCGGCCATTCTGCGGTGAGATGGAAAATGCGGCAATGGCGGGGCGTTGCAGAACGCGCGGAGACTCACTGCCAGTTGCCGGTCTGCCACATGGCGGAAAAGGCAGTGCGATAGTCCGGATAGGTGAAGCGGTAGCCGAGCGCCCGGATGGCGGCGTTGGAGACCCGCTTGTTCTCGCCGTAGAAGGAGCGCGCCATGGGCGTCAGTTCCGCTTCGTCGAACGGCACTTCCGGCGGCGGCGTCACGCCCATGAGCTCGGCGGCATAGGCCACCACATCCTGCGGCGGCGAGGGCTCGTCATCGGTGATGTTATAGACGCCGCCCGCATTGGTGCCCGCGAGAAAGCGCAGGGAGCCTGCGATATCGTCCACATGGATGCGGTTGAAGACCTGCTCCGGCTTGACGATGCGCCGCGCCGTGTCGCGCGTGAGATTGACGAAGGCATTGCGGCCCGGACCGTAGATGCCCGATAGGCGCAGTATGGCGAGCGGGATGCCATGCTCTTCGCCCAACCGCATCCATGCCTGCTCCGCTTCCACCCGCTCGCGGCTGCGGCGGGATGTCGGCGCGCAGGGCGTCGCCTCGTCGACCCATCTGCCCTGATGGTCGCCATAGACGCCCACGGTCGAGAGATAGCCGATCCAGCGGATGGTGTTATCAGGACGGCGCAAGGCTTCCTCCACGAGGGCGACGGCTGGATCACCCTCCTCGCCGGGGGAGATAGAAATCACCACATGGGTGGAATGGGCAAGCCGGTCCAGCAGTTCCGTCGAAGGCGTTTCGCCGTCAAACAGATGCGGCGTGATGCCCGCCTCATTGAGATTTGCGAATTTCTCCTCGCTTCGCGTGGTGCCGTCGATGCGCTCGGCTTCGCCTGCCATCCGCCGCGCAAAGGCTTGAGCCGAATAACCCGCCCCAAACAGAAAGATCCGCATCAACTCGTCTCCAGAGCATGATCCTGAACCGAAGGTCAGCGGCAGCAAAAAGCTGCAGACTTCCAGGTAAGATCATGCGGCTAAAACAAATGCCCATTCGGCCAGCACCGTAGCATCGCTTTCCGCTGCTGCCAGCCTCTCGCGCGATTTTTTGAACATATGCGGCGCAGCGAGTTGCCCGAGCGCCCAGACCGCCGCGCCGCGCACCAGCGGCGACGGGTCGGAGAGAAGCGGCTCGACCAGAGGCGACAGGCCGGCATCCTGCGAGTTGCCCGCCGCGATCAGCACATTGCGGATGAACCGGTCGCGCCCGATCCGCTTCACCGGTGAGCCGGAGAAAAGCGCGCGGAAGGCCGGGTCATCGAGAACAAGCAGTTCCGCGAGGCGGGGCGCTTTCAGGTCGTCCCGCGCCTTCAGCTTCATCTCGCTCGCGGCCTGCGCGAATTTGTTCCACGGGCAGACCGCGAGGCAATCGTCGCAGCCATAGATGCGGTTGCCGATGGCCTTGCGGAATTCGGGCGGGATCGGTCCCTTGTTCTCGATGGTGAGATAAGAGATGCAGCGCCGCGCATCGAGCCGGTAGGGCGCGGAAAAGGCATCCGTCGGGCAGGCGTCGAGGCAGGCGCGGCAGGAGCCGCAATGGTCCCTTTCCGGCTCGTCCGGCGGGATTTCGGCTGTGGTGAAGATCGAGCCAAGGAACAGCCAGGAGCCGAATGCACGGCTTACGAGATTGGTGTGCTTGCCCTGCCAGCCAAGCCCCGCCGCTGCGGCGAGCGGCTTTTCCATGACCGGTGCGGTATCGACGAACACCTTCACGTCGCTCCCCGCCCGCGCGGCAAAGCGGCTGGCGATATGCTTTAGCTTACCCTTGATGATATCATGATAATCGCGGTTCTGCGCATAGACCGAGATGGCGGCGCGGTCTTTCTCTTGAAGCACCGCGCGCGGGTCGTTTTCCGGCCCGTAATTCATCGCCAGCATCATGATGGAGCGCACTTCCGGCCACAGCACACGGGGATCGCCCCGCCGCTCAAGCGTCTCCTCCATCCATGCCATGGAGCCGTGATTGCCCTCGGCCACATACTGGCGCAGCCGCTCGCCCGCTTGCCCGATAGCGCCGGGCGTGGTGAAGGCGACCGCGTCAAACCCGGCTGCTTTCGCCTCGTCGATCAGGAAGCGCTTGAGCTTTTCGGTACTAGAAATCGAGATCGCCATAATGGGCCACCGGGGAGAGCCCGCGCACCCGGTCCGCGAGCAGGGGGCGGAAGGAGGGGCGCGATTTGACGCGCATGTACCAGTCCCGCGCTGCCGGATAATGCGCCCACTCGATCTCGCCCAGATAGTCGAGGACGGAAAGGGCCGCGGCCGCCGCCATGTCGGCATAGCTCGGCTGCGCGCCGCCCAGCCAGTCGCGCGTCGCCGAAAGCCAGTCGACATATTTCAGATGCTGGCGGATGTTGCTGCGCGCGGCGCGCAGCGCGGTTGAATCAGGCGAGCTGCCGCCCTGTTCCGCCGCCATCTGCAACTTGAACACGCGCTCGCGCGCGATATGCCGCGTCACCTCATTGTCGAGCTTACCGAGGAACCAGTCGACCAGCCGGCGCACCTCCGCCCGTTCGCTCGGGGACTCCGGCAGAAGCCGGCGGTTGCGTTTCAGCGCGCCGCGCGTCTCGTCGAGATATTCGGCGATGACCGTCGCCCCGGCGATCGGCACGTCGTTTTCGGCCAGCAGCACCGGCAGCGTGCCGGCCGGGTTGAGCGCGAGAAACTCCTTGCGCCGCGTCCATGGCTTTTCCTCGATCAGCTCGGCCTCGACGCCGTACTCGCTGAGGATCAGCCGCGCATAGCGCGAGCCTGCGGACATTGGATGGTGAAAGAGCGTCAGCATTATTGCCTGGGATGATCTTTCAATCTGGATTGAACGAAACTGGGTCGACTCCATGCCTTCCAGCATGATCCCGAACCGAAGGTCAGCGTCAGCAGAAAGTGCAGACTTTTCGGTCAGGACATGTGGCTAAGCCAAATTCCCAAACAGAATATCAAAATCCTGTTCGAGGCTGGCATTTCACCGTCCGGCGGCGTATTTCTTCCGCCGTCCGATTCCGGCTAGCCCTGTTGGGGAAACCTATAGGAGCAACAAGGGCTGGAAACAAGCGATCCCTGCCATCCTCTCACGGCACCCTTGTCAGCGAAAGTTCCCCGCATGGATATCAAAACCTTTTTCGACGCCGCGATCCTGGGTCTTCTCGAAGGCCTCACGGAATTCATTCCCGTTTCCTCAACGGGCCATTTGCTGCTTGCCGGCCATTTCCTAGGCTTCCACTCGACGGGCAAGACTTTCGAGGTGCTGATCCAGCTGGGCGCGATCCTTGCCATCCTCAGCGTTTATTTCGGCAGGCTCTGGCACTTGCTCGTCAGCCTGCCCAGCGATGCGCGCAGCCGGCGCTTCGTTCTCGGCATCCTGGTCGCTTTTCTGCCTGCAGCTGTCATCGGCGCGATGGCGCATGGCTTCATCAAATCGGTGCTGTTCGAAACACCGATGCTCATCTGCATCATGCTGATTCTGGGCGGCTTCGTGCTGCTTATCGTCGACCGCCTGCCGCTGAAGCCGCGCTATCACGACGTGATGGACTTTCCGCTTTCGCTTTGCCTCAAGATCGGCCTTTGCCAGTGCCTGGCGATGATTCCCGGCGTCTCGCGCTCCGGTTCCACCATTGTCGGCGCGCTCCTGATGGGCACGGACAAGCGTTCGGCGGCGGAATTCTCCTTCTTCCTCGCCATGCCCACCATGGCCGGGGCCTTCACCTACGACCTCTACAAGAACCGCGACATCCTGAGCCTGAACGACGGCGCGATCATCCTGGTCGGCTTCGTCATGGCGTTCATCTCGGGCGTCTTCGTCGTCCGCCATTTGCTCGATTACGTTTCCCGCCACGGCTTCACACTCTTCGCCTGGTGGCGGCTCATCGTCGGCGCGGCGGGCCTTGCGGCGCTCATGATCTGGGGATGAGGCGCAACCCGCGCCCATCTTGAAAAGAATAAAAGAAAAGGGGGCCTCGCGGCCCCTTTGTTATTTCTGGTCCGCCCATTTCGGCGGCAGTTCCTTTTTGGTGAACTGCCCCTGCTCGCGATAGCGCCAGAGATAGGAGGGGAGGATCACGTCGGTGCCGGTCGGTCGAATGCCGGCGCCTTCCAGCGTGCGGCCTTCGCGCTTCGCCTCATCAGAGACCACATTGTCATGCTGCAGCTGCGTCACCTGATCGTTGGTGATGACCGGCTTCGGCAGCAGGCCCGCCACCCCGGCGATGATGCGCGCCGCGAACCACGGGATCGGCAGCAGGATGCGCTTGCGGTTGATGACCTCAAGCATCTCCTCCATGCAGCGGCGGAAGCTCATCGCCTCCGGCCCGCCGAGCTCGTAGACGCGGCCATGCTCGACCGTGCCGTCCACCGTCCGCGCGATCATATCGGCGACATCGCCGACATAGACCGGCTGGAACAGCGTCTTGCCCCCGCCGATCAGCGGCAGAAAGGGCGAGAAGCGCGCCATATTGGCGAATTTGTTGAAGAAGCCGTCCTCCGGCCCGAAAATGATCGAGGGGCGGATGATGGTGGCATGCGGCAGCACCTCATGCACCGCCTTTTCCGCCTCGCCCTTGGTGCGGGCATAGGCCGAGGCCGAATGCGGGTCCGCGCCGATGGCGGACATATGGGTCAGCGGGATGCCCTTTTCCTTCGCGGCTTCCGCCACCGCGCGCGCGCCGGCCAGCTGCACCGCGTCGAAGCGCTGGGCTCCGCTTTCGGAGAGGATGCCGACAAGGTTGATCACGTGATCCGCGCCGCGCAGCGCCAGCTCGATCGACTGCGGATAACGCAGATTGGCCTGCACGGTCTGGATCTGGCCCAGATTGCCAAGCGGCTGAAGATAGGGCGCCAGCGTAGGGTTGCGCACCGCGACGCGCACCCTGTATCCGCGCTTGGCGAGCGCCGCCACCACATGGCGGCCGACAAAGCCCGACCCGCCAAAGACGGTGACGAGTTTCGGTTTGTTGAGAAGACCTGTTCTCTCGACGGCCATGGCACAATCTCCTGCAATCAATGAAGCGCATCGGCTTTTATCTGCGGCTCATGTAATGTTTTTTTGTGCGCGCCGAAAGAGGACATATGTTCCCATACGTGTTTCCTCTTTGCGTTTCACGGTCCGCCTGCTAAATCGCGCGCATGAGCACACCATTGGACCATATTCGCAACTTCTCCATCGTCGCCCATATCGACCATGGGAAATCCACCCTTGCCGACCGGCTGATCCAGTTGACCGGGGGGCTGGACATGCGCGAGATGAAGGAGCAGGTGCTCGACTCGATGGATATCGAGCGCGAGCGCGGCATCACCATCAAGGCCCAGACCGTCCGCCTGCATTACAAGGCGAAGAACGGCGAGGATTATGTCCTGAACCTCATCGACACGCCGGGCCATGTCGACTTCGCATATGAAGTCTCCCGTTCGCTTGCGGCCTGCGAAGGCTCGCTGCTTGTGGTCGATGCCAGCCAGGGCGTCGAGGCGCAGACGCTCGCCAATGTCTACCAGGCCATCGACAACAATCACGAACTGGTCGTGGTGCTGAACAAGGTGGACCTTCCCGCCGCCGAGCCGGAACGCGTCCAGCAGCAGATTGAGGAAGTGATCGGCATTGACGCCTCCGACGCAGTGCTGATTTCGGCCAAGACCGGCCTCGGCATCGAGAATGTGCTCGAGGCCATCGTTGAGAAACTGCCCCCGCCCAAGGCCGGCGACCGCAACGCCCCCTTGAAGGCCATGCTGGTCGATAGCTGGTACGACGCCTATCTCGGCGTCATCGTGCTGGTGCGCATCATCGACGGCGTGCTGAAAAAGGGCCAGACCATCCGCATGATGGGCACGGACGCGAAATATCCGGTCGAGCGTACCGGCGTCTTCACGCCCAAGATGGTGAATGTCGACGAACTCGGCCCCGGCGAGCTGGGCTTTATCACCGCCTCCATCAAGGAGGTGGCGGATACCCGCGTCGGCGACACCATCACCGAGGACCGCCGCCCGACCGAACATATGCTGCCGGGCTTCAAGCCGGCGCAGCCGGTGGTGTTCTGCGGCCTCTTCCCCGTCGATGCGGCGGATTTCGAGGATCTGCGCGCCGCCATGGGCAAGCTGCGCCTCAACGACGCCAGCTTCTCCTTCGAGATGGAAACCTCCGCCGCGCTCGGCTTCGGCTTCCGCTGCGGCTTCCTTGGCCTGCTCCATCTCGAAATCATCCAGGAGCGGCTGGAGCGCGAGTTCAACCTCGATTTGATCGCCACCGCTCCATCGGTCGTCTACCGCATGCAGATGACCGACGGCACGGTGAAGGAACTGCACAACCCCGCCGACATGCCCGATGTGGTAAAGATCGCGGCCATCGAGGAGCCATGGATTCGCGCCACCATCCTGACGCCGGACGATTATCTCGGCTCCATCCTGAAGCTCTGCCAGGAACGGCGCGGCATTCAGGTGGATCTCTCCTATGTCGGCCCGCGCGCCATGGTCACCTATGACCTGCCGCTCAACGAGGTGGTGTTCGATTTCTACGACCGCCTGAAATCGATCTCCAAAGGCTACGCATCCTTCGACTATAATCTGTCGGAATATCGCGAAGGCGATCTGGTCAAGATGTCGATCCTCGTCAATGACGAGCCGGTCGATGCGCTCTCCATGCTGGTCCACCGCTCGGCGGCGGAAAAGCGCGGCCGCGTGCTGTGCGAGAAGCTGAAGGAGCTGATCCCGCAGCACATGTTCAAGATCCCGATCCAGGCCGCCATCGGCGGCCGCATCGTCGCCCGCGAAACCATCTCGGCCCTGCGCAAGGACGTGACCGCCAAATGCTACGGCGGCGACGTCACCCGCAAGCGCAAGCTTCTGGAAAAACAGAAGGAAGGCAAGAAGAAGATGCGCCAGTTCGGCAAGGTGGACATCCCGCAGGAGGCGTTCATTCAGGCGCTCAAGATGGGGGATAGTTGAGGGCGCTGCGGCGCCCTTTCCATTCCCATGGCCATCCGCTTAATCCTCTGCGCTCTTCCTTTTCTGGTGGTCGCCTGCGCTTCGCCCGCGCCGCATCCTCCTGCTCCGGTCGTGGTGCACGCACCCCCGTCCACTGAGGGCATCAAGCCGCTGACAGTCGAGCAGGATGAGCAGATCGGGCAGTAGATTTGTGAACGCGGGGCCTGGAGCCCGTCGCGGCGCTGAGATGCCACTGCTCCCTTGCCGTGGATCCCTGGGGTCAAGCCCGAGGATGACGACTGTAGGAGTCGAAGGTGCGTCGACGGCAGGCGCGGCGGTTGGACATTGGCGATTTCGTCCCTCCCATCGTCATCCTCGGGCTTGACCCGAGGATCCACGGCAAGGGGACAGAGACAGTTTTGTCATTCGCAACCGGATCAAACACGCGACTCGTAAAACAGGCCTCGACCTATTCTACAAAACTTATCCCACAGCCCATAATCTCCCCTTATCCTTCCCCTCAGTTCTTCCCGCGGGAACGCGGCTCGCGACGGCGGGTCTCGCGGGGAAGGACCGGCGCCTCCGGTGTGCTGCTGACGTAGCGGCGCGCCCGGGGAGGCTCCGTCCAAGGGTTCCCCTGCCGGGACTACGCCCGGTGTGTGCTGGACGAGCACTTAAGGGGGAGGGCGGTTTGTCCTTTTCTGAAGCGGAACGGGCGGAGACGAAAATCGCCGGACGGGCGGTCTTGTGATCGCAGTCAATTAAATGACGAGCGCTCGCAAGACCGCCCGTTTTCCTGTTCCTGGTTTGAGGATGTTCTTTCTCAACAACCAGACGCGAGATGCGGGTGTGGTAATGCACCCCGCTGCAAAGACCTGTTCATGACCAGAAAAAAGCTATGCCCTACCGAACAGCGGTTCGACTATGAGAATTTCGTCTATATCCAGCCGCTGCGAGCCGAGCACCAGACTGACGAGCAATATGAGGCCCACTGCCGAATTCATCGGGAACGCGCGGTAACATTGGGCATATTGCGTGGAGCTGCACAATACGCCGCGACCGTGCTCGGGTATCACCGCGATTGTGACCTTGCCATCTGCAGGCGCGCCGGCGCCTGCAAGGGCCGTCGGCGGGAGGATGATTGGCTCTATCCTTATCCGGTCGCGCCGCCCTGTGGTACAGGCGAGCGTATGGAACCGCTACGAGCGGCTGTGCGCCGCATTCAGGACGCTTTCGGCGAGGGCAACTGCACCATCACCGCGAGCTACGTCATCCTCAAATGCGGGCGCGATGTGATAACTGGCGAGGCGTGACCGTCACATCCTCCCGCCCTTGACCGCCCTCCATTTTCCGCCTATCTCATATCCAGCAAAATTCGTTGGGGTGCCGAAAGGCTGAGAGGTGCTAACGCGCCAACCCATTGAACCTGATCCAGGGTAATACCTGCGTAGGGAACGGAGTTTGGCTCGTCGAGGACCGGGAATTATTTTCCCGTTGGAAGCATAGCTCCATTCAGTTCGAGGCGGCTCGAGTTCCGTTCGGGAATGAGAGCGCCATGACGAGAACCGAACAGCCACGTGCCTTTTCCACGTCGGCCATACCGATCTGCCTCACCATAGCGGGCACCGACCCATCCGGCGGGGCGGGCATTCAGGCGGATATCAAAGCCTTCTCCGCGCTCGGCGTTTATGCTGCGTCGGTCATCACCGCCGTCGTTGCGCAGAATACACGGGGCGTCACCGCCGTGCAGGATATGCCGCCTGCGATGGTCGCCGCGCAAATGGATGCGGTGTTCGGCGACCTTTCCGTCGATGCGGTCAAGATCGGCATGTTGTCCGTGCCGGAAACCATCGAAACGGTGGCGCGAGGGCTTACGGGCTATACAGGGCCTATCGTGCTCGACCCCGTCATGGTGGCGAAATCCGGCGACCGGCTCCTGAGCCTCGAGGCCATTTCCACCTTGCGCGACAAGCTTCTGCCCCGCGCCACCTTGCTCACCCCCAACCTGCCGGAAGCCGCCTGTCTGCTCGATTGCGAAGTCGCTGAGAGCGAGAGCGAAGCTGTGGAACAGGGCAGGGCGCTGCTGGCCTTGGGCGCGGAGGCGGTTCTGATGAAAGGCGGCCATAGCCGGACGGAAAATTGCACCGACATCCTCCTCCGCGCCGGCGCCGAACCCTTACGGCTGACCGCTCCGCGCATCGATACGCGCAACACCCATGGCACCGGCTGCACGCTCTCCTCGGCCATCGCCGCAGAACTCGCAAAAGGGCTGCCGCTCGAAGACGCCTTCATCGCCGCCCATGCCTATCTGCAGGGCGCGATCCGCGCCGCCGACCGGCTCCGCGTCGGCTCGGGCAACGGCCCCGTGCATCATTTCCACGCCCTTTGGACCATGGGAGCCAGGCCATGAACATCATCCTCAATGGCAAGCCGCATGAAACCTCTGCGGCCACGCTCAACGCGCTGCTCGCCGAACTTGATCTCGCCGAGGCCGTCGTCGCCACGGCGCTCAATGGCGAATTTGTTCGCGCGGCGAAGCGGGGCGAAACCGCCCTTCACGACAATGACCGGGTGGAGATTCTCGCACCCATGCAAGGAGGCTGAAATGGTTGAATTTTACGGTACCCCAGTTGCGAGCCGGCTCATGCTCGGCACCGCGCGCTATCCTTCGCCAGCTATCCTTGCCGATGCGGTGCGCGCGTCGGGCACCAGCATCGTCACCGTGTCGCTGCGGCGCGAAACCGGGCCGGACAAGCAGGGACAGGAGTTCTGGGCGCTGATCAAGGAGCTTGGCGTGCAGGTGCTCCCCAACACAGCCGGTTGCTACACCGTGCAGGAGGCCGTCACGACGGCGCATATGGCGCGCGAGCTGTTCGGCACGTCATGGATCAAGCTGGAGGTGATCGGCGACAAGGACACGCTGTGCCCGGATATGTTCGGGTCGGTCGAAGCCGCCCGTATTCTGGCGGAGGATGGCTTCGAGGTGTTTCCCTACATGACCGAGGATCTGATCGCCGCCGAGCGGCTGGTCGAGGCGGGCTGCAAGGTGCTGATGCCCTGGGCCGCGCCCATCGGCTCGGGACGGGGCCTCAACAATCTGTTCGGCTTGAAGACGCTTCGCGCTCGGTTTCCCGGCATTCCGCTGGTGGTCGACGCCGGTATCGGCGTCCCCTCGCATGCGGCTCAGGCGATGGAGCTGGGCTATGACGCCGTCCTCATCAACACCGCCGTCGGCAAGGCGGGCGATCCGGTGAAGATGGCGAAAGCCTTCGCCATGGCGGTGGAAGCCGGGCGGCTTGCCTATGAGGCCGGTCCTATCGAGGCGCGGGAAGTGGCGACGCCCTCTACGCCATTTGTCGGCAAGGCGGCGCTCTAGATGTTCTGGATCCCTTCACCCTCGTGGTTCGAGGCTCATTCCGCTTCGCTCCAATCGCACCTCACCATGAGGGTGAAGGGGCGTCGGCGCTCTACGGTCCTACACATGAAGAGCGAAGCGTTCAGTAGCCCTCATCCTGAGGTGCTCGTGCAGCGTAGCGAAACGAGCCTCGAAGGGCGAGGGCGCTTGGCGCTTCTGCCAAAGAAAGAAACACTCAGATGACGCTCGATCCGTTCTATCCGATCTTCGATTCCACCGCCTGGCTGGAGCGGCTGCTACCGACGGGGATCAAGCTCGTGCAATTGCGCATCAAGGACAAGGCTGAGCCGGCATTGCGCGATGAAATCCGCCGCGCCCGGGATCTCTGCGCGTTTTATCAATGCCAGCTGATCGTCAACGATTTCTGGCGGATCGCCATCGAGGAAGGCTGCAACTATGTCCATCTCGGCCAGGAGGATCTGGATGGCGCGGATATCGAGGCCATCCGCAAGGCGGGGCTGAAGCTCGGCGTCTCCAGCCATGACGAGGCGGAGCTTGAACGGGCCTTGATCGTCGCGCCCGACTATATCGCCCTCGGCCCGGTCTACCCGACCATTTTGAAGAAGATGAAGTGGGAGCAGCAGGGGCTGGAGCGGCTGACTGAATGGAAGGCGCGCATCGGCAATATCCCGCTCGTCGCCATCGGCGGCATGAATGTCGAGCGCGCGCCCGGCGCTTTCGCGGCGGGGGCCGATATCGTCTCCGTCGTGACAGACATCACCTTGAATGCCGACCCGGAGGCGCGGGTCCGGCAATGGCTTGAAATCACCCGTCCTTACAGCAATGGAGCTTTCCAATGAGAAAGATTGCGCTCGGCCTGTCCATGGCGGCGAGCCTGATGATGGCCTCGTCCGCTTATGCCGATGACAAGCTGAAACTGATCCTCGACTGGTATGTGAACCCGGATCACGGGCCGATCATCGTCGCCGACAAGCTTGGTTACTTCAAGGATGCGGGGCTCGATGTGGAAATCGTCGCGCCCGCCGATGCCTCGACGCCTTCCAAAATGGTGGCCGCCGGGCAGGCCGACGTTGCCGTGTCGTATCAGCAGCAGGTTCACATGCAGGTGCATCAGGGCTTGCCGCTCATCCGCGTCGGCACGCTTATCGACTCGCCGCTCAACTGCCTGATGGTGCGCGACGACGGCTCGGTCAAATCGATCGAGGATTTAAAGGGCAAGAAGATCGGCTATTCAGTCGCGGGCGTCGAGGAAACGCTGCTCGGCACCATCCTCGCCAAGCATGGGCTCAAGCTCTCCGATGTCGAACTCGTCAATGTGAATTTCTCGCTCGCGCCGTCGCTGATGTCGAAACAGGTCGATGCTGTCATGGGCGCCTATCGCAACGTGGAACTGAACCAGATGGCGGTGGAGGGCGTGCCTGGCAAGTGCTTCTTTGTCGAGGAGGAAGGCGTGCCTGTTTATGATGAGCTGGTCTATGTCGCGAACAAGGACAAGCTCGACAAGGCGGAGAAGGATAAGATTTCCCGCTTCCTCGCCGCGACCGAGAAAGCCGCGCAATATATCGTCAACCATCCGCAAAAGAGCTTCGAAAGCTATGCCTCCTACAGCACGGAGCTGAACGACGACCTCAACAAGCGCTCATGGGCGGATACGGTCGCCCGCTTCTCGCGCTCGCCCGCCGCGCTCGATTATGGCCGCTGGAGCCGGTACGAGGCCTATCTGAAAGAGAACGGCCTCGTCCCGTCCATCTTGGCCGTAGATCAATTCGCCATCGATGTGAACGCACCCGCCGGGAGCGACAAGCCATGAGCCAGCCGCAACTCCATTATTCGTCGGAATTGTTTACAAGGCTCCGCGCGGCCACGCTCGATGATTGGAAGTCCTATGTCGAGCACGACTTCCTGCTGAAGCTCGGCAACGGCACGCTGCCCAAGACCGCCTTCCTGCATTATCTGAAACAGGATTATGTGTATCTGCATCATTATGCACGGGCATGGGCACTCGGCGTCATCAAGGCGCGGACCTTGCAGGAAACGCGCCATTGCGCAAGCACCATGCACCGGCTGGCGGTGACGGAACTGCCGCTGCATGTCGGTATCTGCGCCCGCGAGGGGATCGGCGAAGAAGAGCTGTTCAACACGAGGGAAGAACCGGAGAACCTCGCCTATACCCGCTATGTGCTCGATTGCGGGCAGGCGGGAGATTTCCTCGATCTCCTGACCGCGCTCGTTCCCTGCGCGCTCGGCTATGGCGAGATCGGCCTCAACGTCGCCGCCACTGCTATATCAGGCACGCCCTATCAGGAGTGGATCGACACCTATGCCGGCCCCGGCTATCAGGACATGTGCCACACGGTCGGCAAGCTCTTCGATGAAGCCGCAAAGGACCGCATCGGCACGGATTTCGAGCAGAGCCCGCGCTGGCCGCAACTCTGCCAGATCTTCGCAACCGCCAGCAGGCTCGAGGCGGATTTCTGGCAGATGGGCTTGAAAGCAGTTTCAGGAAAAGTGGGAACCGGTTTTCCGTCTGAAACTGCGGTCGCACAAAAATGAAGGCGGCGTAGGTGCTGGCAAATCGCTCCCGCCTGAAACGCATCGCCGACGGGGTTCTGTCGGCGGTCGCGGTGCTCGTCGTCTGGCAGGCCACGGTAGGCATCGGCCATATGCCGCGCTTCATCCTGCCGGGGCCGCTCGATGTCGCCCGCTCGCTCATCGACAATGCCACGCTCATCGCTGATAATGCGGCCGTCACCATCGGCGAGGTGCTGGGCGGCCTTTTCCTCGGCAGCGTGGTCGGCATCTTGACGGCAATCGGGCTGATGATGTCGCCGCTCGCGCAGCGGCTGGTCATGCCGGCGATGATCTTCAGCCAGGCAATCCCGATCTTCGCACTCGCGCCGATCCTGACGCTATGGCTCGGCTATGGCCCGGCGTCGAAGATCGCCGTCACGGTGCTGATGATCTTCTTCCCCGTCGTCTCCACCTTCTTCGACGGCATGAGCCGGACAGACAGGAACCTCATCGATGCGGCGGAAATTCTAGGCGCGAAGCGGCTGACAATCCTCCTGCGCATCCGCATTCCCTCGGCTTTCCCCGCGCTCGCCTCCGGCCTCAGCCTCGCCGCCGTCTATGCGCCCATCGGCGCGGTGGTGGGGGAATGGGTCGGTGCGTCAAAGGGGCTTGGATATTTGATGCTGCTCGCCAACGGACGGGCGAAAGTCGACCTGATGTTCGCCTGCCTCTTCGTGCTCGCGGCCTTCACCATGCTGTTGCACAGCATCGTTTCGCATGCCGGAAAACGTCTGGCTGCCTGGCCCAGAAAACCCGCAAAATAAATATAAAACAGCGCGAAACAGCCGAGTTGAAAGAAGACTCTTCTACAACCGTTTGCTATGAAAATGCATCGACGGCAAAAGCAGCAAACGTCGAGCCAGCCGACGTACTGACGAGGATAGGCCGCGTCAGCATTGGCAGTGCCTCGCCGTCGATACGGAGTGATAACTATGGGCTATTCCGTGCCTATAATCGTCACGCTTGAGATAAGGAAAACCCGCACAGGCTGGACAATCCGTGTGCGGGTTCAATTCCTAGTCTGAGCGTCAGGTTCAGGGGCGAAAGCTCCTGAACCGCTCCGCTAATTTACTGCATCAGCCGGTCGTTTTCAAGAACTTAAGTATTCCCCGTCCGCCCGATACTCACGCTTCCCTTGCCAAACATCTGTCGGAAAAGCGCCTCCGAACGCGCGACGCCTTCTTCAGTAAGCCAGACGGATTTTGCCTTGCTGACGGGATTGCCGATAAAGCCCTTCTCCTGAAGGCGGTTCAACGCATTCCAATCGAACCCCTTCCAGGCGCGGCCGTCGCGGTCAAGCGTCAAGTAAAAAAGCGCGAGAACGGCGTTCGTCTACCTTGTCCTCATCGAAATCCATCTGGGATCTCCCCTTCGCTACAAATCCGCTCCCTTATAGTCCACACAATCGAGAGACTGGACAAGCTGCGATGAGAAAGGTGCCACCGGCCCGGGAGACGGTGGCAGTCAGGCTGGTCAAGCCAGCGTATAAGCCGTCTTGACCACCGTATAGAACTCGGCGGCGTATTTGCCCTGCTCGCGCGGTCCATAGGACGAGCCTTTGCGGCCGCCGAACGGCACGTGGAAATCGACGCCGGCGGTCGGCAGATTGACCATCACCATGCCCGCTTCCGCGTTGCGCTTGAAGTGCGTGGCGTATTTGAGGCTCGTCGTGGCAATGCCCGAGGAGAGGCCGAACGGCGTGTCGTTGGCAAGCGCGAGCGCCTCTTCATAATCCTTGACGCGGATGACGGACGCCACCGGGCCGAAGATTTCCTCGCGGCTGATGCGCATGTCGTTGGTCGCTTCGGTGAAGAGCGTCGGCTGCAGGTAGAAGCCCGGCGTCTCGCGCTCGATCCGCTCGCCGCCGAAGGCAAGCTTGGCGCCTTCCTGTTTGCCGATCTCGATATAGTCCATGTCCTGCTTCAACTGCTTCTCATCGACGACAGGGCCGATATGCGTGCCGGGCTTCAGCGCGTTGTCGACGACGAGGCCTTTCAAACGTTCGGTCATCGCCACGACGAATTTGTCGTGGATGCCCTCGGTGACGATGATGCGCGAGGAGGCGGTGCAGCGCTGGCCTGTGGAGAAGAAGGCCGAGTTGACGGCGGCTTCGACGGCCACGTTGATGTCGGCGTCGTCGAGCACGACGAACGGGTTCTTGCCGCCCATTTCCAGCTGGAACTTGCGGTTATGCTCGATGGAGGCCGCCGCCACGCGCTTGCCCGTGCCGACCGAGCCGGTGAAGGTGATGGCGTTGACATCGGGGCTGTCGAGCATGGCCTGCCCCACGATCGAGCCCTTGCCCATGACGAGGTTCAGCACGCCCTTCGGCAGGCCTGCGCGGTGCAGGATGTCGACGATGGCCCAGGAGCAGCCCGGCACCAGTTCGGCCGGCTTGAACACGATGGTGTTGCCGTAGCAGAGCGCCGGCGCAATCTTCCACGCGGGAATGGCGATGGGGAAGTTCCACGGCGTGATGATGCCGACGACGCCGACCGCTTCGCGCGTGACCTCGACGCCGATGCCCGGGCGCACGGACGGGATGGTCTCGCCCGCAAGGCGCAACGCCTCGCCGGCAAAGAAATCGAAAATCTGACCGGCGCGGACGGTCTCGCCGATGCCCTCGGCAAGCGTCTTGCCTTCCTCGCGCGAGAGCAGGCGGCCCAGCTCTTCCTTGCGGGCGAGGATTTCATCCGCCGCCTTGCGCAGGATGGTGTGGCGCTCAAGGATGCCCGAGCGCGACCAAACCGGGAAGGCGGCCTTGGCGGCGGCGATGGCGGCCTTGGTCTCTTCCGCGCCTGCGCCCGCGAACTCGCCGACGACATCATTCGTGTCGGACGGATTGATGTTGGGCACGCCGCTCTCACCGATCCATTCGCCATCAATCAGGTTCTTGTGAAATGTCATTTTGCCCGTCCTTCCGTTCATGCCTTGCGGCGGCGGCACCGGCGCGGAATGATTGTCCCGAAGCGTCCGATGCGTCGATTGAATATGCAGATTGCAATGAAGATTGCCGTAGTTACCTACGCCCCGGGCCGGGTGCTTTCAAGGCCATAAGTACGATAATTGAATGACAAGAGGCCGCGCCATGGACGGTAAGCCCATTTCACCCTTAAATGGAAATGGTTGGCTCATTCTTTTATCGCTGCGGCGACGTCACCGTAGAGGCATGGATCCCAGTGCTTGTCACTGGGATCCATGCCTCTACCTCTCCACCATAACAACGGTTCCAAAACCCAATTCAGGCGATTCCATCAAGACATGAACCGCTCTATTCCGAAGGGGTGGGTGCGCTGGCCTTGGTTGCCGGCTTGTCGGTCTGCATCGACACTGCGGGCGCGCCATCAGGTCCCTGCGCCGCCAGCCATTCGCTGACGATGCGCACATCCTCGTCGCCGAGCAGGTGGCCCGTCGCGACGGTGCGGGAGGCGACGCGCGCGCCGCTGGACTTGAGGATCGCCGAGAGCGCCGGCGCATAGGGCGAATAGATCTTGTCCTCAGCGCCCGCCACGGTCAGCACATTGACCTTGGAGAGGTTGGCGACGGGCGTTTCATCGAGCACCGGCATCGGGCGCATGAGCACCGCGCGCTTGACGAGGTCGGGATGCAGCAGCATCGTCGCGGCGAGCAGGTTCGCGCCGTTGGAATAGCCGACGAAGGTGGCGCGGGAGAGATCGATATTGTGGCTCTCCGCAAGCTTGGAGAGGAAGATGACAAAGGCGTCGGCTTCGGCGCGCACATCCTTCTGGTCGAACTTGACAGGCGTGATGCTGCGGTACCAACGGGTGCGCCCTTCCTGCAGCACCCTGCCGCGCACGCCGAGCAGCACCGCATTGGGCCAGATCTTCGAGGCGAGCGGCACGAGGCTTGTTTCATCGCCGCCTGAGCCGTGCAGGAGGATCACCGTCCTCGCCGTGGGGTTCTCCGGGCGGTAGAACCGGTAGAGGAACTGCGGATTGCGGACGATCTTCTGCACCGCGTCAGGGCCGGCCGTTTCATTCTTCTTTTTCATCGTCACACCCTCGCCGAGCCGGATGCCGGCAGGCCCCGTCTTCATGCCGGAGGCAGCAGCCGGTTTCGCGCCGGAGGCCTCGTTTTGAACCTTAGGGTCGGATACGGCTTGAGGCAATCCGGACGCCGCCGCGGGCAGGGCGGGCACCAGACAAAGAAGGGTGGACAATACGCCTGTTATACAACTCTTCACCATAAAGCCTATCCTGGCACCGAGAAGTTAAGCAAGTTTTAGAATCCCGCCATCACGCAGTGTAATCTAATGCAACAGATCGTGCGCTTCGACAACGCATATGGCGCCGGTGCATTTTTTAACAAGGGCTGATCCATTTCGGCCACAATGCTGGTATGCTCTGTCGCATATTGTGGGCGAACAGAGAAATGCCATGGCTTATCGCATCCCGCCTGTGCTTCCTTCCGAAATTACACCCAAAAGCGTTTATCTGCGCCGCCGGGAGTTCCTGTCCGGCGCGGTCGCGGCGGGGCTGATCGGCGTTTCGCCAACATTTGCGCAGGCCAAAGCCCTCAAGGCTCCGCGCGGACCCTATGCAACGGATGAAGCGCCGACGCCGCTCGCAGATGTGACTAGCTACAACAATTTCTACGAATTCGGCGTCGACAAGAGCGATCCATCATCTAATTCCGGCAATTTCAAGCCGAAGCCGTGGAAAGTGAAGGTGGATGGACTCGTTGCCAAGCCGATGGAGTTCGACATCGACGATCTGATCACCAAAATGCCGATCCAGGAACGCATCTACCGTATGCGCTGCGTCGAGGCTTGGTCGATGGTCATCCCATGGACCGGCTTCCAGCTTTCCGAGCTTCTGAACAAGGTCGAGCCGCTTTCATCGGCGAAATACGTCGCCTTCGAAACCGTGGTGCGCCCGGACGAGATGCCGGGGCAGCAGGGTGTGTTCCAGGCGCTCGACTGGCCCTATGTCGAGGGGCTGCGGCTGGATGAAGCCATGCATCCGCTCACTATCCTCGCGGTCGGGCTCTATGGCGAAACGCTGCCTAACCAGAACGGCGCGCCGATCCGGCTGGTCGTGCCCTGGAAATACGGCTTCAAGGGCATCAAGTCGATCGTGCGCATCAGCCTGGTGGACAAGGAGCCGCCCACTTCGTGGAACAAACAGAACCCGCAGGAATATGGCTTCTACGCCAATGTTAATCCCGCGGTGGATCATCCGCGCTGGAGCCAGGCGACGGAGCGCCGCATCGGCGAGGGCGGGTTTTTCGGTTCGGGACGGCGCAAGACATTGCCCTTCAACGGCTATGCGGAAGAGGTCGCCTCGCTCTATTCAGGCATGGATTTGAAGGTCAATTTTTGAGATGGCCAAACGGCATGGCAGTGCGCTTGTCTGGACGCTTTACGGCCTAGGTCTTCTCCCCGCCCTATGGAGCTTTTATCTAGGCAGCACCGGCGGCCTCGGCGCCGATCCCGTGAAAGCGTTCGAGCATGCGCTCGGGCTCTGGGCGCTGCGCTTCCTGATCCTGACGCTGATGGTCTCGCCGCTGCGCGACCTCTTCTCGGTCAACCTCCTGCGCTATCGGCGCGCGCTCGGGCTGCTCGCCTTTTACTATGCGGCCATGCATTTCAGCGTTTACATGATCCTCGACCAGGCGCTGGATCTGAATGCGGTCGTCGCCGATATCGTCAAGCGGCCCTTCATCACCATCGGTATGGCGAGCCTCGTGCTTCTCGTTCCGCTCGCCGTGACCTCCAACAGCTGGTCGATCCGGCGGCTTGGGCGCAACTGGGTGACGCTGCACCGGCTCGTCTACCTTGCCGCTGCCGGCGGCGCGATCCACTTCATCCTGTCGAAGAAAAGCTGGCAGGCCGAACCGGTGATCTATGCCGCGATCATTGCGGGGTTGCTCCTGTGGAGGGCGGTGCGTCCGCGACGCCGTTCTCCCTCCCCCTTGCGGGGAGGGTGGCCCGAAGGGTCGGGTGGGGGTGGTGACGTTTGCGCTACGGTCGTTAGCAAAAGCACAAACGTCACCACCCCCATCCGCCCGCTCCACGGGCACCTTCCCCGCAAGGGGGAAGGATAAAGGGCGCGCTTATCAATCCACCGCCGCGGTGACGATGATCTCGACTTTGTATTCCGGACTTGCGAGCTTCGCCTCGCCGGTGGCGCGGGCAGGCGTGTTGGCCGGATCGACCCAGGCATCCCAGACGGCGTTCATCTCGGCGAAATTGGCCATGTCGTCGAGCCAGATAATCACCTGCAGCAGCTTGGACTTGCTGCTTCCCACTTCCGCCAGAAGCCGGTCGATTTCGGCAAGAATGGTCTTGGTCTGCTCAGCAACGCTTTGGCCCGGCTCGCCGACCTGTCCGGCGAGATAGACGGTGTTGCCGTGGACGACGGCCTGGCTCATGCGCGGATCGGGCTCGATGCGGCGAATGCTCATTACAAACTCCTAGTTTGATTGGGACGGCAGTCAATATCATACGCAAGCACGCCGATCATCGCAAAATTGCACCGTGTCCTAATATGAGTTCCCTTGCGAATCGTACGTTTTCGTGCGATATTTATTTCAAGAGAAGGGGGCGATTATGAAAAGGGAAGCACTTCTTCGCGAGCTTCGAAAATTGGCTCGCAAAACCGGCAAAACTTTCGAAGTCAACGAAAACAGAGATAAGGGAGCGCACTACCGGGTTAGATTTGGAGATAGAGAAACAACCATCCAATCCGGCGAGCTGACGCCGCTTCGAGTTGAAGCCATCAAGAAACAACTGGGGATTATCTGATCCCAGCTACTCCTGAAAATCCATGCCCAACCGAAAGAGAAGTTCTCATGAATTACATTTATCACGCCAAACTGACGGACGATCCCGATGGCGGATATCTCGTCACCTTTCCCGATGTACCGGAAGCCATAACCGGCGGCGCCGACCATGCGGAAGCGTTGCGCAACGCCTCCGAGGCACTCGGGCTGGCGCTGCGTGGCTACCTTGTGGGAGACCGTCCATTGCCGATCCCCTGCGCTCGCGCGGACGATCTCGTGCCCGTCCCCGTCGAAGCGTCCGACGCGCTGAAACTGGCGGTTATCGAAGCCTTCAACGCCTCCGGCCTCACCAAAACCGAATTGGCGAGGCGCTTGGGTAAGGCTGAAACGGAAGCGAGGCGAATTCTGGACCCTGACTACCCGTCCAAACTCCCGATACTTCAGGCAGCGCTGGCCGTTCTGGGAAAAAGGGTCGTGGTGTCCATTCAGGACGCGGCGTGAGGACGCATCCTTAGCGACAGGCGCCACGGCCTGGCCCCATCAAGCCAGGCCGTGGTCGGCATTGCAGGGCGTCATGCGCACGAAGCGATGGGATACTCATGCGACCGACCGGCGTCCTGCAAACTTCATCCGTGTTCCCGGCTCCCTCCTCCCAAGCCGGGAAGCCCCTCTGGCTCCGCGGATGCTCGAAGGGACCCGCCTTGCGTGCCGGATCGGCAGATCAACCTTCGATTGCTTTATCTAGTCACGATTCTTATTGGTTGTAAAGATGGAATTTTAAACTATTGAGAGAGTGGCGTTACTGCTGGCAATACCATTTTCGAAGCGCCGAAAACCTTGTCGTTCCTTACGGAATTCTAATGGAATAGAACTTGTGCGCACCGCAATTGACTTGGGGGGAGGTTGCATCTATAAGCCGCCCCACGTTCGGACATATTGGCCTGACGGCAGTTTTGCGCTGCCTGAAAGCCGGCCGGGCCAGCTCCTGTTCAATCTGACAGAATCAAGAAGGGCCGCACACCGCGGTATTAAATAAATGAAGCGCACCTATCAGCCGTCCAAGCTTGTTCGCAAGCGCCGTCATGGTTTCCGCTCCCGCATGGCCACGCCTGGCGGGCGCAAGGTCATTGCCGCTCGCCGCGCCCGCGGTCGCAAGCGGCTTTCGGCGTAAAGCCGATCCGCGTGTCTTTCACGCGGCGCTCCGAAGAAACCATGAAAGAACAAAAGCCACTCCGCCTTCGCAAGAGAGCGGAGTTTTTGGCTGTAAGAAATGGCGAAAAGCGGCGGGGGCGGTTTTTCCTGCTGGAAGTCAAAAAGCGCGAGCCGGCGGAATCCGCCGCCGCGAAAGTGGGCGACAAGCCGCGCGTGGGGCTGACCGTCACCAAGAAAAACGGTAACGCGGTGATCCGTAATCGCATTCGCAGGCGTCTGCGTGAAGCAATGCGCGCCAATGCAGGTGACATGGCCGATGGGACCGACTATGTGATCGTTGCACGCCGTGACGCGCTCGATGCGCCATTCACCGAACTTGTCAGGGAACTCGCCAGACGGGTTGCCAAGACTGAAACGAAACGCTGATCCGGCTCGACCGGACCTGGGACCATCGATGGAAAACAACCGCAATTTCTTTATCACCATTGCCCTGTCCATCCTGATCCTGACCCTGTGGCAGGTGTTCTATATGAACCCTAAGGTCGAAGCCCAGAAGGAACAGGCCCGGATCGAGGCGCAGCGCCAGGAACAGGCGCAAAAGCAGGCGCAGACGCAGGCTCCCGCGCCCGGACAGGCGCAGCCGGCTCCGGCGGATAGCCACGTCAACATCCCCGGGGCGCCCGCCCAGCAGGGCATTCCCGGCCAGTCCACGGACGGCGCGGCCAATGTGACCCGCGAGGCGGCTATTGCACAGTCGGGCCGCGTCAAGATCGACACGCCGAGCCTTCGGGGCTCGATCAACCTGACCGGCGCGCGCCTCGACGATCTCTATCTCAAGGGCTACCACGAGACGGTCAACGATTCCTCGCCCAATATCGAGCTGCTGGCTCCGTCGCAGTTGAAGCAGGGCTATTTCATCGAGCTTGGCTATACGGGCAATGCCGAGACCGGCGCGGTGCCTGGCCCCACGACCGTCTGGAAGGTCGAGGGCAACGACACGCTGACGCCTTCGACGCCCGTCACGCTCGTCTACACTAACGACAAGGGCCTGACTTTCAAGCGCGTCATCTCGGTGGACGACAATTACATGTTCACCATAAACGACACGGTGACCAACGCCTCCGGGGCTCCGGTGACGCTGCAATCCTACGGCCGCGTGATCCGCTTCGAGCCGCCTGCCCATCCGAGCGCCACCTATGTGCTCCATGAGGGCCTCATCGGCGTCATCGGCGACGATGGCCTGCAGGAAATCAAATATTCAAAGATGGCCGACGAGAAGGAAATCGCGCCGCCGAAATCGGCCGGTGGCTGGCTCGGTATTACCGACAAATACTGGGCTGCTGCCCTGATTCCGCCGCAGAATGAGACCTATCAGGCGCGCTTCTCCTTCTTCCCCGATGGCCGATCACGCTATCAGGCGGATTTTCTCGCCAATCCCGTCACTATCCAGCCCGGCCAGTCGACCTCGATCGAGAACCATGTGTTCGCCGGCGCCAAGGAAGTGGCCAAGATCAACGCCTATGAGAAGAATCTCGGCATCCGCCAGTTCGAGCTCCTGATCGACTGGGGCTGGTTCTACTTCATCACCAAGCCGATGTTCTACCTCATCGACTGGCTCTATAAGCTGTCAGGAAATTTCGGCGTGGCGATCCTGCTGGTGACCGTCATCCTGAAGGCAGTGTTCTTCCCGCTCGCCAACAAATCCTACGCCTCGATGGCGCGGATGAAGATGATGCAGCCGAAGATGCTGGAAATCCGTGAGAAATATGCGGATGACAAGGTGAAGCAGCAGCAGGCGATGATGGAGCTTTACAAGACCGAGAAGATCAACCCGTTGGCCGGCTGCTGGCCAGTACTGGTGCAGATCCCGGTGTTCTTCGCGCTCTACAAAGTGCTCTACGTCACCATCGAAATGCGCCATGCGCCGTTCTTCGGCTGGATCCATGATCTGGCCGCGCCGGATCCGACCTCGCTCTTCAACCTGTTCGGTCTCCTGCCCTTCGCGCCGCCGCACTTCCTGATGATCGGCGTATGGCCGCTGATCATGGGCGTCACCATGTTCCTGCAAATGCGCATGAACCCGACGCCGCCGGACCCGACCCAAGCCGCGATCTTCACCTGGATGCCCATCATCTTCACCTTCATGCTGGCGACATTCCCGGCGGGCCTCGTCATCTACTGGGCATGGAACAACACCCTGTCGATCACCCAGCAGGCCGTGATCATGAAGCGCCAGGGCGCGAAGATCGAGCTATGGGATAATCTCAAGGGACTGTTCAGTCGCAAACCGAAAGCGGCGGAGTGACCTGCAAGCTGGGGTGCACCTGAACACCCCCCTCTGCCCTGCCGGGCATCTCCCCCCACAAGGGGGGAGATTGGCTGGCACCAGCCACGGCGCGCATTCTGCAACATTGGCGATTGGCGAAAGCGGTATTCACATCCAATCTCCCCCCTTGTGGGGGAGATGCCCGGCAGGGCAGAGGGGGGTGAGCACTGCCAATTCAAGAAAGTACTCAACCGGCCGTGACCCAACCCGACAATCAACAAGCCGAACTCATCGAAGCGGGGCGGATGCTGTTCGCCAAGGGCTGGATATTCATCCGCGGCGTGCCGGCGATGAAATTCCTGCCGCCGGAGGGGCCGCTCGAGATCGCATTTGCCGGGCGCTCCAATGTCGGCAAGTCGTCGCTCATCAATGCGCTGGTTGGACAGAAGGGCCTTGCCCGCACCTCCAACACGCCGGGCCGTACGCAGGAACTGAATTATTTCGTCCCGGACGGCTATTCGGGCGAAGGCAGTGACCTGCCGCCGCTGGCGCTGGTCGATATGCCCGGCTACGGCTTTGCGGAAGCGCCGAAGGCGCAGGTCGATGCGTGGACGAAGCTTGTCTTCGACTACCTCCGCGGCCGCACGACGCTCAAGCGCGTCTATGTGCTGATCGACGCGCGCCACGGCATCAAGAAGAACGACGCCGAAGTGCTCGATCTCCTGGACAAGGCCGCCGTCTCCTACCAGATCGTGCTGACCAAGATCGACAAGATCAAGCCCGCCGGCGTGCCGCGGCTGATGGAGGAAACGGCCAAGGCCATCGCCAAGCGTCCCGCCGCTTTCCCCGGCATCATCGCCACCTCGTCGGAAAAAGGCGTCGGTCTCGATGAACTGCGGGCCGCGATCATCCTTCTCACGCGAGAGTAAAAGCATGATTTCGAAAAGTTGCAGACTTTTCGCGTAAGATCATGCGGCGGGGATATTTCCCTTCGCCGCGACATGCGCTAAGAGACCGCCAATTTACCCGCCCTCTCTCCTGCGGAGCCCATCATGGCCCATTCTCCTGAAAACGCGGCAATCCAGGCGCAGCTTCTTTCCGCCGCGCTGCCCTTCATGCAGCGCTACGAGAACAAGACCGTGGTGGTCAAATATGGCGGCCATGCCATGGGCAATCCAGAGCTTGGCAAGGCCTTTGCCCGAGACATCGCGCTTCTGAAGCAGTCCGGCATCAACCCCATCGTCGTCCATGGCGGCGGCCCGCAGATCGCGGCGATGCTCGCCAAGCTCGGCATCGAATCCCGCTTCGAGGGCGGCCTGCGCGTCACCGACGAGAAGACGGTGGAAGTGGTCGAGATGGTGCTCGCCGGCTCCATCAACAAGGAGATCGTCGCGCTCATCAATGCCGAGGGCGAATGGGCCATTGGCCTGTGCGGCAAGGACGGCAACATGGTCTTCGCGCAGAAGGCCAAGAAAACGGTCGTCGATCCCGATTCCAATATCGAGAAGGTACTCGATCTGGGCTTCGTCGGCGAGCCGGTCGAGGTGGACCGCACGCTGCTCGACCTCCTGGCCCGCTCCGAGATGATCCCGGTCATCGCCCCGGTGGCGCCGGGCCGCGACGGCCACACCTACAATATCAACGCCGATATTTTCGCCGGAGCGATTGCCGGTGCGGTCAAGGCTTCGCGCCTCCTGTTCCTGACCGACGTACCGGGCGTGCTCGACAAGGACAAGCAACTGATCAAGGAACTCTCCGTCGCGGACGCGCAAGCGCTGATTAGGGACGGCACGATTTCCGGCGGCATGATCCCCAAGGTCGAAACCTGCATCGAGGCGATCAGGCGCGGGGTCGAGGGCGTGGTGATCTTGAATGGCAAGACCCCGCATTCGGTATTGCTGGAGCTTTTCACTGAGCATGGGGCCGGTACGCTGATTGTTCCGTGAGGGTTACCCCCACGTCAACAGCAGCAGAATTCCCGCCACGATCAGCAGGCACCCCGCAACCTCCATGCGGTTGATGCGCTCGCGGAAGACGAACACCGACGCGATGAAGGTGAACACCAGCTCGATCTGCCCCAGCCCGCGCACATAGGCGACCTGCTGTAGCGTCATGGCCGTGAACCAGCACGCGGAGCCAAGCACGCCCGCCAGCCCGACCAGCGAGGATGAGCGCCAAGAGCGGATGACGCGGACGATCTCGGCGGCGTCTTTAACCGCCATCCAGAGGAGCATGAACACCGTCTGGAATACCGTGACGAAGGCGAGCGTCACCGCCGCCTGCATGATCGGATGCGGGCTATCCAGCGCCAGCGCGGCGGTGCGATAGGCGACGGCGGAAATACCGAAGATCGCGCCCGAGGCGATGCCGATGAGCGCGGTGCGGCTCATCAGCGCCGCGCCGAGATTGCGCCAGGTAAGCGGCATCCGCGCCACGGAAATCATCATCACCCCGACAATGCCGACGGCAATCGCCGCCACCGCGCCCGACGTGATCCTCTCGCCCAGGATGATCAGCCCGAACAGCGCCGCCTGCACCGGTTCGGTCTTAGAGTAGGCGGTTCCAACAGCGAAATTGCGCAAGGAAAAGAGATACACAAGCAGGATGGTGGCGAATATCTGCGCCAGCCCGCCGATGATCGACCAGATCGCGAATGTCGCGCTCAGCGATGGAAAGGCGTAGCCCGCCAGATGATGGAGCGCCAGGACATAGGCGAGCGCCACGGGAAACCCATAGCCGAAGCGCACGAAGCTTGCGCCTGTCGTGCTGAGCGACGTGCGCAGATGCTTCTGCAAGGCCGACCGCAGATTTTGCAGAAAGGCCGCCGCGATGGTGACGGGTATCCAGAGTTCCATGATGAGGAGCAGTGAGACGGGAAGTGAACGGAAGTGAGTGAGCGATACCTCTACCTCACTATCGCACTGTTCACCATCTCACTTTTCATGTCATAAGATTGGCCATGACCAATACGCCGCAGCCGCAAGCATTCGACCATGTCACCGACTGGGTTTTCGACCTCGACAACACGCTCTATCCGCACGCCTCGAACCTGTTTTCGCAGATTGATGTGAAGATGACGAGCTATGTCGCCCAGTTCCTCCAGCTTCCGCGCGAGGAGGCGAGGGCGCTCCAGAAGCAGTTCTATCTGGAATATGGCACGACGCTGAAAGGGCTGATGACCCGCTACGAGATCGACCCGGACGATTTCCTCGAAAAGGTCCACGACATCGATTATTCCTGGCTCGCGCCCGACCCGGCGCTGGGCGAGGCGATCCGGCGGCTGCCGGGGCGCAAATTCATCTTCACCAATGGCAATAAAGGCCACGCCGAACGCTCTGCGCGGCAATTGGGCATACTCGACCATTTCGACGATATCTTCGACATCGTCGCCGCGGATTTGATGCCGAAGCCCGCCCGCGAGACCTATGACAAATTCGTCGGCCTCTACCGTGTCGACACCCGCAACGCGGTGATGTTCGAAGACCTCGCCCGCAACCTCGTCGTGCCTAAGGCGCTCGGCATGACGACCGTGCTGATCGTGCCGAAAAACTTCGAGCCGACCTTCTCGGAAATCTGGGAGAAGGACCCGGAATTTACCGACGCGGTGGATTATGTGACGGATGATCTGGCGGGGTTTTTGGGGGGCGTTTTGGTGGGAGAAAGAAGCTGAAGTCGGCTCCAGGCAACCCCCTCTGCCCTGCCGGGCATCTCCCCCACAAGGGGGGGAGATCGGATGCTACGAGGCTCCGCTCGCATTCTGCAACGGCTGCGATTAGTAGCCGGCATAGATGAAAGCTAATCTCCCCCCTTGTGGGGGAGATGTCCGGCAGGACAGAGGGGGGTACTGTCCCGCGACGTACCCTGTTTAAAGCTTATAAAACCCCTTGATCTCCCCCCACGCCTCCTCCGCCGTGTCGACGAAGGTGATCAGATCGACATCGGCAGGCGCGATGGTGCCCTGTTCCGCGAGATACTCGATATTGATCGCGCGGGTCCAGAATTCCTTGCCGAACATCAGCAGCGGCACGCGCTCCATGCGCCCGGTCTGGATCAGCGTCATCGTCTCGAAAAGCTCGTCCATCGTGCCGAAGCCGCCGGGGAACACGACGACCGCTTTTGCGCGCATCAGGAAGTGCATCTTGCGGATGGCGAAATAGTGGAAATTGAAGCACAGATCCGGCGTCACGTAGGGATTAGGCGCCTGCTCGTGGGGCAGCACCACATTGAGGCCGATGGATGGCGCGCCGGCATCCGCCGCGCCGCGATTGCCCGCTTCCATTACGCCCGGCCCGCCGCCAGTGACGACGACGAACTCGTGATAATCGGTCGTCGCAGAATATTGCGAGCAGAGTTTCGCGAAGCGCCGCGCCTCCTCGTAATAGCGGGAGTTGGCTTCCAGATTTTTCTTCTGCGTCTCGTTCTTTGCAGCCCATGCCTCGCCGCCCGGCTCGGGAATTCGGGCGCCGCCGAAGAACACCACCGTCGATTTGATGCCGTGTTCCTCAAGGAGCATTTCCGGCTTCAGCAGCTCAAGCTGCAGCCTTATGGGGCGCAGCTCCCGGCGGGTCATGAATTCCTGATCGGTGAAGGCGAGCCGGTAGGAGGGCGCCTCGGTCTGGGGCGTCTGGGGCACCGCTTTGGCGTGCCTGACGTCCTCGCGTGAATGGGGAAATGGCGTCCAGCCGTTCTTTTCCATCGGATTCATCTTTTTCTTCTTCATTCCCATTCCATTAAAACCATTTTCGATTTTCGTACTGATGCTATAGGTCATCCAAAGTCCGCCGGCCAATGATAGCCGCTTGATCGTCAATAGCCCGTTAGGAGTTCCCTAATGTCCCAGCCAGATTTCGCCAGCCTCGAAAAGACCGTCGATAACGCCTTCGATGAACGTGATGGCATTAATGTGAATACGCGCGGCGAAATCCGCGACGCCGTCGAGCATGCGCTGAACCTACTCGATCGCGGCGAAGCCCGCGTGGCGGAAAAGGGGGCGGATGGCAGCTGGCATGTGCATCAATGGCTGAAGAAAGCCGTGCTCCTTTCCTTCCGTTTGAATCCCATGTCCATCGTCAAGGGCGGCCCCGGTGAATCCACCTGGTGGGATAAGGTTCCCTCGAAATTCGAAGGCTGGGGCGCGCTGGAATTCGAGAAGGCGGGCTTCCGCGCCGTGCCCAATTGCGTGGTGCGCCGTTCGGCCTATGTCGCGCCCGGCGTCATCCTCATGCCGTCCTTCGTCAACCTCGGGGCCTATGTCGATGAAGGCACCATGGTCGATACCTGGGCGACGGTCGGCTCCTGTGCGCAGATCGGCAAGCATGTGCATCTCTCGGGCGGCGTCGGCATCGGCGGCGTGCTCGAGCCGATGCAGGCCGGCCCCACCATCATCGAGGACAATTGCTTCATCGGCGCGCGCTCCGAAGTGGTCGAAGGCTGCATCGTCCGCGAGGGCTCGGTGCTGGGCATGGGCGTCTATATCGGCAAGTCCACCAAGATTGTCGACCGCGCCACGGGCGAAGTCTTCTACGGCGAAGTGCCGCCCTATTCAGTCGTCGTCGCGGGCACCATGCCGGGCAAGCCTTTGCCCAATGGCGAGCCGGGCCCGAATCTCTACTGCGCTGTCATCGTCAAGCGCGTGGACGAAAAGACACGGTCGAAGACATCAATCAACGAACTGCTACGCGATTGATTTAACACAATGAAAAAGCGGCGAAGCTTCGGCTTCGCCGCTTTATGGACAGTTCGGCAATTGTACTGGAGAACAGAGTGCCTGCTGTCCTATTCATTATTCACCGTTTGCCGGTGAAGCATCGCCGAAACGGTTCGCCGCCGGGTTGGTGGCTTCGAGCGTGGTCTTCGGAGCCTTGACGGTCGCCGTCGCGGTGTAATCGACGCGGGTCTGCTGAGCGGACGACGCGTGGTCATTGATGCCGAAATTCGGGTTTTCAGCGAAGGCAACGCCTGCGCTCAAGGAAAGGGCGGCAGCGGCGAGAATGATCTTGTTCATGATATGATACTCCTGTGAGTAAATTCAGTTAGCGAAAATACCTGTTATTGACCAACGGCGGGCGAGGCGTCGCCGAAGCGGTTAGCCGCCGGGTTGCCAGCGTCGACAGTCTTAATGGTGGCCGTGGCCGTGCGATCGACGCGGCTCTGCTGGGCGGACGGCGCGGGTTCATTGATGCCCAAATTGGGGTTTTCAGCGAAGGCGACACCGGCGCTCAAGGCAAGCGCGGTCGCTGCAAGAACGATCTTGTTCATGGGTCTAGTCCTGATTTTGGGGGAGGGTGGGATAGTGAGAAGGTGAAATTCCTATCTCACTATTCCCCTGTTGGCTTGGATTACTGCTGGTTCGCCGGGGAGGCATCGCCGAAGCGATGGGCCGCCGGATTGGTGTCATTGACGGTGCCCGTCTTGATCGAAGCCGGAGCAGTGTAGTCCACCTTCTGCTCGGCCTTCTGGCTGGCAACGGGGGTGCTGTCATTTGCGTAAAGATCGTCCGGCGTACCAACCGAGGGGTTTTCAGCAAAGGCGGCGCCAGCGCTCAGAATGAGGGCAGCCGTGGCAAGGGCAATGGTCTTCTTCATGATAATCTCTCCTAGAACTTTTTCGGAAGGGCTGTTTGGGAGGAAGTGTGCCCTTCCGATGACGTTCAGATGGGAGACAATGCGCTTTAGTGCCAGTAACGAAAATGTGCCGGAACTCACGCGTTTGTGCGCTTGAAATCCGGCTTATGGATTCTAATCAAATAGCTTGATGTTTATTATCAATGGCTTACAAGGTCACTGCCCAATCACGGGATCGTGAGCATTGGTTCATTGTTCCGATGTTCTGAACAGTCTGTTCTAATGCAGCGTTCAATAATCGAAAACGATGCCTTGTTTTGGCACCCCGGACGCCGCGCTACATGGCCGATTTTCATGACAGCCGCATGACAATCATGTCCGATTGATTCTATTGGAAGCCCCCTCACTGGCCAAACGGGCATGGCGAGGAGGGTAGCGCTCTCCAATGTCCTCAATTCGCGGCCACTTCGATGGCGCTTCCCGATATGCCGATCCAGCGGCCCGAATGGTTGGGCGCCTGCATCTTGACATATTGATAGCCCGTCTTCTCGACCGGCAGGATCTCATTGCGCAGATTGTCGAGCACGAAATCGCCCCTGTCGGTGCGCACCGTCAGCACGACATGCGCCTCGCCCCGGTTGCGCACCATGGTGATCAGGAGCTGCGATGCGCTGAAGCCCATGCCGAGCAGCCTTGCGCGTTTCATGAGCACATAGTCCTCGCAATCGCCCATCCTGTTGGTGGGAATCGTCCAGTAATCGCGCTTGCCATAGACCTCCTGGTCCGATTTCGGCTGGATGGCGGCATTGACCGACTGGTTGACGCGCTCGAGCTTGCGCCAGCGCACGCCGTTCAGCGCCACTGCCGGCATGATACGGTGCGCGCCGCAATCGCGCGGATTGCGCTTGCAATAGTCGAGATGGCCGTAGGGAATGCTCGTCGCTCCCCCTTCGGACAGCCGCTCGGCTGCCTTGGCCACACCCATAGCCCCGGCGAGAAACCCCGCCACACATGCCGCGACCGCATATTTGCGCATCGTCGTTCCCCTTTGCTGGCATGATCTTATCGGAAAAGTCTGTAACTTTTCCAGATCTTGCGCCAAGCGTTTTGCGTTTTTTCAAACGTTGCGGCTGGCCCGTAATCCGGGCTCTCATCAATATTCAGTTAACTAACGATAGCCGAGGCGGCGCGGTCAAGTTAAATTTATATGTCAGCCTCTATATAGAGGATCCGAACCCCCGGAAGCCGATGGAACCCATGACCCTTCTCCCCACCGATCCTGTCGAGAATCTGAGCCTCCTGATCCGCTGCCCCTCCGTCACGCCTGCGGAGGGCGGGGCGCTGACGGCGCTGGAGAACATGCTGAAACCGCTCGGCTTTTCCATCGAGCGTCCGGTCTTTTCGGAAGACGGCACGCCTGACATCGAGAACCTCTATGCAAAGTTTTCGGGCAATGGCCCGCATCTGATGTTCGCCGGCCATACCGACGTGGTGCCGCCCGGCGACGAGAGCGCCTGGAAGCATGCGCCCTTTTCCGCCGTCATCGAGAACGGCGAAATCTACGGACGTGGCGCGGTGGACATGAAAGGCGGCATTGCCTGCTTCGTCGCCGCCGTCGCGCGTTATGTGGAGGCCCATGGGGTCCCCGCCAGCGACCGAAGGGAGCTTAAGGGCGGGGCAGAGAATTTGGTCCCCGCCAGCGACGACAAGGAGCTTAAGGGCGGGGCAGGGACCTTCCCACTACCGGGCAGCGTCTCCTTCCTCATCACTGGCGACGAGGAAGGCCCGGCGATCAACGGCACGGTGAAGCTGCTCGACTGGGCGGCGAAGAAGGGCGAGCGCTGGGACGCGGCCATCGTCGGCGAGCCCACCAATCCGAATGGGCTCGGCGACATGATCAAGATCGGGCGGCGCGGCTCCGTCTCCGGCACGATTACGGTCCATGGCGTGCAGGGCCATGTCGCCTATCCGCACCTCGCCGACAATCCGGTGCGCGGCCTCGTCACGCTGGTCGATGCGCTGCTAGCCCCCGTGCTGGACGCGGGGACGAAGGATTTCCAGCCGAGCAATCTCGAAGTCACCAGCATCGATGTCGGCAATGCCGCGACCAATGTGATCCCGGCGAAGGCGACGGCGAGCTTCAACATCCGCTTCAACGACCATTGGACGGACGAGACGCTGAAGGCCGAGATTGAAAGCCGTCTCGACCGGGCGGCGAAAAGCAGCAAGCTGAGGCCCGGACGCGACACGCCAATCCGCTATGAGCTTTCCTGGCGGGAACGCCCCAGCCATGTTTTCCTGACGCGCGATGGGAAGCTGGTCGATACGCTCAGCGCCTCCGTCGAGGCGGTCACCGGCAGGCGGCCCGAGCTTTCCACATCAGGCGGAACATCGGATGCGCGCTTCATCAAGGATTATTGCCCGGTGGTGGAGTTCGGCCTCGTCGGCAAGACCATGCATATGGTCGATGAGCGCGCCGCCTTGTCCGATTTGGAAATGCTCACCAGAATCTACCAGAACTTCCTTGAGCGGTTTTTCAGCCGCTAAAGCATGTCTCCCAAAAGTGGGAACCGGTTTTGGGCAAAGACATGCTAAAAAACAAATACCTAAAGCGCGTTGCATGGGTGCGATTAAACGCAACGCGCTTTAGGGGCGATTGTTTAAGCATAGTCCCGAAAACTCTATCAACTTTTCAGGATTATGCTCCGGCCGGTTTTCTGCGCGAGGTTCCATGCCGACGCTCGACGATATCTACCGCTATCTCTACGGCAGCTGGCGCATGATGCGCGGGCGGCCGGACGGCTTGACGCTGCTCGATATTTCGGCGGAGGGGTTCTGGCAATCCTTCTACGCCATGCTGGTGGCGGCGCCGCCGCTCTTCGCCGGCTGGGTCGCCTATGCGGCGGATCTGGCGCGCGGCGACGACGAGGCGGGCCTGCGTTTAAGCATCGTGGTGCGCACCGCACTGGTGGATATGATCTCCTGGGTGGTGCCCATCCTGGTGATCGGCCTCCTTGCCCGGCGCATCGGCATTTCGCGCCGCTTCGCGCCCTATGTTATCGCCTCCAACTGGGGCACGGCGCTCATCGCCTGGCTGTTCGTCCCCATCACGCTCGTCCGGCTTTTCCTGCCCGTCGCGCCGGAGGTGTTGGCGCTGTTCTCGGTCATATTGTTCGGGCTGTCGATCGTCTTTTCCTACCGCCTGACGCAGGTGGCGCTGCAAAGGCCGCACACCTTCGTGCTGCCCTTCTACATCGCGCTCTTCATCGGCTCGATCCTGGTTACGGTAGTCCTGCAGCATCTTTTGGGCATCGAATATGCGGCCCCGGCGGACAGTACGCTGCTGCATCGGTAAATATGCCATCATCCTCGGGCTTGTCCCGAGTATGGCGGTGAGGAGAACTACCTCACCCCGTAATCCACCCCGATCAGATACAGCCCATAGGGCGGGGCGACCTGGCCGCAGGCGGCACGGTCGCGGGCGTCTAGCGCGGCGACGAGATCATCGGCCGTCCAGCGCCCCACGCCGACCTCCATCAGGCTGCCGGCAAGCGAGCGCACCTGATTGTGCAGGAAAGACCGGGCCGAGGCGCGGATTTCGATGAGTTCGCCCTTGCGCGCCACATCCAGCCGGTCGAGCGTCTTGACCGGGCTCTTGGCCTGGCATTGCGAGGCGCGGAAGGTGGTGAAATCGTGCTGGCCCAGCAGCTGCTGCGCCGCCGCATGCATAGCCTCCGCATCGAGCGGCTGCTTCACCCACCAGGCGCGGTCGGCCTCGACGGCGATGGGCGGGCGGCGGTTGACGATGCGGTAGAGATAATGCCGCGCGGTGGCGGAAAAGCGGGCGTCGAAACTGTCGGGCACGCGTTCGACATTGAGGATGACCACGCGCTCCCCGGCCATGACGAGATGGGCGTTGAGGGCATCGCGCACACGGGCCGCGCTCCAGTCCTTGGTCAGGTCTGCATGGGCGACCTGCGCCAGCGCATGGACCCCGGCATCCGTTCGTCCGGCGGCTCCCAGGGTCCCCTGTTCGCCGGAAAATTTGGCGATGGCCTGCTCGATGGCCGCCTGGATCGTATGCCCATTCTCCTGCCGCTGCCACCCGGCATAAGGCGTGCCGTCATATTCGACCGTGAGCTTGTAACGCGGCACCTCAGAAGGACTCCTGTGCGGAGTGCGCCGTCGCAGCACCCCCCTCTGTCCTGCCGGACATCTCCCCCTCAAGGGGGGAGATTGGCTGACACAGACCACGCCGCTTATTCTTCAACGCCTGCGATTGGTACCAAGCGTCAATGAAGGCGTAATCTCCCCCCTTGAGGGGGAGATGCCCGGCAGGGCAGAGGGGGGTGTAGGAGGAAAAGTGCCAACGCATCATAAAACCCGCGTCACGGGCGCGCCGCGCAGGAAGTCTTGCGCGCCGAGCGGCTTGCCGCCCGCCTTTTGCAGGAGCGTGAGCTTCACCGCGCCTTCGCCGCAGGCAATTGTCAGGCCGTCGCCGAGGATCGTGCCGGGCATTCCTCCCGAACCTTCCGCCAACGTGGACTTCAGCAGCTTCACCCGCTCGAGTTTGTCTGCCCCGCCCTTAAGCTCCCTTTGGTCGCTGGCCGGGACCCCAATCTCCATCTCGCACCACGCCCCCGGAAAAGGCGAGAGCCCGCGTATCCGATTGTGAATCTCTCGCGCCTTCCCCACCCAGTCGATGCGCGTTTCCGCCTTATCGATCTTGGCGGCGTAGGTGACGCCACTCTCCGCCTGTGGCGTCAAGGTCAGGCTGTCGCGCTCGAGCGCGGCCATGGCGCGCACCATCAGGTCGGCGCCGATCATGCTCAGACGGTCGTGCAATTCCCCTGCTGTCATATCGGGCGTGATCGCGACCTTCTCCACCATGGCGACGGGGCCGGTATCGAGCCCTTCGTTCATCTTCATGATCATCATGCCGGTTTCGCGGTCGCCGGCCATGATCGCGCGCTGGATGGGGGCGGCGCCGCGCCAGCGCGGCAGCAGGGAGGCGTGGCCATTATAACAGCCGAGCCGCGTGCCCTCCAGAATGGCTGATGGCAGCAGCAGGCCATAGGCGACGACAACAGCCACATCGGCTTCGAGCGCGCGAAATGCCTCCTGCTCCTCCGGGCTCTTGAGGCTCTTCGGCGTGCGCACCTCGATGCCGAATTCCTCGGCCTTCTGGTGCACGGGCGATTTGGTGAGTTCCAGCCCGCGCCGTCCGGCGGGGCGGGGCGGCTGGCTATAGACCGCCGCGATCTCATGGCCCTGACCGATCAGCGTCGTCAACACCGGCACGGAGAAGTCCGGAGTGCCCATGAAAATGATGCGCATGGGCTTTCCCCCTGTTAGATGGCGAGCCGGCTCGGCGGACGATCCTTGGCGAGCTTCTTGAATCTTTTTATCACCATGTCGCGCTTGAGCTTCGAGATATGGTCGATGAAAAGCACGCCGTTCAAATGGTCGATTTCATGCTGAAGGCAGGTCGCCATCAGCCCCTCGGCCTCGATTTCCTGAGGCTTGCCGTCGCGGTCGAGATAAGTCACGCGCACCCGCGCCGGGCGCTCCACTTCCGCGTAATAATCAGGGATCGAAAGGCAGCCTTCCTCATAGACGCTGCGCTCTTCGGAAGACGAAACGATCTCAGGATTGATGAAGACATAGGGAGCCCGCTCTTCGCCTTCCTTGGAAAGGTCGATGGTGAGCATCCGCAGCGGCGTGCCGACCTGGATGGCGGCCAGCCCGATGCCGGGCGCGTCATACATCGTCTCCAGCATGTTGTCGGCGAAGGCGCGCAACTGGCCGTCAATGCGCTCCACAGGCTTCGATACCTGGCGCAGGACGGGGTCGGGCAGAATGACAAGCGGCAAAACAGACATGCGCCTTCACCTAATTGTTCGGAAGCCAAGCGTCAATGGATCAGCGCGCGCTTCAGTCATAAATGTTCTCGTTTTGATCTCGCAATTCCAACTGGAATCGGCTAAGCCTCATTGCATGGATACGAACACTCTTCTCTCCGCCCCGCTGTTCCAATTCGGCGGCAATGCAGTTTCCGTCGGCGCAACGATGCTTTGCGGCTTGGGACTCGTCATTGCCTTCGCGCTGTTCTTTCTCGTCATGGCGTGGCGGGCCGCGCAGGCGCGGACAATTGCGGAAATCGAGGCGGCTGAGCGCGCCCGCGACGCCGAAATGCGCATGACGGAAATCCTGAAAGCGCAGGCCGAAATGCAGGGCCGGATGCAGACCATGGCCGAGGTCTTCGGCTCGCGGCAGGCGGAGCTCAACAAATCGATCCGCGAGCGGCTCGACGGCATGACCAGCCGCATCGGCCAGACCATGACCGAGCAGAGCAAATCGACCCATGAGAACCTTGCCAAGCTGCAGGAGCGGCTGGCGGTGATTGACACCGCGCAGAATAACATCCAGGCGCTGGCGGGGCAGGTGGTGCAATTGCAGGCGATTCTCGCCAACAAGCAGACGCGCGGCGCCTTCGGCCAGTCGCGCATGGAAGCGATCATCGCCGATGGCCTGCCGCACGGCGCATACGAGTTTCAGGCGACGCTCTCCAACGGCAACCGGCCCGACTGTCTGGTTCGGATGCCCAACGGCGCGCCTTCGCTCGTCATCGACGCAAAGTTTCCTCTGGAGGCCTGGAGCATGATCCGCGACGCCGAAGGGCCGGAAGCAAAGAAGGTCGCAATCGCCCAGTTCCGGCGGGACGTGGAAGTTCATATTCGCGATATTTCGGCGAAATATCTCATCACCGGCGAGACGCAGGACACCGCCTTCCTGTTCGTGCCGTCCGAATCGATCTTCGCGGAAATTCACGAGAATTTCGAAGGGCTGGTGCAGAAGGCGCATCGTTCGCGCATCGTCATCGTCTCGCCCTCGCTGCTGATGCTGTCGATCCAGGTCATTCAGGCCGTGCTGAAAGACGCCCGCATGCGCGAGCAGGCGCATCTGATCCAGGGCGAGGTGATCCGGCTGATGGAGGACGTCGCGCGGCTCGATGAGCGGGTGCGCAAATTGCAGGGCCATTTCCTGCAAGCCAACAAGGATATCGACGATATCCTCGTCTCGTCCGGCAAGGTGACGCGCCGCGGTGAGAGGATCGAGGCGCTGGAACTGGGCGAGCCCGTGACCGACGCGCCCGTGCCGCCTGCGCAGGCTGTTGCCAAAACCGCCGAAAGCAAGACCGGGCAGTTGCGTCTGCGCGTGGTGGAGGAGGAGTAGGGCTACCCTTTTTCCTTCTTGCGATCCGAGTGCCCCAGATCGCGTTCCGGCCAGACAATATCGCGCACGCGCTGCTTCAACACCTTCGCCTCGGGGAAGCCGCCGTCGCGCTTGCGCTCCCAGATGAGCTCGTCGCCCACGCGAATTTCATAGACCCCGCCGGTGCCCGGAATGAGCGCCACTTCCCCCAGATCCTGCCCGAAGGTGGAGAGCAATTCCTGCGCCATCCATGCGGCGCGAAGCAGCCAGGCGCACTGGGTGCAGTAGGTGATGGTGATGCGCGGTTTGTCGGTCATGCGTCGCCTGTGTCATAACATGTATCCGATGGAAGATGGCACGGCATCAGCCCTGAATGCCAGCCTCTTTCGGCGGCCCGTCGCTTTCCCCCGGCACCAATTCCATCGGCCAGATCGTCTCGACCTTTTCCCGTGGGTATTGGCTCTCGAATGCCGGCAGTGCTGAAAGCATGGCTTCCCCCAGCCTAATGCCGAGATCGCGCAGGGAGATGCGGAAGCAGGTGAGGATTGGCGAAAGGAAGCGGCTCTGCGGGCTTTCGCGGAAACCGATGACGGCTATATCGCGCCCCGGCTGCAGTCCCGCCTCATGGAGCCGCCGGTAAAGACCGATTGCCATGTTCTCATTGACGAGGATGATCGCGGTCGGCCTTGGGTTCTGCTTAAGCACCGCATCCGCCAGCCGGTAGCCGCCTTCCTCATTGCCGCTTGCGGGGAGAACAAGCGCCGGGTCGAATGGAATGCCATTCGCGGCGAGAGCCTTTTTGTAGCCGTCGAGAAACAAATATCCGAGATTGAGATCGCTCGCCGGAGTGCCGATGGCGATGCGGCGGTGGCCAAAACCGGCAAGCCGCGTCACGGCCGTCGCGGCGACTCCTTCGAAATCGAGATCGATCCATGGATAATCGCCCTCGGTTGCGCTACGGCCCAAGGCGACAAACGGAATTTTCCGTTCCAGCATAAAATCGATGCGGGGATCGTGGCGCATGGTCGCCGAGATGATCAGCCCGTCGACGAAGCGCCGCCCGACCATGCGGTTGAGGTAGGAAGCCGGGTCCTCGTCCGTCCCGCAGAGCAGCGCGACGAGATCGAGATGATGGCGGCGGAACACCGATTGCACGCCTTCGAAAACCGGCATGAAGAAGCTGCCGCCATTGTCCGCCGTCTCCAGGCTCGACTCGATCATGAAGCCGATGGTGTTGGTCGTGCCCTGCCGCAAGCTGCGGCCCGACTGGTTCGGCACATAGCCGAGCCGCTTCGCCGCTTCCAGCACGCGCTCCCGCGTTTCAGGGTTTACGTCCGCCTTGCCATTGAGCGCACGCGAGACGGTTCCGATGGAAATATCGAGATGGCGGGCAAGGTCCCTTATGCTCACGGGTTTTCTTCCTTTGTGATCACGACGCCTTAAACCACTAAAAAGAGGGATTGACAAAATCAAACAGCTATTATGAAATCGTAAACGTTTACGGAAGGTGTTTTATACCGTCTAAAACGGTTTAATAACGCATTTCCTGGGGAGGAGAGAAAATGCAGCGCGCCGTTTTAGTCGGCTGCGGAGCCATGAGCAAAGCATGGTTCGAGGCAGTCCGGACCATTGGCGATATCGACATTGCCGGTATCGTCGATCTCGACCCGCAAAAGGCCGAGGCGCGCGCCCGGGAGTTCGGCCTCGACGGCGCGATCATCTCGGACGATCTGCCGAGCGTGCTCAAGAAAACCGAGCCCGAGCTTCTCTTCGACATTGTTATCCCGCAGGCGCGCCACGCCACCGTTTCGGTCGGGTTAGAGGCCGGCTGTCACGTGCTCTCCGAAAAGCCGATGGCGGAAACGCTGGACGAGGCGCGCGATCTGATCGAGCGGGCGGAGCGGGCAGGACGTATCCATGCCGTCGTCCAGAACCGGCGCTATATCCCGCAGGTGCGGCGCATCTGCCAGTTGATCCGCTCCGGCGCCATCGGCGAGGTCACCAGCCTGCATTGCGATTTCTTCCTTGCCCCCCATTTCGGCGGGTTCCGCGAGGAGATGCGGCATGTGCTCCTGCACGACATGGCGATCCACACGTTCGACGCAGCGCGGCTTTTCGCGGGCGATGCCCCGAGCGCGGTCTATGCGCGGGAGTGGGAGCCGGTCAATTCCTGGTACCATCAGGGCTCGTCCGCAGCGGCGATTTTCGAATTCTCCAACGGAGCGGTCTTCACCTATCGCGGCAGCTGGTGCGCGGATGGCCTGCGCACGAGCTGGGAAAGCGCCTGGCGCATTGTGGGAAGCCGCGGCTCGCTCGTCTGGGACGGGCATGACGACATACGGGCCGAAGCCGTGACCCCCGGCAGAGACGGCCTGTTCTCCGAGGTGGCCGCCATCGAGATACCTCCCCTCGATTACCCCCACCGCGTGGGCGGCCACCTCGGAGTCCTCAAGGATTTTATCGCCGCCACGCGCGGCGGGCCCACGCCGGAAACCGTGGGAAGCGAAAACATCAAGAGCCTCGCCATGGTGTTCGGCGCGATCGATAGTGCCGAAGCCGGACGGCGCGTGGAAATTACGATCTGAAGGAGCAGAAATTGAGCGATCCGGCAAAATCCATCCGCATCGGTACGATGATCAAGGCGAATGCGCCCGATCCGGCCGCTTACGTCAAGAGCATCCTTCCCCACGGCTTCGAAAGCATCGAGCCCTTCTTCTGGCAGGTGATGAACAAGGATCTACCCACGCTCGCCGCTGAGTTGAAGGAGGCGATCGGCGATGCGGATGTCACCATCTCGACGCTCGGCATGTTCGGCAATCCGCTTGAAGATACCGGAATCGACCGCGAGACGCTGAAGGGCTGGGAGGCGCTCATCGACCACGCCCATCTCTTCGGGGCAACCACCATCGCCGGGTTCACCGGGCGCATTCGCGGCAAGCCCATCGAGGAGAGCCTGCCGCGCTACAAGCAGGTCTGGAGCGAGCTTTCAAAACGCGCCGCCGACAAGGGCGTGCGCCTCGCCTTCGAGAATTGCGCCATGGACGGCAATTGGGCGAGTGGCGACTGGAACATCGCGCATAATCCGGATGCCTGGGAGATGATCTTCAACGAAGTGCCGGCGGACAATCTCGGGCTGGAATGGGAGCCATGCCACCAGATGGTCTATCTGATCGATCCGCTGCCGCAGATCCGCAAATGGGCGGGGAAGATTTTCCATGTCCATGGCAAGGACGCAACGATCCGCTGGGATGTCATCCGCGAGCATGGCATCTTCGGCAAGGAGAAGTTCGTCTTCATGCGCTCGCCGGGCTTCGGCGACACCAACTGGACCGATGTGATTTCCGAACTGCGCCTCGCCGGCTGGTCCGGCTCCATCGACATCGAGGGCTGGCACGATCCCGTTTACCGTGACGCGCTGGAGATGACCGGGCAGGTCCATGCATTGAATTATCTGAAAAGGTGCCGTGGTGGCGATTTCGTCGCCAACCCCTAAGCAGGATTTCCGAAAAATAGGGACGGATTTTCGGAGAAAAATCCTGCGGAGTGAATTGCCCCGCGCCGGACGGGAATTTCCGGCTCATGCTTGAAGAGGAGGAGATGGCATGAAACGCATCGCATCATGGATCGCAGGGGCGGCGGTGGCCTTATCCGCCGTGACCGCAAAAGCCGAGCCGGTGACGCTGGAAATCTGGACCATCGATCGGCCGGATCAATATATCTATCTCGTCAAGGACGAGTTCGAGAAAGCGCATCCCGACATCAAGCTCAATTTGAAGACCGTGCAGTTCCGCGACATGGTCAATGATCTCGCGCGTGCGACGGCGACGGGCGAGGGGCCTGACGTCACCTATATCGACAATCCGGAAGTGGCGCTTTTCGCCTCGCGCGGCCTGCTGCTCGACCTGACGCCGATGATCGAACAGTCAAAGGTGATCAGGAAGGACGACATCTTTCTCGGCCCGCTCGCCTCGGTGACATGGGATGGCAAGATCTACGGCGTTCCGCGCGGGGCCAATACCCTCGCGCTCTATTACAATGCCGACATGTTTCGGGCGAAAGGCCTCGACCCCGACAAGCCGCCGCGCGCATGGGACGAGCTTTACGACGCAGCGAAGAAGCTGACAGATCCGGCGAAGAACGTCTACGGCCTCGCCTTCTCCGCCGTCGCCACGGAGGAGGGCACCTTCCAGTTCCTGCCCTGGCTGCAGATGACCGGTGGCGACTACAACAAAGTCGACACCGAGGGCGGTGTCCAGGTGCTGGAATTCTGGCGTAGGCTCCTCGACGAGAAGCTGGCCTCGCCAGACACGCTCATCCGCAGCCAGTACGATTCCACCGCAACCTTCAATGCCGGCAACGCGGCGATGGCCATTTCCGGCCCCTGGGAAATGCCGCGCATGGCCAAGGAGGCGAAGTTCGAATACCGCGCCGCCTTGCTGCCGGTCCCGCAAGAGGGCGCGCCCCGTGCCTCGGCGCTGGGGGAGGGCGATAATGTCATCCTCGCTAACTCCAAACATCCGAAGGAAGCCTTCATCCTGCTCGAATGGCTCTATGGGAAGATGCCGGAGGTCTGGAACCGCTTCGGCTTCCTGCCGGCCTCGAAGGTGAAGGTGGACAATCCGCAATGGCCGGAGGTCTATGCGGTGTTCGAGGAGAGCATGAAATACGCCCGCAACCGCGGCCCGCACCCACAATGGCCGAAGATTTCCAAATCCATCTACACCGCCATCCAGTCATCCCTCACGCACCAGAGCGAGCCGAAAGCGGCACTCGCAGCGGCGCAGAAGCAGATCGATGGGGTGTTGGGGCGGTGACGCTTCTTTCCCTCCCCCTTGAGGGGAGGGTGGCCCGAAGGGTCGGGTGGGGGTGGCGACGCTTGACGCCACGGTCGTCAGTAAAAGCGCACCCGTCACCACCCCCATCCGCCCGCTGACGCGGGGTTCGTCGCTGGAAAAGCCAAATCGTTGGCTTCTCCTCGGCCTACGGCCGAACGCTCCTCAATCCCCGCAAGGGGGAAGGAGGGCGCAAAACGAAGGGAGGGAACCACATGCAGCACATCATCCGCACAATCCGGGACGGCAGCGGGTTCGATATCCTGCTCCTCGCGCTTGCTCTCGCCTATCTCGTGACGTTCTCGGCCTTTCCGATTATCTACAACGTCATCATGTCGCTGCAGACGGTCGACATGTTCACGCTGGCTTCGTTCAATCGCCCGTTCGTCGGCCTCAAGAATTATTACGACATCCTCTCGCAGCCGATCGCTTCCCTCGTCTTCTGGAACACGGTGAAGTTCGTCGTCCTCTCCATCATCTTCCAGCTTTCCATCGGCTTCGGGCTGGCGCTGTTCTTCCAGCAGGATTTCCCCGGGGCATCCTATCTGCGTGGCCTGTTCCTCGCCGGGTGGATCATGCCGGCGCTGGTGGTGGGCGCGATCTGGAAATGGCTGCTCGCCGGGGATTTCGGCGTCTTCAATTACATCCTGATGTCGCTGGGCCTGACGCAAGAGCGCATCTTCTGGCTCTCCGACCCCGATATCGCGCTCTATGCCGTCATCATCGCCAATGTCTGGCTCGGCATTCCCTTCAACATGATCCTGCTCTCGGTCGGCCTCGCCGCCATTCCGCGCGATGTCTACGAGGCGGCGGAACTCGACGGGGCGGGGGCACTGACCCGCTTCCGCACGATCACGCTGCCCCTGATGCGCGCGCAGCTTGGCGCGGTCATTTCGCTGGGTATCATCTTCACACTGCAACAGTTCGACCTCATCGCGGCGCTGACCCAAGGCGGCCCGGCTGATAGTTCCAACGTGGCGCAATACTGGTCCTGGCAGCTTTCCTTCCAGACCTACGAGATTTCGCTCGGCAGCGCCGTGTCGGTGCTGATGATCCTGTTCGTCATCGTGGTCGCGGCGGTCTATGTCCGCTCCACCCGGCATGAACACAGCTATTGAGGAGCGATCAGGTGAAACGTACCATCCTTCTCATCCTCGGCCTTGCCTTTACGGGCGTCTATCTCTTTCCGCTCTACTGGATGTATCTGACCGCCTTCAAGGGCAGCACGGAAATCTTCCAGTATCCGCCGGGCTTCTGGCCCAGCGACCCGCAATGGAATTTCTTCCAGGTGTGGCAGGCGCGGGATATGGGCCGCTATCTCTGGAACTCGCTCATCATCGCCATCGGCGTCACCTTCATCGTCACCGTGCTCGGCACCGGCTGCGCCTATGCGCTGGCACGGGTGCGCAATATCTGGATGGACATGGCGCTCTTCACCATCCTGATGCTGCAGGTGCTGCCGTCTTCGCTGATGGTGACGCCGATCTTCGTCGCCTTCAACCAGCTGGGCCTTCTTGCCAGCCCGCGCCTTGCGGTGACGCTGGCCCAGGCGGCCAAGATGCTGCCGCTCTATATTGTCCTCTGCCGCGCCACCTTCGTGCAGGTGCCGCGTGAGCTTGAGGACGCGGCGCTGGTGGATGGCTCATCGCGCATCGGCGCGTTCTTCAATATTATGCTGCCGCTGGCTCGAAACGGCATCCTCGTCACGTCGGTCCTGATTTTCCTTCAGTCCTTCGGCGAATATGTCTATGCCCGCTCGCTCATCTCAAAGAATGAGCTGCAGACGGCGACGGTCGGGCTCCAATCCTTCATGGGCCCCGAAGCCAATGACTGGAACGGCATCATGACCTACACGGCGATCTATGTGACGCCCATTCTCGTGATTTTCGTCCTGCTCCAGCGGCGCATCGTCAGCGGGCTCACCGCCGGCGCGCTGAAATGAGGTGACCCATGCTTCAGATCGAAATCGACCGCCTGAACAAGCACTATGCCGGGTTCCACGCGCTGAAGGATATCGACATCGCCATTCGGCAAGGCTCCTTCGTTGCGCTGGTCGGCCCGTCCGGGTGCGGCAAGTCCACCCTCTTGCGCACATTGGCGGGGCTGGAAAAGACCAGCTCCGGCGATATCCGCATCGCCGGCAAAAGCGTCATCGGCAAGCCGCCGCGCGAGCGGGATGTGGCCATGGTGTTCCAGTCCTATGCGCTCTATCCGCATATGGATGTCGAGCATAACATGAACTATTCGCTGCGCCTGAAGCGCCGTCCGAAACCGGAAATCCTCGAGCGCACCCGCGCGGCGGCGGAAACGCTGGGCCTGGGCAATCTCCTTGACCGGCTGCCAAAGGCGCTTTCGGGCGGCCAGCGGCAACGCGTTGCGATGGGCCGCGCCATCGTGCGCAACCCGCAAGTGTTCCTGTTCGACGAGCCGCTTTCCAATCTTGACGCTGCGCTGCGCGTCCATATGCGCTCGGAGATCCGCAAGCTGCATGAGCGGCTCGGCGCGACCTCGGTCTATGTCACCCACGACCAGGTCGAGGCCATGACCATGGCGGACCATATCGTCGTCATGCGCGCAGGCGTCGTGGAACAGCAGGGCAGCCCGCTCGACCTGTACGACAGGCCCGCCAACAAATTCGTCGCCGGCTTCATCGGCTCGCCCGCCATGAACTTCATACCCGTTACCGTGGGGGCGGATGGGCGCTCGATCACGGTAGAGGGCGCCGCCGCTGCTCCCCTGATCCTTGACCGGCAGCTCAATCCCGGCGCGCGGCTTTGGGCAGGAATGCGGCCCGAGCACCTCTCCTTAGCGCCGGTGAGCGGCGGGCTCGTCCTCGATGCGGCGGTGGAAAGCGTGGAATCCACCGGCAGCATGACCTTCGTCACCACCGCCCTAGGGCTGCACCATCTCGTGATCGCCCATGGCGGCAGGCCCGGCGTGGAGCGCGGCGCGACTGTCCGTCTCAGTATCGCGCCCGGGAACATCCATCTCTTTGACCGCGAAACGGAACTGGCGGTTTAGATGGAGATGCTTCAGAGAGCATTGGGTTATTGCCAGTCAATTTTAAGTAGCATAAGCTCTTTCAATGCAACCCAATTCATTGGGAATGGTTGAAGAGGAGAGAGCAATGACCGATGGAAGCTTCGTCTGGCATCCCGACCAGGACGACACCTACGACGGCGACAGATATGGGCAGCAGACGCTGACTGCTGCGGACTTCAGCGCCTTTAACAAAAACAGCGGCAAAAGCTTCACCATGACGGGCGATGGTGGTCATTTGATCCTTCGGCCGGGGGAGGGTACAGCATACTGGGCTGGAACGAATTACCAAAAAGGAGTGACCACCCAGATCACTATAAAGGGCGGTATGCTTGAGATTCAGTCTCAGCCGGGAGATCCGCCAAGAATATTAAGTCTTGGCAGCAATAGGATACAATATGTCAAAATTGATATAACTGGCAGTTTTATTATCAATGACACGACCATTATGGCGTCAGCCCCTAACGATTTCATAGAAGATCAATCTCCGGCTGTGACAGTCGACGTCCGTCCGGGCGGGTTGTTCCGCACATCACAGAGCGTAGCGACACCCGACATCGAGCTAAGCGCGACATGGGATGTAAATGTGTATGAGCAAGGGTCGGCCAGCATAATATCCAATATCATTGAGTTCCTTGGCGGAAGGATAACACTTTACGGAGCTCCCCCTTTACAAGGAGGTCCGACCTCGACGCCGGGCATCTCATTCGAAGCCGTTGCCACCTCCTTGAACCCGGGGGACAGAGTCGCGGCTCTGCAAATCAACAATGAAGATATATCCTGCCGAGCGGATTCCATTAGCCGGCTGCAGGCACCGACGATGAGCTTCGAATCCGCCGACATCAAGGTCGAAGATACCGCCTCCATAACCATCTCCTGCGATAGCATCAGTTTCGGCGACGACGATGTTGTATTTGCCATCGCACCGGGAGCGGCAGTTATCACCTTCGCCGGCCTTGGTGATGATCGGAACCCATTTAAATTTATCGGCGGGCCTATAAGTCTCCCGAAGGGATTGCTCAATTTCCTTACCGAGACGAAGGGCGACAACAAAGGCAAATTACGATTCCGGGGAATGGGCGGCAGTGCATTCGATCATGCGTATCTTGTCGAGAGCGGTATCCTTACCGTCAACGGCGACAAGGACACCCACGCTTTGACTGGCTGGGTTACCGAAACTGAAAACGGCGTTCCATATTTTACGCTTTACCTCAAAGCGGGCCGCTAAGAAAAAAGAGAGGCGGCCGGAAAATCCTGACCGCCTCGCTCTTGTGGCCGACCTATCGGTTCACCTGAACAGGCTCGGCAGCCAGAGCGACAGCGCCGGGATGTAGGTTACCAGCAACAGCACTGCGACGCTCGCGCCGAAGAACGGCCAGATCGTGCGCATCGCCTCGCGGACGGTGATCTTGCCCACCGCGCAACCAACGAAGAGCACCGTGCCGACCGGCGGGGTGTTGAGGCCGATGCCTGCATTGAGGATCATGACGACGCCGAAATGCACGGGGTCGATGCCGAAGGCTTTCACTACCGGGAGCAGGATCGGGGTCGTGATGATGACCAGCGGCGCCATGTCCATGAAGGTGCCGAGCATCAGCAGGATAATGTTGATGAGCAAAAGCACGATAATCGGATTGTCCGAGATCGCGCCGATGATGCCGACCAGCGCCTGCTGCACCTGCAGGAAAGACATCAGCCAGCTGAACGAGGCCGCCGCGCCGATGACGAGCAGCACCATGGCCGTAGTGCGCACCGCGCCCAGCACCGCCTCCACGAAGCCGTGCCAATCGAGCTCGCGATAGACGAAAAGCGACACCAGCAGCGCGTAGACCACGGCGATGCAGGAGCTTTCCGTGGCGGTGAAAACGCCGGAGCGGACGCCGCCGAAGATGATGCCGATCAGGAGCAGGCCCGGAAACGAGGCGAGCATGTAATAGCCCAGGCGGCGCAGGCCGGGGAAGGGTTCCGCCGGATAGCCGCGCCTGCGGGCGACGATATAGGCCGTCACCATCAGCGCGCCGGCAAGCAGCAGGCCCGGAATGATGCCGGCGGTGAAGAGGTCGGCGACCGACACATTTCCGCCCGCCGCGATCGAATAAAGGATCATGTTATGCGACGGCGGCACCATCAGCGCGATAATGGCGGCGTTGACGGTGACGTTGACGGCATAGCTGCGGTCATAGCCGCGCGCCGCCATTTGCGGGATCATCAGCCCGCCCACAGCCGAGGCATCGGCGACGGCAGAGCCGGAAATGCCGCCGAAAAGCGTCGACGCCACGATGTTGACCTGGCCGAGGCCGCCGCGCAAATGCCCGACCAGACCGGCGGCAAAGCGGATCAGCCGGTCGGCGATGCCGCCGCGCACCATCAGGTCGCCGGCGAAGATGAAGAACGGGATCGCCATCATGGCGAACACATTCATACCGGAGTTCATCTGCTGAAACACCACCACCGGGGGCATGCCCATATAGAGGACCGTGGCGAGCGAGGCGATGCCGAGGCAGAAGGCAATCGGCATGCCGATGAACATCAGCATGGCGAAGACACCGAAGAGAATGGTATACGCCATTACGCGAGCTCCTGCGCGACCATTTCGGCCGCGGTATGTTCACCGGCGGCAACATCGACGAAGCGCTCGGCGGCGAAGATGGAAATCAGCAGGCCGCCCGCGATCATCGGAAAGAAATCGACGCCGCCCGGCCAGCCGAGCACGGGAATGCTGGCGCCCCAGGTGCCGATGGCGAGCGAGGTGGAGTACCAGGTCATGGCGATGCCGAAGAGGACGATGAGGCCGAGGCTCACAAGGTCCATGGTGCGCTGCATCGCCGGGGGGGCGGAATGGCGAACGAAGTCGAGGCCGAGATGCACGGATTCACGCACGCCCACCGCCGCGCCAAGAATGATGAACCACGACATCAGATAGAGCGACAGCGGCTCCGACCAGCTGGGCGTGTTGTTGAGCACATAGCGGGCAAAAACCTGCCAACCGACAATCGCCGTCATGGCGACCATCCCGATGCCGGCGATGTAGAGTGACGCCCGGCTTAGTACGGCCAGTACGGGCCGGGCGGATTGCATGAAACGCAACATTGCCTTTCCTCCAGAGGCGGGGATGGAAGTAATCAAACGCTGGCTCCAAACACCCCCTCTGCCCTGCCGGGCATCTCCCCACAAGGGGGGAGATTACGCCCTCATGAATGTTCGGCGCCAATCTGCAACGTTGCAGGAAGATCGCCGAAGTTATGCCAGCCAATCTCCCCCCTTGTGGGGGAGATGCCCGGCAGGGCAGAGGGGGGTATTCGGGGGCACGCGCCTCCATCATTACAAAAAAGCCGGCCCGGAATGTTTCCGGGCCGGCCGCATGACTTGAATTAGTTGACGGCGCGGATGCGCTCGACCAGATCCTTCAGCTTCGGATCGGTGACGAACTTGTCGTAGACCGGGTTCATGGCTTGGATGAAGGGAGCCTTGTCGACCTTGATCACATTGACGCCGGCCGCGCGCACCTTCGCTTCGGATTCCTTCTCGCGGGCCAGCCATAGCTCGCGCATCTTGCCGACCGAATCCTTCGCGGCCTGCTTGATGATTTTCTGATCCTCAGGCGTCAGCTTGTCCCAGCTGATCTTGGACATGACGAGGATTTCCGGGTTGAGCGAATGCTCGGTCAGGGTGAAGTTTTTGGCCACTTCGAAATGGCGCGAGGACTCATAGGATGGCCAGTTGTTTTCCGCCCCGTCCACGACGCCGGTTTCGAGCGAGGAATAGACTTCGCCGAAGGGCATCGGGGTGGCATTGGCGCCGAAGGCATCCATCATAGCGATCCACAGATCGGACTGCTGGACGCGGATCTTCATGCCCTTCAGATCTTCCAGCTTCTCGACGGGCTTCTTGGTGTAGAAGGACCGCGCACCGGAATCGTAGTAGGCGAGGCCGACAAGGCCGTGCGGCTCGAAAGCGGCGAGGATTTCTTCGCCGATGGGGCCGTCCACCACCTTGTGCATGTGGTCGGTGTCGCGGAACAGGAAGGGCAGGCCGAGCACCACGGTCTGCGGCACGAGATTGTTGAACGGCGCGGCGTTGACGCGGTTCATGTCGATGACGCCGAAGCGGGTCTGCTCGATCGTGTCCTTCTCGCTACCGAGCGAGGCATTGTTCGAGACATTGATCTTGATGCGGCCATTGGTGCGCTCTGAAACGAGCTGGCCCATATATTTGACCGCTTCGACGGTCGGATAGCCGTCGGGATGGATGTCCGCGGAGCGCAGCGTGATGTCCTGCGCCTGCGCGGTCCCTGCGCCTAAGGCGAGGCCCAGGGCGAGGTATAGTGGTTTGGCGATATTCATGTCGTCCTCCTCCGTTGAAAAAACCCCGAAGCCTCCTTGCTTCGGGTCGATGTGTCAGTCCCCCTTTTCCTCAAATGGCGGTAGGCCAAAGAGGCGCTCGGGATTGTCGACGAGAGCGAGCCTCAGCGCCGCCTCATCCGGCAGCCAGCTGAGAACCGTGTCGGTCAGCGCCGCATCGTCGGGGTATTCTTCCTGGGTCTTCGCCAGATTGTGCGGCCAGTTCGTGCCCCAGACGATCCGTTCGGGCGCGTAGGCGGCAATGGCGCGGGCGACAGCAGCGACATCGGCATAGTCAGGCCCGCCGCTCTTCGAGGACTCATACACGCCGGCGAATTTGAACCAGCAATTACCGCCATCAATCAGCCGCTTGACCGCATCGATCTGCGGGCTGTCGGGCGTGACGCCGGAAAAGAACTTGCCATGATGGTCGAGCACCCAGCGGGATCTGAGTTTTGCAAGCCGTGCTTCATGTTCGAGGATATTGCTACCGTCGAACTGCACGGCGAGCATCCACGCGCGGGATGCGGCACGCTCATCGATGGCCTCCAGCGCCGAAAGCCCGACGGCTCCGCCCGGCAGATCCATGATGCGCGCGCCGACGACGCCCGCTTCAGCCAACGCGTCGAGTTCCGCGTCGGGCGTGTCGCCGTCGATGGAAGCGACGCCGCGAGCGATGTCGCCCATTTCCTTGAGGCAGGCGATGAGATTGGAATTGTCGCGCTGATGCGCATTGCCCTGGGTGATGATCACCCTGCTAATACCGAGCCAGCGCATGAGCTGGCGATATTGATCGGGGCCGGGAAGTTCGCCGGCCGGAAGCGGCGGCCCGCCGGGGAGGGCGGGAAAGCCGGGCAGATACATATGCATCTGCGTATCGACGGCGCCTTTCGGCAGGATAGTCTTGGGCGGCGTTCCGGAAAGCGTTCTGACCAGCATTCTATTCATCCTTCATCCGGAACTCGGCAAGCGCATCGCGGTCGATCTCGATGCCGAGCCCGGGTCCATCCGGGATTTTGACCACCCCGCGCTTGTGTTCGATCGGCGCCTTGACCACCGCTTGCCGGAACGGATTATCCGTCCGGTCGAATTCAAGGATCGGCTCTATCGGGTTGATGCGAACGGGATTCGGCACCTGTGCTGCCATGAATTGCAGCGCTGCCGCGATGTGAACCGCAGTGCCCCACACATGCGGTACGACACGCACGCCATGAAGCGCCGCCATGTCCGCGACGCGCTTTGCCTCGGTGAAACCGCCCACTCCGGCGAGATCGGGCTGGAGAATATCGACCGCGCGTGTCTCGACCGGCTCCTTCATGCCCCAGCGTGTGTGCCAGGTCTCGCCGCCTGCAACCGGGATCGGCTGCCCGGCGCGCACCGCGCGGTAGGCGTCCAGTTGCTCCGGCACGACAGGCTCTTCGAACCAGTCGATGCCATATTCAGCGGCGCGGCGACCGAGCGCCACGGCTTCGAGCACGTCATAGCCATGGTTCGCGTCCACCATCAGCCGCATGTCCGGCCCGACCGCCTCGCGCACGGCGCGGATGACGGCCATATCTTCTTCGACGCCGAAGCCGATCTTGATCTTGGTGGCGTGGAAACCCTCGTCCCGGTAGCGCGCCGCGTCGGTCGCGTTGTCCTCCACACGGTCCACGCCTTCGCGCTTGAACCCGCCGGTGGCATAGGCGCGGATTTCCTCGCGGAAGCGCCCGCCAAGCAGCGTGGAAACAGGCACGCCGAAATGCTTGCCCTTGATATCCCAGAGCGCAATGTCGATGCCGGACAGGGCCGTCACGGTCAGCCCGCGCTGGCCCTGGTCCCGCAGCGCATTATAGAGCCGCGCCCAGATCTTTTCCGTCTCCAGCGGGTCCGCGCCGATGAGCCAAGGCGTATAGGCGGCGACCACGGCGGCATTGGCGCGCGCCGGGCCGAGGCATTCGCCCCAGCCGGTCAGGCCATTATCACACTCGATTTCGACGAGCACATGGAGTCGCCGGTCAAAGCGCATCGACGCGCTTTCGAACGGCACGGACAGCCGGTGTTCGAGGAGATGAGTGCGAACCGCCGCGATCTTCATCTTACCGCTTCCAAGGCGCGATCAGCGCTTCGAGCATGCCTTCTTCTTCCACCGTCAAATCGTCGAGCGGCGGGCGCACTTTGCCGGCATCGAAGCCCTGCAGGCGCACGCCGGCCTTGATAGCAGCGACGGCATACCCCTTGCGGCGGTTGCGGATCGCCATGAAGGGATAGAAGAAGTCCTTCAAAATCTCTTCGCAACGGGCGCGATTTTCGGCCCGCAGCGCCTTGTAGAACTCCACTGCCAGCTGCGGCACGAAGTTGAACACGGCGGACGAATAGGTGGTGAAACCCGCTCCGAGATAAGCCTCGGCGAAGAGCTCGGCGGTCGGCATGCCGCCCAGATAGGTGAGGCGGTCGCCCATGGTCGCCGTGACCTGGCGCACGAGGCCGATTTCGCCGGTGCCGTCCTTGAAGCCGATCAGGTTCGGGCACTCGTCGCAAAGACGCTTCAGCGTGTCCACCGCAAGCACCGAATTGTCGCGGTTATAGACCATCACGCCGATGCCGACCGACTGGCAGATGCGCTTGATGTGGTTGTAGAGCCCTTCCTGCGGGGCGTCGATGAGGTAATGCGGCAGCAGCAGGATGCCGTCGGCGCCGGCCTTCTCGACTTCACGCGCCAGCTCCACGCCGACATGTGTGCCGAAGCCGCAGCCCGAGACGATGGCCGTCTTGCCCGCCGCTTCCTTGGCGGCGCGGACGATGCCGGGGATTTCCGCAGGCGCCAGCGAGAAGAATTCGCCCGTTCCGCCGGCGGCGAACAGCACCGGAGCTTCGAAGCCCGCCAGCCATTCGATATGGCGCTGATAGCTTTCGGGCTGGAACTTGCCCTCTGCGTCGAAATGCGTGACGGGGAATGACAGCAAGCCCGAGCCGAGTGCTGCCTTGATTTCTTGCGGCGTCATTTTCTGGATTATCCTCCTTGTGCCTCCTGAGGCAAACTTGTCATATGATTTCAACAATCCGCTGTCAATAACCTATCATACATGTTTGCGCTGTTCGCGCAGCAGCTCGCGATAGCGGCCCTGGCTGCCGCGCAAATGACGCCGCATCGCCTCGCGCGCGCCGTCCTCGTCGCCGCTGGAAATCGCCGCAACGATCTCCTCATGCTCATCGACAAGAAGCCCGATGTAGGATTCCTGGTCGGACTCGAAATCGTCATTGCGCAGCGCCGCGCGCGGGATGACATTCTTGCCGATCAGCGCCAGGAACTCGCGGAAACGCGGATTATTGGTCGCCTCGGCAATCGACAGATGAAAGGCGAAATCGGCTTCGCTGGTTGGCTGTCCGGCCTCGAGGCAAAGCCGCACCGCATAGTGCCGCTCCAAAATGACTTCCTCCTGCGCCGGCGAGCGCCGCAGCGCTGCAAGCCCGGCGGCCTCGACTTCCACGGCGGTTCGCAGCTCCAACAACTCGATCATCGAGGAAACGCGCGCATGGTCGACATTGCGCAGCGACAGCGGCGCGGGCGGCTGGGCGCGGCCTTCCAGCACGAACACGCCGGCCCCCTGACGCGTTTCCACCAAGCGGTCGGAGCGCAGTGCGGCGATGGCCTCGCGCACCACGGTGCGGCTGACGCCATGCGCCTCGGTCAACTGCGCCTCGCTCGGCAGCTTGCTGCCGGGCGGGAACTGGCCGGTGGCGATCGCCCTGCGCAGCGCGTCGGCAAGGCGCGTCGTCAGCGTACTATGGACCTCAAAGCTCATGAACGTCTCCCACCTTCCGCCTGACGGGTCAGGCCGTCTCCTCCGGATTTCGATGTATTTTCCTTCATATACGACTTATTGACCTCGGTTCGTCAACCTGTATGATGAGTTTGACGCCGAATGCGCATGGATCGCACCGGCTGGGAACTGGAGGAATATCGTGAAACGACTGTTGATTACCGGTGCGGCCGGCGGGCTGGGCCGTGCCATGCGGCCGCGCCTGAAGGGTTTTGCCGATGTGCTGCGGCTGTCTGACATCACCGATCTGGGCGAGGCTGCGCCGCATGAGGAACTTGTGACTTGCGATCTTGGCGATGCCGATGCCGTCAACAAACTTGTGGAAGGCTGCGACGGCATTCTCCATCTGGGCGGCATTTCGGTGGAGGACAAGTTCTCCAAGATCCTCAACGCCAATCTGCTCGGCCTTTACAATCTCTACGAAGCAGCCCGTGCGCATGGCCAACCGCGCATTCTCTTCGCAAGCTCCAACCATACGGTCGGCTTCTATCGGCAGGACCAATATATCGACGCGAAAGCGCCGATGCGTCCCGATGGACTCTACGGCGTGTCGAAATGCTTCGGCGAGGCGCTGGCGCGGATGTATTTCGAAAAGTTCGGGCAGGAAACGGCGCTGGTGCGCATCGGCAGCTGCATGGAAAAGCCGAAGAACCACCGCATGCTTTCGACCTGGATGTCCTATGACGATTTCGGCTCGCTGATCGAGTGCGTCTTCCGCGCGCCGATGCTGGGCTGCCCGATCATCTGGGGCATTTCGGATAATGACAGCAAATGGTGGGACAATTCCCACGCCGCCTATCTCGGCTGGCGTCCCAAGGACAATGCCGAACGTTTCCGCGCGGAGCTCGAAGCCGAGCAGGGACGCCCGGCAGCGGATTCGCCGATGTCGATCTACCAGGGCGGCATGTTCACGCAGGATCCGATCTTCAAGGAGTAACCCGCCGTTCGGGGGGGATGGCGAATCCCTTCACCCTCGCCCTTCGAGGCTCGCTTCGCGAGCACCTCAGGATGAGGGTGAAGGGGCGCCGGCGCTGCAGAATGAAGTGGAGGGGCGCGGCGCTCAAATAGCCCTCATGGTGAGGTGCGATTGGACCCTGAGGAGCGAGCGTAGCGAGGCCCGAAGGGGGAGTGAGCCTCGAACCACGAGGGCGCTTGGCGATTCCATCAAAACATGAACCGCTCCAGCGCCAGGAAAAGCAAAGAGCGCCAAAGATTCAGTAAAATCAACGCGCAACATTGTTTGTTTAGAATTTGATGCTTTCCTTCGCTGGGGGACAAAACATACGCGAGGGGAATAATCGGATGTCGCGGTCAGCAAGGGATATCGACCTGGAGCCGGAGCCGGATGAGGATTTCCGCGTTCTCTTCACCACCCATCCGACGCCCATGTGGGTCTATGATCCCGAAACCCTCAAATTCCTCATCATCAACAAGGCGGCAATCGAGCTTTATGGCTATAGCCGCGAACAATTCCAGGAACTGACCGTCCTCGACATCCGCCCGCCCGCCGAGCGCGACCGTATGCTCGATGCTATCAGGGAGAAATCCGACCTCGACCGTCCGGAACGATGGCAGCATCTGAAGGCCGATGGCGAGATCATCGATGTCCTGACCTATGGCCGGCTGGTGCGCTTCCGCGGGCGCGAAGCCATTCTCGCCATTGTGCAAGACCGCACCGAGGTGAGTGAGGCCTATCGGCAGGCGCATCACACCCGCTCGCTCCTCGATAATCTCGTCGCCAACCTGCCGCTCGGCGTTTTCGTCAAGGACATGGAACAGGACGGACGCTATGTGCTCTATAACGAGGCCGCCGGCGGCATCAGCGGTCGCGCGCCATCCGAGGTTCTGGGCAAGACGACCGGGGCCGTATATCCGCGCCGCGAGGCGGTCCGCCTGAACCGGCAGGACCAGGTCGCCATGCGCCGCAGCGACATGCTGCCGATCGAGCAGAAACTCGTGCGTCCCGATGGCCAGACGCGCATCATTCGAACTATCAAGCGGCGCATCCCCACCGATGACGGCTCCCGCCCGCGCTATCTGATCGGGCTTCTGGAGGATGTGACGGAGCGGCAGGAAATCCTGTCCCGCATCGAGCATGTCGCGCTGCATGATGCGCTGACCGACCTGCCCAACCGAGCTTATTTCACCCGCCATGTCAGCAAGCTCCTTATCCGGGAGCACGAGGCGGCGCCGTTCGCCCTGCTTTATATAGACGTTGACCAGTTTAAGCAGGTCAATGACAGTATCGGCCATCCGGCGGGCGACCGCCTGCTGCGCGAGGTGGCCACGCGCTTGCACCGGCTGATTTCGCCGGAGGATTTTCTCGCGCGCATCGATGGCGACGAATTCGCGATTGTCTTCATGAGCGGCGAGATGGCAGCGATAAGCCTCTTCGCCGAAAAGCTGCTCGCCGCCTTCGCTGAGCCTTTCCGCGTGGATGACAAGGAGGAATATGTCAGCTGCAGCGTCGGCATCGCGCTGGCGCCGAAACATGGCGACGATGTGGACCTGTTGCTGCGCAATGCAGATCTTGCCCTCCATGCCGTGAAGGCCGACGGCCGCTCCACATTCCGTTTCTATGAGCAGTCCATGCGGCTGGCCGCCGAAAAGCGCCATCTCCTGACGCTGGAACTGCGCCAGGCGCTCAATGAGGGGCAGTTCGAACTTCACTACCAGCCGATCTTTTCGCTGGCCGATGACAGCATCTCCTGCTTCGAGGCGCTGATCCGCTGGCATCACCCGCAGCGCGGCATGATATCCCCGATGGAATTCATTCCGGTAGCCGAAGAAACGGGGCTCATTTCCGGCATCGGCCAATGGGTGCTGCGCGAAGCCTGCCTGGCGGCGGCGCGCTGGCCGAAGCCGATCAAGGTCTCCGTCAATCTGTCTCCGGTGCAGTTCGGCCAGCCGGAACTGCTCGACATCGTGACGAGGGCGCTTGAGGAAGCGGGGCTGGAGCCGCATCGGCTGGAGCTGGAGATCACCGAATCTATCTTCCTGTCCAACAGCCGCCAGAATATCCAACTGCTTTACGGCTTGCGCGAGCTCGGCGTGCGCATCGCCATGGACGATTTCGGCACCGGCTATTCCTCGCTCAGCTATCTCAGGTCGTTCCCCTTCGACAAGATCAAGATCGACCGCAGCTTCGTTTCGGGCATCGAGGCCGACAGCCGCAACCTCGCCATCATCCAGGCGGTCGCCGTGCTGGGCTCGGGCTTCAACATCACCACCACCGCCGAGGGCGTCGAAACCGCGCAGCAATTGCACCGCCTGAAGAGCGAGCAGTTCGGCGAGGTGCAGGGCTATTTGACCGGCAGGCCGATGCCGCTGTGCGAGGTCGATGCGTTCATTTCCAGCAGGGCTGATTCTTCTTTCCCGGGCTCGCAAGGCTTGAACGAACCGGCGGCGTCTGCGATGACAGTGTCCACCTGAACGCGGATTTGACAGGCGCTGGCCGGGGAATCGCCGGCAGCATTCGGAGGAGACCCATGACCATATCGGCTGAAGCTTTCGGCACCGGAACGTTTGTCGGGCGCGTATGGCGCCCCGATGTGAGGGGGCCGGCGCTGGTCGCCCTGCGCGACGGCGTGCTTTACGACATCACCACCCGGCAGGCGCCCACCATGCGCGATCTCTTCGAAATGGAGGATCCGGTCGCCTTCGTCCGTGCCCAGGCCGGCGAACGGCTTCTGCTCCTTGACGAGGTCGCCGCGCAATCGGTTGAAGCGGCGGGCGATTTGTCTAAGATTCACTTTCTGGCTCCGAATGATCTGCAGGCGGTCAAGGCCTGCGGCGTTACGTTCGCCCGTTCGATGATCGAGCGCGTGATCGAGGAAAAGGCCGCCGGAAATCCGGCGCTGGCGCTCAAGATCCGGGAGCGCGTCACGGCGATCATCGGCGACTCCTTGCGCAATCTGAAGGCCGGTTCTCCGGAGGCAGCCCGGGTCAAGGCCGCGCTGATCGAAGAGGGTGTCTGGTCGCAATATCTCGAAGTCGGCATCGGCCCCGACGCCGAGGTCTTTTCCAAGGCGCAGGTTCTTTCCGCGGTCGGCTGGGGGGCCTCGATCGGCCTGCATCCGATTTCGCGCTGGAACAATCCCGAGCCGGAAATCGTGCTGGCGGTCAACAGCCGTGGAGAGGTGAGGGGGGCCACGCTCGGCAACGACGTCAATCTGCGCGACATCGAGGGCCGTTCCGCGCTTCTCCTGGGCAAGGCGAAGGACAACAACGCCTCCGCCGCCCTCGGGCCTTTCATCCGCCTGTTCGACGAGACCTACACGATCGACAATGTGCGCAACGCCGATCTCGACCTTTCGATCGAGGGCAAGGACGGCTTTATGCTTAGGGGTCACAGCACCATGCGTGAGATCAGCCGTGACCCGCTCGACCTCGTCGCGCAGACCATCGGCGCCCACCATCAATACCCCGATGGATTCATGCTCTTCATGGGCACGCTGTTCGCGCCCGTCGAGGACCGCGACATCGAAGGCGAGGGCTTCACGCACAAGATGGGCGACGTCGTCACCATCTCCAATCCCGAGCTGGGCAGCCTGGTGAACACGGTCCGGCTCTCGACCGAGTGCCCGCCATGGGTGTTCGGCACCGCCGCGCTCATGCGCAACCTCGCCACACGCGGCTTGCTGTAAGGCCGCGCGGAACCGCATGTCGCCGAGCACGACCGCCGTGCCCGGCGGCGCGGTCGAATGGCAATAGCCGTGCCCATGCGGATTGCGCGGCAAATCCTGCCCCATCAGATCATCATCGATCACCATGCTCGCGCCAAAGCCGGTTGGAACATAATCCAGCCGGTCCGGCGCCGTGATGCCCTTTGCCCAGCTATCGCCACTGAGCGCAAACCGCCGTCTCTCCATGATAAGAGAAACGATGTTTGCAAGCAGCAGCAATGCGGCAAGAGTTACGAGCACATTTCTTCTCCATGTGTACTGAAGTGTTAAGTGTATTCGCGTGATTCGCGGATATGTATGAATTTGTACCTGAAATTTACTTTTTGCAATAGATAATTTTTAACCATGTTGATGAAGCGTGATATAGATTTATTGTTTATACAATAATATCAAATTGTTATTAGAGTTTTTTTAAGTTTAATCAAGAGAGATTGAATCTTCTTCATAAGAAATACATTGCTTATCTGAAGTAACAACGATATGTTCTAGATGGTAGAACGTTTGTTAGCGTCTCGAGAGTGGAGCGAGGCCAGCGTATAAGCGCACCGTTTTTTATCTAAAGCTAAGCTGTGGTCTATTCAAAATTAATAAATCGAGGAATATATATTAGAAGTTGGCGGGATTCCGTCTGAGATTGCCTTCCCAATATGGAAAGCTTTCAGTTTCGTTCGTTCACCCAATTGTCAATCTTCAAAGGTGCCGAAGCCCGGGTAAATGCTCTATCGCGGGTGACGAGCGTGGCGTCCACGGCAACCGCATGGGCTGCGATCATCATATCGAGAGGGGCCAATGTCACGCCTTTGGCTTCACAAGCCGCCCGCAAATCCCCATAGACCTGCGTGACCTGATGGTCCCAGGGGAGGACATCGACGCGAAGGAGAAATTGCCTGACCCGTTCCGTCAGCGCCTTGGGATAGCCGCGCTTCGCAAGGCCGTACAGGAGCTCTCCTTCCGTAACGGATGAGATGACGACATCCGTTACCGGCAGCGCGACCAGCTTTTCAATGACCTCGGGTCGATCACCCTTGATGATATGGCTGGCAATGTTGGTGTCGAGCATCCAGCCGGTCATTCTTTCCAGCCTTCGAACGGATCACGGTCCTGCGAAGACTGGCGGCGGTCGGCAGCGTCCAGGAAGTCATTGGGCACCTGATCCTTGCCGTAAAGCTGGAAGAGGCCGTCCCAAGAATCCGGCTTACGCGACAGAATGACATCGCCCGTCTTGGGATCGCGGCGCACGAATACCTCGCTCTCCTCGAAACGGAATTCTGCGGGAAGCCGCACAGCCTGGCTGCGGCCCGTCGTGAATATCTTCGCAACTTTCGTCGTCATGGGCGCTTCCACTTCCTGATAGATACCATGATATATATCGTCGGAAGGTAATTATCAAGAACAGTCCAGATCTCCGTTCCCCTGCCTACAGCGTCCGCACCCTCGGCACCTCATTCTTGCCCTTCTCCGCCGCGGCCACCCGTTCCGCGCCCTCGAAGATGACGAGTCGCATCGCTGCGCGGGCGGCGTCCGGGTCTTTTGCAGCTATGGCGTCGGCTATGGCACGATGTTTGCGGGCGGAGGCCACGTGGCGTTCCGTGTCGGGGATGGGCGAGGAGAGCGTGAAAGCGGTCACCAGCGCCACCTCGATCAATGCGCTTAAGGAACGCATGAAGGGGTTGCCCGAGGCTTCGGCGATCGTCAGGTGAAATTGCAAATCGCTATAGACGAAATCCTGCGCCGTATCGTTGCGGTCGCCCATGCGGTCGGCCCAGCGATAGAGGTCGGTCAATTGCTGGTCGGTGCGCCGCTGCGCCGCCAGGGCCGCGGCCTCCGGCTCCAGCGACAGGCGCATTTCGGCGAGGCTTTCCATGAATTTCAGGTCGACGCCTGCCTCGAAATGCCAGATGAGAATATCCGGGTCGAACAGGTTCCATTGCGAACGCTCGCGCACCCGCGTGCCGATCTTGGCCTTGGGCTGGATGAGGCCCTTGGCGGCAAGCGTCTTCAGCGCCTCGCGCAGGACGGTGCGCGACACGCCGAAGCGTTCCAGAAGCTCGGCGTCGCCTGGTAAAATGCTGTTCTCGGCATAGAGACCCTTGACGATGCTTAAGCCCAGATCATGCATGACATGGGCATGATGGGTGCGCGACGGCGCCGCCGTGCTGAAATCATATTGGCCAAGCTTCGTTCGATCGATCGTCACCCGTTACTCCTCGTTGATCTCAGGCATGATCTTATCCGATTCATGCCCTGGCGCCCCCTGCTACCCGCCGTTCCGACAAAAATACCAGGATACGCTGCAACGCAATGAATGCGAAGAGCAATATCCCGACGACAATCTTGGTCCACCAGCTCGAAAGCGTGCCGTCGAACACGATATAGGTCTGGATGATGCCCTGTATCAGCACACCGAAGAATGTTCCTGCCACATAGCCCACCCCGCCGGTGAGCAATGTGCCGCCGATCACCACGGCGGCGATGGTGTCGAGCTCGACGCCGACAGCCGAAAGCGAATAGCCGGCCGAGGTATAGAGCGAGAAGACGATGCCCGAAAGCCCGGCGAGAAAGCCCGAAAGCGCATAGATGCCGATTGTGGTGCGCGCCACCGGAACGCCCATCAGCTCCGCCGATGTGCGGTTGCCGCCGATGGCATAGATATAGGAGCCGAACTTGGTGAAATGGGCGACAATGATGCCCGCCGCGAACACGGCCAGCATCAGCCCGCCGACCAGCGTCAGCCTGCCGCCGCCGGGCATGCGCCAGTAAAGCCCCTGCAAATCGGTATAGAAGGTGTGGTTGATTGGAATGGATTCGGTGGTCAGCACGAAGCAGAGCCCCCGCGCGAGGAACATCCCCGCCAGCGTGACGATGAAGGCCGGCACGTCGAGATAATGGATGATCGCGCCCATCGCCGCGCCGAACAGCGTGGCAAGCGCCAGCGCAATGGCAAAGGCCGCGAGCGGATGGACGCCGTGCTGCGTCACCAGCACGGCGATGAGCACCCCGGTGAAGGCGATGACGGAGCCGACCGAAAGGTCGATGCCGCCGGAGATGATGACGAAGGTCATGCCTACGGCGGCGATGCCGAGAAAGGCATTGTCGGTCAGGAGATTGCCGATGACGCGGGTCGACAGCATGTTCGGGAACTGGATCACGCAGGCCGCATAGAGCAGCGCGCAGATCAGCAGCGTGGCGTAAAAGGGAAAGAGCCGGGTGTTCATGGCTGAACTTCCTTGGGATCCGTCTTGGCCGGCTTCAGCTCGCGTTTCACGAAGCCGAAAAGGCCGGAAGCCGAGGCGGATTGCGCCAGCAGGATCATGATGATGACGGCCGCCTTGAGGATGAGATTATATTCCGGCGGAAAGCCCGAAATGAGAATGCCGGTGTTCATCGCCTGGATGATGATCGCGCCGAGGATCGACATCAGGATGCTGAACCGCCCGCCCAGCAGCGAGGTACCGCCGATGACGACCGCGAGGATCGCGTCGAGTTCCAGCCACAGCCCGGCATTGTTGGCGTCCGCGCCCCTGATGTCGGCGGCGATGATAATGCCGGCGAGCCCCGCGCAAAGCCCGCTGAACCCATAGATGAGAAGCAGGATCAAGCGGCTGTTGATGCCGGAATAGGTGCTGGCGCTGCGGTTGACGCCGATGGCCTCGATGAGCAGCCCCAGCGCGGTGCGCCGCACCAGCAGGATCGCCGCCAGCCCCAGCGCCGCCGCCAGCACGACAGGCATGGGAAAGCCCAGCACGGAGCCGGTGCCGAAGAAGATGAGACCGGGATCGTTGAAAGTGACGATAGTGCCTTCGGTGATGAGCTGCGCGATACCGCGCCCGGCCACCATCAGGATCAGCGTGGCGATGATCGGCTGCAGGTCGAGAAACGCGATGAGCAGTCCGTTCCATAGGCCGCAGAGCAGCCCAACCCCCAACGCCGCCAGCACAATCAAGGGGAGGGGATAGCCCTGCACCGCCAGCGTCGCCGCCACCGCGCCCGACACCGCCATGACCGCGCCGACCGAAAGATCGACGCCCTTGGTGGCAATGACCGCCGTCATGCCGATGGCGAGGATCGCGACGGGCGCGCCACGGTTCAGGACGTCGATGACGCTGCCGAAGAACCGCCCGTCCTGGAAGCGGATGTCGAAAAAGCCGGGAAAGGCGAGGTAGTTGCAGAACAGGATGATCGCCAGCGAGAGGAGCTGGGGTGTGGCTTTGGTCAGGGAGGCGGGGATGAAACGGTTCATTGTGGGAACCTTTCGTGTGGAAACGTCGGCGCCAAGACACCCCCCTCTGCCCTGCCGGGCATCTCCCCCACAAGGGGGGAGATCAGGCCTCCATAGATTCGCGGCACTAATCGTAGACGTTGGCGATTAGAGGCCGAAGGCCATGTCAGCCAATCTCCCCCCTTGTGGGGGAGATGCCCGGCAGGGCAGAGGGGGGTGAGCGCCGCCGCCGCTCCAGATAACGCTACCATCCTAATGCCCCTTCCCACTATCCGCCGCGATCGTTCGCATGATCGTTCCGGCGTTGATGTCGCTTCCCGTCAGCTCGGCGGTATGCGCGCGATCGCGCAGGACGCGCACGCGGGTCGAATAGGCGACGATCTCCTCGATCTCCGAGGAAATGACCACCAGCGCCATGCCCTCGTCGCAGAGCCTGTTGATGAGCGCGATGATTTCGGCATGCGCGCCGACATCGATGCCGCGTGTCGGCTCGTCGAGGATAAGCAGGCGCGGATTGGTGGCGAGCCAGCGGGCGAGAATGACCTTTTGCTGGTTGCCGCCGGAGAGGAACTTGATCGGCTTTTCCATATCCGTGGTGCGGATATCGAGCGCCTTGATGAAGCGGTCGGCGATTTCCTCCTGCTCGCGGCTGGAAAGACGCTTCATCCATCCCCGCCGGGCCTGCAAGGCCAAAGCGATGTTCTCGCGCACCGAGAGGTCGCCGATGATACCATCCGTCTTGCGATCTTCCGGGCAAAGGCCGAAGCCCGCCGCCACGGCATCGCGTGGGTTGCGGATGCGGATTTCCTGTCCGTCGATGGTGGCCTTGCCGCTATCGGGCACGTCGATGCCGAACAGCAACCGCGCCGTTTCCGTGCGGCCCGAGCCGAGCAGCCCGGCAACGCCCACCACTTCGCCCGTGCCGATATCGAGATCGAACGGCGCGATGCTGCGCGACAGGCCATATTGCTTGAACGAGATGCGCCGCTCCCCAGTGTCGGGCGCGGCGCGGCGGCTGGCATGGGTCGCCTCGGCGAGCGTGCGGCCCAGCATCAGGGAGACAAGCTCGATCTTGCTCAGATTCGCGGTCAGCGCCGTGCCCGCGAGCCGCCCATTGCGTAGGATTGTGACGCGGTCGCTGACGGCATAGACCTGATCGAGGAAATGAGTGATGAAGACGATGCCCATGCCGCGCGCCTTCAACTGGCGCATGACGCTGAACAGCATCTCCACCTCATGCGCGTCGAGGCTGGCGGTCGGCTCGTCGAGGATCAGCACCTTGCCGGAGAGATCGACGGCGCGGGCGATGGCGACAAGTTGCTGCACCGCCACCGAATAGCGCGAGAGGTCCGCCGAGACGTCGATATCGACGCCATATTGCTTGAGCAGCGCCCGGGCTTTGGCTTCCATCTCGTGGCGGTTGACAAAGCCGAAGCGCTTCGGCTGGCGGCCGATGAACAGGTTTTCGGCGACCGAGAGATTGGGCAGAAGGTTGACTTCCTGATAGACCGTCCCGATACCCAGATGCTGCGCCTGCAGCGTATCGCGGATCGTGACCTCGCGGCCCTCGAAGCGGATCACGCCGGAATCCGGCTTGTGCACCCCGGTCAGCACCTTAATCAAGGTGGATTTACCCGCGCCGTTCTCGCCCAGCAGCGCATGGATTTCCCCGGCGCGGATATCGAAATCCACGCCATCCAGCGCCCGGAAGCTGAGAAAGGATTTCTGGATTTTCTCGACGCCCAGCAGCACGTCGTGCTGGTTCGTATCCCGCGCAGCTTCGCGCGCAGGCGCATTCTCCATCATGCCGCCGCTCCTCTAGATCACGCGCGCCTTCCCTCCCCCTTGCGGGGAGGGTGGCCCGAAGGGCCGGGTGGGGGTGGTGACGGTGTGCTCCAACAGGCAATCACAGCGCGCTGCCTTTACCACCCCCATCCGCCCGCTAACGCGGGGTTCGTCGCTGGAAAAGCCAAATCGTTGGCTTTTCCTCGGCCTGCGGCCGAACGCTCCTCAATCCCCGCAAGGGGGAAGGAGGGTTCCTGAGAGGACTTAGTACCCCAGCCCCTTCTTCTCCTCATAGACCTTCATCGGGTCGTCGGCTTGCGTGTAGAGCTTCGATTCGGTCTGGATCCACTTCGGCGGGGCCTTGCCGCTGTCCTTGAATTCCTTGAGCGCATCGAAGGCCGGCCCCGCCATGTTGGGCGTCAGCTCGACAGTGGCGTTGGCTTCGCCATCGGCCATCGCTTTGAAGATATCGGGAACCGCGTCGATGGAGACGACGAGGATATCCTTGCCGGGCTTGAGGCCCGCTTCCTTGATGGCCTGGATCGCGCCGACGGCCATGTCGTCATTATGGGCGTAGAGCGCGCAGATATTCTTGCCGCCATTCTCCGCCTTGAGGAAGCCTTCCATCACTTCCTTGCCCTTGGAGCGGGTGAAGTCGCCGGTCTGGCTGCGCACGATCTTGAGATTGCTATGGCCGGCGATGCCTTCCTCAAAACCCTTCTTGCGGTTGATCGCCGGGCTGGAGCCGACAGTGCCTTGCAGTTCGACGATGTTGCAGGGCTTGTCCCCGACCGTCTTCACCAGCCAGTCGCCCGCAACCTTGCCCTCATGCACCGTGTCCGAGGTAACGGCGGTCAGATAAAGATCGGGGTTCGAGGTCTCGATGGTGCGGTCAAGCAGGATGACCGGGATTTTCGCGTCCTTGGCTTCTTCCAGCACCGAATCCCAGCCCGTCGCCACAACGGGCGCGATGAAGATGCCGTCCACGCCCTGCGCGATAAAGCCACGGATGGCCTTGATCTGGTTTTCCTGCTTCTGCTGCGCGTCGGCGAACTTCAGGTCGACGCCACGCTTTTCCGCTTCCTGCTTGGTGACGGACGTTTCCGCCGCGCGCCAGCCGGATTCCGAACCGATCTGCGAAAAGCCGACCGTCATCTCGGCGGCGTGTGCTGCGCCAGCGAAGGCAATCGCCGCAACCGTGGTCATCATCATGCGTTTGAAATACGACATAAGATCCTCCCTTGTCGTCAATGTCCGGCCCCATCGCCCCATCCTGAAAAGCAGGATGCCTCCATAACGCTGTCCTCCCGAACTGACTTAGCTATTATCATATAGTAATATGAAAAGAGAAGCCGCTATTTGCGATTTTCCCTATGTGATTTGTGGTCATCGAAGAGTAGTGGGAAGATGCCGGAGCATGATCCAAAAGTTGCAGACTTTTTGGATAAGATTATGCGGCTAAGAAAGCTGGGAGGAGACTTGAGATGAGCAGGACGGAGTTCGGGCATCTGGCGGGCGGCCAGGCGGTTCACGCGGTCGATATCGGGAACGCGGATTTGAGCGCGCGCATCCTAACTTATGGCGCGACTCTGGCAGACCTTCGCCTCACCACCGCGAACGGCCCGCAATCTGTGATCCTCGGTTTCGACACGCTGGAGGATTATCTGGCGCAGACCGCCTATGTCGGCGCCATCGCCGGGCGCTGCGCCAACCGCATTGCCGGTGGCCGCTTCACGTTCGACGGCGTGGACCACCAGCTGAGCCTCAACGAAAACGGCCGCACCCATCTCCATGGCGGTGTCGAAGGCTTTTCCAGCCGGCTATGGGATATAGAGGAGATCACCCCGTCCTCGGTCACGCTGGCGCTCGTCTCGCCCCATGACGATCAGGGCTATCCGGGCGAGGTGCGCGTGACATGCCGCTACGCCATCGAAGGCCGCACGCTGACGCTGGAACTTTCCTCCGAAACCGACCGCCCGACGCTCGTCAATCTCGCCGGCCACGCCTATTTCAATCTCGACGGCTCGGACACCATCCTCGACCATCGCCTCACCATCATGGGCAATGCCTATACGCCTGTTGATGGCGACCTGATCCCAACAGGCGAAATCGTGCCCGTGGCGGGAACGATCTACGATTTCACCACGCCCCGCCCGATCCGCTCGGGCGATCCCCATGCCGGCTACGACCACAATTTCGTCCTCGCCCTGGAACCTGCCACCACACCGCGCCCTGCCGCCCGCCTTGAAGGCCCGGCGAACGGCATCGAGATGGAAATCTGGACCACCGAGCCCGGCCTTCAATTCTACGACGGCAATTTCCTGCCGCTGCCGCAAGCCTTGCGCGGCGGACGCGAGGGCAAACGCTACGGCGGCCTCTGCCTTGAACCCCAACGCTTCCCCGACGCCATCCACCACCCGCATTTCCCCGGCGCGGTGCTGAGGCCGGGGGAGAGCTACCGGCAGGTGACGCAATATGTGTTTGGGGAGGGGTGAAGGAGCGTTGCATTCCACATCCTCTCGCGTGGAATGCCCCTCACCCTTACCCTCTCCCCGCGCGCGGGGAGAGGGGGACACAAACGTTGCGCCCCATTGCTTGTCCCCTGCACCTGGCATGAAGGGGAGGGCGAAAACGTCCATGTCCCCCTCTCCCCGTAAATCACGGGGAGAGGGTAAGGGTGAGGGGCTATCCGCGGCGTTTCAGCAACCTTATGGAGCTGCATCACACCCTCGACCCAAGATCCCTGTCTTGCGCATCGCCTTCCAGCAGATGCGTCAATTCATCGATCAGGCACACCCGCTTCCCTTGGAACTGGTAATAGGCGATTACCTTGAAACGGGAGTGCTGGCCGTTGGTTTTGACCGCATCGACGAGATGAACCGTCGCCGCGGAGTGGCCATCCGTCACGATATGCTCGAAAGTTATGTCCACCGAAGCAAGATGCGCCCGCAGCGCCGCCATATGGCTCAGGAATCCCGCATAGTCGATTTCCTTGCCGTCGACGCGCTGGATATAATCCGGCGTCAGCAATTCGGCGAACTGCTCGGACGTCGCCGCCGGATCGGCAAGCGCCGCGAACAGGCGGCGCAGGAGATCGTGGACTTCACTCTCGGTCATTGCGGGCTGTGCCATGGCTTGCCTCCGTTGTTCTGGATGTGGAGTATTTTACCTTTAGATGGAAACGGTCTCGTTCTTTTATCGTTGAGGTCACGCCACCGTAGAGGAATGGTTTCCAGCCATCTCCCCGGGTTAAAATCTCGTCGGGCGAGCGCTCGCTGATGCTGCTGTTTATGGATTCGTCGATGAGTTGGCATAACTCTTCGAGAGTATATTTCCGGTCATGTCGACGGGAACGAAGCGCCTTCGGCCTGCTCGGAGCCATATCGTCACCGACATGGACACCCTTTCCGCTACCTTCAGGACAATAGCCCGGCACATCGACGGTCATGCTTCTGTCCTGAGATGTGTGCGTCCAGGGACGAACCTCGCGCCGGAGAGTCTCGCCCGTTTCGGGAAGGGTCTTTACCGGCGCTACCATGACCAGTCTCCTCGGGCGCTATCGCCGGAGGATTTCATCACCTTATTCGGGGCAGATCAATCCTCCCGCCTCAAGGCTTCCGCATCGCCTCCGCCAGTTCGCGCCTGAGGCGGTTGTGCTCTTCCACCTTGGGCTTGGTGAAGCGACCGAGCAGGAGGTAGGCGACGGGAGTGACGTAGAGGGTGGCCAGGGTGGCGAGGCCGAGGCCGCCGACGATGACCCAGCCCAGCGCCACGCGCGCTTCCGCGCCCGCGCCCTGCGCCAGCACCAGCGGAACGCCGCCGAGGATGGCGCAGATCATCGTCATCGTCACCGGGCGCAGGCGGATGTTCGCGGCTTCCTCGATCGCCTCGCGCACGCTCATCCCTTTATCGCGCAGCTGGTCGGCGAATTCGACGATGAGAATGCCGTTCTTCGCCATGATGCCGACAAGCAGCACAAGGCCGATCTGGCTATAGACGTTGAGGCTCGTGCCGCTCATCAGCATGGCGAACACGGCGCAGCCGAGGCCCAGCGGCACGGTCGCCATGACGATGAAGGCGCTCACGAAGCTTTCGAACTGCGCCGCCAGCACCAGTAGGATGATGACGATGGCGAAGCCGAAGGTGATGGCGAGGCCATAGGAAGTTTCGCCCAGCGTGCGCGCCTCCGCCAGCGGGATGATGCGCGAACCGGCGGGCAGCTCCGGGGTGGCGATCTTGAGCGCTTCCTGATAGGCGTCGCCCAGCGCGAAGTCTGAGCGCAGGCCCGAAGTGATCGCGACGGAGCGCATCCGCTGCTCGCGGTCGAGTTCCGGCGGCACGGCCTGCTCCACCACGCTGGCGATGGACGACATGGGGACGTAACGGCCATCGCTCGTCTTCAGGAAGATGTTTTCGAGATCGGTCGGGTCGTTGATCGGGTTGGTGGTGGAGACCAGCTTCACGTCATAGCTGCGGTCGCCGATATAGACCGAGCCGATCTTGCGCCCGTCGAGGACGGACTGCACCGCATTGGCGAGGCCGGTGATGTCGATGCCAAGGTCGGAGGCGCGCTCGCGATTAATATTGACGGAAAGCTGCGGCTGGGTCGGGTCGATGGAGAGGCGCGGCGACTGGTAACGCGGGTCCTTCTCCATCGCCGCGACGATATTCTGCGCCGCGGTGCGCAACTGCGTATAATCATTGCCGAGCAGGGCGAACTGCAATCCGTTGCCGGCGCCGCGAATGCCGAGGCTGTTCGGCTGGGAGGTGAAGACGCGCACGCCAGTAATGACTTTCAGCCGCTGCATGACATCCGCCATGATCTGCTGCTGGGTGCGGACGCGCTCACCCCAGCGGGCGAGCGTCAGCACGATGATGCCGCTGTTTGGCGAGCCGCCGGTGCCGGCGATGGCAAGCGTGCTCTGGATTTCACCGGAATCGCGCAGGGGCTGGAGCAGTTTCTCGACCCGGTCGATCTGGCTTTCCATAAATTCGAGGCTGATGCCCTGCGGGCCGCTCAGGCGCAGCAGCGCCTGGGCGCGGTCCTCGGTCGGCGTCAGCTCCTGGCGCAGCGTGCCATAGGCAACATAGGAAGCGGCGGCGAAAAGGATCGCCACGGCCACCACAACCATCGGCGCGGCGAGGCAGGCGTGAAGCGTGCGGCGATAGAAGGCAGCGAGCGCGCCGCCGAAGCGGCGAAATGCGCCCGGCGAATGTTCCTCATGGTGCACGGCCGCCTCCGACAGGAAACGCGAGGCGAGCATGGGGCAGAATGTGAGCGCGACGACGGAGGACAGCAGAACGGAGATCGCCAGCACCACGCCGAACTCCCGGAAGAGGCCGCCCATCTGCCCCGGCAGGAAGGAAATCGGCACGAAGACGGCGGCGAGCGTCAGCGTGGTGGCGATGACGGCGAAGAACACTTCCTGCGTGCCGAGCACCGCCGCAGCGCGCGGGCCCAGCCCCATATTGCGGCGGCGCACGATGTTTTCGAGCACCACGATAGCGTCGTCGACCACAAGGCCGGTCGCCAGCACCAGCGCAAGCAGGGTGAGAATGTTGACCGAGAAGCCCAGCATATAAATGGCGGCGATGGTGCCGATGAGCGCCACCGGCATGGAAATGGCGGGGATCAGCGTGGCGCGGATATCCCACAGGAACAGGAAGATGATGAGGATGACGATGAAGACCGAGGCGACAAGCGCGATTTCGACCTCGTGAATGGCGCCGTCGATGAAGTTCGCGTCGTCGCTCGTCACCTGGATATTGACGCCAGGCGGCAGGGATTTCTGCAACTGCTCGATGGCGGCGCGCACGCCCTTGGAAATGTCGAGCGTATTGGACTGCGCCTGCCGGATGATGCCGAGGCCGATGGCCGTCTTGCCGTTGGAGCTGACCGAGGAGCTTTCGATATCCGGGCCGAGGGTCACATTGGCGACATCGCCGAGCTTGGTATGGCCGTTGATGATGATGTTCTCGAAGGCCTCCGGCGACGTCACCGTGGCCGCCGCACGAACCACGATCGACTGGTCATTGCTCTTGAGCGAGCCCGCCGGCTGGTCGAGCGCCATGGTGGAAAGCGCATTGGAAATATCGGCGATGGTAAGGCCGTAGCTTGCCAGCTTCGCCTGATCGATATCGATGCGGAAGATCTTGTCGCGGTCGCCATAGACCTGCACGTCGGCGACACCAGGCACGGCGGCCAGCACATCCTCGACCCGGTCCTCCACCAACACGGTCATGTCCTGGATCGGCATGGAATCCGAGGTCACCGCAAGGCGCATCACCGGATCGGCATTGGCGTCGGCCTTGACGATCTGCGGCGCGTCCGCCTCCTCGGGCAGATTGTTGGTCACGCGCGAAATGGCGTCGCGCATGTCCGCCGCCGCGACGTTGAGATCGACGCCGTCATTGAATTCCACCGTCACGCGGCTGCGCCCGAAGGAGGAAGCGGACGAGATCGACTTGACGCCCGGAACGCGCGCCACCGCGTTTTCCAGCACCTGCGTCAATTCGCGGTCGATGGTTTCGGCGGATGCGCCGTCGAAATCGGTGCGGATGGTCACGACGGGACGGTCGACATCCGGAAGCTCGCGAATATCGACGCCCGTGAAGGCGGCAAGGCCGGCGACGACGATCAGGACGTTCAGGACAAAGGCCAGAACCGGGCGGCGGATAAAAAGCGCGGTGAAGCCGCCCTGATCGGAGCCGTGGGGAGAGGAAGGTTGATTGCTCATGAGCCCGGCCTCATCCGGCATTCGGCGAAGCGGCGGGCTGCGCCTGCGCGCCGCCGTCATCGGCGACCTTCACCGGGCCGCCATCGCGCACGGTCTGCACGCCCTGGGTGACGATCATGTCGCCCGGCTTCAGCGGCGCATTCACGAGGATGCTGGTGGTGTTGCGCTGGATGATCTCAATCGCCACTTTATGGGCCACACCATCAATAATTCGCCACACAAAAGCGCCGTCCGCGCCCCATTGCAGCGCCAATGGATCGACGGAAGGATAGGTTTCGCCCGGGAAAAGCAGCGTCACTTCGAAGGACATGCCTGCGCGCAATGTGTCGTCAGGATTGGGGATCTGCGCGCGCACGCGCAAGGTGCGGCTCGCCTCGTCTATGGCATTGTCGATGGCGACGATCTTGCCCTCGAAGGCCCGCCCCGGCACGGCGATGGAGGTGGCCGTGACCGGCTGGCCGATCCTGATCTGCGGGGCGTAGCGCTCCGGAACCCAGATATCGATCAGTATCTGCGAGCGGTCGTCGATCGTCGCTATCGCTGTGGTGGTGGTGACGAAATTGCCGGCATTGACCGGCAGGATGCCGATGACGCCCGAAATCGGCGCGGTGATCGTGCGGCGGGAAAGCGCAAGCGCCGCCTCCTCGGCCACCAGCTTGGCATTGGCGACGGCGAGCTGGGCGTCGACCACCTGCACCTCGGTCGCGGTGTTGGTCGAGCGCAAGGTGGTGATACGGCGCAGGGTGTTCTGCGCGTTCTGAAGGGCGATCTCCGCCTTGTCGTGGGCGATCTGCTCCTCGGCGGCGTCGAGTTCCGCGATCGGCTGGCCTTCCTTCACATGCGCGCCGGCCTTGACCAGAAGCTTGGTCATCATGCCGCCGGACCAGGGGGTGACTGATACGGTTTCCATCGCCCTGCCCGTGCCGATGGCGCTCAAGCGCGTGTTGATCGTCTCCTCCTCGACGGGCTTGGCGACAACGAGCGTCGGCCCCAGCGCACCGCCGCGTCCGCCGCTTTGGCGTACGCCCGCGGTTTCGCTTCCGGGAGCGCCCGAATAAAAATATTTCCAGCCGGCGAAAGCCGCCAGCAGGACGAGGACGACGAGGATGATCTGCTTCCAGATTTTCATCCGGCACTCCGGTTGCGGAAAGGCATGATACCCTCACCATTGGAGGGGACACACGGTATATCGGGCAGGGGAATTAACGAAATCTGAGCGCTGTCTATCAAGGGCGCGGGCCTTCTCCAACCGGTCGGCGCCTCATGGCAGGCGAAACGTTCAAATCACTCGAGCGTGATGCAATTTGACGCCCGGCGCCAGCGACGTCCAATTAAATTTATGTAATCCACCAGCGCCGGGGGTATCATACCTCTTGATATTGCTCATACAGTATGACTTTTAACCTCATATGAAACCAACGCCCTCCCAAGGGAGGACGAAACCTGTCTGAATGGGAGGGTAATGATGAATCTGGTTCAGCTGATCAACGAAAAGGGCAAGCGCCGGGTCGCGGCGCGCACGCAAGACGGTTTCCGCATCGTGCAGGGCACCCGCTCGGTGCTGGAACTCGCGCATGAGGCGATCGAGGAAGAAACAACCATCGACGCCATCATCGAGGAGCGCGGGCTCGGCAAGGCGGTCGATGTGGAGGCCGCCTACAAGGATGGCCGCCTGCTGCCGCCCATCGACGCTCCGGACGCGGCGCATATTCACCTGACCGGCACGGGCCTGACGCATCTGGGTTCCGCCGCGACGCGCGACGCCATGCACAAGAAGGCCTCGACCGAGAAGGAAGAGAGCCTCACCGACTCCATGAAGATGTTCAAGATGGGCCTGGAGCGCGGCAAGCCTGCGAAGGGCGAAACCGGCGTACAGCCCGAATGGTTCTACAAGGGCAACGGCACGATGCTGGTGGCTCCGGGCGCAGCGCTCACCTCCCCTTCCTTCGCGGACGATGGCGGCGAGGAGCCGGAGATCGCGGGTATCTATGTCATCGGTCCGGACGGAACGCCGTTCCGCCTGGGCTTCGCGCTGGCGAACGAGTTCTCCGACCATGTGATGGAGCGGGTCAATTATCTCTACCTCGCCCATTCGAAGCTGCGCCCCTGCGCCATCGGCCCGGAACTGCGCCTCGGCAAGTTGCCTGACCATATCAGCGGCACCTCGCGCATCCTGCGCGACGGCAAGACGCTGTGGGAGAAGCCGTTCCTTTCGGGCGAGGACAACATGTCCCACACCTTCGCCAATCTGGAATATCATCACTTCAAATATGAAGTATTCCGCCAGCCGGGCGACATCCACATCCACATGTTCGGCACGGCTACGCTCTCCTTCGCCGATGGCATCCGCACCGAACCGGGCGATGTGTTCGAAATCGAAGCCCCGGATTTCGGCCTGCCGCTTCGCAATCCGCTGATCAACGCCAAGGCCGACAAGGTGAAGATCAAGGCGCTCTAGAGCATGATCCCGAAAAGTTGCAGACTTTTCGGATAATATCATGCGCGAAACAAAGAGTTAGAGCGTGATGTCCGCACGCTCTAAGCGTTTCGCAGGATTGTCATTGAGAGAGCAGGATGCACAGCGGGCATCCTGCTCTTTTTTTGCCTTCACTCGGCCAGGGAAAGCCGCACGTCGAGACTGTTGCGGGTGGCGTGGGAATAGGGGCAGACGATGTGCGCCTGATCGATGAGCTCGCGCGCTGTAGCTGAATCGACACCCGGCAGCGCGACGGTGAGCGCCACGTCGAGGCCGAAGCCCTGCCCGTCATCCCGCTTGCCGATGCCCACCGCCGCCGTGACAGTGCTGTCGTCGGCGATCTTTACCTTGCGCTGGCTGGCGACGAATTTAAGCGCGCCGAGGAAGCAGGCGGCATAGCCTGACGCAAACAGCTGCTCAGGATTGTTGCCCTCCCCGCCGGGGCCGCCCAGTTCCTTCGGCGTGACCAGCGCGACGCTGAAAGCGCCGTCCTTCGTGGCGGCCTTGCCGGTACGTCCGCCAGTGGCGGTGGCTTCGGTGCGATAGAGAATGTCCATTTCCGTCTCCTTCATTGGCGATAATTTTTATCGCGATAACGATAATGTTGTAGCGCAGTCATGCCGGCACGTCCAGCTAATTTTTATCGCGATATTTATTTTCGCGATTATCGTGGTAATATGGAATTCAAGGAGACCGCGTATGAGCCCGCAAGAAAAAGAAAATTCCGTACCGCTGCCGCTGGACGACCAGCTCTGCTATGCGGTCTACTCTGCCGGTATCGCCATCCAGCGGCTCTACAAGCCCTTGCTCGACGAGATGGGGCTGACCTATCCGCAATATCTCGTGCTGAATGTGCTGTGGCGGGAGGACGGGCAGACGGTGGGCGGCATCGCCGAGCAGCTGGCGCTCGAATCGAGCACACTGACGCCCCTTCTCAAAAGGCTGGAAGGGGCAGGCATGGTGCGCCGGACGCGAAACCCGGATAACGAGCGGCAGGTGGTGGTGGCACTGACCGGGCAGGGCCAGGCGCTGCGCCTGCGCGCCGGCTGCATCGGCGAGGCCCTGTTTGCCGCCTTGGGCCATAGCCCGGAACACTTGAGCGAACTCAACCGGGATGTCAGGGCGCTGCGCGACACGATCTATGCCCGGATCGGCGGGTGGAACAGGCCGGCGTGATTACGCCTCTGCCTGTCGGCGTCAATTGCCCTGAGCGATCTTGCCTTTTGCCACGGTAGTTCGCCCTCACGTCCGGCCCGGGACGGCGCCGGTTCGCTCAGCATCGTCGAAGGCACGCCGCGAGGCTTCGATGTCCTGCCAGGTATCCCTGATCCAGTCCGTGAAAGCCGACAAGGGCGGCAGCATGGATTTGCCGCGAGCCGTCAGCTCATATTCAACCCGCGGCGGCACCTCGGGATAATAATGACGCGCCACGAGGCCGTCACGCTCCAGGCTGCGAAGGGTGAGAGTTAGCATCCTTTGCGAAATGTCCGGAATGCCGCGCCGGATCGCCCCGAATCGCATCGGCGCATCGGGTGACAAGGCGAGCATGGACACGACCAGAATGGTCCATTTGTCACCCATACGGGCCAGTACGCTTCCTGGAGCGCATGGGGTCAGGACGGGCCCCCGTGCAGTCTCGATGACGGGGCGCCCATTGATTTCACGCGGCACGAATGAACTCCTTCAATGGTTATTATGGTGTAACCGACGACCAAAAATGTGCCGTCTTGCGCGGATTTGCAATTGGTTCCACTTGGTAACCGTTATTAATTACAGAAGGTAACCAAGATGGATCACAGCGATGAATTTCTCGTGTTCGGCGCGACCGGGCAGCAAGGCGGGGCGGTTGCGCGCGCACTGAAGGCGAAGGGGAGAAAGGTCCGGGCCTTCGTGCGTAATGCCGACAGCATCAAGTCGAGGGCTTTGGCTGCTGAGGGCATTTCCCTGGCAATCGGCGACCTGTTCGATCCTGCCTCTATCGAGCGGGCGATGACCGGCATCACCGGCGTTTTCAGTGTCCAGACCAGTTCGCCGGCGGGTGAGGTCACCGATGCGCAGGAGGTCTGGCAGGGCAAGACGATCGCCGACAGCGCACTTCGGCAAGGCGTCCGTCATCTCGTCTATTCTTCCGGCGGCGCAGCAGGGAAAGGCCCGACGGGAATGGGTCATTTCGACAGCAAGTCAGAGATTGAAGCCTATGTGCAAAGCCTTCCAATCATGAACACGATCACCCGCCCGGCAAGCTTCATGGAGATGATGCTGCTGCCCGGCATGGGATTGCCTCAGGGCGAATTCACGTTCTTCATGCGGCCAGAGCAGTCCATGCAAATGATCGCCCTAGACGACCTGGGCAGGATCAACGCAGAAGTCCTGATGGACCCGGATCGTTACGCAGGCAAGATCATCGAGCTGGCGAGCGCGTCCGTGACGGGCAAGGATCTGGAGCGGGCATTCACGAAAGCCGCCGGCCGGCCGATCGCTTACAGGCGCTTTCCCGACGAATTGCTCGCCCAAAACCCTTTCCTCAACCGTTTGGCCGAACTTTTAGACAATGGCTTGCTCGCCGGGGCGGCAAACCTCGCGGCTCTGAAGCGGGAGTTTGGCCGTCTGACCTCGCTCGTGGAGTGGCTGGAGGGTTCTGGGAAGCCCCTCTTCGAAGCGGCGATCAATCATGATAAAGCCGAGGTGGCGCTGCGTTAGAACAATGAAACGCAACACTGGCACGACGCCATCCGGCATGCCAACAAATGCCAGCAGTTGCTGGACGGCTCGTGCTCTTAATTTCAAGTTCGTGCGGGGCCGAGACTTCCCACGAAACGCCCTTATGTCCACAATTCGAGTTTTACCCGAAGGACAAAAAAGACATAGCAATCAACAGTGAAGAAAAGGTGGCGCGCCCGAAAGGATTCGAACCTCTGACCCCCAGATTCGTAGTCTGGTGCTCTATCCAGCTGAGCTACGGGCGCTTGACCATTTGTTGGCGCCGCATCAATCGGCGCAGCGCGGTACCTAATGGGTTCGGCTTCCGAATGCAAGCAGCTTCTGACAAAAAAATGCAATCATTCGCCGATTTCTTTCGCACCGGCGAATGCACGCAGGTCAGGCGCTGCGACCGGCTTCCGCTGCTTCCTTCCTCTTGCGCCAGTTCGCCAGCGAAACCGGCATATCGGGAATGCGGATTTCGAAATGCGTGCCGCAGGTGCGCTCCTCGCGCAGCTCGATGGTGCCGCCATGGGCGCGGACGAGTTCCTGGGCGATGGCGAGGCCGAGCCCGGTGCCCCCGCTGCGGGTCGAGCCGCGGAAGGCCGTGAAGAGGTTGTCACGGGCTTTTTGCGGCAGGCCGGGGCCGGTGTCCTCGACGCCGACGATCGCCACCGCCCCGACGCGGCCCGCCGTAATCGTCAGCCGCTTCACCACGCTTTCGTCGCCCGGACGGTCGGCGGCCATGGCCTGCACGGCGTTGCGGCAGAGATTGGTGAGGATGCGGAAGAACTGCTCCGCATCGGCGTCCATCTCGAAATCCTCGGGCACCAGATTGCGGAACTCGACGCCGCTTTGCGGGTCGATCGACAGCGTTTCCTCCACATCGGCGACAATGGTGTGCAGCAGCACGCGGCGCTGCTTTGGCGGCGCTTCCTGCGCGCGGCCATAGGCGATGACGCTTTCGGCATAGCCGATCGCGCGGTTGAGCGTGCGAATCAGCTTCGGCGCCATGCGCTGCACCACCGGGTCGCGGGCATCCGACAAATGGTCGGACATCAATTGCGCCGAGGCGAGGATGTTGCGCATGTCGTGATTGATCTTGGAGACGGCGAGGCCGAGATCGGCCAGGTGCTTCTGCTCCGAGAAGGTGCGCTGCAGATCGGTTTGGATCGCCGCCAGTTGGCTTTGCGCGACGCCGAGCTCGTCCTTGCGGGGGTCAGGGATGATGATGCGCGTCGGATCGTCTGGTCCTTGCGCGAAATAGATCATGTTGCGGTGCATCCGCCGCACCGGGCGCAGCAGCATCTCGTTGATGGCGAGATAGACGAGGCTTGCCGCGATCAGCGAGATGACCAGCGACAGGAGCGCGACATTGCGCGCATAATCCAACATCGCCGTGCGCAGAGGGGCGTCTGACGTGACGAGCTCTATGACCTTACCGCTATGGCCGACCGGCCCGTAGACGCGCAGATTGCGGTTGCCGCCGGCGAAGAGCGTATCGAACGCATCCCATATCGCCGCCGCCTCGCTGGTATGGGCGAGGTCGATATGCTGGTCGATGGTCTTCGGCACCTCGGACATGGCGAGCAGCCGCGAGGCGTTCTGTTCACGCAATGCAATGGCCTTGGTGCCGGTGGCCAGGAGCACGCTGTCCTGCACGGCGCGCGGCACGGGCGGCGTCTGGCCATCCGCCAGGACGAGGCTGACGGCTGCCACCGTATCGAGGCGCGCCGTCAGCCAGCGCATCCGCATGCTGGCGATGGAGGGCACGAAGATCAGCACCTCCGCCACCAGGACCGAGAGAACCGTCAGCAGCAGAACCTTGCTGGAGAGGCGGTGGCGCAGCGGCAGCCTGGTGAGCGGGCGGTTCTTCTCGCAGGCCGCGGCACGGCACGCGGCGCCCGGCGCCTGGTCGGCTGCGCCAGCATTCGCCTTGCCTACTTCTTTATCGGCCATCGATTCTGTCCGGAATAATGCCGGCCTTGCCAGCGAATGCGGCATATATACGTCCCCGACTTTGGGTTTTCCATGGCGGCCTTCAAAAACAAGTGTTGTGATAGTAGTCAGATGTTGATAGATGCGTGAGCAACCAGCCGCCCGGAGACACACATGGACGACCTTGGCGCGCAGGAGCGCGCGGTTCTGGAGATGATAAGCGCCAATCCCTTTGCCGGGCAGCAGGAGATCGCCGACAGCCTCGGCCTTGCGCGCTCGACGGTGGCGGCGCATGTCGTGCAGCTAATGCAGAAGGGCTATATTCTCGGGCGCGGCTATGTGCTGCCGGCGCAAAAGCGCATCGCCGTCATCGGCGGCGCGGTGTTCGACCGCAAATATCACGCTCGCGCGCCGCTGATACCGGGCACCTCCAACCCCGTCACCGGCCATCGCAGCTTCGGCGGCGTGGCGCGCAACGTTGCGGAAAACCTCGCCCGGCTCGATATCGCCACCAGCTTCGTTTCCATCGTGGGGGATGACGATACGGGCCGCGCGCTCATCCGCTCCTTGCGCGACCTCGGCGTCGATGTGAGCCAGGTGATCGTGACGGGCGAAGCGCCGACCGCCGAATATGCCGCCATATTGGGGCCGGAAAACGAGCTGGCGCTGGGCATCGCCGACATGGGCATTTTCGATCTGTTCTCGCCGGCCCATCTCGACCGTGTCTGGCCGCATCTGGCCTCGGCGGCCTATGTTTTCGCCGATTGCAATCTGCCGGCGGAAACGCTGAAGGCGCTGATCGAGCGCAAGGCGTCGGCCCGGTTCCGCCTTGCCATCGACGCCGTTTCCTCGCCCAAGGCCCGGCGGCTGCCGGAGGATCTGACGGGCGTGGATATCCTGTTCCTCAATCTGGACGAAGCCCGCGCCATGCTGGACTTGCGTGAAGACGATCCCCGTCTTTCCCCGGAAGCAGCCGTCGACGCGCTGCGGGCAAGAGGCGCGGCGGGCGTGGTGCTGACCATGGGCGCCGCGGGCCTGCTTGTTTCCGACCCGGACGGCACCGCGCGCGTCGAGGCCGTTCCGGCACAGCCCGTCGATGTCACCGGGGCGGGCGACGCGATGATCGCCGGCACGCTTTCCCGTCTGCTTTCCGGCGCAAGCCTCATGGAAGGCGCGCGAACCGGCTCCCTGCTCGCCACGCTCACCGCAGAGAGCGAGGCGAGCGTACACCCGCTTCTGTCGCCGCGCTTCCTCGCGGCTCATATGCATCGAATTCCCGTCTAAGAAAGGCATGATCAATGAACGCATCGCTTCTTCACCCCACCGAGGAGGTCCGGGCCGCGATTGCCGATGGCGCGCCTGTCGTGGCGCTCGAATCGACCATCATCACGCATGGAATGCCGTACCCCGCCAATCTGGAAATGGCGCGAAAGGTCGAGGCGGTGGTGCGCAGCCATGGCGCGGTGCCCGCGACAACCGCCGTTGTGGCGGGCAAGCTCCGCGTCGGCCTTGCAGACGATGAAATCGAAGCGCTGGCGCAGGCGAAGGACGCGGTGAAGGCGTCGGGGCGCGATCTAGCCGTCGCCATGGTCCAGGGCCGCTCCGCCGGCACCACCGTTTCGGCAACCATGCGGATCGCGGCGCTTGCGGGCATCGACATTTTCGCCACCGGCGGCGTCGGCGGCGTGCATCGCGGCGCGGAGGCGACCTTCGACATCTCCGCCGACCTGACGGAACTCGGCCAGACAGGCACGACCGTCGTCTGCGCCGGGGTCAAGTCGATCCTCGACATTCCGAAGACGCTGGAGTTCCTGGAAACCCAGCGCGTTCCCGTCATCGCCTATGGCAGCGACGATTTCCCGGCCTTCTACACCCGCTCCAGCGGCTGCAAGGCCGACCATCGGCTCGACACGCCGGAGGAGATCGCCAAGGCCATGGCGCTCCATGCGGAACTTCGTTCCGGAACAGGCATTCTCGTCGCCAACCCGATTCCCGAAGCCGACGCGCTCGACCCCGCCTTCATCGACGGCACGATTGCCGAGGCGGTGGCGGAGGCGGCAACGCGCGGCATCGGGCGCAAGGAGCTGACCCCCTTCCTCCTCGCCCGCATCAATGAGCTCTCGAACGGCGCGAGCCTCGAGGCCAATATCGCGCTCGTCCTCAACAATGCCGACCTTGCGGCACGGATCGCGGTGGCCTATGCGCGGCTGAAGCGGGGTTCGGGGCCGTTGTTGTCATGAAGCCGTAGAGGAATGTATCCGAACAGGTGTCAGCCATCTCCGGGGGCTAAAGACTTGTCCACTGGGATACATTCCTCAACCTTCCCATAACAGCAATGATCCAATGGAATTCAGGCGATTCCATCAAAACAGAACCGGTCCAATTCAAAATGTGGCAGGCTTATCACCACCACCCGCCGCCGCCCCGATATTCGCAAAGAACCTATCCGCCAGCCTGCGCGCGCTCGAGGTGATCAGCCTGGCCCCCAGTTGCGCGACCCCGCCGCCCGCGTCGCCGCGCACCGTATAGGTCAGCACCGTCTCGTTGCCGTCTTCGGCCAGCACCACATCCGTACTGCCATGGACGAAGCCGGCGATGCTGCCCTTGCCCGCTCCCGAAATCGTGTAGGATATTGGCGGGTTGATATTAGAGAGTTCCAGCTCACCGAAAAGTTTGATCTTCACCGGGCCGAACCGCATGACGAGCGCCGCCTCGAGCTGGCCGGGGCCGCGCCATTCCAGCGCCTCGCAGCCGGGAATCGCCGCTTTCAATGTCTCGACATCGTTCAGCGCCCGCCACACGGCTTCGCGCGGCGCGGCGATGCGCTCCTCTCCCGTCAAATCCATGTGCTCTCCTTGTCTCTATCCCGGGCCAATGTAGGGTTTCTCACGGAAATTTGCCACGCATCAAGCACGCCCGCCTTTTCCGCGTCCAAATGGCGCGCGATGATCCAAAAGTCATTTAGTAATACTTGTTGCCGATTCTCCCCGATTGGCCTATGCCATGGCAAAGGACCATGCCGGTGGCGTGGCAAAAGACTGGGGAACCCGGTGAGGAAAGCGAAATCATGAGCGAAAAGAAAATCAGGCATCTCCGTTCTCAGGAATGGTTCGACAACCCGGATAATCCGGACATGACCGCGCTCTATCTGGAGCGCTATTTGAATTTTGGCCTGACAGCCAAGGAACTGCGCTCGGGCAAGCCGATCATCGGTATCGCCCAGACCGGCTCCGACCTTTCGCCATGCAACCGCCATCACCTCGAGCTTGCAAAGCGCGTGCGCGACGGTATTGCCGCCGCGGGCGGCGTGGCGCTGGAGTTCCCGGTTCATCCGATCCAGGAAACCGGCAAGCGCCCGACCGCCTCGCTCGACCGCAACCTTGCCTATCTCGGCCTCGTCGAGGTGCTCTATGGCTACCCGCTCGACGGCGTGGTGCTGACCATCGGCTGCGACAAGACGACCCCCGCCATGCTGATGGGCGCGGCGACCGTCAATATCCCGGCCATCGCCCTTTCGGTCGGCCCGATGCTCAATGGCTGGCATCGCGGCGAGCGCACCGGCTCCGGCACCATCGTCTGGAAATCGCGCGAGCGCCTTGCCGCCGGCGAGATCGATTACGAGCAGTTCATCGACATCGTCGCCTCGTCCGCGCCCTCGGTCGGCTATTGCAACACCATGGGCACTGCCACCACGATGAACTCGCTCGCCGAAGCGCTCGGCATGGAACTGCCGGGCGGCGCTGCCATACCCGCCCCCTATCGCGAGCGCGGCCAGATTGCCTATGAGACCGGCATCCGCATCGTCGAGATGGTGCGCGAGAACCTGCGTCCCTCCGACATCATGACGCGCGAGGCTTTCGAGAACGCCATCGTCGTCAACTCCGCCATCGGCGGCTCGACCAACGCGCCGATCCATTTGAACGCCATTGCCCGCCATCTCGGCGTCCAGCTCGACAATGACGACTGGCAGGATCTCGGCCACGAGATCCCGCTGCTGGTCAATCTCCAGCCGGCTGGCGAATATCTGGGCGAAGATTACCACCATGCCGGCGGCGTGCCCGCAGTCGTGGGCGAGCTGATGAAGGCCGGCAAGCTGCCGCATCCGGACGCGCTCACCGTCAACGGCAAGACCATCGGCGAGAACTGCGGCGAAGCGGAAAACCTCAACACTGAAGTTATCCGCCCGTTCTCGGCGCCGCTCAAGGAGAAGGCCGGGTTCATCAACCTGAAGGGCAATCTGTTCGACAGCGCCATCATGAAGACCAGCGTCATCTCGCCGGAATTCCGTGACCGCTATCTCTCGAACCCGAACGATCCCGAGGCCTTCGAAGGCACCGCGGTGGTGTTCGACGGGCCGGAGGATTACCATTCCCGCATCGACGATCCCGCGCTCGGCATCGATGAAAACTCCGTCCTGATCATGCGCGGCACCGGCCCCATCGGCTATCCGGGCGCGGCGGAAGTGGTCAACATGCGCCCGCCCGCAGAGCTCATCAAGAGGGGCGTCCACGCCCTGCCTTGCCTCGGCGATGGCCGCCAGTCCGGCACGTCCGGCTCGCCCTCGATCCTCAACGCTTCGCCTGAGGCTGCCGCCATGGGCGGGCTGGCGCTGGTGAAGTCGGGCGACCGCATCCGCATCGACCTCAACAAGGGCACGGCCAACATCCTCATCCCCGACGAGGAACTGAACAAGCGCCGCAGTGATTTGATGGCGGAAGGGGGCTACAAATACCCGCCGCACCAGACGCCCTGGCAGGAAATCCAGCGCGGCATGGTCGACCAGCTTTCCGAAGGCATGGTGCTGAAGCCCGCGGTCAAGTACCAGCGCATCGCCCAGACCATGGGCCTGCCGCGGGATAACCACTAAGCGCGGATTGGCGATGATTTGAAGGGCCGGGGCGGGGAGATTTCCTCGCTCCGGCCTTTCGTTTTTTGCAGTTGAGGGAATCGCGAGGCAACCCCCCTCTGTCCTGCCGGACATCTCCCCCACAAGGGGGGAGATCGGCTGACACGGCTCCCCGCCATTACCTAACAACGTTTGCGATTGGTGCCAGTGTTGATGAAGGCTAATCTCCCCCCTTGTGGGGGAGATGCCCGGGAGGGCAGAGGGGGGTGCCCTCGGGCGACCGTTTCCAATTCTATTTGAAAACCTCTAGTCTCGCCCAACCTTTCGATTCGGGAGTATGCGTGATGAGCAGGAACGAGCCTGAAATTGCCGAAGCCGTAGCCGCACTGAAAGCCCATTGGCAAAATGGCGCACTGAGAGACATGCGCGCCGCCTTCGCCGACGATATCAAGCGCTTCGCGCGCTATTCGCTGAGCCTCGACGATCTTCTCCTCGACTGGTCGAAATGCCTCGTCAATGACGAGACCATGCGCCTTCTGAAGAACCTGGCCAAAGTCGCCGATGTGGAGGGCCGCCGCGCGGCGATGTTCGCTGGCGAGCCAATCAACACCACGGAGGGCCGCGCGGTGCTGCATGTCGCGCTGCGCGATTCGACCTCCAGCGAAATCCTCGTCGGTGGCGAAAACGTGCTGCCAGCCGTCCGCGAGGTGCTCGACCGCATGGCCGCTTTTGCCAATGGCCTGCGCGACGGCACCATCAAGGGCGCGACGAGGAAGGCCATCACCGATGTCGTCAATATCGGCATCGGCGGCTCGGATCTCGGCCCCGCCATGGCGACGCTGGCGCTCGCGCCCTATCATTGCGGCCCGCGCGCCCATTTCGTCTCCAATATCGACGGCGCGCATATCGCCGATACGCTGAAACCTCTCGACCCCGCGACGACGCTGATCATCGTCGCGTCCAAGACCTTCACCACCATCGAGACAATGACCAACGCGCAGACCGCCCGCAAATGGGTGGCGGATGCACTGGGCGAGACGGCTGTCGGGGCGCATTTCGCCGCCGTTTCCACCGCGCTTGACAAGGTCGCCGCCTTCGGCATCGCGCCCGACCGGGTGTTCGGCTTCTGGGACTGGGTCGGCGGGCGCTATTCCATCTGGTCGGCCATCGGCCTGCCGCTGATGATCGCCATCGGGCCGGAGAATTTCCGCCGCTTCCTCGATGGCGCCCATGCCATGGACGTGCATTTCCGCGATGCGCCGCTTGAGGAAAACCTGCCTGTCATGCTCGGCCTTGTAGGCTACTGGCATCGCGCCATCTGTGGCTATGGCAGCCGCGCCATCATCCCCTATGCGCAGCGGCTGGCCCGGCTTCCCGCCTATCTCCAGCAACTCGACATGGAATCGAACGGCAAGAGCGTCATGCTCGACGGCAGGCCGGTTTCCGGGCCTTCCGGTCCGGTGGTGTGGGGCGAGCCCGGCACCAACGGTCAGCACGCCTTCTTCCAGCTGCTGCATCAGGGCACGGACGTCATTCCGGTGGAGTTCATCCTCGCCGCGAAGGGGCACGAGCCGCATCTCGTCCACCAGCATGAGATGCTCATCGCCAATTGCCTTGCCCAGTCGGAAGCGCTGATGAAGGGCCGCACGCTTGATGAGGCGAGGGCGCAGCTCGCCGGCAAGGGCATGAGCGAAGCGGATGTCGAGCGCATCGCGCCCCACCGCGTCTTCTCCGGCAACCGCCCGTCGCTGACCATCCTCGACGACCTGCTCGATCCTTACGGGCTCGGCCGGCTCGTGGCACTCTACGAGCACCGCGTCTTCGTCGAAGCGCAGCTTTTCGGCATTAACGCCTTCGACCAATGGGGCGTGGAACTGGGCAAGGAGCTCGCAACGGAGCTTCTGCCTGTTGTTTCGGGCGAGAAGAGCGCCGAAGGACGCGATGCCTCGACGCAGGGGCTGGTGGCGTATCTGCTGGAGCGGCGGGGGTAGGGGGTAGGCTGGTCTTCGAGTGGCACTGGTCCTATGGCATCGCGAGGCAACCCCCCTCTGTCCTGCCGGACATCTCCCCCACAAGGGGGGAGATTGGCCTTCATCGATGGCGGCCTTAATCCTGAAACGCTGGCGATTGGCGAAAGCGGAACTGGTAGCCAATCTCCCCCCTTGTGGGGGAGATGCCCGGCAGGGCAGAGGGGGGTGCTGCACGCGCCGACCTGAAACGGAAATACAAAGAACATGAACACCGAAACCATCACCCTCCCCGGCGACGTCCCGGGCAACGCCATCGAACTCCGCATCCTGCGCTTTACAGGCAGCGATAAACACGCCCCCGCCGCATACCTGCAATCCGCCCTCCACGGCGCGGAGCTTCCCGGACAAGCGGCGCTGCATTTCCTCGTGCCGATGCTGGAAAAGGCAGAAGCCGAAGGGCGCATTGCTGGCAACATCACCATCGTCCCTCAGGCGAACCCCATCGGCTCCAACCAATGGATGGCCTATCAGCATCTGGGCCGGTTCGAGTTCTTTACCCAGACCAATTTCAACCGCGCCTTTCCCCTGCTGCCGGATTTCGGCACGTCCGATCTCGTAGCAACCGACGCGCCCGTGCCGCTTGCCCAGCGGCTGAAGGCGGCGCTGCTGCGGCTTGCCCTGCCGCATGAAATCGTGCTCGACCTTCATTGCGACGACCAGAGCGAGAACTATCTCTACATCCACAAGGACTTCCTGCCCGACATGCTCGATCTGGCGAGTGCGCTGGGCTCAAAAGCCGTTCTTGCCTGGGATTCCACCGCCGATGCCGCCTTCGAGGAGGCCTGCGCCTATCCCGTGCTGCAATTGCCGGCAGATCAGCGCAACATGAAGCGCCGCGCCGTCACCACGGTCGAGTTCCGCGGCCTTGCCGATGTCGGCTTCGACACGGGCCGCGCGGATGCCGAAGGCCTCTACCGCTTCCTCGTCCATCGCGGCGTGGTCAAGGACGACGGCGTCAAGCTCGCCCATAACTTCAACGGCCCGGTGACGCCGCTGGAAAATGTCGAGATGGTCCGCGCGCCGCAGGGCGGCATGGTGCTTTATCATGTCGGGCTTGGCGACGAGGTGGAGGAGGGCGACAGTCTCGTCACCATTGTCACCCGCCCTGGTGACCCCTCGGGCGACATAACGCTCACCGCGCCCCAGGCGGGGCGCATCCTCACCCGCCGCAGCGTGCGCTATATCAGGCGCGGCGACGATCTCCTGAAATTGCTTGGAAGCCGGCCCTCCAACGTCCTCAAGCGCCCCGGCACGCTGGAGGCATGATGGCGTCGAACCTCAGCGCCATCAAGGCCATTCTCTTCGACAAGGATGGCACGCTCGTCGATTTCGACCGCACCTGGTTCGGCATCTCGCAGGAGCTTGCCCGCCGCTCTGCCGGGGGCGACGAGGCGAAAGCCCGCGCGCTCATGGAGGCGGGCGGTTATGACTGGACGGCGCGCTGCTTCCGTCCCAATTCGGTGATCGCCGCCGGCACGGTCGAGAACATTGTCGATCTCTGGCACCCCGGCGAAAAGCCCGAGGCGCGCGCCGCGCTGATCCGCCAATATGACGATTACTGCATTACCGAAGGCGCCCGCGCCGCCGTGGCGGTCGAGGGCCTGCGCGAGACGCTGGCGGATCTGCGCGACAAGGGTTTCCTGCTCGGCATCGCCACCAATGATTCCGAAGCAGGCGCGCGCGCCACGGCGGAAGCGTTGAGCATTGCCCCGCTGTTCCACACCTTCATCGGCTACGACACGACTGCCCGCCCCAAGCCCCATCCCGACCCGCTCCTTCATTTCGCCGAAAAGCTCGGGCTGGAGCCCGGAGAGATCGCCATGGTCGGCGACAATCTCCACGACCTGCAAACCGCCCGCGCGGCCGGAGCGGGTCTCGCTGTGGGCGTCCTCTCCGGCAACAGCCCGCGCGAGGCGCTGGAGCCTTACGCGGATATGGTGCTGGGTTCGGTGGCGGATTTGCCGGAGGTATTCGCAGCCCGCAGCGCCGCCAGCAGCCGTTCATAGCTCGGCGCGAGCATCCGCAATATCGTCGCAGCTTCCGCATCCTGCCCCACGGTCAGCGGATATTGCAGCGCGCCGACGAGATGCGCCTGTTCGGAGGCGATTTGCGCCGCTTCGGCGAGGCCGATGCGCGCAAGGCATGTGGCCACATCCGCAAGCCGCCGCGCGCCGACGCGGATGGCGAAGTGGATGAGGTGGCCGCGCAGGTCTTCATCGCAGCCGCCTTCGAGCATGGCCGCCAGGGCTTGCGCAGCTGCGTCATTGCCGAGTGTTCCCTCAGGCAGGTGCTCGCCCCCTTCCATCGACAGCCAGCGAATGGCGGCGGGCAGCGAGGTTCGGATCGTTTCTTCCTCGGACATTTCCCGCAACCGCCGGAATCCGGTCCGCATGGTGTAAGGCTCGCCATAATCGAGCGTTTCGGCCCGCCAAGCGGCCATGAAGTCGGCGATCGGCAGCAAGGCGAAGGGATAGCCCTGCGGGTCGTGCATCCGCACATGCGCATCATCGACGCCAAGCACCACGACATAATGGTCCGCGCCGATGGGTCCTTTCATGCCGGGCTGGTGCCGCAGATGCCCCATTTCCACCGGCCCGATCCAGACGGGGCCATCGGAGAGAGCGTATTTGAGCCGCGCCAGCGCTTCCTCTTCGCTCCCGCCCTTGCTGACCGTGGAGGTCCAACCCATGGCGTCGAGGGCCGCATCGAACCCGGCTTCCGGCGTCCATCCATAGGGATCGAAAAAAGGCAGCCGCCCGCCGACGATCTGCATCCCGAACGGGCTGCTCGTGGCAAATTCAATGGTTTGAGGCGAGGGCGCATCTGGCCCGCACATCATCGCGAATGAATTGGCGTAGCAGTAAGGACCTGAGCCGATATAGGAAAAATGCCGCATGGCTGCCTCCGAGAGCGGGTTGAGAGGCAGGGATAGAGGGGCATTTTTCGCAAAATTGTCAATGGATTCGTGGGGGGCGTTTAATGACGCACGGCCACCGTTTCAGGAAGGCGTGCAGGTCATTCCAGCCTGGGGAAGTGGCCAGTGTTCTGACGAAATCGCGAGGCGCCCCGCCGACATTGCTATTTCAGCGGACAGATGTGGCAGATTGGCCGCTTACCCCCGCAACTCCCGCCTTAAAATCTTCCCCACATTCGTCTTGGGCAATTCGTTGCGGAATTCCACGATGCGCGGGCGCTTGTAGTTGGTGAGCCGCTCGGCGCAGAAGGCTTTTACCTCTTCCTCAGTAAGCGCAGGATCGCGGCGGACGACGAAGAGCTTCACCACTTCGCCGGAGTGCTCGTTCGGAATGCCCACCGCCGCCGCTTCGACAATGCCGGGGTGCCCTGCCGCCACTTCTTCGATCTCGTTGGGATAGACGTTGAAGCCGGATACGAGGATCATGTCCTTCTTGCGGTCCACGATCTTGGTGAGGCCGCGTTCGTCCATGAAGCCCATGTCGCCGGAGCGGAAGAAGCCGTCTGGATAGAAGGCCGCCTGCGTCTCGTCGGGACGGTTCCAATAGCTCTTCATCACCTGTGGGCCGCGAATGCAGATTTCGCCCACTTCGCCCAGCGGAAGGTCGCGGCCCTCCTCGTCGCGGATGGCGATATCGGTCGAGGGAAGGGGCAGGCCGATCGTGCCGGTATATTCAGTCGCCTCGAGGCTGTTGGCCGTGGCGACGGGCGAAGTCTCGGAGAGGCCGTAACCTTCGGTGATGTGGCAGCCGGTCATCTCCCGCCAGCGCTCGGCCACCGGACGCTGCACGGCCATGCCGCCACCCAGGCTGAGGATCATCGGCTTGAAGTCGATCTTGCGGAAATCCTCATTGTTCATCAGCGCGTTGAAAAGCGTGTTGAGGCCGGGGAAGATATGCGCTGGATATTTCTGCAATTCCTTGACGAAGGCCGGGATATCGCGCGGATTGGCGATGAGCACATTGCGCGCGCCCTGCTCGATGCCCATCAGCGCGTTCACCGTCAGCGCAAAGATATGATAGAGCGGCAAGGCGCAGATATAGTTCAGATCCTTCGGCTTGCCCTTGATGCGATAGGCAACCTCCACCCACATATGCAACTGCTCGACATTGGCGAGAATGTTACTGTGGGTGAGCGTCGCGCCCTTGGAGATGCCCGTCGTTCCGCCGGTATATTGCAGGAAGGCCACGTCGGAGGGCGTCACCTCGGCCGGAGTGAAGCTCTTCGCCGCGCCTTGCGTCAGCGCCGCCTTGAAGGGGACATGGCCGGGCAGGCTCCAGGCCGGCACCATCTTCTTGACCTTGCGCACCACCAGATTGACGACATGGCCCTTGAGGCCCAGCATGTCGCCCATGGCGGCGACGACGACATGCTTTATCTCGGTTTTCGCCAGCACCTTTTCCAGCGTCGTGGCGAAGTTTTCGAGGATGATGATCGCCTTCGCCCCGGAATCCCTAAGCTGATGCTCCAGTTCGCGCGGCGTATAGAGCGGGTTGACATTGACGACCACGAACCCCGCCCGCAGCACGGCGGCGATGGCGACGGGATATTGCAGCACGTTCGGCATCATCAGCGCCACGCGGTCGCCCTTGACAAGCCCGCGCGCCTGCAGAAAGGCGGCAAGTGAGGCCGAATGCTTCTCCAAATCGGCATAGCTCAGCGACTTGCCCATGCTGGTGAAGGCGGGCCGCTCGGCGAATTTCCGGCAGGATGAGACGATGAGATCGCCGATGGACGAATAGGCCGGCGTCGGCATTTCCGCCTTGACGCCCGCGGGATAGGATTTGAGCCAGACGCGGTTCCCGATCGCGGAAGCCTGATCCGCCACGTCGCCTGCGCCCGCGGCTTGCGCCGCTTGTGTCTGTTCGTCTGCCAATCCTGCCTCCCTTGTCAATTTCGCCGCGCCAGTCGACCGTACGCTGCCTTGGGCAGGGTTTCGACCGGATATCGCGACAAATGCACGTCCTCCACCTCTATCTACGGCCAGTTAAGCCTTTTAGGCAAGAGTGACATTGACGTAAGCGTAAAAATTCAGGGGCTTGCCGCCGGGTGGAGAATTCGCCGTTAGAGCACTTTGTTTTTAAAAGGAAGCGTTGGCGGGACAGTAACCCCCCTCTGCCCTGCCGGGCATCTCCCCCACAAGGAGGGAGATTACGCCTTCATGACCGCTCGGCACCAATCGCGAACGTTGAAAGAGAAGAGGCATGGCGCGTGTCAGCCAATCTCCCCCCTTGGGGGGGAGATGCCCGGCAGGGCAGAGGGGGGTTGCCTCGCGATTCCGTCAAAATATGACACGCCCTAAACCACGCGCACCTTGGGTTCCCGGTTTTCTTCCTGCTCCTGAGAAACGCCGCTCTTCCTGAAAGACACGATCAGCGCCCGGATGGATCGGGTGCCGACGGTCACGAGATCGAAGGCTTTTTCCGTCCGCACCCATTCGCCGAGAATGCCGGACATGGCGGCCATCAGCGCGCGCGCAGCGTCATCAGGCGTCCAGTCGGACGACAGCATGCCGCGCCGCTCGCAGGCCTGCATCAGCCGTACGAAAAGCTGGTGTATCCCGGTGTTGAGTTCATACAGCCGCCCGAGCGCGTCGGTTAGTTCGCCCACATATTCGCAGCGCTGATTGATGATGGTGAAGACACGCTGCTGGCGCTCGTCTTCCGCGAAGAGGTGAAAGCAGGACACCAGCGCGTGATACAGCACGTCCAGCGGATCGACTTCCGTATCGGCCCGCGCCGCCCGCTCGATCAGATCCTCCTCGGGGAAGCGGATGCGATCGACGATGGATTTGTAGATGTCCGTCTTGTCCTTGAAATGGAAATAGATCGCCCCGCGCGTCACCCCCGCGCATTGGGCGATCTGCGCCAGCGTGGATTGATTGACCCCGTTTTTCAGAAATACCCGCTCCGCCGCGTCGAGGATGGCCTCGCGCGTTTCCCAGGCTTCCGCTTTTGTCCGTCGCATCGTCTCTCCCCCCATTCTTCGGGGTGCTTATCCTCCCGGCACCAATAACTCAATCGTGAACGGTCATCGGGGCCATCGGGACATAATATAAACTTTTAGCCTATTTACAAACATTCATGTATGTATTTATTTCGGACAAACTTCCGAGAAGGGCCTCGCTTCACAATGACATTGCGCAAATTTTCCCTGGCGGGACCGGCCGCCGGTATTGTTTTTCTCGTTCTCTCGGGGAGCGCCGCCCTGGCTCAGGCGCCCGGCCAGACGCCACCGCCGCCGCAGGTGAGCGTGGTGGACGTAAAGCCGCGCGAAGTGGCGCTGACCTATGAATATGCTGCAAGGGTTTCGGCCTTCCGCGAGGTGCAGGTGCGCGCCCGGGTAGGGGGTATCCTGCTTGGCCGCAATTTCATCGAAGGGGCGGAGGTCAAGGCCGGCGACGTGCTTTTCGAGATCGACCCGGCCCCCTATGAGGCGGAGCTCGCCCGCGCCAAGGCGCAATTGGCGGAGGCTCAGGCGCAATACACCCAGTCGGTCCGCGATGCCGAGCGGGCGGAACAGCTCGTTCTGCAGAAGGTGCAAAGCGCGGCCACCCGCGACAGCGCGGTCGCCACGCGGGACCGCAACGCCGCCAATGTCGCCGCCGCCAAGGCGCAGGTGCGCACCGCCGAGCTGAATCTGAGCTACACCAAGGTGACGGCCCCCATCGGCGGCATCACCAGCCGCGAGCAGGTGCCGGAAGGCAGCCTCATCGGCACGGATGCCTCTTCAAGCCTCCTCACGTCGATCACCCAGCTCGACCCGGTCTATATCAATTTCTCCTTCTCGGATGAGGAAGCCGCCGAAATCCGCCGCCTGCTCGATGTGCAGGAGGCCAAGGGCGGCGACCCGAACAAGCTCAAGGTGAAGATCACCTTCGGAGACGGGCAGGTCTATGGCCATGAAGGCGTCATCGACTTCACCTCGTCGAGCCTCGACAAAGAAACCGGCACGCTCGGCGCGCGTGCCGTGGTCGATAATCCCGATCATCGCCTCATCCCCGGCCAGTTCGTCCGCGCGACCATAACGGGCGTGACCATCGACAACGCCATCGTCGTGCCGGAGGCCGCGCTCATGCAGGGCTCGCAGGGCCAGTTCGTCTATGTGGTGGGGCCTGATGGCAAGGCGCAGATGCGGCCGGTTACGGTGAACCGCACGGTCGAGGGCGGCTGGCTCGTCTCGTCCGGATTGAACCCCGGCGACCGTGTCGTGACCGAGGGCGTCATGAAGGTGCGCCCCGGCGCGCCCGTCACGGTCGATACCGCGGCGGCTGACGGAAAGAAAGTCAATCAGGCATCGGTGACGCAGTAATGAATCGCTTCTTTATCGACCGCCCGGTATTCGCGGCGGTCATCTCCATCGTCATCGTCATGGCGGGCCTCATCACCATGCGGATATTGCCGATTGCGCAATATCCGGAGCTGACCCCGCCGCAGGTGGTCGTCACCGCGACCTATCCGGGCGCAAGCGCCGAAACCGTCTCGCAGACCGTCGCCGCCCCGCTGGAGCAGCAGGTCAACGGCGTCGAGAACATGCTCTACATGCAATCGACCAATTCGAGCGACGGCCGGATGCAATTGACCATCACCTTCGCGCTCGGCACCGATCCTGACCAGGCGACGATCAACGTCAACAACCGTGTGCAGCGTGCGCTTTCCTCGCTGCCGACGGAGGTGACGCGCCTCGGCGTTACCGTCAACAAGCGCTCCACCTCCATTCTCGGCCTCGTCGCCATGTATGCGGACAAGGGCAGTTCCTATGACCGCACATATGTCGGCAATTACGCGCTTCTCAACGTCATCGACGATCTGAAGCGCATTCCCGGCATCGGCGATGTGCAGCTTCTGGGCGATATCGACTATTCCATGCGCATCTGGCTGCGCCCCGACAAGCTGGCGCAGTATAATCTGACGCCGAGCGACGTCGCGAGCGCCATCCGCGAGCAGAACGCGCAATTCGCCGCCGGCCGCTTCAGCGACCAGCCAGACCCGAAATCCGGCGCCTTCACCTATTCGGCGACGACGCAGGGCCGTCTGCCCGATGCCGAGGCGTTCGAGAACATTATCCTGCGCTCCGACAAGAACGCTGCAACCCTGCGGCTGAAGGATGTCGCGCGGGTCGAGCTTGGCACCAAGAGCTATCTCGTCAACAGTAATCTGAACGGCACGCCCGCCGTGCCGATCGCGCTCTATCTCCAGCCGGGGGCCAACGCGCTCAACACGATGAAACTCGTCAAGGCGCGGATGGACGAGCTGAAGGCCAACTTCCCGCATGGGATCGACTATTCGGTTCCATACGACACCACCAAGTTCATCCAGGTCTCCGTCGATGAGGTGATCCATACCTTCATCGAGGCGATCATCCTTGTGGTGGCGGTGGTGTTCATCTTCCTCCAGAACTGGCGCGCGACGCTGATCCCCATCATCGCAGTGCCCATCTCGATCATCGGCACTTTCGCGGGCATGTGGCTGCTCGGCTTTTCGATCAACCTACTGACCCTGTTCGGCCTCGTACTCGCCATCGGTATCGTCGTCGACGACGCCATCGTGGTGCTCGAAAATGTCGAGCGCATCATGTCGACGGAGAAGCTGCCGCCCAAGGAGGCCGCGATCAAGGCCATGGGCGAGGTGACAGGACCCGTCATCGCCATCGTGCTGGTGCTTTGCGCGGTGTTCGTGCCGGTGTCCTTTATGGGCGGGCTTGTCGGCGAAATGTACAAGCAGTTCGCCGTCACCATCGCCATGTCCGTGATCATTTCAGGCATTGTCGCCCTGTCGCTGACCCCGGCGCTCTGCGCGCTTCTGCTGAAGCCCGGCCATCATGAGCCGATGCTGCCGTTCCGCATGTTCAACCGTTTCTTCGAGCGGCTGACCGATGGCTATACCTCCGGTGTGCGCTTTTTCGTGAAGCGCGTTGCGGTTGGCCTTGCGATCTTCGCCATCCTTGTTGGCGCGACCGCCTACATGTTCTACACCATCCCCGGCTCGCTGCTGCCCGACGAGGACCAGGGCGTTCTCTTCAGCGTGGCGCTGCTGCCACCTGCTGCGTCGCTCGCCCGCACCGAGGCGGTGGTGGATACCGCGAGCGAGAACATGCGCAAGAACCCGGCGGTGGAGAATGTGTTCGCCGTGGCGGGCTTCGATCTCCTCTCCGGCGGCCTCAAGACCAATGCCGGCACCATGTTCGTGACGCTGAAGGACTGGCACGAGCGCACCACGCCCGAGCTCGACGCCCGCAATTTGCCGGGCCAGCTGATGGGCATGAATGCCGGCATCAAGGACGGCATGGTGCTCGCCTTCAACCCGCCTCCGATCCTCGGCCTCTCCACGACAGGCGGCTTCGAGCTTTACGTTCAGGACCGCACGGGCCGCGGCGTGGCGGCGCTGACCGAGGCGACCAACAAGCTGGTCGAGGCGGCGTCCAAGCGCCCGGAACTGGCGGGCGTGCGCACCAGCTTCGATCCCAACATCCCGCAATACCGGCTCGATCTCGACCGCGACAAGGCCAAGGCCATGGGCGTGCCGATCAGCTCGGTGTTCGAGGCGATGCAGGCGACGTTCGGAAGCCTCTACGTCAACGACTTCACGCTCTATGGCCGCAATTATCAGGTCAATCTGCAGTCGGAAGCGGATTTCCGCCGCACGCCTGACGATCTGAAGCATGTGTTCGTGCGCGCCGATTCCGGCAGCATGATCCCGCTCTCCACGCTCGTGACGGTGAAGCGCGTCGTCGGCCCTGACCAGCTCGAGCGCTTCAACGCCTTCAACGCGGCCAAGGTCACCGGCAATCCCGCGCCGGGCTACACCTCGGGCGATGCAATCCGCGTCATGCAGGAAGTCGCCAAGGAAGCGCTTCCCGCCGGCTACCAGGTCGCCTGGACCGGCACGGCCTATCAGGAGCTTTCGACCAGCGGCACCGGCTCGCAGGCGATGATCTTCGGCCTCATCATGGTGTTCCTCATCCTCGCGGCGCAATATGAGCGCTGGAGCCTGCCGCTCGCCGTCATCACGGCGGTTCCCTTCGCCATGTTCGGCGCGCTGGTGGCGGTGCTGCTGCGCGGACTGACCAATGACGTCTATTTCCAGATCGGCCTGGTGACGCTCATCGGCCTTGCGGCGAAGAATGCGATCCTGATCGTCGAGTTCGCCGTCCTTGAGCGCGAGCAGGGGAAATCGGCCATCGACGCAGCCATCTCGGCGGCGCGCCTGCGCTTCCGCCCCATCGTCATGACCTCGCTCGCCTTTATCCTGGGCGTGGTCCCGCTCGCCATCAGCACCGGCGCCGGCTCCGCCAGCCGCCACTCCATCGGCACCGGCGTCATCGGCGGCATGCTGGCCGCCACCTTCCTCGCCACCTTCTTCATCCCCATGTTCTACCGGCTGATTGCATGGAAGGACCCGAAGAAGCGGGAGGACGAGGGAAGCCGGAAGGAGACGGCGCCGGTGGCGGCGGAGTGAGGAAAATTATAGGATAGGTTGGCGAGCCTCAAACACCCCCCTCTGTCCTGCCGGACATCTCCCCCACAAGGGGGGAGATTGGCTGACGCCACGCATCGCTTTCATTCTGCAACGTTCGCGATTGGTACCGAGCGTCTATGAAGGCCAATCTCCCCCCTTGTGGGGGAGATGCCCGGCAGGGCAGAGGGGGGTGATGGCCCGCCAAGATATGAACAACCACCCCAAACACCGCCCACCCCCGCAATAAAACGCCCCCACCCATTCGCCCGGTGCATAACAATATTCATTGATCCGCTGTTTTATTGATCTAGATTAAGGTCTAGACGCAACGGACAGGATAATTTCCTTGGGCGAGCATCATGTCGTGATTGTCGGCGCTGGTTTCGGGGGGCTGGAGGCCATCCGTTCCCTGAAGGGCGCTCCGGTTCGCATCACCATCATCGACCAGCGCAACCATCACCTGTTTCAGCCGCTGCTCTATCAGGTGGCGACGGCGACGCTGGCGACGTCGGAAATCGCCTGGCCGATCCGCCATCTTTTTCGCAATCGTCCGGAAGTAGAGACCATCCTCGGCACCGTCAGCGGCGTCGACACCGCCAGACGCGAGGTGCTGCTGGCCGATGGCTACCATGTGCCCTATGACACGCTCATCATCGCCACCGGCGCGACCCATGCCTATTTCGGCCATGACGAATGGGAGAAATTCGCTCCCGGCCTGAAGACGCTGGAAGACGCCACCACCGTCCGCCGCCGCATGCTCGTCGCCTTCGAGCGCGCCGAGCGCGAAACCGACCCGGAGCGGCGGCAGGCCTTCCTCACCTTCGTCATCATCGGCGGCGGTCCGACCGGCGTGGAAATGGCCGGAGCCATTGCCGAGCTTGCCCATGTCACGCTCAAGGATGAGTTCCGCAACATCGACCCGCATATGACCAGGGTGGTGCTGATCGAGGCCGGCCCGCGCATTCTCTCCGCCTTCTCCGAGGATCTGTCGGACTATGCCCGCAAGGCGCTGGAGCGGCTGGGCGTCGAGGTGCGCACCGGAGCGCCCGTCACCGAATGCGCCGACGGCTATGTCGTCTTCGGCGATGAAAGGATCGCCACGGGAACCATTCTCTGGGCAGCAGGCGTCAAGGCTTCACCTGCCGCGAAATGGCTTGACGCGGAGGCTGACCGCGCGGGCCGCGTGAAGGTGGAGCCCGACCTGACAGTGCCCGGTCATCCGGACATCTTCGTCATCGGCGACACCGCTTCCGTCACCACGCCGGACGGCAGTCCCGTTCCCGGCATCGCCCCCGCCGCCAAGCAGCAAGGTGCTCACGCCGCAAGAACGATCCGGGCGCGCCTCGCCGGAAAGCCCGAGCCGGGGGTGTTCCGCTACAAGCATTCCGGCAGCCTCGCCACGATTGGCAAGCGCGCCGCCGTGATCGACTTCGGTTGGATCAAACTGCGCGGCTGGCTCGCCTGGTGGATATGGGGCATCGCCCACGTCTTCTTCCTGATCGGCACGCGCAACCGCATCGCCGTGGCGCTGAGCTGGCTCTGGATTTACTTGACGGGCAATCGCAGCGCCCGGCTGATTACGCAGGGACAGGCCCGCGAACAGACCGGCATGATGAACGCCGCGCCCGTTCGCAGGCGAAAGCAGAGCTAAGCGCCCTTGCCCCCTCTGTCCCGCATGGTTTTCGGTAATGGCGGCCTGCGGCGGAAGCGCGAATAGCCGCCTTTCGCCAGCCTGAGTATATCGGAAATGCGCGTTCGGTCAGCCGATGGCTGGGGCATGTCCAGATGGATCTGCTGCAATACATAGGATGGAGCGGGGCGCGGTGTTCTGCCCGCGCCAGATACAACCTCACTCATTGTTACCTCCCTCAAACGATGAATGCTTCCTCCTTTGCGGGAGGATATGCTTCTGTCATTGTCTGAATGGAACTTATTTTAGCGCGGTCAGTTGAAAAGACAAGAATAGAGTACTTCACTTTTGGACAGGGGCGATGCGCGGTTTCACCGTAGAGGCATGGAGTCCTGTGACAAGCACAAAAATCTCACCTCGTCATTCCTGTGCTTGTCACAGGAATCCATGCCTCTACAGCGCCGCTACAGCAACGGTGCCAAATGATATCCAAGTAATCTCCATCAAAACATGAACAACTCTAGCCGGCTGGCTTATCTTGCCAGGGCAGGGGGCTCCAGCGGAATTTCGGCCTCCGTTTCCTGCTGGACATGCTGAAGCGCGCCGAGCAGATACATCGCGTCCGGCAGCGGAATATGAAATGTCTGGAAGCCGGAATCGCGGTCCCGCAGCTGGAGCTCGATCATCGGCTCCTGCGGCGCCAGGCCATAGACGAAGCGGAAGCCGACCACATGTCTCTTCTCGGCGTTGGACAACTCCGCCACGCCATTGCCGGCATGCGGCGGGAAGGTCAGTTCGGCGGCGTCCAGACGGCTTTCTCTTTCAGGCATTAACATCTCCTCGATCGCAGCATCCAGCTGGCTTTGCGACGCCTCTCCCGGAACCGAAGGCCCAGCATCGATATGGGCGCTTCCGGCGGAATTATGCGGCATCTTGCTCCGGTCAATCATGAATGAGCGGCGGCTTCAGCGCTACTCCAATAAGTTGCTACCCGGTCAAGCCATATTCGACGGTGTATTTCGGGATAAGGCGGGGGAGGAAAGGAGGCCCGGTGCGGGGTTGGGGGCAATTCGCGCCGGGCCTCCAGACTGGAACTCAGGTCCAGCCGCATCGTCATATTGTACGAGTCGGACAATCTTATCGATCCCAATAAAGAGGAAAAATTTTGCGCCCCGGATAAAGGATGTATGATGCCTGCAAGGGATTGAAATGCCGAGCTGTTTTGCAGGGAGAATAGCATGCCCCTAAGTCTCAAGATCTCGACGGTCGGCGATCCTGTCCTGCGGCAGGTGGGCCGGGAACTCACGGCCGATGAAATCAGGTCGCCCTCGATACAGCAATTGATAGAGCTGATGCGCAACACCGTGCGCAACGCCCCGGGCGTCGGGCTGGCCGCGCCCCAGGTGGGCCAGTCGCTGCAAATCGCCGTCATCGAGGACCGCGCCGAATATCAGAAGGTGATTCCGCAGGAAGAGCTTGCCCGGCGCGGCCGTCGCCCGGTGCCGTTCCACGTCGTCATCAATCCCCGGATAAGGCTTCTGCCCGGCCCGGAGGCGACCTTCTTCGAGGGCTGCCTGAGCCTCCCCGATTTCACAGCGCTGGTGCCGCGCGCCACGCGCGTGGAGGTGGATTGCCTCGACCATAATGGCGAGCCCGTCCATATCAAGGCGGAGGGCTGGTACGCGCGCATCCTCCAGCATGAGATCGACCATCTCAATGGCATCATGTATACCGACCGCATGCTGGGGCGCAGCTTCAGCACGATGGAGAACCACGCGCGTTTCTGGAAGGACAAGCCGCTGGAAGAGGCCATAGCAGAGGCCGAAAATCCGTAAGCTTCTATGGCAGCAGCCTGTAGCCGAAGGTATGGCACTGGTCGAGGCCGCACTGAAGCACCACCGAGCCGAAATTGACGAGCACGATGGCGACCACATAGAGGCCGAGCACCGTCGCCAGCGCGCGGATCACCAGCTGCCCGGCAGGAGGCGCGCCGCGCATATGGCTGCCATCGGCGAAGAGGATGAGCTTCGCCGCATAGGCGATGAGCAGCGCCAGCGCGATGAGGATCGACCAGACCGGCATATGCAGGCCGAATATGGCGCTGCCGATATAGGAATGGCCTGGGCGCGGATAGATGTCGAGCAAGGTCTGCCGCACCGATACGACCAGCAGGAAAATCGTGAAAAGCAGGCTGAGCCCGGTATTGCGAAGCGAAAAGCCGCTGCGGAACTGCTGGATGATGCCGAAGGCCACGCCGAACAGCGCCACCCGCTGCAACAGGCAGAGCGGACAAGGCAGTTCGCCATAGCCATATTGCATCACCATGGCCGCGGTGAGAATGGCCGCGATGACCGCCAGCATGGCCAGCAGGTAGAAAGAATGCAGCGCGGCAAGCCGCGGTTCGGCGGGGGCGGGTAAATACGGCTCGGCTCGAACGGGACCCACATTCGCCGCAGCCTTGCTCGTACGCCTTCTGGTGGCGGTTCGATGCGCGCTCATGCTCGGTCTCCGATCCGCACGGCGGCTTGGGTGGTAAGGAGAGGATGCGAGACCGGCGGCTTATCCATGGACCGCGTCTGGATCCAGGGCATCCGATATCCGTAGGTGGAGCTATGGATTTCCCAGAGAAACAGCTTCACCGCCACCGCGAAACAAAGAGCGATAAAGGCCAGCGCAATCTCCCGCCGGCCAAACCAGCCGAACAGAAACCCAAGCGCCAGCAATATCCACACCAAAGCCATCATTTGGCTTATCTCCTAGGGCATCCGACGAATAACAGAATTTGTCGTGCCCATTGAATATCCTAAGTATAAATCTATAATTAATGGCGTGTTATTGTGTAATATTTCGAGAAATTTTTAATAATATTTCTGAATTCAAATTGATAAAAGAAATACGTCGAATACGTGCAGAAAATGCTGACGAAGTTATAGAAAAACCCCGTACCCGGCAGATTGCCGAGCCAATGGCCCGTGAAGCTCAAGAAAATTCTGACATTGTAAAATGGTGCCGCTTAGGTGACTCGAACACCTGACCCCATCATTACGAATGATGTGCTCTACCAACTGAGCTAAAGCGGCATGGGGAGGGCTCCCCGATATGTATGCGGACCGGAGAATCTCGTCCGGCCCGGAATGTTTGCGCTGATACAGAAGTCGGTGCGGAAAAGCAAGAGTGCAAATCGGCGGATTTGTTGAAAGGCACGGGAATTGCGCTCCCCCGGCTTATGCGTCCCACAGATCCCTGAGTTCTGCCTTGGCCAACGCATATTCCTTTTCCAGCCGTGCGACCAGATCTGCGGTAGGGAGGATTTCCTTGACTGCGCCGATTCCCTGGCCGCAGCCCCATATGTCCTTCCAGGCTTTCGCGCCCGCTTCCGGCTTGTCGAAATCCATTTTGGAGGGGTCGGCTTCCGGCAGATTGTCCGGGTCCATGCCCGCCGCGCGGATGGAGGGCTTCAGGTAATTGCCGTGAACGCCGGTGAAATAATTGGAATAGACGATGTCGCTTGCGTTCGATTCGACGATCATCTGCTTGTATTCGTCGAGCGCACGCGCTTCCCTCGTGGCGATGAAGGGCGAGCCGATATAGGCGAGGTCCGCGCCCATCGCCTGCGCGGCAAGGATCGAGCGGCCATTGGCGATGGCCCCGGAGAGAAGCAGCGGGCCGTCGAACCATTCGCGGATTTCATGCACCAGAGCGAAGGGCGAGAGCGTACCGGCATGGCCGCCCGCGCCGGCGGCAACGGCGATGAGCCCGTCCGCGCCCTTGCGGATCGCGGAATTGGCGTGGCGGTTGTTGATGACGTCGTGCAGCACGATGCCGCCATAGGAATGGATCGCCGCATTCACCTCAGGCACCGCGCCGAGGGAGGAAATGACGATCGGCACCTTGTATTTGACACACAGCGAAAGGTCGTGTTCCAGCCGCTTGTTCGAGCGGTGGACGATCTGGTTGACCGCGAAAGGCGCCGACGGCCTGTCGGGATGCTTTTCGTCATGATTGCGCAGCGTCTCGGTGATCTCGGCGAGCCATTCATCGAGCTGGGATTCCGGCCGTGCATTGAGCGCCGGGAAGGATCCGACGATGCCGGCCTTGCACTGCGCCAGCACCAGCGCCGGATGGGAGATGATGAACATCGGCGAGGCGACCACTGGAATGCGCAGCCTGCTTTTCAAAATATCGGGCAATGCCATCTCGTTTCCTCCCATTCGTCCTTGCGGGAATATATGCAGGATTTTGACGTTTCCGTAAACGGAAGTTTTTTGGCGGTGTGCTCTCACTTAAGAAAAAGTGTAAATGCTTGATTAACCGCCGGGATCCTCTAGAGCATGATGCCATCATGTTCTAGTTTACCCCCGTTCCGGCGCTGCAAGAGGAAACCTTAGTTTGGAAGGCATAGAACGCGCGATACGCAACGCATTCGCCAAGGGCGATGCCGCCAATCCCGCCACGCGCCAGCGGATTTATGAATCGGCCTGGAGCGCACATGAGCACGCGCTTGCCGCCAACACCTCCCTGAGCGACGCCCAGAAGGCGCAGCGCCGCGACCGGCTTAAGGCGACGATCTCGCGCATCGAATCCGAGTTCCGCCCCGCGCGGCCAGCCGCGCCCGCCGCCGCGTCCCGCGCGCGCGTCGAGCCGGCCCTAGGGGGTGTGGAGGTGCAAAATGGCGCCGCGCCGGCAAAGGCTGCATCCCCGGCGGAAGGTCCCGCGCTCGACCGCGACGATGTGCGCACCGCGCGCAAGAAGAAGCACCGCGATGCCGATTTCGGCTTCGAGGGCGGCGCGCCCCGGCGCGACGTGGCGAAGAAGCCGCGCTCGCCCTTCATGTCCTATGTGCTGCCCGGGCTCATCCTGCTGGTCTTCGCCCTGATGGGCTGGTCGCTCTACAACAGTTTCACCGATGTCATGAACCCCTCGCGCAGCACGGCCCTATTGAACGGCGCTCCGGCCCGGGAAGGCGAGGATGCGGCCGGCGGCAAGTGGATCAACATTTTCAACCCCTCCGAGCCGACGCGCATATCGGTCACAGGCAGCGCCACGGCGCAGATTGCGGGTCAGGGTTCGGTCGGCTTTGCGCGGGTAAAATCTCCGGGCGCCGACGATGAAATCATCTTCGACGTGGGCGAGGGGATTTTGAGGGAGATCGCCGGCAAGAAGGCGACCTTCGATATCATCGCAAAGAGCGATGACGGTCAACCGACGCAAATGTCCGTGAGTTGCGATTTCGGCGCCATGGGCGATTGCGGGCGCAAGCGTTATGACGTGACGGACGCTCGCAGCGATTTCCTTTTCGACGTGACTTTCCCAGAGGGCCAGCGGGCGACAGGCGCAGGAACCATCACTATCAACAGCGATGTCAGCGGTGCGGGCAAGGCCATCGACATTTACGCCATAAGGGTTAGTGTCGCTCAATAGTTAGCGTGCCGCGCAGTTAATCCCGCTCCAGCAGCTTCTCCAGCGCCTCCAGCCGGTCCGCCTCGCGTGGCGGCTTGTCCCAGCGTAAGCGTGAAAACCGTGGGAACCGCATTGCCACGCCGGATTTGTGGCGGGTGGAGCGATTGAGGCCCTCGAAGGCCACTTCCACCACCAGCCCATGGTCCGGGTCCGCCTTCACCGCGCGCACCGGGCCGAAGCGCTCGGTCGTGTTCTCGCGCACGAAGCGGTCGAGCAGCTTCAGTTCTTCGTCGGTAAAGCCGAAATAGGCCTTGCCGACAGGCACGAGGGTGGCGTCGTCCTCCGGCCCGGTCCACACGGCAAAGGTGAAGTCCGAATAATAGCTCGACCTTTTGCCATGGCCGCGCTGTGCATAAACGAGCACTGCGTCGATTGTGAAGGGATCGCGCTTCCATTTGAACCAAGGTCCCTTCGGGCGTCCCGGCAGATAAGGGCTGTCGTGGCGCTTCAGCATCACCCCTTCGATGATCGGATGCGGCGGCGCTTTGCGAAACGCTGCCAGTTCCTCGAAGCTCGTGAATGAGACCAGCCGCGAAAGATCGAAGCGCTGGGGATTGAGCGTGGTGATGAAAGTTTCGAGTCGCATCCGCCGTTCGCGAAAGGGCAGGGGCCGCAGATCCTCACCCGTCTCCTGGCTGCCCTGCTGCAACAGGTCATAGGCACGCACGAAGGCCGGGTAATCCGTAAGCTGCTTCGCCGTCACTGTCTTGCGGTTGAGCCGCTGTTGCAGGTCGCCGAAGGTGCCGGCCCTGATGCCGTTCTCACCAAGCCGCCCCACCAGAAGCTCGCCATCGATGGCCCCCTCGAAATCCATGGCTTCGAGAATATCCGGAAAGGCATGGGAGATGTCGTCGCCGGTGCGCGAATAGATGCGTCGCACGCCGTCCTCCGCCACCACTTGCACACGGATCCCGTCCCATTTCCATTCCGCCGCATAATCGGCGGGGTCGAGCTTGGGAAATTCCGTCTCGTCCAGCGCCGTTGCCAGCATCACGGGGCGAAAGGGAGCCGCTGCCAGATTTGCCGGCCTTGGGGCGCGCCCTTCGAGCCATGCGAAGAGGTTTTCATAAGGCGGCGTCAGCCCGTGCCATAGCTCCTCTATGTCAGTCACGTCTACCTGCCCGAAATCGGCAAGCGCCTGTTTGGCGAGCCGGGCGGAGACGCCGATGCGCAGGCCCCCGGTGACGAGCTTCAGGAGCGCGTAGCGGCCCGAGGCGTCGAGATCGTCCAGCCAGCGGGCGACGAGCAGCGGCCCTTCCCGCCGCGAGGCTTGCGACAGGGCTTCGACGATATCGGAGAGAAGCGGCGGACGGTTGGCGCGCCGCCGTTCGGGTGCGGGCCAGATCAGCGAGATGGTTTCGGCGAGATCGCCGACATAATCGTAGGAATAGGCGAAAAGCTCGGGGTCGACGCGTTCGGCTACCAGCGCCCGCAGCATGGCGGGCTTGACGCTGGCGAGGTCCAGATCGCGCGTGATGGCGGCGAGGGCGTAGCCGCGTTCCGGATCGGGCGTCGCGCGGAAATAATCGGCCAGCAGCCGAAGCTTGCCATTGCGCTGCGGCGTCAGCACCAGCCGGTCGAGGAGTTCGGCAAACCCTTCCATTAGTCTCCCTCGTCTTCATAACCGACGAGGTGCAAAGGCCGCGCTGGAATGCCCGACAGCGTGCACCAGCGCACCAGGGCTTCCTCGCGCCCATGCGTGACCCAGACTTGTGCTGGGCCGATTTCGCGGATCGTGTCCGTCAGCTCGTCCCAGTCGCAATGGTCGGAGATGATGAGCGGCAACTCCACGCCCTGCTGTTTCGCCCGCTGGCGGATGCGCATCCAGCCTGACGCAAAGCAGGCGAGCGGATCGGGGAAGCGCCGCGCCCAGCGGTCCACGAAGGCCGAGGGCGGGCCGATGACGATTGCGCCTGCGAAATCCTGCGGCTCGCCCGCGTCCAGCGTCGCGGGCCTGAGTTCTCCCAGATTGATCCCTTGCGATTGATAATAATCGCAGAGTTTCTGCAAGGCGCCGTGGATATAGATCGGCTTGTCATAGCCCGCCTGCCGGATGAGGCTGATCACCCGCTGCGCCTTGCCGAGCGCATAGGCGCCGACGATATGGCTGCGCTCCGGAAATTGCGCCACCGATTTCATCAGCAGCGCGATCTCATGCGCCGCGTCCGGGTGCCGGAAGACGGGCAGGGCAAAGGTCGCCTCGGTGATGAAGACATCGCAGCTGACCGGCTCGAAAGCTTGGCATGTCGGGTCCGCCTGGCGCTTGTAATCGCCGGAGACGACGATGCGCATGTCCTTTTGCTCCACCGCGATCTGAGCCGATCCCAGCACATGTCCCGCCGGGTGAAACCGCACCGATACGCCGTCGATGGCAACCGTCTCGCCAAAACGGATGGCCTGGGTCGATCCTGCGAAATTCTCGCCATAGCGCAGCCGCATGATGTCGAGCGTCTCCTGCGTGGCGAGCACATGGCCATGGCCTGCGCGGGCATGGTCGGCATGGCCATGCGTGATGAGGGCGCGCGCCACGGGCCGCACCGGGTCGATGTGAAAATCCCCCGGCGGGCAGCAAAGCCCTTGCGGCGTGGGGCGGAGAAGGTCCTCTGGGCGCATAATGTGAAGATAGGGGCGAAGGGGCCGATAGAAAAGCCTTGCAAAAGCCCGGGTTGAAGATCATATGCCGCGCACCCAACCCCAAAATCTGGCCCTTCATGACGCGAGCTTTCCTTTCCTCCGGCGATCTGATTGCCGATCGCCGTGCCCATTATGCCGAGATGATGTTCGAGGCGGGCGATTATGGAGGAGCGGCGGATGTGATGCGGCAAGCGCTGGAAATCGTGCCCGGCTGGGTGCCCGGCCTTTTCCGCCTGGGCGAGATGGAGGAGGAGGCAGGCCATCCGGAAGCCGCCGCCAAGGCCTGGCGCAGCGTGCTCGAGGCCGACCCGGAAGACCGCTTCGGCGCCAGCCTGAAACTGGCGAGCATCGGCCTCGCCGCCCGGCCCGATGCGCCGCCCACCGCCTATGTCGAAACCCTGTTCGACGCCTATGCGCCCACTTTCGAGACGGCGCTCATCGAAAAGCTCGATTATCGCGTCCCCGAGCTCCTTGCCGAAGCGATCGCAAGGGCCGGGAACCGCCGCTATCGCCGCGCCATGGATCTCGGCTGCGGCACCGGCCTCATGGGCGAGCGCCTGCGCGCCACGACTGATTATCTTGAAGGCATCGACCTCTCGGACGCCATGCTGCGCAAGGCTGAGGAAAAAGGCATCTACGACCGTCTTGAAAAAGGCGATGTCAACGAACTGGAAAAGCCGGGTAGCCTGGCGGACCTCGTGGTCGCCGCTGACGTGTTCGTCTATGTCGGCGCTCTCGACCGCGCCTTCGTCAATATTGCAGGTGCGCTGGAGCCGGGCGGCATCTTCGCCTTTTCCGTCGAAACGGATGACAGCTCGGACGAAGACCTGCTCCTCCAACCCTCGCTCCGTTTCACCCATTCCTCCGCCTACATCCGCCGCCTTCTTGAGCAGCATGGCTTCGCCCCTATCGAAATGAGCAAGGCGACCATCCGTTACGATCGTGGCGAGCCGCTGACGGGCATCGTGACGGTCGCGCGTCGGGTTTAGAGTATTTCACATTTGCACGGAACCAACTGTGCGCCCTTCACCCCCGTGGTTCGAGGCTCCCCTTCGACAGGCTCAGGGTCGCACCTCACCATGAGGGTGAAGGGTTGCAACGCCGCAGTAGGGTGTTGCGGCCAAACAAATGCCTCGTGGAATGCCCCTCACCCTTACCCTCTCCCCCGCACGCGGGGCGACGGGGGCGTCAACGTTTGCGCCCCTTTCTTCTTCCCGTGCATCCGGCAGAAGGAAGAGGCGAAGACGTCTATGTCCCCCTCTCCCCGTAATTCACGGGGAGAGGGTAAGGGTGAGGGGCTATCCGCGACATTCCAACAGCCCTCATCCTGAGGTGCTCGTGGAGCGCAGCGGAACGAGCCTCGAAGGGCGAGGGCGCTTGGCGCTGCCCCATCAAAACAAGAACAAAAGTGAACAAACCGCTTGGCGGCGGCGCGGCGGCGCATTAGTTTCCTTCGCGTGACCCTGAACGCGAAGCCAAAACCCGCCGACACGCAATTCCCCCTGCCGGAGCCATTTCTGAAATGGTTCCGCGACAAGGGCTGGCAGCCGCGTCCGCATCAGTTGCAGCTTCTGGCCGAGGCGGAGCAGGGCCGCTCGATGCTGCTGATCGCCCCCACAGGCGCGGGCAAGACGCTGGCGGGCTTCCTGCCATCTCTGGTCGACCTGACGCGGCGGACGAAGCGCAAGCCGGGCATGGCCACGCGCGGCATTCACACGCTCTACATCTCGCCCTTGAAAGCGCTGGCCGTCGATATTCACCGCAATCTCGGCATCCCCGTCGAGGAAATGCAGCTTCCCATCACCGTCGAGACGCGCACCGGCGATACCCCCGCGCATAAGCGTCAGCGCCAGAAGCTCGCCCCGCCCGACATCCTGCTGACGACGCCGGAGCAGCTTGCCCTGCTCATCGCCTCCAAGGACGCGGAGCGCTTTTTCGCGGATCTGCGCTATGTCGTGCTCGATGAATTGCACTCGCTGGTCATCTCCAAGCGCGGCCATCTCCTGTCACTGGGGCTGGCGCGGTTGCGGCAGTTGCAGCCCAAGCTGCAGACCATCGGCCTGTCCGCCACGGTGGCGGAGCCAGACGAACTGCGCCGCTGGCTGGTGAGCCAAGGCGAAACAAAGCCTATGGCCGGGCTGATCACCGTGGAAGGCGGGGCGAAACCCGATATTTCCATTCTTGAATCCGCCGAGCGCATCCCCTGGGCGGGGCATTCGGCGCGCTATGCACTGCCGGATATTTATGAGGCGATCCGCGCTCACCGCACCACGCTGCTTTTCGTCAATACGCGCAGCCAGGCGGAAATGCTGTTTCAGGAACTCTGGCGCATCAATGAAGACACGCTGCCCATCGCGCTCCATCATGGCTCGCTCGACGCCGGGCAGCGCCGCAAGGTCGAGCAGGCGATGGCGGGAAATAGCCTGCGCGCCATTGTCGCTACCTCCACCCTCGACATGGGCATCGACTGGGGCGATGTCGATCTGGTCATCCATGTCGGCGCGCCGAAGGGGGCGAGCCGCCTGGCGCAGCGCATCGGCCGCGCCAACCATCGCATGGACGAGCCGAGCCGCGCCATTCTCGTGCCCGCCAACCGCTTCGAGGTGATGGAATGCCGCGCCGCGCTCGATGCCAATTATCTGGGCGCGCAGGATACGCCGCCGCTCGTCGAGGGCGCGCTTGATGTGCTGGCGCAGCATGTGCTGGGCATGGCCTGCGCCGCGCCGTTCAATGCCGACCAGCTCTACGCTGAAATTCGCACCGCCGCGCCCTATGCCGGTCTGCCGCGCGAGGCCTTCGATCGCATCCTCGATTTCGTGGCCACCGGCGGCTATGCGCTGAAAAGCTATGAGCGCTTCGCCAAGATCCGTAAGGCGGCCGACGGCACCTGGCGCGTAAGCCATCCGCGCATCGCCCAGCAATACCGGCTTAACATTGGCACCATCGTCGAAGCGCCGGAACTGAATGTGCGGCTGACCAAATCCGGGCGCGGTAAGGCCTATGGTGGGCGGGTTTTGGGCAAGATCGAGGAATATTTCCTGGAAAGCATGACGCCGGGCGATACCTTTCTCTTCGCTGGCAAGGTGCTGCGCTTCGAGGGCATCCGCGACAATGAATGCATCGCCTCTAATGCCGCCGGGCAGGACGCGAAAATCCCCATCTATGCCGGCGGCAAATTCCCGCTTTCCACCTATCTGGCGGGCGAAGTCCGCGCCATACTGGCCGACCCGAAGCGCTGGGATGCGCTGCCTGACCAAGTGCATGAATGGCTGGAAATCCAGCGCAAGAAATCGATCCTCCCCAAGGCGGGGGAACTGCTGGTCGAGACCTTCCCGCGTGGGCAGCGCTATTACATGGTCGCCTATCCCTTCGAGGGCCGGCTCGCCCACCAGACGCTCGGCATGCTCTTGACGCGGCGGCTGGAGCGGGCCAAGGCGCGGCCGCTCGGCTTCGTCGCGACGGATTATTCGCTGGGTATCTGGGCGCTGGGTGATCTCGGGCGCATGTTTCGCACTGGCGAGCTGCCACTTAGCCAATTGTTCGACGAGGACATGCTGGGCGACGATCTCGAAGCATGGATGGATGAAAGCTATCTCCTGAAGCGCACCTTCCGCAATTGCGCCGTTATTTCCGGGCTGATCGAGCGCCGTCATCCGGGGCAGGAGAAGACTGGGCGTCAGGTGACGGTTTCGACCGACCTGATCTATGACGTGCTGCGCAGCCATGAGCCGGACCACATCCTGCTCAAGGCCACCCGCGCCGACGCCGCCACCGGCCTTCTCGACATCCGCCGCCTGGCCGATATGCTCACCCGCATCAAGGGCCGAATCGTCCACCGCGACCTCGAGCAGATTTCGCCGCTGGCCGTGCCTGTCATGCTGGAAATCGGCAGGGAATCGGTGGCCGGCGAGGCGAATGACGTACTTCTGGCCGAAGCCGCCGATGAGTTGATCCGCGAAGTGATGGGAGAGATATGACCGTAGCGCTACGCATGAGAGAGGACCAAGCCGGCGCGGCTAGGGCGGCCATTGCGGGTGTGGAAGCGCTCTGCGACCCCGCGGGCGCGCTCTATTTTCCCGAAACGCGGCTGCTTGTCGTCTCCGATTTGCATCTGGAAAAAGGCTCCTCCTTCGCCCGGCGCGGCATGATGCTGCCGCCCTACGACACCGCCGCGACGCTCGATCTTCTCTCCGTTATTGTCGCCCGCTACGATCCCGCCACCATCATCAGCCTTGGCGACAGTTTTCATGACGCAAAGGCCTCCGCCCGCCTGCCGGCGCTCTATGTCATCAGGCTGGAGCAGCTCATGGCCGGGCGGCGATGGATATGGATCACCGGCAACCACGATCCCGAAAAGCCGGTGGGCCTGCCGGGCGATGTCGCAACCGAACTGGCGCTCGGCCCCCTGATCTTCCGCCACGAGCCGCAAAAAGGCAGCGCACCGGGCGAGATTGCCGGGCACCTCCACCCGGCCGCAAAGATCATCCGCCGCGGCCGCTCCGTCCGCCGCCCCTGCTTCGCCAGCGACGGCGAACGCCTCATCATGCCCGCCTTCGGCGCTTACACCGGCGCGCTCAACGTGCTGGACAGAGCTTTTCGGGGGCTGTTCGCGGAGGAGCGGCTTTTGGCGTTCATGCTGGGAAGTGAGAGGGTCTATGCGATCAAGCGGGGGATGTTGGTTGGGGGTTAGAATGCGTTTCAGTGGCTAACGATCCCCTTCACCCTCGCCCTTCGAGGCTCCGCTTCGCTCCGCACCTCAGGATGAGGGTGAAGGGGCATCGCGCTTCCGGCAACCCTCAGATGGAGATGAAGGAGCGGCGCCCGCAGTAGCCCTCATGGTGAGGTGCGATTGGAGCGCAGCGAAATGAGCCTCGAACCACGAGGGCGCTTGGCGCTGATAGCATCGGCTCCCTAATCCTTCCGGAACAACAACCTCCCAAACCACCCCGTAAACACCGCCAGAAACACCGCGAACAGACCATACAGAAACCCATGGTTCTGCGCCGCGTCATAGATGCGGTATTCCAGCCCCGCCTTGACGATCTGCAGGCTGGTATCCGCCTCGCGCAGGAACGTGCCATTGCGGAACAGCAGCGCGCGGGCCTTATGCCGCCCCACCGGCACGTTTGCAGGCAGCGACAGCGTGGCGCGGAAGAGCGTCGGCGAGATGAACTCCACGCCGCCGACGCGCTGGGTGTAGAGCCCGTCCTGCGTTTTCATCTCGCGCAGTTGCTGATCGAACTGCCGGATATCCTCCGCAGAGTTTTCGGACGCGACCGCCGCAAGATGGAAATTATCGACGCCGATCGAAAGCTGTTGATAGACCTTCGGCTCGGCTATGTCCTGCAGGCTGCGGGTCGAGGCGAGGGAATAGGAGAGCGGCACGCCGAGGAAGGTCTGCGACTCCGCATTCACCCATACGCCGAGATAGCGGCTCTTCTTGCGGATCACCAGATCGCGGTCCGGGCCTTGCAGGACGACGATAATGTCATAGCGCCCGTGCCGCCTTACCAGCGGGTCGGCATTGTCGAGCGCGCCGAAGATGGTGAGGTCCGTTCCCCGGAAATTCGAGGTGATGGCGATGGTTTCGGTCGAAAGTCCGATCTCGATCGTCTCGGCTTGCGCAGGCGAACTGGCGGGCGCTTCCTCAATCTGTGCCGTCTGGGCGAAGGCGGGCGCGGCGGCCAGGAAAGCGACGCTCGCCAGCAGGATCGGGAAGAAGAGGCGGCGGGCAGGCATAGGCTCACCCATCCGCGAGGGATATCGAGAACAGATTGTCGGGCCTGATGAACAGGCTGAAGGCAAGACGCAGCGCCACCGCCAGCACGAGCAGGGCCAGCAGGAGGCGGAGCTGTTCGCCGCGCAGCTTCTGCCCGGCGCGCGCTCCATATTGCGCCCCAATCACGCCGCCCACCATCAGCAGTAGCGCCAGCACGATATCGACCGAATGGTTGGTCATCGCCTGCATGACGGTGGCGAAGGCCGTGACGAAGGTGACCTGGAACAGCGACGTGCCGATAACGACATTGGTCGGCACGCGCAGCAGATAGATCAGCGCCGGGACCATGATGAAGCCGCCGCCCACGCCCATGATCGCCGCAAGCACGCCGATGATGAAGCCAAGCCCAAGGACGGGAATGACGCTGACATAGATCTTCGAGGCGCGGAACCGCATCTTCAGTGGCAGCCGGTGCACCCAATTGTGCTGGCCGGGCCGCTTCAGCATGGCGGTCTGCCCCTGCCGCACCCGTTGCAGCGCCCGCCAGCTTTCTATGAGCATCAGCCCGCCGACGGTTCCCAGCAGGATGACATAGAGCAGCGAGACGATGAGGTCGAGTTGACCGAGCTCGCGCAGGACCGAGAACAGATAGATGCCGATGAGCGATCCGGCGAGGCCTCCCGCCACCAGAAGCAGCCCCAGTTTGATATCGAGCGTGCGGCGCTTGAAATGGACGAGCGCGCCGGAAACCGAGGAGGCGATGACCTGGTTGACGCCTGTCGCCACCGCGACCGCCGGAGGGATGTTGTAAAAGATCAGCAGCGGCGTGATCAGAAACCCGCCGCTGACGCCGAACATGCCCGAAAGAAAGCCGACCGCCGCCCCCATGCCGAGGATAACCAGCATGTTGACCGATATTTCCGCAATGGGGAGATAAATGCCCAATTCAGAACCCGGTGAAAGCATGATCCCGGAAAATTTTCCCGATACGACCATGCGGATGAACAAAGCCCAGGCGACGCAACCCGCCAGCATTTGAAGAATTCAAATAAGCGTTACCGGGATAATCTCGACGGAAAAAGGGCGGTGGCGCGAGACTCCGCTTTTTATGCCAACATGCGGCAGAATCATCACATTTTCGACCGCTCTTTCCCTCCCCGCAAGGGGGAAGGAAGGGGCAGTGCCTACTGCTTCGCCGCCATCGAAAGCTGCTGGTTCTGCTTGAGCAGCGCTTCCACCAGCGGCTGGTCGACATCACCGGTGGGCTTCATGCCGTTCGCCTTCTGGAAGGCGGCGATGGCCTGGCGGGTCTTGGCCCCCATCACGCCGTCGGGCGTGCCGGCGTCATAGCCGCTGCGGCTGAGGATGAGCTGGATGTTGCGCACGGCCTTTTTCATATCCACCGCGCCTGTGGTCATGGGCTGGCTTTCCAGCCATGCGTCCGGCACCTCCACCGAATTGGCGGCCTCGTTGAGCGGCTTCGCCTTCCATAGCGACACCATCCCCTTGGCCCGCTCCAGCTGTTCCGGCTTCAGGGACCCCGCGATGGCGTCGCGCTTCTGCTCCGCGTCCTTGTCGCCCGACTGGGCGGCGAGCGCGAACCATTTATAGCTCTCTTCCAGGTTCTGCGGCAATCCGAGCCCCTTGGCGGCGAGGATGCCGAGATTGAACTGGCTGTCCTTTACGCCATGCTCGGCCGCCTTGATGAACCAGCGCGCGGCGGCGTTGTTATCGGGTGTGCCGTCTGGGCCCATGGCGTAGAGCACGGCAAGATTGTGCATCGCGCTCGCATTGCCCTGCTCGGCGGCTTGGCTGTACCATTTCTTTGCCTTGGCCGTATCGCGCGGCATGCCAAGGCCCTTTTCGTTGAGATTGCCAAGCCGGTATTGCGCCGGGGCGAAGCCCTTGGCCGCCGCAAGCTCATACCACTGCGCCGCCTTGGCATAATCGCTCTGGACGCCGCGCCCGTCCGTGTAGCGGTTGCCGATCTCGAACAGCGCCTTCGGGTCGCCCTGGGCTGCCGCTGCGCGCAACGCTTCCGGACCGGCCTCAGCAGGGATTTCCGGGATTGAGACCTGCTGTGTTTCGGTTTCGGCTTGCGCCGGGGTGCTCGTTTGCGTAGGGGCCGGAGCGGATGCCTCAGTCTGCGGCGCGGGCTCGGGCGTTGCAGTCGCTGCCCGCGTATGAAGCATTACCGTATCGGCGGGCGGGGGCGGTGCAGGCTGTTCGGCTGGTGCCTCGGGCGTGACGGCCTGGGGTTTCGCGTCCGGCTGCTTTTCAGGCACGGCTGCGGTGCTGCGCGTGTCGAGCGAGGGAGCGGCGGTGGGCGCTTCGGTCAGATTGGCGGCGTCGCCGAACTCGCCCTGCTGGTCGTCCCGGGCAAGGAAGGCCGTTCCCACCTGCAGGCCGGCCATGGCGATCATGATCGCGGCAATCGCCATCAGGACAGGCTTGCGCTGGCGCTGCAGGACGCTGCCGCCGCCCGCTGGCCGCTTCTTTGCCCGCGGCTTCTCGGCTGTCTTCTTCAGGCGCTCGGATTCCGCCGCCGCCGCCTGCGCGGCCCGGCGCGCGGCAATGATGTAATCCGCCTTGCCCGCATCGGCTGGCGCTTCGCCGCCGCGCTCGCGGCGCTCGTCACGCACCCGCTTCAGGATCGTGTTGAGGTCAGGCATTCCGGAACCGGGTTCCAGCGGCTGGTTGGCGAGCTTGATGTCCGCTTCGTCGAGCGGCTCGGCGATGGCGTCCATTTTAGCCATGGAGGCAAAGCCTGGCTCGGCTTTCTGGGCCCGCACAGCCGCTTCGGCCTTCGCGTCATTGTTGCCTCGGCCTTTGACGGCCTTCGCCAGCCCGCCGAACATGGATTTGCGCCCCTCCCGTTCGCTTGCCTTGGGCGCGGCGCGGCCGTCGCTCTTGAGGGCTGCGAGCGCCGCTTCCGCAGCCGCTGCGGCGGGCGACCGCGACATGGCGGGGGATTCGCTCTCGAAAGGCAGGGAAGCCGTGCTCTTCTTCGGCAACTCGATCGGGGTGCTGCCGGGTTTCGCCGCTTCCTCTTCGAGCCGCCCGAGCCGGTCCACGATCTTGATGAGCGTGTCGTGGATCGTCTCGAAGGTCCGGCTGCTGCGCTCGTCGGTGCGGCGGGTAAGCGCTTCCAGCGATTTCAGATCCTGCGCCAGCTGCCGCGCGATCGCCGCATCATCAGGCGAGCCGTTCTTCACCACATGGCGGATTGCGTCTTCCGCCGCCTGCCGCGCCGCGTCCAGCATGGTGTCGCGGCTCGACTTGAGCGACCGCTCGATGGAATCGAGCCGCTGTTCCAGCACGGGCATGCGTGGGTCTGGCTTTGCCAGATGGCGGGCGATTTCCGCCACCTGCGCCTCGAGATTGCGGAACACCTCATGCCCCGGAAAGCTCGTATGCATGGCCGATTGCGCGGCCGCATTGACCGAAAGTTGCTGCGAAATATCCTCGAGCCGGCCTTCCAGGCTTTCGATCAGCCGTGCGTCATGGATGCTGCCGGTATAATGCTCGTCGAGCCGCTGCGCCAGTTCCTCGAACCGGCGGTCGATCTCGCGAATGAAGGTTGGGTCCGGCAGGGCGGAGCGCTCCTCCGCCGCCTCGATCTGTCGCGTCAGGTCCGCCAGATGCTCCTCGATGCGCTCCAGCCGCCGCGCCTCGCTCGGGTCCGGGCGGCGGGACATGCCGGAGGAGAGGATCGCCCGGCTGATCTCGTCGAGTCGCTCATCCATCTGCCGCATGAAGGCGGGCGCGTTGAGATCGCCGCTCGTGCCCTGGCGCTGCTCGAAGGCATCGAAGCGCTCGTCCAGCGAATCCCAGCGGTGGTTGAGGCGGCGCAGCGATTCCTCGCGCGCGAGCGTCTGCACCGTGCGTTTCAGTTCCGCGATTTCATCATGTAGATCGCTGCGGAGCGGCCTGGGAAAGAAGCTGTCCTCATCTGGGTAATAGGAGCGCTCAGCCGGCGCGCGGACGGTGTCTAGCCCCTTGAGCCTGCTCTCCAACTCTTCGAGCGTGCGGTTCAGCCCATCCAGCGGCGACGACGCCCGGCGGGTGCGCTGCGCATTGAGGTCCTCGAGAGGGGAACGCTGGTTTTTCATCAAACTGCCCGCTTTGCAAACTTTCCACGCCGTCACGACCTGAGGTCGCAAGCCCCGTGGAAAGGATAAGAATCTCTGACCACGGATTGCCGACCCGGTACCTTTGTCAAAACGTGGTAAACAACCCGTTAATCCCTGTTTAAGGCGTTGCGGAAATATTCTCCTGCCTCCAAATAAATTGGGAGGCGACGCTTGCAATCCAAAGCTGATTTGGCTATTCGGCAGACGGGGTGCGGAATCTGATTTGGCGGGCGGTTTGCCTGCTGCAATGGGGAAAATTGCGTTCCGATGGCGGCATCATATGGGAAACGACAGTCTAGGCTGGCGCTTGCTGCTTCATGTCCACAAAGCCTTCGGATTGGGTGAGAGATGAGGAAAGCCGGAGCCTTGCTAAGGTCCAAACTGGAAAACGAGAATATGAACGACCACAAGGCCGTTAACTCTCCTGCCACGGTTCTGTTCATGGAAGAGCAGAACGATATCCCGGAAGACAAGGCGTTTCGCATCGGCGATCTGGCCAGCGAATTCGGCGTCTCGCTGCGCACCCTGCGGTTCTACGAGGACAAGGGCCTGCTCAATCCGCGTCGCGCCGGAACCACCAGGCTCTATACGCGCCGCGACCGCACACGGCTCCGGCTCGTCCTGTTCGGGCGCAAGGTCGGCTTCACCCTGCGCGAGGTGAAATATCTGATCGATCTCTATGAGCCCGAGGGTTCCAACATCCGCCAGCTGCGCGCGGTGCTGGATAAATCCACCCGGCAGATCACCCGCCTGGAAGAACAGCGTGCGGCGCTGGACGAGTCGATTGCCGAATTGCGCGGGGTGGTCGATTACGTCCTCGACAAGATGGGTGTCGCGCAGCAGGCCGCGGTTTCGTAAAGTGATTGGCCATGTCGGCCCGTACCGAAATTTCGGTTAGGCCATGTCTGTCTGAGCGAAATCGTCACCCTTGTAGATCAAGGATAATTGGTGGGCCTTGGCGCTCGCATAGGCGAAGCAATCACCAAAATTGAGACCGGCCGGATGGCCTGCGACCTTCCCATATCGGGCCATGGCGTCAAGCGCGCTGGCGCCAATGCGGGTGTCGATGGCGATGTCGCGCGCTCCAAGCGCCTGGACAAACCCGTCTACAAGTTGGCGGGCTTCGGCGATCAATTCTTCCCGGTTCACCCTGCCTTTCGTGGCGATGATCCGCAGCCTGACGAGCGCGGAAACTGCCTCGAACCGCACGAGCGGCGATACATGGATCGGTCCGCCTCTATCGCTCAGCCGTTTTTCCAGTTCCTCAAAGCCGGGTTCCTCGTTCAAAATCGCGACGATGACCGAAGCATCCAGGAAGCTCACTCGCCTTCCTCCCATAGCTCATCCATGAGTTTTTTCATGTCGACGCCGCGCACTGGCGGGCCGAGCCGTTCCCGCGCGCGCTGCCGCAATGCGCTCAGCTTCTCGCGCAAGGGCGTTTCTCCTTCGATGCGCTCCAACTCGTGCATCAAGGCCGTGCGAACCGCATCGGTCTTTGTGCGCGCCCCGGTGCGCAGGCGTAGTTGCTCCGCCAGAAGGTCGACTGTAGGATCTTTGATGAAGAGAGGCATTTGGATTTCCCTTTTCAGATATCCTTATATCCTGCCTGGGATATCCTTGCAATCGCTGGGCAAAGGGATTGTTTTTTGACGTTTACGCAAACGTCAAAATTGGCTAGTGTTGCCATGACATTGCCTTTCCCGGGTGAGAAAGCAGCTCCCCGGATTCCTGATCGACCGCATGATCCCGAAAAAGTTGCGGACTTTTCGGATAAGATCATGTGGCAACTAAAATGTGGAGGAAATTGATGCCGAGCTACCGCGCGCCCGTCGAAGACACGCTTTTCATCCTGAACGATGTTCTGGGCTATGAGCGCTATGACAATCTTCCCGGCTTTGCCGATGCCTCGCCCGATGTGGTCGAGGCGATTTTGCAGGAAGGCGCGAAGCTGGCAGAAAACACGCTGTTTCCGCTGAACCAGGTCGGCGACCACGAAGGCTGCGTGCGCAACGATGATGGCTCGGTGACGACGCCTGATGGTTTCAAGCAGGGCTACGACCTCTATTGCCAGGGCGGCTGGCTGGGCCTCGCCGTCCCCGCCGAATATGGCGGGCAGGGGCTGCCTTACGCGCTGCATGTGGCGGCTGGGGAATATATGTCCTCGGCCAACATGGCGCTGATGATGTATCCTGGCCTGACGCAGGGCGCCATCGCCGCGATCCTCACCCACGGTACCGAGGAGCAGAAGCAGGCTTATCTGCCGAAGATGGTCGAAGGCGTCTGGACCGGCACCATGAACCTGACCGAGCCGCATGCCGGCACGGATCTGGGCCTGTTGCGCAGCAAGGCGGTGCCAAACGGCGACGGCTCCTACAAGATATCAGGGCAGAAGATTTTCATCTCCGCTGGCGAGCACGACATGTCGGAGAACATCATCCATCTGGTGCTCGCCCGCATCGAAGGCGCGCCTGATGGAACCAAGGGCATTTCGCTGTTCATCGTGCCGAAATTCATTCCCGACGAGAACGGCAATCCCGGCAAGCGCAACGGCGTTTCCTGCGGCTCCCTCGAAGAGAAAATGGGCATCCACGGCAATTCCACCTGCGTCATGAACTATGACGAGGCGACGGGCTATTTGATCGGCGGCGAGAACAAGGGCCTGCGCGCCATGTTCACCATGATGAACGAGGCCCGCCTCGGCGTCGCGCTGCAGGGCCTGTCGATTGCCGAAACGGCCTATCAGAACGCGGCCATCTATGCCAGCGAGCGCCTGCAGGGCCGTGCGCTTTCCGGTGCTGCCGAGCCGGAGAAGAAGGCCGATCCCATCATCGTCCATCCCGATATTCGCCGCACGCTGATGACCATCCGCGCCTTCAACGAGGCGGGCCGCGCACTGATCCTCTGGACCGCGCTCAAGGCCGACATCGCCCACCGCTCGCCCGACGAGAAGGAACGCCAGGCCGCGGATGACCTTATCGGCCTGATGACGCCGGTGCTGAAAGGCGTGCTGACCGACAAGGGCTTCGACCATGCCGTCATGGCGCAGCAGGTCTTCGGCGGCCATGGCTATATCGAGGAGCATGGCATGAGCCAGTATGTGCGCGACGCGCGCATCGCCATGATCTATGAGGGGGCGAACGGCATCCAGGCGCTCGACCTCGTCGGCCGCAAGCTGGGCCTGAACGGGGGCCGCGCCGTCATGGCCTTCTTCAAGGAAGTCGGCGATTTCTGCGAGGAGAACCGTGCGAACGAGCAGCTTTCCTTCTTCACCAAGCACGTCAAGAAGGGTCTCAACGATTTGCAGGCTGCCACCATGTGGCTGATGCAGAACGCCATGGCGAAGCCCGACAACGCCGGAGCGGCCTCGACCGACTATATGCATCTCTTCGGTCTCGTCGCACTGGGCTACATGTGGGCGCAGATGGCAAAGACGGCACAAGAAAAGCTCGATGCCGGCGCGGGCGGCAAAAAGGCTTATTTTGAAGCCAAGCTCGCCATCGCCCGCTATTACATGGAGCGCATCATGCCCGAAACCGCCCTGCGCCTCGCCCGCATCCAGACCGGCGCGGACACGCTGATGGCGCTGCCTGCGGAAGCGTTCTAAGACAGTCCAAATATCCGGCAGACGCCTTCGGACACGCCCTCCAGAGGGGATTGAGTGCAAGGCACAAAGGGAGAAGATAAATGGCCGAAGCCTATATTTACGATCATGTCCGCACCCCGCGCGGGCGCGGCAAGAAGGATGGCAGCCTGCATGAGGTGCCGGCGGTACGCCTGGGCGCCAAGGTGCTGGAGGCGCTGCGCGACCGCAACGGGCTCGACACGTCGCAGGTCGACGACATCATCTATGGTTGCGTCGATCCGGTCGGCGAGGCGGGCGCGGTGATCCCGCGTTCCTCCGCCTTTGAGGCGGGCTATGATTTCAAGGCCCCCGGCATGCAGATTTCGCGCTTCTGCGCCTCCGGCCTCGACGCCATCAATTTCGCCGCCGCCAAGATCGCGCAAGGCGCTGATGATGTCGTCATCGCCGGCGGCGTGGAGAGCATGTCGCGCGTCGGCATGGGCATGTCGGGCGGCGCCTGGTACATGGACCCCTCCGTGGGTCTGCCCGGCTGGTTCATGCCACAGGGCGTCTCCGCAGACCTGATCGCCACCAAATACGGCTTCTCCCGCGACGATGTCGACGCCTATGCGGTGGAAAGCCAGAAGCGCGCCGCGAAAGCCTGGGAAAAGGGCTATTTCAAGAAATCGGTCATCCCCGTCAAGGACCAGAACGGCCTCACCATTCTCGATCATGACGAGACGATCCGCCCGACGACTGACATGCAGGCGCTGGCTTCGCTCAACCCGTCCTTCGTCATGCCGGGCGAGATGGGCGGCTTCGACGCCGTGGGCATCCAGGCGCATCCGGATGTCGAGAGCGTCAACCATGTCCACCACGCCGGCAATTCGTCCGGCATCGTCGATGGCGCGGCGGGCGTGCTGCTCGGTTCGAAAAAGGCGGGCAAGGCGCTGGGCTTGAAGCCGCGCGCGCGCATCCGCACCTTCGCCAATATCGGCTCCGACCCGGCGCTGATGCTGACCGGCCCCGTCGATGTAACGGAAAAGCTTCTGAAGCGCGCCAAGATGAAGCTGTCGGATATCGACCTCTTCGAGCTCAACGAAGCCTTCGCCGCTGTCGTGCTGCGCTACATGCAGGCCTTTGACATTCCGCATGACAAGATCAACGTCAATGGCGGCGCCATCGCCATGGGCCATCCGCTGGGCGCCACCGGCGCGATGATCCTCGGCACCGCGCTCGACGAGCTGGAGCGCCGCGATCTCAACACCGCGCTCGTCACGCTATGCATCGGCGCGGGCATGGGCACCGCCACCATCATAGAACGCGTCTGACCCCCTTTTTACCCTCCCCCTTGCGGGGAGGGTGGCCCGAAGGGCCGGGTGGGGGGTGGTGACGGTTGCACACCAACAGGCAATCACAGCGCGCTGCCTTTACCACCCCCATCCGCCCGCTAACGCGGGCACCTTCCCCGCAAGGGGGAAGGGAGGCCAATCGCCACTGCCGCAACAGATTTTTGAGGAGGAACTCTCCAATGGCTGAATACAAGAACTTCAAATTCGACGTTGACGCTGATGGTATCGCTCTCGTCACCTGGGACATGCCCGACAAATCGATGAACGTCTTCACCGAAGAGGTGATGGAAGAGCTCGACGCCATCGTCGATCGCGTGATGGGCGACGCCGCGATCAAGGGCGCGGTCATCACCTCGGGCAAGGACACCTTCTCCGGCGGCGCGGACCTGACCATGCTCAAGCGCATGTTCCAGCTGTTCCACGAGGAAAAGGCGAAGAACCCGCAAAAGGCGGTGGAGCTTCTGTTCCAGAATTCCGGCCGCATGGGCGGGCTGTTCCGCAAGCTCGAGACCTCGGGCAAGCCCTGGGTCTCCGCCATCAATGGCACCTGCATGGGCGGCGCGTTCGAGATGTCGCTTGCCTGCCATGGCCGTGTCGCCTCCGACGCGCCGGGCGTGAAAATGGCGCTGCCCGAGGTCAAGGTCGGCATCTTCCCCGGCGCCGGCGGCACGCAGCGCGTCCCGCGCCTGACAAATCAGCAGGACGCCCTGCAGATGATGACGACAGGCCAGAACCTGACGCCGCAGCGCGCCAAGGCGATGGGCCTGATCCATGAGATCGCCCCGGCCAAGAAGCTGATCGAGACCGCCAAGAAGATGATCAAGAACGGGCTGAAGCCGGTCCAGCCCTGGGACGAGAAGGGCTTCAAGCTGCCCGGCGCGCCGATCTATTCGGCGGCGGGCGCCAATCTCTGGCCTGCCGCAAGCGCCATCCTGCGCCGCGAGACCTATGGCAATTATCCGGCTGCCGCAGCCATCCTGAAATGCGTCTATGAAGGCCTGCTCGTGCCCTTCGATACGGGCCTCAAGATCGAGCAGCGCTATTTCACGCAAATCCTCCAGACGACGGAAGCGGGCATGATGATCCGCTCGCTGTTCGTCTCCCTGCAGGAGCTGAACAAGGGCGCGCGCCGCCCGGCGGATGTGAAGCCGACGAAGTTCACGAAAATCGGCGTCATCGGCGCAGGCTTCATGGGCGCAGGCATTGCCTACGTCACCGCCAAGGCCGGCATTCCTGTCGTCCTCATCGACCGCGACCAGGAATCCGCCGACAAGGGCAAGGCCCATTCGGCTGACTTGATCACCAAGGAAATCCAGAAGGGCAGGGCGACCGAGGCGGACAAGGAAAAGCTCCTCTCGCTCATCACCGCCACGCCGGATTACGCAGCGCTCGAAGGCGCGGACCTCGTAATCGAGGCCGTGTTCGAGGACCGTGAGGTCAAGCGCGAGGCGACCGAGAAGGCGGAGGCAGTGCTGAAATCCTCAGGCGTGTTCGCCTCCAACACTTCGACTTTGCCGATCACAGGCCTCGCCAAGGTGTCGCAGCGCCCGAAGAACTTCATCGGCATCCACTTCTTCTCGCCCGTCGACAAGATGATGCTGGTGGAAGTGATCCTCGGCAAGAAGACCGGCGACAAGGCGCTGGCCGTGGCGCTCGATTATGTCCGCGCCATCAAGAAGACGCCAATCGTCGTCAACGACACGCGCGGCTTCTACGTCAATCGCTGCGTGCTGCGCTACATGTCGGAAGCCTACAATATGCTGATCGAAGGCGTGCCCCCGGCGATGATCGAAAACGCCGCCCGCATGGCCGGCATGCCGGTCGGCCCGCTGGCGCTCAACGACGAGACGGCTATCGACCTCTCGCAGAAAATCCTCAAGGCGGCGCTCGCGGATTTGGGTCCGAAGGCGGTCGATCCGCGCCATGTCGAGCTGGTCAATACCATGGTCGATAAATATGACCGCAAAGGCCGCAAAAACGGCAAGGGCTTCTACGATTATCCGGCAAAGCCCGCCAGGAAGCATCTGTGGCCGGAGCTGAAGACGCTCTACCCGCAGCAGGACCCGGACAAGATCGACGTCGAGGAACTGAAGCAGCGCTTCCTGTTCGTCATCGCGCTGGAAGCGGCGCGCGTCATGGAGGAAGGCATCGTCACCGACCCGCGCGAGGCCGATGTCGGCTCCATCCTCGCCTTCGGCTTCGCTCCCTATACGGGCGGCACGCTCTCCTATATCGACGGCGTGGGCGCGAAGAAATTCGTCAAGCGCGCCAAGGAGTTGCAGAGGAAGTACGGAGCCCAGTTCAAGGCCCCCAATCTGCTTCTCGATATGGCGGAAAAGGGGGAAACCTTCTACCAGCGCTTCGATCCGTATAAGGCGGAGCCGCAGAAGCAGGCGGCTTGATCCGGCACTTTCCCTCCCCCTTGCGGGGAGGGTGGCCCGAAGGGTCGGGTGGGGGTGATAAAGGCAGCGCGCTATGATTTCAGGTGGTGCACAGCCGTCACCACCCCCATCCGCCCGCTACGCGGGCACCTTCCCCGCAAGGGGGAAGGAGCAGGCCCTCCCACCCCGCTTTTTTTCCTATTCCCCATCCCCATTCATAGATAAATCATCGGCCTCAATCCCTGTCTTGCCTGCCCGACAAAAAAGAGGTATTTTTTCCTGACGCCATCAGGAAAAGTTCGTCATGATCTCTCATGAGCGCGTATGGGCTGCCATAGATGCGTTGGCCGAGCGCTATTCGCTGACGCCCTCGGGTCTTGCTCGCCGCGGGGGGCTGGACCCCACCACCTTCAATAAGTCCAAGCGCTATGCCGCCGATGGCCGCGCCCGGTGGCCTTCGACGGAGTCGCTTGCGAAGGTGATGGAGGCGACCGGGGCGTCGCTTGACGAATTGATGGAACTGATGCGCGAGGGGGAGGGGACTGCACCAGCCCCCGCCGCCAATGCGCGCGCGGTCCCGTTTCTGAGCCTTGCGCAGGCAGGCAGCGGCAATTTTTTCGATGATGCGGGCTTCCCCACGGGGCAGGGCTGGGATGTGCTGGAATTCCCCCCCGCCGGTGCCGTCTATGCGCTGGAAGTCTCCGGCGATTCCATGCTGCCATTCTATCGGGATGGCAACACGCTGATCGTCGCGCCCGGCGCATCCATCCGCCGTGGCGACCATGTCCTCCTGAAGACGAAGGCAGGCGAGGTTACGGCGCGCATATTGCACCGCCAGACACCCCGCGCCGTCGAGCTTCTTCCCGCCACGGCAGGCGAGCCCAACCGCATTCTTGACGCCGCTGACGTGGCATGGCTCGCCCGCATCATCTGGGCGAGCCAGTAACCGGGACATTGCATTGCCGAAATGAGCGCGAAGGATTGACCGACATCCGCCAGCCGATGCTAAGCTCGTGGCATGTTCTGCTCACCGGAGGGCCCATGAGATTCGCAGTGTTGGTTTTGGCCTTGATCCTCGGTTTTTCCTTCGCATCGGCCCCTGCCATGGCGGCCTCGCCTGACATTCCGTATTTATGGGATCGCCGTGAACGCATCGCCAAGCCGGACCTTTCCAAATTGCGCCGCGTGCGGTTCCTGACGACGGCCGACTTCCCGCCTTTCAATTTCATCGACAGCGGCGGCAGGCTTGCCGGCTATAATATCGATCTGGCGCGCGCCATCTGCGATGAGCTGGGAATAGGCGATATCTGCCAGGTCGAGGCGGTCCCCTGGGGCGAACTGCTACCCAAGCTGAAGAGTGGCGACGGCGAGGCCATCATCGCAGGGCTCGAGCCGACGGCGGAAAACCGCATGGAGTTCGCCTTCTCGCGGCCCTATCTCGGCCTGCCGGCCCGCTTCGTCACACGGCGCGACGCCATGCTGGACGAGCCGCTCAATCTCAGGAACAAGCGCGTCGGCGTCCTCGGCGGAACCGCGCATGAGGCAATGCTGCGCCGCTATTTTCCCAGCGCCGTCATCGAGAATTTTATCGGCAAGGAACAGCTTTTCGCCAACCTCAAAAGCGGCAAGCTCGATGCCGCCTTCGGCGACGGCATGACGCTGTCCTTCTGGCTCGGCGACAAGGCGTCGGAGGGCTGCTGCGCCTTCTCGGGCGGCCCCTATCTCGGTCCTCAATTCCTGGGCTCCGGCCTGGCAATCGCTGTCTTGGGCGATAATGCGCAATTGGCAAAAGCCTTCGACCACGCGCTGGAGGCGCTGGAGCAAAAAGGCGTCTTGGCGGAGCTTTATTTGAAATATTTCCCGATCGGGTTTTATTAGGACGGTTGATGGAATCGCCAGAATTCCGGTTTTGGACCGTTATTGTCTGGAGACGTAGAGGCATGGATCCCAGTGACAAGCACTGGGATGACGGGTTGCTTTGGCTGCTAGCAAACCACCTCCGACCTCTCCGCTTGGCAGAAGCGTATCAGATATTGGAAGCAACACCTCCACCCCGTCATCCCAGTGCTTGTCACTGGGATCCATGCCTCGACTGCGCCGCAGCCGCTACGATAAAAGAATATCCCCTCGTTTCGATCCCGAAAAGCTGACGTTTCGGGATCGCGGCCGAACTAAGCCAGTTTGCGGAACCGCACCCGCGCGCTGCGCTCGATCGCCGCGACGGTAAGCTCGTCGAGGTTCCAGCGGTCGCGCAGCATCTGGAGAAAGCGCAGTTCCTCCTGCTCCACATGCAGGTCGGCGGCGGCGACTTCCACTGCCAGCGCATAGGCGGTGTCGTAAAGCCGCTCGGGCAGCGTTTCATGGGCGATATCGAGGATGCGCTCCAGCCCGTCCTCATCTTCCAGATGGGCATAGCAGCGCGCGGCCAGCTCAGGAAGTCGGACGGGGTCGAACCCGCGGAACACGGGGAGGCGGCTGACGATATTGCCGATGGAGGAAAGTTCGGCATCCGTCATGGTCGTATCCGCCACCGAGGTGGTGACCATGATATAGACAAGCGCATCCTGCGGCGAAATTTCTGACATGCCTTCCTCGCATCCTTTCAAAATCCGCCGCGAAACTAGAAGCACGGCAGCAAAGGCGCAAGGAAATTCCATGGGAGTTGACGCGAGGCGACCAGAGCCATAGAGCAGGACGGAAAAGCCAAGTACACTCTTTTTGCCAACATGCGCGCCATTCCGGCCTCAGGAACCCATAAAATGACCACCAACCGCCTTCCCGACCTCGCCCTCACGCCCGAATTGATCGTGGCGGGGAAGGAAGCGAAAGCGTGGCCGTTCGAGGAGGCGCGGAAAATCCTGAAGCGTTACGAAAAGACCGGCCTGCCCGAAACCGTGCTTTTCGAGACCGGCTACGGCCCCTCCGGCCTGCCTCATATCGGCACCTTCGGCGAGGTGGCGCGCACATCCATGGTGCGCCATGCCTTCCGGGTACTGACCGAGGACAAGGTCAAGACGCGGCTCATCTGCTTCTCCGACGACATGGACGGGATGCGCAAGATCCCCGACAATGTGCCTGACAAGGCGGCGATGGAGCCTTATCTGCAATTGCCGCTTTCCGCCGTGCCGAACCCCTTCGGCGGGACTTACAAGAGCTTCGCCGAGCATAACAATGCCATGCTCTGCCGCTTCCTCGACACGTTCGGCTTCGATTACGAATTCGCCAGCGCGACGGAATATTACAAGTCGGGCAGGTTCGATGCGGTGCTGCTCAAGGCCGTCGAGCGCTATGACGACATCATGAAGGTGATGCTGCCGACGCTGGGCGAGGAGCGCCGGGCGACCTACAGCCCCTTCCTGCCGATCTCGCCAAAATCGGGCCGCGTGCTCTATGTGCCGATGAAGAAGGTGGACGCGAAAAACGGCACCATCACCTTTGACGACGAGGACGGCGCCGAGACGACGCTCTCCGTCACCGGCGGCAATGTGAAGCTGCAATGGAAGCCGGATTTCGGCATGCGCTGGGCGGCGCTCGGCATCGATTTCGAAATGTTCGGCAAGGATCACCAGACCAACGCCGGCATCTATGATCGCATCTGCGAAATCCTCGGCGGCCGCGCGCCGGAGCATTTCGTCTACGAGCTGTTCCTCGACCAGCTTGGCCAGAAGATCTCCAAGTCCAAGGGCAACGGCATTTCCATCGACGAATGGCTCGCCTACGCTCCGACCGAGAGCCTCGCACTCTATAATTTCCAGAAGCCGAAAACCGCGAAAAAGCTTTATTTCGACGTGATCCCGAAGGCGGTGGACGAATATTTCACCTACCTTTCCGCCTATCACCGGCAGGAATGGAAGGATCGGCTCAACAATCCCGTCTGGTACATCCATTACGGCAACCCGCCACAAGAGGACCTGCCGGTGCCGTTCGCGCTGCTGCTCAATCTCGTCAGCGCCTCGAATGCGGAAAATCCGGATGTGCTGTGGGGCTTCATCTCGCGTCATGTGCCCGGCGTTTCGCCTGAAAACAATCCGGCATTGGATGCGCTGGTCGGCTATGCGATCCGCTATTTCAACGATTTCGTAAAGCCGACGAAGCAGTTCCGCGCGCCTGATGAGGTGGAGCGGCAGGCGCTCGCAGCGCTCGATGCCAAGCTAGGCGAATTGCCCGAGGGCACCGACGGCAACGACATACAGAACGCCATCCTGGACGTGGGCCGCACCATCGAGCGCTACCAGGACCACACCAAGAAGAGCCCGGAAGGCGGCCCCGGCGTGTCCGTCTCTTTCTTCCAGATGCTCTACGAGGTGCTGATCGGCCAGGAGCGCGGCCCCCGCTTCGGCTCCTTCGTCGCGCTCTATGGCATTGCTGAGACGCGGGCGCTGATCAGGAAGGCGTTGGCGGGCGAACTGGTTTAGGTTCAAACGCTGGCGGGACAGTAACCCCCCTCTGTCCTGCCGGACATCTCCCCCACAAGGGGGGAGATTAGCCTTCGTTGATGACGGTGCTTTATTCGGCAATGTTGGCGATTAGCGAAAGCAGATCCTGACAGCCAATCTCCCCCCTTGTGGGGGAGATGCCCGGCAGGGCAGAGGGGGGTGTGCTCCGCCAACGGCACCATCGTGCTCTCAATTATCTTCACTACTCTCATCGCATCATAAATCACTGAAATTTAATATGAATTTTGGCGAATCAATTTTGCTGCGCCAAAGCTGATCTCTATTGTAATCCGGGAAAAATTAAGTTTAATAAAAGATGTATTTGTAAGAGGTGTAAAAAATGGCGTGTACTGTTCTTGAGTTTGCAGAATTGTTTCTGTCCGGGCGCGCGTCTTGCACCTGTAAGTTGCGCGACTAACCATTATGGCAAAGTTCGGGGGTGCTCAGGCACGCCAGGCCGGGGAAGCGGCTTGGCTGCACAAGGAATATCATGCCGAAATTCTGGTATGTTCGGCCATCGCCGCAAGACTTTGCCTGAATGGGGCAAGGCGAAATGAAGTAATACATGCGTTCATCGAAGCAAAACGAAACAATACTTCCTTTACTGATGAAATCATGGTTTCAGCCGGAATTAGACAGGAGAAACTTTATGAGGCGATTGCCAGTGAGTTGGGCGTAGGCTTTGAGGACCGCATCGTTTCCTCCGACATCCTTCTGCGCGAGGATGATGTACCGCAGAACCTGCGCAGCATCCGCCATGTTCTCGTGGCGCATGGCGGCGGGCGCACCTTGCTTTACATCGCGCCGGCGATCGACGATCTGGTCATACTCAAGCGCAGCCTTGCGCAAACCCCGTCGCTTGCCGAACGCCTGCGCGTATGTCCGCCCGCCATCCTGGCGCAGATGATGCGCCTGCGGCAGGAGCGGGAACTGGTGAAGATCGCCCAGGAGATGACCCCGCCGCAATTCTCCGCCGCCATGGTGATCAATGGCTGGCAGGGCTTCGTGCTGGCGGAAACGATCTTCCTGCTGATCGGCTTTTTCCTGTTCCACCCGCTGAAGACGGCGGTGGTTCTTCATGTCAGCCTGACGCTGATTTTCTTCTGCTGCGTGACGATGCGCCTGCTCGCCTCGACGGTGGCGCAGAAGCCGTCCCTGCTGCCTGCGGGCAATATTCTGCCGCGCGACATGCCGGTCTATACCATCCTGGTGCCGCTCTATAAGGAGGCGGCGATCATCCCGCAATTGCTACAGGCGTTGTCCGGCCTTAACTGGCCTGCCTCCAAGCTCGATATCAAGCTCGTCTGCGAGGCTGACGATCCGGATACCATCGAGGCGATCGAAAGCCATGTGCTGCCGCCCTGCTTCGAGATCGTCCGCGTCCCGAATTCCGGCCCTCGTACCAAGCCGAAGGCGCTCAACTACGCCCTGCAATTCGCGCGCGGCGAATTCATCGTCATCTACGACGCTGAGGACCGGCCCCATCCGGACCAACTGCTCGAGGCGTGGAACGCGTTCCTCACCGGCCACCGCAAGCTCGCCTGCGTGCAGGCGCCGCTTCTGATTTCGAATTTCCGTTCAGACTGGCTGACCCGCATGTTCGCCTTCGAATATGCGGCGCTGTTCCGTGGCCTTCTGCCCTGGATGGCGCGGATGAACCTGGTCATCCCGCTGGGCGGAACCTCCAACCATCTGCGCCGCGAATGCCTCGAGGCGGTCGGCGGCTGGGACAGCTATAATGTGACCGAAGATGCCGATCTCGGCCTGAGGCTGGCGCGCTTCGGCTACCGGGTCGGCGTGATCACGCGCGGCACCTGGGAAGACGCGCCCCGCTGCTATACCGACTGGAAAAAGCAGCGCACCCGCTGGCTCAAGGGCTGGATGCAGACCTGGCTCGTCCATATGCGCAATCCTTGGCGCACCTGGCGGGACCTCGGCACCGTCCGCTTCGCCCTCAGCATGCTTTACATGTCGGGCCTCATCCTCTCCGCGCTCGTCTATCCGCTGATGATGGTCACGGCGGTTCTGGTTATCACGGCATCCTTGCGCGGACCGGCCTCCTTCTGGTCGTTCTATCTCCTCTGTATCGATGCGGTGAACATCACGCTGGCCTATGTGAGCTACTATATGCTGGGCCTGAAGACGCTGAACCGCGAGGAGCGCCGCGCCGGCCTCTATTTCTGCTGGATACCGGTCTATTGGCTGCTGATGTCCTTCTCGGCCTGGCGCGCCGTCTGGCAATTGTTCGAGGCGCCGCATCTCTGGGAGAAGACCCCGCATCACCCCAGCGGCGCCTTCGCAATCCCTCGCGCCGCGCGGTCTCCCAGACAGGCCGCCGTTGCGGGCGCCGGTCAGCAGAAACTTGGCCCCAGGGCCGATAATGATCCGGTCTTCGCCGCTGATCGCCTCAAGGTCGCGGCTTCGTAAGGATCGTGCGGCTACAGTATTTTGTTTTTTGATGGAAGCGACGAAGCTTGATCATCTCCGGCAAATCCTGTGCCTTGTCGTTAAACTGTCATTCAACCCATCCTCCCGTAAGATAGAGAAACCGTGCTATGGGGGCATGGTTTGGCATTTGGAGAGCCTTGGGACGGGATGAGCGAGATCGAGAAGACGGGCGGCAGGAAACGGGGCATGGTGGCGCGGATGGCTGGGGGCATCGTGCGCGCGCGCCATATCCTCACCATAGCGGTTCTGGCGCTGCTTCTGGTGCTCGCCTCGGGCGCATCCCTGCCGGTGCTTGCGGTTTTCACCATCGGTTTGCTGCTGGCCGTGGCTGCCCTGATGCCCGCGCCGCAAGCCGAGAGGGCTTATCCGGGGGGAGGGGAAGGGCCGCAGAAAGGCCTGTCGCGCATTTCCGGCGAGCGTCTCGCCGAGCAGCTTCCCGATCCGATGATCCTGTTCGACGGGGGCGGCATGGTGCTCTATGCCAACAAGGCGGCGCGCGAGGCTTTCCAGCCCCTGACCGAGGACACGGCCTTATATCTGCGCTTCCGCGCGCCGGAAATGCACGGTCTGATCCAGGGCGTCATCGCCGACGGCCAGCCCCGCGCCATCGACTATTTCGAGCGCGTCCCCCTCGACCGCTGGTATAGGGCGATGGTCATGGCGCTCGATGCCGGAGCCGGAAGACCGGCTTCCTTCGTCCTTCTTTTCCGTGACCAGACCGAGATACGCCGGATCGACCGTATGCGCTCGGATTTCATCGCCAATGCCAGCCACGAGCTGCGCACGCCGCTGGCTTCGCTGCGCGGCTTCATCGAAACCCTGCAGGGGCCGGCCCGCAACGATGCTGCGGCGCGGGAGAAATTCCTTGTGATCATGCAGAAGCAGGCGGAGCGCATGGCGCGGCTCATCGACGATCTGCTTTCCCTGTCGCGCATCGAGATGAAGGCGCATATCGCCGTGACCGAGCGCGTCGATCTCGCCAATGTGCTGAACCATGTCGCCGACAGCCTGACGCCCTTCGCCAACGGGCTTGATGTCACCATAGAGCGGCATATTCCCGCCGGTCCCGTCAAGGTCACCGGCGACCGCGACGAGCTCATCCAGGTTTTCCAGAATTTGCTTGAGAATGCCTGCAAATACGGCCAGTCCGGCAAGCGCGCCATCGTCCGGCTGGAGGAGGAGACCGGTGCCGCCGGCAAGGAGATCGTCGCCTCCATCGAGGATTTCGGCCCCGGCATACCCTCGGAACACCTGCCGCGCCTGACCGAGCGCTTCTACCGCGTCGATGTCGAAACCAGCCGCGCCCACAAGGGCACGGGCCTCGGCCTCGCCATCGTCAAGCATATCCTGACCCGGCACCGGGGCCGGCTCATCATCCGCTCACAGGTCGGCCAGGGCTCGACCTTCATTGTGCGCTTTCCCGCGCCGGAGGGGAAGGGGTGAGCGGCGAGCCGCTCAAGTAAATGATGTTTTGATCGGAGAGCCAGACACCCCCCTCTGTCCTGCCGGACATCTCCCCCCACAAGGGGGGATTGGTCTTCATTGATGAAGGCGCTTTATCTTGCGACGTTGACGATTGGCGAAAGCGGTCTTCCCATCCAATCTCCCCCTAGTGGGGGAGATGTCCGGGAGGACAGAGGGGGGTACTGCCCCGCCACCGTTTCAATTTTGAAAATGATGCGTAGGCTGAGCCGCAAGGGCTGAATCTAAATTCTTACCAGAATCTGATTTTTGCCGCACCGAGACGGCGCAATATTTGCAGATGAATACCCGCCCGCCTCACCGCGCGCGGCGGCGTTCCGAGACCGGCTGGAAAGCAAGCTTGGAGTGATAGCCGCAATAAGGCCCCGTTTCGGCGGAATCATTGCCGCAGAAATGGAAATCCTCGTTGAGCGGGTCGCCGATCGGCCATTTGCAGGTCCGCTCGCTCAATTGCAGCAGCGAAAGGCGGCGCGAGATCGGCACCACCACATCCGCCGTGGGCCGGATCACAGTATGCGCCACCGCTTCCACCGCATATTCCGCCTGCAGGGCCGTCGCGCCGATGCTCTTGGTGACGGTGGTGCGGACCATGGTCTGCTGGCTCGCGCCGGAGCTTGCATGCGATGTGGTGGAACGCACGGTGCTGGTGGGCGTATTGACCTTCTTGCTGCGGGCCGGCGCCGCGGACGTTTTGCCGCGCCCCGACAGTTTCAGCCGGTGTACCTTGCCGATGACCGCGTTGCGGCTCACTCCGCCAAGCTGTGCTGCGATCTGGCTGGCACTGAGCCCTTCACCCCACAATTTCTTAAGCAGTTCGACGCGCTCGTCTGTCCAGTTCATTGTCCTGGGCTCCAATTTCTTAACATTTCATCCGGAATCCATCGTCCTGACCGGGTTGCCCCAGACGAAACTACTACATCTATCCGGATGACTAGGTCCGCCGCACGAAATCTAGTTTTTACTGCGGGGAAGCTACATTAACGGGTGACTCCGTGACAAGAGTCGTGCGGCCACACTGATTTGGTTTTTTCGGTTTTCCCCAACTTGGGTACCAACTATCTGCTTTTTGTGACTCTTTTGGGGACAAACAAATTTTCCGTGAGAAAAAACCGCTCGCCGGCTTCAATTGACATTTAAGCCTTCCCGCATGATATTGCAGTTCTTGAAGCCGCCCTGGGGGCGGCTTTTTGATTTCGTCCGCGCGGGGCCCGCCGGAAACGGCTCATCCCGCACCCACGCTTTTCAAGGCTAGGAGGCCCGACTGGCATGACCCAATCGACCGTGCAACCGCTCTACGACACTTTTAATCGTGCCGGTTTGCGCTTCGAGCGAGGCGAGGGCGTCTGGCTGATTACCGAGAAGGGCGATCGTTATCTGGATTTCGCTGCGGGTATCGCCGTCAACTCGCTGGGCCACTCGCACCCCCATCTGGTCGAGGCGCTGACATCCCAGGCTGAGAAACTCTGGCATGTCTCCAACGTCTATGAGATCCCCGGGCAGGAGAAGCTCGGCCAGAGGCTGGTGGATGCCACTTTTGCCGACAAGGTCTTCTTCACCAATTCCGGTGCCGAGGCGCTCGAATGCGCGATCAAGACCGCGCGCCGCTATCATTATGTCAATGGCCAGCCGGAGCGCTACCGCATCATCACATTCGAGGGGGCTTTCCACGGGCGCACACTGGCGACGATCGCCGCAGGCGGGCAGGCCAAATATCTCGAAGGCTTCGGCCCCAAGGTCGATGGCTTCGACCAGGTGCCTTTTGACGATGAGAAGGCGCTGAAGGCCGCGATCACGCCCGAGACGGCTGGCTTTCTCATCGAGCCGGTGCAGGGCGAGGGCGGCTTGCGCCAGGTGCCGGAGGAGTTTCTCCGCATGCTGCGCAAATTGTGCGACGAGCAGGGACTGCTCCTCATCCTCGATGAGGTTCAGACCGGCGTCGGGCGCACCGGCAAGCTCTTTTCCCATGAATGGGCGGGCGTCACACCGGATATCATGGCAGTGGCCAAGGGCATCGGCGGCGGCTTCCCGATGGGCGCATGCCTTGCGACCGCCGAGGCCGCCAAGGGCATGACGGCAGGCGTCCATGGCACCACTTTTGGCGGCAATCCGCTGGCCATGGCGGTCGGCAACGCCGTGCTCGATGTGGTGCTCGCCGATGGTTTCCTCGATCATGTGCGCCGGATGGAGCTCGTCTTCAAGCAGGGGCTTGCCTCTATCGCCGACCGCTATCCCGATGTGGTGGCTGACGTGCGCGGGCGCGGGCTTCTGACCGGCGTCAAATGCGTGGTTCCCAATACGACGTTCGTCCAGGCGCTGCGCGACGAGCATCTGCTGAGCGTCGGCGCCGGCGACAATGCGGTGCGCCTGCTGCCGCCGCTGATCGTGACCGAGGAAGAGCTGCGTGACGGCCTCGCCCGCATCGAGGCCGCGTGTGAGCGGCTTTCGGTTGCCAATAGGAAGACAGCGTGAACGGCATGACGATGAAGCAGGATATCAGGCATTTTACCGATCTTTCCGCCGTTTCTGCGCAGGAGCTGCGGCGCATTCTCGACGATGCTCGCTCCCGCAAGGAGCGTCTCAAGGCTGGCGAGATCGAGAAGCCCTTTGCCGGCAAGGTACTGGCGATGATCTTCGACAAGCCCTCGACGCGAACCCGCGTTTCCTTTGATGTCGCCATGCGCCAACTGGGCGGCGAGACGATCATGCTGACCGGATCGGAGATGCAGCTCGGCCGCAGCGAAACCATCGCTGATACCGCGAAGGTGCTGTCGCGCTATGTCGATATCATCATGATCCGCACCACAACGCATGACCGGATGATCGAGTTGGCCGAAAACGCAACCGTTCCCGTCATCAACGGCCTGACCGACGACACGCATCCCTGCCAGATCATGGCCGATGTGCTGACCTATGAGGAGCGTCGCGGACCCGTAAAAGGGCGCACCTTCGCCTGGACCGGCGACGGCAACAACGTGCTGCATTCGCTGGTCGAGGCTTCCGCGCGGTTCGATTTCAACCTCAACATCGCCACACCCGAGGGCAGTGAGCCGCATGGCTCCTATCTCGATTGGGCCAGGACCAATGGAGCGCGCATTCTTTCCACCACGGACCCTGTCGAGGCTGTGACGGGCGCGGACTGTGTCGTCACGGACACCTGGGTCTCGATGGGCCAGGAGGACCGCGCGCGCGGCCACAATGTCTTCATGCCCTACCAGGTCAACCAGCGCCTGATGGGCCGCGCCAGGCCCGATGCGCTGTTCATGCACTGCCTGCCCGCCCATCGCGGCGAGGAAGTGACTGACGATGTGATCGACGGGCCGCATTCGGTCGTCTTCGACGAGGCGGAGAACCGTCTCCACGCCCAGAAGGCAATCCTCGCCTGGTGTCTGGAAGGGGCGCGCGCGCATGGTTGAGATTTACGGCAGGGGCGAAGCGGGCGGCGCATCGCTCGGCGATTTTCATTTCGCCGGCGACGATGCGGTGGTGCCGTTCCAGGTGGAAGCGCTGGACGCGCGCGGTCGTGCCGTGCAGCTCGGGCCGATCCTCGACAGCATCCTTTCGCGTCACGATTACCCGGAGGAGGTGGCGCGGCTGCTGGCCGAGGCCATCGTGCTCACCGTCCTGCTTGGCACCTCGCTGAAATTCGACGGCAAGTTCATCTTCCAGACCCAGTCGGACGGTCCGGTCGATATGCTGGTCGTCGATTTCAACACGCCGAAATCGGTGCGCGCTTATGCGCGGTTCGATGCGGAGCGTCTGGCGCAAGCGGTCGCCACGGGCCGGACCGCGCCGGAAGAGCTTCTGGGCCGCGGCACGCTGGCGCTCACCATCGACCAGGGCGCTTATATGCAGCGCTATCAGGGCATCGTCGCGCTCGACGGGTCGAGCCTGGAGGATATCGCCCACGCCTATTTCCGCCAGTCGGAACAAATTCCCACCGAAATCCGCCTCTCCGTCGCCAAGCTCATCGAGCGCAGGAACGGCAAGGCGGTGGAGCAATGGCGCGCGGGCGGCCTTCTCGTGCAGTTCCTGCCGGAGTCCGAACTACGGATGCGGCAGAGAGACCTGCCCGGCGGCGACGCGCCGCATGGCGCGGACGAGGATGATGACGGGCAATATGAGGACGATGATTGGCTCGAGGTTCGGTCGCTGGTCGGCACGGTCGAAAGCTCCGAACTGACGGACCCGCAGGTCGGTGCCGAGCGGCTGCTCTACCGCCTGTTCCACGAGCGCGGCGTGCGGGTCTTCGAGCCCGCGCCTGTCATCGACGAATGCTCCTGCTCACGGGAAAAAATCCGCGGCGTGCTCGAAGGCTTCACCGCGGAAGAGATCGATGACAGCATCGAGGACGGCAAAATCGCCGTCACCTGCGAATTCTGCTCGACGCTGTATGAGTTCGATCCGAAAGAGTTTGTGAAGGAGTGAGTAGTGAAGCGGTAGTGGGAATATCTATCGCTTGGCTCATCTCACATTTACACGGAACCAACTGTGCGCCCTTCACCCCCGTGGTTCGAGGCTCATTCCGCTGCGCTCCATTCACACCTCACCATGAGGGTGAAGGGACCGCAACGTCACAGTAGCCCTCATCCTGAGGTGCGCAGCGGAACGAAGCCTCGAAGGGCGAGGGCGCTTGGCGAATCCATCAAAACATGATCCGCTCTAATTCACCGTCCGCCTTTGATCCGGCCGATCCAATGAGAAGGCGGGAATTTCGATTTCGAAATCCTTGCCGCCTTCGCCCTTCATCTGGTAGCGCCCAACCATGACCCCTGAAGGCGTGGATAAGGGGCAGCCTGATGAATATTGATAGGAATCGCCGGGATCGAGCACCGGCTGCTCGCCGACGACGCCCGCGCCGTGGACTTCCTCGACGCGGCCGTTCTCGTCCGTGATCCGCCAATGGCGGGAGCGTAACTGAACGGTTTCCTCCGAATTGTTGGCGATCGTCACTTTGTAGCCGAAGACGTAGCGGTATTCATCTGGGTCCGACTGCTCTTCCAGGTAGAATGGTTCAACGACGACTTCGATCTGCTGTGTAATTGCACGATACATGAAATCTCCCCCGAGCTTTGCAACCAGGAAGATATTGCGGAGTTGTGGGCGTTCGTCAACGCTAAAATAACACGCCTTCCGGGTAAGCTATCCCGCCACGTTCAACGCCGCGTCGATATCTTCGAGAAGATCGTCCACATCCTCCAGCCCGACCGAAAGCCGCAGCATGCCCTGCGTGATGCCCGCTTCCGCGCGCGCCTCTTCCGAGAGGTTCTTGTGCGTGGTGGTGGCGGGGTGGGTGATGAGGCTCTTGGCGTCGCCCAGATTGTTGGAAAGCAGGATCACTTCCAGCGCATTCTCGAAGGCGAAGGCCGCCTTCTTGCCGCCCTTGAGGTCGAAGGCGATGAGGGACGAGCCGCCGCTCATCTGGCGCGCGATGATATCCGCCTGCGGATGGTCGGCGCGGCCCGGATAGATGACGCGGGCGATGTTTTTGTGCCCGGCCAGGAAATCCGCGATCTTGCCCGCGCTGTCCGTCTGCTGCCGAACGCGAATGGGCAGCGTTTCAAGCCCCTTCAAGAGGAGCCAGGAATTGAACGGGCTGAGGCCTGGCCCGGTGTGGCGGAAATATTCGTGCAAATTTTCGTCAATCCACTGCTTGTCGGAGAGGATCACGCCGCCAAGACACCGGCCCTGGCCGTCAATATGCTTGGTCGCGGAATAGACGACGATATGCGCGCCCAGTTCCAGCGGCTTCTGGAAGAGCGGCGTGGCGAAGACATTGTCGACGATCAGCTTGGCGCCCACCGAATTGGCGATTTCGGCGACCTTGGCGATATCAACCACTTCGAGCGTCGGGTTTGTCGGGCTTTCGAGGAACAGCGCGCGGGTATTGGGGCGGATGGCCCGCTCCCAGTTTTCCACCTTCGAGCCGTCGATTAGCGTGAAATCGACGCCATATTTCGGCAGCAAGGTCTCGATGACGTACCGGCAGGAGCCGAAGAGCGCGCGCGCGGCCAGAACATGGTCGCCCGCCTTGACCTGGCAGAGAATGGCAGCCGCCACCGCCGCCATGCCGGAGGCCGTGGCGCGCGCATCTTCTGCGTCCTCGAGCGCGCACATGCGCTTTTCGAACATGTCCGTGGTGGGGTTGGCGTAGCGGGAATAGATGAAGCCGGGTTCCTCGCCCTTGAAGCGCGCTTCCGCCGCTTCCGCTGAGTCATAGACAAAGCCCTGCGTCAGGAAAATCGCTTCGGACGTCTCGCCGAAGCCGGAGCGTAGCGTGCCGCCATGGATGAGTTGCGTCGCGGGGCGGAAATTGCGGTTGGTCTTGTCAGTCATCGGGTCCACCTGCCAAATCTGGCCTCGCAGTATCGGACTGGGGCCAATAAAAAACCGGCCTTGCGAAAACGCAAAAGGCCGGTGCGGGGACCGTGGCCTCCTTTAGCGAATTCTTTAACGTGGCTGCAAGCCGGCCGGCCAAATCACCACGGGATAAGGATGCTTTAGTCCTGTTGAAGCCTTGCGTCAATCGGGCAGGTCGCTAAAGGTTCAAGCAAATAATTGTGCTGCGAAGGTGAGGCAGACGGCGCAGGCAAGAGTGTAGTGAGGTGCGTATGACCAAGCGGAACGCAGGGATTTTGGCGGATGCGGATATCGCAGCGCTGTGGCAGAGCGGAGCGCTTGCCGCACCGAAGCCGCTCGACGCCGACCAGATCCAGCCGGCGAGCCTCGATCTGCGGCTGGGGCACAAGGCCTATCGTGTCCGCGCCTCCTTCATGCCGGGGCCGGGCACGCCTGTTATCGATAAGCTGGAGCGGCTGAAGCTGCACGAGATCGACCTGACGGCAGGTGCGGTGCTGGAGACGGGCTGCGTCTATATCGTGCCGCTTCTGGAGGCGCTGGCGCTGCCTGCCGACCTCTCGGCCTCCGCCAATCCCAAAAGCTCCACCGGGCGGCTCGATATCTTCACCCGCGTCATCGTCGATGGGGCGCAGGAGTTCGACAAGGTTCCCGCAGGCTATAACGGCCCGCTCTATCTCGAAGTCAGCCCGCGCACATTTCCCATCGTCGCCCGCACCGGCTCGCGCCTGTCGCAGATACGCTTCCGCAAGGGCCGCGCCCAGCTGGACGAGGCCGAGCTGCTGGCGCTCCACACGGCCGAAACCCTGGTCGCGTCGGAGACGCCCAATATCACTGGCGGCGGCATTGCGCTTTCCATCGATCTCACCGGCGGCAAGGATGGCCTGGTGGGCTATCGCGGCAAGCATCACACCGGCGTGGTCGATGTGGACAAGCGCGCCGCCCATGACGTGCTCGACTTCTGGGAGCCGATCTACGACCGCGGCAGCGGCGAGCTGGTGCTCGACCCCGATGAGTTCTACATCCTCGTTTCGCGCGAGGCGGTGCATGTGCCGCCGCTCTACGCCGCCGAGATGACGCCCTTCGACCCGCTCGTCGGCGAATTTCGCGTCCATTATGCCGGCTTCTTCGATCCCGGCTTCGGCCACACGGCGGCGGGCGGTACGGGCAGCCGCGCGGTGCTGGAAGTGCGCAGCCACGAGGTGCCGTTCATCCTGGAACACGGCCAGATCGTCGGCCGGCTGATCTATGAACACATGCTGGCGCGCCCGCAAGCGCTCTACGGCGCGGACCTCGGCTCGCACTATCAGGCGCAGGGGCTGAAGCTCTCGAAACATTTTCGGTGAGAGGGCGTTGCCGCCGCTTGACAAGAGCGGCCTTATGGCGCGATTTAAAGGACGCTGCGTTGCGGGTATGATGTAATGGTAGCCTGTCAGCTTCCCAAGCTGAACGCGCGGGTTCGATTCCCGCTACCCGCTCCAATTCCGTGCTGTATTCCAGCCTGTTTCCACCAGCAATTGACATCCTGCGCTTTTAATCCGCTCATTTCGTTCCGTTCGAATTGAGTAGAAATTAACTAAATATCTAAGCTTAACCAAATATTCTAATTTAATAACTTATGGATTGATCAATCCAAGATTTGGAATTCTAAATACATGTGTTGATTGTTCTATTTTAAGATTTAAAGGGGGTCTTATGTCTGCCGGCATAAATGAAGAAGCGAAAATATCTTACACAATAGAAATGCTGCGTGATCTTTTCGAGATGGTGGATCAGGACCGATTTAAAACACTGGCTTATATAATTTCGATGGCGGTTATCGAGGCCGAGGATGCTTATGCCAAGGAAGTAACGAAGCGGAGCGGGAAAGTCATCCCGCTTGCAAGCGCCCGTCGGCAACAGGAGAAATGTTCCTGAGGCCGATAAGAAAAGGCGCCGCTGCAAATGCGGCGTCTTCCAGCTCGTTCTTGTGTTTGCGCACGTTAGCACATATCTCTGCGCTCAAACAGGAGGCACGAGAATGTCCGACAGTGTAAACCGTTTTCTGGGCGATACGCCGGCCCGGGTCATCGTCAAGCTTGTGCTGGTTTCGCTGGTTGTCGGCGTGGTCATGCACGCCTTCGACTGGTCGCCCTATGACATATTGTGGGGCATCCGCGGGTTCTTCCTGCAATTGTGGAACATGGGCTTCTCGGCCATCGCGGATTTCGTCAATTACCTGTTACTGGGCGCGGCGATCGTCATCCCCGCCTTCATTTTGCTCAGGATCGTGAGTTATCGGCGCTGATCTTTCCAAAGCATTTTGGGGCTAGAACAGCACGATGACGATCGAGAATTCCGGTTTCGCCGTGAGCCGGCGGAAATTCATGATGGTGATGGGCGCGGCATCTATTATGGCTGCCGTGCCGCTGGCGAATGAAGCGGAAGCGGCGGAAGACCCGACCGCGATTTTCAACACCATCCGCAAGCAGCATGGCCTGCCGCCGGTCGCGGTCGGTTCGAAACTCGAGCAGGCCGCGCTTTACCAGGCAAAACGCATGGCGAGTTATGACAAGATCGGCCACAGCATCGGCTGGGGCAATGATTTCGTCTCGCGCCTGCGCCAGGCGGGCATCCATGGCCCTGCGGCAGAAAATGTCGCGGCCGGCCAGCGCAACACGGCGGCGGTTTTCGACGCGTGGATGAAATCCCCCGGCCACCGTAAAAACATGCTCGACCCGGAGTTCGGTCACTACGGCCTCGCCTGGGCCACCCCCGCCAGCAAGCCGCGCTATATCTACTGGGCGATGATGTTGGGGGTTTAGAAATTTCCGGCTTTGACGGAATGCCAAGCGCCCTCGTCCTTCGAGGCTCCCCTTCGACAGGCTCAGGGTCGCACCTCAGGATGAGGGTGAAGGGGCGTCGGCGCTTCAGTAGCCCTCATGGTGAGGTGCGAATGGAGCGCAGCGGAATTCGCCTCGAACCACGAGGGCGCTTGGCACTGATTCCATGAAAACATGAACCGCACTAATTCCCTTGGCGCTCGCCTGCATCGGTGGCATAGCAGTTCGGTCTGAACTCTCCTGGCGCTCCCCTCCATGCACGCTCCCCTTGAACAAGATGCCGGCGCGAATGCGCGTTCCTTCGATGTGACGCATCGCATGGTGATGGGCATCGCCATTCCCATGGCGCTGGCCGCGGTGACGACGCCGCTGCTTGGTCTCGTCGACATGGCGGTGATCGGCCAGTTCGGCAAGGCGGAGCTGATCGGCGGCCTTGCCATCGGCGCGCTGGTCTTCGACATCCTGTTCTCCGCTTTCAATTTCCTGCGCTCCGGCACGACCGGCCTTGTCGCGCAGGCCATGGGGCGGGGCGATCAGGTGGAGGAGCAGGCGATTTTCTGGCGCTCCCTGGTCATCGCCATCGCCGCCGGCGTGTTGATGATCCTTTGCGTGCCGCTGTTCCTGAAGGGCATGACCTGGTTCATGCATCCGGAACCGGCGACGGATGCGGCGATGCGCAGCTATGTGACGATCCGCATGGTTTCCGCGCCCTTCGCGCTCGTCAATTATGCCGTGCTGGGCCTCGTGCTCGGGCGGGGCGAGGGGATGCTGGGCCTCTCGCTGCAATTCCTGTTGAACGGCATCAACATCGTCATGTCGATCACGCTGGGGCTGCTCCTGGGCTGGGGCGTGACGGGCGTTGCCTGGGGCACGGTGACCGGCGAGGTCATTGCCGCCTTCGTCGGCATGGCCGTCGTGGTGATGAAATTCCGCTCCGTGCCGCGCCCGGGCCGGGAGCTGATCTTCGACCCGGCGGGCATGATGCGCATGTTCGTGCTCAATCGCGACATCATGATCCGCTCACTCCTGCTCTTGACCGCCTTCGCCTTCTTCACGCGGGCGGGATCGGAGCTGGGGCCGGTCGTGCTCGCCGCCAATGCGGTGCTGATGAATTTCTTCCTTGTGGCCGGCTTCTTCCTTGACGGCATCGCCGCCGCGGCGGAGCAGATCACCGGCCGCGCGGTCGGCGCGCGCTATCGCCCGGCCTTCCTGCGCGGGGCCAAGCTCACCTTCCTGTGGGGCGTCGTCCTGGCAGCGGGCATTTCCCTGTTCTTCCTCGTCTTCGGCAATGCCATTATCAGGGTGATGGCCAATGCCGCCGATGTGCGCGCGGCGGCGGCTGTCTACCTGCCCTGGGCCGCGCTGACGGCGCTGACCGGGCTGCTCGCCTTCCATATGGACGGGGTCTATATCGGCGCCACCTGGTCGCGCGACATGCGCAACATGATGGGCCTTTCGCTCATCACCTTCTTCGCGGTGCTCTATGCCGTGAGGCCGCTCGGCAATCACGGCCTCTGGCTCGCGATCAACGTCTTCCTCTCGATGCGCGGCGTCACCCTGCTCGCCATGCTGCCGCGACGGCTACGGATGGAATTCGGGTTTTAGGGAAAGGTACCAGGACCATTCCTTCCCCCTCGTTTGCCTTCGACAAGCTCGGGGTGAAGGGTAAAAATCCATCGCGCGGATAGCCCCTCACCCTTACCCTCTCCCCGTGAGTACGGGGAGAGGGGGCTTAAACCTTATCGCCACTTTCTCCTCCCCCTGCACCTGGCGGACAGAAAGCGCAGAAATGTCTATGTCCCCCTCTCCCCGTAATTCACGGGGAGAGGGTAAGGGTGAGGGGCTTTCCGCAACGCTTGAACAGCCCGCATGGTGAAGTGCCACCCAGGCCGTAGCTTGTCGAAGGCGAGGAGTCTCGGATACCCAAGGGAACTCGCACTGTTTCTTTAAGCCGGAATATCCTCCGCCGCCCATTGCGCCGTATCACGATCCCGCAGGTCGCGGATGTTCTTCACGCCCTCGCGCTTCAGCCGCTCCGATAGCCCGCGCACGATCTCGCCGGGCAGGCCGGGGCCGCGATAGACGAGGCCCGTATAAAGCTGGATGAGATCCGCGCCCGCCCGGACCTTGGCAATCGCCGCCTCCGCGCTGTCGATGCCGCCGACGCCGATGATCGGCAAATCGGGCCCCACTTTGTGCCGCATCTTTGCCAGCACGATGGTCGAGCGCTCGAACAGCGGCGCGCCCGAGAGGCCGCCCGTCTCGCCCGCGTTCTGCCTGTTTGTCAGGTCGGTGCGCGAGAGGGTGGTGTTGGAGATGATGAGCCCGTCGAGCGGATGTGCCGTAACCTCCGCCGCGATGTCATTGAGACCTTCCTCCGTCAGATCAGGCGCGATCTTGAGGAATACCGGACGGCGGACGCCCGCTTTCTGCGCTTCCTCGTCCCGCGCCGCCAGCACCTGTGAGAGCAATTCGCGCAAGCTGTCGCGCGCCTGCAGATCGCGCAGGCCCGGCGTGTTGGGGGAGGAGATATTGGCGGTGAAATAACTGGCGAGCGGATAGAATTTGCGAATGCCCGCGACATAATCGGCGATGCGGTCGGCGGCATCCTTGTTCGCGCCGATATTGACACCGACGATCCCGCCCTTGCCGCGTCGGCGGGAAAGACGCTGGAACGCTGCCTCATGCCCTTCATTGTTGAAGCCAAGGCGGTTGATGACGGCCCGATCCTCAACCAGCCGGAAGATGCGAGGGCGCGGGTTGCCGCTCTGCGGCTTCGGCGTCAGCGTGCCGACCTCCGCAAAGCCGAAGCCGAGTTTTAGAAGCTCGTCCGGTATTTCGGCATTCTTGTCATAGCCCGCCGCCATGCCGAGCGGGTTGGGGAAGGTGAGCCCGGCAACGCTCACGGCAAGCGCGGGATCATTGCCAGTGCCGCATGACATGAGGCCGCTTTTCAGCGCGGCGATGGAAAGGCCGTGCGCCTGTTCCGGGTCGAGCGCAAAAAGAGCGCGGCGGCCGAAGGTTTCGAAAAGCCCGCTCATGCGTCCATCTCCGGAAATTGGTGTGTGCCGTCCGCCCCGAGCGGCAGCGGCTTGACCCAGCGCACGGCGGCAATCGGCAGGTCGCCATAAAGATGCGGGAACAGATCGCCCCCGCGCGAGACTTCAAATTTCAGCCTATCGCCCAGGGCATCCGCCTCGATGGCGACGAGAACGAGATCGCTCTGCCCCGAAAAATGCTTCGCCGCCGTCTCGCGCGCCTGCGCGGCGGTGGAAAAATGGATGAACCCATCGGCGAGATCGACCGGCGCGCCGGTGAATACGCCTGCCGCTTCCGCCGCCTGCCACAATGCGCGGGGCGCGATTTTATAAATGATTGCCGTGCTCATGATGTTTCCCTAGTGGAAAAGCACGGCGTTGGGCAACGGGCATTTTTAGGGAGTAAGCGATTTTAGCTTACTCCCTTGCTCCCTTACGCAAACCGCTTCGTCGCCTCGATCAGCTCATGCACGATGCCCGGCTCGGTGACGGCGTGGCCGGCATCTTCCACGATGCGCAGGTCCGCCTCCGGCCAAACCTTCTTCAGCTGCCAGGCATTGATGAAGGGCGTGCACATGTCGTAGCGCCCATGCACGATCACGCCGGGGATATGGCGGATGCGTTCGACATTGCGGAGCAGGTGATCGTCCGTGTCGAAGAAGCCGCGATTCTGGAAATAATGGCACTCGATGCGGGCGAAGGCGATGGCGTAATGATCCTCGCCGAAGGCGTTTTCGCGCACGGGATCGGGCAGCAGCGACAGGGCGGAGCCTTCCCAGCGCGCCCATTTGCGCGCCGCCTCGATCTGCACCTGCGGGTTGGGATCGGTCAGGCGTTTGTAATAGGCGGCTATCATATCGCCGCGCTCCGCTTCGGGGATATGCTCCTGATAGGCCTCGAAGCGGTCGGGATAGATGATGCTTGCGCCATTGGAATAGAACCAGTCGATCTCGAAGCGGCGGATCATGAAGATGCCGCGCAGGACGAGTTCGCTCACGCGTTCCGGATGCGTCTGCGCATAGGCGAGCGCCAGCGTCGAGCCCCACGAGCCGCCGAATACCTGCCATTTCTCGACGCCCAGATGCTCGCGGATGCGCTCCATGTCGGCGACGAGGTCCCAGGTGGTGTTCTCGCGCAGCTCCGCATGCGGCGTCGAGCGGCCGCAGCCGCGCTGGTCGAAGAGGATGATGCGGTAGCGCTCCGGATCGTGCAGGCGGCGCATGGTGGGGCTGATGCCGCCGCCCGGCCCGCCATGGATCATGATGACAGGCTTGCCGTCCGGATTGCCGCATTCCTCGATATGGATCGTATGCAGGTCGGAGACGGGAAGCATCTCGTCGCGATGGGGCGTGATTTCGGGGTAAAGCGTGTTGCGCGTGGTCATTAAAGGCCTTTTTTATCGGTTTTCCGGAAACAATGCAGGTTCCATTGTGGCTATTCCTATTGCACAATAAGGCCAGACGGCGGCAGGCGAGCCTTCCGCGTCCATTTCCGTCCATTTGATTTCGGCTTGAAAAGCTGGAAAAACCAGTTAGCCGGAAGGAAACAGCCGCTATTATATATAATGGGGAAGACGCGGTGTCATGAAATCGAAGTTCATCATCGCCGATGATCATCCGCTGTTCCGGGGGGCCTTGCGGCAGGCGCTCACGCACAGCGTTGAGGAGGCGGATATTATCGAGGCGGGCGATTTCGATGCGGCCAGGAAGCTGGTTCTCGAAACCTCCGACATCGATCTTCTGCTGCTCGACCTGACCATGCCGGGCGCAAGCGGCCTTTCGGGCCTCGTCGCGCTGAAATCGATCCAGCCGGCATTGCCGGTCATCGTCGTCTCCGCGACCGACGATCCCGCGACCATTCGGCGCGCGTTGGAGCTCGGCGCCTCCGGCTTCATTTCCAAATCCGCGGGGATAGAGGACATCGAAAAGGCGGTAAGTGCCGTCCTCTCCGGCGACATCTGGGCCCCGCCGGAAGTGGACCTAGGCCGCGAGCCGGACCCGGAAATCTCCGACCTGATCCACCGCATCCGCACCCTGACCCCCCAGCAAGCCCGCGTCCTCTCCATGCTTGCCGAAGGCCTCCTCAACAAGCAGATCGCCTATGAGCTCAGCGTATCCGAGGCGACCATCAAGGCCCATGTCTCGGCGGTCTTGCAGAAGCTCGGCGTCGATAGCCGCACCCAGGCGGTAATCCGGCTGTCGAAAATCGGCGGGGATGGGATTCAGACGGTGAATTGAGGGGAGGGGGAATGACGCAGATACACAATGAACAAGCGAAGTTATTGGCGAATAACCTAGATCGGGCGTCGACGGCTTGTCTGACGGTTGGTGTGTTGGCTCCACTCGCCGCCGCGCTATATACGGCTGGTGCTGTTGCTTCCTTGAAAACATTTGTCTTTGGGGCCATGTGTTGGATATGCGCGTCAATTATGCTACATTTCGCAGCTAGGAATGCGCTTCGGAGGTTGAAATGACAGACCTGCAACTCTTCGCTTTTGTCATTCTTCCCCTTTCCATTGGAATAGGTGGATTGGCTATATCGTACCTGTATACTTATTTTAGTCGCTGACGGTGAATCACTCCGCCGCCTGCATCCGCGTCCGATGATGCGAAAGCAAGGCCCGCAGCGCGGCCGGTTTCAGCGGCTTGTGCAGCACCGCCACATCCTCCGCCTCTGCCCGCAGGCGCACTTCGTTGGAGCGGTCGGCGGTGACGAGGACAGCCGGTAATTTCCCGTAATAGCCGCGCGCCTCGCCGATCAGGTCGAGGCCGTTTTCATTGTTGAGGTGGTAATCGGCGAGGATGATGTCGGGCGCCATGCGTGCCCCCGCCAGGACTGCTTTAAGTTCCGCGCCGCTGCGTGCCGTCGCCACCTGGCACCCCCAGCCTCCGAGCAGGATCTCCATGCCTGCGAGGATGCGCTCGTCATTGTCGATGCACAGCACATTCGTGCCGGAGAGCTCCTTGGCGCGGTAGGTTTTCGGCGAGGCCTCGCCTGTCTTGGCCGGCACGGGCTGCTGAAGCGTCGCAAGCCGCACCGAAAAGACGGTTCCCCTGCCGGGCACGGAGCGCAAATCCAGCGGCAGCGACAGCACCCGCGCGATGCGGTCGACGATGGAAAGCCCAAGGCCCAGCCCTTCGGCCTCTTTCATGCCCTCATCGAGCCGGGTGAACTCCCGGAAGACCGCTTCGAGCTTGTCGTCGGGAATGCCGATGCCGGTGTCGAGCACCTGCAAATCCACCGTACCGCCCCGCCGCCGCGCGCCCAGCAGCACACTGCCGCTGCGGCTGTATTTGATCGCGTTGGAAACGAGGTTCTGCACGAGCCGGCGCAAAAGGTTGCGGTCGGTCTCGACCACCACGCTGCTCGGCACGACGCGTAGGCTCAGGCCCTTTTGTGTGGCGAGCGGCGCGAAATCGGTGACGATCTGCTTCATCAATTCATCGAGCCGGAAGACCGAGACATGCGGCTTCAGCGCGCCCGTGTCGAGACGGGAGATGTCCAGCACCGCGCCGAGGATGGCCTCGACCGACTCCAGCGAGGAATCGATGTTGCGCGTCAGGCTTTCTTCCTCCGCGCCCTTGAGCCGTTCCGTCAGGGCGGAACTGTAGAGCCTCGCCGCATTGAGCGGCTGCAATATGTCGTGTCCCACCGCCGCCAGGAACCGCGTCTTGCCGAGATTGGCTTCTTCCGCCACCGCGCGCGCCTTGGCAAGCTCGCTGTTGACATGGGTAAGCTCCGCCGTGCGGTCCTCCACCCGCTGCTCCAGCGTCTCGTTGATCCGCTTCAGCGCATTGGCCGCCTCGACGGCGAGGGTGATGTCCGTATAGGTGGCGACCACCCCGCCATCCGGCATGGGGTTGGAGCGGATTTCGAGGATGCGCCCGCTCGATTTCAGCTCTATGCGCCATGGCTGCCGGAAGGTGGTGAAATTGCGCATGATGGTGATGATGTTCCCAGTGGCCACATCGCCGCGCCGGGCCAAATGCTCGATGATCTCAGACAGCGGCGTGCCGACCTGACCGAACTCGTCGGGAAGGTCGAGCAGCAGCCGGAACTGCCGGTTCCAGCAGGTGAGCCGGAAATTCTGGTCGAACACGGTGATGCCCTGTTCCATCTGGTCGAGCGCGATCTGCAACAGGCCCCGGTTCTGCTGCAGCGCCTCGGAGGCGTCATCGAGCAGCCGCAGCGCGCCGCGCGTCGAGCTATCATTGCGCTGGAGGAGCAGCGAGAGCACAAGCCGAGCGGAGGAAGAGCCGACCGCGCTGCCAAGCAATTGCTCCGCATAGCGGATAAGGCCCATATCGGCAGGGGCGGTCCCGACCAGCGTCCTTTGTTCCCGCGCGGCGAAACTCTGGAACGAGCGTTCCACCCGCTCCGCGCCCAGATAGCGCGCGATAGTCGCCTTCAGTTCATCCACCGTCACGGTTGTCCGGAAGCGGCGCAGCGTCGGTACGGTCATGATGTCGCGTGGCATGAAGGTGGTGGCCTGGATACGCTCGAGCGGCGTCGCCTTGCGCGAAAGCGAGGCGAGGACATAAGCGAGCGTGTTCGCCGCCAGGCTCCAGATCACGCCATTGGTAAGCGGAAAGGCATCCGTGCCGAACAGCGCCTGCGGCTTCAGCGCCGTGAGGCCGAACAGCCCTTCGCGCAGGATAGCGGCATCGGGCGGTGCAAGCGTCGGCAGCAGCAGCGTATAGGCCCAGACCGCGAAGCCGCAGATCATGCCTGCCACCGCGCCGCGCGCATTCGCCCCGCGCCAGATGAGCCCGCCTAGGAGGGGAGGGGCGAATTGCGCGATGGCTGCGAAGGAGACGAGGCCGATGGAGGAAAGCCGGATATTGTCCGCCGTCTCGCGGTAGTAGATGAAGGAAATGAACAGGATGACGATGATCGTCGCTCGCCGCGTGTAGAGGATCATGCGGGTAAGGTCGCGCGGTTCGCCTTCGTCGCTGCGCAGGAAGTGCTTGATGAAAAGCGGCAGCACCAGATGGTTTGAGATCATCACCGACAGCGCCACGCAGGCGACGATGACCATGGCGGTGGCCGCTGATAGCCCGCCGACAAAGGCGATGAGCGCCAGCAGATGGTGATCCGTCGCCAGCGGCAGCGCCAGCACATAGAGGTCGGCATTGGTGCTGTTGCCAAGCGCCACCACCCCTGCAAGCGCGATGGGCAGCACGAAGAGATTGATCAGAACCAGATAGGCCGGGAACAGCCATCGCGCGATGCGCAGCTCCGTCACGCTGCGGTTTTCCACCACGGCGACATGGAACTGGCGCGGCAGCATGAGGATCGCGATGGCGCTGAGCAGGCTCTGCACGATCCATGTGCCGATGGAAGTTTCGTAATGGAGCGCATGGGATGCCGCCTCGTTCAGCGTCACCGCCTCCATGAGGGCGGAGGGGCTGCCGAACAGGAAGAAGGTGCAGGCAAGGCCAACGGCGAGAAAGGCGCAAAGCTTGATGACCGATTCGAGCGCCACCGCCAGGATGAGCCCGTCCTGATGCTCGGTCGCGTCCGTATGCCGTGTGCCGAACAGGATGGCGAACAGCGCCAGCACACAGGCGACCGGCAGGGACACGTCGCTGAACACATAGCCGATGGGGTCGAAGGGCTGGCCGTAATGCGCGACGATCAAATCCACGCTGCCCGACACCGCCTTTAATTGCAGCGCGATATAGGGCAGCGCGCCGATGGTGGCGATCAGCGTGGCGATGGAGGCGACGGCGAAGCTTTTGCCGTAGCGGGCGGCGAGGAAATCGGCGATGGAGGTGATGCGCTCGGCCTTCGCCAGCCGCACGATATGGCGCACCAGCCGGTTGCCGATGGTGAAGACGAGGATCGGGCCGATATAGATGCCGAGGAATTCAAGCCCCCGCTCCGCCGCAACGCCTACGGAACCGAAAAAGGTCCATGAGGTGCAATAGACGGCGAGGCTCAGCGCATAGATATAGGGCCGCGGCTCGGTGCCCCAGCGCTGCGCGCGCCGGTCGCCCATGCTCGCCACCGCAAAAAGCAGGAGCAGATAGAGAAACGCAATGCCGATAATTCCCCAACCTTGCACGGTTTCCTCTTTTTCCCCTCTGCTTCATCTTTTAAGGAAGCAATAAACCGAAAAGCATTTGCAGTCAGGCGTCAGCCTGGCGTCGCAGAAATGCGACAAGAAAAACAACTGTCGGGAGACGATAGCATGCTTAAGGAATTCAAGGAATTTGCCCTGAAGGGAAACATGGTGGACCTCGCCATCGGCGTGGTCATCGGCAGCGCCTTTGGCGGGCTGGTCAATTCCGTCGTCGCCGACTTCATCACCCCGATCATCGGCTTCCTGACCGGCGGGCTCGATTTCTCGAACATGTTCGTCCAGCTGGCAGGCGAGCCGAGGCCGACCCTCGCCGCCGCGCGTGAGGCTGGCGCGACCATCGCCTACGGCCATTTCCTCACGCTCGCCATCAATTTCCTCATCGTCGCTGCCGTGCTGTTCGTGGTGGTGAAACTGATGAATCGGCTGAAGCATAAGGAGGAAGCAGCCCCGGCCGCGAAGCCGGAGCCCACGCGGCAGGAAGTGCTTCTGACGGAGATCAGGGATTTGCTGGCGAAGCAGGGGAGGTGATGGGCCCTTGTGCAGATCATGTTTTGATGGATTTGCCAGGCACACCCCCCTCTGTCCTGCCGGACATCTCCCCCACAAGGGGGGAGATTGGCCTTCATAGACGCGCGGCTCTAATCGCTGGCGTTGCAGAATGAACACTGAGGGGAAGTGCCAGCTGATCTCCCCCCTTGTGGGGGAGATGTCCGGCAGGACAGAGGGGGGTACTGTCCCGCCAACATGTCCATTTTGAAAACCCCTCGCATCATCGCCAAAGAAGCGAGCGGATAAGGTAATACGACAGAGGGGACATAACAAATGGATCAGGGTTTCCGCCAACCCGCCAAGGACGACATCTGGTCGAAAACCATCGCCATGGCCGCCTCGCTTGCCATCGCCACGGTCGGCGCGCTGGCGGCTTACTTCATCGGCCTGCCCATCCCCTTCCTTCTGGGGTCGGTGATATCAGTTACCGCCGCCTCGCTTTCAGGCGTAAGAATCTACGTCCCCGACTGGCTGCGTATTCTCATCTTCTTCATGCTGGGCTTGCAGGCGGGATCCGGCGTGCGGCCGGATACGCTGGCGCAACTCTCGGCATGGCCGGGCAGTTTTGCGCTGTTGTTCGTCACGCTCATTGCCGTAACGGGGCTGACCTATCTGCTCCTGCGCAAGGGTTTCGGCTGGGATGGGCAGACGGCGCTGTTCTCCGCGCTGCCGGGCGCGCTGTCTTTTGTTCTTGCGGCGGCAAGCGACACGCGTGCCGACATGGTTCGCATCACCATCATCCAGACCACGCGGCTTCTGCTGCTGATCGGCTTTCTCGCTCCGCTTCTCGCTATTCTCGGCAAGAACGCCCCGCATGTCGATCTGACAGCTGCCCATGAACTGACCCTTGAAGCGGCCGCCATCCTGTTCGTGGGCGGGCTCGCCGGGGCGGTGATCGGCCATTACAGCCGCATTCCCGGCGGCATGATGCTGGGCGCGCTGCTGGCGAGCGCCATCCTGCATGGCGGCTCATGGGTGGAGGCGAGCCTGCCGACCGGGATTTCCGATATCGGCACCATCGTGCTCGGCGTACTCATCGGTTCGCGGGTCAATGCCAGCCACCGCGTTCACATTGTCCGCTACCTGCCCGCCGCGCTTCTGGCCTTCATTATCGGCACATCGGCGGCCTTTGCCGTGGGCGCGGTGGTCTGGCTGCTCTTCGACCTTCACCCGGCCCAGATCGCGCTCGCCTTCGCGCCGGGCGCGCTGGAAGCCTTGACCGTCATCGCCTTTTCGCTGGGCGTCGACCCCGCCTATGTCGCCTCGCACCATGTGGCGCGGTTCATCATGATCGCGGTAACGGTGCCGTTCGTGGCACGGTGGTTGAATGGGAGAGGGAGTAGTGAGTAGTGAGATATTTTTTCCTCTACCTCACTACTCACTACTCACTACTCACTACCTCACTCATTTCATCCCCCCGCCTGCGACACCATCAGCGGCACGACGCGGTCGGATTTGGCGACCTGCGGGGCCCGTGTCTCGGCGAAGGGAATGCCCAGCGTTTCCCAGACTTCGCTGAGTGCGTCCCGCAACTGCAGCACCAGCGTATCGTCGTGGAACGGCGTCGGGGTGATGCGCAGCCGCTCCGTACCGCGCGGTACGGTCGGGTAGTTGATCGGCTGGATATAGATGCCGTGCACCTCCAGCAGCCGGTCGCTTGCCTTCTTGCAAAGCTCCGGGTCGCCGACGAGCACTGGAACGATATGCGTCTGCGACGGCATCACCGGCAGTCCTGCGGTGGAAAGCACGTCCTTCGTCATCTGCGCCTGGCGCTGATGTTGCCGACGCTCCTCCTGCGATTTCTTCAGATGGCGGATCGAGGCCGTGGCAGCCGCCGCGATGGAAGGGGGCAGGGCGGTGGTGAAGATAAAGCCCGGCGCATAGGAGCGCACCGCGTCGATGACCGAGCGCGGGCCGGTGATATAGCCGCCGAGCGAGCCGAACGCCTTGGCGAGCGTGCCCTCGATGATGTCGATGCGGTGGGCAAGCCCGTCGCGGTCGGTGATGCCGCCGCCGCGCGGCCCGTACATGCCGACCGCGTGCACCTCGTCGATATAGGTCATGGCGTTATATTCGTCGGCGAGATCGGCGATCTCTTTGATCGGCGCGATGTCGCCATCCATCGAGTAGACGGATTCGAAGACGATGATTTTGGCGCGCTGCTTGCCGGCCGCCTTCAGCAGGCTTTCCAGATGCTCGAGATCGTTGTGGCGGAAGATCTTCTTCTCCGCGCCGGAGCGCCGCACGCCCTCGATCATCGAGGCGTGGTTGAGCTCGTCCGAGAGGATCAGGCAATCGGGCAGCAGCTTGCCGATGGTGGAAATCGCCGCCTCGTTCGACACGAAGCCGGAGGTGAAGACGAGCCCCGCCTCCTTGCCATGCAAATCGGCGAGCTCTTCCTCAAGCTCGACCAGCGGGCGGTTGGTGCCGGAGATGTTGCGGGTGCCGCCCGCGCCGGTGCCGAGCCGCTCCGCGGCATCGCAGAGGGCTGCGATCACATCCGGATGCTGGCCCATGCCCAGATAGTCATTGGAGCACCACACGGTGATTTCGCGCGCCGCTCCATTATTGCGCCAGAGGGCACGGGGAAAACGGCCAGCAATACGTTCCAGATCGGCAAAGACGCGGTAACGCTTCTCGGCGTGCAACTGGTCGATCGCATCCTCGAAAAAACGGCGATAGTCCATCAAACGCTCCCTCAATTCATGTGTTTCCTACCGCGTTTGACTTTTTGCGTCCACGCCAGCGATGGGGGCAATTTGCCACGGGCGGTCACATGATCATTTGATTACACGCAAATTTTCGCGAGGAGACGCGCTCAGGTCAGAAATGAAAGACGCCCTTCCTCCATTCTGTCCTCGACCCAGCGGCGCTCATCCGCCCAATTATGCCGCCGCCAGCCTTCCCAGCTGAAGCCGCAGAGCTTGATGTCCCAAGTTTCACACGGGAAATTCTGCAATATATATCTGATACCCAGATAGCCGGTGCTTGGGAATACTTCGCGCAGATTTGCCTGCGTTATTCCCAACTCTTCGCAAGCCTCGAGATAGAATTGCGGCGGCAGGATACGAATCTCCTTGCCCGCACCGCCGAATATGTTGATCGCGGCCCAGGTCCAGTCCGCCCGGCGGCCTTTAAGGCGCGAAAGGATGTTCGGCTGGACGCAATATTTCTCGATAATCTCCGGATGATGCACCAGTATGACCTCTCCTGCCGCCTCGAAGAAAGGCGAACGGACGAAATCCGGGTCTTCCAGCCAGTCCTGCATCTGCTTGCTGGAGTTGATCAACATCAGAAGGTCGGTTCGCGTGCCGCCCGGTCCCACCTTCGGCTTGTTGAACCGCAGCACGAAATCTGCCGCGTCGATTTCTGCGGAAAGATCACGGGGCAGGTCGCCATTGCCGATAATGACAAGCGTTTTGCGGGAGAGGGGCATCGGTGTTTCCGGTTGCGGGAAAATATCCCTCTTCTTTACCGGGAAATGCCCCTCTGACAATGATCAGCGAATAAAATTTACGGCATCCTCATCCAAGGTATCATGCGATGCCCGGCTTGGTCACGCGGATGTTGATTTCGTCATCCGCCAGATCGAAGCCCGAATAATTGCGCTGGAAGGCGATGATCGCGTCATTGACGCCCTTGGAGAACCCGTCGTCCTGCACTTCGATCTTGTGACGGTACAAAATCCGCTCGCCCTTATAGAATACAACTTGCCCTTCCATGGGGAGTCCCTCCATTGGTTGTTGTAGTATATTAAGGTAATCCTCGGCGTTGGAAGATCAAGGCCGCAAAAGGAAAAGTAATCGAGGCGAGCAGGGCGGTAGCTGTCAAGACTTCCGTTCGCCGCCCTCTGCCCGCATCCGCGCGAGGTCGAGCCAGGCCTTCGCAGCATGGGAGAGGTAGGCTCCCCGCCGCCAGACCAGCGCCATGTGCCATTCCATCTGCGCATCGTCGATGGCGACGAGGCGGACGGCGGGATGCCGGCGCTGTTCGGCGATCATGCGTGGCAGGAAGCCGACGCCCATGCCTGTCGCGGCCAACTCGACGATGAAATCGATCTGGCTGCTGCGCACCGCGATTTCCGGCGAGAAGCCCTGGCGGGCGCAGGCGTCGAGGATGATCTGGTTGAGCGCGAACCCGCTCTCGAACAGGATGAAGGGCAGGGAGGCGAGCGCGCCGAGCGCCACGGCGCCTTCGCCGGTCGCAGGATGGGAGAGGGGAAGCAGCGCGACGATCGGCTCGCGCCGCACATCCTGCCATTCGAACTCCTCTGCAACGGGCAGGAGCGAGGCGGCAATGTCGAGTTCGCCGGTGAGCAAAAGCTCCTCCAGCCTCTTGCTGCCGTGCTCGACGAGGCGGATGTCTATATCCGGATGCCGGTTCCGATAGGCGGCGAAAACCGGGGCGAAGAGGATGTTGCTGCCGATGGGCGGCAGGCCCAGCCGTAAGACGCCGCGCTTCAAGCCCCGCAACTCGTTGAGTTCGGTGGTGAGGTCTTCCCGCTCGGTGAGGATTGCGAGCGCGCGGCGATAGACGATCTCGCCCGCCGTGGTCAGCGCCGCCCTGGGCAGGCTGCGGTCGAGAAGCACCGCGCCCAGCTCGTCTTCCAACTGCTTCACGGCCTTGCTGACGGTGGATTGCGTGGCATGGATGGTCTTGGCGGCCTGGGAAAACCCGCCCTGCCGGACGACTTCCACGAAAGCCTGGAGCGTTCGAAGGTTCATAGCTATTCCATATCAGAATAGCAGCGATGCAATCAATTCAATTTATTCATGATGCGCCGCTCCCTATATTGCCCTCATTGGGCATCTCCCAATGGAGAGCATGAATATGACAGCGCATCGGTTTCTGACCCTATCCCGCCACACGGTTCACCGCAGCCGCCTCATACAGGTCGCGCTCCTGTCCGGCTTCTGGCTGGCGGGTGAGGGGTTGGTGCGCGTCCTCGGCCTTCCCATTCCCGGCGGCATCGCCGGCATGCTGCTGCTGCTCGGCCTGCTCGCCAGCGGGCGCATCAGCCTTTTCAGCATGAAGCGCGGGGCGGAATGGCTGCTGGCGGAGATGCTGCTCTTCTTCGTGCCCGCCGTCCTCGCCATCATCGACCATCGCGAATTCATCGGCCTGCTCGGGCTCAAGATTCTGGGCGTCATCCTCGTCGGCACGCTGGTGGTGATGAGCGTCACCGCGCTGACGGTCGATCTCTGCTATCGCTGGACCTCCCGCCATGTCGCCGAATGATCCCGTCTTCCAGACCATATTCTGGTCGCTGGCGACGATCCTTCTTTATCTCGCGGCCAAGAGCCTTTACCGGCGCTGGCCGCTCTGGTGGCTGACGCCGCTGGCGGTCACGCCGGTGCTGCTGACGGGCGTCGTCCTGATGCTGCACAGCGATTACCGCGCCTATATCGGGGGCACCCATTGGCTCGTGGCGTTGCTTGGCCCCGCGACGGTTGCCTTCGCCGTGCCCATCTATCAGCAGCGCGCACTGATCCGCCGCCATTGGCCGGTTCTGCTTGCGGGTGTCCTTGTTGGCAGCGTCACGGCGATGCTCACCGCCTGGGGACTTGCGACCCTCCTCGGCCTCAACGAAACCCTGCGCCTGAGCCTGCTCCCGCGCTCCATGAGCACACCCTTCGCCATGACCGTATCGGGCGATATCGGCGGCATTCCCGATCTCACCGCCGTCTTCGTAGCCTTCACCGGCGTTTTCGGCGCCGCGATGGGCGAGGCGATGCTGCACTGGCTACCGCTGCGCTCCAGCCTGGCGCGCGGCGCTCTCTTCGGCATGGGCGCCCATGGCGCGGGCGTCGCCAAGGCGCATCAGATCGGCCGCGAGGAAGGCTCCATCGCCGGGCTGGTCATGGTGATGGTCGGCATGGTCAATGTGCTGGCCGCGCCTGTTCTGGCGTGGGTGTTGCGGTAGGGGACGGTTTGGAGGTGTCGGCGCGGGGATCACCCCCCTCTGTCCTGCCGGACATCTCCCCCACAAGGAGGGAGATTGGCTGACATGACATTCATTGCCTACCTTGCAACGTTGGCAATTGGTACCGAGCGTCTATGAAGGCGTAATCTCCCCCCTTGTGGGGGAGATGCCCGGCAGGGCAGAGGGGGGTGTGCCGGGCGCAACGGTGGGACAAATCCTACCTCGGCCTTCCGCCCAACCTCCGTTTAAGCCTTTCCTCGCACAGCGCCCGCATGGCGCGAGCCCCCTGCGCATAGGTCGTGCCATTCGCCGCGTCGGGCTTCAACCATTCCTCCGGCGCCAGATCGCGCAAGGCGCTGAGCGTGCGCATCGGCACGGGGTCGGTGCAACTCCACAGGCGGCGGAAGATGACGCTGATGCGCGTATGCTTGCCGTTGACATTCACCGCGGGTTCTTCCGTCCCGGCGATCCAGTCTTCATAAGCATCGACCGCGTCCTGGAACGCGTTGTGCAGATAAATCGGCGCATGACCTTCATGAAGCGGGGGCAGCAAACTCGGCATGTCTGTTTCCTCTCTTCGTCAGTTAGCATGATCCCGAAAAGTTGCAGACTTTCGGATCTGATCATGCGGAAAAACAAACTGGTCTGCGTTGCGGCGGTCGCATGTGCAACCGTCATCTCAAAGCGTACAAGCGATATAACAAGACGCAAGAAAACTTGTTCTATAATGTAGGAAATAAAAATTAATTCAACCTTTACCAAGCTCTATTGAGCGCTTCTTCGCCGCTTCCACCGCTTCTGTAACGAGATTCTTCAAGCGGTCCTCGCCCATCAGCACCTCCAGTGCGGCTGCCGTGGTGCCTTTTGGGCTCGTCACCTGCTCGCGCAGTCTCGACGGGCTGTCCTGGCTTTCCGCCGCCAGCGCGCCTGCGCCGTAAACGGTCTGCCGCGCAAGCAGTTCCGCCATCGTCCGGTCGAGACCGGCGGCGACGCCCGCATCGGTCAGGCATTCGATGAAATGGAAGACATAGGCGGGTCCCGATCCCGAAACCGCCGTCACCGCATCCATCAGGCTTTCGTCGGCGATGCTTGCCACTTCGCCGCTCGTCTCCAAAAGCCCGGCGATGAAGGCGGCGTCCGCGTCGGTCACATTGGCGTTGCGGTAGGTGACGAGCATGCCCTTGCCGATGGCGGCAGGCGTGTTCGGCATCACGCGCATGATCGCGGTTTTCTCGCCCAGTAGCTTTTCGAACAGCGCCACCGGCGTTCCGGCGGCGATGCTGACGAAGGTGGCGTCGGCGAAGCGGGCATAGGCGGGCAGCACATCCGCCATCATCTGCGGCTTCACGGCGATCAGCACCATGCGTGGCTTCAGATCACTGGCCAGCGCGCCCGCATCTGCAACGGTATGGACGCCAAGGCCCGCCGCCCGCTCGCGCAGCGCTTCGGCGGGTTCCACCACGTGGATATCCTGAGGCTCGAGCGCGCCGGAGTCGAGCCAGCCTCTCAGCATGGCGAAACCCATATTGCCGCATCCGACCAGAACCACCGTGTCGCCCATAACCTTGTCTCCAGTGAGTAGTGAGTAGTGAGTAGATTATTGGAGACCTCTTGACTACCTCACTACTCACTATTCCCTACTCGCTATCTTTACCCGGGCCGTCATCCGAAGCCCGAAAAGCGCGAACACCAGCATCAGCCAGACCGGGTCGGCGCGGCGAAAGAAGAAGCTCTCCAGAAAGGCATTGAGCGTCGAAAAGGTCAGCACCATCAGGAAGAAATCCGCCAGAAGCACGTTCTCGCGGTTGCGGCGGCAGCGAAGGTAATCGAGGAGCGGCATGAAGATGATGACGATGACGGCGCAAACGAGCGCGGGAATGCCCATGGTGACCGCGATGTCGAGATAGCCGTTATGGGCATGCACGATGCCCCGCACGTCCCAATCGAGATAATAGGGCCGCGCGGCATAAAGGGCTGTCGGCGTCGACCAGAAGCCGCCGAGGCCGTAGCCGGTCCATGGCTTCTTCTCCAGCATTTCCAGCGCGAAGCGCCAGATATCCGTGCGTCCGGTGAAGGAGGGCGCCGGGAGAAAGGCCCCGATGAGGCGCGCGATCGGCGGGAACAGCACTACGCCGAGCGTGAAGCAGAAAAAGCCGATCTGCGTCGCAAGGACCAGCACCGCCGCAACCGGCCTCAGGCCGAACATGCCCGGCACGCCCACGAGCATGGCGACGAGCGGCACGAGCGCGGCCGTGGTTTTCGAGCCTGCCCCCGACACGAAGGCAAGCGCGGCAACGGCGATCAAGCCGCCGGTGACGAACCAGCGCCGCCGCATGAGATAAATCCCTGCGAAAAAGAACGCGGCCATGACCGGAGCGGCGACGTTCTTGTGCGAGAAGAGGCCACGCCAGAGGAATGAGTTCTGTGGCTCCTGCGCATCGGCCCCATGCGTCGCCAGATTGGGCACGAGCGCGATGCCCCCATAGCAAAGAACGAGCACCAGCGCGGCCGCTGTGACCAGGATGAGCGAAAAGCCATCGGCATCCCGGGGCAGGCACAGCACCGAAATGGTCGCAATCATGGCGATGAGGGTGAAGAGGAAGGCGCGCAGGGCCGCTTGCTGGTCGGGCGAAATCAATGCGGAAAATGCGACGAAACCGAGCATCAGCAGCCAGGGCGGGCTTGCCATCGCGGCGATCGTGCGCGGGCGCGCCAGCATCAGGACCGAGAGCACGCCGAGCGCCCCGAGACCGCTGAAGCCGAGCTGGTTGGCGAGGTCGCCGCCCTCCTTGTCCGTACCTTCAGGGAAATAGGGGCGGAACGAGATCAGCAGCAGCGAGAAGATCAGCGCGCCGAGCAAAGCCGCCACCATCCGGGGCGTCAGGGCCGGGTGAAGCGCGCCGTCAGTTCTTTTCAGGCTGTCGATATTGCTCATTGGCATATCCGAATTCGGCCAAAACCCGGCCAAGGCCGACATGGATATAATAAAGGCCGGTCGCGGGCGAGCCGGACTTTATCGCGTTGACGGCTGCCTTGAAAGGCGAGAAGGCGAGCAATGCCAGACTTTTGAGCATGATGCGGAGTTGGCCCAGCGGCTCGTTCGCCCGCTTGCGCTTTTCCACCAGCGTCGAAATCACGCCATTGCGCAAGGCTCGCGCGCGGATCCAGTCGCGCTCCAGCCTGCGGCTCGGGATCGTCTCGCGAATGGGCGCCTCGGCGCACCAGGCAAGGCGGAAGCCTTTTACGGCGCTCCGGTCGAGAAAATCGGCATCCCCGCCTCCCATGAAGTTGAACATGGGATCGAGAAAGGGATAGGGCATCGCCTCCAGCACCTGCCGCGATACCAGCAGATTGCCGGATGAATAGAGCGCCGGCACCGGCCCGCTGCGGTCATGGAGGGGCCTGAAGATGGGGTGCGCCGTCCATCCGGCCTGCTCGGGCCGCTCGAAAACAGGGATTTGCGGCCCGCCGACGATATCCGCGCCATAGCTCTCCCTGGCGCGGACCATGTTCTCCAGCCAGTCCGGGTCGGCGATTTCATCGTCGTCGATGACGAGAAGCGATGAGAAATTCGGGAAAGCTTCAAGCGCCGTCAGCCAGCCCGCATTGTAGGCATTGCAGTTGCCGCGGTCGTGGGCGACGATCAGCAGGCCCTCGAAAGTGCCGTCCGCGAAGAGCGATTGGACCGCCCTGGCTCCTTCCTGCCCATCGGCGTCGTTTTCCATGACGATGATGGCGAAACGCCGTCCGGTCCGTTGGGCTTTGACGGAATGAAGCGTCTTCAGAAGATGCTCGGGGCGGCGGAAAGTCGGGATCGTCACCACCGCTTCCACCTCGCCGGCACGCAATTGCGGCGATTGGACGAGAACAGTGATATTGTCTGGCGGCGGCTGGTTCATTCAAGCTTTCCGGTCGGCAATCCGATGTTTTCGCCTGGATTCCCGGCTCTTCGCGGTTAATCAAGCCTTCATTTCGCCTGTTTATGCTCCCATGGCAAAAAGGTAAATACTTGGCGGGTCTTGCTTCGGGTGGGCTATGCATCGAATTTCAGCGGACGCAGAGACGGGCGCCTCCAGCCGTCCGGACGAAACGGTCGCTCTGGTGACGGCCAGCTATGCACCCGATTTCGAGCGCTGCCGCCTGCTTTGCGAGAGCATCGACCGTTTCGTCACCGGCGCGCAAAAGCATTACCTCCTGGTTGCCGGCAATGATGTGGCGCTTTTCCGCCGGCTGGAGGGCCCACGCCGGGAAGTGGTCGATGAGCGCGACCTGCTGCCCTCCTGGCTGCATAGCATCCCCGATCCGGCCAGCCTGTTCCGTCGGCGCATCTGGCTGAGCCTGCGCACGCCGCCGCTGCGTGGCTGGCACGCGCAGCAATTGCGCCGCCTCGCCATTGCGGGCAAGCTGTCCGCGGCCGGCCTCCTTTACTGCGACTCGGACGTCATTTTCCTCAAAGGTTTCGATGTTTCCGCCCTCTGGAAGGATGGGGCGCTGAGGTTTTATCGTCATGACAGCGCGCTGCCCGTCGAGACGGGGCCGGGCCATGCGGAATGGTATGCCAATGCGGGTTTCGCTCTCGGCCTCGCCGGGAATGTGGCCCAGCCCCATGATTATATCACCAACCCCGTGCAGTGGCGCCGTGACACGGTCGTATCCATGCTGAGCCATATCGAGGCGCGCCATGGCCGCCACTGGATCGAGGCGATCGCCGCACGCCGCCACTTCTCCGAATGTATTCTTTATGGGCGCTATGTGGATGAGGTGCTCGAAGGGCGTGGCCATTGCCATGACGGCACCGCGCTTGCGCAGGTCAACTGGTTCGGCCCCGCGCTTGATGAGGAGCGGTTGCAAGCGCTGATCGATTCCATGGTCCCCGGCCAGGTGGCGGTTTGCGTCCAGTCCTTCACCGGAACGGACCTTGACCTCATGCGCCGCCTGCTCGCCTGACGGGTGGTTAAGCAAGCCTTCATTTCGCCTGCTTATGGTCCCATGGGCATCCCATATATGTGTTTGTGCCATCATATCTTGTTTTCAGTGGGCCGATGCATCTCCTGTTTGTAACCTCGCTTGTGCCGGATGGTGAACCGACGACCGGCTACGAGATCGCCAATGCGGCGATCATCGAGGGCCTTCGTGAAGCCGGTGCGCGCGTGACCGTCATGGGCTTCACCTGGCCGGGCAAGCGGGCCGCCGACCCCGGCAATACGATTTCGCTGGGCGAGGTGGATGTGCGCACCGATACGGCGGGGATGCGGCAGAAGCTCGAATGGCTGGCGCGCGCCATCCTGTCCGGCCTTACCGTTTCCTCGGTCAAGCTGCGCGTGATCCCGGAGGAAAAGCTTCGCGCCGCCATTGCCGCCGCCGGTCCGTTCGATGCCTTTGTGCTGAACGGCGTGGCGCTGGCGGGCGCGTTCGAGCGCGTTTTCGCCGACAAGCCCTCGATCTTCGTCGCGCATAATGTGGAGCACCGCTCGGCAGCGGAGAATTCCGCGGCAGCTGCCAATCTCGTCCAGAAGGCGCTGTTCGCCCGCGAGGCGCGGCTGTTGCGCGGGCTGGAGGGCAGGCTTTGCGCAAAGGCGGAGTTCGTCTTCACGCTGGCCGACGAGGACGGCTCCGCATTGGGGCTGTCTGCGGAGCGCTTCGCCGCCCTGCCGCTGGTGACCCGCAAGGAGATATCCCCCCGCGCCGAACTGCCGGTTACACATGATCTCGGTCTCATCGGCACCTGGACATGGGCGCCGAACCGCATCGGCCTTGAATGGTTCCTGCGCGAGGTCAAGCTGCTCATCGACCCGGCATTCCGCATCGCAATCGCCGGAGCGACGCCCGCCGACCTGAAAGCCGCCTGGCCCGGTGTGGAATTCGTCGGCAAGGTGCCGGATGCGGCCGCCTTTGTCGAAAGCGCGGCGGTGATACCCTTGGTGAGCCGGGCCGGGACGGGCGTGCAGTTGAAGACCATCGAGACATTCGAACTGGGCTGCCCCAGCGTCGCGACTTCGCGCTCCGTGCGCGGCATAGCCTCCCTGCCTGCCAATTGCGTTGTCGCCGACGAGCCCGTCGCCTTCGCCGCCGCAATCAACGCGGCGGTCGAAGACGCGCGCAAGGGCAACCGCCGGCGGCTCGACGGCAGGGCTTTCCATCGGGCGCAGAAGGAGAAGCTTGCAGCCGCCATCAGCCGTGGGCTAGGCAGTCTCGACAAGGACAGGGATGCGGAATGAAACCGGGCGCAGACGAGCAGAACAAGACCGCCGCCCTCGCGCCCGTCTACAAGGTGCTTGGCATCTCCGTTGCCGCGATCTCATGGAACGAGGCGCTCGCTCTCGTCGCCGGCTTCATCGAGCGCGGCGAGTTTCTGCGCGTCGCATGGCTCAACGCCCATTGCGGCAACACCTCCTGCGAGGACCCGCGCTATCGCGAGGCGCTCGATCATTTTCTCGTGCTTCCCGATGGGCTCGGCGTCGATCTGGCGGCCCTGATCCGCTATGGCAGGAAATTCCCGGTCAATTTGAACGGCACCGATTTCACGCCCGCGCTGATCCAGCATATAAAAACGCCTCTGCGCATCGGCCTTATCGGCGCGAAGCCGGAGGTGACGGAAAAAGCGGCTGCATATTTCTCGGCTCTCGCGCCGCAGCACGAAGTGCGGATGATCTCGGATGGCTTTTTCACCAAGGAAGAGGAGGGGGAGGTGCTGGAAAAGCTCGCCCGTTTCCGCCCTGATATGCTGCTCGTCGCCTTGGGCGTGCCGCGCCAGGAGTTGTTCATTCTCGACAAGCTGACGGAACGCCATTGCACGGCGGCCTTCGGCGTCGGAGCCCTGTTCGACCTTCATAGCGGAGCCGTGCGGCGCGCGCCCCTCTGGGTTCGCAGGCATCGGATAGAATGGCTCTATCGCCTCTGGCAGGAACCGGGACGTCTCTGGCGGCGCTATATCATCGGCAATTTCGCGTTTGTCCTGCGAGTGTTGCGGGACCGGATTCGACGCGGGAGCTAAACCCGCTTGGCGGGTCGCCGGAGCGCCGAATAGGTCAGGCACAGCGAAATGAGGTAAAGCCCGGCGAAGACGGCATTCAGCCAGGCGACCCAGGCGTCGTCCGCCCCGAAATGCGTGAACAGGAGCCAGATGACGAGGCCTTTCGCCCCGGTCAGCACGGCGAGGTTGACGGTGCGCCGGGCCGATTGGCCGCGGGCATAGAGAAGTTCCGCCTGGTATTCGGTGAGATTGCGAAAGCCCGGAACGAGAAGGATCAACGGCAGCAGCACGACGATCTGCGCCACCTTGTCCCCCAGCGCATTGGGGACAAAATAGAGGAACAAGGAGAGCGCCGCGAGCGCCAGCGTGGAGACAAGGAACACGCCGCATTCCAGCCCTGCCTTGATTTTAAGCGAGTCCAGCATGTCCGGCTTCCGCATCAGCCGTTGCACCAGCATCATGTTGAACGAGCGGATGGGCATTGCGGTCAGATCGACCAGCCGCATCAGAATGGCATAGATGCCGGCAATGCGCGGGCCGCCTATGCTGAGCACCAGCAGCTTGTCGAGTTCCGTTTGCACATAGAACAGCATCTCCGCGCCGGTCACGGCCAGGGCGTCGCTGACATGGCGCAGATAGAGCGCCGGCGCGAAGCGCAGCCGGACACGCGGATAGAACCAGAGCGCGACGAGGAGCGAAATGCCGTTGGCGATGAAATACCACCAGGCCCAATGGGCAAGATCGCCTTTGGGCGCAAGAAAGGCAAAGAGCACGGCGGCGACTGCCCGCATTGCGGTGCCGAAAATGGTGAGGATCGCCCCGCGCCCGAACCGGTTGAGGCCATTGTTGACGATGATGATGGCTTCCGTCGAGCGCCAGAACAGCGCCTCGGCCACGATGATGAGCGCGAAGCCCGTGAGGTTTATGTCGTTGCCGAAGAAGAGGGCGTGGACTGCCCAGGCAGCGGCGGCAACCGCCGGCAGGGACAACGCTATGGCTGCGAGATAACCAGCCGTATAGATTCCCAGGAGCTGCGGCTTGACTGTGGCGATGCGGTAGAGCGGCGAGACGAAGCCGAAGGAAACCAGCCGCGACAGGACCACGCCGGTCGCCGACGCGGTGGCAAACACGCCGAAGCCGCCGATGGAAAGCGTGTTGGCCAGCGCGACGAAATAGGCCAGCGAAATGACGAGCCGCCCCGCCGAGCCGCTGATCAGCGAGAAGTAATCGCGCAGGAGTCCCGCCTGCTGTTTTAGCCGGGATAGGAGCAAGCGAGCGTCTCTCTATGTTGCCGCATTTTAACGATTTCTTTTACATGCGGATTTAGTTTGGCTTAACCAAGATCACGAGGATGGGCAATATCGGATGACGGGTCCGGAAGACGAACAGAAGAAGCGCGCGGCGAAGCCGCTTCTGTCGTTTATAGAAAAGCCCGATGCCGAGGAAGGGCGGGAAGGCGCGCGCGCGTCCTCAAAATCTGCTCGCGAAGACGAGGCGCAGAGCCGCCGCGAGGCCGCCGCCCGCCGCCTCGCGGAACTGGAGCGCCAGCGCCTCGAAACGGAAGCCGCAGCCGCTGAGGATGACGAGGCCGCCCGCAAGGCGGAAGACACGCGCATTCGCGAGGAGATGGCCGCTGTCGAGGCGGATTTGCGCGCAAGGCTGGGACCCGGCGAAGCGCGCCGCCCGTCGCCCGCCATGGCCGCGCCTTTGCCGGATGACGAGGAGCCCGTGCGCCGCCGCAGGGCCGCTCCGCGTCGCGAGGAATACCGCGACGACGAATATCACGACGACGAATGGAAGCCGCTGGTCGATCCGCGTATCGTCATCGATGCCGTCAGCCGTTCGCGCAACCTGATCATCGCCACCACGCTGCTAGGCATCATTCTGGGCGTTGCCTACGGCCTCTCGCTGCCCAAGATGTATTCCTCGACGGCGGATATACTGGTCAATCCGCGCAGCATCCAGACGGTCGGCCCCGATCTGACGCCGGATCAATTGCCCACCGACGCCTCGCTTGCCGTGATCGAAAGCCAGTCGCGCCTGATCGATTCGGCCAGCGTGCTGACCAAGGTGATCGATCAGACCGGCTTGCTGAGGGATCCCGAGTTCAATGGCTCGATGAAACCGGGCGCCATTGCCGGCTTCATCGCCTCCCTGCGCCAGCTTCTGACAGGGCCGGGCGCGGAGGATGAAATGGGCCTTGAAACCAAGGTTCTCGCCAATTTGCGCAAAAGCCTGACCGTCTCCCGCGACCCGAAGAGTTTTATCATCTCCGTGACGGTGAAGACGCGCGAGCCGGAGAAATCGGCTGAGCTCGCCAATATTATCAGCAACGTCTTCCAGGAGCAGCTGGGTGTTCAGGATTCCGAATTGGCGAAGCGCGCCACCGGGGAATTGTCCGCGCGCCTGGCCAATCTGAAAGCCGGCGTCGAGAAAGCGGACAGCGCCGTCCAGAAATTCAAGGCCGAGCATGATCTGGTCGATGTGCAGGGCAGGCTCATCACCGATGACGACGTCGCCAATCTGAACAACCAGCTCTCCGCCGCCCGCGCGGAAACCATCCGCCTCAGGGCGCGAGCGGAATCGCTCAACAACGCGACGGCGGATAGCCTGTTCGTCGATGGCCTGCCCGAAGGGTTGAATTCCGGCGTCATCACCGCCCTGCGCTCTCAATATGCCGCCGCACGGCAGCAGGCGGAAGGGCTGGCGACCAAGCTGGGCCCGCGCCATCCCGCGCTAATCCAGGCGCAGTCGCAGGCGGCGGGGCTACGCCGCGAGGTGGAGGCTGAGCTCGCCCGGATCCGCAACGCGAGCGAGGTCGATCTGCAGCGCTCGCAGCAGCAGGAGAAAGACCTTTCGGCCCGCCTCGCGCAATTGAAGGTGCGGTACGCTGGAAATAACGAGGACATGGTCAAGCTGCGCGAGCTGGAGCGCGAGGCGAACGCCCAGCGCACGGTCTATGAGGCGTTCCTCCTGCGCACGCGCGAAACCGGCGAGCAGCAGGGCTTCAACACGGCCAATGTTCGCGTGATATCAGGTGCAAGGCCGGCGCTGGAGCCGTTGGGTCCGTCGCGCCGCACCATTCTGCTGGCTGGCCTCGTGCTGGGCCTCCTCGCCGGTCTCGGCATCGCCATCCTGCGCGGCATCTATGCCGCCCTCGTGGGTGGTGGACGCAATGCAACGGATCGTGATGATACGCCGCCACCTCCGGCGCATGACGCTGGCGGAGCATCGCCTCAGCCCGGGGAAACCCGCCTGACCGCCGCCAAGCGCCGGGCGAGAGCCGGGGGATAGCCGCCCGTTTGACGGGGCAAGTCGCTTTTTGACGGTTGTCATGCCCGGTTGGGCCGATTATTGCACTGCAATGATGCGATGAGCCACAGGAGTTGCCAATGGCGCAGGTGATTGACGGCAAGGCGGTTGCCGAGGATGTCGTGAGCAAGGTGAAGCAGGCGACCGCCGAACTTGCCTCGCAAACGGGCGTCGTTCCCGGTCTCGCGGTGATCATCGTTGGAGACGATCCGGCCAGCCATGTCTATGTCAGCTCAAAAAGCAGGATGGCGAAGGAATGCGGCTTCAAATCCGTCCAGCATACCTTGCCCGCCGAGACGACGCAGGAAGAGCTGGAGGCGCTCGTCGCTTCGTTGAATGCTGATCCCTCGATCCATGGCATCCTCGTCCAATTGCCGCTGCCTAAGCATCTGGAATCCGAGCCGATCATCCAGTCGATCCTGCCGGAAAAGGATGTGGACGGCCTCCACGTCGTCAATGCCGGCAAGCTCGCGACGGGCGATCTGGAAACGGGCCTGGTTTCCTGCACGCCCGCAGGCGCTATGGTCTTTGTGCGCCGCACCCATGGTGAGGACCTTTCCGGCCTCAATGCGGTGGTGATTGGCCGCTCGAACCTCTTCGGCAAGCCGATGGCGCAATTGCTCCTGAATGCGAACGCCACGGTGACGATTGCCCACAGCCGCACGAAAGACCTTCCCGCCCTCTGCCGCACCGCCGATATTCTGGTCGCCGCCGTGGGCCGTCCGCAAATGGTGAAGGGCGACTGGGTGAAACCGGGCGCGACCGTCATCGACGTCGGCATCAACCGCATCCCTGCGCCGGAAAAGGGCGAAGGCAAGACGCGCCTTGTCGGCGATGTGGATTATGCCGAAGCCTCAGAGGTGGCAGCCGCGATAACGCCGGTCCCGGGCGGCGTCGGCCCGATGACGATCGCCATGCTGATGGCCAACACGGTCATATCGGCCTATCGGGCAGCGGGGAAGGCTGCACCGCGGTTTTGAGGCGCGCTGCAGGCATTAAGCTCGCGCCCTCCCTCCCCCTTGCGGGGAGGGTGGCCCGATAGGGTCGGGTGGGGGTGGTGACGTTTGCGCCACGGTTCTTCGAAGCAAGCGCAAACGTCACCACCCCCATCCGCCCGCTACGCGGGCACCTTCCCCGCAAGGGGGAGGGAAGGTGCAAACTGGCCGGCAGCGGCGCTTGGCACCCAGTCCACCGCATATCAAAATATCAAAACACTGACGCCCCCTGATCCGCCCGTCCCGCAATCTGGCGGAACGCTGCGAACAGTTCGCGGCCCATGCCGAACTGGTTGCCCGAAAGATCGATCTTGTCCGTCTCCCGCGCCGCCAGTACCGCCGTGCTCACCAGCACTTCCAGCGTCCCGGCAACGGCATCGAGCCGCACGATATCGCCATTACGGATCTTGCCGATCAGCCCGCCGTCGAGCGCTTCGGGCGTCACATGGATGGCGGACGGCACCTTGCCCGATGCGCCGGACATGCGGCCATCCGTGACGAGCGCGACGCGCCGTCCGCGATCCTGCAATATGCCGAGAACGGTCGTCAGCTTGTGCAGTTCCGGCATGCCGTTCGCCTTCGGGCCCTGGAAACGAACGACGGCGACGAAATCGCGGTCGAGCTTGCCCGCCTTGAAGGCTTCGTTGAGCGCCGCCTGGCTGTCGAATACGAGGGCAGGGGCCTCGATCACATGCCGCTCCGGCTTGACGGCGGAAATCTTGATGATGGCATTGCCGATATTGCCGCTCAGAACGCGGATGCCGCCGCTCGGCTGGAAGGGCTGCGAGGCGGGCGCGAGCACTTTCTCGTCGCCGCTCTTTGCCGGTGCGGGCCGCCGCGCGACATTGCCGGCCTCGTCCAGCATCGGCTCGATGGCGTAGGGGCGCAGGCCTTCGCCCCAGACGGTGCGGACATCCTCATGCAGCAGCCCGGCGTCGAGCAACTCGCGGATGAGATAACCCATCCCGCCCGCCGCGTGGAAATGGTTCACATCGGCAAGCCCGTTCGGATAGACGCGCGCCAGCAGCGGCACCACCTCGGAAATGTCTGCAATATCGCGCCAGGTGAGCGCGATGCCCGCCGCCGCCGCCATGGCGATCAGATGAATCGTATGGTTGGTCGAGCCGCCGGTGGCGTTGAGCCCGACGACGCCATTGACGATGGAGCGCTCGTCGATCATCTCGCCAACAGGGGTATATTCATTGCCGAGCGCGGTGATGGCGAGCGCACGCCTGGCGGCTTCCTTGGTCAGCGCATCGCGCAAGGGGGTGCCGGGATTGACGAAGGAGGCGCCCGGCAGGTGCAGGCCCATGATCTCCATCAGCATCTGGTTGGAATTGGCCGTGCCGTAGAAGGTGCAGGTGCCCGGCCCGTGATAGGATTTCGACTCGGCTTCGAGCAGTTCCGCGCGGCCCACCTTGCCCTCCGCATAGAGCTGGCGAATGCGCGCCTTCTCGTCGTTCGGCAGGCCCGTGGTCATCGGTCCTGCGGGGACGAACACGGCGGGCAGATGGCCGAAGGTCAGCGCGCCGATCATCAGCCCCGGCACGATCTTGTCGCAGACGCCGAGGAATACGGCGGCGTCGAACATGTCATGCGAGAGGCCTACCGCCGTCGCCATGGCGATCACATCGCGCGAAAACAGTGACAGCTCCATGCCCGCGAAGCCCTGGGTGACGCCGTCGCACATGGCGGGCACGCCGCTCGCGACCTGCGCCACACCGCCCGCCTCGCGCGCCGCCTGCTTGATCAGCTGCGGAAACGTCTCATAGGGCTGGTGCGCCGAGAGCATGTCATTATAGGCGGTGATGATGGCGAGGTTCGGCACGACATCGCTGGCCAGATCCGCCTTCTCAGCAGGCCCGCAGGCGGCGAAGCCATGGGCGAGATTGCCGCAGCCGAGAAACGACCGCGCCGGCTTCTTCGCCGCCGCCTGCCGCACTCGTTCCAGATATGCTTCACGCGCGGGCTTCGAGCGCTCGCGGATGCGGTTGGTGATATCGAGAATTCGCTTGTCGGCGGACATTCATATTCTCCTGAAAGCGGTTCAGTTCTTACTTCGCCGGCGAATAGCCCCTCACCCTTACCCTCTCCCCGTGAAATACGGGGAGAGGGGGACGTGGACATTTCCACCTTACCCTTCATGCCCGGTGCAGGGGACGAGGAATGGGACGCAACGCTCGCGTCCCCCTCGCCCCGCGTGCGGGGAGAGGGTAAGGGTGAGGGGCATTCCACGGCGATTGCCTTTATGGCGATCAAGCCCAGTACACCTGCACCGGCGTGTGCGCATGGTTCAGCACCGCGCGAACAGGCATTTCGGTTTCGGTCCCGGGCTCCACCGCGCGGGTCAGCACCTCGCGCTTGGCCGCGCCTTCGATATGAAGGACGATGAAACGGGCCTCTGCGATGACAGGCAATGTCAGCGTCAGGCGCGGCTCTCCCGCCCCCTCCGCCTGCATCGGCAGGACCAGCGCCTCGCCTTGCGGATCGATTGCATCGCGAAGCCTGTCGCCACCGGGGAAGAACGAAGCCGTATGCCCGTCCGTTCCCATGCCGAGCACCACCACGTCGAAGGGCCTAGGCAGCGCGGCAATGCGGTCGTCCGCTGCCTTGGCCGCTTCTTCCGGGCTAGGCGCGGCGTTATAAAGCCCGATGAACTTCGCCTTGCCCGCCTTGTCCTTGAGGAGATGCGTGCGCACCAGCTTTTCATTGGAGCGGGCATTGTCAGGCGGCACGAGGCGTTCGTCCACCAGTGTCACCGTGACGGAGGCCCAGTCGATGTCGTGCTGCGACAGCGCTTCGAACAGGGCAACGGGCGTCGTCCCGCCTGAAACCGCGAGCACCGCCGCGCCGCGCTCGCGCACGGCCTTATCCAGCCGCGCCGCGATTTCGGCCGAGAGTGCCGAGGCCAGCGCGGCGCTATTTGCGAATTCATGCCATTCGATCGCCATGGCTTAGAGGCTCTCGTGCCAGGTGCGGCCGTCCCGCTCGATGAGCGCGATGGCCCCGGACGGGCCCCAGGTGCCGGCGGTATAGCCCTGCACCGGCTGGCCGCTATCCTCCCACCCTTGCAGGATGGGGTCGATCCAGCGCCATGCCGCTTCCACCTCGTCGCGGCGCATGAACAGCGTCTGGTTGCCGCGCACCACATCCATGATCAGCCGCTCATAGGCGTCCGGATTGCGCTCCTTGAAGGATTCGGCAAAGCTCATGTCCAGCGGCACATGGCGCAGGCGCATGCCGCCGGGGCCGGGATCCTTGATCATCAGCCATTGCTTGACGCCTTCGTCCGGCTGGAGCCGGATGACGAGCTGGTTGGCGATGATGCGGCCCGCATTTTCATCGAAGATCGAATGCGGAACCTGCTTGAAGGTGACGACAATCTCGGAAACACGGGTGGCAAGCCGCTTGCCCGTGCGCAGATAGAACGGCACGCCCGCCCAGCGCCAGTTGGCGATTTCGGCCTTGATGGCGACGAATGTCTCCGTGTTGCTGGTATGCCCTTCAAGCTCGTCGAGATAGCCCTTGACCGGACCGCCCGCCGAAGCGCCCGCGCGGTACTGGCCGCGCACGGTGCGATCCTCGACATTGGCGTTGGTGATCGGCTGGAGCGAGCGCAGCACCTTGACCTTCTCGTCATGGACGGCGTCGGCCTCCATGGAAGAAGGCGGCTCCATCGCGACGAGGCAGAGCAATTGCAACAGATGGTTCTGCACCATGTCGCGCAGCGCGCCCGCCTTGTCGTAATAATCGGCGCGGCCTTCGAGGCCCACCGATTCGGCCACGGTGATCTGGACGTGGTCGATATGGGCGGAGTTCCACAAGGGCTCGTAGAGCACATTGGCGAAGCGCAGCGCCATCAGATTCTGCACCGTCTCCTTGCCCAGATAATGGTCGATGCGGAAGATCTGGTCCTCGCGGAACACGCTTCCGATGGTGTCGTTGAGCGCCTTCGCCGATTTCAAATCGCGCCCGATGGGCTTTTCCACGATGATGCGGGTGTCCGGCGTGATGAGGTCCGACGCCTTCAGATGCTGGGCGATATCGCCGAAAAGCGAGGGGCTGACAGCGAGATAGAAGACGCGGATGCGCGCCGGTTCCTTCTCGATCAGCGCTTTCAGCGCATCCCAGCCATTGTCGGTCTTGGCATCGACGGCGACATAGGAGAGGCGGGCGATGAAGGTCTCGACTTCCTTGTCGTCGACCTCATCGGGCTTGACGAATTCCTTGATGGCCGCACGGGCGAAGGCGCGATATTCCTCATCCGTCATCGACGAGCGGGAAGCGCCGATGATGCGCGTCGGCTCCGAAAGCTGGCCGGCGCGCTGGCGCTGGTAAAGCGCGGGGATCAGCTTGCGTTCCGCGAGGTCCCCGGAACCGCCGAAAATGATGCAGTCGAAAGGCGCTACCGGTATGGTCTGGCTGGTCATGGGCTTGTCTCTTCCATTGGAACGCATGAGGACTCAAACCCAAGGGTAAAAGGTCCTGCCGCGCTCGACAAGCGATATAATCTAATCGATTTAAGTCCGCCAGTCTCAATTCGGTGATTCCGCAAAAATGCCGTTGCCCGGCCGGCCTGGCGCGAAGGTGCAGTTCGTTTAGCCCGTGAAGCGAAACCGGCAAGATTTACAATTGAAAGCAGTCTGCACTCTAAATAATACGCAAATAATTATCTGTAGATTGAGAGTCATGAAAAGGCTATTCAGACTATACTATAAGTATAAACATGATATACGATGCGCGTTAAGGAGAACATAGGAGCCAAGGAGGTGAACATGCGCATCGGACGTCGTGATTTTATCAAGGGATGCGCAGCGGTCTCGGCCTTGTCACTCCCGGTCATGGCCAGCACCGCGGAGGCGAGCGCTGCAGAGATCGGCCTGCACATCGAAAAATCGATCAAGGCGAGCTTCGGCGGTGGTTTCGCGGTCTTGTCCCATCACCGGTCAAAGGGACTCACCCAAGCCGAGATAACCCATTTCGGTAACCGGTACACGGTTGCTTCCGCCGACTTGCAGGATTGGAAGATCATCCGGTCGTCCCTGAGCAATCCCGGCTTCGCATCCCCGCTTGTTTAGCAGATTGCCGCTTCTCGTTCATCGCCAAGTTGATGAAAGCAATTTTTAAAAAGGTTGAGCCGTGGCCCAGATCATCAAGAGCATTCGCATTCATCCCGGCATCGGCGTTGCTCGCCTGGGGGACAGCGACGAATTTTATATCGGCCCCGAGGCGCCAGGCATTGTGGTCGACCCCGGCGGCAACAATGGCCCTGGCCCCAAGGGCGGGACCTATCGCGACAGCAATGCACGGCTGAAACGCCAGGCGCAGCGATTCCGGGTCTATGGCTACGATGCCGACGGCAATGTGGTCGCGGAGCTTACCTCCGATTCCGGCCTCGTCCGTCTCGTAAGGTCGGTCCGCTGGCGGGTTCATGTGAGAAACATGAAAGCGGCGAATTATGCCTTCCAGGGCGCCTATCTCTTCGATCCGGACCAGCTGCGCAATCCATCGATCCAGCCGGGCCTGAAACCAATCGAACGTACCCAGCTTATCATCGATCCGGGTGTGCGCACCATCGCTCCGGGGCAGGATGAGCCGGTTGTCATGAAAGGGGACGTCTTTACCGATGTGACGGAGGGCACGCTGCCGGGCGCCCTTCGTTTCGAAGGATTTAGCCCGAAGGACCGGTCCCAGGACGTCAAAGTCACCTATAAGCCCGCGAAGGATATCGAGCTGGGGCAATTGCGGCTCGATACCAACCATCGCCTGCTGTTCATTCCGGCGGCGGGGAAAAGCGGGTGCGTCACCACACCCAAGGTGGCGCTGTCCAATCCGAGCATGACGGTCGATCCTCCCAACGGTCCGGAGGGCGGAAAAAACGCGCTCACCAACCAGTTCGCATATTTCAACGTTCCGGGATGGTGGGACGACACCTGCGGCGGGGAAATAGACGTTACGGTTACGCTCCGGGACGGCACCGTCCTCAGCACGCGTGACGGCGTCACCTCCGAAGCGGACGAAGGAACTCGAAATCCGCATGCCGGTGCGTGGGTCGTCACCGCACCCCCGAAATATGCACCCCACATGTATCATGTGGTATCGATACTGGACCGCGTCTATGAGGCGTTTCCCGAGGCATATCCCTATGCCGGTCAGAAGACGAATTTCTATCGCGATATCTATCCGATCTTCGCCAAGGCGGTGAACTATGGCTGGGTGAGCGCCGAGGCGGCGGGCGTGACGCCGGAAACCGACGGCGCGGCCCATGGCCCGAAGCAGCCGGGTAATTTGCTCGACAGCGATTACATGGCTTCTTTCACCGATCCGGGCGCGAACAGCCAGCCGACACGGCAGATGGTCTACAATCTGATGCGGCATGCGGCGGGAAATAACGGACGGCTGGTCGATTCGCTGATGCCGCCGCCGCCGGAGCGCCCGACGAGCTGGCAGAACGCCGAATTCAAGCGAGGGGAGGAAGACTGGAAGATGCCCAAGCTGTGGGGCACGGCGGGCAAACCGTTGCAGAACCAGCAACTGGGCAACACCTTCCCCAACCAGTTCCTGAGCCTGACTGGCTTGCAACTCAACCACATGAAAGAATGGGCGGACGGAAACTTTGAAATCGGCACGCCGCCAGAGCCCATGGAGCCAGAGCCCATGGAGCTTGAATCCTTGCCGCCCGCCGAGCAGCCGCGCGCGCTGGACGAGGCGGCGCTGGAGCCTACCATCGGCGGCGGATTTCACCCAGGCATAGAGTTCCCCTATCTCATCATTTATCGCGACAATTTCGCCGAGGCATTCCGGGTGGGCAAAGATGTCGAGCCCGGCTCGCTCGCGGCCTATATGTCATGTCCTTGGCAGGGCGATTTCTGGTCCTGCAATCAGGCGTGGTGGCCCGTCCAGCGACCGGATATCGTTTTCGACTACGACCAGAAGAACAAGACCCGGACCTACAAGGAATGGTTCCGCGGATATGACCAGCAGGGCGAGCCTTTGTCGGCCACCGATGGCTACAACCAGATGCCCTATGCCTGGTCGAAGCTGGGGATGGTGCTGCCCGTCAAGAGTGACGACGGCAGCTATCTGAAAGACAATGGCGAGATGGTCTTCGTTGAACAGGAACGTAACCCGGCGCTGGACAGGCCGCCTGCCAAAGTGGTGAGCCCGGCGGTGGTCAAGAAAAAATAGGCCGTGAAGGCGATGCCCGGCCGGACCGATGCAGTATGGGATGCCGTCATTGTCGGTTCCGGGCCTGCGGGATCCGCAACCGCCATCACGCTGGCCGGCTATGGCTGGCGCGTGCTGATGGTGGAGAAGCGGGAAACGCGGAATTTCAAACTGGGCGAATCCCTGCCGCCGTCCTCGCTCGGGCTGGTCGAGCATTTCCTCGGAGAAACCGGAGAAGAACGGTCTGTTGGCCTTTTTCGCACGGCGGGCAACGTCTCCTTATGGGCGAGCGAGCAGCCGGATATCGCGGATTTTTTCTTCACATCGGCTGGCCATGGCCTATGCATCGACCGGCTGGCCTTTGACGATGCCTTGCGCGCAAGAGCGGTCGCGGCTGGTGCGACGCTGCTTAAGGGCGCCAGCTTCCAATCCTGCGCGCGTATCGCTGAGGCTTCTGCCAATTGGCGGCTGACATTCAATTTGGCTGCAGGCGTACAGCAGGTACGCGCCCGTTACCTCGTCGATTGCTCCGGACGGCAGGCAGTCGTGGCGAGGGCGCTCGGTGTGCCAACCCTCCAAAATGAGGATCGCTTGTTCGCCTATGCGCAATGGTTTTCCTGCGCCGGGGAAGATGACGATCGCTACACCAGGATAGAAGCCGCGCCGCATGGCTGGTGGTACACCAACCGCTTGCCAGGGGCCGACTGCCATGAAGGCCGGCGACTGGTTGTATTCCACTCGGACAGAGATCTTCCGGCGGCGAGGCTGGCCGCATCCGGGCGAGGTTTCGACCAGCTTCTGGACGCCTCAAGGCATATCGCGCCCTTGCTCAAGACCAAGGGCTATCGCGCCTGTGGGGGCATCCGTGGCGCACCGGCGGGCAGCCAGCGATTAGCCAGATTCTGCGGCGACAACTGGATGGCAGTGGGCGACGCGGCGCAGGCCTATGATCCGCTGTCTTCACAAGGCATCGACAAGGCGCTCAAATCCGCGAGCCACGCCGGGCATATGATCCACTACGCATTGACCGACGATGCGCAGGGCGCGGCAACATTGGATTCGCACAACCCATTCATCCACCAATATGACGAGCAGCAGCGCCAGCTCTGGGCGGATTACGTCTCAAAGCGAAACTTCTACTATGGCATCCAGCCCCGCTGGACGGATCAGCCATTCTGGCAGCGCCGCAGGCAATCGGTGAAAGGTGTCGAACTGCCGATGGAAGCCTAAATCTTGTCCACCAGCGCGAACCAGGACATGGCGAGGAACAGGAGCGGCGCGCGCAGGCTGCTCCCGCCGGGGAAGGGGGGGAGGTTGAGGTCTTCGAACAGTTTCAGGCGCTCGCGATTGCCCGCCACCGTCTCGGCATAGAGCCGTCCCATGAAATTGGCGAGCATCACGCCATGACCGGAATAGCCGCCGATGGAAATGACATTGGGCATCACCTCGCGCACGAAGGGCTTGCGCGGCATGGTGATGCCGACCGAGCCGCCCCAGGCATGGGTGATCTCGACATCGGAAAGCGCCGGGTAGATTTCGGCGATCTGCCGGCGGATATGGCTGCTGATGTCGCGCGGATTGTCGGCGGTGTAGGCTTCCCTTCCGCCAAAGAGCAGCCGCCCGTCTGGCAGGCGGCGGAAATAGCGCACCACGAATCGGGAATCGTCCACCGCTTCGCCGCCCGGCAGCACGGGGCTGTTTTCCCCCAGCGGAACCGTAGCCCCGATAAAGGAGCGGATCGGCATGACATGCGCTGCGCTGACGGGCTCGAGCTCGCCGCCATGGGCGTTGACGGCAATGAGCGCCTTTGCCGCTATCACTTCGCCCCCGTCGGTGGTCACCGTGACGCGTCCATTCTGCGAGCGGATGCCCGTGACGCGCGTGTTCTCGAAGAGATGCGCTCCGGCCTTCGCCGCCGCCCGGGCCGTGCCGATGACCAGCTTTAACGGGTGGATATGCCCGGTGCCCGCATCATGGATGCCGCCGAAAAAGCGGTTTGAACCGAGCCGCTCCGCTGTCTCCTGCCGGTCCATGAAGCGGATGTGCGGATAGCCGAAGCGCGAGGCCATCAGTTCCGCATGGGCCTGATAATGTTTCAGATAGCGCGGCTTGTGCACCACCGACATCTGCCCCGGCACGTAATCCATGTCGATCCCGTGCGTATCGGCAAATTGGAGGAGATGCGCCTTCGCCTCCTCCGCCACGTCGAACAGGGCCTTGGCGCGGGTAAAGCCATATTCCCGCTCCAGCTCCTCCGCCCATGCGCGCTGGCCGGTGTTGAGCTGCCCGCCATTGCGCCCGGAGGCCCCATCGCCGAACCGCGCGGCTTCCAGAAGCACCACATCCACGCCCGCCGCCGCCAGATGATAGGCGGCCGAAAGCCCGGTATACCCGCCGCCGACAATGACGACGCCAGCCTGCCGCGAGCCATCGAGTGCCGGATATCGCGGACGCTCCGGCACACTGGCTTCATACCAGGAGATGCCGGGCGAGATTGGGCTTTGATATGACATTAGGGACCCGTCAGACGTTGAGGAGCAGATACTCCCGCTCCCACGGGCTAATCACTTCCATGAAGGTCTCGAACTCCGCCCGCTTGATCGCGGCATAGGTGGTGACGAAGGCGTCGCCGAGAAGTTCCCGCAGGTCCTCGTCATCCTCGAACAGCGCGGCGGCTTCGATCAGCCCGCGCGGCAGCTCGATTTCGTCCTCGTTGACGGTCGTCCTTGCCGGTTCGTCCGGCTTGATCTTCTTCGTCATGCCGATGAGTCCGCAGGCGAGCGAGGCGGCAAGCGCCAGATAGGGGTTGGCGTCGGAGGAGGGGATGCGGTTTTCCACGCGCCGCGACGAAGGGTCCGAGCGTGGCACGCGGAAGGCGGTCGTGCGGTTGTCGTAACCCCATTTGACATTGACCGGCGCGGAAGCCGCCTTGGTCAGCCGCCTATAGGAGTTCACATAGGGCGCGAACATCACGAGCGCGTTCGGCACATGCTTCTGCATCCCGCCGATGAAATGGTGGAACGCATCGGTCTCGCCGCCATCTTCGTTTGTGAAGATGTTGCGGCCGGTTTTCTTGTCCACGATCGACTGGTGGATATGCATCGCCGAGCCCGGCTGGCCCTGGATGGGCTTGGCCATGAAGGTGGCATACATCTCATGCTTCAGCGCCGCCTCGCGGATCGTGCGCTTGAACATGAAAACCTGGTCGGCCAGTTCCACCGGATCGCCATGGCGCAGATTGATTTCGAGCTGCCCCGCGCCCTCTTCATGGATGAGCGTGTCGATCTCCAGCCCCTGGCCCTCGGAGAAATGGTAGATGTCGTCGATCAACTCGTCGAACTCGTTGACGCCGGCGATCGAATAGCCCTGTCCGCCGCCGATGGCGCGGCCTGAGCGCCCCACGGGCGGGGTGAGGGGATAATCCGGGTCCGGGTTCTTGCGGACGAGGTAGAATTCAATTTCCGGGGCGACAACGGGGCGAAGGCCGAGCTTGTCATAGGCCGCGATCACCCGGCGCAGCACGTTGCGCGGTGTGAACTCCACCGCGCGCCCGTCCTGATGCGCCAGGTCACAGATCACCTGTGCCGTGGGGTCGCTTTCCCATGGCACGACACAGAGCGTCGAGAGGTCGGGAACCAGCTTTAGGTCGCCATCGTCTGCCGGATAGGCGAAATCGCCGTCATCCTCAGGATAATCTCCCGAGATCGTCGCCATGAATACGGCGGAGGGCAGGGCGAGCGAGGTGTTGGAGGTGAATTTCTTCGACGGCATCATCTTGCCGCGCGCCACCCCGGCCTGATCCGGGGTAATGCATTCGATATCCTCAATGTCACGCCAGGCGAGCCACTCCGAAACCTCGCGCCAATCCTTAACACCGCGAAGCGATTTGACATATTGAGGCGTCCGGCGCTGCTTCGGTCGCGCCGGTTTCTTCACATTGGCAGGCATCAATCACCAAAAAATGTTTCGTCATGGGGATGATAGCATAGGGCGGTGCGTTATGGCACGCCTGAAGTATTTCATTTGAATGGAATAGCTGGTCAAAATAGGCGCGCCGGTGCGGCGGTACCCTCCCCGCAAGGGGGAGGGAGGGCGCGTGCTCACACCCCAAACTGCCCCTTCAACTCCGGGACCGCCTGCACCAGTGCGTCCACCAATTGCGGGTCTGCCTGCCGAGCATAGGCGAGAACCTCTGCTCCCGCGGCGCTGATCTGCTGCTCGGTCAGACCGCTGGCTTTCAGCGCCGCGACGCCGTTGAGGAGCGCGCCGACTTCCTCCCCGGTATTGCCGCCGAGGAAACCGGTGATGGTCCCCAGAACGCCCAAATTCGCCTGCCCCTGCGCCATCACATCATTGGCTGTCGCCAATTGCTGCGCGCCCGGAAGCTTGGCGAAAATCTGCGCCGAAAGCTGCGGCGATTCATGCTGGAGGACCGAAAACACGATCCCAGCCACCTTTTCCGCCACCTGTGGGCTGATATTGGCTTTGGTCGCGATGGTATCGATGAGTGCTTGTATTGCCATGGAGTTCCTCGTGATTCTGCAATAAGCGCTTTTTACATGAAAGTAATGACGAAGAAATAACATGGCAATACTTTAGAATGGTGAAGTAGGAATCAAGGCAATATGTAAGGATATGCTCCCTTGCTCATCTACTGCCTCACAATCACCGGCACCAGCAGATCGCCCCAATTGCCGTCGCCGCCATGGTGCCGGGCGGAGCGGACGAGTTCTACGGAAACGCCCCCTTCCACCGCCTTCATGACGGACTGGTTGAGCCGGTGCAGATCGTTGGCGAGCATGCGGATCAGCGCCTGCTGGTCGGTGGTGAGGGAGGAGGATTGCTCCTCCGCCCTTTCCTTGACGGGTATCAGTGTCATCGCTTTTCTCCTTCATTCAGCCGCAGGGCGAAACTGCGCGCTTTCGGTGGATTCCTTCATTGCGGTGGTGGAAGACTGGCCGCCTGATATCGCCAGCGACACGGCGTCGAAATAGCCGGTGCCGACTTCGCGCTGGTGCTTGGTGGCCGTGTAGCCATTGGCCTCGGAGGCGAATTCCGCTTCCTGCAGTTCGGAATAGGCGGCCATCTGGCGGTCCTTGTAGCCACGCGCCAGCTCGAACATGCTGTGGTTGAGTTGATGGAAGCCCGCCAGCGTTATGAACTGGAACTTGTAGCCCATCGCGCCCAATTCCCGCTGGAACCTGGCGATGGTCGCGTCGTCGAGGTTTTTCTTCCAGTTGAATGAAGGCGAGCAATTATAGGCCAGCAGCTTGCCCGGATGGGCCTTATGCACCGCTTCGGCAAATCGCCGCGCCTGTTCGAGGTCCGGCTTCGATGTCTCCATCCAGATAAGATCGGCATAGGGCGCATAGGCGATGGCGCGGGCGATGCAGGGCTCGATGCCGTTTTTGACCTGGTAGAAGCCTTCCGCCGTGCGCCCGGCATCGTGATCGACAAAGGGCCGGTCGCGCTCGTCGATGTCGGAGGTCAGCAGCTTCGCCGCCTCGGCGTCGGTGCGGGCGACGATCAGCGTCGGCACGCCCATGATATCGGCAGCCAATCGCGCGGCGGTGAGATTGCGGATATGCGCCGCGGTCGGGATCAGCACTTTGCCGCCGAGATGCCCGCATTTCTTTTCGGATGCCAGCTGGTCCTCGAAATGTACGCCCGCCGCGCCCGCCTCGATATAGGCTTTCATGATTTCGAACGCATTGAGCGGCCCGCCGAACCCGGCTTCCGCATCGGCGACAATGGGCGCGAACCATGTTTCCACTGAAAGCCCCTTTCCTTCGGCGGTCTCGATCTGGTCGGCGCGCTGCAGCGTACGGTTGATGCGGCGGCAGAGTTCCGGCCCTGCATTGGCCGGGTAGAGCGATTGGTCGGGATACATCGCGGAAGCCGTGTTCGCATCCGCCGCCACCTGCCAGCCGGAGAGATAGATCGCCTTCAGCCCGGCGCGCACCATCTGCATCGCCTGATTGCCGGTCATCGCGCCGAGCGCATTGACGAAATCATCCTCGTGGATGAGCGTCCACAGCTGGTTCGCCCCCATCTCCGCCAGCGAATAGCGGATATCGGCCGAGCCGCGCAGGCGCTGCACGTCGTCTGGCGTATAGGGGCGATCGAGACGATCGAAGCGGCCCTTGGGTGCGGTGGGAATAAGGTTGTAAAAATCGGTCATAATGCGGTTTTCCCTAGATGGCTTCATGCTGCAAGCGGCTTGCTTGCGCCTATGACGAGATTTACAGTCTGGGTGTGAGCCGGGCGAGGAAATTGCAGAAATCCGGGCTTTAAATCGGGTCACGCTGTAGCGGTTTTGACCGATTAGCTCTGTGAAGTTGTAAATCTTGTAACAATCGTGCATTGCCGGCTGCTGCGCGAGATTGTAAAGATTGTATCGGTTGAACGGATGCGAGGCTAACATGCCCGAACAGAAAATCTTCGCCGGCCCGCGCATCCGGCGCATCCGCAACGAGCGCGGGCTGACGCAAACCGCCATGGCCGAGGCGCTGGGCATTTCACCGTCTTATCTTAACCTTATCGAGCGCAACCAGCGTCCGCTCACGGTGCAACTGCTGCTGAAGCTCGCCAGCACATACAGGCTCGACCTCGACAGCCTCCATGCGGGAAGCGGGGTAACAATTGCGGGCCTGAAGGAGGTCTTCTCCGACCCGCTCCTTGCGGGCGAACTGCCGGGCGATCAGGAGCTTGTCGAAATCGGCGAGGCTGCGCCCAATGCCGCCGCTGGTATCGTCAAGCTCTACCGCGCCTATCGCGAGCAGCTGGAGCGGCTCTCCGACCTCGCCACGCTTCTGGCGAATGAGGGACGCGAGACGTCTCTCTCCGCCGCCCGCCTGCCGCTCGACGAGGTGCACGACGTGCTGGAGCGTCGGCCCAACCATTTCCCGCTCATCGAGGAGGAGGCGGAAAGCTTCATCACCCTTCTCAAACCCGGTGACGATCTGACGGGCGCGCTGAAGAACTGGCTGCGCGCCGAGCATGGCATTGCGGTGCGCACGCTCCCCGTTTCCGCCATGCCCAATTGGCGCAGGCGCTATGACCGCCATTCGCAGCGGCTCTTCCTGTCCGAGAGGCTGTCGCCTTTCGACCAGCTGCGCGAAGTGGCGATGGAGGCGGCGCTCATCCGCATGCAGGTGGCGATACAGGCCGAGATCGAGCGGCTGAAGCTTTCCTCCAGCGAGGCCCGCCGCATCGCCCGGTTCGAGCTTGGCCGCTATGCCGCCCATGCGCTGATGATGCCGTACCAGCCCTTTCTTCTGGCGGCGCAGCGCGCGCGCTACGATATCGACGTGCTGCGCTCGCGCTTCGGCGTCTCGTTCGAGCAGGCGGCGAACCGGCTCACCACGCTGGCGAGGTCGGGCGCGGCTGGCGTGCCTTTCTTCATGCTCGAGGTGGACCACGCCGGAAACCGCTTCCGCCGGGCAGGCGCGCTGGGCTACCCGCAGGCGCAGTTCGGCGGCTCCTGTCCCAAGCTCGCCGTCTATGCCGCCTTCGCCCAGAACGCGCAGATTCTGGTCGAGGCGGTGGAAATGCCTGACGGCATGAAATTCCTCACCATCGCCCGTACGCTTGAGGGACCGCAGGGCGCATTCGGCGAGCGCCCGCGCCGCACCGCCATCCTCATCGGCTGCGATATCGGCTTCAAGGATGATATCGTCTATGGCGCGGCGCTCACTTCCGCCCCGCCGACGCCCACCGGCCCGGCCTGCCGGATCTGCGAGCGGCAGGGCTGTCTTGCCCGCGCCGAGCCGCCGCTGACGCGGCCTCTGGGGCTCGATGAAATGGTGACCGGCCTCAGCGCTTTCGATTTTCAGTAATAAAGCGTATGAGGCGATTGACGAAATCCTCGCAATCTAAAAAAGTGCGGGAATGGCGGGGTTGCTGATGGGCCTCGAGAGGGTGTGAAAATGGGAATTTTCCAGATGAGCATGAAAACGCTTTTCTTGACGGCCAGCGTTGCGCTCGCCACGGCCATTGCGCCGGCGGCTGCGCAGGAGCGGGTGGTCAATGTCTATAACTGGTCGGACTATATCGACCAATCCATCCTGGACGACTTCACCAAGGAGACGGGCATCAAGGTCGTTTATGACACCTTCGATTCCAACGAGATCCTTGAGACGAAGCTCCTTGCCGGCGGCTCGGGCTATGACGTCGTCGTTCCCTCGGGCGAATTCCTGGGACGACAGATTCCGGCCGGCGTTTTCCAGAAGCTCGACAAGGCGAAGCTGTCCAACTTGAAGAACATGTGGGACGTGATCCAGGAGCGCACCGCCGTCTACGATCCGGGCAATGAATACTCCATCAACTACATGTGGGGCACCACCGGCATCGGCTACAACAAGGCCAAGATCAAGGCGGCGCTTGGCGTCGACAAGATCGATTCCTGGGATGTGCTGTTCGATCCCGAAAAGTCGGCGAAGCTGAAGGATTGCGGCATCTATGTGCTCGATTCGGCCAGCGAGATGCTGCGCCCGGCGCTGAACTATGTCGGCGGCAATCCCAACAAGCCGACGGCTGAGGATTTCGCCAAGGTCGAGGACCTCTTCCTGAAGGTCCGCCCGAACATTCGCAAGTTCCACTCGTCCGAATATATCAATGCGCTCGCCAATGGCGATATCTGCATGGCGGTCGGCTATTCCGGCGACATCTTCCAGGCGCGCGACCGCGCCAAGGAGGCAGGGCAGGGTGTCGAGATCGGCTATGCCATCCCCAAGGAAGGCGCCATCATGTGGTTCGACCAGATGGCCATCCCCGCCGATGCCAGGCATGTGGACGAGGCGCATCAATTCCTGAACTATATCATGCGCCCGGAGGTCATCGCCAAGGCGTCGAATGTCGTCTTCTACGCCAATGGCAACAAGGCCTCGCAGCCGCTGCTCGACAAGGAGATCATCGACAATCCGGAGATCTACCCGGACGCAGCGACGATGGAAAAGCTCTTCGTTCCGCAGCCCTATGATGCCAAGACGCAGCGCCTGGCGACGAGGGCTTGGACGAAGATCGTGACGGGGCAGTAACGGAACCACCCTCCCTCCCCCTTGCGGGGGTCCGAAGGACGGGCGAGACCCGTGGCTCGCCCCGCCAAGCGTCACCACCCCCATCCGCCCGCTAACGCGGGCACCTTCCCCGCAAGGGGGAAGGAGGGTGCGAGCCGGAACGTCACACACCCTTCAAAATCACCCTATAAGGGCGCGGTCACATATTCAGTCAGTGGGGAGCCGGATGGAATCCTTTGGTAGTTTTCGCCGCAAGTTCGCGCCTTGGAACGATCCGGCGGCAAAGCCCTACATTCAGTTCGAGAACGTCACCAAGATTTTCGGTGATTTCACCGCCGTCGATAATCTGTCGCTCGATGTCTTCAATCGTGAGTTCTTCGCGCTGCTGGGCGCGTCCGGTTGCGGCAAGACCACGCTGATGCGCATGCTGGCGGGCTTCGAGGAGCCGACCTCGGGCCGCATCCTGCTCGACGGGCAGGATTTGCGCGGTATCCCGCCCTATCGCCGCCCCGTCAACATGATGTTCCAGTCGTATGCGCTGTTTCCGCACATGACCGTGGAGGGCAACATCGCCTTCGGCCTGAAACAGGATCGCATGGCGAAATCCGAGATCGACGACCGCGTGGCGGAGATGCTGAAGCTGGTGAAGCTTGAAAAATTCGCCAGGCGCAAGCCGCACCAGCTCTCCGGCGGCCAGCGCCAGCGTGTGGCGCTCGCCCGCGCGGTCGCCAAGCGCCCCAAGGTGCTGCTGCTCGACGAGCCGCTCGGTGCGCTCGACAAGAAGCTGCGCGAGGAAACCCAGTTCGAGCTGATGGACCTGCAGTGGAAGCTTGGCCTCACCTTCATGATCGTCACCCACGATCAGGAGGAGGCGATGACGATGGCGGACCGCATCGCGCTGATGAACCACGGGCGCATCTGCCAGGTTGCGACCCCGGCGGAAATCTATGAAGCTCCGGCCTCGAAATTCGTCGCCGATTTCATCGGCAATGTGAACGTCATCGAGGGCGTAGTCGAAAAGGCTGCCAATGGCGAGGCCGAGATCGTCGCCGCGCCGGAAAAGCTGACCATCCGCGCCGAAACCGGCCTTCCATTTTCGGCCGAGCAGAAGGTTTGGTTCGTCATCCGCCCGGAAAAAATCCGCCTGAGCCGCGAAAAGCCGGCGGATACGTCCTTCAACGCGGTCGAAGGCGAGCTGTGGGACATCGCCTATTTCGGCGACCTGACGGTGTTCCACGTCAAGCTCGACAATGGCGCAACGATCAAGGCGGCGAGCCTCAACGCCGTGCGCAAGACGTTAAACCCGCTCTCCTATGACGAGCGCGTCTGGGTCTCCTTCGACACCGATGCCGGACTGGTGCTGACGGCATGAGCAAGAACGCTGGCCTCCAGAAGCTCATAGCGGCCATTGCCGGGCGCGCGGTTATCATCGTGCCCTATCTCTGGCTGCTGGTCCTGTTTCTCATCCCGTTCTTCATCGTCCTGAAGATTTCGCTGTCCCAAACGGCGATAGCGATCCCGCCCTATACGCCGAGCTTCGACCTCGCCGAGGGCTTCGCGGCGAATTGGGACAAGCTGAAAGAGCTCTCCTTCGCCAATTACCTCTGGCTGCTGGACGATCCACTTTACTACAAGGCCTATCTCTCCAGCCTCTTCATCGCCGCCGTCTCGACGGTGCTGACGCTGCTGGTCGGCTACCCGCTCGCCTATGGCATGGCGCGCGCGCCCTCGACCTTGCGCCCGACATTAATGATGCTGCTGATCCTGCCGTTCTGGACGAGTTTCCTCATCCGCGTCTACGCCTGGATCGGCATATTGAAGCCGGAAGGGCTGTTGAACCAGTTCCTGATGTGGGCGCATGTCATCGACACGCCGCTCAACATTCTCAACACCAACACGGCCGTCTTCATCGGCATCGTCTATTCCTACCTGCCCTTCATGGTGCTGCCGATCTATTCGGCGCTGGAAAAGATGGACCATTCGCTGATCGAAGCCGCGCAGGATCTGGGCTGCCGCCCCATCACCGCCTTCTGGAAGATCACCTTCCCGCTCTCCGTCCCCGGCGTCGTCGCGGGCTGCTTCCTCGTCTTCATCCCGGCGGTGGGCGAGTTCGTCATCCCGGATCTTCTCGGCGGCTCGCAGACGCTGATGATCGGCAAGACGCTGTGGAGCGAATTCTTCTCCAACCGCGATTGGCCGGTCTCCTCCGCCGTGGCGGTGGTGCTGCTTGTCATCCTGATCGTGCCCATCGTGCTGTTCCAGCGGGCGCAAGCCCGCGCGCAGGAAAGCGGGAGGTAGGTAGGTTTTCCATGGCCGCGTTAGATACCCCCCTCTGCCCTGCCGGGCATCTCCCCCACAAGGGGGGAGATTGGCTTTCATCGGCGATGGCCCTTAATCCTGTAACGCTGGCGATTGGCGAAAGCGGAACTGACATCCAATCTCCCCCCTTGTGGGGGAGATGGCCGGCAGGCCAGAGGGGGGTGAGGGCCGAGATATCCCGATCTGGAACTGAAGGGACTGGGAGCGTCCAATGAACAACACCTGGTCGCGTTTCAACATCGTCTCGGTCGTGCTGGGCTTTGCGTTCCTGTACCTGCCCATCGTGCTCCTGGTCATATATTCCTTCAACGAATCCCGCCTCGTCACAGTCTGGGCGGGCTTCTCGACCAAATGGTATGTCGAGCTTTTCCAAAACCGCGCCCTGATGGATGCGGCATGGGTCACGGCCCGTGTGGCGCTGCTGTCGGCGAGCGTGGCGACGGTGCTGGGCACGCTGGCGGCGCTTGCGCTCACCCGCTACACGCGCTTTCGTGGGCGCATCCTGTTTTCGGGCATGGTCTATGCGCCGCTGGTCATGCCCGAAGTCATCACCGGCCTCTCGATGCTCCTGCTTTTCGTGGCAATCGGCTTCGATCGCGGCTTCTGGACGATCACGCTGGCGCATATCACCTTCGCCATGTGCTTCGTCGCTGTGGTGGTCCAGTCCCGGCTCGTCACCTTCGACCGCTCGCTCGAGGAAGCGGCCATGGACCTTGGCGCACCGCCCGTCACCACCTTCTTCCAGGTCACGCTGCCGGTCATCCTGCCCGCGGTCGTTTCAGGCTGGATGCTCGCCTTCACCCTGTCGCTCGACGATCTCGTCATCGCCAGCTTCACCTCCGGCCCCGGCGCCACCACGCTTCCGATGAAAATCTACAGCCAGGTGCGCCTCGGCGTGACGCCGGAAATCAATGCAATCTGCACCATCCTCATAAGCATCGTCGCCACGGGCGTCATCATCGCCTCGCTCGTCAACAAACGGCGCGAGGTGCAAAGGATAAGGGACGAACGGGCGGCATTTCGGGGGGAGTAGCTCATGACATGGGCCTATGAGCGAAAGAAACTGCAGGTTAATGAACGCAGCAAACTGCTGGCGAACAATCTGGATCGGTTGTCTACGGCGTTTATTGTGGTTGGTGTGCTGGGAAACACGTTTGATTTCGCGCCGGGTGAAGGTTTAGCCCGATCACTCTTTAGCGCCGCAGCTTGGATTTTATTTGCGGTTGGGTTACATATAGCGGCACGACAGGTTCTGAGGAACTTAAAGCCATGACCTCCGAAGTGTTCTTTTGGTATGTCTTCCCACTTATCGGCGCTGCCATAGCCTTTGGCTGGGTATGGTATGATAGGCGTTACAACGATCATTCCCGCTGATAAAAATGGTCAGGGTGCCTAGCTGTTCGCATTGAAACCTTTGATCGGCTTCAAACGAGACTGCAGTCATGACGTCACAAATTTTCATGTGGTGGGTTTTCCCTCTGCTTGTCGCAGTCGGCGGACTTGGCTGGATCTGGTACGAGACGCGCTATAATCATCCTGAAAAATGAACGAACAATCCGGGGAGATTGAAGCGATGACCTCGGCAGTCTTCTTCTGGTATGTTTTCCCATTGATCGTTGCTGCTGCCGGGCTGTGCTGGCTTTGGTATGATAAGCGCTACAACAGCCGCGATATACGTCCAGACGACTAAATTCCGCTCATTCTCCTCAATTCCCACTCGCCGGCGCACTCATCGGCGAAATAAACGGCCTGTCCCATGAGCCGCCGACGAAGAAATTGATCGGCGGCTGGGCTGGCGGCGGTGTGGGAGCTGGCTGGCCAGGGGCAGGCGAGTTTTGCGGCTTCGCCCCATTCTGTGTTTGGGGCTGACCCTGGTTCTGCGGCGCGGGGAAGGCGATTTCGCCTGAAAGCGCCAGGCTCTTGTCGAGGAAAGGCACGATACCGGCGAGCGTCAGGACGCCATTGCCGGTCTCCACCCGTGCATTTTCGAGCGTCGCCACCCCTTCGGCGATCCCCGCTTTCATGCTCAGCTTGTTGAAGCCGAGCGAGGCATCCTGCTTGCGTTCCAAGGCGAAGAAGCGCTGGCTGCGCACCTTGCCCAGAAAATCGTTGAAGTCGAAGCCCTGCATCTGCCCCTGGCCAAGCTCGAGCGATATGGTGCCGCTGGCGTTTTCAAGAAGCGTCGGCCAGCGGTCGAGCGGGCTCTTCAAATTGAGCGATACATTGCCCTTGCCGGTCAGGAAGGGCTGCATGCCGAAGGCGGAAACGAGGGCGGCGCTGTCCACGTCCGTTCCATTGAAGCGCAATTCGCCATTGGCTCCATCCGGCCCTTGCGTGATCTGGATGGTGGACTGGAGTGATCCGTTGAAGGCCTTGGCATCGCCGATGTCGAACGTCGCCTGCCCGCCGCTCACCTGTATCGCCGCGGCGAGATTGGCGAGGTTGACCGCGCCGAGCGTGGCGTTCTGCGCGGAAAGGCGCAGGTCCAGGTCGAGTTGGTTGATGAAGCCCGTGTCGATCCTGTCGTCTCCGCCTGCCGGCAGGGGAATGAAGGTGGAGATGAGAGAGCGCAGGTCGAGCGCCTGAAACGCCAGCGTGCCCGTGACGGCAGGCGTAGGCTGGTCCAGCCCGATCTCGATCACCCCCGTCGCGGACTGCTTGTCCGTCGTCAGCGTCACGTCGCTGAACTTTGCCCGCGCCGGCGTCAGCGTCATGTTCGCGGCGAGCTCTACCGCGCCGATGAGCGAGCTTTCGCCCGATACGGGCCGGCCCGCCCAGCGCATGGTATCGCTTAGAGAAGGTGATTTCGCCGTCAGCGCGCCTTCGAAGAACATGCTCTGCGAGATATTCGCCTTGCCGTCGAAGGTCAGCGTCAGCGGCTTGGAGGTGATGCTGGCGGTGAGGTTGCTGAGGCCCCCGGCAAGCAGGATCAAGGGCTGGTTGGCGGTGAAGTTGATCTCCGCCGCTTCCCCGCGCCAGTTGGCGCGGCCCTGGAAGCTCGCCGGGCTTGAGGTTTGCGGCCAGTCGAGCGTGCCGTTGATATCGGTGACCTGTTCTTCCAGGGGGGAGCCGAAGCGGCGGTAGGCGAGCGACCCGTTCTCGATGACGATGCGGCCGAAGGGCTGCGAGACGAGCTGGTCCACCTTGGGGTCGCTCGGATTGCTGGCCACCAGCGCCTTGGCCTCGCGGATCACCTGGCCGAGCCGTCCTTGAGAATTGGCCGCCGCTGTGAGGAGCTGCGGCAGGTCCGTCACCGGCTCGTTCAGCCGGAAGCGCGGATGGATGAGTCGGGTTTCTGAAAACGAGATGTGCCCGAGCAGCGCATCGATGGGCGAAAGCTCCACATCGATGCGGTCGGCGGTCATGAACGGCGCCTTGCCGCTTTCCCCAACCTTGCTCAGCGTGACGCCGCTAAGCGACGCCTGAAAGACGGGGAAAACCGTCAGCTGCGGCGGCTGGCGCAACTCCACGCTATAGCCGGTCCAGGCGCTCAATTCCTGCGCCAGCCTGACGCGGATCGCATCCGTCGAGACGATGGAGGGAAGCGCGAAAATGCCCGCCACAAGGGCGGCGAACGCAAGAACGATAATCGTCAGAACAAGGCGCAGAGATCGGGGCAGGGACATCGGGCGTGGGTCCACCTGAAGCATCATCTGATCCGAAAGCTGGGTGATTTTTCGGATCAGATCATGCGGCTAAATCAAATAATATGGCGGTTATCGGTTTAGCCAAGCCCTGTGGCAAGTCAAAGGGCCGAAATTTTGGCCGCCGGCGAAGCGGCCCCTTGTTCGCTAATATAAAATTTCCGCATTCCGTTAAGGCTTTGTTAAGGGACCGCGCGCGATAAGAGCTTTAACACACTGGTAATGGTGATTGCCGCTTGTCGGTTCCGTGCCCTTGCTTTTGTGCCTCTTTTCTCTGTTGTACAGCTCCTATTGCGCCGGCTTCGCCCGGCGTTTTTTTTATGTGAGATAGCGAAATAGGGCAGAACTCACTCAGTCCGCCAGCACCCGCGTCGAGGGAAACGATACTTCCACCATGGTGCCATTGCCGGGGGTCGATTCGATGGTGAACATCGCCCGGTTGGCCTCCACCATCGCCTTGGTCAGCGGCAGGCCGAGGCCGGTGCCTTCCTGGCGCCAGTCCATATGCCCGTTCGCAGGATTGTGCCTCTGAGCATTCACCTGCTTGAAAGGCTTCAGTGCCTGCTCGACTTCGGCGGGACTCATGCCGATGCCCGTATCGCGCACCCGCATCACCACGCCGCCATTTGCCTCATAGCTGGTCGAGACGATGACCTGTCCGCCCGGCGCGGTGAAGCGCACGGCGTTGGAGAGAAGGTTCAGCGCGATCTGCTTGATCGAGCGCGCATCGGCGACGATATCGGGCAGGTTCGCCGGAAAGCTCGAGCGGATGATGACGCGCTCGCGGTTCGCCTGCGGCTGCATGATCGCCACCGCCTCGGCGATGGCCTCATTGAGCGACACTGCCTCGAATTCCATGTCGAGCCCGCCCGCCTCGATCTTGGAGATATCGAGCAGATCGTTGACCAGCGCCAGCACATGATTGCCGGAGCGGTTGATGTCGCGCAGATAATCGCGGTAGCGCTCATTGCCGATGGGGCCGAACCGCTCATCGGCCATCAGCTCGGAAAAGCCGATAATGGCATTGAGCGGCGTGCGGATCTCATGGCTGATGCGCGCCAGGAACTCGGTCTTCTGGCTGGAAGCCCGCTCCGCCTCACGCCGCGCATTGGTGAGTTCCTCCTCGGCCCGCTTCCACTGGGTGATGTCGCGCAGCACCGCGCAATAGCTGTTGGAGGCCGCAAGCTTGCCGATGGTCATGAACATCGGGATGAAGCGCCCCTGCGCCTCGCGTCCGATCACCTCGCGCCCGTCATTGAGCACGCTCGCCACGCCATTGTGCGAAAGCCCGTCGAGATAGTCGAGCGCCGCGCGCTGGCTCTCGATGGCGAAGAGCATGGAGAAGGACTTGCCCTTGATCTCCTGCGGCTCATAGCCGAAGAGCGCCGCCGCCGAATGGTTCATCGAGCGGATGAGCCCATCAGGGCCAATGATGACGACTCCGTCCGTCGCCGTGTCGAGAATGCTCGTCAGCTCCTCGATGCGGGTTTCGAGCGCCTGCCTTTCCTCATCGGTTAGGTCATCCGCAGCCTTCGGCTCTGGACTTCTAGCTTCCGCCGGCTCGGACTTCGGCATCAGGCTCAGCATCAAGGCCCGTCCGCCCTGCCAGGATATGGATTGCAGATGCGCTTCCACCGCCTGCTCGCCGCCATCGGCGCGGCGCAGCATCATCGCGCCCGGTCTGCCGTTTTCGTCGACCTCACGCTCGGCAAAGAGTGCGGCAAGCCCGCCCGCTTCGGCCAGCGCCTCCGGGGTTTCATAACCGGTCAGGTCGAGCAGCGCCTGATTGGCATAATACACGACATCGCCCGCATGGACGAGCACCGGCAGCGGCAGCCGCGCGATGATGGAGGCGTCGTCTCCTGCTTCCATCGAAGCCGGCTTCTGCTCCTCGGCGCTGCCAATGTCAGGATTATCTTCCGGCGCCGAAACGGGAGAGGAGAAAACCGGCGTCGTTTCCGCGTCCTTTTGCTTCTGTGCGAGGGCCGCAAGCAGGGGATGGGCCTCCCGCTGCCTTGATGGCGGGAGCGATGCCGTATCCGTCGCCGCGTTACCCTGAACCTCCACTGGCTCGCCGGCAGGCGTCTTCGTCTCCTCGGGCTTTGCCTCACCCTTGGCAGGGAGGATGCCGCCGCGCCGCAGCCGGTCGGCGATTTCGCGGAAGGCGTTGCGCTCAGTTTGCGTCAGGCCGCTGGTCTCGGCGCGCGGCGTGCGATGTTCTTCCAGGCGGATGATCTTGTCATGAACGCGCCGCCCGGCGGAGGGCGTCAGCTGCAGCGCCGGGGTTTCTCCTTGGAAAGGGTCGGGCTTCGCTGCTTCCGGATCGACCGGAATGTCCAGCTTCTGCACGAGCTTTTCGCTGAGGTCGACCACCTCCACGACCGGCGCGGCTTCCACCGGCGGGGCCGTTTCCTGCTCTACGGCAGGAACATTATCCTGCTCCGGCGCAGCCTCCGGGAATTCGCCCTCTCCCTCCGCTTCCGCTGGTGTGGTCGGTCCCGCCATCAGCGCAAGGCCGATGGCCTCCGGGTCCGGCTCGGCTTCGCCGGGGCGCACCACGCCGAAGCCGCGGAATCCAAGGAAGGTGCGCTCGCGCGAATAGACCGGCAGCGCCGCCAGATCGACGGGCGCATGCAGCGAGGTGCCCTCGATGGGCCAGGACACGGTGCGGCCGGACCAGGTGTCGCGGCCCTCCAGCAGCGTCGCAATCGCGCCGTCCTCGTCGAAGCCGAACACCCGCGCCACATCGGCGAAGCGCCGCCCCATCACATCGGCGGCCTGCGGCCCGACCGCGGCGGCGAATTCCGGTGATATCTCGCTGAATACCGTATTCGCATCGACCTTCCAGACGAAGCGGGCGGGAGCGGCGTTAGGGTTGTAGACAAACCCCGCCGGTTGAGGGGTAGGCTCTTCCATTGCATGGCCCTCAGAAACCACGCCTTGCTCTTCGCCGTCCTGTTCCTCCGACAAGGCGAGGGAAGGGGCCGTTTCTATCTCTTCTCCCTTTGCAGGGGCAGGCGTGGGCTCCGCTGTTTCTGCTTCCTCCGCCTCGGCTGCGGGTGCAGGCGCGGCTACCTCTACGGTTTCCTCTTCCACAGGAAGAGACGGGGCCACAGGCTCGGCTTCTTCCTCTTTTGCAAGGAAAGGCGCCTCCGGCACTTCCTTCTCTTCTGAAGCGAGATCGGTTGCGGCTGGCTCAGCGGCTTCAGGCGCGACGGCGATGGTCTCTACCGGCTTTTCCGCCTGTCCTTCCGCGATAACGAACAGCAGATGGCGGTACGGATCGTCGGACAGCCGTGCGATACCGGCCGGTACGCTGCGCGTACCGGCGCGTACGCGGCGCTTCACAAGACGGCTCTCCTCGTCGCGCACTTCTATGACGAGGTCGTTGAGGGTGGTGGGGAGAATGCCGAGCCCGTCGAAATGAAGCGAGTTGGCAAGCACCGCGCCATCTTCGTCGAGAAGCGCGACATGGGTGCCCTCGTCCCCAAGCCCTGCGATGGTGGCCTCGATACCGCCGGAGGGGCGGGAAGCAGCGAGAATGCGGGCGGGCGTGCCGTCCGGCAGCGCTATGTCGAGCACCTGCAGCGCGATGAGCTGCGAGGCGAGGCGCACGGAAGCGCTTCGCCCGCCTTGCGCCGCCATGATCTGGCGTTTCACATGAACAGGGAAATCGGGATCGCTGCCCAGAATATCGTCGATCCGGTCGAACCCGAACATCGCCGCCCCGGGCCGGTTCGCCCAGAGGACAGTTTTGAGGTCAGGCGAAACGACGAGAAGCGCATCGCCCTTGACGAAGCGCTCGCGAACGCCTTCCAGCACCGCAATATCGATAAAAGGATAGGTTCCCGCCATTATCCGAATCTCATATACTCTTATGCCTAAGGCAAGTCCGAACGGAAAACCGCTTCCCACTTCCCTGGACTTAGCTTCTATGCGAGCAGTCTCAGCCTAAGCTTCTTGCTTAATATCCCGTTAATAAGGCGGAACCATTGCAGCGTCCACAAATCCGGGCCCTGTGGCAATGGTTTTTCTGGGCCCGTAGTTAATGTCCCCAGGCAGGCGCTCACGCTTTTACAAGAAGCTGCGGGAAAGGCTTGCAAATCGTTGCGATTCTCCGTATGTGACCCTCTATCAGGCGTCGGGGCGTTTCGCCTCGTCTCTCGATTTGGTGCGCGGTCGTAGCTCAGTTGGTTAGAGCGCAGGATTGTGGCTCCTGAGGTCGTAGGTTCGATCCCCACCGACCGTACCATTTCGGCAATTCTCTCAGGCACGGTTCCCCAATGTCTATCATTGAGTGGTCAGCCGTAACGTTTTCCGTTTTGTTCGGGATTTTTCTCGGTCGCCTCGTGTGCCCACCCGGCATGGTGCAATCGTTGCTTCCAGCCAAAAGACAATCCCGCCTCGCGCCGAAGTGGACGCGAAACGGGATTGTCTTTGTGTTATGTTATCGAGAGATTTATTTCTTTATATTCATTGTTATTGAATAAAGGGTGTTATTGATTTGGCGCGTCGTAATGTTATAATTGATGCATCCTTTCGGACCGATAGGAACTCTCCTTACCCAATATTGTGGCGTGAGAATCGCTGGGCTTGAATATGTCCCATAGGTAAAATTAAGATTGGATACTGGGATTTGCCTTGCGCAGCTGGACACGTTCCCATCAATGGCAAATACAACGCCATAGGCGGTTAATTTGCTTGTATCGCTTGGCAGCGGGGAATTGAGAAGGAATACATCGTTGATGAGTGCCTGCCACAAGCCGTCGCCTTGCTCGTCGAGCGAAAGAGATATAGGGTCTCCTGGGCTAACAGGGTTGCCGTAGGGAACGACGTATAAGCCCCCCTCCGGCCTTATGGCCCACGCGGCTGCGGTCCATGTTCCGGCGCCCTGGGTCCCTATTATTTGATTCCAGCCGAGTACGGACGCAATGATGGTATTGGTATCGGTGGCGCCCAATGAAACGAGAAAATATAATGACGGTCCGTTTTTATCCAACGGCGCGGGCGGAACCGTAAAGCGTATTGATTGTAATTCGTACGGTGCTGCCCCCTGAGACTGGGTCTGGACTCCCATTTGCCAGATGGAACTTTGTGGTACTGGCGGATTTGCCGATGAAGCAACACTGCCATCGCTCAGATAACGGGGAGACGTGCAGCGGGAAACCGACCGGACAGTCCCGTTGCTTTTCTGGATGCTTCCATTGGCCAGCAGCGTGTCCTTCTTGTCGAGAAGATGGATGCATCGAGGGGAGGCAAAGCCGAAAGGCGTTGAAACGTAATCAGCCGGGATCCCGTCCGGGCGCGTGGCCTCGACAGGCTCCATCGATCTGACTGGGTCCGCGCTATTCGCGGAGGTGGGGAAAAGGGCCAGCGGTGTTACAGCCATGCCGAGGACAATAGCATGCATCGCAATGGCGCGCGCCAGACGTGATTTGGCCGGCGAAAAGCGCTTTGGCGGGAGGATTTTACCGCGCGGGAATTTTAAAAAATTCAACATCGTGATCTCCTGATATGCGTGTCTAAAAATTTCGAAAGGTACAGGCATTTCCTGAATGCTTCACCTATCTCATAAATTGTATAAAATGACAAATGCAATTTATAGGGGAAGTCTTGTGATGACACCTTGTCTGAAGCCCAGCCTGACAGGAGGGGCTTCAGGTCTATGTTTCAGCCATTGAACCGATCAGGAAATCCGCGACGGTCCGGATAGGATCACGCTTCAAGCGAAACCCTAAAACAGCGACCCCTGACCGCCACCACCGCCGGCCTTGGTGCTTTTCGCCTTCGGCTTCGGCGGATTGCCTCCCGTCGCCACCGCCTGCGCGTCGCCGTCGCGGAAGCGCAAGGTGAGCGCATCGCCGGAGTGGATGGAGGCAGCCTGCTTCACCGGATTGCCCGAAGCGTCGAAGACGATGGCGAAGCCGCGTTCCAGCACGCTTTCATAGGAGAGCGTGCGCATGAGCCGTTCTAGCTCCACGCTGCGGCGCTTGTGCCTTTCAAGGAGAAGGCCGACGGCCCGCTCCGCGCGGCGGTCGAACTGTTCCAGCATATGCTGCGCCCGCTCCGCGCGGCGGTGGATCGGCTCGGGCGAGAGCTTGCCCATGATGAGCGAAAAGCGGCTGCGCTGGTCGCGCAAATAGGCTTTCAGGCAGTTCGGCAGGCGGGCGGCGGTCCGTTCCGCATGCCGCCTTTGCTCCATGATGCGCCGCTGTAGCAAACGCGGCGACAATTGCCGCGCATGACCGTCGAAGCTCGCCCGCTTCTTCTGCGTATTCGCCTGCAAGGCCCGTCCCAGCCGCGCGGCGGCCTCATCGAACCGTCGCCGCGGCAGCGCCAATAGCTGGTCGGCGGAAGGCAGCGCCCGGGAGAGCGCGCGATGCGCCTGCCGCCGCTGCGCGATATGGCGCGACATGCCGCCGGAATGGCGCGCCGCGAGCGAGGCAATCGCCGCCTGCAATTCGGCTTTCACCGGCACTGCCATTTCCGCCGCGCCCGTCGGTGTCGGCGCGCGCCGGTCCGCCACATGGTCGATCAGCGTCCAGTCGGTTTCATGACCCACCGCCGAGATGACGGGAATGCCCGACGCGGCCACCGCCCGCACCACGATCTCGTCATTGAAGCCCCAGAGATCCTCGAGGCTGCCGCCGCCGCGTGCGACGATCAGCACATCCGGGCGGACGAAGGAAGCATCGGCTTGGAAAGCATTAAACCCATGGACCGCCGCCGCCACTTCCGGCCCGGAGGTCTCGCCCTGCACCCGCACCGGCCAGACCATGATATGCAGTGGAAAGCGGTCGGTGATGCGATGGATGATGTCGCGGATAACAGCGCCGGTCGGCGATGTGACAACGCCGATGACGCGCGGCATGAAGGGCAGGGGCTTCTTCGCCGCCGCGTCGAACAGCCCTTCCGCCGCCAGCCGCCGCTTGCGCTCTTCCAGCAGCGCCATCAGCGCGCCCGCGCCCGCCGGCTCCATCTGCTCGATGACGATCTGATATTTTGAGGAGCCCGGATAGGTGGTGAGCTTGCCGGTGGCGATCACCTCCATGCCTTCCTCGGGCTGGAAGCGCAGCCGGCTCATGCTGCCGCGCCAGATCACGGCCTCGATCCGCGCCTTGTCGTCTTTCAGCGAGAAATAGGCATGGCCCGAGGAATGCGGCCCGCGATAGCCGGAAATTTCGCCGCGCACGCGCACATGGCCGAACGCATCCTCCACCGTGCGCTTCAGCGCGCCGGAAATTTCGGAAACGGTGTATTCGGCGACATTCGAGGTCGAATCAGGAATGTTGTTCATCGCGTTATAGGGACTTTCAGGGCCGGGAAGGTCAAGAACGAAGCCCATATCACGAAAATTGATGGTATCTTAAGCCAAATTCAATGGACGTGATGAATCCCGCGCGCCATATCGGCCGCATGCCTACAGACACGATAGCCGATTCCTCACCCCTGAAATCCACCGCCCGCCCGCAGGACCGCGCATTCGAGCCATTTGACTATGGCCTTTATGCGATGACGGTCTTCGCCTGGAGCCTTTCCTGGTACGCGCTCGCCGTGCAGGCGGGAAGTGGCGTCGCCAACGAGGTCAACGTCGTCTGGCGCTTCCTCATTGCGGCGGTCATCATGTTCGCCTGGGCGCTTCTCACAAGGAAGCGGCTGAAATTCGCCCTTGGCGATCATCTGGGCTTCGCTGGGCTGGGGCTTCTGCTCTTTTCGTCGAACTTCCTGCTCTTTTACTATGGCGCGCAATATCTGGTGAGCGGCCTGCTCTCGGTCGTCTTCTCGCTCGCATCCATCGTCAATCTCGTGCTCGCGACGGTCATCATGCGCGAGCCGCCCTCGGGCAGGACGCTGATCGGCGGGCTGATGGGCTTCGTTGGCATCGCGCTCATGTTCCTGCCGGAAATGCAGGCCCATGGCTTCACCGGCAAGACGCTCATCGGTCTCGGCCTCTGCGTCGCCGGCACCCTGTGCTTCTGCACCGGAAACCTCATTTCCGCCCGCCTGCAGAAGCGCGGCCTGCCGCTCGTCTCGATGAATGCCTGGGGCATGGTCTATGGCACGCTCTGGTGCGCCTTCCTCGCCTTCCTGTTCGGCAGGCATTTCACCATCGCCTGGACGGCGGAATATCTGACGTCGCTCGTCTTCCTGTCGGTCGTCGCGACCGTGCTCGCCTTCTTCGCCTATCTGACGCTTCTAGGCCGCATCGGCTCCGCCCGCGCCGGTTATGCGACCGTGATGTTCCCCGTCTTCGCACTGATCGTCTCGACGGTGCTTGAAGGCTATCAATGGACGGTGCTGGCCGTGGCCGGGCTGGCGCTGGTGCTGGCGGGGAATTTGTTCGTTATTCGCGGGAAGAGGTAAGCGTTACCACCCCGGCACCAACTCGCTCGACCGCACCCGCCGCGTCCGCACATGGCTGAGCTGGGTGATGTCGGCGGTGTTGAGCGTCGTCGGCGCGGGGGAGGAGATGTTGTCGAGGCTCTCCACGATATGCTGCGCCAGCGCGTCGATGATGGCGGTCTGCTTCGAGTGGCCGCGCAGGATGCCGATGCCGAATTCCGGCAGCGTGCCGAAACCGTCCGCCTCGCCGAGAACCCGCATTCCCGGCCGCAGCGCGCATTCCGGCAGTACCGAGACCGCCAGCCCCGCCAGCACCGCCGCCGCGAGAACGGTCGCCGACCAGCTGGTGAAAAGGATGCGGTAATCCCGCTCCATCTCGTTGAGCACGTCGATCGCCGCGCGCCGCCAGATGCAGGTGGGCCGCCCGACGGCGAGCGGCAGCAGCGCCTCCTCATGCACGGCGTGGTTGGCCGACGTTACCCAGAGCAGGGGCTCGCTGCGCACCACCTCCGAGCGGCTTTTCTCATCCACCTGCGTGACAAGCGCGATATCGAGCGTGCCGCGCCGGATCATTTCATGCAGATTGACGGTCGGCTCGCAGACGACGGAGAGTTCGACGCGCGGATTGGACCGGGCGAACCGCGCCATGATCTCCGGCAGGAAACGGTCGGCATAATCGTCCGGCGTGCCGATGCGCACATGGCCCTCGAGCTGCGTGTCGTCGAAGGCGGCGATGGTTTCGCCGTTGAGCTGGATCATCCGCCGGGCATAGATCAGCAGCCGCTCGCCATCCTCCGTCAGCCGGTTGCTGCGCCCGTCGCGCTCGAACAAAGGCTTGCCGATCCGCTCCTCCAGCCGCCGCATTTGCATGGAAACCGCCGACTGTGTCTTGAAAACCGCATCGGCCGCCCTGGTGAAGCTGCCCGTATCCGCAATGGCGATGAAGGTCTGCAACTGGTCGAGATCGAGCGGCGCGCTCATCGGGGTCCCCATCCATCATTATTCTTGAAGGATAGCATTAGAAACATTCGTTTGAATAATCAATATACGTGCTTCATAACGGCATTGCTCACGAAAACTTGTGCTGGCCCGCAATGGCGCGGGACGGACGGTCTGCGCAGCGGAATGGTTCCGGCGCGGACGGGATATTTTTGTCCATACGCCTCCAAGGAGAACGGCGATGACGACGGCGAAGACGATGACCATTAGAACACCTGCCGCGATGAGCGGTGCGGCGTATACACCAATGGTTGTGTCTGTTTTCGGCTGGGTCCGCCGTCTTTTCGCGCGATACCGAAACCGCGTTGCGATCCTGCACCTCGATGACCTCGACGATCATCTGTTGCACGATATCGGCCTCAGCCGTTCGGATCTGCGCGCTGTCAGGCGTTCCTTTTTGCGCGATCCGAGCACGGCGCTCAACGATGCGCGTGCCCTGCATGAGGCTGCCCGCTGCCGTTATTGAAGGTTTTACAGTCCCAAGGCGGGCGCCACCCATTCATAAGCCGGAAATCCCCTCCCGGCTTTCGCCTGCCACCTGCCCGGCCGTGGAAACATGGCCGGGCTTTTTTATAGTGAGATAGGGAATAGTGAGCAGTGAGATAGACAGTACATCAGTCCGCTCGTACTGTTCACTATCTCACTATCTCACTATCTCACTAATACGCATATTCCAGAAAGATCGGCTCCACCGAGCATCCCCAGACGCTGCAATATTGGCTCAGCATCTTCTCCGCGTCCGTGGTGCCGCGGGCGACGATTTCTTCGAGCGGGGCGAGGTAATGCGTCTCGTCGAAGCCTTCGCGGTTGAGGCGCTTGCGGTTCTTGAGGCCGAGGCGGGAAATTTCCAGCGTCTCGCGGGCGATTTCCCGCACGGTGCGGTCGCGGAAAGGCGCGTGGAGCGCATAGGCAGGCACGGCGTCGCGCAGGGCCTGCACTTCGGCGAATTGCCAGTCGCGGGTGAGCTGTTCGGCGGCGTCGAGCGCCTCGTCATCATAGAGCAGTCCCACCCAATAGGCCGGCAGCGCGCAGACGCGGCGCCACGGACCGCCATCCGCGCCGCGCATTTCGAGAAAGCGCTTCAACCGCACATCCGGGAATAGGGTGGAGAGATGATTGGTCCAGTCGCCCATATTCGGCACGCCATCCGGAACATCGTTCCGCAACGCGCCGTTCATGAACTGGCGGAAGGTGACATGCGTTGCGTCATAATAGCGCCCGCCACGGATGACGAAATACATCGGCACGTCGAGCGCCCATTCGACATAATCGATGAAGCCGTAATCCTGCGACCAGACGAAGGGCAGGAGGCCGGAGCGCTGATTGTCCGTATCGCGCCAGATATTGGCGCGCCAGGACAGAAGGCCGTTCGGCTTGCCGTCGGTAAAGGGAGAGCTGGCGAAAAGCGCCGTCGCGACCGATTGCAGCTTCATCGACACCTGCATCTTGCGGCGCATATCCGTTTCGGATGCGAAGTCGAGATTAACCTGGATGGTGCAGGTGCGGTACATCATGTCGAGCCCTTCATGCCCGACCTTGGGCATGTAGTTCGACATGATCGCATAGCGCGATTTGGGCATGCGCGGCGTTTCCGCCAGCGTCCATTTCGGGCTGCCGCCGACGCCGAGGAAACGGATGCCGAGCGGATCGGCAATCTCGCGCACCTGCGCCAGATGCGCGTTCATCTCGCGGCAGGTCTGGTGAATGGTCTGGAGCGGCGCGCCCGACAGTTCGAACTGCCCGCCCGGCTCCAGCGAAATCGCGCCCTTGCCGGTCGGCTCGACGAGGCCGATTATGTTGCCCTCGTCGATGATCGGGTCCCAGCCGAGATTGGCCCGCATGCCCTCGAGAATGGCGCGAATGCCGCGCGGCCCTTCATAGGGAACTGGGCTGTTGTCTTCGGTATAGAAGGGGAATTTCTCGTGCTCGGTGCCGATTCGCCACTTGTCCGCCGGCTTGTTGCCTTCGGCCAGATAGGCCACCAGTTCGTCCACTGAGGAAATCGGCGTTTCGTCCGTCGTATCACGAGCCATTTTATACCCTGAGCCCTGCCTGTTTTGGTTCGTGATTGGACGGTTTTGTCAAATCGCGCAAGTGAATTCCATTTATGCGGACATCAATGGAAATTGATTAAGGGATTGGAGGGCGAAGCACGCTGCTTACGCCACTTTGTCCAGGCGGCTAGGACGGATCAGCACTTCGGCGGATATGCCAAGGTGATCATGCAGGTTCCGTATCATCTCGATGGATAGGCTACGCTTACGGTTCAACACGTCCGCAACCCGGTTGCGCGGCCCGATCATGGGTTCCAGATCCTTCCGCGTGAGTCCCTGTTGCTCCATGCGGAATTTGATCGCTTCCACCGGATCCGGCGGGTCCATCGGGTAGTGCTTCGCCTCATAGACGTCAATTAGGGTCGCCAGCACGTCGAGCCGGTCACCCTCTAGCGTTCCGCTCTTAGCGCCCCACAGCCGCTCCACCTCGGTCAGAGCCTCTTCATAATCCGCTTCCGTGCGAATCGGCTTTACATCAGTCGCCATGCTCAACCTCCTTCACATCGATCTTATCATAAGCTTTGTGCGTGCCGATCCACTTGATCCAGACGATGCCTTTTTCGAAATCCGCCGCCACGACAAGCCGATAGTCATTACCCTTGATGTTGAAAACGATCCGCTCGGCGCTGACGATGCTCGCTGTCCCGTAAAGCCGCTTCACATCGGCGGTGCTAGTCCATTCAGCCTTGCTTACTTCATCGAACCATGCGTCGAGCGCGGCCTTGACAGCCGGTTGATCCTTTTGCCCGGCAAGACCTGCGACAAACTCTTTCAAGGTGCGCCGGGCAATAATTCTCATGGTGCCACCATAGAACGAGACCAAAATGGTCGCAATGGAAAAATCGTCGGTAGTGCTAGGCCCCCCAATCCCCCACCGTCGCCTGGATCAGCGCCAGCGCTGCCACGGCTGCGGTGTCGGCGCGCAGGATTCGGGGGCCGAGGGGGATGGCGGCGACGAAAGGCATGCGCCGCAGCAATGTGCGCTCCTCCTCCGAAAAACCGCCTTCCGGGCCGACGAGGAGGCCGAGCGGGCCGGGTTGAAGCGACTGGAGCAGGGGCAGGGGATTGTCCGTCTCGTGCCCCTCGTCGCAGAAGATCAGCCGGCGGGAGGGTTCCCACTGGTCGAGAAGCCGGTCGAGCTTCACCGCTTCGCGCGTCTCGGGCAGGCTCAATATGCCGCATTGCTCCGCCGCCTCGATGGCATTGGCGTGGATGCGCTCGACGCCGATTTTCGGCACCTGTGTGTGCTGGGTGATGACGGGCTGTAAGACCCCTGCGCCCATCTCCACGGCCTTCTGCACCAGATAATCGAGCCGCCCCTGTTTCAACGGCGCGAAGCAGTAGGTGAGATCAGGCTGCGGCGTCTGCGCCCGCGTTTGTTCCTGCACGTCGAGGCCGACTCGCTTCTTGCCTTCCGGGCGCACGGCGGCTTTCCACTCCCCATCACGCCCGTTAAAGAGCAGGATCGGATCCCCATCCTTCATCCTCAGGACGTGGGCGAGATAATGCGCCGCTTCCGCCGGAGGCTCGATATGAGCACCCGCGCCAAGCGGCATGTCGATGAACAATCTCTGCAGTCTGTAATTCGCGCGCATGGACCAATCGATGGCAGGAGAGGGGGCTTCCGGTCAAGCGTTGCTTCGTTGCCACAGGGGACGGACAATTCACTCTAAGTCACGGAAATCTAAAAACCAAACCGGGGGATTTAGTTGTTTGAAAGGAGTTGGGTGTGTACTCACCTGACGCGCTGCGTTTCGGTTCCGGCGCAAAGCACCTAAACCATCGTGGAGACGATCCAACATGACCGCCAAGGGCGCCACGCTCCTTACCATTCTCATGATCTCCGCGATCCTGTTCATGGCGACCGGCATTTTCTCGGTTGATGCCGGCGGCCATCAGGTCTCCAGCGACGGATACGGCGTCTCCTCCAGCTATCGCTGATTCGAAGAAGGCCGAACGGGATCATTTCGCGCCTTTTTCCCAATAGGGCGTGGGTGCGTACAGATCGGCCAGATAATCGATGAAAAGCCGCACCTTCGCCGGAAGGAACTGCCGCGAGGGATAGACGGCATATATCGCCACCTTGCGCGTCGCCGTATAGTCGGGCAGCACCTGCACGAGCTTGCCCGCCGCCAGTTCCGGCCCGATATCCCATGTCGAGCGCTGCGCGATGCCGAGCCCGGCCAGCACCGCCTCCCGCACCACTTCGCTGGAATTGGTCTGCAATGGCCCGGCGGGGCGCAAGGATACCGGCCCATCCGGACCTTCCAGCCGCCACGGGTCGTTATTGTGCGGCGCGAGGCAGATATGGTTTTCGAGGTCGGCGAAATCTTTGGGCATCCCATGCTCGGCGATATAGCGCGGCGAGGCCACGAGGATGCGCCGCACCGGGGCGAGCCGTCTGGCGACGAGGCTCGAATCGGATAGCTCGGCGATGCGGATCGCCAGATCATAGCCTTCGCCCACGATATCGACGATCTCGTCCGTCAGCATCATGTTGATGGCAAGATCGCTATTCGCCCGCATGAACGGCTCCAGATGCGGCGCGATATGCATCCGCCCGAAGGTGGTCGGCGCGGAGATTTTCAGCGTCCCTCGCGCATCGGCGGACCGGCGCGAGACAAAGCTCTCCGCCTCCTCGACGCCGGAGAGAATCGCCAGCACCCGCTCGTAATAGCCCTGTCCCGCCTCGGTCAGCGCGATCTGCCGCGTCGTGCGCTGGAGGAGGCGGGTGCCGAGCCGGTCCTCCAGCCGCCGCAGCCGCTTCGAGACGACGGCGGGAGACAGGCCAAGCTCGCGCCCCGCCGCCGACATGCTGCCGCTCGCCACGGTCAGGGCGAATATCTCCATATCGGCCAGATTGCTCATCATGCGCTTATTCGTTCCATCACAGAAAAACGCCTTCAACGGTTCGCGGCAATATACAACGTTTACAAGCAAGACAGCCAAGGAGTAACTCATTCCAGGCTATATTCATGCGGGAGGAAGCATGTCCGGGTTGACGATGCCGAAGGCGGACGCCGCCACGCTGGCGCGGCGGGCGGAGATCGTCGCGCAATTGCGGGAGATTGTGCCGGGCGAGGGCGTGGTCGACGCCGTCAACGGGATGCGCGCCTTCGAGAGCGACGGGCTCACCGCCTATCGGCAATTGCCGCTGGTTGTCGTGCTGCCGCAGACCGTGGCGCAGGTTTCGCGCATTCTCAAATATTGCCACGACCGCAATATCCGCGTCGTGCCTCGCGGCTCCGGCACGTCGCTCTCTGGCGGCGCGCTGCCGCTGGAGGATGCGGTGCTGCTCGTTATGTCGCGCTTCAATCGTATTCTGGAGGTGGATTTCGCTAACCGCGTAGCAAAGGTGCAACCGGGCGTGACCAATCTCGGCATCACCCGCGTGGTCGAGCATGAGGGCTTCTATTATGCCCCGGACCCGTCCTCGCAGATCGCCTGCTCCATCGGCGGCAATGTGGCGGAAAATTCCGGCGGCGTGCATTGCTTGAAATACGGGCTGACGGCCAACAATGTGCTCGGCATCGAAATGGTGCTGATGAATGGCGAGGTGGTCCGGCTGGGCGGCAAGCATCTCGACAGCGAAGGCTATGATCTGCTCGGCCTGATGACCGGCTCGGAAGGGCTGCTGGGCGTGGTGACGGAAGTCACCGTCCGCATCCTCCAGAAGCCCGAGACGGCGCGCGCGGTGCTGGTCGGCTTTCCCTCCAGCGAGGCGGCAGGCCAATGCGTCGCCGATATCATCGGCACTGGCATCATCCCCGGCGGCATGGAGATGATGGACAAGCCCGCCATCCATGCGGCGGAGGATTTCGTCCATGCTGGCTATCCGCTCGATGTCGAGGCGCTGCTGATCGTCGAGCTGGATGGCCCGGAGGTGGAGGTCGATTATCTGATCGCCCGGGTGGAGGAGATCGCGCGGGCGAATGGCGCGACCACCTGCATCGTTTCGCAATCGGAGGAGGAGCGCCTTACGTTCTGGGCGGGGCGCAAGGCGGCATTCCCGGCGGTGGGGCGCATTTCGCCAGATTATTACTGCATGGACGGCACGATCCCACGCAAGGAACTGCCGAAAGTGCTGGCCGGAATGCGGGCTCTGTCAGAAAAATACGCCCTGCGCGTCGCCAATGTCTTCCACGCGGGCGACGGCAATCTCCACCCACTGATCCTCTATGATGCCAATGTCTCCGGCGAGCTGGAGAAGGCGGAAGCGTTCGGAGCGGATATCTTGCGGCTCTGCGTGGCCGTCGGCGGCGTCCTCACCGGCGAGCACGGCGTCGGGGTGGAAAAACGCGATCTGATGCCGGAGATGTTCACCGAGACGGATTTGAACCAGCAGATCCGCGTCAAATGCGCCTTCGACGAAAAGCACCTGCTCAACCCGGGGAAGGTCTTCCCGCAACTCCACCGCTGCGCGGAACTGGGCCGGGTGCATATTCACCGCGGGCAATTGGCCTTTCCGGATATTCCGAGGTTTTGATGACCATTTTCACTCCCAGAACCGAAGAAGACATCCTCGAAGCCGTGCAATGGGCGTTGTCAGAGGAAACGCCGGTGGAAATCATCGGCCACGGCACCAAGCGCGCCATCGGCAGGCCGATGCAGGTGGAGCACACCATCGATTTGTCCAACCTTTCCGGCGTCACGCTCTATGAGCCGGAGGAACTGGTGCTTTCGGCAAAAGCTGGAACCCCGCTTGCCGAAATCGAGGCGCTGCTGGACAAACATGGCCAATGCCTGCAATTCGAGCCGATGGATTACGGCCCAATTCTGGGCGGAGAGCCGGGCAGGGGAACCATCGGCGGTGTGCTCGCAGCGAATCTGAGCGGCCCGAGGCGGTTGAAGGCGGGGGCGGCGCGGGATCATATTCTCGGCGTGCGCGTCGTCTCCGGGCGGGGCGAACTCTTCAAATCCGGCGGGCGGGTTGTGAAGAACGTCACCGGCTACGACCTCTCCAAAGGCATGGCCGGGTCGTGGGGTACACTGGGAGTCCTCACCGAAGTCACCTTCAAGGTGCTCCCCGCGCCGGAGATGGAGACGACGCTCGCCCTTCGCGGTCTTGAAGATGAGGAAGCCGCACGCGCTATGGCCATCGCTATGGGCTCGAGCGCGGAAGTTTCATCCGCCGCGCATCTGCCGGTCACCGTCACCGGCAAGGTCATCGACGGCGCGCTTTCGGGCAAGGCTTCGACACTGCTGCGGCTGGAAGGCTTCGCCCCTTCGGTCAGGGCCCGCGCGGAGAAGCTGAAGGGATTGCTGAAGCCGGCGGGCGAGATGGACGAAATAGCTGAAGATCAATCGCGCCATCTCTGGCGAGAAATTCGCGACTGCCTGCCTTTTGCCGATGGTACTCAACGCTGCATCTGGCGTGTCTCTATGACACCGACGGAGGCGCACAAAATGGTGGCTGCCTTGCGCCTCGGCGCGGGCGTTGATGCGTTTTATGACTGGCAGGGCGGGCTTGTCTGGCTGCGCATGGAGGCGGACCCCGAGCCGCAGGCGCTGCGCCGTCTCATCGCCCATTTCGGCGGCGGCCACGCCACGCTGGTGCGCGCTCCCGCCGTAACGCGCGGTACGGTCGATGTCTTCGAGCCGCAGCCCCCTAGCTTGGCGGCCTTGTCGCAGCGCTTGAAGCAGCAGTTCGACCCGAAGGGGATACTCAATCCGGGGCGTACGCTCGCATGATCCCAAAAAGTTGCAGACTTTTTGGATAAGGTCATGCGGCAGATAGCAAGAGTTTTGAGATGCAAACCAACTTCACGCCTGCCCAATTGCGCGATCCGGCGATAGCGGAGTCTGAAAAGATCCTGCGCAAATGCGTCCATTGCGGCTTCTGCACGGCGACTTGCCCGACCTATGTGACGCTGGGCAATGAGCTCGACAGCCCGCGCGGGCGCATTTATCTGATCAAGGACATGCTGGAAAATGGCAGGGCCGCGGATGCCGAGATCGTCAAGCATATCGACCGCTGCCTCTCCTGCCTCGCTTGCACCACGACATGTCCGTCCGGCGTCGATTATATGCATCTGGTCGATCACGCCCGCATCCATATCGAAAAGACCTATAAACGCCCGCTGGCAAACCGGCTGACGCGGGCGCTCCTTGCCGCCGTTTTGCCTCATTCAAAACGCTTCCGCGCCGCGATTTGGGTGGCAAAACTGGCGCATCCCTTCGCCAAACTGTTCAAAACCGTGCCCGCACTGAAGCCATTCGCCGCGATGCTGGACTTGGCTCCCCGCGCGCTGCCCGCCCGCTCCGTCTTCGCCGACCCCGGCACGCACAAGCCCGAAGCCGCGCCGCGCGGCCGCGTCGCCATACTGACCGGCTGCGCCCAACCGGTGCTGAAACCGGGCATCAACGAGGCGACGATCCGCTTGCTCACCCGCTTCGGTATCGAGGTGGTCGTGCCGAAGGGGGAGGGGTGCTGCGGCGCGCTCGTCCATCATATGGGCCGGGAGGAACAGGCGCTGGCGGAAGCGCGGCGCAATGTCGATGTCTGGACCCGCGAGATCGAAAATGGCGGCCTCGACGCGATCATCGTCACCGCATCGGGCTGCGGCACGACCATCAAGGATTACGGCCACATGCTGCGCCTCGACCCCGCCTATAAGGACAAGGCGGCGAAGGTCTCAATGCTCTCCAAGGACATCACCGAATATCTCGCCACCCTCGACCTGCCCGCGCCGGAAAAACCTGCTAGCCTGACCGTCGCCTATCATTCCGCCTGCTCGATGCAGCACGGGCAGAAGATCACCCGCCAGCCGAAGGCGCTCCTGGCGCGGGCGGGCTTCACCGTCCGGGAACCGGCGGAAGGGCATCTCTGCTGCGGTTCCGCCGGCACCTACAACATCATGCAGCCCGACATCTCCCGCCGCCTGCGCGACCGCAAGGTGAAGAACATCGAGGCGACGAAGCCAGACCTGATCGCCACCGGCAATATCGGCTGCATCACCCAGATCGCATCAGGCTCGAAACTGCCGATCGTGCATACGGTGGAATTGCTGGATTGGGCTTATGGCGGGCCGGAGATAGAGGGGCTGGAATTACACCCGCTCAGTGTCTGATCGCAGACGATCCCGCTCTCGCTCGTGTTGAGAACGCTTGGGAGTTACGGGTGCAACATAGTGAAGAACGATCAGGCCAACGACGATTCCGACAAGCGGAATGATAAATGCTAAGAAGTTATAGATGCTCATAGCTAGCCCCTCTACATGCTTCGTTCAGCGACGAGGGCGCTTAGGTGGGATTACGGGATCGACATAATGAAGAATGATGAAGCCAATGAGCATACAGACAAACGGAGTGGCCAATAGCACGTAGGCGTAGATGGTCATTGATCTAATCCCTCCAGATGCCTCAATGCCCAATAATGTAAGGCAAATCCAATTGCGATGCAAATAATCGCGGAAAAAAGCACCGGAACAATAGCTTTTCCATAAATCGCCGGATCATACGCAACGCGCGTTATTGGGGTAAAGGTCCCAATCAGAAAAACACCGATAGCCAATCCGTTTATAAACGTTGCTTTCAGTTTGATTTGTTCTCTGGCTGCATCCGTTAGCTTCGTCCCCTCACCCTCATTCTCACCCATGGAATCCCCATTCCGCGAAAAAAAGGGCCGGTTTCCCGGCCCATCGCTAAAATCCTCACACACTGTCCGGATGCGGTCCGATCCGCCCGTCCGGGCTGTTCAATTCGGATATCGCATCGTGCTCGCCTGAGGTGAGCTGAAAGCCGAACACGTCGAAATTCTCTACGATACGCGCCGGCGTCGAGGATTTCGGGATGACGATATTGCCTGTGTCGAGGTGCCAGCGCAGGATGGTCTGCGCTACGGTCTTGCCATGCTTGGCGGCGATGTTCTCCAGGACGGGGTTTTCGAGAATCTTGCCCTGGCCGAGCGGGCTCCACGCCTGCGTGGCGATGTCCTTCTTCTCGTGGAAGACGCGCAGTTCGTTCTGCTGGAACTGCGGATGAAGCTCGATCTGGTTCAGCACCGGCGTCACGCCCGTTTCCTTGATGACGCGCTCGAGGTCGGCGATGCGGAAGTTCGACACGCCGATGGACTTCACCACGCCCTGTTCCTTGAGCTTGATCAGCGCACGCCAGCTATCCATGAAAAGGTCCCGCGCCGGCACCGGCCAATGGATCAGGTAGAGGTCGACATAATCCGTCTGCAGCCGCTTGAGGCTCGCCTCCAGCGCCTTCAGCGCGGAATCATAGCCCTGGTCGGTGTTCCACAGCTTCGTCGTCAGATAAATGTCGCCGCGCGGCAGGCCGGAATTTTTCAAGGCCTTGCCGACGCCTTCCTCATTGCCGTAGATCGCCGCGGTGTCGATGTGCCGGTAACCCGTCTCCAGCGCTTTTCCGACGACCTTGGTCGCCTCGTCATTGCCGACCTGCCAGACGCCGAAGCCAAGCTGCGGAATCTGCGTGCCGTCATTCAGCTTTATGCTGGGTACCGTCATGGTGATCCTCTCCTTCTTATTCTTACTTATGGAATATCATAGGAAAAGACGGCGCCGGACAAGAGTCCGGCAAAAAGAAAAAGGGCCGCGGACGGTTCGCCGCAGCCCTTGTCATGATCGTCTCAAGGTCCGTATGCGGTTACATCACCACGACCTTGGCGCCAACCTTCACCCTCTCATAGAGGTCGGTGACATCCTCGTTGCGCATGCGGATGCAGCCGGAAGAGACGGCGGTGCCGATGGTCCAGGGCGCGTTGGTGCCGTGGATGCGGTAGAGCGTCGAGCCGAGGTAAAGCGCCCGCGCGCCGAGCGGATTCTCGGGGCCACCTTCCATATGGACGGGCAGAACGCGGCCTTTCTCAGCCTCGCGCTTGATCATTTCTGCCGGGGGACGCCAGTCCGGCCACTCCGCCTTGCGCGAAATCCGGTTGGTGCCCTTCCACTCGAAGCCTTCCTTGCCGACGCCGACGCCATAACGCCGCGCCTTGCCGCCGGGCTCGATGAGATAGAGGAATTTCTTCGACGTATCGACCACGATGGTGCCCGACTTGTGGGGTCCCTTGTAATCCACCTCCTGCGGTAGGTAGATCGGGTTCAGTCCACGCTGTGCCTTGCGCTCGGGACGCGGCGCCGCGCGCTGGGCGGGGCGGCGGTAGTTCACCGGCTCGTAGCGCGGCGGCTGCTCCGCCGTCAGCGGCGCATAGCGCACCACGCGGCGCTGGCCTTGCGCGGACGGGGCATAAACCCGGCGCTGGCCCTGGCGCGGCGCGACATAGACGCGGCGGGCGGCATGTTCCGGCCCGGCATAATAATAGCGCACCCCGCGCTCTTCATGATAGCGCGGCGGCGCCTGCAATTGCGTCACCCATGGCGCGGTGAGGTCGGGGGAAAGCTGCACCGGCGCGCGCGGCGCATAGCGGTCATTCGCCCATGCCCCGGTTGCGGAAATGGCGGAAATGGTGATTGCCGTCACGGCGGTAATGAGGAGAAGATGGCGCGGTTTCATGATTCTGCTGCCCATAACCCTTTTGCAGCCCGGCTCCTGACATCATGCTGTCAGGAGAGGCGTTTGCGATGTCCTTGATGGGGATTGTGGCCGGGGCCGGAATAGAAAAAGTGAATCGAATTCAATAAAAAGGCGATTCTTCGCGGCAACTATGACTATGGTTAGCGCCCGGTTTCGCGTGGTGGTTAATGCCGTCTCAATGGCGGTGAAGAGGATGCCAATGACCGATAATACCCCCGTCAAGACCGGCCTCGTCGAGGGGGCGGATGGCAGAATACGCTGCGCCTGGCACGGCAATCTGCCGGATTATCTCCATTACCACGACCATGAATGGGGGAGGCCGGTCACCGACGACGTCAGGCTCTTCGAGAAAATCTGCCTTGAAGGCTTCCAGTCCGGCCTTTCCTGGCTCACCATCCTGCGCAAGCGCGAGAATTTCCGCGAGGCCTTCGCGGGCTTCGATTTCGCGCGCGTCTCCCGCTTCGGCGAGAGCGATATCGAACGGCTGCTCGCCAATCCCGGCATCATCCGCCATCGTGGCAAGATCGTCTCCACCATCAACAACGCGAAACGCGCCATCGAACTTTCGTCGGAAAAGGGCTCGCTGGCGGCCTATTTCTGGTCCTTCGAGCCTGGGGCGGCGGAACGCCCTGATGTCATGGATTATGAAACGCTGCGGGCCAATCCCACCAGCCCCACCTCCATTCGCCTTTCAAAGGATCTGAAAAAGCGCGGCTGGACCTTCGTCGGCCCGACAACGGTCTACGCGTTCATGCAAGCCATGGGGATGGTGAACGACCACATCGAGGGCTGCTGCTGCGGGGGCGAGGTGGAGGAGATGCGGGGAAATTTGAAAAGGCCGAAATAACGCGGCGGTCTTGGCATATGGTCGTCGGTGGGATAGTAAGCCTTGTCCTTTTGCCTAATGGCAACAAAGGACAAAAGTACAAATCTCAGATATCGGACGAACATCATGGCGAACAAGGCAGACAAGGTGAAGGCACGGCTTCCGCGCGGACTTGTTGATCGCCATGCGACCGATATCCGCGCCACCGACAAGATGCTGGCGGCGATCCGCGAGGTTTATGAGCGCTACGGCTTCGATCCCATCGAGACGCCGATGCTGGAATATACCGATGCGCTCGGCAAGTTCCTGCCCGATCAGGACCGCCCCAACGAAGGCGTGTTCTCGCTTCAGGACGATGACGAGCAATGGCTGTCGCTGCGCTATGATCTGACCGCGCCGCTCGCCCGCCATGTCGCGGAAAATTTCAACGAGATCCAGCTTCCCTACCGCACCTATCGCGCGGGCTATGTCTTCCGCAACGAGAAACCGGGACCGGGCCGCTTCCGCCAGTTCATGCAGTTCGACGCCGATACGGTCGGCGCACCCTCAGTCGCGGCGGATGCCGAGATGTGCATGATGATGGCCGATGTGATGGAGGCGCTGGGGATAAAGCGCGGCGATTACGTCGTTCGCGTCAATAACCGCAAGGTGCTTGACGGCTTGATGGAAGCCATTGGCGTTACCGATGAGGGGCAGAAGCTCACCATTCTCAGGGCTATCGACAAACTGGATAAGTTCGGCGCCGAAGGCGTGAAGCTGTTGCTTGGTGCTGGCCGCAAGGACGAGAGCGGCGATTTCACCAAGGGGGCGGGGCTGGATGATGCATCTATCGCCAAAGTGCTCGCCTATATCGAGACAGGCACGATCGAAGCCAATAAGGGCGTCGAGGAGCTTGCCGAGATCAAAGCGCTTTGCGTTGCAGCCGGTTATGAAGAAGACCGCATCAAGATCGATCCGTCAGTTATCCGCGGTCTCGAATATTACACCGGCCCCGTCTTCGAAGTCGAACTCACTGCCGAAATCCCCAATGAAAAAGGTGAGATCGTGCGTTTTGGCTCGGTCGGCGGCGGCGGGCGTTATGATGGGCTCGTCTCGCGCTTCCGTGGCCAGCCGGTTCCAGCCACCGGCTTCTCCATCGGCGTATCGCGCCTGATGACGGCCTTGAAGAACTTGGGCAAGCTCGATGGCGACGATGTGCTCGCACCCGTGCTCGTCACCGTCATGGATGGCGACATGGAGGCGATGGGGAAATATCAGGATTTCACCCAGAAGCTCCGCACCGCCGGCATCCGTGCCGAGATGTATCAGGGCAACTGGAAGAAATTCGGCAACCAGCTGAAATATGCCGACCGTCGCCGCTCCCCCCTCGCCATCATCCAGGGCGTCGACGAGCGCGCGCAGGAGCAAGTCCAGATCAAGGATCTGATCGAGGGCAAGCGCCTCTCGGAGGAAATCGAGAGCAACGAGGAATGGCGCGCCAGCCGCCCCGCGCAGGTGACGGTGAAGGAAGCCGATCTGGTCGCGACGGTGAAGCGGATGCTTGATGAGCAGGCGGCGGATCGCGCCGGGGAAAAGTGAGATCGCCATGCTCGCATCACCGCCGCTCACCCCCCTCTGCCCTGCCGGGCATCTCCCCCACAAGGGGGGAGATTGGCTGACACGACGCTCCGCCCTCATTCTGCGACGGCAGCGATTGGTGTCGCGCGTCTACGAAGGCGTAATCTCCCCCCTTGTGGGGGAGATGCCCGGCAGGGCAGAGGGGGGTGAGACGGCAAACGCGCCAATTCTCGTCAACCGGGTTGTTTCCGCATGACCCCCTCCCGTCCCCCCGCCTTCGCCAAGGACCTCTCCGCGCTGCTCGCCGCGCGCGGTGCGGACTTGACCGACATTCCGGTCATCCAGCCCGCCGATCCGTTCCTCGACATGGCGGGCGAGGATTTGCGCCGTCGCATCTTCCTCACTGAGAACGAGAACGGCGACAGCCTCTGCCTGCGCCCGGAATTCACCATTCCCGTCTGCCGCAACCACATCGCGCGCAATGCCGCGACGCCGAAGCGCTATGCTTATCTGGGCGAAGTGTTCCGCCAGCGCCGTGAGGGCGGGACGGAGTTCTATCAGGCCGGCATCGAGGATCTGGGCGAGCCGGACGAGGCCATGGCCGACGCGCGCTCGCTCGCCGACGCGCTGGCCTGCGTGCGCCTCGCCGCACCTGCCGCTACGCTTGAGATCGTGCTGGGCGACCAGGCGATGTTCGAAGCGGTGCTTGCCGCCCTCGGCCTGCCGCGCGGCTGGCAGAAGAAGCTGGCACGCACCTTCGGCAACCCGGAAGCGCTGAAAAGCCTGCTCGCCGGGCTTGTCCAGCCGCGTGAGAACGGCGCGCTGCCGGAGCCTTTGGCCGGGCTCGTCGCTGCGGGCCATGAAGCGGCGCTCGGGGCATTTCTGGAACAGGACATGCGCGAAGCCGGCATTTCGCCTGCTGCGGGCCGCGCGCCTGTCGAAATCGCCCGCCGCCTGATCGAGAAGGAGAGCCTCGCCTCCGTCCGGCTGCCGAAGGAAGCCTTCGCAGCGCTGGAAAGCTTCCTCGCCATCCGCGAGCCGCTCGACCGCGCGTCAAACCGGCTCAAGGATTTTGCCGCGCATAACGGGCTCGATCTCGGCGCGGCGCTGCAGGCCTTCACCGCCCGTGTGGCGGCAATGGAGGCAGCGGGCATAGCGCTTGGCGAGGTGCAATATGACGCGGCGTTCGGCCGTCCGCTCGATTACTATACCGGGCTCGTCTACGAAATCCGGGCTGCCACCGATGGCAATGTGATCGTCGGCGGCGGGCGCTTCGACCGGCTGCTGACGCTGCTGGGCGCGGCGGAGTCCATTCCCGCTGTCGGCTTTTCCATCTGGCTCGACCGGCTTGAAAATCTTGCCAGCGACGAGGGGAGGGGAGAATGACCGTCACACTGGCGCTTCCCTCCAAGGGCCGGCTCAAGGAACAGTCGCTCGCTGTGCTGAGAGAGGCGGGGCTGAAAGTCGTGCTGCCCGACGACGACCGCAATTATCGCGCGCGCGTCGAGGGCGAGGACGATCTCGATATCCTGTTCCTGTCCGCCTCGGAAATCGCCCGCGAGCTTGGCTATGGCGGTGTTGATCTCGGCGTTACCGGCGAGGATCTGATCCGCGAGCAGCTGAGCCGCTCGGATGAGCGCGTCGCCATCGAGGCGCAGCTTGGCTTCGGCCATGCGGATGTGGTGGTGGCGGTGCCGGAGGTCTGGCACGATGTCACGACCATGGCCGACCTTGACGACGTCGCCGCCGATTTCCGCCAGCGCCATGGCCGCCGCTTGCGCATCGCCACCAAATACTGGCGGCTGACGCAGCAATTCTTTTCGCAGAAGCACGGCATCCAGGTCTACCGCATCGTGGAGAGCCTGGGCGCAACCGAAGGCGCCCCCGCCGCCGGCTCCGCCGATATCATCGTCGACATCACCTCCACCGGTTCGACCCTCAAGGCCAACCGGCTGAAGGTGCTGGAGGACGGGATCATCCTGCGCTCGCAGGCCTGTTTGGTTTCAGCGCGGCGCAGCGATGCCAATGCGCGGGTGGGGGAAATCGCTGGCCGCATTCGCGAGAGTTTGGCGTAGCATACCCCTCATCCGGCCCTTCGGGCCACCTTCTCCCACAAGGGGAGAAGGTGGAGCGCTGCATTCCCATCCCTGCCAATCGCAAACGTAGGTGATTGGACAGCAAAGCCGACGCCAAGCGCCTTCCTTCTCCCCTTGTGGGAGAAGGTGGCCGCGAAGCGGTCGGATGAGGGGTGGTTATCCGCGTCGCGCATCCAGCGACAGCGCACCAGCGCCCATCGCGGCGAGGACGAAAAAGCCGCCGGCGATGGCAAGATTTTTCTGGAAATTGATAAGCTGGCCTTGATCGGCAAAATCCATGTGAGCGACGAAAGCTGCTGCGATGGTGAAGAGGCCGAGCAGAATGGAGGCGATGCGGGTCTGGAAGCCGACGAGAATGGCAAGGCCGCCGAAGAGCTCGAGCGCGCCGACAAGAATGGCGACGATCATCGGTGCAGGAAGACCCTTGCTGGCGAAATAGCCTGCCGTGCCGGAAAGTGCCATCAGCTTGCTGAAGCCGGCGGGAATGAACAGCGACGAAAGAAGAATACGGCCGAGCAGATTGCCGTATGAATTGCTGGAAGCGATGCCTGACATGGTTAGTTCTCCAGAGGGTTGATGTCTCGGGGCAGATAACCACATGGGTTTGTCAAAGAAAGCCGGAACGTTAACGACAGATTGTTCACAGATTTGAGACGGACCTAGTGCCCTCCTTCCCCCTTGCGGGGAAGGTGCCCGCGTCAGCGGGCGGATGGGGGTGGTGACGTTTGCGCTTGCTTCGAAGACCGTAGCGCAAACGTCACCACCCCCACCCGACCCTTCGGGCCACCCTCCCCGCAAGGGGGAGGGAAGGCGCGAGGCGGCTCTACTCCGGCGCGATCATCCGCTCCGGCCGCACCAGCTTGTCGTAATCCTCCGCCGACACCAGCCCGCTCGCCAGCGCTTCCTCGCGCAAGGTCGAGCCGTTTTTGTGCGCCGTCTTGGCGATCTTGGCCGCATTGTCGTAGCCGATGGCGGGGGCGAGCGCGGTTACCAGCATCAGCGAGCGCGCCAGCAGATCCTTGATCCGCACCTCGTCCGCCTCGATACCGTTAACGCAATTGTCCGCAAACGACACCATCGCGTCCGAAAGCAGGCGGATCGATTGCAGCACGTTGAAGGCGATGACCGGCTTGAAGACGTTGAGCTCGAAATGGCCCTGGCTTGCCGCCACCGTCACCGTGGTCTGGTTGCCGAACACCTGTGTCGCCACCATGGTCAGCGCTTCGGCCTGCGTCGGGTTGACCTTGCCCGGCATGATCGACGAGCCCGGCTCGTTTTCCGGCAGCTTCAATTCGCCAAGGCCGGAGCGCGGGCCGGAGCCGAGGAAGCGGATGTCGTTGGCGATCTTGAAGAGGTCGGCGGCCAGCGCATTGAGGCTGCCATGGAAATTGACGATCGCGCCATGGCTCGCCAGCGCCTCGAACTTGTTCGGCGCGGTCTTGAAGGGCAGGCCGGTGATTTCGGACACCGCATCGGCGAAGCCCGTGTCGAAGTCCTTGGGCGCATTGAGCCCGGTGCCGACTGCCGTGCCGCCCTGCGCCAGCAGGTAGATGTCGCCGAGCGCCTGCTCGATGCGATGGCGGCCATATTCCAGCGCGGCGCGATAGCCGGAGAACTCCTGGCCCAGCGTCACCGGCGTCGCGTCCTGCGTATGGGTGCGGCCGATCTTGATGATATCGGCGAAGGCCTCTTCTTTTTGCCGCAGCGCCCCGGTCAGATGGTCGAGCGCCGGGAAGAGCCGGTTCACCGTCTCCATGGCGGTTGCGATATGGATCGCGGTCGGGAAGCTGTCGTTGGACGACTGGCTCATATTGACGTGGTCGTTCGGGTGGACCGGCTTTTTCGAGCCCATCTCGCCGCCCAGCATCTCGATGGCGCGGTTGGAGATCACCTCATTGGCGTTCATGTTGGACTGCGTGCCGGAGCCGGTCTGCCAGACCACCAGGGGAAAATGATCGTCGAGCTTGCCCTCGGCCACTTCCGCCGCCGCCACGGTGATGACGCGCCCGATCACGGGATCGAGCTTGCCGAGCGCGATATTGGTTTCCGCCGCCGCCCGCTTGACGATCCCGAGCGCATGGACGAGGGGCAGAGGCATCCGCTCGCCGCCGATCTTGAAATTATGGAGCGAGCGTTCCGTCTGCGCGCCCCAATAACGGTCCGAAGGGACCTCGATAGGGCCGAACGTATCGGTTTCGGTGCGTGTTGCTGTCATCTCACTCTTCCTCGTTCTCATCGTCGGCATTTTCGGACACCCAGGCCGTGGGGTCGATCTTCTTCTGCGTCCGGCTGTCGGTGAAGGTCCACCAGCCGGCATCCGCCTCGTCCCAGTCGCCGCCGCCGGCCCGCAACTGCTCGAGCGTGTGATAGCGGGCCACGGATTCGTTCTCGCGTCCGTCCTCGTCGGTCCAGATGACGGTGACTTTGGTGCCGTTCATCGGCGCCGTTGAAATGGGAAGCTTCTTGCGCATGAAGGTCTCCTGTTGGGGCGGCGAAACCATAGCGCGAGAATGAGAAGGAACAAAGCCGGGCGAGGGCGCCCGGCTCATATCGATGCAGTTTCTTACGCCTCGCGCGCGGCCTTCAGCGCCTTCGCCCACCAGACGAGCTGATCGAGCATTGCGGTCGCCGCATCGGCGAGGTGCGGATAATCGCTGAGCTGGTTTTCGCCCTTCACCACGGCCAGATATTCTGGAAAGAGGATATGCACGCCCGTCTTGACCGAGGCAGCCTGCATTTCCACTGCGATCAGGCGCAGATGCTCGACCGCGCGGGCGCCGCCGACGCCGCCATAACCGACGAAGCCGAACGGCTTCTGGATCCATTCGCCCATGTCGATGGCGTTTTTCAAAACCGCGGTCGGTGCATGGTTATATTCGGCGACGGTGAAGATATAGCCGTCGAATTCGCGCATCTTCTTCTTCCAGCGCTCGGCCGTTTCGTTTTGCGCGTCCGTGGTGCGCTCCTCGCCGAGGAAGGTCATCGGATAATCGAGGAGGTCCACCACCTCCACGTCGATGTCGCCGCGCGCCGAGGCGGCATCGGCAATCCATTTTGCCGGGATGGGAGCGAAGCGCGATCCGCGTGTCGAGCCGATGATGACGGCGATCTTCGGTTTGGTCATGTTTGCTGGGCCTTTCTTCGTAAGCACAAGGAGGTAATGGCTAAAACTGAGGTGGTAACAAAAGGAAACCGGCGCTATATAACGAGCCGGATTTCCACGTCGCAAGGAGGCACTTTTTTGAAACCGTATCACTTCGAGGTGACGTCCCAATGCGCGACGGTGCATGAGCTTTTATCGCGCATCGGCGACAAGTGGACGGTGATGGTGGTGAACTATCTCGGCAATGGCCCGATGCGCTTCAACGAGCTCAAGCGCACCATTTCCGGCATCTCGCAGAAGATGCTGACGGCGACGCTGCGCGGGCTGGAGCGGGACGGCTTCGTCACCCGCACCGTGTTTCCGACCATTCCGCCGCGTGTGGAATATGAGCTGACCGATCTGGGCCGCGACCTGCTTGTTCCCGTGGGCGCGCTGGGCAATTGGGCCGTCGCCAATCACGACCGCGTTCTGGCCGCGCGTACCCGCTTCGATGCGGCGCAAGGCACGGAGCCGCCGGCGACCATGAGCGAAGCGGCGGAATAGGAACTAAAGGGGAGAGGGGGGTGGAAAGGCGGATGGGGATCCGCCTTTCCTGTTGCCCGAGACAGGACTTCCCTAAAGCGGGGGCAATTGGAAGTCCATCTCGAATAAGGCAAGCCTTGCCATGGGGTTGACCATGTTTGCGGAAGCCAGTCAATCAGCGCTCGCTAACAAACAGAACCGTTAAGCGCACAATTAGTGACCGATGGTTAAGGCTTTGTTACCAAAGGGATAAGGGAAAGGGCGGTAGGGCACCGAGGCAATAAGTCAATATGTTGGCTCGTGCATTGTGCATCAGTCTGCACTTTTCCGGCTGCCCTGCTGAGAGCGGTTCTGTTTTGATGGAATCGCCAAGCGCCCTCGTGGTTCGAGGCGAATTCCGCTGGCGCTCCATTCGCACCTCACCATGAGGGCTATTGAAGCGCCGCTTTCTCCATCTCCATCCAAGGGCTTCTGGAAGCGCTGCCCGCCCCTTCACCCTCATCCTGAGGTGCTCCCCTGAGCCTGTCGAAGGGGAGCCTCGAAGGGCGAGGGTGAAGGGGTCACGGTAGCAACAGTTTCCATCAAACCGTAAAGCGCCCTAAAACAAAAGGCGGGCACGAGGCCCGCCTTCGTCAATCGCGAATAGGACTTCTTAGAAGTCCATTCCGCCCATTCCGCCCATGCCGCCGCCGGGCATCGCCGGGGCTGCGTCCTTCTTCGGCAGTTCGGCGATCATGGCCTCGGTGGTGACCATGAGGCCGGCAACCGAAGCGGCGTTCTGGAGAGCCGTGCGGACAACCTTGACCGGATCCACGACGCCCTGGGCGATCAGGTCGCCATATTCGCCGGTGGCCGTGTTGTAGCCGTAGTTGTCGGCGTTGTTTTCCAGGATCTTGCCCACGACGATCGAAGCTTCGTCACCGGCGTTCGTGGCGATCTGGCGGGCCGGAGCCTGCAGAGCGCGGCGGACGATGTTGATGCCGGCTTCCTGGTCGGGGTTCGCGCCCTTGACGGTGATGGCGTTCGAGGAACGCAGCAGCGCGGTGCCACCGCCCGGAACGATGCCTTCCTCGACGGCCGCGCGGGTCGCGTTGAGGGCGTCGTCGACGCGGTCCTTCTTTTCCTTCACTTCGACTTCCGTCGCACCGCCGACGCGGATCACGGCAACGCCGCCGGCCAGCTTGGCGAGGCGTTCCTGCAGCTTCTCGCGGTCGTAGTCCGAGGTAGTCTCCTCGATCTGCTGCTTGATCTGGCCGACGCGGGCGTCGATCTCGGCCTTCTGGCCGGCGCCGTCGACGATGGTGGTGTTCTCCTTGGTGATCGACACCTTCTTGGCGCGGCCGAGCATGGAGAGGTTGACGTTCTCCAGCTTGATGCCGAGGTCTTCCGAGATCACCTGGCCGCCGGTGAGGATCGCGATGTCCTCCAGCATGGCCTTGCGGCGATCGCCGAAGCCCGGAGCCTTGACGGCGGCGATCTTCAGGCCGCCACGCAGCTTGTTGACGACGAGCGTGGCCAGAGCCTCGCCTTCGACGTCTTCAGCGATGATGACGAGCGGCTTGGAGCTCTGCACGACAGCTTCGAGAACCGGCAGCATGGCCTGCAGGTTGGAGAGCTTCTTCTCATGGATGAGGATGTACGGATCCTCGAGATCGGCCACCATCTTTTCCGGATTGGTGACGAAGTAGGGCGAGAGGTAGCCGCGGTCGAACTGCATGCCTTCGACGACTTCCAGCTCGGTCTCGGCGGTCTTGGCTTCCTCGACCGTGATGACGCCTTCATTGCCGACCTTCTGCATCGCTTCGGCGATCATCTGGCCGACCGAAGCATCGCCATTGGCCGAAATCGTGCCGACCTGGGCGACTTCTTCCGAGGTCTTGATCTTCTTGGCCTTCCGGGTGAGGTCGGCGACGACTTCCGTGACAGCGAGGTCGATGCCGCGCTTCAGGTCCATCGGGTTCATGCCGGCGGCAACCGCCTTGGCGCCTTCCTGCACGATTGCCTGGCCGAGGACCGTCGCGGTCGTGGTGCCGTCACCGGCGATGTCGTTGGTCTTCGAGGCGACCTCGCGCAGCATCTGCGCGCCCATGTTCTCGAACTTGTCTTCCAGCTCGATTTCCTTGGCGACGGTCACGCCGTCCTTGGTGATGCGCGGAGCGCCGAAGGACTTGTCGATAACGACGTTGCGGCCCTTGGGGCCGAGCGTCACCTTGACGGCATCGGCGAGGATATCGACGCCGCGCAGCATCTTCTCGCGCGCATTGCGGCCAAATTTTACGTCTTTTGCAGCCATTTCTGTCTCTCCTGGGAATTAAACCCGGTTTGATCGATGGTGAGTATTAATTTTGGAAAACCGGCGATTAGCCGATGATGCCGAGAATGTCGGATTCCTTCATGATCAGCAGGTCTTCGCCGCCGACCTTGACTTCGGTGCCCGACCACTTGCCGAAGAGAACGCGGTCGCCTTCCTTGACGTCGAGCGGGATGAGCTTGCCGGATTCGTCACGGGCGCCGGCGCCCACTGCGACGATCTCGCCTTCCTGCGGCTTCTCCTTGGCGGTATCGGGAATGATGATGCCGCCAGCGGTCTTCTCTTCGGATTCGACCCGGCGGACGACGACGCGGTCGTGAAGCGGGCGGAACTTGGTGTTGGCCATGGTTTGAACCCTTGGATAGTTGAAAATGAATGAGTGGTTTTTGAGCCTTGTTAGCACTCTCTTGGCGAGAGTGCTAACAGCGCCTTGGAGATAGAAATCCGGCAGCGGCTTGTCAAGGGAAGAGCGAAGCGAAAATTTTGAGGCTGAGCCCCTTTTTCGCCCGCGGAGGTAGCGGCCAATATGGACGCTTTTCAGGGCTAAACAAGGCGGACGCTGGACCATCAGGCGAATTGTTTTTGGCGGTGGAGTTAACGGAGGGTTGAGGGGAGGTTACTTCACGATCCGCAGGTTCGAAAGCTCGTCGCCGATCTGGCGGAAGGTTTCTGCCAGGTCCCCGCCTGTGGTGTTCCAGAAAAGCCTTGCCGGCTTGCCGGGGTCGTCAGGATCGCGGCGGCTGCGCGATTCCGAGGCGCAGTCGGTCAGTGCGTCGATTTGCGCCTGTACCTTCAGCCTGTCTTCCGCGCTGCCCTTCGAGGCGTCCAGATCGAGCGCCACGGTCATGACGATGATGTTGGCTTTCCGCACATTGTCGCATAGCCTTGCGAACTGTTCGTTCATGGCCGCCGTATAATTGTCGAGTGTATGAACGCCGGTATCGACTATGCTCGTGTTCTCGAAAATGCGGGTTCGGTCGTGGCCGCGGGCCCTTTGCCCCGTATAGCCGAAGGCCGAATAGTCGGAGATGCTGCCCGCCTGGTCGTCAGCGCGGAAATAGGACCGGGTATAATAGGTGTTGGCGCCATCGGTCAGCACGATGACCACTTTGTCGTTGTCTTCTTGGGTCTCCGGGCGTCCCTGGGTGAAAGGCTCGCCATGCGAGATCGTCCGCCACCCCCACGCCATACCCTCGGGCACGTTCGTCGCGCCGCTGGGCACCATGCCGATGATGGCATCCTTGATGGTTTTCAGTCCCGCGACCGTCGAGACGTCCGTCAAGGGCGTGATGGGACTGGTGGTGCAGCTGTAATTGGGTCCTTCTCCCCGAACAGTCGCTGCCGTGAAATATTTCTTGAGGCTTCGCTGCCTGACGACGGGGCCGGGATCGTCCTCCCCCCGGTTCACCTGTTCGTCGGGCCACCAATTGTTGCGCGCGTTTCCTCGATCATATTCATCCGGCGCGAACATCGGCACGAAAAGCGTGTCGGGATTCGCGGCGTCGGGTTTCGTATCGTTGAGATTGAGGTCTCCGGGCCGCGCCTCGACGCAGCCGCCCCAGGCTTCTCCCACCTGGTCGAACAGATCGAACCGGCTGAAGGGCTGGCCCTGCTTGGCCGCTGGCCATCTCTTTCCCTCCATGAAAAGCTGGGTGTCCCGGGGGACGAGATCCTTGTTCGCCCCCACATTGATCGTCTTGCTGATATCGAAATTTTCGAAATGGACGGACGAAAGCCCTTTGCTATCCATCCACGCCGCGTTCCGATAGGCCGGTCCGACATTGACCGATCCGGCAAAGGGAACCACCGAAAACTGCACGGCCTTTTCGATGCGGATCATCGCCGCGGCCTGTCCGGCCATGTTTTCGACGAGCTGCGTTGCCGCTGTTTTCAGAAGTTCCATGCGTTTCTTGTTCGAGCCGGTTCCCCTCTCGTCCATCGAGCCGGAATTGTCGAGGACGAGGGCCACCTCGACCGTGTTCCTCACGCGCACATCGGAAACCATGTGGTTTTGGAACGTCCAGTCATCGCCGGTGAGTGAGCGGGCGAGCGTGCCGAAAAGCGATTCATAGGGGAAATCCGCCGTAGCCGAAAGCTGCCGTCCCCCGCGCGTTTCGCCCGGCGGAACGATCTTGAACTCAACCTTGGCCGGGTCGATCGCCCGCAGATTGGCCGAGAAATATTTCTGGCCGTATTGCCGCATCTCCTCTTCCGGCGCGCCTCCGCCGAATCGACGGCCCACGGCAAGCGCCGCGGCGTCGAGTGCGTTCTGCACATTGGTGCGCGTCCGCATCAGGTTGGAAGTGTCGATCGCCGCCATGCCGAAGAGCAGCAGCGGCGCCACGACGATGGCCGCCATGATCGCGAAATTGCCGCCTTCGTCGCGCCGGAAATTGGATAGGATGGATGAAATCTGCCTGTGTCCCGCTTGCATTGGCTCCCCCTGCCGTCTTCCAAATACCCGCCTAGGCATGATCCCGCAAAGTTGCAGACTTTCCGGATAAGATCATGCCTCGAAAAAGGAAGAATGCCCCTTGGCTATAGCAGGCGGGCTTCTAATTCTTGGTCACGAAGGCCGCTAAAATTTGAACGAAGCCGAAAGCTGATGACAGGCCGGACGGCTTGAGCTAATCCGGTCGCGCCGGATGAATTGAGGACCACGCATGCTGAACCCGCCCAAGATCGAACGCCTCGATGAATTGCTGCCGCGCTACGATGTCCTGCTCAGCGATGTCTGGGGCGTCGTGCATAATGGCGTCGAAGCCTTCGCGCCGGCGAGCGCTGCGCTGAAACGAGCGCGCGCGGCGGGGCTGACGGTCGTGCTCGTCACCAATGCCCCGCGCCCTGCGCCGCTGGTGGTCGAGCAGTTGCAGAGGCTTGGCGTGCCCGACGATGCCTATGACCGTATCGTCACCTCGGGCGATGTGACGCGTGAGTTGATCGCCAACGGCCCGCGCCGCCTGTTCCATCTCGGGCCCGACCGGGATTTCACCCTTTACGACGGGCTCGATGTGGAACTGGTCGAGGAGTTCGAGGCCGATGGCGTCTGTTGCACCGGCCTTGTCGATGACGAGACGGAAACGCCTGAAGATTACCGCGACATGCTCGAGCGCTTCCGCTCGCGCGATCTGCCCTTCATCTGCGCCAATCCCGATATCGTCGTGGAGCGGGGCAACCGCCTGATCTGGTGTGCCGGCGCATTGGCGCGCGACTACGGCCAGCTGGGCGGGCGCACGCTCATCGCCGGCAAGCCGTACCGCCCAATCTACGAGGCGGCGCTGGCGGCGGCTGGCGAAGTGCGCGGAAACGCGGTGGACAAAAGCCGCGTGCTCGCCATCGGCGACGGCATGCTGACCGATGTGAAGGGCGCGGAGCAGTTCGGCATCGACGTGCTTTATATCTCGGGCGGCATCCATGCCGGCGATTATGCCGATGCGGGAATCGTGGACCTGCAAAAACTGCTGGCTTTTCTGGAAAAGCACGGCAGCAACCCCGTCGCCACCATGCATCACCTTGCCTGAGCGCCGCGCCATGGCTGAACACGCCTTCCTTCGCCTCGTGGACCCCGCCGACTTGCCCGCGCGCCTGAAGGGCGCTGTCGTCGCCATTGGTAATTTCGATGGCGTGCATCGCGGCCATCAGGCTGTGCTGGAGCGTGCGCTGGAATCGGCGAAAGGGGAGGGTAGGCCCGCTTTGGTGCTGACCTTCGAGCCGCATCCGCGCAGCGTCTTCCGGCCCGACCAGCCGGTCGATCGCTTGACTCCGGCGGCGGAGAAGGCCGAGCTGCTGGAGGCGCTTGGCTTCGATGCCGTGGTGGAACTGGCTTTCACCCAAGAATTCTCCGAGCATTCCGCGGAAGCCTTCGTGGAAAACATCATCGCCGGCAAGCTCGCGGCAAGCCGCGTCGTCACCGGCTTCGATTTCCATTTCGGCAAGGGCAGGCGAGGCGGCCCGGCCTTCCTCATGGAGGCGGGCGAGCGCCTGGGCTTCCACGTGACGCTGGTCGATGCCTTCCGCGACGAAGGCGGCGAAATCGTCTCCTCAAGCCGCATCCGCTTGGCTCTGGGGGAGGGGGAAGTGGCCGAGGCCGCCGCGCTCCTCGGCTATCGCTACATCGTGGAAAGCGAGGTCGTCCGCGGCAAGCAGCTTGGCCGCACGCTCGGTTTCCCCACCGCCAATATGGTGCTGCCGCCGCAAACCAATCTCAAGCATGGCATCTATGCCGTGCGCTTTCGCCGCGCCGATGGCTCGCTCCATGACGGCGTCGCCAGCTTCGGCCGCCGACCCACCGTCGATACGGACGGCGCGCCGCTGCTCGAAACCTTCCTCTTCGATTTCTCCGGCGATCTCTATGGCGAAATCTCCGCCGTTTCCTTCTTTGCTTACTTGCGCGACGAGGAGAAATTCGACGGCCTCGACGCGCTCATCACGCAGATTCGCCGCGACGAGGAGGAAGCTCGCGCGGTGCTGGCAGGGGTAAAGCCGCTCTCGCCGCTGGATCGGCTTCTTAACTTCGCGAAAGAAAAGTCTATTTGATTATTTTCCTTTTCGAATTTAAGCATTTTTTACCGATTCCGCCGCAAGGATTTTAACCATGCCAGCATCTTGGCCAGCGTTCCGGAGTTCTATTGTGCGTATTCATTCCTTGGGCGTCCTTTCGGGCGCGGTTCTCTTCGCTAATCTCGCCTCCGCTGCGGATCTTTCCACAGCTTATGACCCCGCCCCAGCCTCCGATATGGAGGTCCAGAAGACCCGGAAGCATTTCTGGTCGGGCGACTGGTATCTGACCATCGGCGCCGCCGGCTTTGCCGCCCCGCGCTTCGAGGGCTCATCGAGCATGATCTTCAGCGGCACGCCGATGATCTCGCTCGGCCGCGCCGGCAAGGAAACGCGCTTTTCCTCGCGCAACGACAATCCGTCCCTGGCCTTCATCGATACCGACCGTTTCCGGGCGGGCCTCAACGGCAAGCTCCTCTTCGAGCGCGACGGCGACACGGCGGACGAACTGAAGGGGCTCGACCCCGTGCGGTTCGGCGGCGAAATCGGCGGCTTCGCCGAAGTCTACCCGACCGACTGGCTGCGCCTGCGCGCCGAAGTGCGTCAGGGCATCCGTGCGCATAAGGGCGTTGTCGGCGATATTGCCGCCGATGCGTTCGTGGACGTGACGCCGACCATCCGCGTCTCCGGCGGCCCGCGCGCCTCCTTCGCCACCAAGGAATATTTCGATGCCTATTATGGCGTCGATGCCGATGCGTCTGCCGCCTCGGGCCTCAGCCAGTACAGCCCCGGCGGCGGCTTCAAGTCCGCGGGCGTCGGCGGTGCGATCACCTGGAAGACGACCGAGAAGGTCACCACCAGCCTCTTCGCCGAATATGCCCGCCTGCAAGGCCCGGCGGCGGATTCCAGCCTCGTCAAGGAACGCGGCAAGCGCGACCAGTTCACCGTGGGCATGTCGGCGACTTACCGCTTCGACTTCTCGCTGGATTAGGGCTTTCCTGGTTGATTTCCTGCAGCGCCTCCAGCATTTCAAGGGGGCGTGCGTTGATCAACAGAAGATAGGCTCTATGCGCCTGGACAGGGCGGGATCTGCCCTGTTCCCACTGCTTCAGTTGATCGAGTCCGAAGCCGAAGGTCGATGCGAAATCGCGCTGGCTGAGGCCGGTTTTGGCGCGAATGGATTTTACATCGATTTCCGCCGGGATATGCAGCCTGAAGGGCTTGCCGCCACGCGCGACGGCCAATGCCTCATTCAAACCTTCGGCGATTTGATCGAAAACGTGCTTGCTCATGCGCTTTCTCCAGTTGTGAACGGACGAATCCGCGCCGCATATTCGTGAACGATGGCATCGGCGAGCTTTTTGAGCGAATTACGCTCTGCCTTGGTCAAGTTGACTTTCTGGCTCTTTCCGAAAACCGTAATCAGGAAAACCGGCATTGCTTGTCCAGAATAAAAGGTAATTGTGCGGACGCCGCCGCTTTTGCCCTTATTGTTCCCGCTGATCGCAAACCGAACTTTCCGGCAGCCGCCAGTGCCCTGTATTTCCTCGCCGGCCATTGGATTTTCCGCGAGATAGGCGACAAGTGCATCAATGTCCTCGTCGGACATCTCGGCGATTTCGGCATGTTTTCGGAATATGTTCAATTCCGCCACGGTTTGCATGGCTTATATGTGCGTAAATTACGCATAGAGTCAATAAAGTTTCTGCGGTCTGCCCCTTTATTCCTCCGCCTGTCATTGCTAAAAGCATGGGCATGATGACGCGGCTTTTCATAATACGAATTAGTGGCCCGGCCTTCCCGGCTGTCTGAGGCAGCAGCGTTAAGCGGGAAGGTCCGGGGGTATCAGGCTTTTGCCCACGGCAATTCACCCTATATTCGAACATGCCCGGCTGCACTTTCGCGCGGGGCTTTGCAGATAAGCCAGAATCATGACCGATACGACCGAAAAGCTCGATTACTCGAAGACCCTTTACCTGCCCGAGACGAAGTTTCCGATGCGCGCGGGGCTGCCGGAGCGCGAGCCGCAGATCGTCGCCCGCTGGGAGGAGATGAACCTCTATAAGAAGCTGCGCGAGGACGCGAAGGACCGTCCGCTCTATGTGCTGCATGATGGCCCGCCCTATGCCAATGGCAACATCCATATCGGCCATGCGCTCAACAAGATCCTGAAGGACGTCATCACGCGCTCGTTCCAGATGCGCGGATTTAACTCGAACTATGTTCCGGGCTGGGACTGCCACGGCCTGCCGATCGAGTGGAAGATCGAGGAGCAGTACCGCGCCAAGGGCCTCGACAAGAACGAGGTGCCGATCAATGAATTCCGTAGGGAGTGCCGGGAGTTCGCCGCCGGCTGGATCAAGGTGCAGGCCGCGGAGTTCAAGCGCCTCGGCGTGACAGGCGATTTCGACAATCCCTACCTCACCATGGATTTCCACGCGGAAAGCCGCATCGCGGGCGAACTGCTGAAATTCGCCATGTCCGGCCAGCTTTATCGCGGCTCGAAGCCGGTGATGTGGTCCGTCGTGGAGCGCACCGCGCTGGCGGAGGCGGAAGTCGAATACCAGGATGTCGAAAGCGACATGATCTGGGTAAAGTTTCCTGTGACTCAAGGCCCGGATGGCTTGAATGGCGCTTTCGTCGTCATCTGGACGACCACGCCCTGGACCATCCCCGGCAACCGCGCCATCGCCTATTCGCCCCGCGTCGCCTACGGCCTTTACGAGGTTACTGCGGCAGAAAACGATTTCGGGCCACAACCGGGCGAGAAGCTCATCTTCGCCGACGCGCTAGCGGAACAGTCCTTTGCCAAGGCGAAGCTTGAATATAAGCGGCTGCGCGATCTTTCTTCCGAAGAGATGGCGGCGCTCGTCTGCGCGCATCCGCTTGAGGGCCTCGGCGGCGGTTATGATTTCCCGGTGCCGCTCATCCCCGGCGATCACGTCACCGACGATGCCGGCACAGGCTTCGTTCACACCGCGCCCAGCCATGGCCGCGAGGACTTTGACGTCTGGACGGGTCATGCCCGCGAGCTCGAGGCGCGCGGCATCGATACGGCCATTCCGTTCCCGGTGGACGATGCGGGCTTCTACACCAAGGACGCGCCGGGCTTCGGGCCGGACCGCGAGGGCGGCCCCGCGCGCGTCATGGATGACAATGGCAAGAAGGGCGATGCCAACAAGGCGGTCATCGACGCGCTGATCGCCAAGGACATGCTCTTCGCGCGCGGACGGCTGAAGCACTCCTATCCGCATTCCTGGCGTTCCAAGAAGCCGGTCATCTTCCGCAACACGCCGCAATGGTTCGTCTATATGGACAAGGACCTCGGCGGTTACGGCCTTCCCACGGAAGGCCGAGCGTCCGACCGGACGCCGGGCGACTTTTCGCCCGCCCCCGCGGAGGCGTCCGCGCAGCGGACTGCCGTGAGCGAGAAAAAAGACACGCTGCGTTCCCGCGCCCTGAAGGCTATTGACGATACCCGCTTCGTCCCCGCCGCCGGCCAGACGCGCCTTCGCGCCATGATCGAGGACCGGCCGGACTGGGTGCTCTCGCGCCAGCGCGCCTGGGGCGTGCCGATCACGGTTTTCGTTGATGAAGAGGGAAATGTGCTGAAGGACGAGGCGGTCAACCAGCGCGTCCTCGACGCCTTCGAGCTTGAGGGCGCGGATGCATGGTTCGCCGAAGGCGCGCGCGAGCGCTTCCTCGGCTCCCGCTCCAACGAGCCGTGGGTCATGGTGAAAGACATCCTCGACGTCTGGTTCGATTCGGGCAGCACCCACACCTTCACGCTGGAGGACCGCCCGGACATGAAATGGCCGGCGGATGTCTATCTCGAAGGCTCGGACCAGCACCGCGGCTGGTTCCACTCCTCGCTTCTGGAAAGCGCCGGCACGCGCGGCCGCGCGCCCTATGACGCCGTCATCACCCATGGCTTCACCATGGACGAGAACGGCAAGAAGATGTCGAAATCGCTCGGCAACACGGTGACGCCGCAGGATGTTATCAAGGATTCGGGCGCGGATATCCTCCGCCTCTGGGTGATGACGACGGACTATTGGGAAGACCAGCGCCTCGGCAAGAGCATCCTGCAGACCAATATCGACGCCTACCGCAAGCTGCGTAACACCATCCGCTGGATGCTCGGCACGCTCGCCCATGACGAGGGCGAGGAAGTCCCCTATGCCGACCTGCCGGAGCTGGAAAAGCTGATGCTGCACCGGCTGTCCGAGCTTGATGAGATGGTGCGCGCGGGCTACGACGCCTTCGACTTCAAGCGCGTCACCCGCGCGCTTATCGACTTCATGAATGTCGAGCTTTCGGCCTTCTATTTCGATATCCGCAAGGATGCGCTCTACTGCGATGCGCCCTCGAGCATCCGCCGCAAGGCCGCGCTGCAGACCGTGCGCCGGATATTCGACCGCATGGTGACCTGGCTCGCGCCCATGCTGCCCTTTACCATGGAGGAAGCCTGGCTGGACCGCTATCCACAGGCCGGGTCGGTGCATCTGGAGCAGTTTCGCGACGTGCCGGCCGAATGGCGCAATGAGGCGCTGGCCGAAAAATGGCGCAAAGTCCGCGATGTCCGCCGCGTCGTGACAGGCGCGCTGGAACTCGAACGCGCCGACAAGCGCATCGGCTCCTCGCTGGAAGCGGCCCCAATTGTCCACATCACCGATCCTGTGCTGAAGGAGGCGGTCGATGGGCTCGATTTTGCGGAAATCTGCATCACCAGCGATATCGCGGTGACGGACGAAACCGCGCCCGCCGCCGCCTTCACGCTCGCGGAAGTCAAGGGCGTCGCCGTGGTCCCGGTCCGCGCGACCGGCGAAAAATGCGCCCGCTCCTGGCGCTACACGCATGATGTCGGCAGCGACCCGGAATTTCCGGATGTCTCGGCCCGCGATGCAGCGGCGCTGCGGGAGCTGAAGGCGCTGGGGCGGATTTAAGCTCGCACCTTCCCTCCCCCTTGCGGGGAGGGTGGCCCGAAGGGTCGGGTGGGGGTGGCGACGTTTGCGCTACGGTTTTCGAAGCAAGCGCAAACGTCGCCACCCCCATCCGCCCGCTAACGCGGGCACCTTCCCCGCAAGGGGGAAGGAGGGCGCGAGCCTTGCTGCCTCGCTGAGATTTATCATTACACCAATCGCGGATAACCCACATATCCCCGATTGCCGCCTTATTAACACTCATGTACAAGGGCTTGCCTTGGAGTTGCCGGAATTGTGCGGCAGGGCTGCGGGAGCCCGGTAGTGAGGGATGTGGCGAATAATGAAGACTAAGGGACAGTTTCTGGCTTTTGGAGCAATCGTCGCGGGCTTCGCGCTTTCGGGCTGCGTGTCCTCTCCCACCTATGGCACGGACAAGACCGCCAGCGCGCAGCTGGTCGACGATATGTCGAATATCGCGTCCTTCGGCGCCCGCAACAAGGAGCGGATCGAATATAAGCCGCGCCCCGAACTGGTGAAGCCCGCCGGACGTGCCGCCACCCTGCCGCCGCCGCAGGAGAGCGTGGCGCAGGCCGGCAGCGGTAACTGGCCGGAATCGCCTGAAGCGCGCCGCAAGCGCCTGCGCGACGAGGCGACGGCCAACCAGGACAACCCGAACTATGTTTCGCCCATCGCTGGAGACGGTCCGGCTCCCGACGCCTATGCGCGCACGGATCTGGCCTCGCCCAATAGCCGCGCCGCCGACCGCGCGTCGCGCGGCGCGACCACGATGAGCGCCGAACAGTCTAAGGAAATCCTCAGGCAGCGCCAGCAGGCCAAGACCGGTTCGGCGACGGCGAGAAAATATCTGAGCGAGCCGCCGCTCGACTACCGCCAGCCCGCCGCCTCCGCCCCCGCGGGCGATCTGGGCGAGGACGAAGTCCGGAAGGAACGCGACCGCAAGGCTGCGGCAAGTGGGTCGAAGAGCTGGCGCGAATATATTCCGTGGTAAAATAGTGAGGCTCCCTCCTTCCCCCTTGCGGGGATTGAGGAGCGTTCGGCCGAAGGCCGAGGAAAAGCCAACGATTTGGCTTTTTCAGCGACGAACCCCGCGTTAGCGGGCGGATGGGGGTGGTAAAGGCAGCGCACTGCTGGCAATTACACCGCGCTGCCTTTACCACCCCCACCCGACCCTTCGGGCCACCCTCCCCGCAAGGGGGAGGGAGCCGCATAATCTCTACCGCTTCGCCTGGAAGAAATCCTTCAGCAGCGCCTTCGCTTCCCGCTCGCTGAATCCCGGATAGACCTCCGGCGCATGATGGCAGGTGGGCTGGGCGTAAAACCGGGCGCCGTGTTCGACACCACCGCCTTTTTCGTCGGAAGCGCCGTAGTAAAGTCGCCTGATCCGGGCGAAGGAAATGGCGGCGGCGCACATTGCGCAGGGCTCCAGCGTCACGTAGAGATCGCAGCCGATAAGCCGCTCGTCGTCTAGCTTTGCGCATGCTTCGCGGATGACGAGAACCTCCGCATGGGCGGTGGGGTCATTCAGTTCCCGCGTCCGGTTGCCGGCTTGGCTAAGGATTTCGCCGTCGCGCATAAGAACCGCGCCTACGGGAACCTCGCCGCGCGCCGCCGCTGCCCTGGCTTCGGCAAGGGCGATGTCCATAGGCGGGGATGACGCGGCTTTCCTCATGGGCGCTCACTTTCGGGGAAATTTCACTCGCGCGCAGTTATACGATTTGTTAGTTACCGCCGCTGAAAGGCAAATACCAGATGACCAATGACAATGACGCGGGCGAACGCCCGAAACGCCCCTTTGCCAAGCGTCCGTTCGACAAGGATAAAAGGTCGGGCGACAGGCCGTTTTCCGACAAGCGCAAGCCCTTTTCCGGCGACCGTCGTCCGGAGAAGGCGGAGACGCGCGGAAGAAGCACGGCTGCGGAAGCGCCTGAAGAGGGTGAGCGCATCGCCAAGCGGCTGGCGCGCGCCGGTATTGCCTCGCGCCGCGAAGCCGAGACGATGATCGCCGCAGGCCGCATTTCGGTCAATGGCAAGCTGCTGGAAAGCCCCGCCGTCAACGTGCTGCGCTCCGACCGCATCGAGGTTGACGGAAAGCCGCTGCGACCCATCGAGCGCACACGGCTCTGGCTTTACCACAAGCCCGCCGGCCTGGTGACCACCAATCGCGACCCGGAAGGCCGCCCAACCGTGTTTGAGTCGCTGCCCGAGGACCTGCCCCGCGTCCTTTCGGTCGGCCGTCTCGACATCAACACCGAAGGCCTGCTGCTGCTGACCAATGATGGTGGGCTCGCGCGCATTCTGGAACTGCCCTCCACCGGCTGGCTGCGCCGCTATCGCGTCCGCGCGCACGGCAAGGTCACGCAGGCGCAGCTCGACGAGTTGAAGAACGGCATCGCCGTCGACGGCGTGTTCTATGGCTCGATCGAGGCGCAGCTTGAGCGCGAGCAGGGCTCCAATGTCTGGATCAATATCGGGCTGCGCGAAGGCAAGAACCGCGAGGTCAAGAACATAATGGGCGCTCTCGGCTTGACGGTCGGCCGCCTGATCCGCGTCTCCTTCGGCCCGTTCCAGCTGGGAGATCTGGAAGAGGGCGCGGTCCGCGAAATCCGTGGGCGCACGCTGCGCGACCAGCTTGGCGAAAAGCTGATCGAGGAATCGGGCGCGGATTTCGACGCGCCGATCATTAATGAGTTTTCCAACGCGCCGGTGGCTGGCGCCCGCGTTGCGGTAGAGCGCGAGCGCCCGGCGCGCCGCTCCCCGGAATGGATTTCCGCCTCGGGCGATACCGGCAAGGGGAAAGGCCCGCGCCGCGGCAAGGATGACAGCGGCTCGCGGCGCAGTAAGGATGAGTGGCGAGAGGATACGCTCTCGCGCTGGAGCACCAGCCCCGCCCCCCGTAGCCGCGGTCCGGCAAAGGGGAGGGATGACCGCAAGGAGATGCCGGAGCGCAAGGCACGCGGCGTCAATGTCTGGATGGCCCCCGGTGCCAGGCCGCAGGGCAAGAAATCCGCTGCCGAGGAAACCACCGAGAAGCCGCGCCGTGCCTCTTCGCCTCATGGTGAGGCACGAAGCGAGACAAGGCGAAGCGGAGCCTTCGATACCCAAGAGGCGAAGGGGCGCTGGTCCAAGCCGGATGGCGAGGCACGACCGCCCCGTAGGGAACGCCCGGAGGGTGAGGGAAGACCGCCCCGCCGCGAGCGTCCCGAAGGCGAGCGTCCGCAACGCGCGGGCAAGCGTGAGCGCGCCGAAGCCCGTGAGGGACAGGAGCGTTCTTTCGGTGAGGGCAAGCGCTCCTTCACGCCGCGCGATGGCGAAAAGCGCAGCTTCGACGGCAAGCCGCGCACGCCGCGTCCGTCGGGGGATCGTCCGTCCGGCGGCAAACCGGGCGGTACCGGCAAGCCGAGGGGACCGAAGGGCGGCGGCAATGCGGATCGTCGGCGGTAAGTTTCGCGGGCGTCCGCTCGCCACCCCGTCGTCATCGGCGATTCGCCCCACCACGGACCGCACCCGCGAGAGCCTGTTCAATATTCTCGCGCATAATTATCCGGAAAAGCTGGAGGGCGGCCGCGTGCTCGACCTCTTCGCCGGAACGGGCGCGCTGGGGATCGAGGCCATGTCGCGGGGAGCCCGCGCCTGTCTCTTCGTCGAGGAATCGGTGGAGGGGAGGGGCCTTCTGCGGCAGAACATCGAGGCCTTCGGCCTTCAGGGCCAGACCAAGATCTTCCGCCGCGACGCCTGCAATCTCGGTGCTATCGGCACGATGGAGCCCTTCGATCTCGTCTTCGCCGACCCACCCTATGGCAAAGGTTTGGGAGAAAAGGCTTTTTTATCGGCTTTTCATGGCGGATGGCTTAATCCTGACGCACTTTTGGTGCTTGAGGAGGAGGCGGATGCCGTCCTCGCGCTGGATGATCGGTTCGTCATCGAGGATGAGCGAGCCTATGGCGGAACTATTGTCCGCCTGATTGCGTTGCGTAAACCCTCTTGAAACGGGGACGCTGTAATTTCGCTGTGACTTGACGCCGGCCCCATTCGAAGGATGCTCTCTGTGCCAGGTTCTACGATCCGACAATTCTTCTTCTCCACGCTGACGGTTGCTGCGCTGGGCTTTCAGCCGATAGCACCCGCGGATGCCCAGACCATCGCGCCTGGAGCCACTTCCGAAACCCAGGCGCCCGGCCGCGCGCCGCAGGAGCAGCCGCTCAAGCAGCCGGGGATCGTCACCGCTGAGGGTGTCAGCAATTTCACGCTGGCCAACGGGCTTGAGGTGGTCGTCATTCCGGACCACCGCGCGCCCGTCGTCACCCAGATGATCTGGTACCATGTCGGCTCCGCCGATGAGCCGCCCGGCAAGTCCGGCATTGCCCATTTCCTCGAGCATCTGATGTTCAAGGGCACCAAAAACCATCCCGAAGGCGAGTATACCAAGAAGGTCGCTGCGATCGGCGGCCAGGAAAACGCCTTCACTTCCTATGATTACACCGCCTATTACCAGCAGGTCGCGCCCGACGCGCTGGAGATGATCATGGGCTACGAGGCGGATCGGATGGAGAATCTGGTTCTCACCGACGATGTGGTCAACACCGAGCGCGACGTGGTGCTGGAAGAGCGCCGGATGCGCGTCGATGGCGACCCGGGCGGCATTCTGGCGGAAGAGGCGATGGCCACGCTTTTCCAGAACAGCCCCTATCGCATCCCCGTCATCGGCTGGAAGCCGGAGATCGAGAAGCTCAATCTCAAGGACGCGCTCGATTTCTACCAGCGCTTCTATACGCCGAACAATGCGACGCTCATCATCTCCGGCGATGTCGATCCCGACACGGTGCGCACGCTTGCCGAGAAGACCTATGGCAAGGTGCCGCGCCGCGCCGATCCGGGGCCGCGCATCCGCCCGCAGGAGCCGGAGCAGCGCACCCGCCGCACCGTCACGCTCAATGACGAGCGCGTATCGCAGCCGAGCTTCCGCAAGATGTGGGTCGTTCCCTCCTATGAAAACGCCAAGCCCGGCGATGCCGAAGCGCTCGATCTCCTCTCCGAAATCCTTGGCGGCTCGATCCGCAGCCGGATTTACCAGCAACTGGTGGTCAAGCAGGGCATCGCTGCCAGCGCGGGGGCCGATTATTCGGGCGATGCGCTCGATGACGGCATCTTCTCCGTCTATGGCGCGCCGCGCGGCAGCGCCTCGCTGGAACAGGTCGAGGCGGCGGTCGATGGCGAAATCGACCGCATCGTCAAGGACGGCGTCACCGATACCGAACTCGCCCAGGCGCGCAACCGCTTCCTGAAGAGCGTCGTCTTCTCGCGCGACAGCCAGATGGGCATGGCCCGCATCTATGGCTCGACGCTCGCCGTCGGCGGCACCGTCGACGACGTGCTGAAATGGCCTGATCGTATCAAGGCGGTGACGAAAGAGCAGATCAAGGATGTCGCCGCCCGCTATCTCGTCAATGCCCGCTCGGTGACGAGCTATTTGCTGCCGCCTGCAGCCGAGCCCGAAAACGCGCAGTCGCAGGGCGCGAGCGGAAAAGTCGTGCCGCTCAAGCCTGCCGCGGTGGAAAAAGGACCTGAAGGAGTTCAGAAGTGAATATGACGGTTTCCTCGCTCCGCCGCCACGCCGGCTCTTTTCTCGGCGCCCTGTTCCTCACCCTGTTCTTCACCCTGCCGGGTGGAGCCGTCACCATTCAGGAGGTCGTAAGCCCCAAGGGCGTGCGCGCCTGGCTGGTGCAGGATGATTTCGTGCCGCTCGTCTCGATCCGCTTTTCCTGGAAGGGCGGCTCGACGCAGGATCCGGCGGGCAAGGAAGGGCTCGCCAATCTGATGACCGGTCTCTTCGATGAAGGTGCAGGCGATCTGCCCTCCGACGCCTATCAGGAGCGGCTCGATAATATCGGCGCTGAAATGAGCTTCTCGGAGACGCAGGACGATATCAACGGCTCCATGCGGATGCTCTCGGACAACCGCGACGCCGCCTTCGATCTTCTGGCGCTCGCCATCAACAAGCCTCGCTTCGATCAAGGGCCCGTGGACCGCATCCGCCAGCAGATCATCGCCAATATCAAGGCGTCGGAGCGCGATCCCAGCACCATCGCCGCGCAGAAATTCTCCGAGGCGCTCTACGGCAACCATCCCTATGCCCGCCGCGAGCAGGGGACGGAGCAGACGCTGCAGAGCGTCACGCGCGACGATCTTCTCTCCTTCCACAAGAAGGTTTTCGCCCGCGACAACCTCACCATCGGCGTCGTCGGCGCGATCACGCCGGAAGAGCTCGGCCCCTTGCTCGACAAAGTGTTCGGCAACCTGCCGGAGAAGGCAGACCTGACGCCCGTCCCGGAGGCAAAGCTGGCGCTGGGGGCCACCACCAGCATCAACTATCCGCTGCCGCAGACGTCGCTGGCGCTGGTCTATCCCGGCGTCGCGCGGCAGGACCCGGATTTCTTCGCCGCCCATCTCATGAACCAGGTTCTGGGCGGCGGCTTCACCTCGCGCCTTTATACCGAGGTGCGTGAGAAGCGCGGCCTTGCCTATTCGGTCTCGTCCTCGCTCGTCAACCGCGACCACGCCGAGGCCCTGATGATCTCCACCGCGACCCGCCCCGACCAGGCGCAGGAAACGCTCAAAATCATCCGTGATCAGGTGAAGCGGATGGCGACCGACGGCCCGACGGCGGAGGAACTCGCCGCCGCCAAGAGCTATGTCGTCGGCTCCTACGCCATCAACAACCTCGATAGCTCAGGCAACATCGCCCGTACGCTGGTGGCGCTGCAGCAGGAGGGCCTTGGCCGCGATTATCTCGACAAGCGCGACGGGCTCATAAATTCTGTCACACTGGATCAGGTAAAAGCAGTGGCGAAGCGGCTGCTTAGCGCGGACCCGGCGATTCTGATGGTGGGGCCGGCGCAGACGTAAGTAAAACCCGGATGTAAATGCTTGATGTTCAACCCCCCTCTGCCCTGCCGGGCATCTCCCCCACAAGGGGGGAGATTGGCCTTCATTGATGATGGCGCTTGTATCTGCCTTCGTTGACGATTGGCGAAAGCGGACGTTACAGCTGATCCCCCCCTTGGGGGGGAGATGCCCGGCAGGGCAGAGGGGGGTGTCTGTGGGCGCCAACGCTAGGGAGAATGACAGGTGACAATGACATTCTCGAACATCAAATCCGCCTCGCCCACCCCCCGCATCGCCATCGCCTTCGGCGGGGGCGGGGCGCGTGGGCTGGCGCATGTCAATGTCATTGAGGCGCTGGACGAATTGGGCATCCGCCCGGTGGCGATTGCCGGTTCCTCCATCGGCTCGATTGTCGGGGCGGGCATGGCCGCCGGCATGACGGGGCGGGAAATCCGGGATTATTGCAGCGCCACGCTCGCCAACCGCGCCGAGGTCGCCGCGCGCATGTGGAAGACGCGGCCCGCGAGCTTCGCTGAAATCCTCTCGGGCGGCATCCGCGTCGCCCAGTTCAACATCGAGAAGATCCTCCGCGCATTCCTCCCCGAGCTGCTGCCGGAGACGTTCGAGGAGCTGGAAATCCCGCTCGCCGTCACCGCCACCGATTTCTACGGCCAGCAATGCGCCATCCTCGAAAGCGGTGACCTGATTTCAGCGCTCGCCGCCTCCGCCGCCATCCCCGCGCTCTTCCGTCCCGTTCTGCGCGACGGGCGCATCCTCATCGACGGCGGTATCTGCAATCCGGTGCCGTTCGAGCTTTTGGAGCACAAGGCCGACATCGTCATCGCCGTCGACGTGGTGGGCGGCCCGGTGGGCGACGGGTCCAAAATGCCATCCTCCATCGACGCCATGTTCGGCGCGACGCAATTGATGATGCAGTCCATCATCGCCACGAAATTGAAGACCGTCCGCCCGGTCATCCTCCTGCGCCCGGAGGTGTCTCATTACGGCGTCCTCGACTTCCTGCGCGCCGAGCAGATATTGACCGAGACGGCAAGCGTGAAGGACGATCTGAAGCGGGCGATGGACGCGGCGGTGACGTTCAACGCGGCAGGGGAATAGGGAAGCGTACTCCTGACTTCCGTATCCCCTTGGAGTGGTTCATGTTTTGATGAAATCGCCTGAATTTCGTTTCGGGACCGTTGCTGTCGTGGAGAGGTAGAGGGATGGATCCCAGTGACAAGCACTGGGATGACGGGGTGGAGATGTTTCGTCCACTATCGGACATGCTTCTGCCAAGCTGGGAGGTTGGAGATTTGGCTTGCCAACAGCAAAGCAATCCGTCATCCCAGTGCTTGTCACTGGGATCCATTCCTCTACGGTAACGTAGCTGCAACGATAAAAGAATGAGCCGGCTGACGCTCTCTAACTACTCCGCCGGCTCCAGTTCGCCCTTCGCTACTCCCGTCTCCATGTCCGGCGCGGGAGCGAGTGTTTCCTCAGTCACCTTGTCGAGCGGCTTCGCTTCACGGACGGGCTTCGTCAGCGGCTCCGGCGTCACCGGCTTGTTGAAGAGCAGGTGGCGCCCGGCGAGAATGCCTTCGGTGGCCTGAACCCGCAGCCGGTCTTCGTCGCGGCGGCGCACGTCCTCGGTGATCTCGGCGGCGAGGTCCTCGCTGATATCGAGCCGTTCCAATATCTTGCGCCCGAACAGAAGGCCCGATTCGAACGTCTCGCGCAGTTCGTAATCCACTTCCTTCGCTCGAAGCTGCAAGGTGTGCTCGCGGTCATAGGAGCGCACGAACAGCTTCACATCGGGAAAATCCGTCTGGATGAGATCGACGATGCGGTTGGTCACTTCCTTCTTCTGGGTCGCCACCGCGACGATTTTCGCCCGCCTTATGCCTGCCGCCTCCAGCACGTCCTTGCGGGTGCCGTCACCGAAATAGATGCGGAAGCCGAACTTGCCCGCCGCGCGGATGCGGTTGGCCGAGGTGTCGATGACGGTCACGTCGATGCCGCCCGCCAGCAGGATCTGCGCCGCGATCTGCCCATAGCGCGAGAAGCCGATGATAAGCACATCCGCGCCCGCGCCGTCGAAATCCTCCTCCAGCACTTCCTCCCGGTCCTTGGAAAGAAGCCTGTTGCCGAGCGCCACGAAAAGCGGCGTCAGCGCCATGGAAATGGTGACCGCGGCGACGAGCTGCGAAGCGAGCGACTGGGAGATGATCGCCGAGGCGGAGGCCGCCGTAAACAGCACGAAGGCGAATTCGCCACCCTGCGGCAGGAGGAACGCGACGCGCACCGAATCATTGTGGCTGGAGCGGAAAAGCCGGCACAGCACATAGATGATCGCCGCCTTCACCACCATGAAGACGGGGACGGCGAGGAGAATCTCAAGCCAGTTCTCGACGACGACCTTGAGATTGAGCGACAGTCCGACCGCGACGAAGAAAAGGCCGAGCAGCAACCCGCGGAAGGGCTCGATATCCGCCTCCAGCTCATGCCGGTAGGAGGATTCGGCCAGAAGCACGCCCGCGATGAATGCGCCCATCGCCATGGAGAGCCCCGCCGCCTGCATCAGCATGGCCGAGCCCAGCACCACGAACAGCGCGGCGGCGATCATCACCTCCCGCGCGCCCGTATTGGCGATGATCCGGAACATCGGGTTCAGCAGATAGCGTCCGGCAATGATCAGCGCGCCCAAGGCCACGAGCGCGCCCGCGAACTCGAAGCCTGTTTCGCCCTGCGGCGTTCCCTGCGGCGAGAGCAGCGGAACCATCGCCAGGATCGGCACGATGGCGAGATCCTGGAAAAGCAGGATGGAAAAGGCCCGCTGCCCGTGCTTGCGGTTGGTCTCGGCGCGGTCCTCCAGCACCTGCATGGCAAAGGCGGTGGAGGACAGCGCAAGGCCGAAGCCGATGATGACGGAGGCGTTGAACGGTATCTTCGCCAGATAATAGGCAAGATAGGTCAGCGCCGTGCCGGACCACAGCACCTGCAGGAGCCCGAGGCCGAAGATCGAATGCCGGAGCGACCAGAGCCGCGACGGCTTCAACTCAAGCCCGATGATGAACAAGAGGAAGACGACACCCAGCTCCGAGAAATGCAGGAAGTTTTCCCCATCGATGATGAGGCTTGCCACCGGTCCGATGACGATGCCCGCCGCAAGGTACCCCAGCACCGTGCCGAGGCCGAATCGCTTGAACAGCGGAGCAGCCACGATCGCGCCGCCGAGCAGCATCAACGACTGGAAATAGAGCGTTCCGCCTTCCGAAACCATGCATAGTCCTGAATCTTGATTTGAAAAGGAATCTTGGCAATCGCCTTGAAGCACCCGATATTGCACCATATAGGAAGATTGTGGGCGGAATTTAAACCGCGCGAAATATTTCTTGGCCGTTTTTCGGCCTGCCCTCGAAGGCCGAGAGAACATTGAAATGGAAACGGTCTACATCCGGCCAATAACCCCCCTCTGCCCTGCCGGGCATCTCCCCCACAAGGGGGGAGATTGGCCTTCATTAATGACGGCGCTCAATTCTGCGACGTTGACGGTTAGCGAAAGCGGAACTCCCATCCAATCTCCCCCCTTGTGGGGGAGATGTCCGGCAGGACAGAGGGGGGTGTCGCGCGCGCTGCCATATAAGCATGGGCCATTCTGACATGGACACTCAAACACATTCCAGCCAACTAGCCGACAAGGCCGCTTCGCTCGTGGAAGCCGCCCGCCGCGCTGGGGCAGATAGCGCGGACGCGGTGGTTCATCGCTCGCGCTCCACAGCCATCACCGTCCGCCTCGGCAAGGTCGAGGAAACGCAGGCCTCTGAAAGCGACGCCTTTGCGCTTCGTGTCTTCGTCGGCAAGCGCATAGCGAGCGTGTCGGCGGATATGGGCGCCGATCCGGTTGCGCTGGCCGAGCGCGCCGTGGCCATGGCGAAGGTCTCGCCCGAGGATCCCTATGAAGGGCTAGCGCCGAAGGAGAAGCTCGTCGGCGCCCCGCGCGACCTCGATCTTTACGACCCGACTGAGGTGAGCGCAGCCGAGCTGACCGCCAACGCCCTTGCGGCGGAGGAAGCGGCGCTGGCCGTCAGCGGCGTCACCAATTCCAGCGGCTCCTCGAGTTGGGCGGGCCTTGGCGGGATGGTGCTGGTCACTTCGGAAGGCTTCGTCGGCCATTATGCCGCCACCCATTTCGGCATATCGGCCAGCGCCGTCGCCGGATCAGGCACGGCCATGGAGCGCGACTATGATTTCACCTCGCACCAGCATTATGCCGCGCTTGAGGATGCCGTCGCCATAGGCCGAAGGGCAGGGGAGCGGGCGGTGCGCCGCCTGGGCGCGCGCAAGGCCAAGACCGGGCCTGTCACCGTGGTGTTCGATCCGCGTGTGGCGCGCGGCATGGCGGGCCATCTCGCCGGGGCGATCAATGGCGCCTCGGTCGCCCGCAAGACGAGCTTCCTTAGGGATTCCATGGGCAAGCAGGTGCTGAAGGCAGGCCTTTACGCCACCGACGATCCGCTGCGCATTCGTGGTGCGGCATCCCGCCCATTCGACGGTGAGGGCATCGAGGGGCAAAGGCTCGTGATGGTGGAGGACGGTGTGCTGAAGCACTGGTTCCTGTCCACCTCGACGGCGAAGGAGCTGGGCCTCGTGACGAACGGGCGCGGCGTGCGCTCCGGCTCGACGATCGTGCCCGCCTCCACCAATTTCGCCATCGAGCCCGGCGAGCGCTCGCCGGAAGACCTCATCCGCGAGGTCGGCACCGGCTTTTACGTCACCGAAGTGTTCGGCCAGGGCGTCGATATAATCACCGGCCAATATAGCCGGGGCGCGTCGGGCTTCTGGATCGAGAACGGCGAACTCGCCTATCCCGTGAGCGAGGTGACCATCGCGTCCAACCTCAAGGACATGTTCCTCCACATGACGCCGGCCAACGATATCGACCGTAATTTCGGCACCGCCGCGCCGACCCTCGTCGTGGAAGGCATGACCCTTGCAGGAAATTGAGACTTTCGCATCGCTTGAAGAGGAACTGGCGCTCATCCGCTCCGCTGCGGAGGAGGCGGGCCGCATCGCCATGCGCTATTTCGGCCAGGACCCGCAAGTCTGGCTCAAGGAAGGCCAGTCGCCGGTGAGCGAGGCCGATATGGCCGTCGACGCCTTCCTGAAGGACGCGCTCCTGTCGGCCCGGCCCGATTATGGCTGGATCTCCGAGGAAACGGCGGACGACCGCGCCGCGGCCCATCGCCGCCGCGTCTTCGTGGTCGATCCCATCGACGGCACCCGCGCCTTCATCGGCGGCAAGGACCAATGGTGCGTCAGCATCGGCCTGGCCGAGGATGGCCGCCCGGTGGCGGGCGTGCTGGAGAACCCGGCGCGCGGCGAGACGTTTCAAGCCAGGCTTGGCGGCGGCGCATACCAGAACGGCCATGCCATAAATGTGGGCCGCACTGCCGAACAAAGCCCGCTCAGGATTTCCATGGCCCGTTCGGCGCTGGACCTCATGCCGGAGGATTTCCGCGAGCGTGTCGAGCCTTATCCTTATGTCCCCTCGCTCGCCTATCGTCTCGCCATGGTCGCGCGCGGCGAGATCGCCGGCACGTTCGTGCGGCCCAATTCGCATGACTGGGATCTGGCCGCTGCAGACTTGATTCTCGCCGAAGCCGGCGGCGCGGTCGTTACGAACAAGGGCGAGCGGCTGCTCTATGGCGGCCCGACACGTAAGCAGGGCGCGCTTGTGGCGGCAAGCGGCCATCTTCTTGACGAGATGTTGGGTGTTGTGGCGCGCACGGCGTTCGGCTAAAGCTGCCGGACATTTCATCTGGTTAGGGATTGTGATCATGAGCGCAGACGGCGAAGGCAAAAAACAGCTTCTTCATCTTGTTTTCGGCGGAGAACTGACGACCTTGACCGGCCTGGAGTTCCGCGATTTGAGCGAACTGGATATCGTCGGCATCTATCCCGATTACGAATCGGCGAAGACTGCGTGGAAGGCGAAGGCGCAACAGACGGTGGACAATGCGCATATGCGCTATTTCATCGTGCATCTGCACCGCCTTCTCGACCCGGCCAGTGCGGCCGGCAACGCAGGCTGACGCCTGGAAAGCATGGTGGAAAACATCGATCAGAGGCCGCGAAACACGGGCGCGGCCAAGAGGATATGGCGCAGTATTCGCGGCCCGCTCGCCCGCTCGGCGGGGGTGAGGTCGGCGCTGGTGTGGCTTATATCAGGCTATCTGAAGTTCGTTCACGCCACCAATCCGCGCCTGCCCGGATCGAAGGATCCCTATGAGCTGGAGCGCGACTATCACCCGTTGATCGTCACCTGCTGGCATGGTCAGCACCTGATGGCGCCGTTCCTTCGCCCTGACGGGATGCCGCTGGTGGCGATGTTCTCGCGCAGCGCCGATGCCGAGCTGAACGCCCGCGTGGGCGAGCGGCTGGGATTGGAGATCGTTCGCGGTTCCGGCGGGCGGGGCACCCGCACCCGTGCCGACAAGGGCGGCGCGCGGGCGCTGCTGGCGCTGAAGAACGCGCTTAAAGGTGGCAAGTCCACCGCCATCATCGCCGACATCGCCCATGGCAAGGCGCGCGAGGCGGGGCAGGGCGTTATCCTCCTGGGCAAGCTCTCGGGCCGTCCCATCCTGCCTATTGGCTACGCCTTCTCGCGCCGCAAGGTGCTGGAAAAAAGCTGGGATAAAACCGCCATTCCGCTGCCCTTCGGCCGGTCAATCGTGGTTTCATGTGAGCCCGTTGTGGTTCCCATGGACGCCGATGACGCAATGCTCGAGGAAAAGCGCAAGGAATTGACCGACAAGCTGAACGCGGTCACGGCTGAGGCCTACGCGCGACTGGAGCAGGCGCGATGAGCGAACGATGGGCCCGCACGATCCTTTCCGCCTACCGCTGGGCCGGATCGCTGGCCTATCCCGCCGTCGGGGCCTATGTCGCCTTCCGCGTCTCGCGCGGCAAGGATGAGCACGCCCGTCGCCGCGAGCGCTATGGCAGGCCGAGCGTGCAGCGCCCGGCGGGCCCTCTGGTCTGGGTTCATGCCGCGAGCGTCGGCGAGACGACAGCCGTGATACCGCTGATCGAGCACATCGCCGCCATGGGCATCCATGTGGTGCTGACGACAGGCACCGTCACCTCCGCCCGGCTGGTCGAGGAGCGGCTGGGGGACAAGGTGATCCACCAATATGTGCCGCTCGATTTGAAGCCGGCGGTCAACCGCTTCCTCACCCATTGGTGTCCCGACCTGGCCGTGATCTGCGAATCCGAGATATGGCCGATGACCATCCTGCAATTGGGCGCGCGGCGCGTGCCGCAGGTGCTGGTCAACGGGCGGCTTTCCGACCGCTCCTTCGCCGCCTGGAAGAAGCGCTCCTCCATCGCCGAGGCGCTGCTTGAAAATTTGGCGCTGGTCGTGGCGCAATCCGAGGTGGATGGCGAGCGCTTCCGGTCTCTGGGTGCCCGCCCGGTGGTCGTCTCGGGCAATCTGAAGGTCGATACCGTCGCCCCGCCCGCCGATGAGGAGACGGTGGCGACGCTGACATCGCAGATCGGCCAGCGCAAGACCTGGGCCGCCATCTCCACCCACGAAGGCGAGGAGGAAATCGCCGTCGAGGTGCATGAGATGCTGAAGACCCGGCACAAGGACCTCATCTCCATCATCGTGCCGCGCCATCCCGACCGCGCCGACGCGCTGGAGGCAATGATGACCGCGCGCGGATTGAACGTGGCGCGCCGCAGCCGCAACGACGCCATCACGCCGGATACGAACGTCTTCCTCGGTGACACCATCGGCGAGATGGGGCTTTACCTGCGGCTGACCGAGATCGCCTTTGTCGGCAAGTCCCTGACGGGGGAGGGCGGCCAGAACCCGCTGGAGCCTGCCATGCTCGGCACGGCCATCCTCTCGGGCCGCAATGTCCAGAATTTCCGCGATTCCTATCAGCGCCTCATCAAGAATGGGGGCGCCCGGCTGGTCCGCGACCGCGACATGCTGGCGGGCGCGGTCAATTTCCTCTTCAACAACGAGCCGCAGCGCCGCGAAATGATCGACGCCGCCGCCCGCACCGTCGGCGACATGCGCGGCGCGCTGGAGCGCACGCTCTCGGCGCTGGAGCCCTTCATCCAGCCGCTCGTCGTGCAAGCGCAGTTGAGCGGAACGCAAGGGTAGGATGGTTATTCGTCTATGGAAGAAGCGCGAAACACCCCCCTCTGCCCTGCCGGGCATCTCCCCCACAAGGGGGGAGATCGGCTGGCACCGGCCACGCCGCTTGTTCTTCGAGGTCTGCGATTGGCACCGAACGTCCATGAGAGCGCAATCTCCCCCCTTGTGGGGGAGATGCCCGGCAGGGCAGAGGGGGGTGTTCACGCGCCGGTGGTTCCACATGGTGACGAAAGCGTGGCCGGATGACCACCGCCCCCTCCTTCTGGTGGCAGAAACCCGGCTGGCAGGCATTCGCGCTGTCACCATTGGCCGCCCTTTACGGCGCGGTCGCGGGGCGCAGGCTCATGGGCGCAAATCCGCCGCAAGTACCCGCCCCCGTGCTTTGCATCGGCAATTTCACCGTCGGTGGCGCGGGCAAGACGCCGACGGCGATCGCTTTTGCAAGAACAGCCAAGGCCATGGGCCTCACCCCCGGCATTGTCTCGCGCGGCTTCGGCGGCACTTATTTCGGCGTCCACCGCGTCGATCCCTCCAGCGACAGCGCCGCCCATGTCGGTGACGAGCCGCTGTTGCTTGCCCGGCACGGGCCGGTGATGGTCTCGGTCGACCGCGCGGCTGCCGCGCAGGCGCTCATCGCCGAGGGCTGCGATTTTCTCATCATGGATGACGGCTTCCAGAGCGCGCGGCTCCATGCCGATTATGCGCTGATCGTCATCGACGCCACGCGCGGCATCGGCAATGGATACGTCCTGCCGGCAGGCCCACTCCGCGCGCCGCTGGGCGACCAGATGGCGAAGGCCGACGCGCTCCTGACAATAGGCGCGGGCGACAGTGCGGCGCGCCTCACCGCCGCCTTCCCGAAACCCGTCTACACCGCCCGGCTCGCCCCCGGCTCCGCGCGCGCCATCTCCGGCAAGCGCTTCCTCGCCTTCGGCGGCATCGGCAATCCCGAGAAGTTCTTCGCCAGCGTCCGCGAAATGGGCGGCATGACGGCGCTGACCCGCGATTTCCCCGACCACCACCCCTACGAGCCGGACGAAATCACCGAACTCCTCCAAACCGCCACGGAAGCCGATCTCGGCCTCATCACGACAGCCAAGGACCACGCCCGCCTAGCCACATCCCCCACCGTCCCGCGCGATTTCCTCGCAAGGCTGACGGTGCTGGACGTGGAACTGGCATTCGATCAACCGGATGCGGCGGGGGAGATTATTGCTTCTGTGCTGGAGACGTATCGGGGGCGGCGCGCACCCCCCTCTGCCCTGCCGGGCATCTCCCCCACAAGGGGGGAGATTGGCTGATACCGGCTTCGCCGCTCAACTTTCAACGTTTGCGACCGATACCGGACGTCAATGAAGGTCAATCTCCCCCCTTGTGGGGGAGATGCCCGGCAGGGCAGAGGGGGGTGGTTCCGCCAAGCGCCCTCGTGATTCGAGGCGAATTCCGCTGCGCTCCATTCGCATCTCACCATGAGGGCTATTGAAGCGCCGCGCTCCTCAATCTCATTCTGAAGCGCCAACGTCTCTTTACCCTCATCCTGAAGCGCCGACGCCCTTCATCCTCATCCTGAGGTGCTCGCGAGGCGAGCCTCGAAGGGCGAGGGTGAAGGGATTGCCATGGCGCCCTTTCCACCGAACCGTGAAACGCTGAATCGGCCTTCACCGGGCGGTCACCCCCGCTTCCGCATCTCCGGATGGCATTCCAGTTCGCGCTGGTGGGACACCACGCCGTTCGCATAAGGCTCCTGGCGCGCGACGCTCCAATATTTGAGCTCGTCCAGCGGGATGTGCTCGCCGGTGACGGCGCAGGTGACATAGGCGCCGGGGCTCAGCACCTGAAAGTCGCCATCGAGATAGCGCAAGCGCGCTTCCGAGGACCGGGAGCCTTCAAATCGGTTCATGGGTTTTCCTGTCTTTTTCTTATCATAAAGCGCCACAATCGGCGCGAAAGATCAAGGTGCTCGAGCATGATCTTGTCCGAAAAGTTGCAGACTTTTCGGACAAGATCATGCGGCTTAATAGTCCTCATCTCCGCCCGAACAGGCGCTCGATATCCGCAAGCTTCAGCTCAATATAGGTCGGGCGGCCGTGATTGCACGTGCCGGAGCCGGGCGTCGCTTCCATCTGGCGTAAGAGCGCGTTCATCTCCTCCGGCTTCAGGCGTCGCCCCGAGCGCACCGAGCCATGGCAGGCCATGGTCGCCGCTACATGGTCGAGCATGGCTTTCAGCCCGTCGGATGTGTCATGCTCGGCGATCTCATCGGCGAGGTCGCGGATAAGCTGCTGCACATCCGTCTCGCCCAGCATGGCCGGCGTCTCGCGCACCGCCACCGCGCCCGGCCCGAAGCGCTCGACGCCGAGGCCGAAGCGCCGGAGTTCCTCCGCATGGGAGGCGAGCCGGTCCGCATCCTCTTCCGGCAGATCGACGATCTCGGGGATGAGCAGCATCTGCGCGGGGAGGGGGCGGGAGTGAAGCGCTGTCTTCAGCGCCTCATAGACCAGCCGCTCATGGGCTGCGTGCTGGTCCACGATGATCAGGCTGTCATCGGTCTGCGCCACGATGTAATTGGCATGGATCTGCGCCCTTGCTGCACCCAGCGGCGTAGCGGTCAGTTCCGCCGGCGCGTCTTCAACGGTTGCCCGTGCATCGGCGCTCGGCATAGCCACGCTCTCGAACACCGCCTGCGCGCCTTCGCCGAACCCGAGGTCCATCTCCAGCGGACGGAACGGCGCCGTCGCTGGCGACCACTCCGCGCGCGGGCGGGGAGGCGGGCTCCAATTGCCGGATTGATAGGCTGGAGCCCGGAAAGAAGCGGCCTGCGGCGATGGGGCAGGGCGAGCCGCAAAACCTTCCGCCCGGAAAGCCTGCATCATCGCCTCCGCCCCGCTCGTCGCCGCGCGGATGCCTGATCCAGCGAGTGCCTGCTTGATCGCCCCGACGATGAGCCCGCGCACCAGTCCCGGATCACGGAAGCGCACATCCGCCTTGGCCGGATGCACGTTCACATCCACAAGCGCCGGATCAAGCGTCAGGAACAGCACCGCCACCGCATGGCGGTCGCGCGCGATGACATCGGCATAAGCGCCACGGATCGCGCCCCAGATCTGCTTGTCGCGCACGGGCCGTCCGTTGACATAGGCGAACTGATGAAGCGCATTGCCGCGGTTGAAGGAGGGAATGCCGGCGAAGCCCGCGAGCCTTAACCCCTCCCGTTCCGCATCGATGGCAATGGCGTTTTCGGAAAACTCCTTGCCCAGCACCTGCGCGATGCGCTCCAGCATGCCTTCCTCGCCCGCGCCGGTCGCTGGCAGGTCGAGCGGCGTGCGGTCGGTTCCGGCGAGCGAGAAGCGGATATGCGGAAAGGCGATGGCCACGCGCTTCACCACATCGCCGACCGCCATCGCCTCCGCCCGGTCGGTCTTCATGAATTTGAGCCGCGCCGGGGTGGCGAAGAACAGGTCGCGCACCTCGACGATGGTGCCCTGATTGAGCGCCGCTGGACGCGGGCCTTCCAGCCGCCCGCCGGTGACGGTGATCTCATAGCCCGACTCAGCCTGCTGCGTCCGCGATTTCAAAGACAGCCGCGACACCGAGCCGATGGAAGGCAGCGCCTCGCCGCGAAAGCCGAGCGCGCGGATATCGTGCACATCGTCGGTAAGCTTGGAGGTGCAATGGCGTGAGACGGCAAGTTTGAGCTCGTCCGCGGGAATGCCGGAGCCATTGTCGGTGACGCGGATCAGAGTCTTGCCGCCGCCCGCCGTCACCACCTCGATGCGCGTCGCCCCCGCATCGATGGCGTTTTCGACAAGCTCCTTCACCACGCTGGCCGGCCGCTCGATAACCTCGCCCGCCGCGATCTGGTTGATGATGGTTTCGGATAACTGCCGGATTGTCATGGGAGGTTTATAGTCGGATTCGGGGGGAATTAGAAATATGCCATTAGCGCCAAGCGCCCTCGTGGTTCGAGGCTCCCCTTCGCTCGTTCGCAAGCTCACGGCTACGGGGCGCACCTCACCATGAGGGCTATTGGAACGCCGCCGCCCGTCAGCCGTTTCGAGGCGCGGCGCCCCTTCACCCTCATCCTGAGGTGCGAGCGCAGCGAGCCTCGAAGGGCGAGGGTGAAGGGATCGTCCTGGCTCACCCCCGCCCGCGATACCCCGGCACCCCCGTCTCCGGCACCCACGCGCCCTCCGGCGGGGTACCCGTCTGCCAGAAGACATCGATGGGAATTCCGCCGCGCGGATACCAATAGCCGCCGATGCGCAGCCAGAGCGGCCTCGTCGCCTCCACGACCCGCCGCCCGATCATGATCGTGCAATCCTCATGGAACGCGCCATGATTGCGGAAGGAGAAGAGGAACAACTTCAACGACTTCGACTCCACCAGCCGCGCGTCCGGCGCATAATCGATGACGATATGCGCAAAATCCGGCTGTCCGGTCATCGGGCAGAGCGAGGTGAATTCCGGGCAGGTAAAGCGCACGATCGCCGGCGCCCCGTCCCCGCGCGTGAACGGCACGGTCTCCAGCACCGCTTCCTCAGGCGACCCCGCAATCTCCGCCTTCGCGCCCAGCTGGGTCAATCCCTTGACATCGGTCATGAGGGTACTCCTTTGAAAATGTTTAGGCTGGCAATGGCATTGACGCCCGGATTAGGCAAGCTTTTCAGGCATCGTGACGGAACGATCACAAATCATTTGATCTCTCAGCCTGATTGATCCGCAAGCCTTCCAGTCTATGGTCGATGAGGAAAGCATTTCTGATTCCTCTTATCGAAAGAAAAACCATGCCTCTGTCGCTTTACGATATCAGCGTTCCCGTATTTCTGCGGGCGTTTGCAAATCTCAGCGAAATTCTGGAAAAAGGCCGCGCGTTTGCTGACGAAAAGGGCATCCCCCATGCCGAATTGCTGGAAGCGCGGCTTTTCCCTGACATGGCGCCGCTGACCGCCCAGATCCAGCGCGCCAGCGACACCGCCAAATTCGCCGCCGTGCGCGTTGGCCAGGTCCCGAATGTTCCAATGGAAGACAATGAGGCCAGCTTTGACGATTTGCAGGCGCGCATAAACGCGACGGTTGCGCTCCTCAAGGAAGTTCCGCCTCATTCGATGGATGGCCGCGAGGAAGCCGAAGTGGAGTTGCGGTCAGGCGAGACCACGAGAACCTTCACCGCCCGCGATTATGTATTGGGCTTCGCCATTCCCAATTTCTTTTTCCACGTCACCACGGCCTACGCGATCCTGCGCCATAAGGGCGTACCGATCGGCAAAATGGATTATCTGGGGCGTAGCTGAGCCGGTCTTCTGAATAAACTTTTGAGGGCAGCAATCCTGCCCTCAATCGTTCATTGCGACTGCTGGGCTGCTGCGGGCACCCGCGCAATCACCTTGATCTCAAAATCAAACCCGGCAAGCCAATTTACCCCAACCGCAGTCCAGTTCGGATAAGGCTTGGTGTCGAATATACGGCTCTTCACCTCCATGATAGCTCCGAACTGGTTTTCGGGGTCGGTGTGGAAGGTGGTCACATCGACGATATCGTCGAAGCTGCAGCCCGCGGCCTTTAGCGTTGCTTCCAGATTGGCGAAGGCGAGTTCCACTTGGGCCTTGAAATCGGGCTCGGGCGAGCCGTCGGCGCGGCTGCCGACCTGTCCCGATACGAACAGGAGATCGCCGGAGCGGATCGCGGCGGAGTAGCCGTGTTCTTCGTAAAGCGCGTGGCGGTCGGCGGGGAAAACTGCGTCTCGTTTTGTCATTTTCTTTCCTTTGGGGCGGGCGGCGTTAATTCAGATACGCCGCGTATGCAATAAACACGCATACGTCACGTATGTCAATTCACATACGTGACGTATATGGGAGATTGCCGGTTCCCCATTCCTCGCTCTCATCCCCCAATGTGAAATCATCATGGCCTCATTGAATTGCCCCGCCGCAATTCGCGCCTATTATGCAAGCCAAGCAAAAAGGGAGTGAACGCCATGCCATCGTCCAAAGCCGCCTTCGTCTGGAGCGATCCTTTCCTCATCGAGGATCAGCTGACCGAGGACGAGCGGATGATCCGCGACAGCGCCCGCGCGTTTGCGCAGGGCGAATTGCTGCCGCGCGTCGAGGAGGCGTATCTGGAGGAGAGGACCGATCCCGCGCTTTTCCGCCTGATGGGGGAGGCGGGGCTGCTGGGTGTCACCTTGCCGGAGGAATATGGCACGGCGGGCGCGTCCTATGTCGCCTATGGGCTGGTGGCGCGGGAAATCGAGCGCGTCGATAGCGGCTATCGCTCGATGATGAGCGTGCAGTCCTCGCTCGTCATGTATCCGATTTATGCCTATGGCTCTGAGGAGCAGCGCAGGAAATATCTGCCGAAGCTTGCTTCCGGCGAATGGATCGGCTGTTTCGGCCTGACCGAGCCCGATGCCGGCTCTGACCCGGCGGGCATGAAGAGCCGCGCTGAGAAGGTGGCGGATGGCTACCGGCTTTCCGGCTCGAAAATGTGGATTTCCAATTCGCCCATCGCCGATGTCTTCGTCGTCTGGGCGAAGTCCGAGGCGCATGACGGCGCGATCCGCGGCTTCATCCTTGAAAAGGGCATGAAGGGTCTTTCCGCGCCCAGGATCGGCGGCAAGCTCTCATTGCGCGCGTCGATAACAGGCGAGATCGTCATGGATGGTGTTATCGTGCCTGAGGAAAATCTGCTGCCCGATGCGTCAGGCCTGAGCGGCCCGTTCGGCTGCCTCAATCGCGCGCGCTACGGCATCTCCTGGGGTGTGATGGGCGCGGCGGAGGATTGCTGGCACCGCGCCCTGCAATACGGCCTCGACCGCAAGCAATTCGGCAAACCGCTGGCCGCCACCCAGCTTTTCCAGAAGAAGCTGGCGGACATGCAGACGGAAATCGCCTTGGGCCTGCAGGCGAGCTTGCGCGTCGGGCGGCTGATGGACGAGGGCAGGATGGCCCCGGAGATGATCTCCCTCGTCAAGCGCAACAATTGCGGCAAGGCGCTCGACATCGCCAGGGCGGCACGCGACATGCATGGCGGCAATGGCATCCAGATCGGCTACCACGTCATGCGCCACGCACAGAACCTGGAGACGGTCAATACCTATGAGGGCACGCACGACGTCCACGCGTTGATCTTGGGCCGCGCGCAGACGGGGATACAGGCGTTTTTTTAAGTCAGCGCCCCATCTGCTGCCGCGCCAGTCCGTAAATATTGGTCGAGCGCGCGCCGGAGCGGCAATAGGCGAGCACCGGGCCGTCCGCCTCGGCGAGCGCCGCGGCCATGGCGTCCACATCGTCCTGCATAAGCCCGCCCGGCACGACCGGGATATAATGAACGGGAATGCCGGCCTTCTCCGCCACGCCGGCGATCTCGGCGAAGGCGGGCTGGTCGGGCGATTCATCATCCGGCCGGTTGCAGATCAGCGTGCGGAAGCCCGCGGCGGCGATGTCTCTGACATCGTCCGGGAAGATCTGGCCGGTGACGGAAAAACTGTCGTCGATCTGGCGGATGTCCATCATATTCGTCCTTGTCGTTGCGGCTGCGCGTTGAGCGGCACAATACATAAAATGCGTCCGGGCGCCAGTATGATGGTGCCTGCGCTGCGCTGGTTGAGAAAGCGTTGTCATGCTGCGAATCATCCACACCGCAAGGGATTGGCCCGCCGGGCAATAGGCCCAATAGCCCGATGATATAAGCATTTTCTGAAATACTATCCCATGGTCAGCTAATCCCGAGCATGGCGTTCGCCCCTAGGGGTAAATGACGGAAAAACCTTGCCAATGTCACCGTTGTCAGCCATAGACTGGGGCTGGGCGATGGATGATCCATCGAGGAAAAACACGAAGCAGGGAGGCTTATCATGCGCAAGTTTGTATCGACGGTCGCGATTGCGGCTTTGATGGCGGGGGCGGCAACGTTCGCTCACGCTCAGGACAAGAAGCAGAGCGTCGAGGTCCTGCATTGGTGGACGGCTGGCGGCGAGGCTGCTGCGCTCGACGTCCTGAAGAAGGATCTGGAAAAGCAGGGCATCGGCTGGGTCGACATGCCCGTCGCCGGCGGCAGCGGCGTCCAGGCGATGACGGTGCTCCGCGCCCGCGTCACCGCCGGCGATCCGCCCACGGCGGTGCAGATGCTGGGCTTCGATATCAAGGACTGGGCGGAGCAGGGCGTGCTCGGCAATCTCGATTCCGTGGCGGAGAAGGAAGGCTGGGGCAAGGTCGTCCCCGACGCGTTGCAGAAATTCGCCAAATATGACGGCCATTGGATTGCCGCGCCGGTCGATATCCATTCGACGAACTGGATGTGGATCAACAAGGCGGCGCTCGACAAGGCCGGCGGCAAGGTGCCGGCGAACTGGGACGAGCTGATCGCGCTTCTCGATAATTTCAAGAAGCAGGGCATCATCCCCATCGCCCATGGCGGCCAGCCCTGGCAGGATTCGACCGTTTTCGAGGCGGTCGTGCTGTCCTTCGGCGATGATTTTTACAAGAAAGCCATCATCGACATCGACCCAGAGGCGCTCGGCTCCGACACGATGAAGCAGGTCTTCGACCGCATGACCAAGCTGCGCACCTATGTCGATCCGAACTTCTCGGGCCGCGACTGGAACCTGGCTTCGGCCATGGTGATCGAGGGCAAGGCCGGCATGCAGTTCATGGGCGACTGGGCCAAGGGTGAGTTCCTCAAGGCCGGCAAGGAGCCGGGCAAGGATTTCGTCTGCGCCCGCTATCCCGGAACGCAGGGAGCGGTGACCTTCAATTCCGACATGTTCGCCATGTTCAACGTGGCCAAGGATAAGGTTCCTGCGCAGATGGCCATGGCTTCGGCCATCATGAGCCCGGAATTCCAGGTCGCCTTCAACACCGTCAAGGGCGCCGCGCCCGCCCGCATGGACGTGCCGGACACCAAGTTCGACGCCTGCGGCAAGAAGGCCATCGCCGACATCAAGGCCGCCAATGCCGATGGCCGCATGCTGGGCTCGCTGGCCCATGGCTATGCTGAGCCGGCCGCCGTCAAGAATGCGATCTTCGACGTGGTCACCCGCCAGTTCAATGGCGAGCTGTCTTCCGAGGACGCGGTGAAGGAACTGGTCACCGCCGTCGCGGCGGCGCAGTAAGCTGATATCGGACCGCCGGGGAGGGCGCTCCGGCGGTCCTTATCTTTTGTGATGTGATAATCATCATACGGCGTGGATAGCCCCTCACCCTTACCCACTCCCCGTGAAGGACGGGGAGTGGGGGACACGGGCGTTTTCGTCTTTCCTTTCTGCCGGGTGCAGGGGGGAGAATATCCAAGTGCCAACGCTGACGCCCCCTCTCCCCGTCCTTCACGGGGAGGGTAAGGGTGAGGGGCATCACGGATTCATGAATGCTGGCTCTGATCGCGCACGTTGCGAGGCGGCGGCGAGTAGTTGTATCAGGCCAGAGTGTGACAGCAATGCAAAAAGCGCAAGGTGTGAGGCGTATGAACAGTCGTAGCCGCTTGCAGGATTGGCTGCCGAAGCTCGTGGTAAGTCCGAGCTTCGTGCTGATCCTGATCTTCGTTTACGGGTTTATTCTCTATACGGGCTTTCTTTCGCTGACCAACAGCAAGATGCTGCCCTCCTACGGTTTCGTGGGCCTGGAGAATTACCACAAGCTCTGGCTGCTGCCGCAATGGTGGACGGCGATCGAGAATCTCGCCATCTTCGCCTCGCTCTATATCCTGTTCTCCATCGTCATCGGGCTCGGCCTCGCCATCCTGCTCGACCAGAAAATCCGCGCCGAAGGCCTGTTGCGCCCGATCTATCTCTATCCGATGGCGCTTTCCTTCATCGTGACAGGCACGGCGTGGAAATGGTTCCTCGATCCGGGCATCGGCCTGCAAAACACCATGCACCAGCTTGGCTGGACGAGCTTTTCCTTCACCTGGATCAAGGATCCGCAAATGGCGATCTATACGATTGTCATCGCCGCGGTCTGGCAATCCTCGGGCTTCGTCATGGCCATGTTCCTGGCGGGCCTGCGCGGCGTCGATAATGAGATCATCAAGGCGGCGCAGATCGATGGCGCCTCCACCACGACTATCTATCGCCGCATCATCATTCCGCTGATGCGCCCGGTGTTCCTGTCGGCTTTCGTGGTGCTCGCCCATCTCGCCATCAAATCCTATGATTTGATCGTGGCGATGACCGGCGGCGGCCCGGGGCAAGCAACGACGCTTCCGGCCAATTTCATGTATTCCTACACCTTCGCCCGCAACTCGATGGGCATCGGCGCCGCCTCGGCCATCATCATGCTGATCATGATCTTCTCGATCATCGTCCCCTATCTCTATTCCGAACTGCGCGGGGAGAAACGCTGATGAGCGCTGAGACGCCCGACAACGTAATCAATCACGGAAGGCTGACGCGCGCGCTCATCTATGCCGCGCTCATCGTCTTCGCCATCTATTACCTGCTGCCGCTCTATGTCATGCTGGTCAATTCCTTCAAGCCGCTGGAGGAAATCCGGCAGGGCGGCATGCTCTCCTTCCCGCACCAGTGGACCATCGCTCCCTGGCTCTCCGCCTGGTCGACCGCGCAGATTGGCGTCCAGCCGACGGGTCTCAAGCCCTATTTCCTCAACTCGATCCTGATGGTCGTGCCCGCCGTCGCCATTTCGACGGTGCTGGGCGCGCTCAACGGCTATGTGCTGACCAAATGGGAATTCCGCGGCTCCAATGTCGTGTTCGGCATGCTGCTGCTGTCCTGCTTCATCCCGTTCCAGATCGTGCTCATCCCCATGGCCCGCATCCTCGGCATGCTCGGCATATCGGGCACGGTGCCGGGCCTGGTCTTCGTCCACGTCATCTACGGCATCGGCTTCACCACGCTCTATTTCCGCAATTATTACGCTGCGTTCCCGACCGAGCTCATCCGCGCGGCGCAGATCGACGGCGCGAGCTTCTTCCAGATTTTCCGGCGCATCCTGTTGCCGTCCTCCGGGCCGATCATCGTCGTCTCGGTCATCTGGCAGTTCACCAATATCTGGAACGACTTCCTGTTCGGCGCGTCCTTCTCGAACGCCACGAGCACGCCGATGACGGTCGCGCTCAACAATCTCGTGAACTCCTCCACCGGCGTGCAGGAATATAACGTCCACTTCGCGGGCGCGATCCTCGCCGCCCTTCCCACGCTCATCGTCTATATCGTCGCCGGCCGCTACTTCGTGCGTGGCCTGATGTCCGGCGCCGTCAAGGGATAAGAGAGACAAGCGCATGTCGTTTCTGGCCATCAAGAACCTCCACAAGAACTATGGCAACGTGCCGATCCTGAAGGACATCAATATCGAGATCGAGGAGGGCGGTTTCCTCGTCCTCGTCGGCCCCTCCGGTTGCGGCAAGTCCACGCTGTTGAACTGCATTGCCGGGCTTGAGCCGATCACCTCGGGGGACATCTCGATCAACGGCAAGTCGATTGCCGGGCTGCATCCCTCGCAGCGCGATATCGCCATGGTGTTCCAGTCCTATGCGCTTTATCCGAACATGACCGTCGCCGGGAATATCGGCTTCGGCATGGAAATCCGCGGCGTGCCGAAGGCCGAGCGCGAGAAGGCGATCAAATCCGTCGCCGAGACGCTGCAGATCTCCCATCTGCTCAACCGCAAGCCGAGCCAGCTTTCCGGCGGCCAGCGCCAGCGCGTCGCCATGGGCCGGGCGCTGGTGCGCAATCCGCAGGTCTTCCTGTTCGACGAGCCGCTCTCCAACCTCGACGCCAAGCTGCGCGTCGACATGCGCACCGAGATCAAGCGCCTGCACCACCGCATGAAGACCACCATCGTCTATGTCACGCATGACCAGATCGAGGCGATGACGCTCGCCACCAAGATCGCGGTGCTGAAGGATGGCGTGCTGCAGCAGTTCGGCACGCCGGCGGAGATCTATAACAGCCCTGCCAATATATTCGTCGCCGATTTCATGGGCTCGCCCGCGATGAATTTGCTGACGGCGAAGCTCGAGGATGGCCCGACTGGCCTCAGCGTCTCGCTCGACCGCCCCAATGGTGGCCGCCTGTCCCTGCCGGTCAACGGCGCCGGCAGCAAGCTCGCCGCCTACAAAGGCAAGGACGTGATCTTCGGCATCCGCCCGGAAGCGCTGACCGACCCCGACGGCGCGGACCGCAAGGCGCATTCGCTGGCCGAGGGCGATTGCCTGATCGAGGTCGTGGAACCCGCCGGCTCGGATACTTTCGCAGTCACCCATCTGGGCGGCAAGGCCGTGGTGGCCCGCCTGCGCGCCGACGCCAATATCGCCGTAGGCCAGACCGCCCGCCTCGCCTTCAATCTCGACAAGGCTGTGTTCTTCGACCCGAAGACAGAGGCGCGGATTGGGTGAGAAGGGTAGGGATCAGGCATTTCCCCTTTAAACGGAAGCGCCTGGAAGGGACCCCTCATCCGACCGCGCTCCGCGCCGCCACCTTCTCCCACAGGGGGGAAGGGAGGGTGGATTGCACAGGCATGGCTGCCAAACTACCAGCGTTTGCGATTAGCGGGAACGGTAATGCAGGGCTCCAGCCTTCTCCCCTTGTGGGAGAAGGTGGCCGCGCGACAGCGCGGTCGGATGAGGGGTATGCCTCACGATTCCATCAAAACATGAATCGCACAAGGGAATAAGGGAGTAAGAAAACAGGGCAGCATATCTCCCTGCTCACTTATTCCCTCACTCCCCGAAACTTTCAGGGCAGCAGAATGTCATGTCCCATTACGCTGATGGCGAGCGCCATATTGAGCGTGATGATCATCATCGAATAGAATATCGCGGTTTTCGTTATCTCGCTCATTTTCAACCTCCTAGTGCGTTGCGCCTATCAGCTGCGCCCACGCCCTATCTCAGTGAATCTCTGCACCGCCTGTTCCGGCGATGCCGCGGCAACTGGGGCCCCCGCCCAAGTCCGACGCGATTTAGCGAACGGTTACACAATGTAACAAGTCGTTATTATCAGCGCAAGCCTCTACCTGTGGGCGGACACAGGATTGTGAAAATTGTAAATAATGTGTGAATCCGCTAGCGGAGTGAGCGAGCGGCTCGGCAGCACGCCGTTTACTGGACCTCCGGGCTGCCTCGTCTGCGCAAGCGGGGGCGGGAAGGGGCGGTTTTACGGCTTGCCGCCTTTTTCGTTTCCTTGGGAAGCGCCGATGCGGGGATTGTTATGGGCTTCCCGTCAACCTCGTAAACCGAGGGCATATTCGGCGGAAGGTCGCCGATCAGCTTCGCCCGCTCCAGCACGGACGCGTGAAGAACGGCACCCTCCGGGATGACGCGCCAATCGAAGAGGGGGAGGATGAGCCCGAACAACCCCCGCCTTTTGCAGCCTTCCGGGCGGCGGCAGGGGATGATCTCCAATATCGCCCACGCCCAGTTTATGTTCTGGTGGATCGGCGCGAGCGGATTCGGCGGCACATAGTGTTTTTTCGCGGGGTTTTTCCCGAGAATATCGTTGGCCGTCTGCGTCCGGTAATGGAGCCCCATCGGCTTTGTTTCGTCGAACATCCATTCGAGCGTAACCTTCGGCAGCCCGCTCTGGTCTTCGGGATAACCGCCGCCGACATCGTCATGGATCCCGCGGAACCACACCTCGCGCAAATCCTGCGGCCGGGCGGCGGCGCGATTGAAAGGGTTGCCGAAATAATCTTGCCCCCTGGACCACAGCAGCGGGCGGAACATGGTGCGCCGCTCGTCCATCGACACGGCATGGCGGATCGATTCGACGCTAGGGTTCTTCTGGGTAAAGGCTTGGGAGCTCAGGCGCGGCAGATATGGCCCGCTCTCGATCACCGAGGCAACCGTGTCGAAAAGGCCGAGCAGGCGGATGGGCGGATGGTCCGGGTTAAGGATGCGCTCATAGAGCCGGACTTCGGCGAAACTGTCCACTTCCCTGTCGCCGATGCGCGTATAGGCGCGATAGGCGTAATCGAGGAGGTTCAGGTTCTGCTTTTTGATAAGCCCGATCGTGTGGATGAACCCGGCCAGCACGCGCGCGCTATAGGCGCCCCGGCTGAAGCCGAAGATATAGATGCTGTCCCGCTCGCGCGGCCTTCCTTCCTTCCGCGGACCCTTTTCGTAGTTTTCGACCAGAAAGCGGTAGGCGTCCTTCACATTCTGGTCGAGACCCCAGCCCGTCGCCATGCCCCAGATTTCGCCCGCCTTGCGCCAAAAGCGGAGCCAGGCATTCTGCGGGCCGATGGTGCCGACGCCGGGATCGTAAAAGACAAGCTGCCGATCGCTCTTCTCCAGCATGCCGTAAAGACGCAGGACATTTGTCCGGTCAGCGGAGATTTCGTTCGAGGTTCCGTCGAAGAGAATGACGATGTTCTTCGGCATGATGCTCGCTTAACCTCCCATCGGAATTTCGAGAGATTAAGCGAAAGTATATCATTGGAGAATGGCGTTTTTTATTGATCTTCAACTTTTGCTTCCGCCGAGCGCCGGAATGGCCCGTTTGCCTGTCGGCAGGGCATAGCCGGCGATGAGCGCGCCCACGCCGATGACGGTGAATACCAGGAACACCGTGATCGTCGCGTCCCGCAATGCTTCCGGGGTTGCTGCGCCCGGATATCCGGCGGCATTGGCCGTCAGCCCCGCTATTGCCGCGCCGATGGCGTAGCCTGCCGATTGCAGGGTCGGCAGCAGCGCCGAAGCCCGGTCGCGCTCGGCATCGGGCGCCGATTCCATGATCGTCTGGCTCAGGAAGCCCCAGCTTACGCCGAATCCGGCGCCTATGCCAATCTGTCCCGCCATCACGATCAGCGGCGCATCCATCCGGAATCCCGCGACGATGACGGCAAGCCCGGCGACGAGAAGCGTCGGCCCCAGGCGGATGAGCCACACCCGGTAGCGCGGGTCCATGATATTGGCGACGAGGATGGCCAAAAGGCTCCAGGCGATGGCGAACGTCGCATGGAACGCGCCCGCCATGGTCGGCTTGTAGCCCCAGAGATTCTGCAGCGTCATCACCAGATAGACCGAGGTCACCGCTTGGGCCACGGGCATGAGCAGGACGATCCACAGGCCGATGCCGACAGTGGAGTTCAGCGAAAAGGCATCGGAGGGGAAGAGCGGCGTCGCGCTGCGCCGGTCGAAAACCGCGACGGAAACCAGCGTGACCGCTGCGCCGACGACGAACAGCGCCTGCACCGCCATCGCATCCACGATGCTGGCAAGCGCGACGAGCATGATGCCGCCGCCAATCGCTCCAAGCCGAACGAACGGAACGAACGCGCGCGTCATCCGGGCGTCGGAACGCGGCACGATCCGCAATGTGAGGGCAATGAAGATGAGCGACAGCGGCACATTGACCAGGAAGGCCGCCCGCCAGGACAGATGCTCCGTCAGCATGCCCGACACCAGCGGCCCGCCGAAGGCCGCGATGGCCCACACCACCGCCTCCGCCCCGAACACCTTGGCGACAAGACGAGACGGAAACAGTTCCGGTATCAATGCATAGCAGATCGCCGCGATGATCCCTTCGCCGAGCCCCTGCAAGGCCCGCCCGATCAGCACTTCCGTCATCGAGGAGGCGAAAGCGGCGATCAGCGTTCCCAGGAGGAAGAGCAGCGCCGAACCAACCAGCGCATTGCGCGCCCCGAGCCGCCCCTTCAGCAGCGCTGCCGCCGAGCCGCCGACGATGGAAAGAACGAGGTAGAGCGTGAAAGCCCAGGAAATCAGCGCAACCCCGCCGATTTCGGTAACGGCCGTGGGGAGCGAGGTGGAGACCAGAAACCCGTTGAAGGCGAAAAGAGCGACGCCAAGGCACAGGGTCGTCGTCGCCGCCGAATAGCGCGGCGTCAGAAGCTCGGACCAGCGCGCATCACTGGGTTCAGCCGACTCGATCATGGGAATATCCTCGATTTTGATAAGATGTATGTTTCTATATTCCCGCGAATATAAAAAGCAATGGCTTTTTTAATTCGGTGCGCCTATAATGGGCCCATGCAGGACCGCACCACAAACCGCATGCTCTATTCGTTGAAAGTATCTGGCCCCCAGACGGCGGCGTCCCTTGCCGAAAAGCTCTCGATCACGCCGGTCGCGGTGCGCCAGATGCTGGGGCGGCTTCACGAGGCGGGGCTTGTCGACTTCGAGGACAGCCGCGAGAGCGTCGGCAGGCCGAAGCGCTTCTGGCACCTGACGGATACGGCAAACCGGCAGTTCCCCGACAATCACGCCGGCATGACGGTCGATCTCCTCACTTCGATAAAGGCGGTTTTCGGCAATGAAGGCCTGGACCGCCTGATCTCGCATCGCGAAACCGCAACGCTTGCCACCTACAGGGAAGGCCTGGCCCCGTTCGGCGCGCTCAAGGAAAAAGTGGAGGAACTGGCGCGGGTTCGCTCCGCCGAAGGCTACATGGCCGAGGCGATACCGATGGAAGACGGCGGCATGCTGCTGGTCGAGAACCATTGCCCAATCTGCGTGGCAGCAACCGCCTGCCAGAAATTATGCGTGTCCGAGCTTAGCATATTCCAAAATGCCCTCGGCCCCGATGTGGAAGTGCGCCGCGTCGAGCATCTCCTGAAAGGAGCGCGCCGCTGCGCCTATGTGATCGCCGATCGGCAACCACACTGAAGACATCGTACTGTTTAAAGAAGGGATGGCTGGGGAACCTGGAACAAAATCCAACTTTTTTCAGCCCTTTGTTTTCTTTTATTTATTTGATTTTATTGACCTATTTTTCCCAATGTTGTAACACCAGACTGTAACACCGGGATGCTACACGGGGGCAGAAATGGCGCGTATAAGTTACCTTCTCCGGCGTGGTGCAAGCTACTATGCTCGCGTCAAGGTTCCGACCGATCTTGTCGAAATCGTCGGTAAGAAGGAGTTGGTGAAGGCGCTCGGCACCAAGGATGAGAACATAGCCAAGCGGGAAATGTGGCCCGTAGTTGAAGGCTGGAACCGGCAGTTTGAAGACCTTCGTTCCCGCCGCGATATCACGCCCGACGACAAGGCCGCAGCCGTATGGCAGCACTATGAGACGACGCTTCAGCGCGACGAACAGAAGCGCCGCGACATGCCGACGCCCGACCAGACGGAAGCAGAATTGCACCGGCTCTATCGTCGTATCGATATGGGCGAAATCAATTCCGACGATTTCATCGGCATGATCAACGCCTACACCGACTATGAGCTTATGCTTCGCGCTCGCACCGACGACGCCAATTTGCGAGCGCGCCGTTTGGCAGCAAGTAAGCTCGCTCTTACTTCCGGCGATATTAGGCTAATCGAACCCGCCGTCCGGGACTTCATCGCCCGTCATCGCCTGCTTGTGGAAGTCGGCTCGGATGAATACCGCGAGCTTTGCACCCTCATGACGCGGGCCGAAATTGAAGGCTTGCAGCGCACCCTTGAACGCGACAATGGCGATTATTCCGGCGTTCCGAAAGACCCTATCGTCAAGCCCGCGACCGGCACCGCCCGCGAAACCGCAGCGCCGGGGGAAAGCATCATGGAGCTATTCGACACCTACGCCCGCGAGAATCCCAAAAGCATCACCGCCGACACGCTCAATCAGGCCCGCCGCGATATCGGCACCTTCCTTCAGCATGTCGGCAGCACTTGCCCCGTGCAGCGGATCGATAAGAAGGCCGTCCGCGAATGGAAGGCGCTCTTAATGAAGTATCCCGTGAAGGCGACAGAGACGAAGGCGTTCGAAGGCATGAAGCTTGCGCAGATCGTCAAGCACAATGAAACCGTAGGGAAGCCAGTTCTCACGCCGCGCACCGTCAACCGCTATCTTTCCAGTCTTGGCGCATTTTGTGGCTGGCTCACTGATAGCGGCTATATCGATAGCAATCCGGTAGCTGATATGTTCCTCGCGAAGAAGAAGGAAAAATCTAAAAAGGTATTCACTACCGATCAAATGAACACCCTGTTCAAGTCGCCGCTTTTCACCGGATGCCAGAGCGACGACGCACCCCGTTTTTGGAATAAGCTGGGGAATGTCCTTATTCGGGATCATCGCTATTGGGTTCCATTGATCATGCTCTATTCCGGCGCTCGCCCGGCAGAGATTGCGCAGCTTGCCGTTTCGGACGTTCGGCAGGAGCACGGCCATTGGATCATGCATATTACCGAAGAAGGGGAGGGGGATAAGAGCGTTAAAACCGAAGGTTCAATGCGTGTCGTCCCGGTTCATAAGGAACTCGTGAAGCTTGGTTTCCTCGATTACCACGCAGGTATGAAGAAGGCAGGACAGACCCGCCTTTTTCCGCTCGCTGAACGAAATTCGCGCGGCCAGATGATTGCCGATTTCAGCCGCGAGTTTGGGCGCTACCTTATCAGGCTTGGCATGAAGAACGGTCGCGGTCTGTCCCTCTATAGCTTCCGCCATGGCGCGGCAGACGCCCTTCGCCGTGCTGGTTATCTCGATGAGAATTTCGGCTTCATCCTTGGACACACCAAAGCCAGCACGACCGGCATTTATGGCATTTTGCCCCAAGGTATCCTTGAACAGCGATTGGAACTGGTAAATGCGATTGCGTATCCCGGCCTGAAAATAGATCACTTATTTAGATGAATTATCAAAAATTCATCAAATTTTGTGATTTATAGGATTCACTTTCTGTTCTCATTATGAGACAATCCGCCTCAAGTTGAATTGAGGACGGAATGAATGAATTTTGCCGGTATTGTTTCGAGTGCAAAGAAAGCCCTTGGCTTCCCGGCAGAACAGAAAGCGTATTCCCTCACCGATCCCGCCATCAATGAAATCTTTGGCGTGATCCCTACCGCATCCGGCATCGCCGTGACTGGCTATTCCGCGATGCACGTCCCGGCAGTTCTTCAGGCCGTCCGGCTTATCTCCGAAACCATCGGCTCGTTGCCTTGCAAGCTCTATCGGGAAACCGATGGCAGCAAGGAAGCGGCGAAGGTTCACACCGGCCATAAGCTCACCCATAGCCGCGTGAATGACTGGACGAGTGCCGGGCAGCTTCGTGTTGACCTTACGGTTGACGCCCTGCTTCATGGCGCGGGCTATGCGCAGGTTGTCCGCGCTTCCGACAACCGCCCGCTTGAGCTTCACCGGCTAGACCCGTCGAAGGTGCAGCGCAGGTGCGAGGATGACGGCGAACCCTATTACCTTGTCTCGACCGAACGCGGGCAGGACGAGCTTTCTTACCGTGACGTTCTCTATATCCCGGCCTTCGCTGGCGTTTCGCCGATCAAGCTTGGCCGGGAAGCCATCGGCGTGGCAGCGATCCTTGAACGCCACACCTCACAGTTCTTTGGTTCCGGCGCTCGTCCCAGCGGCATTATCTGGAACGAAGCGAAGCAAGGCGGCGAGGCTGGCGCGACCACGATTGCGAATATCCTGACCTCATGGCGCAAGTGGCGGCGCAGCGCCAACGGCGATCCGCTCATTCTTGATGCTGGCTGGAAATTTGAACAGCCCGTCATGACCAGCACAGACGCGCAGTTCATTGAAAACCGCCTTGAGCAAATCAACGAGATTGCCCGCATTTTCGGCGTCCCGCCGCACATGCTCTATCAGCTTGAGCGCGCGACGTGGAGCAATGCCGAACAGATGGCGGCGAGCTTCCTTCAGCTTTGCCTTCGCCCATGGCTGGACAAATGGCAGGACGCTTATGCAACCGTCCTGTTGACGGACGAAGAACGCGACACCCTCTATTTCGAATTCGTCATTGACGATCTTCAGCGCGCCGACGCGGCGGGCCGGGCCGAAATCTTCGGGAAGCTTGTCGCCATGCGCGCCATGACCCCGAACGAAGTCCGCGCCGCAATGAACCTGCCCGCCCTGCCCGACGGCGACGAACTGGCAAACCCCTACGTCACCACAACCACGACCGGCCCGGCGGAACGTCCGCAGCCGAAGGAAACAGCCTAAATGCACCATACCGCCTATTTTGGTGACGGCGAAAAGACATTCGCCCTCACAACCGAAATGATTCACGAATTGGAGCGCAAGACCGGCGTTGGGATTGCCGCGCTCTATGGCCGCTTCATGCGGCAGGATTTCCACTTCGCGGATATGGTCGAAATCATCCGCACCGGCCTTATTGGCGGCGGCACCTCCCCGGCGGAAGCGCAGGTGCTTGTCGATACCTACGCCAAGCCGCGCCCCATCATGGAAATCTTCCCGCTCGCGTTCGACATTCTGGATACCAGATGGAACGGCAAGCCGGACCAGGACGAAACCGGACAGGCCGCAGCGTCCGGCGATCTCGCCGCAGCAATCGACGCTGCTTATGCGGACGTGTCCGAATGAGCGAACGCCTCGAAATCAAGGCCGCGCTCACGGTTGACGATGCTGGCACCATCACCGGCATTGCATGGCCGTTCGGCTCGCCGGATCGTGTCGGCGATATCATTGAAAAAGGCGCGTTCACCTCGCCGGACATGTTGCCGATGCTGTTCGCCCACGATCAGGCGCAGGTTATCGGCGTATGGGACGAAATCAGCGAGACACCGGACGGCCTGACCGTCAAGGGCCGCTTGCTTGTCGATGACGTGGAGCGCGCCCGCGAGGTTCGCGCCATGATCCGCAGCAAGGCCGTGTCCGGCCTGTCCATCGGCTTCCGCACCAAGGCCGCGAAGCCCCGCCAGCGAGGGCGCACGATTACGGCGCTCGACCTGCATGAAATCTCTGTTGTCGCCGTTCCCAGCCATCCCGGCGCGCAAATTACATCGATCAAAGCCGCAGATGGCGCGGCGGAACTGAAGGAAACCAAGTTGGAAAACGAAGCAGAAATCGAAGTGAAGAATGATCCGGTTGTCACGCCGGAAGAAGTAAAGGCCCTCAAAGCCCGCATGGATAAGCTGGAAGCCAAGGCGAACCGCCCGCTTGCAGCGAACAGCAATCACCCGGCGGCACAGAACGACAACAGCGAGCGCAAGGCGTTCGTCTCCTATCTTCGCCGTGGCGTTGAGCGGATCAGCCCGGAAGAAGTCAAGGCGCTCACCGTTTCGGACAGCGCGAACGGCGGATATCTGGCACCGGAAGAATTCGGCAACGAGCTTATCAAGCTGTTGAACGAGTATTCCCCGATCCGCAGCTATGCGCGCGTCGTCTCGATTTCCGCGCCCGAAATCAAGTATCCGCGCCGCCTGTCCGGCACCGCTGCAACGTGGGTGGACGAAACCGGCGACCGCACCGAAAGCGGCATGGCGTTTGAACAGGTCACGCTTACGCCGTTCGAACTGGCGACCTTTACCGACATTTCAAACCAGCTTCTGGAAGACAACGCCTATGGGCTGGAAGGTGAGCTTATCGCCGACTACGCCGAAAGCTTCGGAAAGACCGAGGGTTTGGCGTTCGTGAAGGGAACCGGCACCGGCCAGCCCAAGGGTATCATGGCCGCGACTGGTATCAAGGAAGTGAAGACCGGCGTTGCCGCCGCATTCCCGACCGCGAACCCGGCAGACGTAATCATCGGCATGTATCACCAGATTGCCACGACCCACGCGCAGTCCGGCGTTTGGTTGATGAACCGCAACACGCTTTCCGTCATTCGCCAGTGGAAGGACAGCACGGGCCGTTACCTCGTGCTTGATCCGATCACCGCAGGCGGCGTCATGACCCTGCTTGGCCGTCCGATTGTTGAAATGCCCGACATGGACGATATCGGCGCGGGCAAGAACCCGATCCTGTTCGGCGATATGTCCGGCTATCGTATCATCGACCGCGTGGGGCTTTCGACGCTTCGCGACCCCTACACCCTTGCGGGTAAGGGGCAGGTTCGTTTCCATGCCCGGAAGCGCGTCGGCGCGGACGTGACGCACCCCGACCGCTTTGTGAAGCTGAAGGTTGCGGCCTAATCCATGACCTACCAGCGGCCCGCCTACGAGAAGGTAACGATTGCGCACGGGGGCAGCACCGTGACGCTTCGCCCTTCCTTGCGGGCCGCTGTTACCCTTGAAGCACGTTTCGGCTTCCAGACCATGTTCCGGGCGCTTGCCGAAGGTAACTTTTCCATCATTTCCGAAATCATCCTGACGGCGACCGATAGCCGGGATGATGCAGCGGCCTTCCTTCTTTCAGAAGCGGCAGGAAGGCCGCTATCCTCTTTCATCGGCATCGCGCGCATCCCGCTTGCCGAACTCGTTTCCATGCTCATGCCTGCACCTGTCCAACAGTTGGACACGACCATGGCAGCCCCTTCCGGCAAGGCGGTTGCATGGGCGGATTTCTATGCAGACCAGTATGAGAAGGCGACCGGCTGGCTTGGCTGGACGCCTGAACAGGCATGGAACGCCACGCCGACCGAAATCGACCGCGCCTATTCCGGCCATATCGCCAAGTTGAAGGCCGTTCACGGCAGCAGCGACGACGACAAGCAGCCGACCCCGAAGAAGCCAGACCCCGAACAGGCCGCGCGCAATGTCGCCGAAGGTCTTGACCCGGAATTTGACCGTGCCGGGCTTCGCGCCCTCAAGGCAAAGATTGCAGGTGGCGCATGAGCAAGCCGCCCCGCATCTGTTCGTGCGGCAGCATCGTGCCGCATGGCGAGCTTTGCCAATGTCAGCGCAAGGCGAAGCAGGAACGCAACGCCCGCCATGACGCCCGGCGACCTTCTGCCCGCGAGCGCGGTTATAACCATGAATGGCGCAAGGCCCGCGCCGAATACCTCGCCATGCACCCACATTGCCGGGAATGTAGCAACCACGGCATCACCCGTCTTGCTACCGTGGTTGACCACATCATTCCGCACCGTGGCGACAAGCGCCTGTTCTGGCACCGCGCCAACTGGCAAGCGCTTTGCGAGCCTTGCCACAACAGCGTCAAGCAGCGGCAAGAGCAGAGCCTATGACCCCGGCAGAACACGCCCGCCAGATCGAGAGGCAGGAGTTTGAAGCCGAATGCGCAGCCATCCGGGAACGCGCCTATGCGCTACTCGCCGGAAAGCCATCCCGCAACCAGCAAGTAGAGCGCTGGATAAAGCGGCAGGAGCCGAAGGGCAGTCTCAAGCCAAGACCTCCCCGCAAGGCGGCGACCGATAAGACGGCCCGCACCCACGCGCGCAAAGCCAAGCTCTACAGCGCCTTTGGTCACACCCGCACCCTAAAGGAGTGGGCCGAAGCTACCGGCCTTTCATCCCACACGATCCGCAGCCGTCTTGCCCGTGGCTGGACCATAGAGGACGCTTTGACCGGAACCGTCAATGAGGCGGGCAAGCGGATGCAAAAGGCGCATAGGCCGGGGGTATCCTCCAACTTTGGCCCTTCAGACGGAACCGGCGCGGGGAGCACTTTACAAGCCAGCGACAATATAACTTTTTCAGAGAAGGCTTGAATACGCCATGCCAGCAGTATCGCTTGAACTCGCCAAGCAACATATGAAGATCGACGGAAACGCCGAAGATGACCTTGTTTCGCTCTATATCGACGGCGCGGAAACGTGGGTGAGCAATTACATCGGCAAGTCCATTTCCAATCTCGATCCACTTCCGGCAGATATGAAAATCGCGATTTTGCGGCTTGTTTCCTTCTATTATGAGTTCCGAAATCTCGCGACTTTCGGCGTTTCAGCCCAGCTTGCGCCCGTTGGCGTAACCTCGATCCTCGATTCCTATCGCGAACGGTGGTTTGGCGATGGCGAATAAGAGCAGCAACGGGCTTGCCGCGACACTGGCGGCTTTCGACAGGATCGCCCGCGCCCCGCGTGAAGCCGTGCTTCCGGCTTTGTTGAAGTCCGGCCATGAGCTTGCCGACGCCCAGAAAGCGCTTGCTGAAACGTCCCGCGATACCGGCGCACTCATTGACAGCATCACCGTGACCGCGCCCGGCCATCCGACGCCCGCCTATTCGCAGCCGGGCGGTTCCCGCGTGGCTGGCGACACCGAAGTGATTGTCACCGTTGGTAATGAGGACGTTCGCTATCCGCACCTTGTCGAATACGGCACCAGCGACGCGGAAGCCCAGCCCTTCTTTTGGCCTGCCCTTCGCCTTCTCCGAAAGCGCCTTCAGAGCCGTATCAACCGCGCCGCGAAGAAGGCCGTAAAGGACGCATGGAACAAATGATCGAACCGACCCTTGCCGTTCAGACCGCTATCCGCACCCGGCTTATCGGCAAACCGGAAGTGACGGCGCTTGTGCCGGCTGACCATATCCGGGCGGGCAGCACCCGGCCCGACAAGACGCCGTGCATTATCATGAGTAACGGCAATACCACCTTGCACGGCTATGACTACACGGCCCAGCGCGGCGCATGGGTTTATCTCGATCTGCATATCTGGACGCTGGACGCCGGGCAGGACGCGGCGAAGGAAATAGCGGGAACCGTCATGGCCGCGCTCGACAAGCGCAGCCTCGCCATTGAGGGCGGCTATTGTGATCATTTTCGCGTCACCGCATCCCGGTTCCCACGCGATCCCGACCCCGCTTATGGTCACGGCGTCCTGTCCGTTGAAGCCCTTATCCGGTGGATTATCTGACATGCTGAACATCGGGAAGCTTGACCGCCGGATCACCATTGAGCGGGAAACGGAAATCGTGAAGCCGTCCGGCAGCGTCGTGAAGGTGTGGACGCCGCTTGCGACCGTATGGGCGGAAGTCCTTCAGCAGACGGCCAGCGAGTTCTTCACCGGCTACGGCGAGGCAGAAACCAGCACCGTGATTTTCCGTGTCCGGTATCGCCCAGGTATCACGACCGCCGACCGCGTGAGCTTCAACGGCACCGCCTACGGCATCAAGGAAATCAAGGAACTCGGGCGGCGTGACGCGCTTGAGCTTCGCGGCGAGGCTTTGAAGAAATGACCCGTGGAGTGAAGCCCGCCATCGCACCGGCGAGCAATCCCGTGACCGCCGTTCCGAAGACGCCTTCCTATCTCAGCAAGGAGGCAAAGGCGGAATGGCGGCGTGTCGCGCCGATCCTTATCGACGAGCGCAAGGTTCTTACCGAAGCGGACCTTTCGGCGCTGGAAAACTACGTGATTGCGGTCGCCACCATGCGGCAGGCGCACCGCGAGCTTCAGGCGTCCGGCCTGCTTATCGACGGGAAGCGCAATCCCCTTTCCACCATCCTGTTGCAAGCCCAACAGCAGCAGCTTCGCGCCGCTGGCGAACTTGGCCTGACGCCCGCCGCCCGATCCCGTGCGGCGATGATGGAAGCCGCCGACGATGACGAAGACAACCCGCTCATGATTGGCAGGAACCGTGCATGAGCAAGAGCGCGTTCCCGCATTGGATTTATGACGGCTCGCCGATCCCCGATCCATTCGGATACGGGCAGGAGGCGGTTGATTTCATCCGTGCGTTGAAGCACCCGGCCAGCACCGGGCCGAAAGGCCGCTTCCAGCTTTTCGATTTTCAGGAGCGCATGACGCGGCGGATTTACGGCCCGCGTAACCCGGATGGAACGCGGGAGGTCCGCACGGCCTTTCTCATGCTTCCCCGTGGCAACCGCAAAACCAGCATCGCCGCAGCGTGGGCGCTTCTCCACACCATCGGGCCGGAAGCGCGCCCGGCTGGACAGGCCATCTTTGCCGCGTCCGACCGCGAACAGGCGGGCATCGGCTTCAAGGAAGCGGCAAACATTGTGCGGGAAGACCGCCGCCTTGTCGCCGCGACCCGCATCTATGACGCGCACAATTCGGCGAAGAAGATCATTTCGCGCCCGAACAAGGCCGAACTTCTCGCCGTATCCAGTGATGGCGCAGCGCAACATGGAAAAACCCCCAGCTTCGTGCTTGTCGATGAAATCCACTGTTGGAAAAATCGTGACCTCTGGGAAGCGCTCAAATCCGGCATGGCGAAGGTTTCTGACACCCTCATGATTATCGCCACCACGGCAGGCCGGGGGCAGGAAAATATCGGTTTCGAACTTTACGACTATGCCCGGAAGGTGGCGACGGGGGAAATTGACGATCCTTCATTTCTGCCAATTATCTTTGAAGCCGACCCCGGCGACGACTGGCGCGATGAAGACGTGTGGCACAAGGTCAATCCCGGCCTGAAACACGGCTTTCCCGATCTTGGCGGTTTGCGCACCATGGCGCGCGAAGCAGAGCACCGGCCCGCCGAACGCTTTGCATTCCAGCAGTTTCATTTGAATATTTGGCAGGCCGCTTCCCGCGATCCGCTGTTTGACATGGCCGTCTATGACGCCGGGTATGATCCGCATTTTGACCTGACTGAACTGGAACCGTTGCCATGCTGGCTTGGTGTTGACCTGTCCCGTTCCGGCGATCTTACGGCCATCGTCGGCGCGTGGCGACATGATGACGGGCGGATTTCGGTGCAGCCGTGGTTTTTCCTGCCATCCGAAGGCTTGGAGGATAAAGCCAAGGTTGAGCAGGTTCCTTATCCCCGCTGGCGCGACGACAAGCTTTTGAATGTCATCGACGGCCCCGTGATTGAACCGGACGCCATTGCCGACCAGATCATCAATCTTTGCGGCACCTATGATGTGAAGGAAGTTATCTTTGATCCTTCGCTTGCCGGGCCGATCATGGCGAAGCTCATGGAGCACGGTATCAACGTGCTTCAGCTTCCGCAGACGGCGAAGCATATGCACGGCCCGATTTGCGACCTTGAGCGCATCGTCAACGGCAAGCGCATCCGGCACGGCGCGCACCCGATCCTTCGCAATCACTTTGAAAGCGTCGTGGTGAAGCGCGCGACCAGCGCCAGCGAATTGACCACGATGCACAAAGGCACCCGCCACAGCAATCATATCGACGGCGCTATTGCGTCGGCGCTCGCCGTATCCCGTGCCGCCGCGAACGATAACCAGCGCTCAATCCTTGACATGGACCCCGACGAACTGGACCGCCTGATGGCGGAGGCAGCATAGGAATTTACGAATGGAAGACACGCAACGCCTGCTTGTGAGCCTTGAGGCTCGCGTGAACAAATACGAGAAGGACATGGCGCGCGCCCGCAACGCCACCAATGACAATTTCAAGAAGATGGAAGGCCGCGCCCGGCAGTCGGCCCAAAACATGGAAAAGACCCTTGGAGCGGCGTCGGCCTCTATCGGAAGCAAGCTTGAAGGCATGTTCACGCCGCTCATGCGCGGCGGCGCTATCGTCGCAGGCGTCGGCGGCGCGGCCATCGCCGTGAGGGAGATTGCCAGTTCCATTGCTGAAGTTGACCGCGAGGCCCGCAAGGCCGGTGTTTCCTCCAAGGTGTGGCAGCAATGGAGCTATGTGGCGACCGCTACCGGCATGAGCATTGACGGCGTGACCGACGCCTTGAAGGAATTGAACCTTCGCGGCGACGAGTTCGCCACGACTGGCAAGGGCAGCGCGCAGGAGGCTTTCGAGCGCCTTGGCTATACCGCGACCGATGTTGCGCAGAAGCTGAAAGACCCGTCCCGCTTCCTTGATGAAATCATCGGCAAGCTTCAGCAGTTGGACGCCGCAGCGCAGACCCGTATCCTTGACGAGCTTTTTGGAGGAACCGGCGCTGAACAGCTTGCGAAGGTGCTTGGCCTGTCCGTTTCCGAAATCCAGCGTATGCGCGATGAAGCCGCAACCTTCAGCGCGGAACAGATCGAAGCGGCGAAGAAGATCGATCGCGAGTTTTCGACCATGTGGCGGAACTTCACCGTTTACGCCAAGCAGGCGGCAATTACTGGCGTCGGCGTGGCCGCGCAGATCATCGATTACATTAATAACCCCGGCGATCCGGGCGGCAAGCGCAAGCAGGCCGTAATTGACCGCTACAACTCCCCGGAAGAACAGCTTAAGCGCCTTCAGGCACAACGGGCGAAGATCGAACGCCAGATTGCCGCCGTCGAAGCCGAACCGTTCAATCCCGTGAAGGAAGCAGAGCTTCGCCAGCTTCGCGCCGCCCTGTCCGCCGTTGATGACCAGATTCATGCGGTGACGGGCGGAAGCGACGAGTTCAAGCAAGCACTCAAGGAACTTTCCGCCGCAACCAACAGCCTTTCCAACGGCTTCAACGGCAACGTCACCGCAGCGGCAAACTTCAAGAATGCGCTCGCCGACCTGAAAAAGCTTGTGCCGGAACTGAAGGCCGAACTGGACACCCTCGCCACGGTGGACAGCATTGACGCCGCTTATCGGAAAGCCGTGGGGAACGCCCGGACCATGGGCGAGATTATGAACGCAACCGATCTTGCAAACCGCGCCAAGAGCGTTGCCCGGTTCGGCAAGCACGATAACATTCTCGACCTGATTGCAGCCGTGGAAAGCGGCGGGGACTATAACGCCACGCTCGACAATGGACGCTGGACCGGCGGCGCGCAAAACCTTACCGGGATGACGCTTGATCAGGTTCGCGCGCTCCAGCGCCGTATGCTCGCCAATCCGGCGAACCGCGCCCTTTATGGCGACGGCAAGGGTTCGTCCGCGCTTGGCCGCTACCAGATCACCGGCGCGACCCTTGAAGGCTTGATCAAAGAGCTTGGCCTGTCCGGCGACCGGCTGTTTGATCAGGACACCCAGGACGAACTTGCCCGCGCCTTGCTTCGTCGTCGTGGCAACGATCCGGCAGAGCTTCGCAACGAATGGGAGGGCTTGCGCCGTGTCGATGACAGCACGATCCGCAACGCCTATTCCGGCACCCCGACCGCACCGCAGCCGCTTGCCCCGACCGACAGCGAACGGGAGCGCACCGAACTGTTGAGACAGCAGGACGTGGCCCGGAAGAGCCTGAACCAGTCGGTGCAGGAAGGTCTTGACCTCGCCCGTTTCGAGCAATCGATTTCCGGCATGTCGGCGCAACATCAGCGGATTGAGCTTGAGGTTTACCGCTACCAACAGGAGATGAAGCGGGCGGGGATCACGCTTTCGGAGCAGGAGCTTCAGAAAATCCGCGAGAAGATCACGCTCACCCAGCAGCTTGACCAGACGAACCAGCAGGCGGCCACCAGCGCCGAAGGCTTGCGCACCGCGCAGCAATATTTCGCGGAAACCTTCACTTCCTCCCTGTCCGGCCTTCTGACCGGCACTCAGGACTTGAACGGCGCAGTTCGCGGCCTGATTAACAGCCTGATTGACGCGGCACTTCAGGCCGCGCTTCTTGGTAAGGGACCGCTTGGCGGTTTAGGCGGCGTCGGCAGCGGCATTCTTGGTTTCCTGTTCGGCTTCAGCGAGGGCGGCTTTACCGGTGCTGGCGGCAAGCATGAACCGGCGGGTATCGTGCATAAGGGCGAATATGTGATTTCGAAGGAAGCAACGCGCCGTATCGGCGTCGGCAACCTTGAAGCCCTGCACCATGGCGCGCTTCGTGGCTATGCTGAAGGCGGCCATGTCGGTAGCGCGCCCTCGATCCGTAAGCCGGACCTGAAGGCAGCGAACAGTAGCGATCCCGCCCCGGTTCAACAGATCACCATTTCCGCGCCAATCACCGTCAACGGCAGCGCCGGGACGCCGGAACAGAATGCCGACCTCGCCGCGAAAATGGCCCGGCAGATGGAGCAGAGCATGAGAGGGATGGTTGCGGACGAGCTTCGCAAGCAGACACGCCCCGGCAACTACATGAACCAGCGAAACCGCTAATTCGCCACGTCAGAAAGTAAGTATTCACTTATACAGTGCGTTCGGCTATAATGTAGAAATCAACAGCAATTTGTGCGTTCGCACAAATTTTTCGCTATAATGCAAAAAATGCCCGGCGTGTGCTTTCCGCCGGGCATCTAGAGAATAAGCAGCCGCTAACTGCTTGAATATCAAAGTAGAATTTTCGTTCTATTTTGTCAAGGCCAGAGCGGCAAATCTTCCGGAGTGTCGTTAGCTCCGAAAGAACTATACTGGCTTTGAATACGAAGGGCGACACCGGGAACCTGACCGGCGCTATCAGTCCGCCAGAGACGAACGGAAGATCGTGCTGACCGGCTCCCCGATGGAGAACATCGGACGCTTCAGCAGGGTTATCGCCGCACCGGGCAACCGCGTGAAATGGATGCAATAAAAGATGGACGCAATGTGAAAAGCTGACAGGATCAGCAACCACAACGTCCTGTCACGTATCGATTGAAGGAAAGTCGAACGTGGCGCTTACCGCTTTGCCCGCAAGGGCAGGATATCGGAGCAACGCTAGGCAAATGGAAGCCGCCTAGTTGGGAAACGACCCTACAATAGCTCTTCACCACCTGTTAGACGCAGGAAATCCCCTCGACTGGAACGAATAGCCGCCGACCTTTGCGTCGGTCTTATGTGCTGTTTCAGTCGAAGGGGGGATAAGCCTATTTCCGCAGGTATCATGAAGAAAACATCTGATAGCAGAAACTGAAGATAGTTCGCGAGCGCAAGCGAGCGGGCAAGGCCGAAGGCCGCGCAGGGAGGGAGCCGAAGGCGACCGAGTGACACCCATCCCGACATTCCATCACCTTCCCGGCGAGGGTTTTCCTTTTCGCTCACAATCGTCTGCATCCCATCCCGGCGAGCGCTATAAGGTAAGTGTCAGCCGGGTTTCTCGTGGCCGGTTGAGGTTGAGGAAAACAAGAACGCCGGACGCGGCGGCTTCCATTCTTTCGCGTCCGGCAGCCCTCTCACTTTTCTGAATTTGGTGGGAGGGCTTTTTCTGCCCGCTCAAGTTCACGCTCAACCGCCTCGCGAATGAACTTCGCGCGGTGCTTCTTACCGACAAGATCATCAATCCGTTTCAGCGTTTCCGCCGGAAACCGAAGTGTTGTCGCGTTCATATTCAAAGGAGGTCTACCCATACACCGCTCCATATTCGCTATCGCCTATCTTGGTCAACCGGATTTCCCTCACGTTAACGGTATCGTTTATTGACGGATTAAACGAAACCGTTTAACAAGCGGTTACTGATTTGCAGAGGGAGCCGCAAATGACCAATCAGGATATCTACATCGCCAGCGACACCTACCACACCATGCTCGACAAGCTGGAGCACATCGCCCGGACGTTCGACCCGGCAGCGCCCGACGACCTTCGCACCCAACTTGTTCAGGCGGTGGGCGAGGATGGCGGCATATGGCCGGAGGACTGCTTGAACGAAGGGAAGGACATGACAGCGCGCCTAGTTGCTTAATAAAATCAGGCACTTGTCATTAACCTATGAAATCCTTTTGAAAACCAACGAAATATGTGACTAATGGGAAGTCCCGTTAGTCGCAGGGACAAAGCATTGCTTGCCGCCTTGTCCCTGTCCAACCGTTAGACACGCGAAGGAGGACAATATGGCAGCACTCGCAAATACAATCATCGCCGATCCTGATGACACGCTTGCCGATCTTGATTTGAGCAGCAGCGGCACGAGCATTGCACCTGAACCGGCACCTTTGGCCCTTGTGGTTTCTGTCCCGGCCATCCCGGCCTTACCGACCGCGCCCGCGAACGAACGCGATGCTTTCTATGCTTCCTTGGAAGCAAGCGAGGCCGCAGAGCTACAGGCGACCGCTTCGCGCATCAACAGCCGTCACCGCGCCGCTGTCGCTGGCCTTATCGAAACAGGCAAAGACCTTATCAGGATCAAGGATAGCATTTCCGGCCATTTCGATAAGTGGTTGAAGATCGAATTTGAAATGTCGAAGGGTTCGGCATGGAACTACATCAACACCGCGTTGCACTTCGCCGATGTGCCAAAGGTTGTTGAAATCCTTCCGCCCGCCACGGTCTACAAGTTGGCCGCGAAGGCAACCCCGGAAGACGTGCGTAATGCGGTGGTTCAGGAAATCACATCCGGCGTGGTCCCAACAAAGCAGGACGTGGAACGCCGCATTGCGGAGGCTAGGCAGCGGGCAGCGGACGAAGAACGCGCCCGGAAGCAGGCAGAGCACGAGCAGGCCGAAGCAGAGCGCCAGAAGCGCGAGGACGAACAGGCATGGCAGGCGCGAGCGAAAGAACTGACCGGAGCCGGAAAGACGGAAGCCGAAATCCAGAAGGAGCGCCAAAAGTGGGAAACCGCGACGGCGAAGAAGGCGCGCGAGAAGGATAACCGCCTCAAGGCGAAGCAGAAGCGTGAGGAAGAACAGCAAAGGGAACATGAGGCGCGGCAGGTGGAACGCGACCTTCAGCGCCAGACGGCCTACGAAGCCGCCGACTTTATCCGGGAGCGCCTTGGCGACGATCTCGAAGCCTTCCGGTCCCTTTTATCTAAGGCCGATAGTTGGACTTTCCATCAGATTCTTATCAACGAAAATAAGGAAACTGCTTGATGCTTGACCATGAAGATATTCGTGCGGCGGCAGACTATGCCACACATGTTCATCGCCGCGATGCTAAGGTGGAATATGAGCGCTGGGGTTTGTCGGCGCAAGCTATCGATGAGCTTTTAGAAAAGAAGTTTATGACGCCCGCCGCCCTTATTGATCGCACACGGGCCGATTCTCTGACTGAGGACTATATGCAGCGGGAACTTAGTCCTGCTACGTTCCGTGAAATCTGGACCTATAGGCGGAAGTAGTGCCGCGTCGTCGGCCCGCTTGCCACAACTAAACACGAAGCCCGCCGATGAAAACCGGCGGGCTTTTTGTTATCTCAAGAGGCAGGTGCTGGATTCGACAACAAGTATCGGGGAGAATGCCGCTATGCTGTTTTTTTTAGCAGCTAGGCCAACTCGCAACCAACTGTAAGCATGATCCAATAATGAAGGTCCATACCGCCAATTTAAAGTAGCGGTTTTCAGAAAGCACAGTATTGTCTAGCGAGCGCTCAAGAGCTTCTCTTACCTGTTTGTGACTGAGTTCGATTAAATCCGTGCGTAATATCGGCGCAGGTTTTTCTATCGCCTGCGGTGACAGATTTAAGTTCTTCCGTATTTTATCATGCGCACGTCTCAAAGAGTATCTTGCTGGAGCAAGACCAAAAAGGCCGCCATTGCGCTTTGAATTAAGCCTATCTGAAACTATTTCAGATCCAACCAACAATGGCGGTATTGTAGTTGCCCTCTCAAGCGCTTCGTGTTTCGCTGCTATCTTCTTCAATGCGTTAAATGTATTTTGAATCTCAAATCGTGATATCCATTTATATACCTTGGTTGCTGTAGATGTTAGCAATAAACCTGCAATTGTCGTCAAGACCAAGCCGCTAAACGCAAGCCATTTGGCCCATGGCATGAGCGCTGCACACATTCCGACTGCCCCCGAACTCAAAATGCCGTCTTCTGATATGCGACGGATTCCGCACACGCAAGGTTGTGCAGCGAGGATTTCACAACATGGTTTCTCACTCGCCTGAAGATCGCCCCGACCAGAGTCCGGCCCGGCGATTCGTCATGATTGGGAATGTGCCAATATCCGCCCGTTTACCCCATGTGGATCATCCACAAGAGTGTAACACTTAGCATTTTCTAATGTTCGCTAAACGCTTGAAATCATTGAGAAAAACACCGTTGGCTGGGGAACCTGGATTCGAACCAGGACTAACGGAGTCAGAGTCCGTGGGTCTACCGTTAACCTATTCCCCAAAACGCCAGTCATTCCAACGTTTTGGAACCGTGACCGAACGTGGGTGATGCGATTTGCGCACCGCTCTCTCGTTCGGTGCCGCCTTCTAGCATATTTGCCGGTTCAATCAAGTCCCTGAAAACGCATTTTCGGAATATTGATGAGGAATGGTGAAGGCGTCCATATCCCGCGTGCCTGTCCGGTGCTATGAGAGGCCGATAAATGCAGGTGTTGCGGCGAATTAAGCGACCGAGGGGGCCAATGAGCATCGGGGCGTGTCTTCTTGTGCTGGTTGGCGGGTTTATCGGCGGAATCGCCCGGTTTTCCTTCGCCCGATTTGTCGATGGCCGGGCGGGGAGGGCCTTTCCCTGGGGCACGCTTGTGGTGAATGTGAGCGGTGCGTTCCTCGCCGGCTCGGTCGCCGGGCTGGCCCATTCCGCTGGCGGCCTTTTCGCAAGCGACATGTTCCACGAATTCGCCATGGTCGGCGTGCTCGGCGGCTATACCACCGTTTCGTCCTTCGTCCTGCAAAGCCTCGATATGACGAGGGAAGGGCGCTTGCCTCCGGCGTTCTTTTATATAGCCACGTCCGCCATTCTGAGCGTGGCCGCCGCCTTCGCCGGTTTCTCTCTTGCCGCATGAGGGGATAATGAGGCGAGCAGAAACAGCAAAACTTTATTTGGCGGTTGGCTGCGGCGCAGGCGTGGGGGCGTTTTTGCGTTTCCTGAGCGGGGCAGCCATCGCGGAACTCGGGGCAAATCCGCTCTGGGCAACCGCCCTCGTCAACATTGTCGGTTCCTTCGTCATCGTCTTCTTCGCTGCATCGACCGGCCCCGCTGGCCGCTGGCATGTCGGCCTGGCGGCGCGGCAATTCGTGATGGGCGGCATCTGCGGCGGCTTTACGACCTTTTCCGCCATGAGCGTCGAGACGATCCTGCTCATGCTCGGTGGCGAGCCCATGCGTGCCACCTTCCATATCGTATCTGTCGTCGCCCTTTCGCTTCTGGCCGGTTGGGTCGGCCATATGCTGGCGAAGAGGCCGAAGGATAAAGCATGATCCCAAAGTTGCAGACTTATGGATAAGATCCTGCGGCTAACCCAAAACTCTTCCGAGCCCTTGGTTATTTTACAAAGCGCTGTTACATTGTTCACAACAAGAAGAGTGACAGCGCCTGCCTGCGTCTTTTGACAAGTTCGCGCGGCGCTTTGAGGACAAGACCTTGAAGAACCCCGACGAGGACGCGAGCTTCGCGTCATTTGATGGGGCGTCCGGTGGCAATTGGGTAGCGGATGATGTCCGCAAGTCCACCGTGAAGGCCAGGCGGAAGCATCGCCGGCCAAGGACCGCATCGGCCGAGCCGCGTCCGGCTGCCGATTCGGGGCGCCCCGATGGTGAAGAGAAAAAACGCGCGCGCCGTCGCCGGCGCGGCAAGGCGAAAGCGCGTGGCGGCGCGGCGCATGCCGTCAGCCCCGCCGAGCCGGGCCCCGCCCCATCCGCGTCCGCCAAACCCACCCACCGCCGCCGCTCGAAGCGCGGGAGAGGCCGTGCGATCGCCGCGCCTGCGCCCGACGCGGCACAGGAAAAACGCGCCGCGCCGGCGGGAACGGCAAGGCCGCAAGGCGGGGTGCGGATTTCCCCCGCAGCGCGGGCCGATAACGCTCCGCTCTATGCCGCGCTCGACCTTGGCACCAACAATTGCCGCCTGCTGGTGGCGTCGCCGACACGGCCCGGCCAGTTCCGCGTGGTGGATGCCTTTTCGCGCATCGTCAGGCTGGGCGAGGGGCTGGGCTCGACCAGCAGGCTTGGCGACAACGCCATGAACCGCGCCGTCGAGGCATTGAAGATCTGCAGCGACAAGCTTGCCTCCAAGACCGTTAGCAAATCGCGGTTGATCGCCACCGAGGCCTGCCGCGCGGCTGAGAACGGCGCGGAATTCCTGGCGCGCGTGAAGGAAGAGACCGGCCTCGAGCTTGAGATCGTCGACCGGCAGACCGAGGCGCGCCTTGCCGTCTCAGGCTGCGGCACGCTGGTCGACCGTGACGCGGAGGCCATCGTGCTTTTCGATATTGGCGGCGGCTCGTCCGAGATCGCGCTCATCGATGTGTCGCGCCGCCGCTCGCCACGCCTGGCCGAGCATATCGTCGCCTGGACCTCGCTGCCCATCGGCGTCGTCACCCTTGCCGAGCGCTTTGGCGGTCGTGTGGTGACGCGCGAAAGCTTCGCCGCCATGGTCGGCCATGTCGCCGAGATGATCGAGGGTTTCTCGGACCGGCACAAGCTGGGCGAACTGGCGGAAAGCCCGCGCTTCCATCTGATCGGCACCTCAGGCACGGTAACGACGCTGGCGGGCATCCATCTGGGGCTTGAACGCTATGATCGCAGGCGCATCGACGGCATGTGGATGGACAAGGACGATGTGACCAGCATGACCGCCCGGCTCCTCTCCTGGGATTTCGACGCGCGCGTCGCCAACCCCTGCATCGGCGCGGACCGGGCCGATCTCGTGCTCGCCGGCTGCGCCATTCTCGACGCCATCCGCAATGTCTGGCCGAGCCAGAGATTACGCGTCGCCGACCGGGGCTTGCGCGAGGGCATATTGACGGAATTGATGTCGCGGGACGGCGCATGGCGTCACTCCCGGCCAAATCCAGGGAATGCGTAAAGCATGTCTCCCAAAAGTGGGAACCGGTTTTGGGCAAAGACATGCTTAAAAAAAACCTAAAGCGCGTTGCATGAGTGCGATTAAACGCAACGCGCTTTAGGACAGTTTCCACTCGGATTTGGCGTAAATACAAGGAATACAATCGTTCATGAAAAAACCGGGCGGAGTGAAAGCCGGGGGCAGGGGTGGCGCGGGCACGCGCGGCCTGCACACGCGTGTGAAGAAGAAGGCGGGGACGATCAAGGAATCCTCGCGCCGCTGGCTGGAGCGCCACTTGAACGATCCCTATGTGCTGAAATCCAGGCAGGAGGGCTACCGCTCCCGCGCGGCTTACAAGCTGATCGAGATCGACGAGCGCTATCATATCCTGAAGAAGGGCCAGAAGATCATCGACCTCGGCGCCGCCCCCGGCGGCTGGAGCCAGATCGCCGCCAGGATCGTCGGCTCGACGGATGAGGACCCGCATGTCGTCGGCATCGATTATCTCGATGTCGATCCCTTGCCCGGCGTGACGCTGCTGAAGATGGATTTTCTCGACGAGGCGGCCCCGGAAAAGCTGATCGAGGCGCTGGGCGGCCAGCCCGATGTGGTGCTCTCCGATATGGCGGCCCCCACCACCGGCCACCGCCGCACGGACCATTTGCGCACCGCGCATTTATGCGAAGTCGCCGCCGATTTCGCCATCTCGGTGCTGAAGCCCGGCGGCCATTTCCTGACCAAGACCTTCCAGGGCGGCACGGAGAACGAACTCCTGACGCTTCTGAAACAGAACTTCCGCTCGGTCCACCACGTGAAGCCGCCCGCCTCACGCGCGGAGTCGGTGGAGCTTTACCTGCTGGCGCGGGATTTCAAGGGGTGATGGAGTTGACTACACCAGTGTGTTGATGTAGTCTGCGCGATATGGGGGCAGCAAGAAAAATTATTAGACGGCGCATTGATCTGACGGAGGATTCGTTTGTGGAATTATCCATTTTCGAAGTGCCCAGACCCCTCGCCGGATCGAAGCACAGTTTTAAGTATCGCCTTGCCTATGTCGTATCGCGGGAGTGTGTAATGCGGTACGATAATGAAGTGGGAAAAGGTGATCACAAACATATCGGCAGAAAACAATTCCCCTATCACTTTGTCGATGTACGGACATTGTTACGTGATTTCGACGCGGAAGTGGAAAGGATGAGACGTGACGACACTAAGGATTAATGTCGCCTCCATGAAAGAGGTCATTGCCGAAACCGTGCGCGCCGTGGAGTCCGGCGTCGAGGCAACGGAGGACTTCTACACCTTCCTCACTTATGAAGATCTTTACCGCACACTCACGCCGAAACGGATTGATATTCTCGATGCGATGAAAGGCAAGGGCGCGCTGTCCATGCGGGAAGTAGCCCGGCTGGTGGGGCGTGATTTCAAAGGTGTTCACACTGATCTTAATGCCATGCGTCTCATTGGTTTGATCGATAGCGCCCCCGAAGGCGGTGTGATCCTCGCCTATGACGAACTGCACATAGACATCACCCTTGCCGCCCGCGCGGCTTGAGCCAGTTCACTTCCCCACCGCCGCATCGCCCGCCTGGTTCTTTTCGATCTTCTTGTGCAGTTCGCGCCCGGCATCCGGCGCGAGCTTGACGAAATAGAAGACGGAGAGGGCGGAGGCGAAAGCCACCACGAAAAAGGCGATGTGGAAGTCTTCCAGCCGCAATGGCCCGCCATGGGCCGCAGTGCTGATCTCTAGCACCACGCCTGCCAGCGCGACGCCGAGGGCGATCGAGATTTGCTGAGCCACCGAGGTGATGGGCGTCGCCTGGCTGGTCTGGGTGTCCGGGATTTCCGCAAAGGCGAGCGCGTTGACCCCGGTGAAGAACAGCGAGCGGATGATGCCGCTGACGAGCAGCAGCGGCATGATGAGCGTATAGGGCGTCAGCGGCGTGAAGAGGCCGTTCACCGCCATCAGCGCCGCGGATACCAGCGAGCCGGCAATCAGGATGCGGCGGAAGCCGAAACGGGCGAAGACGCGGTTTACACCGAACTTCATGGTCATTGCGCCGACGGCGATGACGAACGTGACCATGCCCGATTGGAACGGGTCGAGGCCGAATCCGATCTGGAACATCATCGGCAGGAGAAAAGGCATGGCGCCCACGCCGAGCCGGAAGATGCTGCCGCCGATGACGGCGGTGTTGAACACCTCGTTCTTGAACAAGGAAAGATCGAGCAGCGGATTGGGTGTCCGCTTCGCATGCCACACATAGAGAATGCTTGCGGCAACGCCGGTGATGATGGTGATCACACCGATCATCGGGGGCATATAGGGCATGCTCACCACGGAAAGCCCGAAGATGATGGCCGACATGCCGATGCCGGACAGGAAGAATCCCGGCCAGTCGAGCGGCCTCAGCGAACGCTCCGTGTCGTCAGGCAGGACTCGGGTGGCAAACCAGATGCCGAGAAACCCGATGGGCACATTGATGAGGAAGATCCAGTGCCAGCTGAAATAGGTGGTGATGAAACCGCCGACCGGCGCGCCGATCAGCGGCCCGACGAGCGCGGGAATGGTGAGCCACGCCATGGCCGAAACAAGCTCGTGGCGCGGCGTCGAGCGCACCAGCACCAGCCGGCCCACCGGCGTCATCATTGCGCCGCCCACGCCCTGCAGGAAGCGCGACACGACGAAGGCGACGAGCGAGTTCGAGATTGCGCAGGCCACGGAACCCACCACGAAGACGGCAATCGCCGCGCGAAAGACATTCTTCGCGCCGAAACGGTCGGCCATCCAGCCGCTGACCGGGATGAACACCGCGAGCGAGACGAGATAGGCGGTGAAGGCCAGCTTCAGGGCAATGGGACTGGTGCCGATATCAGCTGCAATGGCCGGGAGCGAGGTGGAAATGATGCTCGAATCCATCTGCTCCATGAACAGCGCGACGGCCAGCACAAGGGGTATGATGCGGTTCACGATTGAAATCCAATCATGGCGGAGGGAAGGGGCGGGATATTTGTGATGCCCGCGCGCGTGCGCGCTTTTCTACGCCTATCCTGTCCTGTTTCATCTCACAATCCGGTGATGTTTTCTAAAACAACCGAATGTTCTATTGTCATCAAGCATGTGTTATTCCTGTTAACAGGGTCTAAAGGCAGGGCCTCCTGCGGTCATGCCGAGCAAGGCCAATAAACCCAAGGGAACAGGAGAGTGAATGCATGCAGTCTGCAACGATTTCCCGCCGCGCTCTGTTCCAGGCATCCGCGGTTATCGCGGGCGGCCTGGCTTCGCCGCAAATCATGATCCGCGCGGCGGAGGCCGCCGTGCCGCTTTCCGACGCGAAGCCCACGCGCTTCAACCGCTTCAAGCTGGGTGATTTCGAGGTCACGACCATTCTCGACGGTCTTCGCCCCGGTGACGGGCCGTATCCGACCTTCGGCGCCAACCAGAGCGAAGCCGCGATGGCCGAGCTGATGCGCCAGAACTTCCTGCCCGAGTCGAAATTCGTCAACGGCTTCACGCCGGTTCTGGTCAACACCGGCTCGGACCTCGTGCTGTTCGACACCGGCTTCGGGGAAGGGGGCCGCGCCAACGGCCTCGGCCAACTCGCCGCCACCATGAAGGCGTCGGGCTATTCCCCCGATCAGGTCAGCCTCGTGGTGCTGACGCATCTGCATGGAGACCATATCGGCGGCTTGACGGAAGGGGAGAAGCCGGCATTTCCCAATGCCCGCTATGTGGTGGGCCAGACCGAATATGATTTCTGGAGCAGCCCCGACCGCACCGGCACACCCGCCGAGGGCAATGCCAAGATCGTCAAGGCCAAGGTCGTGCCGCTGGCGGAAAAGACCAGCTTCATCAAGCCGGGCGATGCCGTCGTGGCGGGCATTACCAGCGAGGACGCCTCCGGCCATACGCCGGGCCACATGATCTTCCGTCTGGAATCAGGCGGCAAGCAGCTGATCCTGACGGCGGACACGGCGAACCACTACGTCGCCTCGCTGCAGCGGCCCGACTGGCACGTGGCCTTCGACATCGACAAGGACCGCGCCGCCAACACCCGCAAGCGTGTCTTCGACATGATCGCCACCGACCGCCTGCCTTTCATCGGCTACCACATGCCGTTTCCCGCCATCGGCTATGCCGAAAAGCTCGATATGGGCTACCGGTTCGTGCCGGTGAGCTATCAGTTCGAGATATAGAGAAGCGAGTTCGCACCCTCCCTCCCCCTTGCGGGGAGGGTGGCCCGAAGGGTCGGGTGGGGGTGGTGACGTTTACGCCTGTGCTGAAGATCGTGGTGCAAACGTCACCACCCCCATCCGCCCGCTAACGCAGGCACCTTCCCCGCAAGGGGGAAGGAGGGTGCGAACTTCTACAGCCCTGCCGCCGCTTCCCGTTCCTTCTCCCGCGCCCGCCTTTTCCGCAGCGCATCCGCCAGATAGCCCCGTGACAGGCCATGATAGAGTGGCTCGTGCGAGATGAGCCGGGCCGCGCCATAGCCGATCATCGAGGCGCACATCAGCGGGATGACATTGTTGTGGTTGCCCGTCATTTCGAGGATGATGACGAAGGCGGTCATCGGCGCCTGCACCACGCCCGCAAAATAGCCGGCCATGCCGAGCACGGCGGCAAGGCTGGCATTGGCGCCGAAGAGGAGTCCGAGCGACGAGCCAAGACCCGCCCCGACCGCCAGCGAGGGCGCGAAGATGCCGCCGGGAATGCCCGAGATCGTCGAAAGCAGGCCCGCAAGGAACTTGCCGAGGAAGAAGAGCGGCGGCAGGGAAGACCCTTCGATGGCGCTTCTGGCCTGCGTGTACCCGGTGCCGAAGGTTTCGCCATCAGAGAGGACCCCGATCAGCGCCACGGCGAGGCCGCAGGCAGCGGCGATCATCATGATGCGCCCGAGCGGCCATGGCTGGACCAGCCGCTTGATGCGCCGCGCCGCATAAAGCACGGCGGCGCTGAAGATCGCCCCGACCAGTCCGCCGACGGCTCCGCACACGAACACCAGCGCCCAATCCTCGCCGCCTGAGGTCGTCACGCTGGTGGTGCCGAAATAGGTGTAGTTGCCCACCAACCCCAGCGAGGCGAGGCCGGCGAGGATGACGGCGGAAACCACCAGCCCGTTGGTGCGTGCGGCATAGGCCCGGCCCATTTCCTCGATGGCGAAGACGATGCCCGCCAGCGGCGCGTTGAACGCCGCCGCGATGCCCGCGGCCGAACCGGCGAGAATCAGCCCGCGCGCCTGCTCCATCCCGCCGATCTTGGCCGAAAGCAGCATGATCGACGCGCCCACCTGCACGGTCGGCCCCTCGCGGCCGATGGATGCGCCGGAAAAAAGCCCGACGATGGTGAGGAAAATCTTGCCCAGCGTCATGCGCAGCGAGAGCAGCCCCTCGCGGTCCTCGTCATGGGTCAGATGCCGCGCGGCGATGGCCTGCGGAATGCCGCTGCCCTCGGAATTGGGAAAATAGCGATGGGCCATGAAGGCGCAGAACACGAACCCGACAGGCGTGATGATCAATGGCAGCCATTCATGCCAGCCGCCTCCGGCGGTGAGGCCCTGGAACAGCTTCTGCGCCTGATCCGCCGCATAGGCGAAGGCGACGCTGATGCAGCCGATCGCCAGCGCGCCCGCCCAGAACACCAGCCGGGGTTTCCACAACCGGGGCGTCCAGATGACATGGGAACGTCTGAGCACACGTCTATAGGCGGGATGCACAATCGGATTCCTTGCTTCAAGTCCTTGTTTCTACGTCCGGTTTAACACGGATGAGGTGAATGAAAACAATATATTGTGTTTTCGGCCCTTCCCATCTGGACATATCCATGTTACCAGCCCGTGCCAATCCAAAGGATGCATAACGAACTCGTCGCCCCGCGCAGGGTGCGGCGTTTTCTTCATTTAAAGAGGAATTGGCATGTCACGCATCATTGAATCCTCCACCGGAGCCCTCGCTCTCACTTTCGATGACGTGCTCTTGCAGCCCGGCCATTCCGAGGTGATGCCGGGGCAGACCGATATCCGCACCATGATCGCGCCGGATATCGAGTTGAACCTGCCGCTCCTCTCCGCCGCCATGGACACCGTCACGGAATCGCGCCTTGCCATCGCCATGGCGCAGGCGGGCGGTATCGGCGTCATTCATCGCAATCTCTCGCCCGAGCGGCAGGCCGAGGAAGTGCGGCAAGTCAAGAAATTCGAATCCGGCATGGTCGTCAATCCGGTCACCATCGGCCCCGACGCGACGCTGGCCGAGGCGCAGGCGCTGATGCGCGCCCATCGCATCTCCGGCATTCCCGTGGTGGAAGGCAGCGCCAACCGCCCCGGCCGCCTCGTCGGCATCCTCACCAATCGCGATGTGCGCTTCGCTTCCGACCCGAAGCAGAAGATCCACGAGTTGATGACGCGCGAGAAGCTGATTACCGTGCGGGAGAATGTCGAGCAGGAAGAAGCCAAGCGCCTGCTTCACCAGCACCGCATCGAGAAGCTGCTGGTCGTGGACGATGAAGGCCGCTGCGTCGGGCTCATCACCGTCAAGGACATCGAGAAGTCGCAGCTGAACCCCAACGCGGCCAAGGACGCGCAGGGCCGTCTGCGCGTCGCGGCGGCATCGAGCGTCGGCGATGACGGCTTCGAGCGCGCCGAGCGGCTGATCGATGCGGGTGTCGACGTCCTCGTCATCGACACCGCCCATGGCCATTCGCAGCGCGTGCTCGACGCCGTGACGCGGGCAAAGAAGCTTTCCAATGCCGTGCGCATCATCGCCGGCAATGTGGCGACGGCGGAAGGCACGCGCGCCCTGATCGACGCGGGCGCCGATGCGGTCAAGGTCGGCATCGGGCCGGGCTCCATCTGCACGACGCGCATCGTCGCGGGCGTCGGTGTGCCGCAACTGTCGGCCATCATGTCGGCGGTGGAGGCCGCGCATAAATTCGGCGTGCCCGTCATCGCCGATGGCGGCATCAAGTTCTCCGGCGATTTCGCCAAGGCGCTGGCAGCAGGCGCTTCCGCCGCCATGGCGGGCTCGCTGCTCGCCGGCACCGAGGAAAGCCCCGGCGAGGTCTATCTGCACCAAGGCCGCTCCTTCAAGGCCTATCGCGGCATGGGCTCGGTCGGCGCCATGGCGCGCGGCTCGGCGGACCGCTATTTCCAGGCGGAGGTGCGCGACGAGCTGAAGCTGGTTCCCGAGGGCATCGAGGGCCAGGTCGCCTATAAGGGCCCGGTCGCCGGCGTGCTGCATCAGCTGGCGGGAGGGTTGCGGGCCTCCATGGGCTATGTCGGCGCGAAGAACTTGCAGGAATTCCGCGAAAAGGCAACCTTCGTGCGCATCACCAATGCGGGCCTGAGAGAAAGCCACACGCATGACGTGACGATCACGCGCGAAAGCCCGAATTATCCGGGGAATGCGTAAGGCGGGCGATAAACGATAGAACGGCTGGCGGGACAGCAACCCCCCTCTGTCCTGCCGGACATCTCCCCCACAAGGGGGGAGATTGGCTGTGAGGGCTGGTTTCGCTAATCGCTAACCTTCTCATCGCCAACCTTGCAGAATAAATGCCGCCATCAATGAAGGCCAATCTCCCCCCTTGTGGGGGAGATGCCCGACAGGGCAGAGGGGGTTACTGTCCCGCCAGCATTTCCGCAGTAAAGCCAACAACGCAACGAGGGGGAGAAACCAAACCATGTCCCAAACCGCCATCTTCTGGCCGATGATCGTGCAGACGGCGCTGATCTACGCCATCTATTTCACCACCTCCATCCGCCGCGTCAAAGCCGTCAAGACCGGCGTTGCGCGGGCAGGGGACTTCAAGCTGCCCTTCACCGAACCGGCCCCCAGCGCCACGGCCATTCGCAATCTGGCAAATCAGTTCGAATTGCCGGTGCTGTTCTATGTGGTCTGCCTGTCGCTCTATGTGCTGAACGGCGCGACGCTCATCGCCGTTCTTCTCGCCTGGGCCTTCGTCATCAGCCGCATCCTGCATGCGGGCGTGCATGTCACCTCGAACGATCTGCGGCTGCGCCGTCCGCTGTTCATCGCCGGGATCGTGATCAATGCGCTGTTGTGGGTGTGGTTGGCGATGTGGCTGTTGCGGGGCTGATAAATAAGGCGCCAAGCGCCCTCGTGGTTCGAGGCTCCCCGAACCCGAACCGTTCGACAAGCTCCCGGTTCGGGTCCGGCTCGCACCTCACCATGAGGGTTACTGAAATGTCGTTCCTCTTCCAGCATAGGCTCCTTGAGCGCCGGCACCCCTTCACCTCGCCCTTCGAGGCTCGCTACGCGAGCACCTCAGGATGAGGGTGAAGGGGCGCCGGCGCTCAGTAGCCCTCATGGTGAGGTGTGAATGGAGCGCAGCGGAATTCGCCTCGAACCACGAGGGCGCTAGGCGCTGATTCCACCAAAGCATGAATGGCTCTAAAACGCGGATCCCGCCATCTCCTTCTCCCCCAACTTCAGCACCCCCGCACTCTCCCCCACACATCCCGCGAGCGCGCGGAAATCCTCCTGCCGCTCGCTCTGCCTTCGCCAGATGAGCCCGATCTCTCGTTTCGGCTCGCTTCCTGCAAACGGCACGATGCGAATCTTCATCCGTGACGCCTCGGCCCGCACGGCGATTTCGGGGATCAGCGTCAAGCCCATGCCGTGGCTCACCATTTGCAGCAGCGTCGCCATGCTGGTTGCGCCATAGTTCACCAATTGCCTTGTCTTCGTCGCCGAGCACACCGCCAGCGCCTGCTCGCGCAGGCAATGGCCTTCCTCCAGCAGCAACAGCCGCTCCACCGCCACATTCTCCTGCGTCAAGGGCGACGACAGAATGTCGTGATCGTTCTCCGATGTGGCGATGAGAAACCGGTCCTGGAACACAGGCTCGACCATCAGCCGGTCATCCTCAACCGGCAGGGCCGCCACGACAGTGTCGAGGTCCCCGGCGCGCAAATCCTCCAGCAGCCTGGAGGTGACGGCTTCCTTCAGCACCATCTTCAGGGCCGGATAGCGTTCGCGCAAAAGCGGGATCAGCACCGGCACCATATAGGGCGCGATGGTGGGGATGATGCCGAGCCGGATGCGCCCTTGCAGCACGCCGTTCCGCTGCGCCGCGATTTCCTCCAGCGCCTGGATCTCCGCCAGGATGCTGCGAATACGGGGCAGCAGCCTGTGGCCCATCTCCGTCAGCATCACGGATTTGCGCGTCCGCTCGAAGAGCTGCGCGCCCGCGATCTCCTCCATTTCAGCGATCTGCGCCGAGAGCGCGGGCTGCGAGACATGCGCCAGCTCCGCCGCCTTGCGAAAGTGCAGCGTGGTTGCCAGCGCTTCGAAATAGCGCATTTTCCTGACGGTGAACATGATAGGATTTGCTTATCAGAAATCACATCAAATTCAATTGGAAGTTATAATTAGAATAATTCCATATTGTCGGCACGAGACGCTGGCAGTTTGTCCGGCCCGACCAATCGTTTTCATGGAACAGAGGAGCATTTCATGGCTGACCGTCCGACATTGACCACGACCGCAGGCGCGCCGGTATCCGACAATCAGAATTCGCTGACAGCGGGCGAGCGCGGCCCGGTACTGCTGCAGGACTATCAGCTGATCGAAAAGCTCGCCCACCAGAACCGCGAGCGCATCCCCGAGCGTGTCGTCCACGCCAAGGGCTGGGGCGCGTACGGCACGCTGAAGATCACTGGCGACATCTCCGCATTTACCCGCGCCAAGGCCTTGCAGCCGGGCGCGGAGACGCCGCTCATCCTTCGCTTTTCCACCGTGGCGGGCGAGCTTGGCGCAGCAGATGCCGAGCGCGACGTGCGCGGCTTCGCCATCAAGTTCTACACCGAGGAGGGCAATTGGGATCTGGTCGGCAACAACACGCCGGTCTTCTTCGTGCGTGACCCGCTGAAATTCCCCGATTTCATCCACACCCAGAAGCGGCATCCGAAGACGAATCTGCGCTCCGCCACCGCGATGTGGGATTTCTGGTCGCTCTCGCCCGAAAGCCTGCACCAGGTCACCATCCTGATGTCCGACCGCGGCCTGCCGGTCGCGCCGATGTTCATGAACGGCTACGGCTCGCACACCTATTCCTTCTGGAACGATGCGGGCGAGCGCTTCTGGGCAAAATTCCATTTCAAGACGCTGCAGGGCCACAAGACCTACACCAATGAGGAAGCCGAGCAGGTCATCGGCAAGACGCGTGAGAGCTATCAGGAGGAACTGTTCGGGGCCATCGAGAGCGGAGAATTCCCGAAATGGAAGGTTCAGGTGCAGATCATGCCGGAACTCGACGCCGAAAAGACGCCCTACAACCCCTTCGACCTGACCAAGGTCTGGCCCCATGCCGACTACCCGCCGGTCGATATCGGCGTGCTGGAACTCAACCGCAATCCGGAGAACTATTTCGCGGAGATCGAGCAGGCGGCTTTCTCCCCGTCAAATATCGTGCCGGGCATAGGCTTCTCGCCCGACAAGATGCTGCAGGCGCGCATTTTCTCCTATGCAGACGCGCATCGCTATCGCCTTGGCACCCATTACGAGGCTCTGCCCGTCAACGCGCCGCGCTGCCCGGTTCACCATTATCACAAGGATGGCCAGATGAATTTCTTCGGCCAGAAGACCGGCAGCCAGGATGCCTATTACGAGCCGAACTCATTCGAAGGCGCGGCGGAAAAGCCCTCCGTCCAGGAGCCGCCGCTCAGGATTTCCGGCGATGCCGACCGCTACAACCACCGCATCGGCAACGACGATTATTCGCAGCCGCGCGCGCTCTTCAACCTTTTCGACGCCGGACAGAAGGCGCGCCTCTTTTCCAATATCGCCGCTGCGATGAAAGGCGTGCCGGGCTACATCGTCGAGCGTCAGCTGGCTCATTTTCAACTGGTGCATCCGGATTATGAGGCTGGCGTGCGGGCCGCGCTGAAGGAAGCCCACGGCTACGAAGCGACCGCAATTTCCAACGAGGAAAAGTCGGTGGCGGCGGAGTAAACCTCCATTATTGTTGTATGGTTGAAGCCGGGGTTCGCGCCCCGGCTTTCTTTTATCCGCCGGGGAGCGTATGCGAAGCGTATAGAACAAACATAAGGAAATGACATGCGGCTGGGCGGACGCCTGCAGGCGGCGATTGAAATTCTTGATGATATCGAGACGCGGAAGCGGCCGGCTTCCGATGCGCTGAAGGATTGGGGCCTATCGCACCGCTTTGCCGGGGCGGGCGACCGCGCGGTCATCGGCAATATCGTCTACGACGCGCTGCGCAGGAAATCATCCATCGCCTGGCGCATGGACAGCGCCGATGCGCGCGACATCGCCTATGGCGCACTCCTTTCCGATGCCGAGATGAGCGCCGAGGCCGTCGACGCCGAACTGAAAGACGACAAATTCGCCCCCGCGCCGCTCGACGAAACGCGCCTCGCCGCATGGGCAAGCCGCGATCTCGCCGCCGCGCCCGGCCATATCCGCGCCGACGTGCCGGAATGGTGCGCCGAGCATTTGCAGGCGCTGTTCGGCGAAGGCTGGGTGGAGGAGGGGGCTGCACTCGCCGCCCGGCCGCCGGTGGACCTGCGCGTCAACACGCTGAAGGCAAGCCGCGACAAGGTGCTGAAGGAACTGGCGCGGGCCGGAGCAGAAGCCGCGCCGTTGCTGTCAGGCGCGGTCCGCATCCCGCCGCTGCGCGCGCTGGGCCGCCATCCGAACGTGCAGGCCGAGCCGGCCTTCCAGAAGGGCTGGTTCGAGGTGCAGGATCTGGGTTCGCAGATCGCCGCGCTTGTCTCGGGCGCGGAACCGGGCCGGCAGGTGCTCGATTATTGCGCGGGCGCGGGCGGCAAGACGCTGGCTCTCGCGGCCATGATGGAAAACCGCGGCCAGATCCACGCCTTCGACGCCGAGAAGCCACGCCTTGCCCCGATCTTCGACCGGCTGAAGCGCGCCGGCGTCCGCAACGCTCAGGTCCACGCCAATCCCGAAAATCTCGGGCCCCTCGAAGGCCAGATGGACATCGTGCTGACCGACGCGCCCTGCACCGGCTCCGGCACCTGGCGTCGCCGGCCCGATGCGAAATGGCGTCTCTCGCCGCAGCAGCTGGAACGGCGTGAAACCGAGCAGCGTGAAGTGCTCGATGCCGCCAAGCGCTATGTGAAGCCCGGCGGACGGCTCGTTTACGTCACGTGTTCGCTGTTTTCGTCCGAGAATAACCGCCAGATCGAGGCATTCCTGCGTGAAAACCCTGACTATAGCGAGATCGACGCGGCAAGACTTTGGCATTCCGCCGTGCCCGATGCAAATGAGGCTGCGCCTGTCTTTCCCGATCACGGCATGGTGCTTTCGCCGGAGCGGACATTTTCGGACGGGTTTTATATCAGCGTGTTGCAGCGCCAATAGCCCCTCACCCTTACCCTCTCCCCGCAAGCGGGGCGAGGGGGGCGCCGTCGTTGGAGTACTTTTTTCTACCCTTCGCCTGGCATAAAAAGAGGCGCAACATCCATGTCCCCCTCGCCCCGCTTGCGGGGAGAGGGTAAGGGTGAGGGGCATTCCACCACGTGGCCGAGGAGAAGTAGCATGATCACCCCCATCGCCAACCGCAAAATCCTCTTCGTCATGGCCGCCGAGCCGGAATATGGCCCGCATCTGCGCAAGCTGTTCCAGCCCTTGACGACCGGCATCGGCCCTGTGGAAGCCGCCGTGGTGCTGTCCTCCACCCTCACCAGCCTCGCCGCAAACAACAGCCTGCCCGATCTCGTCGTCTCGCTCGGTTCCGCTGGTTCGCGCTCGCTAGAGCAGGCCGAGGTGTATCAGGCCACCCACGTCTCCTACCGCGACATGGACGCCTCGCCTCTGGGCTTCGAGAAGGGCCGGACGCCGTTCCTCGACTTGCCCGCCATCCTGCCGCTGCCATACCGCATCCCCGGCGTCCCGCAAGCCACGCTTTCCACCGGCGCGAACATCGTTTCCGGCGCGGCCTATGACGCCATCGACGCCGATATGGTCGACATGGAAACCTTCGCCGTCCTGCGCGCCTGCCAGCGCTTTAATGTGCCGCTCATCGGCCTGCGCGGCATTTCCGATGGTGTCGCGGAGCTCGGCCGCATCGAGGACTGGACGGAATATCTCCACATCATCGACGAGAAGCTGGCGCTCGCCGTGGGCCGGCTGGAAGAGGCGCTGGAGCATGATCCCGAAAAGTTGCAGACTTTTCGGGCAAGATCATGCGGCTAAAAATGAACGGCTTGCTCAACCCTGTTGAAGAAGCGCTCGCCTCCTGACATCACCTGTCAGGAAGGCCCGTTTGACCATTGCATTCGGCGACCTTTTTCTCTAGACGCTGCGCATGAGCACCACAGCACACCCCGACACCGTCCTCATCATCGATTTCGGCAGCCAGGTCACGCAGCTTATCGCCCGCCGTGTCCGCGAAGCCGGCGTCTATTCCGAGATCGTCCCCTTCCAGTCCGCCGAGGAAGGCTTTCACCGCATCAAGCCGAAGGCGGTGATCCTCTCCGGCGGCCCTGCCTCCACCACCGAGATCGGCAGCCCACGCGCGCCGCAGATCGTCTTCGAGGCCGGCATTCCCGTGCTGGGCATCTGCTACGGGCAGATGACCATGTGCGTCCAGATGGGCGGCGTAGCAGAAAGCTCTGACCATCGCGAGTTCGGCCGCGCCTTTGTCGAGATTGAAAAAAGCTGCCCACTGTTCGAAGGCGTCTGGGCTGAAGGCACACGCCATCAGGTTTGGATGAGCCATGGCGACCGCGTCGTTTCGCTGCCTGATGGTTTCGAGATTTTCGGCAAGTCGGAAGGTGCGCCCTTCGCCGTATTCGGCAATCCAGCGCGCAAGATGTACGGCATCATGTTCCACCCGGAAGTCGTCCACACTCCCGACGGCGCAAAGCTCCTGCAGAATTTCGTTCACAACATCGCCGGCATCAAGGGCGACTGGACCATGGCCGCCTATCGCGAGCAGGCCATCGCGGCGATCCGCGCTCAGGTCGGCAAGGGCCGGGTCATCTGCGGCCTTTCGGGCGGGGTCGATTCCTCCGTCGCCGCCGTGCTGATCCACGAGGCCATCGGCGACCAGCTCACCTGCATTTTCGTCGACCACGGCCTGATGCGCAAGAACGAGGCGCAGGAAGTGGTCGCCATGTTCCGTGAGCATTACAACATCCCGCTGGTGCATGTGGATGCTTCGGACCTGTTCATCGGCGCGCTGGAAGGCGAGACCGACCCGGAGAAGAAGCGCAAGACCATCGGACGCCTTTTCATCGAAGTGTTCGAGGAAGAGGCGAAGAAGATCGGCGGCGCGGATTTCCTGGCGCAAGGCACGCTCTATCCCGACGTGATCGAGTCCGTCTCCTTCACCGGCGGCCCCTCGGTGACGATCAAGTCGCACCACAATGTCGGCGGCCTGCCCGAGCGCATGAACATGAAGCTGGTTGAGCCGCTGCGCGAGCTCTTCAAGGATGAAGTGCGCGAGCTGGGCCGCGAGCTAGGCCTCCCCGACCATTTCATCGGCCGCCACCCGTTCCCCGGCCCCGGCCTCGCCATCCGCTGCCCCGGCGGCATCACCCGCGAAAAGCTGGAAATCCTACGCAATGCCGACGCAGTCTATCTCGACGAAATCCGTAAGGCCGGGCTCTACGACGTGATCTGGCAGGCCTTCGCCGTGCTGCTCCCGGTCCAGACCGTGGGCGTGATGGGCGACGGCCGCACCTATGAATATGTCTGCGCCCTGCGCGCGGTGACCTCCGTGGACGGCATGACGGCGGATTTCTACCATTTCGACATGGAATTCCTCGCCCGCACTGCCACCCGCATCATCAACGAAGTCAAGGGCATCAACCGCGTCGTCTATGATGTGACCTCGAAACCTCCCGGCACGATCGAGTGGGAGTAATTTGACGGCCCCGCCTTACCTCAGCTTCGGTAGGACATCTCTCCCAAAAACCTCGATAAACTCCGCCTGGTTCGTCCCCACATTGTGCAGGTAGATCTCGTCGAAACCCAGCGCGGCATAGGCGGCGATCATGTCGGCGTGTTGGCGCGGGTTCGCGGATATCTGCACGTGCTTTTCCAGCTCCGTGATCGAGACATCGGCGGAAAGACGGTCGAAATCCTCGGTAAGCCCCGTATTCTCCGCCGTGTCGGCATTTATGGCGTTGCTTTTCCACTGGCGAAACGCATGGAGGCTGGCCTCCTCCAGCGTCGCGCCGTATGAGAGGTGGAGTTGCAGAAAGCGCGGCTTGCCTGCCCCGCCGCCCTCGTCGAAAGCGCTGAGTATATCGTGGAGGCTCGAAGGGCACTGGTTGACCGTTATGAGGCCGTCCGCCCAGCCTCCGGCCCAGCGGGCAGTCTCGGCGGAAAGCACCCCGGCGATGACAGCAGGCGGTTTGGGTGGCAGCGTGAAAAGGCGTGCGGCATCCACCGGAATGGGCGTCTCCTCCGTCACGGTTTCGCCGTTCCACAAGCGCCGCATGATGGAAACGGCCGCGACGAGCCGCTCGTTGCGCTCCGCCTTCGCCGGCCAGCCCTGGCCGACCACATGTTCGTTCAGCCTCTCCCCACTGCCCACCGCCAGCCATGGGAAGCGGGTGGGGAAGAGATCGCAGATTGTCGCCGCCGCCTGCGCGGTGATGGCGGGGTGATAGCGCCAGCCGCAGGGCACGGTGATGAGTCCGAAGGGAATGGTCGTCGTCGCCTGCATCGCCGCGCCGAGCCAGCTCAAGGCAAAGCCGGATTGGCCCTGGGCCTCGCTCCATGGCGCGAAATGGTCCGAGGACATGACGGCATCGAAGCCGCTCGCCTCGGCGAGTCGGGCATAATGCACAAGATCCCGCGGGGTGAATTGTTCGTGGGAGGCATGGTAGCCGATGATCATCAGCGGCTCCCTTCGGTGCAAAGCCAGCAATAGCCATGGGCCGGCAGCTTCATGGTAAGCCGGTCGCCCTCGACGGTAAGCCGCTCCTGCGCCCCCAATATGGTTTCGAGGCGAGGTGCGATGATGCCGGTGAGGCCGGCGGAAAATTCCGCAGGCTTGCCGGAGAAATTATGGGCGATGAGGAGGACCGACGAGCCGTCGTGAAAGCCGTGAAGCATGGTCGCGTCATTATCAGGCGCGAATTGCACAAAGCGCCCGCCGCGGAAATGCTTGAGATCGCGGCGATGCCGGATGAGACGGCGCACCTCGTTGAGCAGCGATTTTTCATCCGCGCGCTGGTTTTCGACATTTACCTCGTGAAACGAAAACGGTCCGGAGCTTAAGGGCCGCTGGATCAGATCCTTGACGGGCGCGGTGGAAAAACCGCCCGCCTTTCCGCCGGGCTCCCACGCCATCGGCAGGCGCACGGCGTCCCGGCCGTTGGCGGTCAAGTCTTCGCCCAGGCCGATCTCGTCACCGGCCACGAAAAGCGGCGAGCCGCGCATCGAGAATATGCAGCTGAAGGCGAGGGCGATCTTCCGCCGGTCGCCGTCCAGCATCGGCGCCAGCCGACGGCGGATGCCGCGCCCGAAAATGCCCATCTCCTCCTCGGGTGCATAGGCTTCCAGCAGAAAGTCGCGCATGGATTGCGGTATTTGCGACAGGTCGAAATCGTCGAAATTGCGCAGGAAGTTCACCCATCCGCACCCGGCGGGCGGCTCGGGGAGGGCGGCGAGCATCTCCTCGAACGGGTCGGCGTTTTGCCGGGCGATGGCGGCGAATATCCCGCAGCTTAAGCGGAAATTGAACAGTAGCGGGATCTGGTTGCCGCTCCCGAAATACTGGCGCATCTCGTCCGGCTGAACGTTGGCCTCGCCCAGGAGCAGGCATTCGGGCAGCCGGCCGGTGATGAAATCGGCGAGTTCCTCCATGAAGGCCTGACCGTCGCCGGGATTGGCATGCTCCTTCCCATTATCGGTAAGAAGCAGCGGCAGGGCGTCGATCCGGAAGCCGCTAACGCCAAGCGAAAGCCAGAAATCGCAGATGCGCCGGATTTCCGCCTTCACATCAGGGTTTGCGGTGTTGAGCTCGGGCTGGGAGGCGTAGAATTTGTGGAAATAAAAGGCGCTGGCGACCTTGTCGAACGTCCAAAGCGGGTTGTCGGCGCCGGGAAAGATCGACGTCTCGCTCGCGCCGACATCCGGTATGTGCTCGCTCCAGACATAATAATCCCTGAACTGGCTGCGCGGGTCCCGCCGGGCGCTTTCGAACCACGGATGTTTGCGGGAAGTATGGTTGACGATGAGGTCTATGACGATTTTTATGCCCAGCTCCCCGGCGCGGCGCACCAGCTCGATGAAATCGTCGAGCGTGCCGAGCTCGGGGTCGATGCCGTAATAATTGCTGACATCATAGCCATTGTCTTCCCTCGGGCTTTCGAAGAAGGGAAGCAGCCAGAGGCAGTCGACGCCCAGATCGTGGAGATAAGGCAGCCGGTCGCAAAGGCCGCGGATGTCGCCGACACCGTCGCCATTGCTGTCCTGGAACTTCTTGATGTCGATGCCGTAGATGACGCTGTTCAAGAACCACGGCGACTGACTGTTCCGCTTTGCCATATTCTCTCCGTTCATCCGTCCAGCATGTAAGAAACTGGTGAGCGGAACGGTTTGTTCCGTTGAGGGCTTTTGGGATAAGACAGTGCGGGGGGAGGGACGCCCGGTTGATTCCATCAAATCGGGCTATTCGCCTTGGGAGGAGGCATCATGGATTTCGTCATTCTCGTGCTCGCCGGGCTCGGCGCGGGCGCGCTTAACGCTGTCGCGGGCGGCGGCACGTTTCTTTCATTTCCGGCGCTGGTGTTTGTCGGCGTGCCTCACATCCCGGCCAATGCCACGGCCACGCTCGCCGCGCTTCCCGGCTATATCGGCAGCACTTGGGGGTTCCGCAAGGACATCAGCAGGGACGGCCCGGTCTCCCTGCGCGCCATGATCGCCCTGTCGGTGCTCGGGGGGCTTATGGGCGCGCTTCTCTTGCTGGTGACGCCGAAAGAGATATTCGTGAGCCTCGTGCCTTGGCTGCTGCTCTTCGCGACCGTGGCTTTCGCGGCGGGGCCTTTATTGGTCAGGCATGTGGTAGGGAAGGGCGGTAGGCTTCCGCTTCCCGCCTCGCTGGCGCTGCTCCTCGCGGTGTCGATCTATGGCGGTTATTTCAATGGCGGCCTCGGCATCATGCTGCTCGCCGCCTTCGGCTTTGTCGGCTTCACCAATCTCCACGAGATGAACGGCCTTAAAAACCTGCTTTCAAGCATACTCTCGCTGGTTTCAGTCATAACCTATACCGTCGCCGGATTGATCGACTGGAAATCGGCGCTCGTCCTGGGCGTGGCCTGCGCGATCGGGGGCTATCTCGGCGCGCTCGTAGCGCGGCGCATCACCAACATGCACGCGCTTCGCGTCTTCATTACGCTGGTCGGCCTTGGCATGGCCGCTGCCTTCTTCGCGCAGTGACCAGCGTGACGGTGGATCACGCCGCTTCGGCGATGAACTTGCGATAGCCCTTTGCCCGGAGGTCGCAGGCAGGGCAGGTGCCGCAGCCATAGCCCCAATCGTTGAGATTGCCGCGCTCGCCCATATAGCAGGTGTGCGTGTCGCGCACGATCACGTCGACAAGGGCGTCGCCGCCGAGGTTTTGGGCAAGCTGCCAGGTCTGCGCCTTGTCGATCCACATCAGCGGGGTGTCGAGCACGAAGCGCGTCTCCATGCCCAGATTGAGCGCCGCCTGCAGCGCCTTGATCGTGTCGTCGCGGCAGTCGGGATAGCCGGAATAGTCGGTCTCGCACATTCCGCCGACGATGTGCTTCAGACCCCGGCGATAGGCGAGCGCAGCGGCAAAGGTCAGGAAAATGATATTGCGGCCCGGCACGAACGTATTCGGAAGCCCCGTCTCGGCCATCTCGATCGCCATCCCGCTGGTCAGCGCGGTGTTGGAGATTTCGCCCAGCGCCGCGAGCGAAATCGTATGATCCTCGCCCAGCCGTGCTCCCCACGCCGGATTCATTTCCCTCAGCTTTGTCCGGAGGGTTTCCCGGCATTCGAGCTCGATCCTGTGCCTCTGGCCGTAATCGAACCCCACCGTTTCCACCCGCTCATACCGATCGAGCGCCCATGCCAGGCAAGTCGTGGAATCCTGCCCGCCCGAAAACAACACCAGTGCCGTCGCCGCCATATCAAATGCTCCCCGGCTTATTTGCCGTCATATTCCGCCCAGGAAAGCGGTGTTTCGAATATTTTGACGAGGCTTAATTCGGGGAGAAGGGGCTTTACCCTGTTCCATATCCAGACGGCGATATGCTCCGCTGTCGGGTTTTCCAGCCCCGGCACATCGTTGAGCGTATGATGGTCGAGCTGCGCCAGAACCGGCCCGAACACCTTCTCCACATCGAAAAAATCGATGACGAAGCCGGTTTTCGGATCGACAGACCCTTCGAGCTGAAGCTCGACCCGGTATGAATGGCCGTGCATGCGATGGCAGCGGTGCGTCGGGGGAACATTCGGCAGCCGATGCGCGGCCTCGAAGGTGAACGCCTGGGTTATTTTCATGGGATTCCGATCATTTTGTGTGTTTGCAGGCTGAGCCGCCAGCGCGGATTCAGAAGGCAGAATTCTATGGCCGCATCGGTATTCGTAATGCGGTCCGGTCCGTCCATCGGCTGGAGAAAATAATGGTCGAAATGGACAGGAGGAAGATCGTCAGGCAGCAGGCCCATCTGGGGGTAGACGAGCTTGAGCTCGTTTCCCGATTTGAGCTTCAATGGAGCGCTGGCCTTCGGGCTGACACAGATCCAGTCGATGCCATCGGGCGGCTCCACGGTGCCGTTCGTTTCGATTGCGATTTCAAACTTTGCGGCATGCACCGCATCGATGAGAGCGCTATCCAGCTGCAAGAGCGGCTCGCCGCCGGTGAACACCACATACCGATTGGCCTCTGCATCGCCCCAGGTGGCGGCGATGGCGCTCGCCAGCGCGGCTGCATCCTGGAACTTTCCGCCGCCTTCGCCGTCCGTGCCGATGAAGTCCGTATCGCAGAACTGGCAGATGGCCTTATGCCGGTCCTCTTCCCGCCCGGACCATAGATTGCAGCCGGCAAACCGGCAGAAAACGGCGGCCCGCCCCGTCTGGGCGCCTTCTCCCTGGAGCGTTTTGAACAATTCTTTGACGGCATAGGTCATATCTTGCGCTGTCGCTTTCGGAGTCGGCTTTTGCGGAAACAGTGTTTTCCGGATGGGTTTTGCGTGCCTGTCACGGGTCGCGGGCATGTTTACCCGCGCAAATGCGACCTTCCAAGCCCCTTATGTATTTTGGATTGCGGGAATTGAAAGTGGGTGAGGCCAGCCACATCCGGTGGCGGCTGCCGACACCGGTGGATTTACGGATAGTCAAGCGCTATCCCGGATCACCAGTTTCCCCGCGAACAGCCGGTCGAAATCTTCGGTTTCCTGGCTCTGGAGCACATGGACCAGATATTCGGCCATTTCGGTCAGCGGCTGGCGGTAGGTGGTCAGGCGATAGTTGGGGCTCGCGGCCTGGGGCACGTCGTCGAAGCCTGTTATGGCGATGTCTTCGGGGATGCGCAGACCCAGATTGTGGCGCAGGATATCCATTGCGCCCATTGCAAGGGCGTCGTTTTCGCACACCAGAATATCCGGCAGCGCGGTGGTGGGCCGCCCGGCGAGCGTTTCCATGACGATCTGCGAGGCAAGCGCCGGATCATAGGCGGGAACACCGACGACTTCAGGCGCCGTGCCGAAATGCTCGCGCCAATAATCGACGAAGGTTTCCTTGCGTAGCAGATGCGCCGAATAGGTCTGCGGCCCCGCCAGGAACATTGGCCGGCGATAGCCGCGCGCATTGACGTAATTCGCCATCTCCTTGACCGCCAGCACGTCGTCCACGGCGATGGAAATCGTGTTCGGGTTCTGCGATGAGCGGGCGAAGATGATCAGCTTGCGAAAGCGCCGCGCATGGAGCGCCGTCTCCAGCACCTCGTCGTCGAACTGGATGCCGATGAGAATCACCGCGTCCACCCTCCGCTGGCTGGCGTTGAGAAGCGCATGGCCCGCATCGTCGCGGTCGAGCGTGTTGACGAGCAATATGTCCCAGCCCTCGCGCCTGAGAATCCGGGTCAGCCGCTCCATCATGACGAGCTTGTGCGGATTGGCGAAATCGTCGATGAGCAGGGCCACCAGATTGGACCGGTCGGAGGCGAGGCTGGCGGCGCGCAAATCCGGCACATAGCCCAGTTGCTCCGCCGCTTCCATCACCTTTTCAAGGCTCTTCTTCGAGATCGAAGCGTCTTTCCGGAAGGCGCGGTTGACCGTCCAGCGCGACACGCCCGCGGCGAGCGCCACATCATCGGCGGTCACATGCCCGGCAAACTGCGCCTTCTTCTCGTCGGTCATCGCTGATCCCTATTTCCATCACCTAGCTTCTTATAGAGCGATTTCCGTCCGCGCTTCAGAAAATTTTGCACGCGCGGGCAAAATCCTATTGCTCGCGTGAGCAAAAATTGAAATAGTACTCCCATCGCGGTTGGGAACCCGCGTCTGGGAGGAAAATTTGCTGAAAGTAGGATTGCTTGGGGCAGGCCGTATCGGCCGTGTGCATGCCGTCAATATTGCGGGCCATCCGAGGAGCGAGCTTGCCGCCGTGTCGGACGTCAATGAGGAAGCCGCGCGGTCTCTGGCGGAGGCTCACGGGGCGAAGGCCATGGGCACGGACGACATTCTGGCGGATAGCTCCATCAATGCCGTGCTGATCGCCACCTCGACGGACACCCATTCGGACCTGATCGAGCGCGTCACCGAGGCGGGCAAGGCGGTGCTGTGCGAAAAGCCGGTGGATTTGTCGCTCGATCGGGCGCGGGCCTGCCTCGCCAAGGCTTCCGCCACCGGTATTCCCGTCATGATCGGCTTCAACCGCCGCTTCGATCCGAATTTCGCGCTGATGCAGGCGTCCGTCGCCGCCGGGGAAATCGGCAAGCCGGAACTGCTTTCCATCACCTCCTTCGACCCGGCTCCCCCCCCGGTGAGCTATGTGAAAGTGTCGGGCGGGCTGTTCCGCGACATGATGATTCACGATTTCGACATGGCGAATTTCCTGATGAAGGATTTGCCGAAATCCGTCCACGCCGTGGGCTCCTCCATAGTCGATCCTGAAATCGGAGCGGCTGATGATGTCGATACGGCGGTGGTGACGATGGCCTATGCCGATGGCCGCATTGCGGTGATCAGGAACAGCCGTCGCGCCGCCTATGGCTATGACCAGCGCGTCGAATTGCTCGGCTCGGAAGGCCTGCTCTCGGCGGAGAACGTGCTCGAAAACACCCTGTCGAAGGCGACGAAGGCGGGCGTTCTCAGCGCAAAACCTGAGCTGTTCTTTCTGGAGCGCTACATGCGCGCCTATGCGGCGGAATGGGATGCCTTCGTCAGGGCTGCGCTCGACGGCGCGGAAATTCCGGTCACGCTGCGTGATGGCGTCGCCGCACTGGCGTTGGCCGAGGCCGCGACCGCTTCGGCGAAGTCGGGCCAGCCGGTCGCGCCAGTTTTATAAATTGCTTTGCCACACGGGGAGGTGTTGGCGTGGCACTCGGTGCCGGTCCCGCTTGGCCGGATGAAACGGGCGTCAGGAGGTGACGTCCAACCAATGGGAGGGATAGCATGAAGAATCTATGCATAGGCATTGCCGCCGCCGCGATGCTGGCGGCCACCCCCGCTCTCGCCACTGACATCATCGTCGTGACCCACGGGCAGGCAAATGATCCGTTCTGGTCGGTGGTCAAGAATGGCGTCGATAAGGCGGGCAAGGATACCGGCGCGAATGTCGAATACCGCGCGCCGGAAACCTTCGACATGGTCAAGATGGGCCAGCTGATCGATGCCGCCGTCAATCAGGAGCCGGACGGCCTTGTCGTCTCGATCCCCGATGGCGATGCGCTCGGGCCGTCGATCAAGCGCGCCGTAGAGGCGGGCATCCCGGTCATATCCATCAATTCGGGCGGCGATGTCGCGCACAAGCTCGGCGCGAAGCTGCATGTCGGCCAGTCGGAATTCGACGCGGGCAAGGCGGCAGGTGCGAAGCTCGCCGAAATGGGCGGCAAGAAGGGCATCTGCATCAATCAGGAAGTCGGCAATGTCTCGCTCGACCAGCGCTGCGCCGGTTTCACGGAGGGCTTCGGCAATCCGGTGACGGTGCTGCCGACCGGCAACGACCCGGCGGAAGTGGAGTCCAAGGTCCGCGCCGCGCTTGAGTCCGACAAGGATGTGAATGCAGTCCTCAGCCTCAACGCCACGCTGGTGGGCGAACCGGCGGTGAAGGCCGCGCAGGCGCTCGGGCGTGACGATGTGCTGATCGCCACCTTCGACCTCTCGGCAGGCTTCCTGCAGCAGGTCGCCGACGGCAAGGCCGCCTTCGCCATCGACCAGCAGCAATTCCTGCAAGGCTATCTGCCGGTTTCGTTCCTGGCGCTCAATGCGGAATACGGCCTGATCCCGGGCGGCGATGTGCCTTCGGGGCCGAACCTTGTGACGAAGGAGGCTGCGGGGAAGGTGATCGAGCTTTCGGCGAAGGGGATAAGGTAAGGCGATAACATTCAGGTTTGGCGCGAGGCACCCCCCTCTGCCCTGCCGGGCATCTCCCCCACAAGGAGGGAGATTGGCTGACACGACGCTTCGCGCTCATCCTGAGAGGTTTGCGATTGGTGCCGACGTTTATGAAGGCCGATCTCCCCCTTGTGGGGGAGATGTCCGGCAGGACAGAGGGGGGTGTTGCCCCGCCAACGTTTCCGTAAAGTAACTTCACGGGAGTAAAACCCATGCCCACCGACACGCTGGCGAAGACGGATGAGCGGCTTACATCCGAATCCGCCGTCTCCAAACTCATGAAACGGCCGGAGCTGGGCGCGATCGGGGGCGTCATCCTCGTCACGCTTTTCTTCCTGGCGACCGCCGACCGCAGCATGTTCACGCTGTCGGGCATCATGAACATCATGACGCCGGCGGCGCAGCTCGGCATTCTCGGCATCGCCGCCGCGCTCCTGATGATCGGCGGGGAGTTCGATCTTTCCATCGGTTCCATGGTCGCCTTCGCCGGCATGATCTTCGGCGTCTTCACCGTCAATCTGGGCCTGCCGCTCATCCTAGCCATCCCGCTGACCATGGCCTTTGCCGCCGGGCTTGGCGCGGGGAACGGGCTCATCGTCATCCGCACCGGCCTGCCATCCTTCATCGTCACGCTGGCGGGGCTTTTCGTCCTGCGCGGCGCATCGCTGGTCGGCCTCAAGATCTTCACCGGCGGGGCGACGCAATTGCGCGGCGTGCGCGAGGCGGTGGAGGGCGATTTCCTGACGCCGATCTTTTCCGGCGACGCCTTTGGGTTCCTGTTCGAATGGCTGGCCAAGGCGGGCCTGATCGATGTCTTCAAGTCCGGCGCGCCGAAAGTGCCCGGCATTCCCGTCGAGATCATCTGGTTCGTTCTGTTTGCGCTTGTCGCGACCTGGGTGCTGCTGCGCACGCCCTTCGGCAACTGGATCTTCGCCACGGGCGGGGATGCCCTTGCCGCGCAGAATTCCGGCGTGCCTGTCCGCCGCGTCAAGATCGCGCTCTTTATGCTCACCGCCATGGCCGCGGCGCTGGTCGCCATCATCACTGTCATCGACGCCGGTTCCACCGATGCGCGCCGTGGCTTCATGAAGGAGTTCGAGGCGATCATCACCGCGGTCATCGGCGGTTGCCTGCTCACCGGCGGCTATGGCTCGGCCATCGGCGCTTTCTTCGGCGCGATCATCTTTGGGATGGTCACCATCGGCCTCACCTATACCCGCTTCGATCAGGATTGGTTCCAGGTGTTTCTGGGCGCGATGCTGCTGCTCGCCGTCATCTTCAACAATGTCATCCGCAAGCGTGTGACGGGGGAGCGCTAGCGGGATTTCCGAAAAGTGGCCCCCGGTTTTCGGACAAAAATCCCGCTGAAAGGAATAAAGATGCAACCCATCATCCGCATGGAAAACATCAGAAAGCATTTCGGCAATGTCATCGCGCTGAACGGCGTCACCTTCGACGTCCACCCCGGCGAGTGCCATTGCCTGCTGGGCGACAATGGCGCGGGCAAGTCGACCTTCATCAAGACCATGTCGGGCGTGCACAAGCCGACCGAGGGGACGATCACCTTCGAAGGCAGGCCAATGTCCTTCGACAGCCCGCGTGACGCCATGGAGGCGGGCATCGCCACCGTGTTCCAGGACCTTGCCATGATCCCGCTGATGTCGGTGGCGCGCAATTTCTTCATGGGGCGCGAGCCGGTGAAGGGCAGGGGGCTTTTCAAGCGCTTCGACGTGGAGAAGGCCAATGAGGTGACCATGGCGGAGATGCGCCGCATGGGCATCAATCTGCGCCGTCCCGATCAGGCGGTGGGGACACTCTCGGGCGGCGAGCGGCAGACCGTGGCGATTGCCCGCGCCGTCTATTTCGGGGCCAAGGTGCTGATCCTCGACGAGCCGACTTCGGCGTTGGGCGTGCGCCAGACCTCGAACGTGCTCGCCACCATCGACCGGGTGCGCTCGCAAGGCGTCGGCGTGGTGTTCATCTCGCACAATGTCCGCCACGCGCTGGCGGTGGGCGACCGCTTCACGGTGCTGAACCGGGGACAGACGCTCGGCACGGCGAAGAAGGGCGAGATAACAGCGCTGGAATTGCAGGATCTGATGGCCGGCGGGCAGGAGTTGGCCGCGCTCGAGGGTTCGCTTGGCGGGACGATCTGAACCTTGAGGATAATCACAAATGATCGTGGCTAGCTGCTCCATATCCGATTGGATTGCCATCGATCCGGAGACGATGATGTCATATTCGCAAAAACAACTCGGCATCGCCCTCATCGGCACAGGCTTCATGGGCAAGTGCCATGCCATGGCTTGGCGCAATGTCGCGGCGGTGTTTGGCGGCGCGCATCCGAGGCTGGAAATCCTCAGTGATGCGACCGAGGAAGCGGCGAATGCCTTCGCCCGCCAGTTCGGCTTTGCCCGCGCCACCGCCCATTGGCAGGAGGCGGTTGCTGACCCCAAGGTGGATGTCGTCTCGATCACCGCGCCCAACGGCCTGCATCGCCCGATGGCCGAGGCCGCGCTGAAGGCGGGCAAGCATGTCTGGCTGGAAAAGCCGATGGCGCTGACCCTGTCGGACGCCGAGGCGATGGCAGCAGTCGCCGCCGCGCATCCGGGCCAAGTGACGATCCTTGGCTATAATTATCTGAGAAGCCCTGCTTTCCAATCCGCGCGGGCGATGATCCGCAATGGCGAGATCGGTGAGCCGCTCGCCTTTCGCGGGGTCTATGACGAGGATTATTCCGCCGATCCGAACCTCCCCTGGTCGTGGCGGATGACTCACGAGGGAGGTGGCCTTGGCGCGCTAGGCGATCTGGGCTGCCATCTCGTCAGCCACATGCTGGCGCTGATGGGGCCGGTGAGCGAACTCACCGCGCAGACGCAAATCGCCGTGCCCATGCGCCCATCGCCTGACGGGCTGAAGCCGGTGGAGAATGAGGATAGCGCGATGGCGCTCTTACGCTTTGCCTCCGGCGCGCATGGCTCTTTCGCCACCTCCCGCGTGGCGCGCGGTAGAAAATGCCGCCTGCAATGGGAGGTGCACGGAACTGATGGCACCATCGTTTTCGACCAAGAAAACATGAATGAACTGTGGGTGCATCACGCCGGAGAGGCCGGTTTCGTGCGCCATTTGACCGGCCCGGCCCAGCCGGACTATGCCGCCTTCTGCCCCGCGCCGGGCCATAATTTCGGCTTCAACGAGCAGAAGGTCATCGAAGCGCGGGACCTTCTCTCCGCCATCGCCGGCGGGCCGAATGCGGGGCCGGATTTTGCGCAGGGGCTGGAGATCGAGCGCATCATCCACGCCATGGCCGCGTCAAACGGAACGTCCGTCCGGATCGGAGGCCAAAAATGAAGCCCCTCGACGTCATCACCATAGGCCGCGCCAGCGTCGATCTCTATGGCACGCAAGTTGGCGGACGGCTGGAGGATATGGGCTCGTTCGAGAAATATATCGGCGGCTCGCCCACCAACATCGCCTGCGGCGCGGCGCGGCTCGGCCTCAAATCCGCGCTGATCACACGCGTGGGCGACGAGCATATGGGCCGCTTCATCCTTGAGCAGCTTGCCCGCGAAGGCGTCTCCACGCAAGGCGTCAGGACAGACCCGGAACGGCTCACCGCTCTCGTCATTCTCGGCATCCGCGACGACAAGCAGTTTCCGCTGATCTTTTACCGCGAGAACTGCGCCGACATGGCGCTCTGCGAGGACGATATCGATGAAAGTTTCATCGCATCGGCCCGTGCGCTCGTAGTCACCGGAACGCATCTCTCCCACACGCGCACGGAGGCCGCAAGCATCAAGGCGCTGAAGCTCGCCCGCAAGCACGGCCTCAAGACCGCACTCGACATCGATTATCGCCCGAACCTGTGGGGTGTCGCGGGCCATGGCGATGGCGAAAGCCGGTTTGTCGAGAGCGGGAAAGTCACCGCCAAGCTGCAATCAAGCTTGCATTATTTCGACCTGATCGTCGGCACGGAAGAAGAACTCCATATCGCAGGCGGCTCGACCGATACGCTGGCGGCGCTGAAGGCGGTTCGGGAGGTGAGCGGCGCAACGCTGGTCTGCAAGCGCGGGCCGCTTGGAGCCGTTGCCTTCGAGGGCGAGATTCCCGATAGCCTCGACAAGGGTCAAAGCGGAGAGGCGTTCCGGATAGAGGTGTTCAACGTGCTGGGCGCGGGCGATGGCTTCTTCGCCGGGCTTCTGCGCGGCTGGCTGACCGGAGCGGACTGGCCCACCTCGCTGAAATACGCCAATGCCTGCGGCGCTTTCGCCGTCAGCCGCCATGGCTGCACCCCGGCCTATCCCAGCTGGGAGGAATTGCAGTTCTTCCTGAAACGAGGCGTCAAGCGTCCCGATCTTCGCAATGACCCTGAGCTGGAGCAGCTTCACTGGTCCACTACGCGCCATACACGGGTCAATGGCGACTGGTCGACCATGCGCGTCTTCGCCTTCGACCACCGCAAGCAACTCGAGGATATGCCGGGCTACACGCCGGAAAAGGGCGCGGCCTTCAAGGAACTCTGCCTCGACGCAGCGCTCCGCGTGCAGGCGGCGCATTGCCCCTCACCCTTACCCTCTCCCCGCTCGCGGGGCGAGGGGGGCATCCACGCTGATGCCCTATCCATTGAGCCAGGCACAGCAGAACAGAAAGAAGCGTCAACGCTGACGCCTCCCTCTCCCCGTAATTCACGGGGAGAGGGTAAGGGTGAGGGGCAGTCCACCACCTCCGAGGGCTATGGCATCCTCTGCGACAACCGTATCGGCCGCTCGGCGCTGCACCGCGCCTCCGGCACCGGGCTCTGGATCGGCCGTCCGGCGGAATGGCCGGGCTCGCGTCCTCTCACGCTCGAACCGGAACTCGGTTCCGATTGCGGCGGGCTTGTCGAATGGGCGCGCGAGCAGGTGGTGAAAATCCTTTGCTTCTGCCACCCGGACGACGATGTTCCCACCCGCGCCGCGCAAGAGGCAACGGTGAAGCGGCTCTTCGAGGCGGCGCGGCGCAACCGGCTGGAATTTTTGGCTGAGATCATCCCCTCCAAGGTCGGCCCCACCGACGACATGACGGTCGCGACCTTGATCCACCAGTTCTACGCGGCAGGCATCTACCCCGACTGGTGGAAGCTGGAACCGATGAAGACGGAAGCCGGTTGGCAGAACGCCATCGCCGCCATCGAGGCGCATGACCGACACACGCGCGGCATCCTCGTGCTGGGGCTGGACGCGCCGGAGGCCGAGCTTGCCGCGAGTTTTGCGGTCGCGGCCAAATTCCCGCTCGTGAAGGGCTTCGCCGTCGGCCGCACCATTTTCGCCGATGCGGCGCGGCGCTGGTTCGCGGGCGAGATCGGCGATGAAGCGGCTATCGAGGACATGGCGGCGCGCTACATGAGGCTTTGCGATGTGTGGGATGCGGCGCGGAAGAAGGAGCAGGCAGCATGAGCACGGTAGTAAGGCTTACGGCGGCGCAGGCCATGGTGAAATGGCTTTCCGCCCAGATGACGGAAGACGGTGAGCGCTTCGTCGATGGCGTATGGGCGATTTTCGGCCATGGCAATGTCGCGGGTCTTGGACAAGCTTTGCAGGAGGCAGGCAACAGCCTGCCCACCTGGCGCGGCCAGAACGAGCAGACCATGGCGCACGCCGCCATCGCTTATGCCAAGGCGATGAAGCGCCGCCGGGTGCAGGCCGTCACGTCCTCCATCGGCCCCGGCGCGACCAATATGGTGACGGCGGCGGCGCTCGCCCATGTCAACCGCCTGCCGGTGCTGCTCATTCCCGGCGATGTCTTCGCCAACCGCAGGCCCGATCCCGTGCTCCAGCAGGTGGAAGATTTCGGCGACGGCACCGTTTCGGCCAATGATTGCTTCCGCCCGGTGAGTCGCTATTTCGACCGCATCGTCAGGCCGGAGCAACTCCTGACTGCTCTGCCGCGCGCGCTGCGCGTCATGACCGACCCCGCCAATTGCGGCCCGGTAACGCTGTCCTTCTGCCAGGATGTGCAGGCGGAGGCCTATGACTGGCCGGAAGCCTTCTTCGAGCCGAAAATCTGGCGCATCCGCAGGCCGGAGTCGGACCGGCGTGACCTTGCCGATGTCGCCGCCCTCATCCGCGCCGCCAGGCGCCCGGTAATCGTCGCGGGCGGCGGGGTGATCTATAGCGAGGCAGAGCAGGAACTGGCCGGCTTCGCCACCCGCCACGCCATTCCCGTCGTGGAAACGCAAGCGGGCAAATCCGCACTGGCGCAGGCCCATCCGATGAATTTCGGCGCGGCGGGCGTCGATGGCTCCGCCGCCGCCAATGCGCTCGCCCGCAGGGCGGATCTGGTCATCGGCATCGGCACGCGCTTTCAGGATTTCACTACCGGCTCCTGGTCGCTGTTCGAGGCCGATGATGTGAAGCTCGTCTCCATCAATGTGCAGGGCTATGATGCGGACAAGCACGGCGCGATCGGCCTCGTGGCCGACGCCAAGGTTGCCTTGCAGGCTTTCAGCGAGCTTCTGGGCGATCACCGCGCCCCCGCGTCCGGCGACTCCCTCAGGACCGAATGGCTCGCCGCCGTGGTCCGCCATTGCGCCGCGCCTGATGGCGATGGCCTGCCGACCGATGCGCAAATCATCGGCGCGGTGCAGCGTGCAACCGGCGAAAACGCCATCGCCATGTGCGCGGCAGGAACGATGCCCGGCGCGCTGAAGCTGCTCTGGCAGGCAAGCCAGGGCGGCTATCACATGGAATATGGCTATTCCTGCATGGGCTATGAGATTGCCGGAGCCATGGGCCTCAAACTCGCCCGGCCCGAGCGTGAGGTGATCTGCTTCGTCGGCGACGGCTCCTATATGATGGCGAATTCGGAGCTGGCGACCGCGGTCATGCGCAAGGTGCCGTTCACGGTGGTGCTCACCGACAACAGAGGCTTCGGCTGCATCAACCGTCTCCAGCAGGCCAGCGGCGGCGAGCCGTTCAACAACCTCTACAGGGATTGCAACATCGTCGAGCAGCCCCGCATCGACTTCGTCGCCCATGCCGCGTCCATGGGCGTATTTGCGGTCAAGGCCAAGGACATTCCCGATCTCGAAGCACAAATCGCCGCCGCGCGCGGGCGCGATATCCCGACCGTCATTGTCATCGACACCGACCCGAGCGAAGGCCCCGGCTTCGGCGATGCCGGCTGGTGGTGGGACGTCGCCGTGCCGGAAGTCGGAAGCACCGACAAGCTGAAACAGGCCTATGCGCGCTATCTCGAAGCGGCGGCCCGGCAAAGACTCGTAAACTGAGGAAGAAAATGATCCGCTTCGGCACAAACCCCATAGCCTGGGCCAATGATGACGACCAGACCCTCGGCGCGAATATCCCGACCGGGCAGATATTGCGCGAGGCGGCGGAAATCGGCTTCGACGGCATCGAGAATGGCCATCGCTGGCCGGAGGCCCCGGAGGCTCTCAGGCAATTGCTCGCCTCTCATGGCCTAGCCTTCGTCTCCGGCTGGTACTCGCTGAACCTGCTCGTCCAATCCGTGGAGGACGAGAAGAAGGCCATCCAGCGCCATCTCGACAGGTTGAAGCACAATGGCTGCACGGTCTGCATTGTTTGCGAGACCTCGAACAGCATTCAGGGCCTGCCCGTGCCGCTGGCGCAAAGCCCGGTGCTTTCGTCCGATGAGATGAAAGCCTTCGGCGCGAAGGTGGAGGAGCTTGCAGCGTTCACGGCGGCGCAGGGCATCCGCCTCGTCTACCATCACCATATGGGAACGGTGGTCGAAACGCCGGAAGAAATCGACGCCTTCATGGCCGCGACGGGACTGCATACGCGGCTGCTCTTCGATGCCGGTCATTGCTATTTCGGCGGCAATGGTCAGGACCCCGCGCCGGTTCTGGCAAAATATGCCGATCGCGTCAGCCATTTCCACGCCAAGAATGTGCGCCCGGTGATTATGCGGCAGGTCCGCGAAACCGGCATGTCCTTCATGGACGGCGTGCGCGCCGGGGTCTTCACCGTGCCGGGAGATGAGGAAGGCGGCATCGATTTCGCGCCGCTGCTGAAGATATTGAAAGAGGCGGGCTATGACGGCTGGATCGTGATCGAAGCCGAGCAGGACCCGGATGAGCGCAATCCGTTTCAATACCAGTCGCTGGGGCTGAAGACATTGAAGGCCGCGGCTGCGGAAGCGGGTTTGATCTGAAGGTCTTGTTCGAATGGAAGCGCGGCACACCCCCCTCTGCCCCGCCAGCGTCTCCAGCAAAAAATGGAATGCTTTAGGAGAAAAACCATGCCCAATCTGCTGCACCGTCCGTTCGGTACCCATGGCAAGGTGCATGAAATCACGCCTGCGCTTGCCGGATGGCGCTATGTCGGCTTTTCGCTCTATCGACTGCGCGCCGGTGAGCGCGTGGCGGAGGCGACTGGCGAGCGCGAGGTGATCCTCGTCATGGTTGAGGGCAAGGCGCGGTTTACCGGCGCGGGCCGGGACTGGGGCTTGCTTGGCGAGCGCATGAGCGTCTTCGAAAAATCGCCGCCCCATTGTCTTTATCTGCCAAACGGCAGCGAATGGCAGGCGGTCGCGGAGACAGATTGCGTCATCGCGGTCTGCTCCGCCCCAGGCAAAGGCGGGCACGAGGCAAGGCGCATCGGGCCGGAAGATATTACCCTCACCAAGCGGGGCGAGGGCACCAACACCCGCTACATCAACAACATCGCCATGGAGAACGAGGATTATTGCGATGCGCTGCTGGTGACGGAAGTATTCACCCCCGCCGGGCACTGGTCGAGCTATCCGAGCCACCGCCATGACGAGGACGATTTTCCACGGATCACCTATCTGGAAGAGACCTATTACCACCGGTTCAATCCAGCGGACGGCTTCGGCATCCAGCGGGTTTATACCGACGATCTGCAATTGAACGAGGTGATGGCTGTCCACGACGGCGACGTCGTCTGCGTCCCGCGCGGCCATCATCCATGCGGCACGCCTCCGGGCATTGAGATGTATTATCTCAATGTGATGGCGGGACCGCTGCGCAAATGGCGGTTTGTGGCGGCTCCGGTGGTCGAGCGGTTGATGCGGTAATTGCAATGCTTGTTCCCATCAATACCCCCCTCTGCTCTGCCGGGCATCTCCCCCTCAAGGGGGGAGATCACGCCTTCATCGGCGTTTGGTACCAATCGCAGACGTTGCAAAAGGTGCGATGGTCGTCATGTCGGCCAATCTCCCCCCTTGAGGGGGAGATGTCCGGCAGGACAGAGGGGGGTGGCTGGTGGGCACGCAGTTGCGTCGGAGATATCTACCCATGACCCATCCCTTCACCCTCGGCGCCTGTGCCGAAATGCTCTGGCGTGACCGCCCGATCGAATGGCGCTGCGCAAAGCTCAACGAAATGGGCTTCCAGGTAGGCCTCTGGAACTGGCCGGACCATGATCTCACCGCGCTTGAGCGCTCCGGCGCGACCTTCTCCATCATGAACGGTTACCTCACCGGCAGGCTTGCTGATGACGAAGGCGCGGATGAGCTCCTGCGCTCCGCCCGGCAAACAGCGCAGATCGGCAAGCGTCTCGGCGTCGCGCGTCTCAACCTCCACGGCACCGGCCTCGGCGCGGGCGGTCTGCCGGCAAAACCCAGCGAAACCATCACCGGGAAAATGTGGCTGAAAGCCCGCGACACGCTCTGCCGCATCGCCGGCATGGCGGAAGAGGAGAACGTCACCTTCGCGCTGGAAAACCTCAATCTCCCCGTCGATCATCCGGGCGTGCCCTTTGCCAGGGCAGAAGACACGCTGGCGCTGGTATCCTCGGTCAACCATCCGCGCCTGCGGCTCAATCTCGACCTCTATCATGTACAGATCGGCGAGGGGAATTTGATCGAAACCTGCCGCGCCGCGCTGCCATGGATCGGCGAAATACAGGTGGCCGATGTGCCCGGACGCTGCGAGCCGGGCACTGGCGAGATAAACTATCCCGCCATCGCCCGCGCGCTGGGCGAGATGGGCTATCGCGGCCCAGTCACCATGGAGGCCTTCGCCAGGCAAGATCCGGAACAGGCGCTGGAAGCCTTTCGGTCGGCTTTTTTATTGTAATATCCTGATGTCCGGTTAAAGGACGAACAGCAACAGGGGAAGATACGCCATGCCCACTGACATTTCCCATTTCATCGACGGCCGTCTTAATGCGGGCCGCAGCGGCCAGTCCGCCCCTGTCTTCAACCCGGCAACGGGCGAGGCGACCGGCTCCCTCGCGCTCGCCGGGGCCGACGAGGTGCGTGAGGCCGTGGCCGCCGCGAAACGCGCCTTTCCGGGATGGGCCGCCACGACGCCGCTGCGCCGCGCCCGCATATTGAACCGCTTCCTCCACATCATCGAGGAGCGCATAGACGAGCTTGCCGCGATCATCACCGCCGAGCACGGCAAGGTGCTGTCGGACGCCAAGGGCGAAATCCAGCGCGGCATGGAGGTGGTGGAGTTCGCCACCGCCGCGCCGCAGCTGCTCAAGGGCGAGATAACGGAGAATGTCGGCACGCGCGTGGATAGTTACTCGCTGCGCCAGCCGCTGGGCGTCGTCGCTGGTATCACGCCCTTCAACTTCCCGGCCATGGTGCCGATGTGGATGTTCCCGGTGGCGCTCGCCTGCGGCAATTGCTTCATTTTGAAGCCGTCCGAGCGCGACCCCTCCGCCTCGCTGCTTCTCGCCGCCTGGCTCAAGGAAGCGGGCCTGCCCGATGGCGTCTTCAATGTGGTGCATGGCGGCAAGGAGGCGGTCGACGCCATCCTCCACGACCCTGATATTGCCGCCGTAAGCTTCGTCGGCTCAACCCCCATCGCCCGCTATATCTACGAGACTGCGGCGCGCACGGGCAAGCGCTGCCAGGCGCTGGGTGGGGCGAAAAACCACATGGTCATCATGCCCGACGCCGACATGGATCAGGCGGCCGATGCGCTGATGGGCGCGGCCTATGGCTCGGCGGGCGAGCGGTGCATGGCGATATCAGTCGCCGTGCCGGTGGGCGAGAAGACGGCGGAGACGCTGATCGAGAAGCTCGAGCCTCGTATCCGTGCATTGAAGATCGGCCCCGGCACCGACCCTGACGCGGAAATGGGCCCGCTGGTGACAAAGCAGCATCTGGAGCGCGTCCGGGGCTATATCGACACCGGCGTGGCGGAAGGGGCGAAGCTCGTCGTCGATGGCCGCGGCTTCAGGATGCAGGGCTATGAGAACGGCTATTTCATCGGCGGCACGCTGTTCGACCACGTGACATCAGAGATGACGATCTACAAGGAAGAGATCTTCGGCCCGGTCCTGGCGATCACCCGCGCCGATACGTTCGAGACCGCCGCGCGGCTCATCAATGAGCACGAATTCGGCAACGGCACCGCGATCTTCACCCGCGACGGCGACGCCGCCCGCGAATTCGCCCATCACATCCAGGTCGGCATGGTCGGCATCAACGTGCCGATCCCCGTGCCCATGGCCTTCCACTCTTTCGGCGGCTGGAAAGCCTCGCTCTTTGGCGACCACCATATGCACGGCCCGGAAGGCGTGCGCTTCTATACCAAGCTAAAGACCATCACCAGCCGCTGGCCGACCGGCATTCGCGAAGGCGCGGAATTCGTGATGCCGACGATGCGGTAAAACGGACAATCCTCAAGGGAAGCATTCAATCCACTCCCTCGATTGCCTTCAGCCTGGGCACCAGAAAATCCGTGAAGGCGCGCACGATCGGGCGCATGAAGCGCGTCGAGGGAAAGGTCAGAAACATTTCCGTCGCGCGGATCGAATATTCCGGCAATAGCTGGATGAGGCTGCCCGCAGCGAGATCGTCTGAGATGAGGATCGTCTGCACCGGTCCGGCGCCTCGTCCCTCCCTGAGGCTGCGGGTGATCACCTCCGCATTGTTCGTTCTGAGCTTCGGGCGGACCGGCACCTCGACCGTCTCGCTGCCGCGATGCAGCGTGAGCGTGTTGCGCGGCGACAGGAAGGCAAGCGTCGTCACGATGTCGAGTTCGGCGAGGCGCTCGACCGAATCGACCGGGCCTGCACGCTTGAGATAGGCGGGAGAGGCGACCAGAACGCGCCGGACGAGCCCGATCCGCCGGGCGATGACACCCTGATTCTCCGGCCGGTCATAGCGGATCGCCAGGTCGAAATTCTCGTGGATGAGATCGACATGGCGGTTGTCCAGCACCAAGTCTACGCAGACCAGCGGGTTCTCCTCCTGAAATTCCATGACGATACGGTCGAGATGTTGCGCGCCGATGCAGGAGGGTGCGAATATGCGGAGCGTGCCCTGCATCTCGCCCGTTTCGCGCCGCACGCCTTCGAGCGCCGCTTCGATTGAGGCCAGCGCCATGCGGCTTGTCTCATAAAGCGCGAGGCCTTGCGGCGTCGGGCGGACGGCGCGGTTGCTGCGCTCCAGCAGCCTTGCGTTGACGTGCCGCTCAAGGTTCCTCAAATGTTTCGTAACCGCTGGCTGGGAGATCGAGAGATCCTTGGCTGCGCCGGTAATCGATCCTTTCTCGACCGTTCTGACAAAGGCGCGAAGAGCGGCATTGATGTCCATGGCATAGCTTTCGGTTATGGTGGCTATGCCATCATAACCAATAGACATTTCGCGCGCCAGACCTCCTTATGCCGCCAGAGCATGATCCCGAAAAGTTGCAGACTTTTCGGCGAAGATCATGCGGCGAAAAGAGCATGATCCCGAAAAGTTGCAGACTTTTTCGGTCAAGATCATGCGGCGAAAAAGGAGACCATCCCCATATGCTCATCACGCGCCGCTCTTTCATGACTGGCCTGCCACTTGCTCTCGGCGGCTGCGCAACGGCTGAAATACCGGTTCCGGCAAGGCCGGTGGCGAAAGGCCCAGCCGGCGATTCCGTTTATCGTGAAATGTACGGACCGGTTACCTCGGAGCCATGGCCTATCGCCGGGGTAGACCTGAAGCGCGTCAACCCGAAATTCCTGCGTCAGGAGGTGGATTACGTCTCTTCCTATGCGCCGGGCACGGTGGTAGTCGATCCCAACGAGCGCTTTGCCTATCTGATCCGCGAGAACAGCCGGGCGCTTCGTTATGGCGTCGGCGTGGGAAAGGTCGAGGCCTTCAATTTTCAGGGCGAGGCGACGATAGCGGCCAAGAAGGAATGGCCGGGCTGGAAACCGACGCCGGACATGATCGCGCGGGAGCCCGAGCGCTACGGGCCTTTGAAGGATGGCCTGCCGGGCGGCCCGAATAATCCGCTAGGGCCGCGCGCGCTTTACCTTTTCCGCGACGGGCGCGACACTTTTTATCGCCTGCACGGCACGGTCGAGCCGTGGACGATCGGAACCAAGGTTTCGTCGGGCTGCATCCGGCTGTTCAATCAGGATATCATCGATCTCTACAGCCGTGTTCCCGTTGGCAGCAAGGCCGTAGTGCTTCCGGTCATTCCAGAGCATCAGTCAGCCTAACGCCTGCGCCACTATAACTGCCGCGCCCTGAGGCCCGCCACCACCTCTTCGACAATCTCCTGCAATTCCTCCCGCGTCGCGCCGTCCCGCGCCTGGATGGAGATGCCCTGCATCACTGCGGCCAGATGCCGGGCGAGGCGGGGCAATTCTTCCCTCCCGGCGAAAGGTTCCAGCGTCCGCGCGATCCGCTCCCGCATCGCCGCGCGCCGTTCGGCCGCCTCGCGGGCGAGCGCTGCGTTGTCGGGCTGGCACTCCACCATGCCGCTCGAGATCATGCAGCCGGGTTCGCGCGCGGGGTCGGTGACGGCCCTGACCGCCGCTTCGAGCAGCAGCCACACCGCCTCGCCAAGCGTCTTTGCCGTGGCAATCGCGGGGACATTGAGCAGCCCCAGCGTTTCCTCATAGCGGCTAAGCGCTTCCCGGTAGAGCCCCGCCTTGCTGCCGAACGCCGCATAAAGGCTGGGCGGGGCGATGCCGATGGCCTTGGTGAGGTCTGCCACCGACACCCCCTCATAGCCATGCCGCCAGAAGAGCCGCATCGCGGTCTCTATCGCCTTGTCGCGATCGAAGCTCCAGGGCCGCCCGCCGCGTGGTTTTGCATCCTGTTCCATAACGGTCACTAAACAACAACTTGACATCAGGGTCAATATGGGTTGAATAGCGATCACTAAAAAACAAGGAGCAAACCGATGAAATCCTCCCGACGCACCTTCCTTTCCGGCGTGGCCGGCCTTGTCGCGCTGGCGCTGGGTGCTGCCACCGTCTCCCCTCTGGCCTATGCAGGGCCCGCCGTGGCGACTCAGGCGAGCGTGCAGGAAAAGGCCCCGCACCAAGAAACCTTCTCCGTCCGCTCGAGAGACGGCACGATGCTGGTGGGCGAGGCACAGGGCGATCCGCAAGCGCCGGAGATCCTCTTCATCCATGGCCTGCGCCAGAGCCGGTTGAGCTGGGAGAAGCAGCTCGATGATCCCGCACTCAAGGACTTTCGGATCGTCAGCTTCGACCTGCGCGGCCATGGCGATTCGGACAAGCCCGCGTCACCCGATGCCTATTCCGACGCGGATAAATGGGCGGATGATGTCGCCGCTGTCATAAAGGCGGCGAAGCTGCGCAAGCCCGTGCTGGTCGGCTGGTCGCTCGGCGGCTATGTGGCGGGCGCTTATTTGCGCAAATATGGCGGCGCTGAAATCGCTGGAGTCAATCTGGTCGATGCGGTCACGAAGCTATCGCCCGACCTGCTGACCGAAGAGGCAGGCGTGTTCACCCGCACCGCCACCTCGCACGACCTCGCGGAACGCACCGTGGCGACAGCAGATTTCCTCGCCGCCTGCTTCCATCAGCAGCCGACGGCGGAGGAGATGAGGCGCATGCTCGTCATCAACGGCATGACCGCACGCGCTGCCAATGAAGGTTTCGTTAAGACCGGGACGACCGATCTCGAACCCGTCTTCAAGGATTATGCCGGCCCGGTCCTGCTGACCCACGGCGTCCATGACCGGCTGGTGCGCACAACCATGTCCGAGCGGATCAAGGCCGTTCACTCAAATAGCCAGCTTTCGCTCTTCGACAAGAGCGGCCACAGCCCGTTCTATGAAGAGCCGGAACGCTATAACAAGGAGCTTGCCGAGTTCGTGAAGGCGGCGAACAAGGAGTAGTCAGGGCGTAACCGGAGAAGACGACGGCACGTCCATTTTCAGCGGCGTGTCGTCCTTCACCGGAACCGTCTGGCGTTCGATCATGCGATGGACCCTCGGTGGCTCATCGCCACGGTGCAGCGCTCGCAGCCGGGCGCCCACTTCCGCATCGGCCTGCGTGCGCCGCTTGTTGTGGCGGATATATTCCACCCAGGTCGGCACATGGTAGGTCTCGGTCCAGACGTCAGGGTTTTCCAGGTCGCGCAGCAGCGCCCATTGCTGGGCGCCGTCGCGGATGCGGATTTTGCGGCGCTTGTTCATGGCGGCGAGGAATTCCGGCACGTCCTCCTGCGCGATTCTGTAATCGATCATCACCATGATCGGCCCGCTGCGCGAGCGCAAATCGAGGAGCAGCTGCGGCTCGGTGAACCCTTCCACCGGGGAAAGGTTGAGCGACTCGAAATCCGGCTGGCGCAGCACCAGGCCCAAAAGGCCGCCAAGCGTCAGCACGACGCCCGCGATGGTGAGCGCGCCCGCGACGCCTTGGCCATCGGCAAGCGCGCCCCAGAGCCAGCTTCCCGCCGCCATCCCGCCATAGGTCGCGGTCTGGTAAAGCGCCATGGCGCGCCCGACCACCCATCGCGGCGTGGAAAGCTGGACGGTGACGTTGAAGAGCGAGAAGCCCTGCACCCAGGCAAGGCCCGCGGGCATCAGGAGGAGGCAGCTCAGCCAGATTTCCCGGCTCGCTGCCAAGCCCCAGACGCTGAGCGCGAGGATGAAGAAGGAGCCCCGAATGATCGTCTCATTGCTGAAGCGCTCGCGGATGCGCACGCTGAAAAGCGCGCCTCCGATGGCTCCTAGCCCGAAAAAGCCCAGCATCACGCCATAGGTGATCGCGGTGCCGTCCACCTGATCGCGCGCGACGAGGGGCAGCAGCGCCAGGAAGACGATGGCCGTGAGGCCGAAGACGAAGGCGCGGCACATCACCTTCAGGATGTTCGGCGACATCAGCACATAGCGGAAACCCGCCGCCATGGCGGCGCCGAAGGGCTCACGCGGCAGGCCGGTATTGACGGGCGTGGTCTTCCAGCGCAGCAGCGCGATGATGAGGGCGAAATAGCAGAACACATTGAAAAGAAAGGCAAAGGCCGCCCCTGCGGTCGCCACGATGATGCCGCCGACCGCCGGGCCGATGCTGCGCATGAGGTTGTAGCTCATGCTGTTGAGCGCCACGGCGGCAGGCAGGTGCTCGCGCGGCACGATATCCCCCATCGAGGCCTGCCATGACGGATTGTTGAGCGCCCCGCCGCAGCCGATCAAAAAGGTGAGGCTCAGGAGAAACCACGGCGTCAGCGCGTCCGTATAGGCCAGCGCCGCCAGCGAGGCCGATACGCACAGCATGAAGCATTGCGCGGTGAGCATGATGCGCCGCCGGTCGAAATTGTCGGCCAGCGCCCCCGCCGCCAGCGAAAAGATCATGACCGGCAGGGTGAGGGAGGACTGTACCAGCGCCACCATGCCATGCGACGTGGCGATGCTCGTCATCAGCCAAGCCGCGCCCACACCCTCCACCAGCCCGCCAAGGTTCGAAACCAGCGTCGCGGACCACAGGGAACGGAAGGTCTTGTAGCGGAAGGGCAGGAGAGGGGAGTCTTTGCTGGACATCATGCTTACTGAAAAAGTGGCGGAAAAACCAATCCGCCTGCCTGCGGAAAAGCAGACAAAGCATTTCCTTTATTGCGGGGAATTTAGGTTAGCGAATCCGCTTCATCTGCCTGTCATGAACTGTGGGCGCTTTGTCAGTGATGGAGAAGCGCTGACGGTCATCAAATTTTCTTGACGAGTGAAAGATAGGGTGTTGGGCTGACGACGCTACCCGCTGTGGTCGCGCATCGGCTTCTCTTGCAAAGACCGATCAATGCGGCAAAGTGAGAAAGGAAGCAGCGGAGGGAGGACCGCCAACAATGCCGGCAGAAATTCCGTTTTCTCTCGTTGGTATCGATCACGTCGTCCTCCTGGTCGATGACATGGAGGCGGCGCTTCGGTTTTATCATGGCGTCCTCGGATGCCAGCCGGGTTACTCATATCCCGCATTGGGCATGGAGCAGGTCTGGTGCGGATCGGCTTTGATCGTTCTGTGGGACATTACCCACCCCGGAGGCCAGAAGGCGGCACCGCCGGTTGCCGGGGGGCGCAATGTCGATCATATCTGCATCGCCATCGGGCCGTTCGACCATGACGCGATGCGGACGCATTTGAAGCGCCATGGAGTGAAAATTTATCAGGAAGCCTTCCATGGCGGGGCGAGGGGAATGGGGCATTCCTTCTATATCCATGATCCTTTCGGCAACAAGCTGGAGATCAAAGGCCCGGCGGAATATCCGGATGGACGCAACGCTGCCACGGCGCGCTGACGATTGCGGCATTTGCGCAACAGGCTGTCTTCCGCAAGGGAATGCACGCGCTTGACGTGTTGACACCGGGTCGTACGGCTCGTTACGACGCCGCCCGTGTCCGCTCGCGCCGATTATGGCGATAAACTCTTGAATTTCAATTATTTCCTTAGAGCGCCGAGCGGGCTGAGAGGGTTGACTTGGAATGCCCACCGCCCGGCGGTGCGGCTATATTGGAGAGGGGTGGACAAATGTCCCGTGGGGATAAAGCAACCATGAACAGAACGGGCCTGGCGGTCGCGGCCCTGGTGGGGCTCAGCCTGGCAATGGCCGGCTGCGGCGGACGCGAGGCAAAGCCGATTGCCATCACCAATGCGACGGACAGCTCTTTGGATTGCGCGGCGGTCTCGCGCGAGTTCGCCGCCAATGAGCGCCAGATCCTCGCCACGTTGAAAGAGCGCACCCAGGCGCAGGGCAAGAACATCGTTCTCGGCGTGACAGGGGCGGTGATATTCTTCCCGGCGCTTTTCTTCATGGATCCGAAATCGCCGGAGAAGGTGGAGATAGACGCCTTGCGCAATCGCAACAAAGTGCTCGAAGACATCGCGCGGACCAAGAAGTGCGGACCGCTGAAGTCGCAGCTGACGGAAGTTTATAAGAAGCTCGACAATCCCCGCAGCTCGGAGCCGGCGAAGGTCAAGGACTAGGCGCAACTGGCGGCTTGTCCGTGAAAAGAACGATTGCGTCTTCCACGGCGCAATCGTTTTCAGCCTGCCAAAACCGTATTGCGGCTGCCATATTCCCTGATTAAACAAGGCTTCGTCGGTCAAGCCATGAGGAATCTGCATGAAATCGCTGGAATTGCTGGTCGAACGGATCATCCTGTCGAGCCGCTGGATTCTTGTCGCCTTCTATCTTGGCCTCGTGGCGGCGCTCGCCGTCTACGCCGTTTCCTTCGCCGGCAAGTTCCTGAAGATCGCGCAGAACGTGTTCAGCTATGGCGAAGCGGAGATGATCTTGGCCATGCTTGGCCTCATCGACGCGGCGCTGGTGGCGAGCCTCATCGTCATGGTGATGATCTCTGGATATGAGAATTTCGTCAGCCGTTTCGATGAGACGGACGCGGACGTTTCTTTCCTCGGCAAGCTCGATGCCGGCAGCCTGAAGATCAAGGTCGCATCCTCGATCGTGGCGATCTCCTCCATTCATCTGCTGCAGATATTCCTCAACGCCGACCATTATGACGATGGCAAGCTGATGTGGTATACGATCATCCATCTCGCCTTCGTTATCTCCGCCGTCATGCTCGGCTGGCTGGAGCGCATTTCCTCCAAGTCCAAGGAGTGACGGGCAGTCACTCCGCCGCGGCGATGACACCTTTTGCCGTCTTCCGGTCGCGGACGGGCGGCAGCCCGAACAGCCGCGCATATTCGCGGGTGAACTGCGGCACGCTCTCATAGCCCACCGCGAAAGCCGCGCTGCTTGCGGTCATGTCCTCGAACAGCACCAGCCGCCTTGCCTCGATAAGACGCAATTGCTTCTGGAACTGCAGGGGCGAAAGCGAGGTGACAGCGCGGAAATGCTGGTGGAAGGAGGAGGGGCTCATGCCCGCCACCGCCGCAAGCTGCTCGATCCGCAGGGGCTTCGCAAATTCGGCGCGCAGCATGGCCACCGCTCGCGCCACGCGCTGCACATGCCCATCCGGCCAGCCGAGCCGCCTTATCGCCGCCCCATGCCGCCCCGCCAACAGCCAATAATGCATCTCCCGCACCAATTGCGCCTGCAGCACAGGCAGCGAAGCCGGGCGGTCCAGAAGCCGCATCAGCCGCAAAGCGGCATCGGCCACTTCCGCCTCGGTCGGCTCCACCCGTATGGGCCGCGCGTCGTCATCGGGCGCGGCACTCATTTCCGCCACAAGGCCGGCAATGACCGCCGGGTCGAGCTCCAGCACCAATGAAAAATAAGGCGCGGCGGGGCTGGCACGGGTGATCTGGCTCACGGTCGGCACATCCGCCGCGATCAGCAGGGAATCCCCAGCGGAAAAGGCAAAACTTTCCGCTCCCATCGCCACATGCTTGGCTCCGGCCAGCACCAGGCAGGCGAGGGGGCGGGAAATCGCATGATCGAGACCGCTCGGCGCAGTACCGCGCACAAGGGTAAGGCCGGGGATCGGCGTTCGCGCGATTCCGGCGCTGTCGGCATGGGACTGGGCATAGCGCCTGATAGTGTCGAGAAGTGTACTCATGCCACGAGCCTACCCCACCGCCGCGCTCTTCGCATCTCTTTTGGACGATCAGGCAAGAATTGTCGAGTTTCCAGCAACACGGTCGGGCGCGCGTGGTGGATATGAATGGGCACCGAAAGCTCACTTAAGGGAGTCCAGCATGACCAAGATTGCACTTGTCACCGGCGCCAGCCGCGGCCTTGGCCGCAACACCGCAATCAGCATTGCCCGCGGCGGCGGCGATGTCATCATCACCTATCAAAGCCGCCGCGCCGATGCCGAGGCGGTCGTCGCCGAGATCGAGGCGATGGGCCGCCGCGCGCTCGCCTTCCAGCTCGATACGGGCGATGTCGCCGCCTTCCCGCCTTTCGCCGAAACCCTGCGCGCTGCGCTGCGCGAGAATTGGGGCCGCGAGAGCTTCGACCATCTCGTCAACAATGCCGGTCATGGCGACTATGGGCTTGTCAGTGAGACGACGGAAGAACAGTTCGACCGGCTGGTCAATGTCCATCTCAAGGGCGTGTTTTTCCTCACCCAGACGCTGCTGCCGCTGATCGCCGATGGCGGGCGCATCGTCAACCTCTCCTCAGGGCTCACACGGTTTGCGGCTCCAGGCTGGTCCGCTTACGCGGCGGTGAAAGGTGCTGTCGAAGTCCTGAGCGTCTATCTGGCGAAGGAACTGGGTAGCCGGGGCATCGCGGTCAATACGGTTGCGCCGGGGGCGATCGAGACGGATTTTTTCGGCGGCGCGGTCCGCGATACGCCGGAATTCAACAGCCTCTTCGCCAGTATGACCGCGCTTGGCCGCGTCGGCGTGCCCGATGATATCGGCCCGATGATCGCCAGCCTGCTCACCGAGGATAATCGCTGGATCAACGCCCAGCGTATCGAGGTTTCCGGCGGGCAGGGGATTTAGAATTAGATCGCGCGGCTATACAACTTAAAGCGCGCTTGATTGGAAACTGCCGCTCGCCCTCCTATTTCTTCAATATCCCTGTTGGAAAAAGAGGAGGGCGTAATGCGCGTCGGCTGCCCCAAGGAAATCAAAAACCATGAATATCGCGTCGGCCTCACGCCGGGGGCCGTACGCGAATATGTCGCCCATGGCCATGAAGTGATCGTCCAGTCGGGCGCTGGAGCAGGCATCGGCGCCGACGATGGCGCATACAGGCAAGCGGGCGCGCTGGTGGTGCCGTCAGCGGAAGAGGTCTTCCTCAACGCCGACATGATTGTAAAAGTGAAGGAGCCGCAGCCTTCGGAATGGGCGCAATTGCGCGAAGGGCAGATCCTCTACACCTATCTCCATCTTGCGCCCGATCCGGAACAGACAAAGGGGCTGCTTGCCTCTGGCGTCACGGCCATCGCCTATGAAACGGTGACCGATGATCGCGGCGGGCTGCCGCTTCTGGCCCCTATGTCCGAGGTTGCCGGCCGTCTCGCGGTACAGGCGGGGGCCACGGCCCTGCAGAAGGCCAATGGCGGGCGCGGCATTCTCTTGGGCGGTGTGCCTGGCGTCTCTCCGGGCAAGGTCGCTATCATCGGCGGCGGTGTGGTCGGCGTCAACGCTGCGATGATGGCCACGGGCCTTGGCGCGGACGTTACCATCCTCGACCGTTCCATTCCGCGCCTGCGTGAGCTCGACGAGCTCTTCCGTGGCCGCATTCATACGCGCTATTCCACCATTGAGGCGCTGGAGGAGGAGGTTTTCTCGGCGGATCTCGTCATCGGAGCAGTGCTGGTCCCCGGCGCTGCCGCGCCGAAGCTGGTGACCCGCGCCATGCTCTCAGGCATGAAGAAGGGAGCCGTCATCGTCGATGTCGCCATCGATCAGGGCGGCTGCTTCGAAACCTCGCGCGCCACTACCCATTCCGATCCGGTCTATGAGGTGGACGGCGTCATCCATTACTGCGTCGCCAACATGCCGGGCGCGGTGCCGGTCACCTCGACGCACGCGCTCAACAACGCGACCTTAAAATACGGCTTGCAGCTCGCCGACCATGGCCTGCAGGCGCTGATCGACAATCCGCATCTGCGCAATGGGCTCAACGTGCATAAAGGCCGCCTCACCAATCGCCCCGTCGCCGAGGCGCTGGGGCTGGAGATGGTGGAGCCTGACAGGGTTCTGGCGGCTTGATGAACCACTGCCCTCCTCCCTCCCCCTTGCGGGGAGGGTGGCCCGAAGGGTCGGGTGGGGGTGGTGACGCGTACGCCACTGTCTCCAGCAAAAGCGCAAACGTCACCACCCTCATCCGCCCACTATCGCGGGCACCTCCCCCGCAAGGGGGAATGTTGTGCTTTAATTCAGGCCTCTCGACCAGTCGTCCACCTGGCGCTGGGCTTCTTCCTTGGCGATGCCGTAGCGCTCCTGCACCTGGCCGACCAATTGATCGCGGTTGCCCGCGATGCGGTCGATGTCGTCGTCGGTAAGGTCACCCCACTGTTCGCGGATCTTGCCCTTAACCTGTTTCCACTGTCCTGCAATCTGATCCCAGTTCATCCCATTTTCTCCTTCCTGTTTGGTCTTATGGGACAACGAATTGCTGGCTGGCGGGTTCCCTGTCATTTTTGCTTGATGAGCCAGGAGAGCTTTTTCCGCCCTGCCGCCACCATGATAGGTATCGGGCGATTTTTTGCTAAAACGAAGCTATTTATGCGATTCAAATTCCAATATTTCGCTGGTTTAGAAAACCATTCGCGTTTCAATCCTGTTATGTTTTTGCCATTCTCTGGCTCCAAGCAATCTCCGGCCAAAAAGGCCGAAACTCAGGAAACGCAAAATCATGAAACGCTTGCTTTCGCTGCTCGTCGCCGGCGCCCTGCAGCTTCTGGTGTTCGCTCCCGCCCACGCCAATGATCTGGCGGAGATCAAGTCCTCCGGCGTGTTCCGTATCGGCACCGAGGGCACCTACGCGCCCTTCACCTATCATGACGACACGGGCAAGCTCGTCGGCTTCGACGTGGAGATCGGTGAGGCGATCGCGCAGAAGCTGGGCGTGAAGGCGCAGTTCCTGGAAGGCCGCTGGGACGGTCTTATCGCCGGTCTCGACGCCAACCGTTATGACTCCGTCATCAACCAGGTGGGCATCACCGAGGAACGCAAGAAGAAGTACGACTTCTCCGATCCCTACATCGCTTCCAAGGCGGCGCTGATCGTGCGCGGCGACAACACCGATATCAAGACCTTCGCCGATCTGAAGGGCAAGAAATCGGCCCAGTCGCTGACCAGCAATTTCGGCAAGCTTGCCGCCTCGAACGGCGCCGAGCTCGTCGGCACCGATGGTTTCGACCAGTCGATCCAGCTTGTTCTGAATGGCCGCGCCGACGCGACCGTCAATGACAGCCTGTCCTTCCTCGACTTCAAGAAGCACAAGCCCGACGCCAATGTGAAGGTCGTCGCGACAGAGGAAAAGGCCGATTATTCCGGCGTGATCATCAACAAGAACCAGCCGGACCTGCTCGCCGCGATCAACAAGGCGCTGGCGGACATCAAGGCCGACGGCACCTATCAGAAGATTTCCGACAAATATTTCGGCCAGGACGTTTCGAAATAAGCGGAATTCGCGCATGAAGGACTGACCGGTTCCCCTGAGCCGGTCAGTTTTGTTTATTCTAAAGTTTGCGGCGCACAGGGAGGACAATCCTTGCCCAACTGGCTTCAGCTCATGCTGGAATCGCTCGGACCGCTCTTGATCGCGGCCGTGAAATTCACCGCTCCTCTCACGCTTCTTTCCTTCGCATTCGGGCTCACGCTCGGGCTGATCGTGGCGCTCATCCGGCTGTTCGGGCCGCGCCCGCTGGTCTGGCTCGTGCGCTTCTATGTCTGGATTATCAGAGGCACGCCGCTGCTGGTGCAATTGTTCCTGATCTTCTACGGCCTGCCGAGCGCCGGCATTGTACTCGACGCTTTCCCCGCGGCGCTGATCGGCTTTACGCTCAACATCGGCGCCTACAGCTCCGAGATCATCCGCGCCGCCATCGGCTCGGTGCCCAAGGGGCAATGGGAGGCGGCCTATTCCATCGGCATGACCTGGCCGCAGGCCATGCGCCGCACCGTGCTGCCGCAGGCCGCGCGCGTCGCCGTCCCCCCGCTGTCGAACACCTTCATCTCGCTCGTCAAGGATACGTCTCTGGCCGCCGCCATCACCGTGCCGGAGCTGTTCATGGCGGCGCAACGCATCGTCGCCACGACTTATGAGCCGCTGATCCTTTATATCGAGGCCGCGATCATCTATCTGGCGATGAGTTCGGTTCTCTCCCATCTCCAGGCCCGGCTTGAAAAGCGGCTGGGGCGCTATGGCGGTTTCATCGAGGCGCGGTCATGATCGGCTTGGAAAATATCGTAAAGAAATTCGGCGATCTCGCCGTCCTCAAGGGCGTGTCGCTTACCATGAACGAAGGCAGCGTCACCGCTCTCATCGGCCCCTCGGGCGGGGGCAAGAGCACGCTGCTGCGCTGCATAAATTTGCTCGAAATCCCCACCTCCGGCGCTTTGCGCATCGGCGATGAGCGCATCGTGTTCGAGGAAGGCAAGCGCGTTCCCACCGCCGATATCCAGCGCATCCGCCGCCAGACCGGCATGGTTTTCCAGAATTTCCAGCTGTTTCCGCATCGCACCGCCATCGAGAACGTCATGGAAGGCCCGATCGCCGTGCTGAAATGGCCGGAGGCGCGCGCCCGCGCCCATGCGATGGAGCTTCTGGAGAAAGTCGGCATGGCGCACAAGGCCGACGTCTGGCCCTCGACTCTGTCGGGTGGCCAGCAGCAGCGCGTCGCCATCGCCCGTGCGCTCGCCATGTCGCCGAGGGTACTGCTCTGCGACGAGCCGACCTCAGCGCTCGACCCGGAACTGGCGCAGGAAGTGGTGGATGTGCTGAGCCATCTGGCGAAGGAAGGCACCACCATGGTCATCGCCACCCACGATCTGCGCCTCGCCTCGACCATCGCGCAGGAAGCGGTGTTTCTCGACGGCGGCGTCGTGGTGGAAAAAGGCCCGGCGCGGCAGCTGTTCAGCAGCCCCGAGCATGAGCGCACCAAACGCTTCATCGCCACGCTGACGCAGGAAGCTGTGATGGTGAGCCAGGGGGAGGGGATATAGGCCCATCCTAGCGTTCAGGCGGAAAATACGCTATATGACCTCTATATTGGTCAGGAGCGTGACATGAACGCGGTTAATCTGGCGGATGCAAAGGCCCATTTGAGCGAGCTTCTCGATCAGGTGGAAGCTGGAAATTCCATTGAAATTACCCGGCACGGCAAGACGGTGGCCCGGCTTGTTCCGGCGGAACCGGAGCTAAAATCAATACCTCCCCGCAAGCCAATTGATTTCAAAAGGTTGCGGGCCTTCACCGATACGCTGCCAAAGGAAACCGAACATCCCGGCGAGTTCATACGGCGAATGCGAGATGATGAGCGTTATTAACGCATGTATTATCTTGATACGTCGCTCATCGTCGCTGCACTCTCGAACGCCGAAATCGCGAGTGATCGTGCGCAAGCTTGGCTTAGCGAACACGAATCGGCGCAATTATTCATCAGCGATTGGACGATTACTGAATTTTCGTCCGCGGTAGCTTTGAAGGTAAGGACCGGAACGCTTACGGTCGAACAGCGAGCAGCGTCCTTCGTGGAATTTAATTTGCTTGTTGCCGCAGCTTTACGCTGCTGCCGGTGACCAGCGAGCATTTTCGTACAGCCGCGAGATTTGCCGACCGTTACACCTTGGGTGTTCGCAGCGGCGATGCTTTGCATCTAGCTATTGCCTGGAACCATGGAGCTACCGTCTGTGCACTTGATGGACGGCTTGCCAAAGCCGGCCCAATCCTCGGCGGACCCACGGAGCTGTTGTCTTTAAAGCAGGCTTAAAACAAGCCCCGGGCGCCTTTCGGGGCGCCCGGGGCTTTCTAACATCAGAACTTCACGGCAAACCGCGCATCGACGCCGTTCTGCTTCACATCCGAGCCGAACTGGCCGGTGTAGCTGACGCCCAGCGTGGTGCGCTCGCTGAGCTTGACGTCGAACCCGGCTTCGACAAGGCCCATGTCCTCGGCCAGCGGCACGCCCGCCACCGAGAAGCCATTGCCGCCGTCGAAGGCCAGCGTCGAGACCGGCGTGGTGTCGCCATAGGCATGCTGCCAGCCGACCGTGCCGCGCGCTTCAGCCTCAACAGTGCCGAGCGTGAACGGTGCCGAAGCCCGAAGACCGAGCGTGGTGAAGGTCGTGGATGTCGTCTCTTCCGCCGCCGACAGTGCCGCCGCGCCGCCCGTCTCGGTGAAGCCGTCCGTCTTCACCCGCACATGGGCAAGGTTGGCGAAAGGCTCGAAGGCGACCTGCTTCATATCGATCCGGTAGCCGAGCTCGCCGAAGGCCTGGAAGGTGCCGGCATCGTAATCGGCTTTCAGACGGTCCTCAAAGCCGGAGAAGGCAACCGAGCGGGAGGTCTCGACCGAATGCCAGCTATAGCCAAGGCCGGAGCGCAGCGACAGCGCGCCGAAATGCCCGCCGCCATAGACGCCGACATGGTAATTGTCGCTTTCGCCCGAGCCCCTCGCATCGAAACTGGTGCGGCTGTAACCGGCAAAAGCGCCGAGGCGCCAGTCGGTGGCAACCGCCGTGTCGAAGCCGGTGACGAAACCGCCGGTCGACTGGTCGAGATCGGCAGCGTTGCCGTTGCCATCGGTCTTGCTCCACGCGCCGAAGGCCTGCCCCCACGCCGCCATTTGCGGCGTCTCGCCCTTCACAAGCGGCTTGGCATCCGGCCCATAGCCCAGCACCGGCAGGTCCGTTGCGGCCACATCGTTGAAGGCCGTGCGCAGACGGTCGTTGACTGCGCTGCGGATCAAGCGGCTGTCATTGATGAGCGCAGTCGTGGCCGAAGCGTGGATTTCGCCCGAGAGCTGGTCGAAGGCGCCGCGCGCAGCCGCCTCGCTGTCCTGCAGCACGACGGCATCATACACCTCGTTGCCCGCGCCGAGCGCCTCGATTGCCCCAGCGGTAGCCTTCTGGTTGCGCGTGATGCCGATGGTGGGGAACGCCACATCATTGCGGGCGATGTCGAGATAGACATTGCGCGGATCGTAGGTGAGGCCGAGATCGACGAAGGGCATGTTCTGGCTCAAATTGCCGAACGCGCCGGCGACGCCACCATCGGCGGTCAGGATCGTATAGCGCTGCCCCGGCATGTAATTGCCCGCGAGCTTGGAGATATAAACGTCTCCGCCCTCGAGCGTGGCCTTCCCCGTCACCGCCAGCTTGTCGCCCGTGCCGTCAGGCGCGATATTGGCGATATAGGTCGATCCTGCCCCCAGCGTCAGGTCGCCATCGACGGTCAGCGTGCCGATATCGTCTCCATCAGGCGTGAGCGTGCCGATGCCGAGCGCCGCGCCGCCGGTCTTCACCGTGCCCGCGCCGGTCAGGAGCGACATGGTGAGGTCGAAGCCATTGAGATCAAGCGTGCCGCCATTGACCGCATAGGCGGTATTGTTGACGAAAGCGCCAGCCACGCCTGCTTTCAATACGCCGTTCTCGACGATCGTGCCGCCCGTATAGCTGTTGGCGGCGGAAAGGACGAGCGTCCCGTCCCCGCGCTTCGACAGGGCGCCCGCGCCGCTGATCTGCTGGTCGGCGGAAACAATGTTGGAGGCATCCGCGATATCGATCCAGCCAAGCCCCTGCAGTTCCACCTCGCGGTTCAGACTATGCATCGCGGTTCCGGCCACCCGCAAGCCACCATTGACGAGCCGCAGGGCCGCATCCGGGCCGCCCAGCGCCGCGTCTTCGTCGACGATCACCGTGCCGCCATCGGTGACGACCGTTTCGCCGATGAAACTGTGATCATCGATGCAGTACTCCTCGATCGCCTGCTGAAAGCGCGCGTCTGTGCTCTTGCAATCGAGCAGTGTCTTCTTTTCCTGATCCGTCAGGCCGGTGAGGATGGGATTGCCGTTATCGTCGGAAATTTGCCCGAGATAGACGTCGTTCCGCATGTTGTTGCGGGAAAGGTAAAATTCCTTGCTGTTTTCCTCAAACACCGGTGCCACCGCGCCCCAGATGAGACGTGTTTTCCCAACCGTGCCGTCCATATAGGTCGCGAGGGCAGGTCCAACCCATTTGAAGGTATGTGCTACCGGTTCATGGTCGGAAACGGGGGCCGTGGTCCCATCGGGCTTGGTGACATAGACATCCTTGATGACGCCCGCATAGGGATCGTTCGGATCATCGTCTATCTTGTACCATTTGCCGAAGGGACGGCTTGCCAGGAAATGATCGATCTTCACCCGGTGCCAGCTTCCCCAGACATTTTCGTCATCCTCGCCCGCCGAAGGCCAAGTGCCGCTACCGTCATTGAGCTCGTGCGGTTTGAAGCCCTCACGTTCTGCATCGGTCTGAAGCAGCATGAATTGCTTCTTCAGAATGTTCATGGTTTGGGGTGTGTTGCCGGCAATCGGATACATCTCGTCGTTGAACAGGCCGGTCGGTATGGCCGCGGCATCGATTGCCGCTCCGCCTTTACCTTTCCAGTCGCTGATGAACTTGTCGAGCGCCGCATCATCCGTGGCGTATTGACGGAGCAGATCGTAGTAAAAACTATTGGTCGGGTTCTTGGTGTAAATCCGCAGGAGCAACTCCTGCTGGCTGACCGAATGCAGGCCGCGCTCCGATACATCGCCCGCATTAAAATCACCGGTTAGGATAACTGGCAGGCTTGCTCCCCTGGCCCAATTGTTCAAGGCCTTCGCCTCGGCCATGCGCTTGGTCGCCGGGTCGCTGTAGTCTAGATGCACTGTCCCGATCAGCGTCTGCGGACGCCCGCTATCCTCGTTGGCAATGGTATAGCTTACGTAACGGCCTTGGGTATTGAGGCCCGGCGATGTGTAGCTGCCGAAACTGCCGGGAAGCCGCGATATCACACCGACATCGCCGGTCAGTATGCCGCCATATTTTCCTAGCCCCGCATTCTCGAGGATTCCGGGAATGTCCGACACATAGCGGCTGCCATTGGCCTCCTGAAATGTCAGCACATCCCAGTTGCCGCCGATCATGAAATCGGAGGTGACCTGCGGGGTCTGCTTGAACTTGTTCCAGATATTTAACGTCAGGATCCGAAGTTTGCCGTCTTCCGCGCCCGCTGATGACGTTGCCGCAATGATAGCCCCAACAGCGACGCCGATCTTGGCTGCCGTCATCAAGCTTTTGGTTCTCTTCCGCATAATGCGCCCCACTGATAATGATCTTTAACGGACATTAAAATGTCAGTTTTTGATCATTATCGGTGTTATATGTCAGTTTTACAACATTCTAAGGGGCCGGAAGCGAATAGATGGCGCAAGCTTCGTTGCTCAGGTCAAATTCTTCCGTCTCTCCAACTCCGCCGCGGTCGGCGTTTCGAACTCGAACGAGCCGGTGACGATCTCGCCGCCGCGGACATATTTGTTGATGGTGACGCCATTGTCGGAGGTCTTGGAGCTCACGAGCTTCCAGCCATGAGGGAAGGAGCCGTCACCGAACAGGCGCTTGCCCTTGCCGAGAATGAGCGGAAAGATCGAGACATTGATCTCGTCGACCAGATTATATTCGAAAAGCGTCTTGAGGAAGTCGGTCGAGCCCTGCGTCAGCAAGTCCGGACCATCCCCATCCCTAAGCGCCTTTACCCCGGCCACGGCATCAGGCTTAAGCACATGGCTGTTCTGCCAGTCGAGTTTCAAACCCGGATTGCGGGAGGCGACATATTTGTTGATGCGGTCGAACATCGACCCGATGGGATCGCCGGGAGGCGCGTAAGGCCAATGCGCGGCGAAGATGTCATAGGTCTTTCGGCCCAGGAGCAGGTCGAAGGGCTTCGAGAACATCTCGCCCACCATTTCCTCAAGCGTCTTGTCGAAATAATGCGGCACCCAGCCGCCGAACCTGAAATCTCCCGTCGGGTCTTCCTCAGGCCCGCCCGGCGCCTGCATCACCCCGTCGAGGCTGGTCATCGCGCCTACGATGATCTTCCGCATTTCCGTTCTCCTTGGGTAAAGACATGATCATTACTTTCGTAGCATGGCTGAATAGAGCTTCGCGACGGTCTATCCGGAAGTGAGACGATTTTTATCGGGAAAAATTCTGCGTCTTGATGAAATCGACAAACGCCCGCAGCGGCGCGGGCACGAAGCGCCGTCCGGGATAATAGAGGAACGGCCCGGAGAAGCGCTGCCACCACGGCTCCAGAACCGGTTCGAGAGCGCCCTTGTCGAAATAAGGCTGGAGCCAGTCCTCGAACAGCCCGACAATGCCGAGACCCGCGACCGCCGCATCCACGGCCAGATCGATGCCGCCGCTTGCCTGCACGATGAGCGGCCCCGGCGGGTCGACCCGCACGATCTCGCCGTCGCGCTCGAATTCCCAGGGCGGCATCGCGCCGCTGGGAAAACGATGGCGCAGGCAGGCGTGATCGAGCAGGTCGCGCGGGTGTTCCGGACGGCCCCGTGCGTCGAGATAGGCAGGGGAGGCGGCTGCCCCATAGCGCTGGACGCGCGGCCCGATGGGCACGGCGATCATGTCCTGCTCCAGCTGCTCCTCATAGCGAATGCCCGCATCGCATCCGGCGGCGAGCACATCGACGAAACTCTCCTCGGTCACGACTTCCAGCCGGATATCCGGATAGGCCGCAAGGAATGGCGGGACGATCCGTGGCAGCACCAGCCGCGCCGCGCTCACCGGCACGTTGAGGCGCAGCACGCCCGTGGGACGCTCGCGATAGCGGTTCACCACGTCGAGCGCCGCTTCCACCTCGGTGAGGGCAGGGGAGAGCCGCTCCATCAGGCCTTGGCCCGCCTCGGTCAGCACCACGCTGCGCGTCGTCCGGTTGAAGAGCCGCACGCCCAGCTTCGCCTCCAGCCGCCGGATCGCTTCGGAGAGACCGGAGGGGCTCATGCCGCTCACCCGCGCGCCGTCGCGGAAGCCACCGGCTCGCGCCACCGCCAGGAAGGCATTTAAATCTCCGAGGTCGATTGCCATTGTTCGTTTCTCCGCACAACCTGTGCCGATTGTACTGGATTATCAGCGGATCGAACAGGGCTTATCTCCATGCTGTCACAAGAGGAGATACCCATGACCGATATCACCAGAGCAGGCACCTTCAAGCTCGGCAACCGCACCGTGAAGCGCCTCGGCTATGGCGCCATGCAGCTCGCCGGACCCAGTGTGTTCGGCCCGCCCAAGGACCGCGACGCTGCGATCAAGGTGCTGCGCGAGGCGGTGGAAAGCGGCGTCAACCATATCGACACCAGCGATTTCTATGGCCCCCACGTCACCAACCAGCTGATCCGCGAGGCGCTGCATCCCTATCCGGACGATCTGGTCATCGTCACCAAGATCGGCGCGCGGCGCGGGGATGACGCCTCTTGGCTGCCGGCCTATGCGCCGGAGGAACTGACGCAGGCCGTCCATGACAATCTGCGCAATCTCGGGCTCGATGTGCTTGAAATCGTCAACCTCCGCATCATGTTCGACGCGCACGGCCCTGCCGAAGGGTCGATTGAGGCGCCGCTAACCGTGCTCGCCGACCTCCAGCGTCAGGGGCTGGTGCGCCATATCGGCCTCAGCAATGTCACGCCCACGCAATTGGCCGAAGGCCGCCGCATCTGCGAGATCGTCTGCGTGCAGAACATGTACAATTTGGCGCATCGCGGCGACGACGCTTTCATCGACGATCTCGCCCGTGACGGCATCGCCTATGTGCCCTTCTTCCCGCTCGGCGGCTTCAGCCCGCTGCAATCGTCCACCCTGTCCGATGTGGCGGCCCGTCTTGGCGCGACGCCGATGCAGGTGGCGCTCGCCTGGCTGCTCCGCCGCGCGCCGAACATCCTGCTCATCCCCGGCACTTCGTCCGTCGCCCATCTGCGCGAGAACCTTGCCGCCGCCGAGCTGGATCTCGACGCCGATGTGCTGGCGGAACTGGAGGGCGTGGCGGGGAAATAATTCCCGGAAAATTGCGGTGACCAGACATCGGCGGGACAGCCTCTGTCCCGCCGATATTTTTTTGCGCGCTGCAGCGACTGAGACGATTCAGCGCAGCCAGCGAGATCGGAGGGAGCCTTTCGGCGCATCAGGCGTTGAAGAGCGCTTGGGATGATGACAGCTGCCGGGCTGATGGTCGGGAAAAACCTTCGGATAGCGATCGGTCGAGTGTCAGTAGAGTAAGTTGACCCGTTCGCATAAATAATCTGGAGAGGGTAAAATGAAAAACTCCATGGAAGTAAGATTTTCTGCCGTTGTTTACTGCGGTGTAGGCTGTTGAAAACTATACTATGCCTTGAGATTTCGTGGTCTGTGCTTAAGGGAAGGTATGGCGGCGGATGGTGAGTAATGGCGTCCTGCTGCTTCTGCTTGTAATCACCCCTTTCGCGGGCAGCATTATCATCGCCTTCTTCCGGCGGAGCGATCATAATGGCGAGGCTTTCTTCGCCGGAGCGGTTGCGCTTGCCGGTTTGATCCTCACCCTCGTGCTTTATCCGGGTGTCAGCGGCGGTGGCATCGTGCGAGGAGGATTCTCCTGGCTTCCTGACTATGGGCTGGATTTCCTCCTGCGCATGGACGGCTTTGCCTGGATGTTCGCCGTCCTGGTGACGGGCATCGGGCTGCTCGTCATCATCTATGCGCGCTATTACATGTCGCCCGCCGATCCCGTGCCGCGCTTCTTCTCCTATTTCCTCGCTTTCATGGGCGCCATGCTAGGCTTGGTGCTGTCAGGAAATCTGGTCCTGTTGGTCATCTTCTGGGAGTTGACGAGCATCTTTTCCTTCCTGCTCATCGGCTATTGGTACCAGAATGCCGGGGCGCGGGAAGGCGCGCGCATGGCATTGACAATCACCGGCGCGGGCGGTGCCTCGCTCTTCTTCGGGGTCTTGCTTCTTGGCCATATCGTCGGGAGTTACGATCTCGACCGGGTGCTGGCTTCCGGCGAGATTATCCGCGAAAGCCCGTTTTTCCTGCCCGCCATGCTGTTGATCGTGCTGGGCGCGCTCACCAAAAGCGCGCAGTTCCCTTTCCATTTCTGGCTGCCCAACGCCATGTCGGCGCCAACGCCCGTCTCGGCCTATCTCCATTCGGCGACCATGGTGGGCGCCGGCGTGTTCCTTCTGACGCAGTTGTGGCCGATTTTCGCCGGTACGCCCGAATGGTTCTGGGTTCTGGGCATATCCGGCCTTGCATCGCTCGTCCTCGGCTCCTGGTTCGCGCTGTTCCAGCAGGATCTCAAAGGGCTGCTCGCCTATTCGACGATCAGCCATCTGGGCCTCATTACGCTGCTCTTGAGCCTCGGGAGCCAACTTGCCGCCGTCGCCGCTGTCTTCCACATCATCAACCATGCCACGTTCAAGGCGTCGCTGTTCATGGCTGCCGGCATCATCGACCATGAGACCGGCACGCGCGACATGCGCCGCCTGCGCGGGCTGTTCCGCTACATGCCCATCACGGCGACGCTCGCCATGGTGGCGAGCGCGGCGATGGCCGGTGTGCCGCTTCTCAACGGCTTCATTTCCAAGGAGATGTTTTTCGCCGAAACGGTCGCGCTCCACCGCGACAACATGCTCGACGCCGCCGAGCCTTATTTCGCGGTGATTGCCGGCATCTTCACCGTCGCCTATTCGACCCGCTTCATCCATGGCGTCTTCTTCGGCCCGCCGCCGGACGATCTGCCCCGGGCGCCGCACGAGCCGCCGCACTGGATGTATATTCCGATCGCTTTCCTGGTGCTCGCCTGCCTTGTCATCGGCATCGTGCCCGGCGTCTCGGTCGGTTCCTATCTGCGCACCGCCGCCATAGGCGTGCTGGGTGCCGAAACGCCGCGGTTCAGCCTCGCCGTCTGGCATGGCTTCAACCTGCCGCTGCTGATGAGCGCGATTGCGCTGGCGGGCGGAGTGACGCTCTATTTCTTCCTCGCGAAATATCTGGCGACGAGCGAGGACGGCCCTCCCTGGTTCCGCCACATCAGGGCGAAGGGCATTTTCGAACGCGCCCTCGCGACGCTGTTCTGGCGCTGGCCGCGCATTGCCAGATATTGGCTCAGCACCCGCCGCCTCCAGCCGCAATTGCGCATTCTGGTTGTTGCGGCGCTCGTCGCTGGGGCCTTGCCCTTCTATCAGGCAGGCGCGTATGCCGGCCTGGCGCCCAGGCTTCCCATCGATCCGGTCTTTGCCTGGTTATGGATATTGGGCGGCATCTGCGCCGTCGGAGCAGCGGCCAACGCCACCTTCCATCGGCTGACCGCGCTGGCCATGCTCGGGGGAGCGGGACTCGTCACCTGTGTCACCTTCGCATGGGCCTCCGCGCCCGATCTCGCCATGACCCAGCTTCTGGTCGAGATCGTTACCATGGTGCTCATCCTCCTCGGCTTGCGCTGGCTGCCCAAGCGCCCGGCTGGAGAGGAAATGATGCCGGTCGAGACCGGCCCGCGTCTCCGGCGCCATCGCGATTTTCTGATCGCCGCGGCGGGGGGAGGCGGCATGGCCTTTCTCGCCTATGCGATCATGACCCGGCCTGTGACGAGCAATATCGGCGATTACTTCATCGAGCACGCCTATACCGAAGGCGGCGGAAGGAACATCGTCAATGTCATCCTGGTCGATTTCCGCGGCTTCGACACTTTCGGCGAGATCGCGGTGCTGGGCGTGGTGGCCTTGAGCGTCTTCGCGCTCTTGCGCCGCTTCCGCCCCGCGCCGGAAAGCATCGCCGCGCCCCGCCAGCAATATATCCAGAACGCCGACGATCAGATGAAGGCGGGTCGCCAGGCCGGCGATACGCTTGCCGATTATCTCGCCGTCCCGTCGGTCATCATGCAATGGCTTTTTCCGGTCATCATCGTCTTCGCGGTTTACCTGTTCCTGCGCGGCCATGACCTGCCGGGCGGCGGCTTCGCCGCGGGCGTCGCGCTGGCGGCGGGCTTCATCCTGCAATATATGGCGGCGGGCATCCGCGTGGCCGAAAGCCGCTTGCGCATCCTGCCGCTGCGCTGGATCGCGCTGGGCCTGCTCATCGCCGCATTCACCGGCATGGGCTCCTGGGTCTTCGGCTATCCGTTCCTGACCGAGTATATCCATTATCCAGTGCTGCCGCTGGTGGGCGAAATCCCGGTGACGAGCGCGCTCCTGTTCGATCTGGGCGTGTTCCTGCTGGTCGTCGGCGCCACGGTGCTGGTGCTGGTCGCGCTTGCGCACCAGTCGGTGCGCAGCCACCGCGCCGCGCGTTCCGCCGCGCCGAGGAGGAAGCGCTGATGGAACTGATCCTCGCCCTTGCCATAGGACTGTTGATCGGGTCGGGCATCTGGCTGCTGTTGCGTCCGCGCACCTTCCAGCTCGTCGTCGGCCTGTCGCTCATTTCCTATGGTGTCAATCTTTTCATCTTCGCCATGGGGCGCCTCAAACTGGGCGCTCCGCCTGTGCTGCAAAAATCAGGCCCCGGCGATCCCGCACTTTACGGCGATCCGGTGCCACAGGCCCTCGTGCTGACGGCCATCGTCATCGGCTTCGCCATGACGGCGCTTTTCCTCGTTGTCCTGCTCGCTTCGCGCGGGCTGACGGGCACCGACCATGTCGATGGCAGGGAGCAGAAATGACGGCCTCCTGGCTTCACCATCTCATCGTCGTGCCGGTCGTGCTGCCGCTGGTGACCGGCGCGCTGATGCTCCTCTTCGACGAGCGCCGCCACGGGCTGAAGGCGGCGATCAGCCTTGCCTCAGCGACCCTTCTGCTCGGCGTTGCGGTAACGCTGATGGTCATGGCGGGGCGAAATGGCCTGGGGGCCAGCGTCTATCGTCTGGGCGACTATTCAGCGCCCTTCGGCATTGTATTGGCGCTCGACCGGCTCTCGGCGCTGATGCTGGTGCTGACGGCCGTTCTCGCCGTCGCGTCACTCGTCTATGCCCTGGCATGCTGGCAGCAGGGAGGGCCGCATTTCCATACCCTCTTCCAGCTTCTGCTGATGGGGCTGAACGGCGCGTTCCTGACCGGCGATCTCTTCAATCTTTTCGTATTCTTCGAGCTGACGCTGGCGGCCTCCTACGGCCTCGCCCTGCACGGCTCCGGCGTCAGGCGCGTCAAGGCGGGCCTGCGTTATATCGTCTTCAACCTCGCCGCATCCGCTCTGTTCCTTATCGGCGTGAGCCTGCTTTACGGCGTGACCGGCACGCTCAACATGGCGGATCTGGCAACGCGCATCCCGCTGGTGTCACCCGGCGACCGGGTGTTCGTCGAGGCGGGCGCGGCGATCCTCGGCCTCGTCTTTCTGGTCAAGGCGGGCATGTGGCCGCTCGGCTTCTGGCTGACACCGGCCTATGCCGCCGCCGCAGCGCCCGTGGCGGCGATGTTCGCCATCCTTAGCAAGGTCGGCATTTATGCCATCCTCAGGCTGTCGCACCTGTTCTTCGGCACGGGTGTGCTGGCCGGTTTCGGCGATCAATGGCTTATCGCGGGCGGCATGGCGACGATCGTCTTCGGTGTCCTCGGCGTGCTGGGATCGCGGGCGATCGGCCGCATCGCAAGCTTCGGCGTGCTCATCTCGTCCGGCACGCTCATCGCCGCCATCGGCGTCGGCGGGGTGCCGACGGTCGCGGCCCTCCTGTTCTACATGCTCTCAACCACATTGGGCATCGCCGCGCTCTTTCTGCTGGCGGAGCTCATCGAGCGCGGCCGCGATACGGTCGCCAATGTTCTCACCCTGATGATGGACTTTGACGATGAGGACGAGGAAGAAGAGGAGGAGGTCGGCCTTACCATTCCGGCGACGCCGGCGATTCTCAGCGTCTGCTTCATCATCTGCACGATCGTGCTGATCGGGCTGCCGCCCTTTTCCGGCTTTATCGCCAAATTCATGCTGATCTCCTCCATCCTCAATCCTGGGGGGCTCGGCCATCCCGAGCCGATAGCGGCAATGCACTGGGCTCTGGTCCTGCTGATGGGTTCTGCCGGTCTGGGAGGCCTCATCTCCCTGACAGGCATCGGCATCCGCAATTTCTGGACGCCGCTGGAGCGCAGCGTGCCGCCCGTGAGGCTCGTCGAGATCGCGCCCGTCATCGGGCTGCTCCTGCTCTGTCTGGGGCTGGTGGTGGGTGCCGCGCCGGTCATGCGCTATCTGCAGGCGACGGCGCAATCGCTGAACGCGCCCCAGGATTATATCCGCAGCGTTCTTGCCGCGCCGCACGTGGAGGAGAAAAGCCGATGACGCCCATCCTGCCATATCCGCTGCTCGCCCTGTCGCTGTTCGTCATGTGGCTGCTGCTGAACGGCGTTTCCACCGGCGACATGCTGCTCGGCGCCATCATCGCCATTTTCGCCTCATGGACCATGCGGGTGCTGGAGCCGTCGAAGCCGCATGTCCGGCGCTGGCGCCTTGCCCCGGTCCTTTTCGCCCGTGTCTTCATGGACGGCATAAGCTCGAACATCGATGCCGCTCGTCTCATTCTGACGCCGGGAAGGACGCCAAGATCCGCCTTCATGCGCGTTCCCCTTGCCCTGCGCGATCCCACCGGGCTCGCCGTCCTGTCCGTCATTCTCAACGCCATGCCGGGCACGGCATGGGTCGGCTACAGCGCGCGAAGCGGAGAACTGCTCGTCCATGTGCTCGACATGGAGGACGAGCGATATTGGCGCGATCTGATCCAGGAGCGCTATGAGCGTCCGCTCCGCGACATGTTCGAGGAGACAGACGAATGAGCGCTGCCATTCTCTCCTGGTCGCTTCTGGCGGCGCAGATGATGCTGGTCGCCGCGATGGCGCTCGCGCTCATCCGGCTCTTCATCGGGCCGCGCGCGGCGGACCGTGTCCTCGCCATGGACGCCTTCTATATCGGGGCCATGCTTCTGCTCGTCACGCTCGGCATCAGGACGGGCAGCACGCTCTTTTTCGAGGCGGCGCTGATCATCAGCCTCCTGAGTTTCGTCTCCACGCTGGCGCTCGCCAAATTCCTCATGCGCGGGGAGGTGATCGAATGACGGGCGCGGATCTTCCCCTCTGGGCGGCGCTGCTGGCGGCGTTCCTCCTGCTCATGGGCGCGGCCATCACGTTGGTCGGCGCGATCGGCCTTCTCCGTTTCAAGACGTTCTACGACCGCCTTCACGCCCCGGCCATGGGGGCAAGCTGGGGCGCAAGCTGCATCCTGCTTGCTTCGATCGTCTTTTTCTCGGTGCGCGATGGCGGGCTTGTCCTGCATGACGTGCTGATCGGTTTCTTCATCATGGTCACCACCCCCGTCGCCCTGATGCTGCTCACCCGCGCGGCTCTATACCGCAATCCGCCAAAAGACGGCCTCCCGAAAAGCCGCAAGAGACGCTGATGGCGCCCCCTTGCGCTGCCCAAGCTGGTTTGCCGATCGCACGAGTATCTGTCAGAACCAGCTTGAAACAGCGCCCCTCTCGCCGTCATTCTCGGGCTTGTCCCGAGAATCTGCCGTGGCTTAATCTGTCAGGACGGTAATCGCTTATTCTTTTTCTTATGGCAGATCCTCGGGACACGCCCGAGGATGACGGCAGGACTCCGCGCCTTTTCTTCACAGCGTGTCAGTTGAACTCTGACAGACTCTATTTCCTCGTCTGCCGATCGTGAACACCCGTGATTTGGCAGGGTGTGGCGGCGAGGCTATGCCCATTTGAGGAAATTCCGGGAGGAGGGATGCCACGCATCTGCGCTTGGCTACAAAACACCCCTTATGCGGCGAAACGTCCCGGATAGCCCTGAAATTTTTGCAAATTGCTTGCTATCGCGCAAATTCGGGCTTATTGAGATTTCAGAAATTACTGAAACTTCGGAAGAGAGTGTCATGGACCTTCCCCCCATCGTTCAGTCCTTCGTGCTGCATTTCGGTGAAATGGGCAGTCGGTGGGGCATCAACCGCACGGTCGGGCAGATCTATGCGCTGCTTTATGTTTCGCCCGAGCCGCTCTGCGCCGACCAGATCGTCGATGCGCTGGGCGTCTCGCGTTCCAACGTCTCCATGGGGCTGCGGGAGTTGCAGGGCTGGAACCTCGTGGTGCTGAAGCATCTGCCGAACGACCGGCGCGATTTCTTCACCACCCCCGACGATGTCTGGCAAATCCTGCGCACCTTGGCCGAGGAGCGCAAGAAGCGCGAGATCGACCCGACCATGACGGTGCTGCGCGAAATCCTGATGCAGCGGCCCGCCAGTGAGACCGAGCAATACGCGCAGAGCCGGATGCAGGACATGTACGGGCTCATCGAGCAACTGACCAACTGGTATGACGACGTGAAGCAGCTCGACACCGACCGGCTCGCGACCCTGCTGGCGCTGGGCGCGAAGGTGACACGCTTCCTGGAGGCGAAGGACCGCATCGTCTCCTTCGGCAAGAGCCGCCAGTCCCGCAAGAAGGACGGTGAAAGCGCGTGACCATTGCTGTCTCCAACGAATTCGTGGCCGCCCCCGAGGCTGCCGCCGAAACCCGCGCGACTGAAGCAGTCCGGGTGAAAGCCGTAGCCTTACCGGAATCGTCTCCCACAGGCATGGCCCCGAAAAGTGCGAAGCGGTTTTCGGACAAGGTCCATGCCCAGCCAAGAATGAAAGTCGGAGCAGGTGCAGTGCTGCAAACCGGCGCTGCCCTGCTCTGGCTGCCGCAGGCGGGGTTGCTGGCCTATGCGCTGGGGCTGGTGATGAAGGGCGGCGCGCTCACGCAGGTGGCTTGGATCGCCATCGCCGTGCTTATGCTTGGCATCATCCGCGCGGCGCTCGACGCCGCCGGCAGCCGCATTGCCTTCAAAGCCGCGAGGGCGACGCTTGCGGTGCTGCGCGAGCGCGCGGTTTGCGCCCTCATGCGCCGCTCGCCGCTTGATAACAGCCGTCCCGCCTCGGGCCTTGCTGCCAGCGTCATCGCCGAACAGGCCGAGGCGGTCATTCCCTATCTCTCGCGCTTCCAGCCGGTGCGGCAGCGGGTGAGCGTCGTGCCGCTTGTTATTCTTGCGGTTGTCCTGTGGTTTTCCTGGGTGGCGGCGCTCATCCTTCTTGTTGCCGCGCCATTGATACCGGTCTTCATGGCCCTGATCGGCTGGCGCGCAAAAGCCGCGAGCGAGGCGCAACTGGCGGAGCTTGGCGGCATGAACGGCTTTCTGCTCGACCGCCTGCGCGGGCTTTCCACCATCCGCGCCTTCGACGCCGTCGACCTGACCGCCCACCGCCTGCGGAACAACGCGGAAAGTCTGCGCCGGCGCACCATGGTCGTGCTGCGCATCGCCTTTCTGTCGTCGGCGGTGCTTGAGCTTTTCTCCGCGCTCGGCGTCGCCATGGTCGCGGTCTATACCGGCTTTCACCTTCTCGGCCAGCTCGATTTCGGCGCCTGGGGCGGCAAGCTGACGCTGCCGGAAAGCTTCTTCATCCTGCTCCTCGCCCCCGCCTTCTTCGAACCCCTGCGCGATCTCTCCGCTGTCTGGCACGACCGAGCCTCGGGCGAGGCGGCGATAAAAGCGCTTGAGGTGCTGGGGGGGGAGGGGGCGGCCATGGTGAGCGACGCAGCACAATTTTGCCCCTCACCCTTACCCTCTCCCCGTAAAGAACGGGGAGAGGGGGGCGTCAACGTCGCGTCTTCGTCCTTTTTCCCCTGCACCCGGCAGAAGAACGAGACGGAAACGTCCGTGTCCCCCTCTCCCCGCGCGCGGGGAGAGGGTAAGGGTGAGGGGCAACCTGCTAGAGTGAGTGAGGGGCAAGCTGCCCTCCACCTCACCAACCTCCGCTTCCGCCACGCCGGCAGCGACACCCCTCTGTTCGACAATTTTAACCTCACCGTCTCCCCCGGCGAACATGTCGCCCTCTGGGGGCCGAGCGGCTGCGGCAAGTCCACCTTGCTGGCGCTGATGGGGGGGCTTGTGATCCCGGAAGAGGGGAATATCACCCTCTGCGGCCCCCCCTTTCTCCCCGAAACGGCGGCGGATATCCGCGCCCGCATGGCCTGGGTGGGACAGAAGCCGCATATCTTCGCGGGTTCCGCTGAGGCCAATATCACCCTCGGACGCGACGGCGGCGAGGCTGAAATCGAAGCGGCGCTGGAAGCGGCAAACCTCACCGATGTTATCAGGAACCGCGCGGCGCTGGGCGAAAGCGGCATCGGCCTTTCCGGTGGCGAGGCGCTGCGCCTGTCGCTCGCCCGTGCCGCCTTCAACACTGAGGCCGCGATCATCCTCGCCGATGAGCCGACCGCCCATCTCGATCACCAGACAGCCTTGAAGGTCATGGACAGCCTGCTCGCGCTGGCCAAGGGAAAAACGCTTGTTGTCGCGACCCATGACCCGGCCCTTGCCCTGCGCATGGACCGGCTCGTCAGGCTGGACGCCGGAAGGAGGGCCTGAGCCATGAACACCATCCGCCATCTTCGCCCGGTTCTCTCCCTTTTCTCATGCGAGCGGCGCGGCATGATGCTATCAGGCATGGTCCTCGCTGCAAGCACGGTTTTGGCCGGTATCGCGCTATTGGGGCTTTCCGGCTGGTTCATCACCGCCACGGCGATTGCCGGAATGTCCGCCGCTACCGCCTTCGCCTTCGATGTCTTCGCGCCCGCCGCCGGCATTCGCTTCCTCGCGCTCGCCCGCACCGGCGCGCGTTATGGCGAGCGGCTCGTCACCCATGACGCTACGCTCGCGGTGCTCGCTGCTCTACGGGAAAGGCTCTTCCGCGCCTGGGCCGCCCCCGGCGCCGCGCATGACCTCCTGATGCGCCCCGCGCGGCTTCTCTTTCGCTTGACCGCCGATATCGACGCACTGGATTCGCTCTACCTGCGGGTATTGGTGCCTGCCGGAGCCGCACTTGCCACGGCGCTGGCCGCGGGCATCGCGTTCTTCTTCATGTCGGCGCTAGCAGGTGTCGCCATCGCCGCGCTGCTGCTCCTCGTAGGGCTCGGCCTTCCAGTAATAGCCGCGATTTCAGCCCAAAAGCCGATGCGCCGCCGCGCCAAGGCGGTGGAAGCCCTGCGCGCCCGCGCCATCGATCTCGTCGCCGGGCAGACCGAACTCGTCATGGCCGGACGTCTCGCCGCCAAGGCGGAAGCCATCGCCTATGCCGACCGCCGTCTCAGCGAAGCCGATGACAGTCTCAACCGGATCGACACGCGGGTTTCCTTCGGCTTCGGCCTCGCGGGCGCGCTGCTGCTTTCAGGCACGCTCGTCGCCATGGCCGTGCTTGCCGACAAGGGAACCATCGGCGCGCCGGTCGCCGCACTCGGCCTGCTCGTCGCGCTCGGTGCGATGGAGCCCTTCGCCGCCCTGCGACGCGGCGCGATGGAACTCGGCCGCACCGCGCTCGCCGCGCAGAGGCTGGGGCCACGACTGACGGAAACGGAACACTCTTCCGCTTGCCTCTCACCCTTACCCTCTGCCCGCATGCGGGGAGAGGGGGGCCTTGATGTCGCCGCCTCATCTTGCAGCGCTGAGGGTGCAGGCAAAAGCGGCAACGCGGATGCCCCCCTCTCCCCGTCCTTACGGGGAGAGGGTAAGGGTGAGGGGCAATCCGAAGCGCCCGCCGCCCGCCTCATCTCCGTCACCGCCTACCATCACGGCGCGGAGAAACCGGTGCTCCAAGGCGTCTCTCTCGACATCCTACAGGGTGAAAAGCTCGCTCTGGTCGGCGCGAGCGGCGCAGGAAAGTCCACGCTGCTGGCCATACTGTCAGGCGAGATCGCGCCTCTGTCAGGCACGGTGGCCGCGCTGCCGGCGACTCTCGTTACCCAGCGCACCGAGCTTTTCCAGGACAGTGTGCGGGAGAACCTCCTGCTCGCCAACCCCGCCGCCGATGACGCCGCGCTATGGGCGGCGCTCGATGATGCCGGGCTTGCCGAAACCATCAGGGCGCTGCCCCATGGCCTCGACAACCGGTTGGGGGAGGGCGGAATGGGCCTCTCCGGCGGACAGTCGCGCCGTCTGGCGCTTGCCCGGCTGTTCCTGCGCGATACGCCGCTCTGGCTCCTCGACGAGCCGACCGAGGGGCTGGACGCTGCGACGGCGAAGGATGTGCTCACCCGTCTCGCGGCAAAGGCACGGGGCAGGACTCTGCTCATCGCCACGCACAAGCGGCGCGAGGCGGAATGCGCCGACCGCATCGCCCTCGTGGAGGAGGGACGGATCGTCGCCATCGCCGATAAGGCCGATCCGGCTTTCGGGGCCATGATTTCCAGTTTGCGGGAGGATTGAACCGCAATTTCCGCGATGCCGGGTGCATGGCGGACAAGCAAGTCCCAAGGGCGGTTTTCCCGGGAAAAACAGGAACTGTTTTCCCAGCGGACTTGCGGATAAAGAAGAAAGGAGCGCCGGCCAGCCGGCGAAAAACCCGATGGAATTCGACATTGTCACGCTGTCGCGGCTGCAATTCGCGATAACAGCGCTCTATCACTTCATCTTCGTGCCGCTGACGCTGGGCCTTTCGGTGCTGCTGGCGATCATGGAGACGGTCTATGTCATGACGGGCCGCAAGGTCTGGCGCCAGATGACCAAGTTCTGGGGCACGCTCTTCGGCATCAATTTCGTCATGGGCGTGGCGACCGGCATCGTCATGGAATTCCAGTTCGGTATGAACTGGAGCTATTACAGCCATTATGTCGGCGACATCTTCGGCGCGCCGCTCGCCATCGAGGGGCTGATGGCCTTCTTCCTTGAGGCAACCTTCGTCGGCCTGTTTTTCTTCGGCTGGGACAGGCTCTCCAAGGTCGGCCACCTCGTCGCCACCTATTGCGTCGCCGCCGGGTCGAATTTCTCAGCCCTCTGGATCCTGATCGCCAATGGCTGGATGCAGAACCCGGTCGGCGCAGCCTTCAACCCGCAGACCATGCGCATGGAGATCACCGATTTCTTCGCCGTGGTGACCAATCCGGTGGCGCAGGCGAAGTTCGTCCATACCGTTTCGGCGGGCTATGTCGCGGCGTCGGTCTTCGTGCTGGGAGTCTCGGCCTGGTATCTCCTCAAGGGCAAGCATAGCGAGCTTGCCAAGCGTTCTATGACCGTCGCCGCCTCCTTCGGCCTTGCCGCCTCGCTTTCGGTAGTCGTGCTGGGCGACGAGAGCGGCTATCTCTCGACCGAGCACCAGAAGATGAAGCTCGCGGCCATCGAGGCGATGTGGAACACCGAGCCCGCGCCAGCCGCCTTCACCGCCTTCGGCTTCCCCGACCAGGAGAAACGCGAGACGCATTATGCCGTGCATATCCCATGGGTGATGGGCCTCATCGGCACCCGCTCGCTCGACACGCAGATCCCCGGCATCAACCAGCAGGTGGCCGCGGCCCGTGAGCATATCGTCAAGGGCATCGCCGCCTATGACGCGCTGCAGAAGATCCGCGCCGCGGGCGGCGACAAGGCCAATGTCTCGCCTGATATCCGCGACCAGTTCGAGAACAACGGCAAATGGCTCGGCTATGCGCTGCTGCTGAAGCGCTATGTCGATGACCCGCGCCTCGCCACTCCCGCCGATATCACCAAGGCCGCTAACGACACCGTGCCGCAGGTCTTCCCGCTGTTCTGGGCGTTCCGCATCATGGTCGGCATTGGCATGTTCCTGATCCTGCTGACGGGCACCTTCTTCGTCCTCTCGGCGCGCCGTTCGCTCGACCGTCACCCATGGCTGCTGCGCGTCGCGCTCTGGGCCATCCCGCTGCCGTGGATCGCCATCGAATGCGGCTGGTTCGTCGCGGAGTTCGGCCGCCAGCCCTGGATCATCGAAGGCGTGTTGCCGACGGCCGTGGCTGTCTCCGATCTTGGCGCGGCGAGCGTGCTGGCCACCATCGCGGGCTTCGTCGTCATCTATACCGTCCTTCTCATCATCGAGATGAGCCTGATGGTGAAGGCCATCAAGCACGGGCCCGAACCGGACGATGAGACCGAAGCGATCCTCGTTTCTCCCCATCTCGCGGTAAAGGCCTAGTCGCATGATCTTGTCCGAAAAGTCTGCAACTTTTCGGGATCATGCTGCGGCGGAGTAAAGTATTATGATATTAAGTGAACTCATCGACTATGGAACCCTGCGCCTCATCTGGTGGGTGCTTCTGGGCGTGCTCCTCATCGGCTTCGCGGTCATGGACGGCTTCGACCTCGGCGTCGGCATGCTCTTGCCCTTCGTCGGGAAAAGCGATGTCGAGCGCCGCGTCGTCATCAACACGGTCGGGCCGGTCTGGGAGGGCAATCAGGTCTGGCTGATCCTTGGCGGCGGCGCCATCTTCGCCGCATGGCCGCCGCTTTATGCGGTGTCCTTCTCGGGCTTCTACCTCGCCATGTTCCTGATCCTCGCCGCGCTGATCCTGCGGCCCGTTGGCTTCAAGTACCGCTCCAAGCGCGAGAGCATGGGCTGGCGCACCGGCTGGGACTGGGCCCTGTTCATCGGTGGCTTCGTGCCCTCGCTCATCTTCGGCGTCGCGGTTGGCAATGTGCTGCAGGGCGTGCCGTTCCGTTTCACCGAGGAAATGCGCATCATCTATGAGGGCAATCTTCTCGGCCTGCTCAACCCGTTCGCGCTGCTCTGCGGGCTTCTGTCAGTCACGATGCTCGCCATGCATGGCAGCGCCTGGCTGGCGCTGAAGACGAGCGGCGTGATCTCGGCCCGCGCAAGGCGGCTCGGCAGCATCGCCGCGCTGCTGACCATCGTGCTCTATGTCGCGGCGGGCGCTATCCTCTGGCAGCATATCGGTGGCTACCGCATCACCAGCGCCATCAATCCCGGCGGGCCGTCCGACCCGCTGTTGAAGAGCGTGGTGGCGGAGCATGGCGCATGGTTCACCAACTATGCGGCCTATCGCTGGCTGATGATCGCCCCGGCGCTGGGCGTGCTCGGCCCGCTCATGACCTTCTTCGCGCTGCGCAGCCGTGCGGAGATCCTGCCGCTCCTGACCGGCAAGCTCGGTATCTTCGGCATCATCTCGTCGGTGGGCGTCTCGATGTTCCCCTTCATCTTGCCCTCATCGATCGATCCAAGATCGAGCCTGACGGTATGGGATTCATCCTCCAGTCATGTGACGCTGTTCATCATGCTGGTGGTGACCGCAATCTTCCTGCCGCTGATCGTCGCCTATACCAGCTGGGTCTACCACGTGCTCTGGGGCAAGGTGGACGAGGCGGCTGTGACGGACAAGAAGAGCCATTCTTATTAGTGAGATAGGGAATAGTGAGTAGTGAGTAGTGAGATAGAAAACTACCTCACTACTCACTGATCACTATCTCACTGGATTATCAAGGAGACCAACTATGTGGTATTTTTCCTGGCTTCTCGGATTGCCCCTGGCGGTGGCTTTCGCCGTGCTCAACGCCATGTGGTACGAGCTGATGGACGATCAGGCGAAGAAGAGCGAATAGGGAAGTGGTAAATGGTGAATGGAAAAATAGCCATTCACCTAGAGCATTTCACATCTATACGGAGCCAACTGTGCGCCCTTCACCCCCGTGGTTCGAGGCTCGCTACGCTCACACCTCACCATGAGGGTGAAGGGTTGCAACGCCGTAGTAGCCCTCATCCTGAGGTGCGTAGTGAAGCGCAGCGGAACGAAGCCTCGAAGGGCGAGGGCGCTTGGCGATTCGATCAAAACATGAGTCGCTCTACGACGCCGCCAGCGCGGCCAGCCGGCTTGATGCGGCGGAGAAGCCCTTCAGCGAGATATTGCCGGTCACGTCCTTGCCGCCGTTGAAGGCGGTCATGCCGATGACAGCTTGCTTGCCTTTTGCCAGCGCGGCCAGCGCCTTGCCATCAAGCGAAAGCGGGGCGATGCAGCCCTGCGGCAGGCAGGTGCTGATACCGGCGCGGGCGAGGTCCGTCTCGTCTACCTTGACCTGCACGCCTCTGGAGAAATCCAGTCCGAAGGGCAGAACCAGCGTGGAGTTGGCGATGCCGGTCTTGGCATCGGGCGCACCCAGCGCGATCATCAGCACCATCTGCCCGGTCTTGCTGTCGACCTGCTGCTGTGTCATCTGGCAATTGCGCTTCTTGCCATCGGGCGCGGCCTGACAATTGACCATCCAGTCGCCGAAGGTTTCGGAAAGCGCGGTCGGAGCGGGCCCTTCGGCTTGCGCGGGCGCGGGCCTGGTGCCGGTCAGCACCAGCGCGGTCCCCGCCGCAGCCATGAGCGCCAGCACGGTCAGTCCGAAAGTCATGATTTTTTCACGTGGAGAGCGGGCGAGTATTGCCATGTCTTTTCTCGATCAAGGTTGATTCTTATTTAATTAAACCTATACCATATTGGTATATGAATTATTCACAGGCAAGATGTTTTCTGTTGTATATTTGCATCTTTGAAATAAAAAGCCGGGCGCATCTTACGGCACGCCCGGCATATGATGATGTATAGCGCTTATTCCGCCGGCTGGAGCACCTGCGTCTGCATGGGGCGTCCGCTCATGGCGGCGGCGAGCTTCTCGGTGTCGAGTTCCTTTTCCCAGCGCGCCACGACGATGGTGGCAACCGCATTGCCGACGAGGTTGGTCAGCGCGCGGCACTCCGACATGAAGCGATCGATGCCGAGGATCAGCGCCATGCCCGCGACCGGAACGGCGGGGACGACCGAGAGCGTGGCGGCGAGCGTGATGAAGCCCGCGCCCGTGATGCCGGCAGCGCCCTTCGAGCTCAGCATCGCCACCAGCAGGAGCAGGACCTGATCGCCGAGGGAGAGGTGGATATCCATCGCCTGCGCGATGAACAGCGCCGCCAGCGTCATATAGATATTGGTGCCGTCGAGGTTGAAGGAATAGCCGGTCGGGACGACGAGGCCGACGACGGATTTCTTGCAGCCCGCCTTTTCCATCTTCTCCATGAGCGAGGGCAGCGCCGCCTCGGACGAGCTGGTGCCAAGGACCAGCAGCAGTTCTTCCTTGATGTAACGGATCAGCGCCAGGATGGAGAAGCCGTTATACCGCGCCACCGCGCCGAGCACGACGAGCACGAACAAGATCGAGGTCAGGTAGAAGGTCGCGACCAGAAACGCCAGGTTTGCGACGGATTCGATGCCATATTTGCCGATGGTGAAGGCCATGGCGCCGAACGCGCCGATGGGGGCCGCCTTCATCAGGATCGCCACCAACCGGAAAATAGGCAGCGAAAGCGCCTGCAGGAAGTTCAGCACCGGCGCGCCCTTTTCGCCGACCATCCCGAGCGCGATGCCGAACAGGACCGAGAAGAACAGCACCTGCAGGATGTCGCCCGAGGCGAAGGCGCTGACAATGGTGGTCGGGATGATATTGGTGAGGAAGCCGGTGATCGTCTGCTCATGCGCCTTTTCGGCGTAATTCGCCACCGCCTTGGTGTCGAGCGAGGCAGGGTCGATATGCATGCCGCTGCCGGGATGGACGACGTTGGCGACAATGAGACCGAGGATCAGCGCCAGCGTCGAGAAGGTGAGGAAGTAGATCATCGCCTTGCCCGCGACGCGGCCGACCTTGGCAAGGTCCGACATGCCGGCGATGCCGGTGGCGACGGTGAGGAAGATGACGGGCGCTATGATCATCTTGACCAGCTTGATGAACGCATCGCCCAGCGGCTTCAGGCTTTCGCCGAGCTCGGGGTAATAATGGCCGAGCGCGATGCCGGCGGCGATAGCCACCAGCACCTGCACATACAGATGACGGTAAAGAGGGGTTTTCGCGCGGGGCGTGTCCGCGCCGATATGCGTGGGGCTCATGGTTCCTCCTAGAGCATGATCCCGAAAAATTGCAGATTTTTCGGTAAGATCATGCGGTCGAAATGTGCAAACCCCGGTCTCCTCGACAGCTCCTCCGCCGATTGTTCTCAGGGTCCATTTAACAGGCGGGCGCCCGATTAAAGCGCCCGCTTGGATAGCTTCCATGAAAGCAATTGCCGTGCCAAAGTTTCGCCTTAAGTGTAAATGATTGATTTAATTAAGGGAAATGTTGAGGGTGCGAGTCAGGGTCTCGGAAGTTTGTGCGACAATCCGCACTCGCCTTCTTGTGTTTTGTCCGGGATTCTGCACCTGTGCGGTTCATGGCTTATGATCGTTTGCGCCCAGTCATCACCCCCCTCCGTCCTGCCGGACATCTCCCCCACAAGGGGGGAGATCGGATGTCGGTTCCGCCTTGGCCAATCGCCAACGTTGCAGGATTGGGTGCCGTCATCGATGAAGGCCAATCTCCCCCCCTTGTGGGGGAGATGTCCGGCAGGACAGAGGGGGGTGGACCGCGGTTTCGCTCCCACATGAAAACGTCCCGCCACCACCCGGCCATCGAATGGAGCATCTTCGCGCTGCTTGCCGCCGGCCTGCTGCTCGCCGCGCTGTGGCTGGCGGGCGATTATGGGCGTGCGCAGGCTTATCGGGCGCTCGACAGCCGCAGCCGCAATGCTGCCTCGCTCAACGCGGTCGTGCTGCGCACCGTCTTGGAAAAGCAGCGCTCCGTTCCCTTCGTGCTGGCGCAGGACAGGGATATCCGCGCCGCGCTGGCCAGCGGCGACAAGGCGCGGTTCCAGGAACTCGACCACAAGCTGGAAGGTCTCGTGGACGGCACCGGCGCATCGGTCATCTATATCCTCAATAGGCACGGCCTCGCCGTCGCCGCCAGCAACTGGCGCTCGCCCACCAGCTTCGTCGGCAATGATTATGCCTTCCGTCCCTATTATCGGGAGGCGGTGAAATCGGGTAGGGCGGAATATTATGCGCTCGGCACCGCCAGCCTGCGCCCCGGCCTTTATATCTCGCGACGGGTCGAGGGGCCGCATGGCCTGCTGGGCGTCATCGTCGTCAAGCTGGTGTTCGACCAGGTCGAGGCGGATTGGAGGAGCAGCGCCGACGCCTCCTATGTCACCGACGAGCACGGCGTGGTGCTGGTGACGAGCATTCCGCGCTGGCGCTTCCGCACGCTCACGGACATTCCGCCCAAGGACCAGACGGCGCTGCGCGATACGCTGCAATTCGGCGATGCACCGCTGACGGTGCTGCCTATATCGCCACATTTCGCTGCCGATGAGCGCCCCGATATCGTGCGCGCCGCGCTGCCGGATACGCGCCCGGCGCGCTTCGTCCGCGTCCGCGTGCCGGTGCCGACCACAAACTGGACGCTGCATATGCTCGCACCCGCCAGCGAGGAGGTTGCCTTGAGCATGCGCGAGGCCCGCTCGCTCGCCGTGCTCGGCCTCATACCCGTTCTCGCGCTGGCGGGCTGGCTCCTGCGCCGGCGCCAGCGCATCCAGCGCCGCGCCGCGCAGGCCCGGCTTGCCCGCGAGGAACTGGAAACCCGCGTCAGCGAACGCACATTCGAGCTCAGTGCCGCCAACAAGCGGCTGGAGCGCGAGGTGGAGGAGCGTCAGAAGACGGTGCTGCGTCTGCAGGAAGTGCGCGAGGAACTGGCGCAGGCCAACCGCCTCGCCATTCTGGGGCAGGTGGCGGCGGGCATCACCCATGAGATCAACCAGCCCGTCGCCGCGATCCGCAGCTATGCCGACAATGCCCGTACCTTCCTCGCCCGGAACGACCGGAAGGCCGTTGGCGAGAACCTCTCCACCATCGCTGCCCTGACGGAGCGCATCGGCACTATCGCAGATGGCCTCCGGACTTTCTCGCGCAAGGGCACGGGCGGGGTGGAACCGACCAGCGTCGCCGCGGCGATGGACGGCGCGTTCCTGCTCCTCAACAATCGCCTGCGCCAGCAGGGCGTGGAATTCGTCTGCGATATCCCGCCGCCCGACATCCGCGTCATGGGCAACCGCGTGCGGCTGGAGCAGGTGCTGGTCAACCTGATGCAGAACGCCATGGAAGCCATGGAAGGGCAGGCGGACGGGCGCGTCGAGCTTTCATGGGAGCGGCAGGGCGACGAGACGCACCTCATCGTCGCCGACAATGGCCCCGGCATCCCGCATGATATCATGGAGCGCCTGTTCACGCCCTTCACCACCACCAAGAAGGGCGGGCTGGGCCTCGGCCATGTCATCTGCAACGACATCGTCACCGAATTCGGCGGGCGCCTCGAAGTCGAAAGCGAGCCGGGGCAGGGCACCCGTTTCATCATTCATTTGAAGAGCGTGCTATGAGCAATCACGAAATGCGTCCGAAAATTGCCTTCGTCGACGATGACGAGACCGTGCGCCGCGCCAATGCCCAGACGCTGGACCTGGCGGGCTTCGAAGTGCTGTCCTTCGACGGCGCAAAGGCGGCCATCGCCGAAATCGATGCGGAGTTTGAAGGCATCGTCGTCACCGACATCCGTATGCCGCGCATCGATGGGTTCCAGCTTTTCCGGGAATTGAAGGCGCGCGACGTTGATCTTCCCGTCATCCTCATCACCGGACATGGCGATATCGCCATGGCTGTCGAGGCGATGCAGGAGGGAGCTTATGATTTCATCGCCAAGCCCTATCCGGCGGAGCGGCTGGTGCAGAGCGTGCGCCGCGCCATCGAAAAGCGCCGGCTGGTGCTTGAAAACCGCGAACTGCGCCGCGCGGCGGAAGCAGCGCAGGACGAATTGCCGCTGATCGGCCAGACGCCATCCATGGAGCGCCTGCGCCGCACGCTCCGGCAGATCGCCGATGCGGATGTGGATGTGCTCGTCGCCGGCGAAACGGGCAGCGGCAAGGAGGTGGTGGCCGAGCTTCTCCATCGCTGGAGCCGCCGCCGCCAGGGCCAATTCGTGGCATTGAATTGCGGCGCGCTGCCCGAAACGATGATCGAGAGCGAGCTTTTCGGGCATGAGCCGGGCGCATTCACGGGCGCGCAGAAGAAGCGCGTCGGCAGCATCGAGCATTCGAGCGGCGGCACCCTGTTCCTCGATGAGATCGAAAGCATGCCGCCCGCCGCGCAGGTGAAGCTCCTGCGCGTCCTCGAAAAGCGCGAAATCACCCCGCTCGGCAGCAATCAGGTGCGCCCCCTCGACCTGCGCGTCGTCGCCGCCTCGAAGATTGACCTCGGCGATCCCGCCGCGCGCGGCGATTTTCGTGAAGATCTATTTTACAGGCTGAATGTCGTGACGGTCTCGATCCCGCCTCTGCGCGAGCGGAAAGAGGACATTCCGCTGCTCTTCGCGCATTTCCTCGGCCGCGCCGCCCAGCGCTTCCATATGGACCCGCCGCCCGTACCCGAAAACGTCCGCCGCCACCTCCTCGCCCATGACTGGCCCGGCAATGTGCGAGAACTCGCCCATTTCACCGAGCGCTTCGCATTAGGGCTGACCGAACCGGCAATCACCGGGACGCCTTCCCACGATGAGGAAAAACTGTCGCTCCCCGAGCGCGTCGAGCGCTATGAGGCCGAACTGATCCGAGAGGCGCTCGCGGCCAATGGCGGGGACGTCAAGGCGACGATCGAAGCGTTGGGCATCCCGCGCAAGACCTATTACGACAAGCTCCAGCGGCACGGGATTATCCGGGCGGGGTATGCGGGGCAGAAGTAAGCAGGTTTAATCCTTGCCCACATGCTCCGGCAGGCCCTTGCGCTTGGTCGATGCAAACTCCTCGAGTTCCTTTTCGGACATCGATTCATACATCGATTTCGAAGCGCCCTTGAGCTCGCTTACCTTCTTTTCATCACGCTTTGCGGCAAGCGCGGTCCCGGCCGCTTCCTGCTGGCTTTTCGATTTCGCGGGCATGACATACCTCCGAATCTGGCCTCACCGCTGTTCAAACGCGTCAGGCGTCGAATGGTTCAGGCAAATGGAAGGTGGGTATTTGGCTGTCCGGAGTCAATTTTGCGCCACTGGAGGGTTGAGCAAGGCCGTCAAGCCGGACAGGATGACAATTGCAACATTTCCATTCTGGATGAGGAAATCTCATGTCCTATGTCGATGGCTTTGTGCTGGCCGTGCCGAAGGCCAACCGCGAGGCGTTCAGGAAGCTGGCGGAGGATGCGGCGGTGGTTTTTACGGATCACGGCGCGTTGAGCGTTGTCGAGTGCTGGGGCGACGACGTGCCGGATGGCGAAGTCACCTCGTTTCCCATGGCGGTGAAATGCGAGCCGGATGAAGCGGTGTGCTTCTCCTGGATCGTCTGGCCTTCGCGCGAGGCGCGCGACGAGGGGAACCGGAAGGTGATGGAAGACCCGCGCATGAAGATGCCTGACGGCAGCGCGCCCTTTGACGCCAGGCGCATGATCTATGGCGGCTTCACGCCGATCGTGGGCGACCCGACGGCAGGTAGGGGATAGCGCGCGATCCCGAAGCTGCGGACTTTTCGGATGAGATCGAGGCTGAAGCAACTTCCCAAAAAACAACACCCGCCGCGGGAGGAGGTGCGGCGGGTGCTATTTGTAAAGGCCGGCTTGGGAGGAGGAGGTGCCGGCCTTTTATCGCGGGGGTCTGGGAGGAGGAGGTGACCCCGGCGATATCTCTATGATTCTTTGCGCATGGGACGAGCCATGCGTCCAAACTTAGCGAGCGACGGCCTTGCGGGCGACGTAGGGGATTTCGGCGGGAAGGATGCCGAGATCGTTCAGTTCGCGGGTCGACAGGCGGCTCAGTTCGTTTACGGTAGCGCGGTAACGGCGCCAGTTGTTGTAGGAGCGGATCAGGTTCATTTTTCTCACCTAGACTTCGTTTGTTCTTTTTTGTGTGAGCTAGATATACCCTCGCATCGCAAAAATGTGCAGAGGCGATTTTGCATGGCTGCCTTGCAAGAAATGCTCTGAGGCCTTTGATTTCTGACATTTTTTCGTCATCATCATCCCCTCGCATCGCATATTGCGGCGCAATATGGGCACGCCCCGCCATCTCCCGGAAAATTTAGCCAAAAAAAGAGCCGGACTTGCGAAAGCCCGGCTTCAAGTTTTGAAGGTGCCCATACGGGCAAAACCTCCAGAGGGGAACACTTGCCGCGCGCAATGGGAGGAGACGCGCCTGCAAGCCACGCTGATATGGAGAAGGGTTTTGTCATCTTCAAGCCCTTGGGTGAAAAATTTTGTGCAGCGCGATGGGAAGCGAAGTTGTCAGAACCAGCTTGAGGCGCTGACGCCGCCCCAGCAACTCACAGGCTCGTGACGGGACGTACTTCCCTATTTCTTTCCTTCTCCATCCCCGTTAAAAGGTGACAAAAATACGAAGGCTTTTTCCGGGTGGCGGATATGCTCGTACCTTTTCTCATCATGCTGCGTGAGGGCGTGGAAGCGGCGCTGATCGTCGGCATCATCGCCAGCTATATCAGGCAGACAGGGCGGGGCGCATGGATGCCCGTCGTCTGGATCGGTATTCTGCTGGCGCTGGCCCTCTCGCTCGCCGTCGGCGCGGGGCTGCAATTTGCCAGCGCAGAATTTCCGCAGAAGGCGCAGGAGCTTTTCGAGTCGGTGATCGGCTTCATCGCCGTCTTCGTGCTCACTTCGATGGTGTTCTGGATGCGCAAGGCCGCGCGCTCCATCAAGGCCGAACTGCATCATTCCATCGACGCCGCGCTGGAGACCTCCACCAACAAGGGGCTGGGGCTTATCGCTATGGTGTTCTTCGCCGTGGCGCGGGAAGGGCTGGAATCGGTGTTCTTCCTGCTCGCCGCTTTCCAGCAGAGCGATGGCATGGCCGGTCCCTTGGGTGCGCTCATGGGCGTCCTTGTCGCCATCGCCATCGGCTATGGCATCTATATCGGCGGGCTCAAGCTCAATTTGCGCCGTTTCTTCCGCTGGACCGGCGTGTTCATCCTCTTCGTCGCCGCCGGCATTCTCGCCAATTCGGTCAAGGCGCTGCATGAAGCGGGGCTTTGGAACCATCTCCAGACAGTCGTTTTCGATCTGAGCGCCGCACTACCGCTCGACAGCCCCCTGGGCTCGCTGCTGTCAGGCATGTTCGGCTATATCGACACGCCGACCGTCAGCGAGCTCGCGGCCTATGTGGTCTTCCTCGTCCCCGCGCTTTTGCTTTTCCTGGCCCCGCCCGCTTCCGGCGCGCCGAAGGCGGCGAGCGCCGGGCATCATTCATAAAGCGGGTTAGGAAATGCCTGATAACAAGACCATCGACCCCATGCCGCGCCTAATCATCCGCGCTGGGCTGGGGCTTGCCATCGTGCTGTTCGTCGGTGCGGGCGTTGCCTTCTATTATGCCTCGAAAAAGGCGAACGAGGCGCGCCGGACTGCCGGAGGCGCGGCGGCAACTGTCACCATCACCGACAAGGCCTGCGATCCGAATGAGCTGACCATACCGGCGGGCCGCGCCACATTCGAGATCGTCAACCGCTCGCAGCGGGCGGTGGAATGGGAAATCCTCGACGGCGTCATGGTGGTGGAGGAGCGGGAGAATATCGCGCCCGGCTTCAGCCAGCGTCTCGCCGCCCGTCTGGAGCCCGGCGAATATCAGATGACCTGCGGCCTTCTCAGCAATCCGCGCGGCAAGCTCACCGTCACGCCCTCCGCCAGCGCTTCGGCGGATAGCGCCCGCCCGCAACTGACCGCCTTCATCGGCGCTCTGGCCGAATACAAGCTCTATCTGGCCGCGCAGACGGATGTGCTGGCCAAGGCGGTGGACGATCTGGCCAATGCCGTCAAGGCGGGCAATCTCGACGCGGCGAAGCAGTTCTACGAGCCAGCCCGCGAGGCTTATGCCCGCATCGCGCCGGTCTCGGAGACCTTCGCCGACCTCGATACGGCCATCGACGCCCGCGCCGATTATTTCGAAAAGCGCGAGGCCGACCCGGCGTTCGGAGGGCTCCACCGCATAGAATATGGTCTGTTCGCGCAGGGAAGCACGGAAGGGCTCGCCCCGGTCGCCGACAAGCTCGTCGCCGATGTCGCCACGCTGCAAGGCCGCGTCCACGACATGCGCATCCTGCCGCAGAAGATGCTGGGCGGCTCGGCCTCGGTTCTGGACCGCTTTGCCAGCGAGACGCCGGGACAGGAGCAGGACCGCTACGCCCATACCGACCTTGCCTCCTTCGCCGCCAATCTCGAAGGCGTGCGCAAGATCGTCGATCTCTTCCGCCCGGTGGCTGTCAAGGCCGATGCGACGCAAATCAATGCGGTCGATAAAGATTTCACGCAACTCGGTGCGACGATGGGCGCCCTCAGACGAGGGGACGGCTTCATCGCCTTCGACAAGCTTGACGACGCCGGCAAGGCGCAAGTGAAAAAGCAGGCCGCGCAACTGGCCGCCGATCTGGGCAAGCTGCGCGACGCTTTGGGATTGAACTGATGGACGATACAGATTCAGACGACAAGAACGCGCCCGCCTCTCCGGCGCGGCGCAAGCTTCTCCTTGGTGCAGGCGTAGGCGCTATCGCCGGCCTGATGCCGCAAGGGGCGGGGGCCACGGAACTGCCCAATGACAGCGTCACCAACGCGCCGGAAAGCGACAAGACCGGGGAGCGCCAGCCTTTTTATGGGCCGCACCAGCCCGGCATCGTCACGCCGCGCCCGGCAGCGGGCATGGTCGCCGCCTTCGACGTTCTGGCGCGCGACCGGGGCGAACTCGAAAAGCTCATGCGTACACTGACCGAGCGCATCGCCTTCCTCATGCAGGGCGGCGAGGCGGATGAGCTCGATCCGAAATTCCCGCCGCCCGATTCCGGCATTCTGGGGCCGGATATCATGCCCGACAATCTGACGGTGACGGTGGCGCTGGGCTCGTCGCTGTTCGACGACCGTTTCGGCCTGAAACCGGCAAAGCCGAAGCATTTGACGCGCATGACGAAGTTTCGCAACGATGCGCTGGACAAGAACCTTTGCCATGGCGATCTGCTGATCCAGTTCTGCTCCAACACGCCCGACACCAACATCCACGCGCTGCGCGACATCGTGAAGAACACGCCGAGCCTTCTGGTGCTGCGCTGGAAGCAGGAGGGAAGTGTGCCGGTGCAGCCGCCCGCGCGGGCAAACGAAAGCGCGCGCAATTTCCTTGGCTTCCGCGACGGCTCCGCCAATCCGGACTCCGGTAATGCCGAACTGATGAACAAGATCGTCTGGGTGCAGAAGGATAGCGGCGAGCCGGAATGGGCGGCGGACGGCACCTATCAGGTGGTGCGCATTATCAGGAATTTTGTCGAGCGCTGGGACCGCACCCCCCTGCGGGAGCAGGAGGCGATCTTCGGACGCCGCAAGAACAGCGGCGCGCCCTTCGACGGCAAGACGGAAGCGGACGTGCCCAATTACGCCGCCGACCCCGAGGGCAAGGTGACGCCGCTCGATGCGCATATCCGCCTCGCCAACCCGCGCGACGCCAATGCGGCGCAGCATCTCATCCTGCGCCGCCCGTTCAATTATTCCAACGGCATCAGCAAATCCGGCCAGCTCGAGATGGGCCTCCTTTTCATCGCCTTCCAGGCCGATCTGGAGAAGGGCTTCATCACCGTGCAGAAGCGCCTCGATGGCGAGCCGCTGGAGGAATATATCAAGCCCATCGGCGGCGGGTTTTTCTTCGCTCTGCCCGGCGTGCGCGATGAGAAGGATTATCTTGGCCGGACGCTGCTGGAGGCGACGGCATGATCTGGTGCCAAGCGCCCTCGTGGTTCGAGGCTCCCCTTCGCAAGCTACGGGTCGCACCTCACCATGAGGGCTACAGGAGCGCTGCCGCCCTTCGCCAGGCGCGGCGCCCTTTACCCTCATCCTGAGGTGCTCGCGAAGCGAGCCTCGAAGGGCGAGGGTAAAGGGCACTTCATTGTTTCTGAATTGAAAACTATCGGAGAGGATACACCCATGAACATACGCCTGCTCACCTCGGTTTGCGCTCTGGCGCTAACCACCGCTCTCACCCCCGCCCGGGCGGAAGTCTCGCCGCTCGACCTGGTCCAGCCGATCGCGGATTATAAGCTCTACGTCCAGCAGAACCTCGACCAACTGGTAAAGGACACGAAAGCCTTCACCGACGCCGTCAAGGCGGGCGATCTGGAAAAGGCCAAGGCGCTCTATGCCCCCTCGCGCATGCCCTATGAGAAGATCGAGCCGATTGCCGAGCTCTTCTCTGACCTCGACGCCGCCATCGATTCCCGCGCCGACGATCACGAGGCAGGGGAGCAGTCCGACGAATTCACCGGCTTCCATCGCCTGGAATACGGCCTCTTCGCCCAGAACTCCACCGAAGGTCTCGCCCCCATCGCCGACCAGCTTTATGCCGACGTGCTTGAATTGCAGAAGCGGGTGAAAGACCTGACCGTTCCGCCGGAAAAGGTCGTGGGCGGCGCGGCGGCGCTGATGGAAGAAGTGGCGGCCAGCAAGATCTCCGGCGAGGAAGACCGCTACAGCCACACCGACCTCTGGGATTTCCAGGCCAATGTCGATGGCGCGCAGGAGATCGTCAAGCTGGTGAAGCCGCTGGTCGAGAAGGAAAACCCTGATCTCGTCAAGAAAGTCGAAGCCAACTTCGCCACCGTCGACGGCATTCTGGCGAAATACAAGACCGCCGACGGCTTCGAGACCTATGACAAGCTCACCGACGACGACCGCAAGGCACTGGCCGGCCCGGTCACGACCCTGGCCGAAGACCTCTCGACGCTGCGCGGGACGCTGGGGTTGAATTAGTTGGTCAGGCAGCGAGGCTCGCACCCTCCTTCCCCCTTGCGGGGAAGGTGCCCGCGTTAGCGGGCGGATGGGGGTGGTGACGAATGCGCGTGCTTCGAATACCGTGGCGTAAACGTCACCACCCCCACCCGACCCTTCGGGCCACCCTCCCCGCAAGTGGGAGGGAAGGCGCCCCACCTACCTCTCAATCCGCGTCGACAGAATAATCGACGACATGGTGCGCTCGACGCCTTCAAGCGCGCCGATATTATCAAGCACCACGTCCAGTTCCCGGATCGACGGGGCTTCGACGATGACGATCATGTCGAAATGCCCGCTGACGGAGTGGAGCGTGCGGACCGCGATCATGCCGCGCAGGGCGGTCTCCACCTTCGGCGCAAGCTTGGGCAGCGCCGTCACCAGCACATGGGCTTTGACGAGATTGCGCTCGTGCTCGGGCGCCAGCCGCACCGTATAGCCCTCGATCACACCGCGCCGTTCCAGCCGCTCGATGCGGCTTTGCACCGTCGTGCGAGATACGCCGAGCCGCCGCGCAAGCTCCGCGGTTGAGGCGCGCGCGTTCTCGCGCAGGAGGGCCAAAAGCTGGTGGTCGGCGTCTGTCGTCATAATGCCTGATATATACGTCGTTTCGTTGATACGATAGGGGCATATCGTCATTTCATCGGCTACTATCCGACGAGAAAACCGGCGAATCTGGGCAAATCACCAATCCAGAGAGGGGCACCCCATGAAAGAAATCACCGTCGTCGGAGCAGGCAAGATCGGCGCCGCCATTGCCGATTTGCTGGGCAGTACCGGAGAGTACGCCGTCACAATCATCGACCGCTCGCAGGCGCAACTGGATGCGCTGGGCGCGGAGGGCGCGGTCAGGACCGAATGCGTCGATATCGAGGATGCAGACGCGCTGAAGGCGGTGCTCAAGGGCAAGTTCGCGGTGCTGAGCGCCGCGCCCTATCACCTGACGACGCGAATTGCCGAGGCTGCCGCCGCCACCGGCGTGCATTATCTTGATCTCACCGAGGATGTGGCGAGCACCCGCCGCGTCAAGGAACTGGCCGCCACTGCCACCACCGCCTTCATCCCGCAATGCGGCCTCGCGCCGGGCTTCATCTCCATCGTCGCCAACGATCTGGCCAAGCGCTTCGACACGCTAGACAGCGTGAGAATGCGCGTCGGCGCGCTGCCGCAATATCCCTCCAATGCCCTGAACTATAACCTGACCTGGAGCACGGACGGCGTCATCAATGAATATTGCGAGCCCTGCGAGGCGATCGTCGAGGGCGAGTTGACCGAAGTGCCGCCGCTGGAAGAGCGCGAAGAGTTCTCGCTCGACGGCGTCACCTATGAGGCGTTCAACACGTCGGGCGGCCTTGGCACGCTATGCGAGACGCTGAAGGGCAAGGTGCGCACGCTCAACTACCGCACCATCCGTTACCCCGGCCATGCCGCGATCATGAAGGCGCTGCTCAACGATCTTGGCCTGCGCCACCGGCGCGAGGTGCTGAAAGACATTCTGGAAAACGCGCTGCCCGCGACGCTGCAGGACGTGGTGGTGATCTTCGTCACTGTCAGCGGCCGCAAGAATGGCCGGCTGGTGCAGGAAACCTACGCCAACAAGGTCTATAGCCGCCGCGTTGGAGCCGCACACCGCAGCGCCATCCAGATCACCACCGCCTCGGCCATCTGCGCCGTGCTCGACATGCTGGCCCATGGCGACCTGCCGCAGCAGGGCTTCGTCAAACAGGAAGACATCGCCCTCGACGCCTTCCTCGCCAACCGCTTCGGCATGGCTTATGCGCAGGTGGACACTGCGGGGAGGCTGGTGGCTTAGCCGAGCGCTTCATGTTTTAGTGGAATTGCCTGAATTCCATTTTGGGCCGTTGTGGTCATGGAAGCGTAGAGGAATGGATCCCAGTGACGAGCACTGGGATGACGGGTTTGCTTGGCTGTTGCCAGCCAACCTCCATCCTCTCCGCCTGGCAGAAGCATATCCGGTAGTGGAAAACATCTCCGCCCCGTCATCCCAGTGCTCGTCACTGGGATCCATTCCTCTACGGTGGCCTAGCCGCAACGAGAAAAGAACGGGCCACCAGCTTCTATCTTAAGCGAAGAATTCTAGTCCCTCCACCCTCGAACCACGAGGGCGCTTGGCACTAATTTCATCAAAACAAACTGACTCGCATCTTTAGCGATGCGCATTTACATTACGCACCGAATTTCCCTTCCCCGGGGAGCATCCTGTTCCCCCATATTCCATCCGAACGGACATATTGCATGAAAACGAAACCGCTTGGCCGTACCGGCATCGACGTCACGGAAATCTGCCTGGGCACCATGACCTGGGGCGTGCAGAACACCGAGGCCGAGGCGCACACCCAGCTCGATTACGCCACCGACGCAGGCATCAACTTCATCGACACGGCGGAAGGCTATGCCGTGCCGATGACCACCGAGAGCTATGGCACGACCGAGACCCATATCGGCAACTGGCTGAAGAAATCCGGCAAGCGCGACCGGCTGGTGATCGCCACCAAGGTTTCCGGCCCGGGCCGGCCATTCATCCGCGAGGGCAGCGCGCCGAGCGCAAAGACGGTGCGAGAGGCCCTCGAAGGCAGCCTGAAACGGCTCCAGACCGATTATATCGACCTCTACCAGATCCATTGGCCCAGCCGCCCGCATTACCATTTCGGCGAATCCTGGGGCTATGACCCGACCAGGACCGACCGGGCGCAGGTGCTCGCGCATATCGAGGAGGTCTTGGAAAGCCTGGACGCGCTGGTGAAGGAGGGCAAGATCCGCCATATCGGCCTTTCCAACGAGACCGCCTGGGGGACGATGCAATGGCTGCGTCTCTCGGAGGAAAAAGGCCTACCGCGCGTCGCCTCTGTGCAAAATGAATATGGCCTGCTCCAGCGCCATTTCGATCTCGACATGGCCGAAACCTGCCATCATGAGGGCGTCGGGCTGCTCGCCTATTCCACCCTCGGCGCGGGCATCCTCACCGGCAAATATCTTGACGGCAAGGAACCCGCCGGGGCTCGCAGCCAGTTCTTCCGCGAAGGCTTCTGGCGCAGGAACAATTATTCCGAGCCGGCGGTGAGGGCCTATGTCGATCTGGCCCGCAAGCACGGGCTCGACCCGGCTCAGCTTGCCATCGCCTTCAGCCTGTCGCGACCGTTTATGACGTCTGTCATCGTCGGCGCGACTTCGCTCGATCAGCTGAAGACGGATATCGCAGCGGCGGATCTGACGCTTTCCGCCGAGGTGCTGGCTGAAATCGAGGCCATCCACCGCACCTATCCGCGTCCGCTCTGATCTTTCGGCCGCTTTCCTCCCGCTTTGTTCGCCCGGTTTGCGGTTTCTTGGCTCCCTCAAGGAACGCTTTGCCGGGCGAGGCGTTGAACCCGCGCATGCGGTTTCCATTCCCAAGGAGGATACTATGGCTGAGAAGGCACTCGATAAGCTGTTCTATGAAACGCTGAAGGATATCTATTACGCGGAAAAGAAGATCGTAAAGACGCTGCCGAAGCTGGCGCGCAGTGCGGCGTCGAAAGAGCTGAAGGAAGCTTTCGAGCGGCACCGCGAACAGTCGGAAGAGCATGTCGCGCGTCTGCAGCAGGTGTTCGAAATCCTCGACAAGCGCGCCGCCGGCAAGACCTGCGACGCCATCGAGGGCATCATCGCTGAGGGCGAGGAAGTCATGGACGAGTTCAAGGGCCAGCCCGCGCTCGACGCCGGCCTGATTGCCTCCGCCCAAGCGGTCGAGCATTATGAAATCAGCCGCTACGGCACGCTGAAGCGCTGGGCCGAACTGCTCGGCATGAAGGACGCCGCCAAGCTCCTCGACCAGACGCTGAGCGAGGAAATCGCCACCGACGAACTGCTGACCAAGCTCGCCAACCGCGACGCCAACAAGCACGCCGCAAAGGCCGCCTGATCCGGCCTCTGTTTCTCCGCGTGATCTTATTCGGAAAGCCAGCGTCTTTTCGAGGGTCATGTTTTAAGGAGCGGAACCGGCTCTCGTTTCATCGGGAGCCGGTTTTTTATGCATGGTCGCCCCGCTGCTGCGGGTGGGGAACCAATTTGCCGCCCGAGGAGTTGACACGGGGCAACCCGAGGAGGCGGACATGCAGGATTTTCAGATTAAGATTAAAACCTTGACCGGCCCGGATGCCCGCATCGACGGCCATTTGGTCGAGTTCTGCAGGCAGGGCAAAACATGCGTCTCCGTGACCTTGCACGAACGGTTCGGAGCCGATTACCGTCCCGGCGGTCCGACCGACCAGCCCCAGGGCCTTGCGGATAAGGCGAGGGCGCTGATGCGCGAGGTCTTGCTGGCGATGGATGAAGGCACGGCCTGCTTCGCTGAAGACACGGCATCCGAACCGGAACAGCCCAAAGGCCCGCCCTTTTCCTCCGCCCAGGCCGAACCCGAAGTCGATGACGCGCCGACTGTGCGTGTGACAGGCGAGGGGATGATCCGTCCGGAGGGGTGAGCACTGGGCTCGCGTGCTGCAGCTTGAAATCAGTGCAGGCGAGATGTATATACTTCAGTATATGCAATGGAGGTCGCCATGACCCAAACCCAGCCCAGAGAGACAAGCTCTCCCCGGGAAGCCAAGCTTTTCCGTAATAATAAAAGCCAGGCGGTACGGATCCCGGCTGATTTTGAACTTCCCGGTGACCGTGTGCTCATTCACCGGGACGGGGACCGGCTGATTATTGAGCCCGTGCATCGCAAGAGCCTGCTGGAAGTGCTTGCTGAGTTGCAGCCGCTCGGCCCGGAAGACCAGTTTCCTGATATCGACGATACGCTGCTGCCTGCGAAGGAAATCGACCTGTGAGCGGGCGTTACATGCTCGATACCAATATCGTGTCCGATCTGGCCCGCAATCCGCAGGGAAAAATTGCCAGGCGCATTGCGGAAGTTGGCCAAGGTGCTGTCTGCGTCAGCATTATCACGGCGGCTGAGTTGCGCTATGGCTGTCATAGGAAGGGGTCGGCGAGGCTGTCGGCTCAGATCGATGCGATACTTGGAAGTATGCCGGTTCTGCCGCTCGACGTGCCTGCCGATGCCGAATACGGGAGAATTCGCGCAGAACTCGAGGCTTCCGGCAAGCCCATCGGTCCCAACGATCTGCTAATCGCTGCCCACGCCAGTGCCATCAAGGCTGTTCTCGTAACAGCCAATACGCGCGAGTTCCTGCGCATCCCCGCCATAAAAGTGGAAAATTGGCTGGACGGAACGTTCTGAATTCAAAAGCAAGCGCCGGAGTGTTCGCAGGAAATCGATCTATTACCGGAAGGGCTCGCAATTTCGCAGAACGAGGTGTGAGATGACAACTTCCATTCGCGAGCCCCAACCCGCCCGAAACCGCGTCGATGCCTATGACTGGCCGGCACTGGGCGCAGAGCTGGATCGTTATGGCGCGGCGGCGATGGAAAGGCTGCTGACGCCGGAGGAGTGCGGGGAAATCGCGGCGCTTTATCCCGATGAGGAGCACTTCCGCAGCCATATCCACATGGCGCGGCATGGTTTCGGCAAGGGCGAGTACCGCTATTTCAAATATCCGCTGCCGGAGCTTATCTCGGGTCTGCGCACCGCGCTTTATCCTCGTCTTGCGCCGGTCGCTAATCGCTGGAACGAGCGGATGGGCGATGCGACGCGCTATCCGGCCAGCCATGCCGACTTCCTGAAAGCCTGTCACGATGCGGGACAGACGCGCCCGACGCCGCTGCTCCTGCAATATGTGCCTGATGATTTCAACTGCCTGCATCAGGACCTTTATGGCGATCTCGCCTTTCCCCTGCAGGTGGCGATCCTGCTCTCCGAGCCGGGCAGGGATTTCACCGGCGGCGAATTCGTGCTGACCGAGCAGCGCCCGCGCATGCAGAGTCGGGCCGAGGTGGTGCCGCTGAGGCAAGGCGATGCGGTGATCTTCGCGGTGCATAACCGGCCGGTCGAGGGAACGCGGGGGCATTACCGCGTCAATCTGCGCCATGGCGTCAGTCGTGTCCGCTCCGGCATGCGCCATACGGTCGGCATCATTTTCCACGACGCGCGGTGACGTCATGGTTCAGCAAAACCGATAGATCCATCAGATAAATTCAATTGCGTTGATGCTGCGCCATCCTATTGTGCGGTGCATGCAAACCTCCCGGAATACATTCCCCTTCGCATTCGGCGGCTTCATCACCATGGCGGTTGCCATGGGAATCGGGCGTTTCATCTATACGCCGATCCTTCCCGGCATGATGAGCGGTCTCGGGCTTTCGCCCGCCGACGCGGGGTTCATCGCCTCGGCCAATTATATCGGCTATCTCCTCGGCGCGGTTGTTGCCGGCTATGGCTGGGCGGCGGGGATCGAGCGGGCGATTGTCTACGCCGGGCTTGCCGCGAGCGCCGCGCTGTGCCTCGCCATGGGCTTCAGCGATGGCGTCTGGCTTTTCGCCGCGATCCGCTTCCTCTCCGGGCTTGCCAGCGCCTTCACCATGATTCTGTGCACCACCATCGTGTTCAGCCATCTGGCGGCGGCGGGGCGCAACGATCTGCAGGCCTGGCATTTCGGCGGGGTGGGCATGGGCATTGCGGTTTCAGCGCTTTTCGTCGCAATGATCGGGCAGTTCCAGCTTGGCTGGCGGGCGGACTGGATCGGCGCGGGGCTTCTTTCGCTCGCGGGACTGCTGGCGGTCATGCTGCTCATCCGCGAGGGACCGCTGCGCAACGGGGCGCAGCTGCGCGAGCCGCCGCTGCCGCGCACCCCGGCCTTTGTGGCGCTGGCGCTCGCCTATGGCATTTTCGGCTTCGGCTATATCATCACCGCCACCTTCCTCATCGCCATCGTGCGCTCAGGCAATGGCGGCGTGGCGATGGAAGCAGCCGTGTGGATGGTCGCCGGGCTGACCGCCGCGCCGTCGATCTGGCTCTGGGGCTTCATCGTGCGCCGCATCGGGCTGTTCGGCAGCTTCGCCGCGGCCTGCCTTGTCGAGGCGGTGGGCGTCGCCGCAAGCGTGCTCCTGCCGCTGCCAGCTGGCCCTCTCCTGGGCGGTCTGCTGCTCGGCATCACCTTCATGACCGTCACCGCCTTCGGGCTTCAGGCTGGCCGAACCCTCGCGCCGGAAGCGCCGAGGCGCGCGCTTGCGCAAATGACGGCCTGGTTCGGCATCGGCCAGATCATCGGCCCGCTGGTGGCGGGATATCTGGCCGGCCTCTCGGGGTCATACAAATCCGCAAGCCTGCTTGCCGCTGCTTCGCTCGTGCTTTCCGGCGCGATCGCCCTCTTCGCCGGATATCGCGGACGCTCACGCGCCCTCGCTTAACTGTGATCGAAACTTACGGGAATTTAATCCCTGTTCGCTGCGTGTTGCTGGTAAGCCCAAGGGGAGAGGCAAGCCGAACGGGGTATATGCAAATTGTTCGTATCCTTTTTTCCCAGGCCGAAACTGTTTTTCAGTTCCGCCGTCCTGTGGGCGCTCTTTGCGGTCGTTACATGGTTCATCGACGGCAGGAAACTGGGCGCTGTTTTCGGCCTGCCGCCCGCCGTGCCGGGCAGTGAGCCGATCATCGGCGTTTCGATCTTCTGGTCCGCGCCTTTTCTTTGGTTTTACATTTATTTCGCAATTGCGGTGCTGGCGTTCTATGCCTTCTGGTCCATGGTCGCGCCGCATAAATGGCAGGGCTGGTCGATCCTTGGCTCATCGCTGATCCTGTTCGCCACCTATTTCCAGGTAGAGGTCAGCGTGCAGGTCAATGCCTGGTACGGGCCGTTCTACGATCTTGTGCAGAAGGCGCTGTCCAAGAGCGGATCGGTTCCTGCGACCGAACTCTATATGTCGCTACTCACTTTTGCCGGTATCGCCTTCGTGGCCGTGACGATCGGCGTCCTGAACCTGTTTTTCACCAGCCATTACATTTTCCGCTGGCGCACCGCCATGAACGAATATTTCATGACCAATTGGGAGCGCCTCAGGAGCATTGAAGGCGCCGCGCAGCGCGTGCAGGAGGACACGATGCGGTTTTCAACAACGGTGGAAACCCTCGGTGTGAGCCTCGTCACGGCAATCATGACCTTGATCGCCTTCGTGCCGATCCTTTTAACCTTTTCCGACAAGGTAACGACGCTGCCCCTTATTGGCCATGTGCCGCATGCCTTGGTGCTGGCCGCAATTCTCTGGGCGCTTTTCGGCACGGTTCTTCTGGCGGCGGTGGGTATCAAGCTCCCGGGCCTCGAGTTTAAGAACCAGCGCGTCGAAGCGGCCTACCGCAAGGAACTGGTCTATGGCGAGGACGATCCGGATCGCGCCCAACCCGTGACCGTGACCGAACTGTTCCGCAATGTGCGGCGCAATTATTTCCGTCTCTATTTTCACTACATGTATTTCAACGTCGCCCGCATTCTCTACGTGCAGGCGGACAATATCTTCGGGACGTTCATCCTCATCCCCGCAATCGTGATGGGACGGCTGACCCTCGGCCTGATGCAGCAGATTTTGAACGTGTTCGGTCAAGTCAGCAGCTCGTTCCAGTATCTTGTCTCGTCCTGGTCGACGGTCGTGGAACTCCAGTCGATCTTCAAGCGCCTGCGCGCCTTCGAGGCAGCCATTGACGGGGAGCCGCCGCTGGAGATGGAACCGGAATATCTCGCCCCGCAGACCGCGGAGGCGACATGACGTTCACTGCTCCGCGTGCCGCTCCGCCGTGGCGGTCTTTTGCAGGTAATCGCTGTAGGTGAGGCACTGCACGCCGGGCTTCGTGCAGGTCTCGGTGGCGAAGCGCTCCAGCGCGCGCCAATATGCCCCTGCATTCATCTCCACGAAATGGAAGCCCAGTTGCAGCGGAATGCGGCTGCCTTTGTATTGCTTCTCGAACGCCGCCTTGAAGGCCTGATAGGTCCGCTCCTCGAAGGCTTGGCTTTGCGAAGGTTTCTCGAACCCGCCGGAATGACGGACATAAAGATTATAGTCCATGGCGATGACAGGCCGCAGCAAAGGGCCTTCGGGGATCATCGGCAGGCCGAAGCTCGCGAGTTCCGTCTTGCGCTCCGGCAGTTCCGGCCCGCGCGTCACGCCGCTCGCCTGATAGCGGAAGCCGTTGGCGATAAGCGCCTGCCGCACCGGCGTACCCGTGGCAAGATAGGGCGCGCGGAAGCCGGTGATGCCGCGCTCCGCAAGTTCCCGCCAGCCCTGCGGCTCGCCGGGAATGCCGTTTGCGGAATAGGCGTCCGCGACGAAGGTGCGAAACGCCTTCACTTCCTTGTCCCAGTCCGCCGTGCTCCATTTCGTTCCGTCGAAATGGCCGCAGCCATGGCTGGCGATCTCATGGCCCTCAATATGGGCGGTCCAGATATTGCCGAGCCGCTCGGCGATCTCCTCTTTGGTGAAGGCGAAGCCGACATTGGACCGGCCCGGAGCCATGCCCGGCGGGTGATAGCGGGCGCGGTCGGAACGCTGGATCAGGAAGACGCAGGAGAGGAAATAGGTGAAGCGCGCGCCCGCCTTCTGCCCCAGATCCATGCTGCGCCGCCACAGCTTGTTGTCATGCGCCCCGTCGAACGAGATGAGCACATATTGCGGCGGCCGTTTCTCGCCATCCGCCGGGGTGGCAAGGGCGGATTGCAGCGGAAGGCAAGTGATAAGGGCCAAGATGAACGGACGGGTAAAAATCTGCATGATTCCGCGTTAGAGCCTGATTGTGGCGAAGCTCGGACTGGATAAGCTCATGATCTCGCTCTTATTTGTAAGATCGGCTCTTACATATACGGCGAAATGCGACTAAAAGCGCGTTAACTGGGTTGTACGCTGGGTAATGGCGTGCAACGGGCAACGATAACGAGTGACGGCTAGGGCGATGACAGACGACAGCTTCTTCCGCGAGGTAAATGAGGAAATCCGCTCCGACAAGGCGAAAGCCTTCTGGCAGCGGTTTGGCCCCTTGCTGATCGGCGCCGCCGTCGCCATCGTGCTCGGCACCGCCGGCATGGTTGCCTACAGGCATTGGAGCGCGTCGCTGGCCGCCCAGTCCGGCGATAAATATCTCGCCGCGCTCGATCTGGCCGATCAGGGCAAGAAGGACGAGGCGCTGGCGGCGCTGAACGCGCTGGAAAAGGACGGCTACGGCGATTATCCTTCGCTGGCACGGATGCGCGCGGCGACGCTGCTGGCCGATAAAGGCGATACGGCAGGGGCTGTGGCGGCCTATGACAAGATCGCCGCCGATAGTGCGGTGCCCGCCGCCCTTAAGGATATCGCCCGTCTGCGCGCCGGTTTCCTGCTGATTGACACCGGCTCCTATGATGATGTCGCCAAGCGTGTCGAGCCGATCACGGCTGACGGCAATCCGATGCGGTTCTCGGCGCGCGAAGCCCTCGGCCTTGCCGCCTGGAAGGCGAACCGCCCGGCCGATGCGTTGCGTATCTTCCAGCAGATCGCCGACGATTCCGGTACGCCGCCCGATATCGGCCAGCGCGCCAACATGATGCTTGACTTGATCCACGGTTCCGGTGAAGCCAAGAAGAGCTAGTGCCGTTTGAGAGCTTGTGCGGTTCACAGCCCCCTCTGCCCGGCAGGGCGTAGGGGGTATGCGCGCGCTTCCATCTCAATGTCTGATACTCTAAGAGTCATAAAATTATGAGCTTTACCCTCGCCATAGTCGGGCGTCCGAATGTCGGCAAGTCCACGCTGTTCAACCGGCTTGCCGGGCAGAAGCTGGCGCTTGTCGACGATACGCCCGGCGTGACGCGCGACCGCCGTGTGCATGACGGCAAGCTTTATGACCTCCGGTTCCAGGTCGTCGACACCGCCGGCCTCGAGGAGACGGGCAGCGAGACGCTGGAAGGCCGGATGCGCGCCCAGACTGAGATCGCCATCGCTGAAGCCGACGTGATCCTGTTCATGATCGACGCCAAGGCCGGCATCACGCCCGCCGACGTCACCTTCGCCGACCTCGTGCGCAAGGCCGGCAAGCCCGTGGTGCTGGTCGCCAACAAGTCGGAATCGCGCGGCTCCGACGCGGGCTTTTATGATGCCTACCGGCTGGGGCTTGGCGAGCCTTGCCCGCTTTCCGCCGAGCATGGCCAGGGCATTCCCGACCTGCGCGACGCGATCGTCGAGGCGATCGGCGAGGAACGCGCCTTCGGCAAGGAAGAGGAAGAGGAGGAAGCCGCGGCTTTGTCTCCTTCCGAAACCACGCTGATCGGCGAGGATATCGACGATCCGGACGCGGAGGAAATCCCCGCCTACGACACGTCGAAGCCGCTGCGCATCGCCATTGTCGGACGGCCCAATGCCGGAAAATCGACCCTCATCAACACCATGCTTGGCGAAGAGCGCCTGCTTACCGGCCCGGAAGCGGGCATCACCCGGGATTCGATCTCGGTCGATTGGGAGTGGAAAGGCCGCCGCATCAAGCTGTTCGACACGGCGGGCCTGCGCCGCAAGTCGCGTGTGCAGGAGAAGCTGGAAAAGCTCTCCGTTGCCGACGGGCTGCGCGCCATCCGCTTCGCCGAAGTGGTCATCATCGTGTTCGACGCGACGATCCCGTTCGAGAAGCAGGATCTGCAGATCGTCGATCTCGTGGTGCGCGAAGGCCGCGCCCCGGTGCTCGCCTTCAACAAATGGGACCTCATCGAGAACCGCCAGGAAGTGCTGGCCGATTTGCGCGAGAAGACGGCTCGCCTGCTGCCTCAGATCCGCGGCATTCGGGCGGTGACGGTGTCAGGCGAAACGGGGCAAGGCGTCGACAAGCTCATGGAGAATGTCCTTCTCACCCATGAGATATGGAATCGCCGCATTTCGACAGGCCGCCTCAACCGCTGGCTCGAAGGTGTCACCACGCACCATCCGCCCCCGGCGGTTTCGGGCCGTCGCCTGAAGATCAAATACATGACGCAGGTGAAGACGCGCCCCCCCGGCTTCGTCATCGACTGCTCACGCCCCGACGCCATGCCGCAATCCTATCTGCGCTACCTCATCAACGGCCTGCGCGAGACCTTCGACATGCCGGGCGTGCCCATCCGGCTATCGCTGAAGACGTCGGACAATCCGTTTGCCGGACGGGCGAAGAAGAAGCATTAGAACCGGTAACCCAGGCGAATACCCGTCGCCTCGGCGCCGTTGTTCTCGTCGCATAGATTGGCGTTGGAAAAATGGTCGGTATAGAGCTGTGCCGTCCAGTTGTCGGTCAGGTCATAGCCGAGGCCGGCTCCCAGGTGAAAGAGCACACGGCATCCCAGCGCCTTGTAGGTGGTGGGGTCGTGCAGATTGTTCGCCGTTGTCACCGCGCCGCCGAGGCTGGTCGTCAGATAGAACTTCTCGGTCAGCTGGAAATCCCAGCTGAGGCCCGTATAGAAGAAATGGATGGGATCGTCGGCTATCGCCGCGTCGAAACCGACATAGGGGCGGGGTGAGCCGATACCGTCGAGTAGTTCGGGTGACTTGAACAGGTATTCGCCGTTTATCACGACCCCGTCATAATCATCGGTCGAGAACAGCCCGCGATCATAGGCCATGACGCCCAGGCGAATTTCCTGCCTGTCGGCATATTTGCCGACCTGGCCGAAACGGCTTGTGTCGAATAAATCCCCAGCAAGGGCTGGAGACGGCAGCAGCAATGAAACGGGAATGAACGCGCACAAAAAATGTCTGATAAGCATAGTATCCCCACCCACCCAAAGATACGAAGCATGCTTGCGACTATGATGATCGAATCATTTTCACATGAGCATATGTTTTGACAATTAGTTAAGCGAGAAAAAATTTAGCGGGACATGCGACGCCGGTGAGGGGCCGTCACCGGCGCTTCATTCATTCCGTCCGGGCATTGAAACAGACGAACGCGATCTTGTTGCCATCAGGGTCGCGCGCATAGGCGGCGTAGAATCCTTCACCATATTGGGGGCGAAAGCCGGGCTTGCCCTCATCGCTGCCGCCATTCTGCATGGCCAGTTCATAAAGACGGTCGATCAGCGCCGCATTGCCCACCTGAAACGCCGTCATCACCCCATTGCCTACGTTCGCGGGCTTCCCGTCGAAGGGGTAGCCCGTGAAAAAGCGGGGGATCGTCTCGTCATCCTTCTTGCCCCACGAGGCCGAGAGTTCATCCCGCCAGCACTGCTCCATCCCCATCGCTTCCATGATGGGATCATAGAAGGCGAGCGCGCGCGTGAGATCGTTCGTGCCAACCATTGTGTATGCGATCATTCTTGTCTCCACTGGCTGTAAATCATTCTGGGAAGAAGGTGGTTGGCTCCACGCACCCCCCTCTGGCCTGCCGGCCATCTCCCCCACAAGGGGGGAGATTAGCTGCGGGGGCCGCTTTCGCCAATTGTCAGCGTTGCAGAATAAAGTGCCGTCGTTGATGAAGGCCAATCTCTCCCCTTGTGGGGGAGATGCCCGGCAGGGCAGAGGGGGGTTCCTCCAGCCAGTCGCCTCAGTAGATCATTTTCCCCGTGCCAGCCGGTCGATTTCCACTGCGAAGATCTCCCTGTGCTCGTCCGGCATTTTCGGAAGCGAGGTGGGCGCTACGCGGGTTGCCGCCCGTGCGCAGCCGCTCGTAGTGCTCGTAGCTCATAAGCACGAAGCGGGGTTTGCGGTGCTTGGTGAGAATGACCGGCTCGCGGCTCGCGGCATCGGTCACGTCGCCCACCTGCTTGTTGAGATCGCCTGTCGTGAACTGCCGCATAATAATGCTCCCTGATGAATTTCCATAATATCCAGATTTACTGGATTTTCAAAAAACGTCCCCCGCGCTCCGTTAACCGTCCATCAAGGTTAATGCTTCATTCTCAAGGCCGTTAACCAGCGTGCTTTGAGTTGGAGTGTCACGTGCGTCTCGATACGTCGCGGAGCCTGTTCCGCCGCCGGATTCCGTCATCCCCAAAAGGGCGCCTCCGCCATATGGCTGCTCCAGCCACGCTGGGACTGGCGGTTTATTTCTTCACCCCCACCGTCGTCGCCTTTCAGGATATGTCGAGCCTCATTCGCGGCAGCGAGGCGGGAGCGCCGCGCTGGGCGGAATATATGGTGCAGACCCCGGCAGGCTCTGTTCACAAGGCCGAGACGCCCTTTGTCGATCCCTCGCTGGTGACCGGCTCGATCAGATCCGCCGGTGTGGACGTGCCGGGGGTAGGGCGCATCGCCTTTACCGGAGGCAGCGAGCGGCGGGAGAAGCTGGGGATCGCCGATCCGAACCCGGACGAAAACCGTGTGAACCGCGCCGAGAAGGGGAGCCGCCTCGTTTCCGTGCTGCGCAAGGCGCCGCCCAGATCCTTCAATGCCGGCTCGCTCCTCGAACATTCGAGCCTGCTGCTGACGCCGGCCGAGGAGCCTGAGGTGCGCATGGCCTTCGCCCCGTCGAAGATCCGCGGGGAAGTGGAAATCGCGCTCGCCTTCCATAAAGCCGAGCCGCCAAAGGCCAAGCCGGAAATGCCGGTGCAGCTTGCCAAGCTCATCACAAACAGCAACCCGGATATTCTTGCGACCGGCTATGCGTCCACCGGGCTTGACTACGCCAAAGCCTCTCCCTTCGAAAGCATCTTGACGGAAAAGAGCGCGGGCCGCTTCACCCCGCCGGTCAGTTCCGAGGATCATGATTGGGCCAAGGCGCCGCTGCCGCCGGAGGTCTTCACCGCCAAGGAGCAGAAATGCCTGGCCGAAGCCGTCTATTTCGAGGCGCGCGGCGAGCCGGTCAAAGGGCAGGCGGCGGTGGCGCAGGTGGTGCTCAACCGCGTCCGCAACCCGGCTTTTCCGAAGTCCATCTGCGGCGTCGTCTATCAGAACGACGACTGGCGCAACCGCTGCCAGTTCTCCTTCGCCTGCGACGGCCGCCGCCAGCGCGTGACCGAACCGGAGCATTGGAAGATCGCGCAGCAAGTGGCGAAGGCGGTATCGGCGGGCCAGATCTGGCTGCCGGAAGTCGGCTCCGCCACCCATTACCACGCCACCTACGTCAAGCCGCGCTGGGCCTCCGCCATGGAGCGCGTCAAGAAAATCGGCCTGCATATTTTTTATCGGACGTATGGAGGCGGGTGGAGCTAAGCGCCGACCTTCTCCCTCCCCGCAAGAGGGAGGGAGGGTCGTCAGGTCCTACGCATTCGTCCCGCTATCCAGCGTAATCGCCGTTCCCGTCACATAGCGGCCTTCCTCGCTGGCGAGCCAGGCGACGAGGCCGGCAATGTCTTCCGGCTTGGCGTATTCCGGGATCGCCATGCGGCCGCGCTGTTCGTCGGCGTGGGGCGTGCCGGAGGGGTTCATGTCCGTCTCGGTCGAGCCGGCCTGGACGAGGTTGACGGTGATCCGCTTCGGCCCAAGATCCCGCGCGATACCTTTGGTAAGGCCCGAAAGCGCCGATTTGCTTGCCGAATAGAGGCTTGCGCCGGTGATCGGCACGCGGTCGGCAAGCTGGCTGCCTATGGTGATGATCCGCCCGCCCTCCGGCAGGTGCGGCACGGCGGCGCGGATGGCTGCGAACACGGCGCGGGTGTTGATGGCCATGATCTCTTCAAAGGCCTCCAGCGTCGCCTCCTCGATCGGGGCGCGCGTGAAGATGCCCGCATTGTTGACGAGGATGTCTAGCCTCCCAAGTTCCTTCACCGTCTTCTCCACGGCTGCCTCTATGGCGGCGGCGTCCTTGTTGTCCGCCTGGATGGCGATGGCGCGGCGCCCTGTCTTCCGGATATCAGCCGCGACGGCCTCCGCCTTTTCCGGCGAACGCGCATAGGTTAGCGCCACATCGGCCACATCTGCTGCCAGCCGCCGCGCGATGGCTGCGCCCATGCCCCGGCTGCCGCCCGTAACGAGAGCCACTTTGCCCTGCAAGCCACTCATATCGAATCCTTTCTGTGTTGATCGATACAGAAATCTTTTCAGTCTTGCCCGAGGGCGTCAAGCCATTTACGTATCAATCATCACAGAAAGGAAATTCACATGTCCGAAAGGGGTCGCCCCCGCAGCTTCGACCGCGACAAGGCGCTGGAGCGCGCCATGGAGGTGTTCGAGATCAAGGGTTATGACGGCGCCTCCATGACCGATCTGACCAGGGCCATGGGCATCAACTCGCCGAGCCTCTACGCCGCCTTCGGCTGCAAGGAGGCGCTGTTCTGCGAAGCGGTGGAGCTTTACGCGCAAAAGGGCGCGTTCTTGTGGGAGGGGATTTTCCGCGCGCCGACGGCGAAGGCGGCCATCGCGCATCTCCTGCGCCAGAGCGCCGTCGCCTATACCCGCCCCGACAAGGCGCCCGGCTGCCTGATCCTCATGGGCGTCCTGCATGGCGATGACGACGATAATGGCCCCCTGCGCATGTTGCGGAAGCACCGTGCCGGAAATCATCGCACGCTTTGCGAGAGGCTGGAGCGCGCGGTGGCGGAGGGCGAGCTTCCCCAGGGGCTCGATTGCGCAGCCGTCGCCTCGTTCTATCTGGCTGTGCAGCAGGGCATCGCGTTTCAATCGCGCGACGGCGTCCCGCGTGAGACGCTGCTGCGCGTGGCCGAATCCGCCCTTGCCGGGTGGGACGGCCTCATTTCCGCCCACGCCGTGAGAGAGCCTGAAATGAGCTGGTGATGCGCCTGATTGGCGCAGTTCCGGGGCGGTTGTGGAGAGTTTGCGGCAGGATTCTTATTAAATAACTGATTTGAAAAGCGAAAAATCCTTTTAAAGGGATAGTTGCAGCGCCTTGACTAGGGCGCGGCCTGTCAATATGTTGCGCGCGACTTTGAAGCGGGGCTGAAGCCTTGCACAACGCGCTCGAGGAGGCGTCATGGCGACGGGCAAGAAACCCGAAAGGCCGGATCGTGGACCTCTTGCGCGTGGTGGCAAGCCAAGCCCCCTCTCGGAGGGGCTGGATGAACGCCGCCGCCGCCTTGAAGCCGAACTGGCCAAAAAGGGTACGCGGACGGGGCCGGGCTCTTCGGGAGGCCGGTCGGAGACGTCAGCCGGGGTTGCTGAGGCCATGAAGCTGTCGAGCGAGTTCATCGCCGGCATTCTGGTCGGGGCGGCGTTGGGCTGGCTCATCGACCGTTTCGCCGGGACGTCGCCGTGGGGGTTGATCATATTCCTCTTCCTCGGCTTCGCTGCCGGTGTGCTCAATATTCTGCGCACGACGGGGCGTGTCGCTTCAAGCGGCATTCAGCCCGGACGGGCGCAGGGCGATGATAAAAAGGCTCCTCCTGGGGGCGGGTAATGAAAACGCCTTCGGGCAGGGACGACAGACGAGGTTAAGGTGGCTAACGATCCGATCCATCAGTTCCAGGTCTCCAGATGGATTCCCATCCACGCCGGTGGCGTCGATCTCTCCTTCACCAATGTTTCGGCCTTCATGGTTCTGACCGTCGTGGCCGCTTCCGCTTTTCTCTATTTCACCACGTCCAGCCGCAGCGTCGTTCCGGGACGGCTCCAATCCGTCTCCGAGATGGCCTATGAGTTCGTGGCGGATGCGTTGCGAGGGTCGGCGGGGTCGCAGGGGATGAAGTTCTTCCCCTTCGTCTTCTCGCTGTTCATGTTCGTGCTGGTGGCCAATTTCCTCGGCCTCTTCCCGTATTTCTATACGGTGACGAGCCAGATCATCGTCACCTTCGCGCTTTCCCTTCTGGTCATCGGCGTGGTCATCGTCTACGGTTTCTGGAAGCACGGTTTCGGCTTCCTGAAGCTCTTCGTGCCATCAGGCGTACCTGCAATCATCGTGCCGCTGGTGGTGCTGATCGAGATCATCTCCTTCCTGTCGCGCCCGGTCAGCCTCTCGGTTCGTCTGTTCGCCAACATGCTCGCCGGTCACATCACGCTGAAAGTCTTCGCGGGCTTCGTCGTGTCGCTCGCCGCGCTCGGCAGCGTCTGGGGCATCGGCGGCGCGATCCTGCCGCTGCTGATGACGGTCGCCATCACTGCGCTCGAATTCCTCGTGGCCTTCCTTCAGGCCTACGTCTTTACCGTTCTCACCTGCATGTACATCAACGATGCCGTACATCCGGGACACTGAGTTCTAGCCGGCGGGAGACCGCCAGAACAATCTGCGCTATTTCCATTCAAAAGGAGCTTAAACAATGGATCCCATCGCAGCAAAGTACATCGGCGCCGGTCTCGCATGCTTCGGTATGGCTGGCACGGCCCTTGGCCTTGGCAACATCTTCGGCAGCTACCTCTCGGGTGCGCTGCGCAATCCGTCCGCCGCTGACAGCCAGTTCGGCCGTCTGGTGTTCGGTTTCGCCGTGACGGAAGCTCTGGGCATCTTCTCGCTGCTCATCGCGCTTCTGCTCCTGTTCGCCGTCTAATCGACGAGCGTCAAATTCGCCGGTCGCGTCTTGTGCCCTCAAGCACTGGCGACCGGCGTCCGAATTTATAAGGGGATGATGGATGTTCGTGTCCGCGGCGTTTGCCCAAAGCGAAACCCACTCTCAGCCCGCTGAAGCACCGGCGGCTGATCATGGCGCCCCGGCTGGGGCTGAAGCCGTGCACACCGAAACCGGAGTGCCGCACGATGCCGGTCATGCCGGCGTCTTTCCTCCGTTCGATCCCAGCCATTACACATCCCAGCTCCTCTGGCTGGCCATCAGCTTCGGCTTCTTCTATGTCTTCCTTTCGCGCGTGGTCCTGCCGCGCCTGGGAGGAACCATCGAGGCCCGGCACAACCAGATATCGCAGGATCTCGACCATGCCGGCCGCCTGAAGACGGATGCCGACAACGCCATCGCCGCCTATGAGCAGGAACTGGCCGAAGCGCGCCTCAAGGCCGGAAAGATCGCCGGGGAAGCCCGCGATGCCGCCAAGGCCAAGGCGGAGAGCGACCGCGCCGCAATCGAGGCTACGCTCGATAGCAAACTGGCTGAAGCCGAGACGCGCATTCGCGCGATCAAGGACAAGGCCATGAGCGATGTGGGCACCATCGCCGAGGATACGGCGGCCGGAATCGTAGAGCATCTCGTGGGCAGCGCGGCGGACAGGAACGCCGTATCCGCTGCCGTCAAGGCCGTACGCGGCTAAAGGAGGGCGAAATGGACGCTACATTTTGGGCGCTCGTCGCCCTGATCATCTTCCTCGGCATTGTCGTTTACATGAAAGTGCCGAAGATGCTCGCCAGCTCGCTCGACGAGCGCGCCGAGCGTATCAAGAACGAACTCGACGAGGCGCGCCGCCTGCGCGAGGAAGCGCAGCAGCTCCTCAACGAATATCAGCAGAAGCGCAAGGAAGCGGAAAAGGAAGCGAGTGACATCGTTGCCGCCGCCGAGCGCGAGGCCGCCGCGCTTCTCCAGGACGCCAAGGAGAAGATGGAGGACTACGTCACGCGCCGCAACAAGCTTGCCGAGCAGAAGATTGCGCAGGCTGAGACGGAAGCCGTCAACGCGGTGCGCTCGTCGGCGGTGGAAATCGCTGTCGCCGCCGCTGAAAAACTCATCGCAGACAAGCTCGACGTGAAGGCGGCGGGAGAGCTGTTTAAGAAATCCGTTGATGAGGTGAAGGCAAGGCTGAACTGAGCCGGAATGCCTCCGAGGATATTTAGTTGGAAAAACGCCGCCGCAAGGCGGCGTTTTTTATTACATGGTGTCCGACTTTCCAAGCGTAATACACCGCATTCCAGGCATTCAAGATTGTTTCGCGACAGGTTTGGCCACGGCCGGCACGTCTATGCAGGGTAACGCCCGGTCAAGAAACAACTCGCATTCGTCGATGGGTATGCTATTGTCCTACGAAGATCGAAAGGATATCGCCATGGCAAATCTCGCTCCAGTGAGCGTGCGGGTATCGCCGAGGGAACGTGAGTTGCTTGAAGCCGCAGCCGAGCAATCACGCACCAATTTGAGTGACTTCATCCGTCGCAAGGCGGTGGAAGCTGCCGAACTGGAACTCGTCCATCAGAATCACGTGGTTATTCCAGCGGCTGAATGGGAGAAGTTCGAGGCATGGGTGGATAGCCCGCCAAAGGATGTCCCCGCTCTGCGTGACCTCGCAAAGACGCGTCCGGTATGGCGCGACTGACCTTGCCCCGACAGCTTCGCGAGGACGATGATCGCGAGAGTTTTGATTGTGGCCGCGCGTCGATGAACGAATGGTTCCGGCGGCATGCCTGGCGCAATCAGCAACTCGACATTTCCAGAACCACGGTCATGTGCGACGGGGAAAAGAACGCCGTCGCAGGATATGTTACTTTGGCCGGCGGCCACATCGAGCGGGAGTATCTGCCGAAAGCCTCGCAGCGCAACAGACCGGAGCACATACCGATTTTCCTGCTCGGTCAACTGGCGGTGGATCGCCGGTACCAGGGATTGGGTATCGCTCGGTCGCTGTTGTACTATGCCTTGACGGCGTCCGTGCATATCGCGAAGTCGATTGGATGTGTCGGAGTGCTGACTCACCCGCTCGATGACGAGGTGCGATCATTCTACCGGCGTTTCGGCTTTGAGGATCTTCCATACGATCCCCGGCGCAGCATGATCGTCAGAATCAAGGACCTCAGACAAAACGGGTTCGATCAAGAATAGGCAGAAAACGACCGCTTCAAGCTCTCCGGGATAAATTTACCATTCGCCGCGTCGTTGCTGCCCCATTACCCCACTCGAAACCGATCCCTAATCGGCGAAAATGTAAATCGGTGCAGCCCGCGCACGGGACCGTGGATCTCGAGCGCCACGCGGTGCTGTTCGGTGGCGTAGCCGACATGGGCTTCGAGGCCGTAATGGGGGTGGTGGTTGCCCGCCCGCCGCATCATGCGGTCGCGGGTGACCTTGGCGACGATGGAGGCGGCGGCGATGGAGATGGAGCGCTGGTCGCCCTTGACGAGCGCGCTGCCCTCGCAGCATAGGCCCCAGGGCACGTCGACGCCGTCGATCAGCGCATGGCCGGGCGCGAGCGTCAGCCCTGCCGCAGCGCGGCGCATGGCTTCGAGCGAGGCTTTGCGAATGTCTGAGCGATCGATGCTGGGCGCTGAGAGGCTTGCCACCGAAACGGCCAGCGCGCGCGCAAGGATGATGTCGTATAGCTTGTCCCGCATGGCGGCGGTCAGCCGTTTGGAATCGTCGAGCCCTTCCGGTAGAGACCCGGCATCGAGAACCACCGCCGCAGCCACCACCGGCCCGGCAAGGGGGCCGCGTCCCGCCTCGTCTATACCGGCGACGGGACGCACGCCTCGTTTCATCAGCCTGAGCTCGGTGGAAAAATCCGGCACGAGCGGCATGTCGAAGAGGAGCGGAGAATCGGTAAGCGCGCGGGTCATTGTGCGGCGACAGTCGCATTGCTTCCGATTCTCCGCAAGACCCTCCCGCCGGGGGACTGGCAGGAGGGCATTCAGGCGCGGGGCTCGGGCGCCTGAAAGGAAAATCCAAGCATGATCCCAAAAAGTTGGAGACTTCTTGGACGAGATCATGCGGGTAAATAGCCTTTCATGATCCAAAAAAGCTGGAGGCTTTTGAAAATCATGCTGCTAAACCAGAGGCTTAATCATTAGAGGGGATGAAGGTTCCTTCACGCTCGCCTCAAAAAAGCGAGAGCTGGGTGCCGTATTTCGTCGGCGGCGCGAAAAGATCGGTCCTGAGCCGGGCGCGTTGCCCGTTCATCCCGAGCCGTTTGGCCGCGATCTCGAAGCGCCGGCCGATTGCCCAGGCATAGGGACCGTCGCCGCGCATCCGCTTGCCCCATTCGGCGTCGTAATCCTTGCCGCCGCGCATGGAGCGCACCAGCGACATGACATGCCGGTAGCGGTCGGGGTAGTTGCGCAGCAGCCAGTCCTTGAACAGCGGCGCGACTTCCAGCGGCAGGCGCAGCAGCACATAGCCCGCGCCGCGCGCGCCCATCGCATAGGCCGAATCGAGGATGCGCTCGATCTCATGGTCGTTGATGCCGGGAATGACCGGCCCCATCATGACGGAAGTCGGAATGCCCGCCTCGGAAAGCGAGCGGATCGCCTGCAGCCGCCGCGAGGGCGTCGACGCGCGCGGCTCCATGGTGCGGGCGAGCTTGGCGTCGAGCGTTGTCACCGAAAGCGCCACCCGGGCGAGCCCCTTCTCGGCCATGCGGGCGAGAATGTCCTGATCGCGAGTCACCAGCGCGGATTTGGTGACGATGGCGACGGGGTGATTGGCTCCTTCAAGCACCTCGAGGATTTCGCGCATGATGCGCCAATTCTTCTCGACCGGCTGGTAAGGATCGGTATTGGTGCCGATGGCGATGGTCTTCGGCTGGTAGCCGGGCTTCGCCAGCTCCTTTTCCAGAAGGCGCGGCGCATCAGGCTTGGCGAACAGCTTCGATTCAAAATCAAGCCCCGCTGAAAGCCCCATATAGCTGTGTGTCGGCCGCGCGAAGCAATAGATGCAGCCATGCTCGCAGCCGCGATAGGGATTGATCGAGCGGTCGAAGCTGATATCGGGGGAATCGTTGCGGGTGATGATGGTGCGCGGCTTCTCCACCTGAACGTCGGTCGTGAACGGCGGCAGTTCTTCCAGCGTGCTCCAGCCATCGTCGAAGACATGGCGCGTCTGCGGCTCGAAGCGTCCAGAGGGGTTGATGCCCGCACCGCGTCCGCGCCGGCGTCCGTGGTCGATGCGCAGGCCCGTTTCCTCGATCAGCGCATTGGCATGATCCGCCCGGCCTTCGCCGAACGCCGCCCTGTCGGCATGGTGAATGACTTCCATCCTCGTCTCCCGCTGGCAATCGTGTTGCCTCAAGAAATAGAACAAAGCCAGAACTTATCGAACAAAGCAAGAACTTTTTTAGGTATGGTGCCGACACGCGGCCCGAGCATGATTCCGAAAAGCTTTCAGAGAAGATCATGCGGCTAACTAAGGAATTGTGGCGTTTTCGATAGCCATGCGCTAAGCGGGAAGCATGGTATCGGTGATCATCGAAACGAAAAATGACGAGGAAGCGCTGGCTCGCACGCTGGCCGGGCTGGTGAGCGGCGCGGTGGAAGGCCTGGTGCGCGACGTGCTCGTGGTTGATCACGGGTCGAGCGACCACACGCGGGACGTTGCTGATGCAGCGGGCTGCGTTTTCCTCGCGAACAAGCCCTTCGCCGATGCGGTCCGGCAGGCGAGGGGAGACTGGCTCCTGCTGCTGGAGCCGGGCGCGCGGCTGTTGGAAGGCTGGCCGGAGGCGGTTCGCGACCATATCGAGGTGCTGCCCGGCCCTGCTCGCTTCACCCGCGCGAGCATCAATCGGCCGCGTTTTCTGGCGAGGGTTTTCGGCCGCAACGATCCGCTGAGAGACGGCCTGCTGATCTCCAAACGGCAGGCGACGGCGCTGTTGAAACCCGGCTGCGGTGGGCGGGATTTGGCGCGGGGGCTGGCGATGCGGAAGCTGAAGGCGGAAATGGTGATGGTCGGATAGGCGCGGCCTTATGCCCGCGTCTGCGTCGCGATCACAAACCATTCCGGATTGCGCTCCTTGACCAGCACCGCCGCCCGCTCTGCTGCTGCTTTATCCGGGAAAATCCCGAAGCAGGTTGCGCCGGAGCCGGACATTTGTGCGAAGCTGGCTCCGGTTTCCCGCAGAAGATCAAGGACATCGCCAAGCGCGGGCGAAACGGCCAGCGCTGCGGGGTAGAGATCGTTGCGTGTTTGTCGGACATAGTCGCAAAACGCCTCGATGTTCGAAAAATCGGGTGGCGTGGGGAGCGGCGGATTGTTCCGGCGGGTGAGCGCCTGGAACACGTTGGGCGTCGAAATCCCCGTCCCGTCATTGACGAGCACGATAGGCAGGCGCGGAAAGCGGGGCAGGGGCGTCAGCGCCTCGCCGATGCCGCGCGCGACGAGCGGCGCGCCGATCTGCTGCCCATGCAGGCACATCGGCAGGTCTGCCCCCAGTGTGAGACCGATGCCGCAGAGGGCAGGAAGGTCGAGGCCGAGATTCCAGAGCCTGTTGAGCGCGGCCAGTGTCGCAGCCGCATCGCTCGACCCGCCGCCGATGCCGGATGCAATCGGCAGGTTCTTGGTGAGATGGATCGCCACTGGCGTTTGGCGCGCGGGGAAACGGTCCTTGAGCGCATCCCGCGCCTTGAGGACGAGGTTGCCGGCATTGAGAGGCACACTTTGTGCGTATGGCCCGCTGACGGTGAAACGGTCTTCCGGCGAGGGTGCAACCTCGATCATGTCGCCATAGGCTGCGAAGGCGACGAGGCTTTCGAGGAGATGATAGCCATCGTCACGCCGCCCGGTCACGTGTAAGGCAAGGTTGATCTTGGCGGGGGCAAGGAGGGAGATGGTGGTGTGGGAAGGGGCGTGGTGGTTCATACGGGTGCCCCGTGTGTGTCTGCTCGCGCGCTGTTACTGTCGCCCGCTGCTAGAGTACTGTCAGCGCTCACCCCCCTCTGCCCTGCCGGGCATCTTCCCCACAAGGGGGAAGATTGGACTTCATCGATGGCGGCATCTAATCTTGCGACGTTGGTGATTCGCGAAAGTGGTTCTGACAGCCAATCTCCCCCCTTGGGGGGGAGATGCTCGGCAGGGCAGAGGGGAGTGTTGCCCCGCCTCCCGTCAAACAATCTAATCCCCACCCCGCTCAATCCTTGCGCAGGCGGTATTCGCCGGTCTTCGGGTCTTGTTCCAGCGTGCCGTGGGCGCGGTTCTGCGCTTCCTTTTCGGCTTGGCGCACTTCGCGCGAAACCCGCGCCGCCTCGCGTTTGAAGGCGCGGTAGCCGTACCAGGCCGCCAGCGCCATGACGATGAGAAAGATAACTGACGGCATAGCCTCTGGGTCCTCGAAACGTTTATAATCCGTAGCGCGACCACAGGGCCTTCTGCTCCACGGCCGTGAGCAGCCCTTCCGCCGCGCCTGCGGCAGCTTGCGCCAAAGCGTCCGGTTTGTGAAGCCCGGCGGCGGGTGTGGAGCGCAGGCCCAACATGCCGCGCGAGCCCTCGATCAGGTTCAATTCGGTCTTCGGGCCATATTCCTTGCGCAGGAAAGAGCGCATGTCGCCGAGTGCATCAACGAGGCCGAGGGACTGCCCCTTGATCCCCGTCCAGAACATGCCGGTGAAGAGGTCAGGATCATCGGAAAGCTTCGCGCCGCGCCGCGCCTTGACCATGTCGATGAAGACCTGATGCACCTCCTCCTGCAAGGTTTTCAGGTGCTCCACGTCCTCCTTCTTCTCCGGAAGGAACGGGTCGAGCATCATTTTGTTCCGGCCCGAGGTGAAGACGCGCCGCTCCACGCCGACCTTCTTGATCAGTTCTTCAAAGCCGAAGCCGGCCGATACGACGCCGATCGACCCGACGATGGAGGAGGGGTCCGCGACGATCTCGTCGCCCGCCAGTGCGATCATGTAGCCGCCCGATGCCGCCAGATCTTCGACGAAGACATAGACCTTCTTGTTCTTTTCCTCCGCCAGGTCGCGGATGCGGCGGAAGATCAGCCGCGCCTGCACCGGTGAGCCACCCGGCGAATTGACGGACAGCGCCACCGCCGGCGCGGATTTGTCGCTGAAGGCCTTGTCGAGCACTGCCGCCACGGAAGCAAGCGAAAGCGGGGCAGGGCGGAACAGCCCTCCGCCCTCGGCTGTGATCGTTCCGTGCAGGCGCACCACGGGGATTTCGACGCGGCTGCCCCGGAACCGCCGCGGGACGAGGCGGGAAAAAATACGGGGCATGCGCAGTTCCAAATTCACTTCCACGAGCGAAATCTCCGAAAAGAGAGCAGCAGGACAGTAAGGCTATATGTTTATATTGCTTTCCCGGCCACGCTCAATGATCTTTCTACTGCTGCGCCGTTTCCCTTTTTCCGCAGAACCTCAGCAGCACATAGCCGCAGATGGCGGAGAGGACCGATCCGGTCAGCACGCCGATCTTCGTCTCGTTTTGCAGATGCTCGGAGGCGGCGAAGGAAAGAAGTCCGATGAAGAGGCTCATGGTGAAGCCAATGCCGCAAAGGAGTGACACACCATAAAGCTGCATCCAGGTCGCGCCTCTCGGTTTGTTGGCAAGGCGCAGCTTGACCGCCGCCCACGCCGCGCCGAAAACGCCGATCTGCTTGCCGAGGAAGAGGCCGAGGGCGATGCCGAGCGTCAGTGTGTCCCGGAACACCGATCCATCCACCCCGGCGAAGGAAACGCCCGCATTGGCGAAGCCGAAAATCGGCACGATGAGGAACGACACCCAGCCGGAAAGCCCATGCTCCAGCTTGTGCAGCGGCGAGGTCATGTCGTCAGGTCGGCCCGGCGCTGGCTTCAGCGGAATGGTCATTGCCAGGACGACGCCGGCAATCGTGGCATGGACGCCAGAGCGCAGCACCAGATACCAAAGCACAAGGCCGACCACGAGATAGGGCAGGAGCCGCATCACGCCCATGCGATTCATGACGATAAGAACCAGCGTCGCAACCGCTGCGCCGCCAAGATAGGTGAGCGAAAGGTCGGATGTGTAGAAAATCGCAATGATCACCACCGCCGCCAGATCGTCGAGAATGGCGAGCGTCGCCAGAAACACCTTGAGGCTCGAGGGCACACGCGAGCCGAGCAGCGAGATGACGCCGAGCGCGAAGGCAATATCGGTCGCCGATGGAATCGCCCATCCGCGGATGGTCTCCGGGTTTGAACTGTTGAATGCCACGAAAATCAGAGCCGGCACGATTACGCCGCCTGCCGCAGCAATACCCGGCAAGATGCGGTTCGACCAGCTCGCCAACTGCCCGTCCAGGAACTCGCGCTTGATCTCAAGCCCCACCAGCAGGAAGAACAGGACCATCAGCGCGTCATTGACCCAGTGCAGTACGCTGAGGCCGCCAACATAAACATGAAGGGTATGGAAATAGGTTTCGGCGAAGGGTGAGTTCGCGACGATCAGCGCCAGCGCGGCGGCGCCCATCAGCACGATGCCGCCCGCGGCTTCGCTGTCGAGGAACTCGCGCAGGACGGAGATGGGGCGTTTCAGCTTGCTGGCTTCAATCATCGGCATTCCAATCTTGACAAAATAGCGGACTTGAATTTGAGAGCATGCTGCTTTTCGCAAAATCGGACCGGTTATAAAAGCCCTTTTCGCCCGTTATTGATCGCATCCGCGCGTTCCGTGAACCCATTTCCGCTCGGCCCGTGAAGCACCAGCGCGGGCGCGAGCGTCAGCTTGGCGCGGCTGCCGCGCACGCCGCGCACTACGATACGGATGGCGGCTTCATCCGGGCGGGGTTGGATAGGCACGAGTGTCAGGGCGCCGAACCGGCCCGAAAGCGCCGCGAGCATCTCGCCGATCGACACGGGCCGCGCGATGATGGCGATGCCGCCGGCGGGCCTGACGATCGCCGCCGCTGTCCTGATCCATTGCTCGAACATGTCCTTGCCCATCACATGCGCCTCCGCCTTCACCGTATCGGGCGTGCGCCGGTCGGCTTCGGCGTTGAAGGGCGGGTTCATGATGGCAAAGTCGAAGGCGTTGTCGGCCAGGCCCGCGGCATTGCGCGCCCGTCCGGTCAGCGTCACATCGGCCTCGATGAGCGTTGCACGTGCCGAAACCCCGGCATTCAGGGGGTGCCCAAGCGTCTTGCGGGCGAAACCGGCCATGAAGGCGGAGCGTTCCACCAGCGTCACATGCGCCGACGGGCACTGCGCCGCCACGGCAAGCCCCGCCGCGCCCGCGCCCGCACCAAGATCGACAAGCCTGCCGGAAAAGCCATCAGGCACCGCGCTGGCGAGGATCATTGCGTCCACGCCTGCCCGGTGGCCCTTCATCGACGGCTGCACGAGATGGAACGCGCCGCGATGAAATGCGTCGAGCGTCTCACCCGCGTCCTCGGCGGACGGGCTGTTCTCTTGCGGCAGCGCGCTCATGCAAATCCCATGGGTCGCAATTCATGCCCGATGCCCGCATCGCCAAGGATCTGGCGCGCGCGTTCGGCCTCCGCCTCGTCCACCATCAGACGGCGCGGCAGCACGCCGAGCGATCCTTCGATGATGCTCATATTCGAATCGGCGACGAAATGCACGATACCCGCCTCCGCCAGCAGCGCCTCGGCGAAGGAAATCAGGACAAGGTCATTGGTTCGCATCAATTCGATCATAGATATAACATGAGGGGTTGGACGAGCGTTGGCAACTGTGGGCGCGACGGATTGTAACCTATTTGTAGCTTGAGCATGGTGCCCCGCTTCAATAATGTGGCGCCGAAATGAAAACTATGGAGCGGGACGCCGTTCCCAGGAGTATGGCATTGGGTGTGGTTCTGAGCCTCGACGAGAAGAAAAAGCACGAAGGGTCGGTCCAGCCGCTGATCGACCTGACGAAGGCGGATATGCGCCGTGTCAACGAACTGATCCTGTCGAAGGCGGGGTCGGATGTCGAGATGATCCCGGAAGTGGCGAACCATCTGATCTCGTCGGGCGGCAAGCGCCTGCGCCCGATGCTGACGCTCGCCTCGGCCCGCATGTGCGGCTATGAGGGCAAGGGGCATGTCAAGCTCGCCACTTCGGTCGAGTTTATGCACACTGCTACGCTGCTCCACGACGATGTGGTGGACGAAAGCGACCTGCGCCGCGGCAAAAGCACCGCCCGCATGATCTGGGGCAACCAGGCAAGCGTGCTGGTCGGCGATTTCCTGCTCGGGCAGGCGTTCAAGATGATGGTCGATGTCGGCTCGCTCGACGCGCTCGACGTACTGGCGACGTCCGCTTCCATCATCGCCGAGGGCGAGGTGATGCAGCTTGCCGCCGCCAAGAACATGGAAACGACGGAAGACGAATATCTGGCCGTCATCAAGGCCAAGACGGCGGCGCTGTTCTCTGCCGCCGCCGAAGTCGGCCCGATCATCGCCGGTGCGCCGCGCGCCGACCGGGTTGCCCTGCGCTCCTATGGCCTCAATCTCGGCCTCGCCTTCCAGCTCGTCGATGACGCGCTCGATTATGGCGGCAGCGCGCGGGACCTGGGCAAAAATGTCGGCGACGATTTCCGTGAGGGCAAGATCACCATGCCGCTTCTCCTCTCCTATCGCCGCGGCACGGCGGAGGAGCGCGCCTTCTGGAAACACGCCATCGAGGAGGGGGCGAGCGACGACGCCGCGCTGGAAAAGGCCATCGGCCTGATGACGCGCTACGGCGCGATTGCCGATACCGTCCAGCGCGCCCGCCATTTCGGCGAAATCGCCCGCGACGCACTGGCGCCCCTGCCGGCGACGGCGGAAAAGGATGCGCTGCTTGACGTGATCGATTTTTGTATCAGCCGGGTGAACTGAGTATGATCCCGAAAAGTTGCAGACTTTTCGGACAAGATCATGCTGCTACCTCTAACTGGCTTTCTTGCGCGTTGCTCGCAAAAGGGCCATGGTTATCTGCGTTATCTGCCTTGAGAATTCTTGCTTTGCTGAAGCGCCAGGCAATCCCCCTCTGCCCTGCCGGGCATCTCCCCCACAAGGGGGGAGATTGGCTTGCATCGATGGCGGGGCTTGGTCTGCTACGCTGGCGATTGACGAAAGCGGAACTCTCTTGGTCAATCTCCCCCCTTGTGGGGGAGATGCCCGGCAGGGCAGAGGGGGGTGTCTGGCACCTGCATTCCCATTCTGACCTAGAATGCTCCAAGCAACCATATTCAAACGAAAAGGAATAACGGAATGCGGCGAAGCCCGATCTACGGTTCTCTCTACGGATTGCTTCTGGCCGCAACCGTCAGCATGGCCTGGCCCGCGCCGGACGCGCTGGCCAAAACGGGCAACGCGCTGACGCCCATCCGCACCGGCTCCTTCGCCGGAGCCTATCTCGCGGGCCGGGTCGCCGAGAGCGACAATGATCTCTCCGCCGCCGTCGCCTATTATCGCCAAGCGCTGGCTTTCGACCCCTCCAACCAGTCGATGAAGCAGGATCTGCTCATCACGCTCCTCACCGATGGCCGGTTCAGCGACGCGCTGCCGCTGGCCGAGGAGTTGAAGAACGTGCCGGAAGTGGAGCGCTTCTCCCGCGTTGCGCTCGCCATCGACGCCATCACCCGCAAGCAATACCGCAAGGCCGGTCCGCTGCTGATGCTCTCGTTGCAATCGGACATGGACCGCCTTTCCACAGGTCTGATGTCGGCCTGGGCCACTTTCGGCACCGGCAAGACGAAGGATGCGCTGGCCGCCATCGACAAGCTCGAAGGGCCGGAATGGTACAATCTCTTCAAGACCTATAATTCCGCCCTGATGGCCGACGCTGCCGGCGACAAGACTGCCGCCGCCAAATTCTATCAGGAAGCCTTCGACGACCGCACAGGCGGCGGGGCCGCGCCCGATACCTATGAGCGTGTGGTCGAAGCCTATGCCTCGTTCAAGGCGCGCAGCGGCGACCGGCAGGGCGCGGTCGAACTGCTCGACCAGGCGCAGGAACTGCTGTCCGGCCGGCTGGCGCTCAGCGAATTGCGCGCCAAGCTGGAGCGGGGCGAGCGCTTGAAGCCGCTCGTCGCCACGCCGCAGCAAGGCGCGGCGGAAGTGCTCTACACGCTCGGCACCGCGATCAATCGCGGCGGTGCCGAAGCCTTCGCCAAGCTCTATCTCCAGATGTCGCTGCCGCTGCGCCCGAACGACGACGCCACGCTGTTCCAGCTGGGCGACATCGCCGCCAAATTGCAGCAGCCGCAGAAGGCTATCGAATATTACGCCAAGGTGCCGAAGGATTCGGTCTACCGGCGCGATGCGGAAATGCAGCTTGGGCTGAACCTTGCCGAGACCGACAAGACCGACGAAGCGGTCAAGCATCTGAAAGTGCTTGTCGATCAGGATAAGACCGATATGCGCTCCTATCTGGCGCTGGGCGCGGTCTATGTGCAGAAGAAGGATTTCCGCAAGGCCGCCGAAACCTATGACGCGGCGGTCAAGATAATCGGCACACCGACGCAGGAAGACTGGGGCCTTTTCTACCAGCGCGGCATCGCCTATGAGCGCCTGAAGGAATGGGACAAGGCGGAGCCGAATTTCCGCCAGGCGCTGAAGCTCTATCCGGACCAGCCGCAAGTGCTGAACTATCTCGGCTATTCCTGGGTGGACATGAACATGAACCTCGAAGAGGCGCTCGGCATGATCCGCAAGGCGGTCGAGCTGCGCCCGCAGGACGGCTACATCGTCGATTCGCTGGGCTGGGCCTATTACAAGCTCGGCCGCTACAATGAGGCGGTGACGGAGCTGGAAAAGGCCGTGAAGCTGCGCCCCGAGGACGCGACGATCAACGATCATTTGGGCGACGCCTACTGGCGCGCGGGCCGCAAGCTGGAAGCGACGTTCCAATGGCGCCACGCGCTGGCATCGAAGCCCGAGCCGGAGGAAATCGTCAAGATCGAAGCCAAGCTGAAAAGCGGCCTGCCGGCGGAGGATGGGCGCAAGGCGGCGGAGGTGAAGGAGTAGGGCGCGCCTTTCCCTCCCCCTTGCGGGGGAGGGTGGCCGAAGGGTCGGGTGGGGTCGTAAAGGCAGCGCGCTATGGTCGGCGTTGGCACGTAATTGTCGCCCACCCCCCTCTGCCCTGCCGGGCATCTCCCCCACAAGGGGGGAGATTGGCCTTCATCGGTGACGGCACTTTATTCTGCAACATTGGCGATTAGCGAAAGCGGAACTGACATCCAATCTCCCCCCTTGTGGGGGAGATGCCCGGCAGGGCAGAGGGGGGTGAGAGGAAGCGCGCGAGGATGGCCAGCCGGTCACTCCCGCTTGACCCTGCAAGGCTGACAAACTAGGACGTGGCATCCTGATTTTTCACGAGGCCCGCCCGTGTCATCCAATCTGCCCGACCATATGCATCCGACGCGCTCCTTTCAGGGGCTGATCCTGACGCTCCATAATTACTGGGCGCAGCACGGTTGCGTCATTCTCCAGCCATACGACATGGAAGTGGGCGCGGGCACGTTCCATCCGGCGACGACGCTGCGCTCGCTGGGGCCGAAGCCATGGAAGGCGGCCTATGTGCAGCCTTCGCGCCGCCCCAAGGATGGCCGCTATGGTGAAAACCCCAACCGGCTCCAGCATTATTACCAGTATCAGGTGATCATCAAGCCATCGCCGCCCAACCTGCAGGAGCTTTATCTCGGCTCGCTCAAGGCCATCGGTCTCGACCCGCTGCTGCACGATATCCGCTTCGTCGAGGACGATTGGGAAAGCCCGACGCTGGGCGCCTGGGGCCTTGGCTGGGAGTGCTGGTGCGACGGCATGGAAGTGTCGCAATTCACTTACTTCCAGCAGGTCTGCGGCATCGAATGCGCGCCGGTCTCGGGCGAGCTGACCTATGGCTTAGAGCGCCTCGCCATGTATGTGCAGGGCGTCGACAATGTCTATGATCTGAACTTCAATGGTCTCGAAGGCGACGAGAAGGTCACCTATGGCGACGTCTTCCTGCAGGCCGAGCAGGAATATTCGCGCTACAATTTCGAGATGGCGAATACGGATGTGCTGCACCAGCACTTCATCGACGCCGAAAAGGAATGCGCGGCCATTCTGAAGGCCGGCTTCACCGGCGAGATGTCGCTGCATAAACAAGAGGCGGGGAGTGCCGAAGGCACGACAGGGACATTACATAAATGCGTCTTTCCTGCCTATGACCAGTGCATCAAGGCGTCCCACGTGTTCAACCTGATGGATGCGCGTGGCGTCATCTCTGTGACCGAGCGTCAGAACTATATCCTGCGCGTGCGCAACCTCGCGCGCCAATGCGGCGAGGCCTTCCTCAAGACCGATGCGGGTGGCTTTAACCATAAGAACGAGGCTGCGTGATGCCCGATTTGTTGCTCGAACTTCGCAGTGAAGAGATCCCGGCGCGCATGCAGCGCAAGGCTGCGGGCGACCTAAAAAAGCTCGTCACCGACGGCCTTGTCGAGGCGGGGCTGACCTATGAGGCGGCGCGCGAATATTGGACGCCGCGCCGGCTGACGCTCGATATCAGGGGTCTCACCATCCGCTCCAAGGATGTGCATGAGGACATCAAGGGCCCATCCGTATCGGCCCCCGAACAGGCCGTTCATGGCTTCCTGCGCAAGGCTGGATTGAGCGATGTTTCGCAGGCCCATGTCCACACCGACCCGAAGAAGGGCGATTTCTACGTCGCCCACATCACCAAGCCGGGTCGCGCGGCGGAAGAGATCATCGCCGAACTGATCCCGCAGGTGATCCGCGATTTCCCCTGGCCGAAATCCATGCGCTGGGGCGCGGCCTCCGCCAAGCCCGGCTCACTGCGCTGGGTGCGCCCGCTGCAATCGATCCTCTGCACCTTCGGTCCGGAAACCGAGGAGCCGGTGGTGGTCGATTTCGCCGTTGACGGCATCCGCTCCGGCAATGTCACCTATGGCCACCGCTTCATGAGCGATGGCGAGCCGATCACCGTCCGCCGCTTCGATGACTATGTGACCAAGCTGGAAAAGGCCAAGGTCGTGCTCGATGCGGATCGCCGCAAGGAGATGATCCTCGACGACGCCCGCAACCTCGCCTTCGCCTCCGGTCTTGAACTGGTCGAGGATGAGGGGCTGCTGGAGGAGGTTTCCGGCCTCGTTGAATGGCCCGTCGTGCTGATGGGCGCCTTCGAGGAGGAATTTCTGGCAATCCCGCCGGAAGTCATCCGCCTCACCATTCGCGCCAACCAAAAATGCTTCGTCACCCGCAAGCAGGGTGAGAGCGAAGCGCTCTCCAACCGTTTCATCCTCGTCTCCAACATCGAGGCGAAGGATGGCGGCCAGGAAATCGCCTATGGCAACGGCAAGGTCGTGCGCGCCCGCCTGTCCGACGCGCTCTATTTCTGGAAAACCGACCAGGCCGATCTGCCCGATGTGGAGAAGCTGAAAGTCTCGGCGGAGAAGCTCGGGCTCGATCTGAAAAAGCCGCTCGACCAGCGCATGGCGCGGCTGGATAGCCTGGACGTGACCTTCCACGCCAAGCTCGGCACGCAAGGCGCGCGCGTCGAACGCATCCGCCGTCTCGCCCGTGAAATCGCTCCCATCGTCGGTGCCGATCCTGCTCTGGCCGAACGCGCCGCGGTCCTCGCCAAGGCGGATTTGCAGACCGAAGTCGTCGGAGAGTTCCCCGAATTGCAGGGCGGCATGGGCCGCAAATATGCACTCCTGCAAGGCGAGCATGAATCCATCGCCGCCGCCATCGAGGAGCATTACAAGCCCCTCGGCCCCAGCGACCGCGTCCCGCGCGATCCGGTATCGATTGCGGTAGCTTTGGCGGATAAGCTGGATACGCTCGTCGGCTTCTGGGCCATCGACGAAAAACCGACAGGTTCGAAGGACCCCTTCGCGCTGCGCCGCGCTGCGCTCGGCGTAATCCGGCTGGTGCTGGAGAATGGTGTTCGGATGGCGCTTGGCCAAACGTTCCGTCTCTCATTGAATGGCTATTCGCAAGCCGACAAGGCGGAAGCGGTCTTGGCCGACCTCCTGTCCTTCTTCCACGACCGCCTGAAGGTCTATCTCAAGGACGAAGGCGCGCGCCATGATGCCATCGACGCAGTACTGTCGCCCGACGCGGATAACCTTCTACTCATCGCCCGCCGCGTCGAAGCTTTGATCTATTTCATCAACACCGAGGATGGCAGGAACCTGCTGGCCGGCACCAAGCGCGCCGCCAACATTCTTGCCGCCGAGGAAAAGAAGGGTACGCGGGTCGCCGAAGCCGTCGATCCCGCGCTTTTGCGCGAGGAAGAGGAGACGGCGCTCTTCGCCGCCATCGGCGAGGCGGAAAAGGATGCAGGACAGGCGATCGAAGCGGAAGATTTCTCCGGCGCAATGCTGGCCCTTGCCAAGCTGCGCGGCCCGGTCGATGCCTTCTTCGAGAAAGTGCTCGTGAACGACGAAGACGAAAAAATCCGCGCCAACCGCCTGGCATTGCTTGCGCGTATCCGCGAGGCGACGGGCAGGGTGGCGGATTTTTCGAAAATCGCGGGGTGAGTTCGCGCCCTCCTTCCCCCTTGCGGGGATTGAGGAGCGTTCGGCCGAAGGCCGAGGAAAAGCCAACGATTTGGCTTTTCCAGCGACGAAACCCGCGTTAGCGGGCGGATGGGGGTGGTGACGTTTGCGCTTTCTTCAAAGACCGTAGCGCCGCGTCACCACCCCCACCCGACCCTTCGGGCCACCCTCCCCGCAAGGGGGAGGGAGGAGCGCGCACCGCATCTCACCCACTTCTTGCGCGTCGGAGCGGAAAGCCAGCCATAAAGCAGGCCGGTATCGATAAGAAATTCTGGATGGGGCTCTAGTCCAGCCCCGTCCTCAACCGCACATCCCCCAGCGCCGCCTCCGGCAACGCCCCCACCGCCATCGCATCCACACCGGCAGCCTGCTGCGTCGGCAAATCCTGCCCCTGCATCCGCGCCATATACTCCCGCGCCCGCTTGCGCCGTGCCTCGAGCGCCGCGCGCTTTGCTTCAGCCGCTGCCTTCTCCGCCTCGCACGTCTTGCAGATTGGATTGCCCGCTTCATCGACCCCGTCAAAGCCGACATAATCGATGGAGCGGATACGGTCCGGCAGCCCCGGCGTCTCGATGGAACCGCCCGCATGAACAGGCGTGGCAATCACCAACGCCATCATGGCAATGAATCGAAATGACATTATTCGTCCCCCGCATGGACCCACATGCAGATGTCCTAGCATCCGGACATTTCCATCCCGTCTCCGCGATATTTCAAATTTTACCGATTACGCGCCCTTCTTGCGCCGCGTCCTGCCCTTGTGTAGGCAAAGGGCGACAGGAGCACAACAGTGGCCGATATCGCGAAAATCGATGACGAGGCGCTCGCCTGCGCGGCGCGGATCTTGGGCGATGGCGGGCTTGTCGCCATTCCCACCGAGACAGTTTACGGCCTTGCCGCCGACGCCACCAATGGCATGGGTGTAGCTAAGATCTTCGAGGCCAAGGGTCGCCCGCGCTTCAATCCGCTTATCTGTCATGTGTCGAGCGTCGCCATGGCCGAGCGCTTCGTTGAAATCGATCCGCTCTCCCGCTGCCTGATCGACGCCTTCTGGCCGGGCCCGTTGACGCTGGTTCTGCCCTTGAAGGAAACCGCCGCCGTCCATCCGCTGGTCACGGCGGGACTCTCCACGCTCGCGGTACGCATGCCGCGCGGGCCTGTGGGTGAAATCATCGCCATGCTGGACCGCCCGCTCGCCGCTCCCAGCGCCAACACCTCCGGCCGCATCAGCGCGACGAGCGCGGAAGCCGTGGCCGACGATCTGGGCGCGAAACTGGACATGATCCTCGACGCCGGCCCATGCCCGGTCGGGCTGGAATCGACCATTATCAAGGTGGAGGGCGACACGATATCGCTGTTGCGCCCCGGCGGTCTGGCTGCGGAAGAGATCGAGGCGCTGACGGGCCGAAAACTCCATCGGCTCGACCAGCGCGCCGCGATCCAGGCCCCCGGCATGCTTGCGTCCCATTATGCCCCCCGCGCCGCCATGCGCCTCAATGCGCGCGAAATCGAACCCGGCGAGGCGCTGCTGGCCTTTGGGTCGACACGAGCCAAGGGTGCGGAACAGGCCTCGCATCTTCTTAATCTCAGCGAAACGGGGAACTTGCGCGAAGCGGCCGTGCATCTCTTTGATTACATGAAGCGTCTCGACGCGGCGGGCGCTGGCGTCATCGCTGTCGAGCCGATCCCCCATGACGGGCTGGGCGAAGCCATCAACGACCGTCTCGCCCGCGCCGCCGCGCCGAGAGAATAGAATAAGGTAGGTATCATGACGTTACAGCCGGCAATTCCCGATAACGCCGTTCTCGACCGTTTCGCCGCCATTGTCGGCGAGAAGAATGCGGTCCGCGACGCCAACGACATCGCGCCCTACCTCGTCGAGCAGCGCGACCTCTACCATGGCCGCGCTGCGATGGTGCTGCGCCCAGGCTCGACGGAGGAAGTTGCGCAAATCCTCAAGCTCGCCACAGAGACCGGCACCCCCATCGTTCCGCAGGGCGGCAATACCGGCCTTGTCGGCGCGCAGCAGCCCGATGGCAGCGGTCGCGCGATCATCCTGTCGCTGTCGCGCATGAACCGTATCCGCAACATCGACACCGCCGGCCATCTGGCGACTGTGGAGGCGGGCGTGGTGCTGAAAAACCTGCAGGATGCGGCGGCGGAAGCGGGCCTGCTCTTTCCGCTCTCGCTCGGCGCGGAAGGCTCCTGCCAGATCGGCGGCAATCTTTCCTCCAATGCGGGCGGCACGGCGGTGCTCGCCTATGGCAACACGCGTGAGCTCTGCCTTGGGCTGGAGGTGGTGCTGCCGACCGGCGAGATTCTCGAGGATTTGCGCTATGTGAAGAAAGACAACACCGGCTACGATCTGAAGGACCTTTTCATCGGCGCGGAAGGCACGCTTGGCGTCATCACTGCTGCCGTCATGAAGCTTTACCCGCAGCCCAAGGGCAAGGGCGTCGCCTATGCCGGTTTGAAAAGCCCTGATGATGCGCTGAAGCTGCTGGGCCTTGCTGCGGAACATGCCGGGCCCGCGCTCACTGGCTTCGAACTGATGCCGCGCATCGGCGTGGAGTTCACCGTGCGCCATGTCGAGGGCGTGCGCGACCCGCTGGAAAACCCGCATGATTGGTATGCGCTCATCGATATTTCCTCCTCACGCTCGTCCGACGATGCCCGCGCCGTCCTCGAAACGATCCTGACGGAAGCCTATGAGGCGGGCCTGGTACAGGACGCGGCGATTGCCGAAAGCGTCGCTCAAGAAAAGATGTTCTGGAAAATGCGCGAGGAGATGTCCTGGGCGCAGAAGCCCGAGGGCGGCTCGATCAAGCATGACATCTCCGTGCCCGTCGCCTCCATCCCCGCCTTCATCGAGGAAGCGGGCAGCGCGGTAGAGGAGATGATCCCGGGCGCGCGCATCGTCTGCTTCGGCCATATGGGCGACGGCAATCTGCATTATAACATCTCGCAGCCGGTAGGCGCCGACAAGCAGGCCTTCCTCGCCCACTGGGGCGAAGTCAACCACCGCATCCACACCATCGTCGCGCGCTATGGCGGCTCTATCTCCGCCGAGCATGGCATCGGCCAGCTGAAGCGCGAGGAACTCGTGCATTTCAAGAACCCGGTGGCGCTGGCCTTGATGAAAAAGATCAAGGCGGCATTCGACCCGGCGGGAATCATGAATCCGGGCAAGGTGATCTGAGTTTTCTTCCGAAGGGATTCGGAAAATTACGCGGGATGCGTACGCTGATCTTGAAACTACGCATGTTGCGTAGTAAATTACCGAAGTGAGCTGGGAGATTTCTCCCCCAGCCCAACGCTTAGATGAAGATATGAACCCGCACGATAGCTTGCCAGCCCGTGCGGGTTTTCTTTATCGTCAGCGTGATCCTGATGGTTATGCGCATCAGTTTCACTCCGTTCGAGGGCGAGGCGCTCGCCTGCGCTGGCGTAGCCCATCTTCGCCAGCGCGTCGGGGCTGGCTCCCGACGCCTGCTGCTTCCGCTCTCGATTTCGCGACATTAGAACAAGTGTAATAAAATTGTGAAGAAGTTTTTCTTCAGCAGTTTATAAACAAGTTAGGCGCAATGGCCCGCCTGATGCTTACCAGAACCTTACACCCGGTTTCATTCTGCTAACCATCTGCCAAATCAGGAAAATTTAACTGAACTAATTAAGCGCTCCGGTAATAAAGCGCGCTTATTCTCTCAGTCAACGAGGCCGGGAACGGCCCGAAGATAAGCGGGAGACCGGAAAACCGGCACCGAGACGGCAGGGAGACCGGAACACCGGCTCTCAGGAGAGACAGAGGCGTACAGAAACATGATGAACCAAGGGCTGAAGCCAGTTTGGGCAGGCCGCGAATTGCGGCTCGATCCTTTTCAATTCCCGCAGGTGGTGACCTACGCCGCGCGGGATGAGGAGGGCGATGTCACCTTCACCATTACCGAGCGCGGCGCGGTGATCCGCCGCATTCTGCCGGAAAGCGGGGTGCCCATGTCCATTGCTCTGCCCGCCCGCGCGTTTCAGGGCGTTACGGCCCGCGCGGTGGAAGATGAGTTTGGCGGTATCACCGTCACGCTGGAACTGATGCACGCGGATCCGCAGCTGTCCGTGCCGCTTCTGGTGGCGCATGACCTCGATGACGTGGCCGCCGACTGGCGCGCCTGGTCCGCCGCCTTCAACCTGCCCATGATGCTGGTGGAAGAAGACGGCGTCGCCCGTCCGCTCGAGGAAAGCATGGGCCCGGTCGGCGTCTCGCAGCCGCAGCCGCGCCGCCAGGGCCAGGAACCCCGCCGCCGCCGCCCCCGCTTCCTCGCCCGCCGCAAGACCGGCAATCTGGGGGTGCGGCTGGTGGTGTCGGGGACGGAGATTATTGCGCGGAGGTAGGACGCTCCTCCCTCCCCCTTGCGGGGAGGGTGGCCCGAAGGGTCGGGTGGGGGTGGTGACGTTTACTCTATGTCTCCAGCAAAAGCGCAAGCGTCACCACCCCCATCCGCCCGCTAACGCGGGCACCTTCCCCGCAAGGGGGAAGGAGGGCGCGAGCCCGTCCACAAGGCAGTTATCCGACTGCGCTTTACTCCTCCCGAACCCTCAGCACCCGGTCCACCAGCCCCCATTCCACGGCTTCTTCCGCCGTCATGAAGAAGTCGCGGTCCATGGCTTTTTCGAATTCTTCGTAGGATCGCCCGCAATGCTCGGCGTATAACCGGGTCATCCGCTGCTTGGTTTTCAGCGCTTCCTCGGCATGGATGAGAATGTCGGAGGCTTGCCCTTGATACCCGCCCAAGGGCTGGTGGATGTGGATGCTCGAATTGGGCAGGGCGACGCGCTGGCCGGGTTCGCCCGCCATCAGCAGGAATGATCCCATCGAGCGCGCCGTGCCCATGCAGAGCGTATGCACCGGCGCGCGGATGAGGCGCATGGTGTCGTACATGGCAAGGCCGCTGGTCACCACGCCGCCGGGCGAATTGATATAGAGGTGGATCGGCTTCTTCGGGTGCTCCGCCTCCAAAAACAGCAACTGCGCGCAGACGAGCGCCGAAACGGTGTCGTTCACCTCTCCGTTCAGGAAGATGATCCTTTCGCGAAGAAGACGGGAATAGATGTCGAAGGACCGTTCCCCTCTTGAGGATTGTTCCACGACCATGGGGACGAGTTGCATCGCTTCGCGCATCGGCGAACTCCAATCTTCAAATGTTGGCGTATGTCCTGCCGCGTCAGGCGGCGAGCATGAGGACCGGGCTGTTGCTGTTGGCCGCGGTCGGTTCCATCCGCTTGCCCCTTATGCCGGTCACCTCATGGATGACCCGCAGGCAAGTCCCGCCATTGTCGTTCGGGGCGATGCGGAAGGTGACGAGGCTTTCGGTGAAGGGCGCTTCCGTCTCCCGCATCCGGTAGCTGACTTCTTCGCCCTGCGTCACGCTGGCTGCCTCCATATCGGCCAGCGCGGCATCAGGCAGCCAGTTCTGCCGGAATTCGGGAATGCTGATCGCGCGCCAGACCTTGTGCGGCGGCTCGGCGAGCTCGAATTCCATCTCTATGGTATCGTCCTGTTCGGCGCTCATTGATCCATATCCTTCAGCAAGACCTTGAGCGCTTCGATGCGCTGCGGCCAGTAGGCGCGATATTTCGCCAGCCAGTCGGCGATGAGCGCCAGCCCCTCGGGATCGACCTCGTAATTCACGAAACGCCCCTGCCGCTGTTCTTTCACAAGCCGGGCGCTCCGCAGAACCGAAAGATGCTGTGACATCGCCGGCTGGCTGATCTCCATCCCCTCCCGCAAAGCGCTCGCATTCATGCTGCCCGCGGCAAGCTTCTCGAAGATCGCGCGGCGGGTGGGGTCGGCAAGGGCTCGGAATATGTCGGTGTCTGTCATGAATCACAGATAAGCATAGACTTATGTGATTCGCAAGGGAGGGATTTGCAGATTGTTTGGAGGGTAGCGCGTGGAACACCCCCCTCTGTCCTGCCGGACATCTCCCCCACAAGGGGGGAGATTGGGCTTCATTGATGATGGCACTCTATTCTTTAACGTTGGCGATTAGCGAAAGCAGACCTCACAGCCAATCTCCCCCCTTGTGGGGGAGATGTCCGGCAGGACAGAGGGGGGTTACTGTCCCGCCAACATTTCATTTTCACCGCTTCTTCGCCAAAAACGCCGCCACCGCCTCGCGCGCTTCCTGCGAAGTCAACCGCTCTGCGAAATGCCGGGCCTCCCGCGCAATGCGGTCCCCAACCGGCTCATCCGGCCCGCGCAGCAGCGCCTTGGTGATCTGCATCGCCTCTGGAGGCCGGGCAGCAATGGCGCGGGCGGCTTCGAGCGTGGCTTGTTCAAGCTCTTCCGCCGGGACGATGCGATGAACGATCCCGGCTTCCTTCGCCGCTTCCGCCGAAAACCCTTCGCCCAATGCCAGCAGCGCAAACGCCTTCTGATAGCCCATCAAACGGGGAGCCAGCAGGCTCGACGCCGCCTCCGGCACAAGGCCCAGATTGACGAAGGGTGTGCGGAACAGGGATTGAGGCGTGGCGAAGGTCAGGTCGCAATGGAGATGGATCGTGGTGCCGATGCCGATGGCAAGGCCGTCCACGCCCGAGACAACAGGCTTTTTCGCGGTGGAAAGCGCGTTCAGAAAATCGAGCACCTCCGCGCCGAGGCTCCCTCCGCTCGCCGCAGCCATGAAATCCTGCATGTCGTTTCCGGCGGAAAACGCGCCGGGCGCGCCAAAAAGCACATGGACACGGACGGCATCGTCCGCATCGCCCTTGCGCAGCGCCTCGGCCATGGACGCATACATGGCGCGGGTGAGGGCGTTTTTCTTCTCGGGCCGCGCCATGCGGATGATCTGCACCGCGTCCTGCCGTTCGATGTGGATGTGTTCGGACATGAGAGTTTCTCTCCTTGATGCGCCGGTTCCGGCTATGCGCCCTCCTTCCCCCTTGCGGGGAAGGTGCCCGCGTTAGCGGGCGGATGGGGGTGGTGACGTTTGCGCTTTGGCTGGAGATAGTGGCGTAAACGTCACCACCCCACCCGACCCTTCGGGCCACCCTCCCCGCAAGGGGGAGGGAGGAGTTAGTCCCGCAAGGCTGCGCCGGCGGCGATGAGGCTCGCAGCGCCGTTGATGACACGATCCTTCAGCGCCGCCGTTTCATTCAGCAAATTCTCCGCATAAAACCGGCAAAGCGCCGCGCGGGTCGCATCGTCATCCACCAGCGCGCCCTTGGCGAGGTAAGCGCCGCCGGCAGCCAGCCCGAACAGCCGCAGATAAGGCGTCGCGCCGCTGAGCGCATCTGTAAGGAGACCGTCACCGAGCGCCTGTTGCAGGTAAGTTGTCGTTTCTTCCAGATCGGCAAGCGCGGCGGAAAGGCAGGCGGCGCTGTTGCCGAGATCGGCGCGGTTGCTCGCCGCTGCTTCATCCGCAATCGCCCGCAACTCCGCGATATAGCCCCTCACATGCTCGCCCTTGTCGAGCGGCAATTTCCGCTGCACCAGATCGATGGCCTGAATGCCGTTGGTGCCTTCATAGATCGGCGTGATGCGCACGTCGCGCAGCAGCCGCGCCGCGCCGGTTTCCTCGATGAAGCCCATGCCGCCATGCACCTGAATGCCGAGCGAAGCGGCCTCGACGCCAATATCCGTGCCAAAAGCTTTCGCAACCGGTGTCAGCAGGCCCGCGCGGTCGGCCCAATGCCGCGCTTCGTCTGTGGATACGCGCGCCATATCGAGCGCATGGGCGCAGGCATAGGCGATGGCGCGGGCGGCTTGCGTCAGCCCTTTCGTGGTCAGCAGCGTACGCTGGATATCGGGATGCTCGATGATCGGGCTCATGCCTTCGCCTTTGAAACCAGGCGCGCGGCCCTGCCGCCGCTCTTTCGCAAAGGCCAAAGCCTTTTGATATGCCGCTTCCGCCACCGCCACGCCCTGAATGCCGACGAGCAGGCGGGCATTGTTCATCATCGTGAACATGCAGGCGAGGCCGCGATTTTCCTCGCCGATGAGCCAGCCCTTCGCGCCTTCGCCCGAGGTGCCGTCGCCATAGATCATGGTGCAGGTGGGGGAGGCGTGAATGCCGAGCTTGTGCTCAATCCCTGCGCAATAGACTTCGTTGCGCTTGCCCGGCGTACCATCCGCATCGGGAATGAATTTCGGCACGAGGAACAGCGATATGCCCTTGGTCCCGGCGGGCGCGCCGGGGAGGCGGGCCAGCACCAGATGGACGATATTGTCCGTCATGTCGTGCTCGCCATAGGTGATGAAGATCTTCTGGCCGAAGATGGAATAGGTGCCGTCGCCGTTACGATTCGCGCGTGCCTTCAGAGCGCCAAGGTCAGAGCCCGCCTGCGGCTCGGTCAGATTCATCGTGCCAGTCCATTCGCCGGAGATGAGCTTGGGCAGATAAAGCGCCTTCAATTCGTCGGACGCGTGCTTTTCCAGGGCTTCCACCGCGCCCATGGTCAGCGTTGGCGCGAGCGCGAAGGCGAGGGAACCGGAATTCCACATCTCCGACACTGCGACGGAGAGCATGGTCGGCAGGCCCTGTCCGCCATAGGCTTCATCGCCTGTCAGAGCGTTCCAGCCGCCCGCGGCCCAATCGGTATAGAGCTCCTTCCAGCCCGGCGCGGTGGTAACGTTTCCGTTCTCCAGCTTGGCTCCATGCTTGTCCCCCGCTTCCGCCAAAGGCGCGATCCGCTCTTCCGCAAATTTCCCGGCTTCGTCCAGAATGGCATCGACCAGATCGCCGGAAAGCTCGCCGAACCGCTGATTGTCAAGCGCCTCCTCCAGCCCCGCAACCTGCTTCAGCGTATGGGCGATATCCTTGATGGGGGCGCGATACATGACATCTCCTCCGGTGCCGGGCGGATCGCAGCGCGAACGCCCGGCGAGTTTTCTGCCTCGGAGAAGAGCTATCGGCTTATTACGTAAACGTCAATAATCCCGGCGGCCTATCCGGCCAGTATGTCCGTCGCCTTGTGATCCTCGTCCACACCATCGAGCAGGACGACGCTGCCCTCCGAATTGTCGGTGCGCAGATGCACGATCTTCTGGTAGGCGGGGGAGGCGTACCAGTCGCGGGCATGGTCCATGTCCGGGAAGGCGATCATGACGAGATCGGCGGGCCATTCGCCCTCCAGAACGGTCTTCCTGGCGCCGTGGATGATATAGCGTCCACCGAAAGGCTTCAGGGTTTCGTCGATTCTTTCGAGATATTCGACGATTCCGGGACCCATGGTGACATTGTGCAGGAGGGCGGCGGCATAGGCGGTCATGATTTGGTTCCTTTCGGCTTGATTGAACGAGCCGAATATTGCGGGCGGCGCGCGGCAAGTCGATTACATCCGAGGTAATAGAATTCATCCGCAATCATGATAGTTTGCGCCTATGACCCAGACATCAGCATCATCAGGAAATCTCATCCAGTCCTGGCGCCGCAACCGGCGCTTGAGCCAGTTGGACCTTGCATCCGAAGCCGGCATCTCCCAGCGGCATTTGAGCTTCGTGGAATCCGGGCGCTCGCAGCCGAGCCGGGAAATGGTGCTGCTTCTGGCCGAGCACCTCGCCATTCCCATGCGCGAGCGGAATGCGCTGCTGCTCGCCGCCGGTTATGCGCCGGTCTATCGAGAACGCGCGCTCGATGATCCCGACTTGAAAACGGCGAGGGAGGCGGTCGATCTCATTCTGAGGGGACATGAGCCGCATCCGGCGCTCGCTGTGGACAGGCATTGGAATCTCATCTCCGCCAACCGCGCCATTGAGTTTCTCATTCAAGGCGTGGATGAGGCGCTGCTCTCGCCGCCGGCCAATGTCCTGCGCCTCAGCCTCCACCCGAAAGGGCTGGGTCCGCGCATCGTCAATTACCGCCAATGGCGCGCGCATGTGATCGAACGGCTCAAGCGGCAGATGGATCATCTGCCTGACGCGGCGCTGGCGAAGCTTGTCGAGGAGATCAAGTCCTATCCGGTGCCGGCCGGCGCGAAGCCCTACAGGGAGGATACGGCCCTCGACGCTATCGCCGTGCCTTTTGTCCTTTCCACCGGCAAGGGCACGCTGTCATTTATTTCCACCACAACCGTCTTCGGCACGGCAGTCGATATCACGCTGTCGGAGCTCGTGATCGAATCCTTCTTTCCTGCTGACGAACAAACGGCGGAAATGATGCGGCAGGTCGCTGCTCCTTAGAAAAAGTCGAACAGGTTAACTACCCGACTTTTCCCGCTCCACCGCGCGCCAGCCAATGTCGGACCGATAGAAGCCCCCGGGCCAGTCGATGGCCTTCACTGCCGCATAGGCTTTTTCCTGCGCGTCGAGCACGCTCTTGCCCGTAGCGGTGACGTTGAGCACCCGCCCGCCATTGGCGACGAGCTGGCCGTCCTTCACCGCGGTGCCGGCGTGGAAGATCTGCACATCGGGCAGTTTCGCGGCTTCTTCGATGCCCTCGATCACGCTGCCCTTGTCCGGCGCGGCAGGGTAGCCCTTCGCGGCCATCACCACGGTCAGCGCCGGGTCTTCGCTCCAGCGGATCGAGACCTGGTCGAGCAGCCCATCGGCGGCGGCATTCAAAAGCAGAAGCAGATCGTCCTTAAGCCGCATCATCAGCACCTGGCATTCGGGGTCGCCGAAGCGGGTGTTGTATTCGATGAGCTTCGGGCCATCCCTGGTAATCATCAGCCCGGCGAAAAGAATGCCGGAGAAGGGCGCGCCGATCTCGGCCATGCCCCGCATGGTCGGCTCGATGAGTTCGCGCATGGTGCGCTCGACCATATCAGGTGTCATGACCGGGGCAGGGGAGTAAGCCCCCATGCCGCCCGTATTGACGCCGGTGTCGCCGACGCCGACGCGCTTGTGGTCCTGTGCGGTGCCCAAGGGCAGGGCCGTCTTGCCGTCGCAGAGGCAGAAGAAGCTCGCCTCCTCGCCGTCGAGATATTCCTCCACCACCACTTCCGCTCCTGCGGACCCGAACGCACCCTCGAAACAGGCGTCCACCGCGTCGAGCGCATCCTGAAGCGTCATGGCGACCACCACGCCCTTGCCCGCCGCAAGCCCATCCGCCTTGACGACGATGGGCGCGCCTTGCTCGCGGATATAGGCCTTGGCCTTCGGCGCATTGTTGAAACGGCCATAAGCGCCGGTCGGTATATTGAAGCGGGCGCAGAGATCCTTGGTGAAGCCCTTCGAGCCCTCGAGCTGCGCGGCAGCCTTGGACGGACCGAACACCTTGATCCCGGCGGCGCGCAAATCATCGGCAAGGCCGGCGACAAGCGGCGCTTCCGGGCCGACGACCACGAGGTCGATATTCTTCTCCTTGCAGAATGCCGCGACCGCGGCATGGTCGGCCACATCGAGCGTCACGCAGGTCGCCGCCTCGGCGATGCCGGGATTGCCGGGGGCGCAATAGAGCTGATCCAGCACCGGCGAGGCGGAAATTTTCCATGCCAGCGCGTGTTCGCGTCCGCCTGAGCCGATCAACAGGACTTTCATGGGCCTTGCTCCCTACGGGTTAGAAGACTAGGACATGGGCAACATCAAGGGATATTGTCATGGCGCCCGACGAACTACACGGAACGATTCAGTCGCGCAATGCACAAGGCCGCGTCATGGACGCGCCATCGGGCCATTGGGTCTACCGCGCCCTGCCGCGCTGGGTGTGGCCCTATGCGCAGCTTGCCCGCTGGGACCGGCCCATAGGCTGGCAGCTGCTGCGCTGGCCCTGCTGGTGGTCGACGGCACTCGTGGCGGCAGCGGGAGCAAAGCCCGGTGCAGATATATGGAATTTACTTCCCTCGCCATGGCATCTTCTCCTGTTTCTTGTCGGCGCTATGGCCATGCGCGGTGCGGGATGTACCTATAATGACCTCGCCGATCAGGACATCGATGACAAGGTGGCGCGCACCCGCTCGCGTCCTTTGCCTTCCGGGCAGGTCACACGCCGTCAGGCCAAGATTTTCATGATCCTGCAAGCGTTTGTCGGCCTCCTCGTGCTTCTCCAGTTCAACATTTTCACAATCCTGCTGGGGTTGGCCTCGCTCATCGTCGTCGCGGTATACCCTTTCATGAAGCGGATCACCGACTGGCCGCAATTGGTGCTTGGGCTGGCGTTTTCATGGGGTGCGCTGATGGGCTGGGCGGCGGACAAGGGCAGCCTCGCTCTCCCACCGCTGCTGCTTTATGCCGGGGCGATCCTCTGGACCATCGGCTACGACACCATCTACGCCCATCAGGACAAGGAGGACGATGCGCTGGTCGGCGTCCGTTCCACCGCCCGCCTGTTCGGCTCCAGGACGAAGGAGGCGCTGCTCCTGCTCTATGGCGGCGCGCTGGCGTTGTTCCTCGGAGCATTCGCTGCGGCGGATGTCCCCTTTCCAGCGCTTGCCGGACTCCTTGCCGCCGGCGCCCATATGTATCGCCAGATCGCCACGCTTGATATCGACAATCCTGATCAATGCAAGAAGCTGTTCCTGTCGAATAATACCGTCGGCTGGCTGATCTTTCTCGGGCTGGTTCTGGGCACGCTCTGGGTGGCGGTGAAGCCGGTCGTTTAGTGAGATAGGGAAGCTGTTCTATCTCATTTCCCTTCCAGCCAGAGACGCACATCCTGAATTGAGCGCATGAGCACGGACGGGTTATCCCGTGCTGCGATGAAGCCCCAGCTCTGCCAATAGCGTTCGGCTTCAGCGTCGATCGCCCTGACAACCACGGCCCGGCCTCCGACAATATCGGCTCCGGCAATGCATCGCCGCAACGCATCCTTGACCAGCCCGCCGCCAATTCCCTGTCCCGCGTAGCGCCGATCAACCGCGAGCTGGCCTATGAGAAGACACGGGATGGGATCCGGCGGACGGTCGGTGCGGATCGCACGAGGCGCGCTGTTCGGCTGGATCACAGTCGGGGCAAGCCCGTAATAGCCGATGACAGCTCCGTCATCATGAACCACCAGTACACGGGTGAATCCGCGGCTTTGATTGATATGCGCAAAGCCTGTCAGCCACGCATTGAGCGCTGGCTTGCCGCAATCGAATGCGTCGATCCTGTGCGTATCGTTCAGCAGTTCGATACCCGAAAGCACCTAGCGCTCCCAGGGCGCAGACCGCCGCAATCGCTCGGCGACCTTCGGCGAAGGCGCTTCGGCGGGAGCGGAAATCGCCTGCATGAAAGCGTCATAGGCGTCGGGGGAAAGCCGAATAACGCTCTCGTTGAGGATCGCCGTTTGCGCCTCGCTGAGCGCCGCGCGGCGCATGAACTCGGTGCGTGACAGGCCAAGCAGCTCGGCGCCCCGGTCGATGATGGTCAGGTCATCGTCTCGAAACCGCATCGAAACGGGCGTTTCCTTTCTCGGCGCTGTGCTTCCCATGGTGCGCTCCTGTGCTGCTTATATACCCAGAATACGCCGATGTAATGCAGAGCGCAATACACTTATGGATAGAGCCGCGTCTTCTCCCATCCGCCCTCCGGTGCCTCCCGCGTGAACACCACGCGGTCGTGCAGGCGGAAGGGGCGGTCGTGCCAGAACTCGATGGAGACGGGCTTGAGCCGGAAGCCGGACCAGTGCGGCGGGCGGGGGATTTCGCCGATGGCATGGCGCGCGGTGTATTCGGCGACGGCCTTTTCCAGCGCGAAGCGGCTTTCGAGCGGGCGCGATTGCTTGGAGGCCCATGCGCCGATGCGGCTGCCGCGCGGGCGCGAGGCGTAATAGGCGTCGGCCTCCGAATCGCTCACCTGTTCGACCGGCCCGCGCACGCGCACCTGGCGGCGCAACGACTTCCAGTGGAAGCACATGGCGACCTTCTGCTGGCCCAGAATCTCGCGGCCTTTCTGGCTTTCATAATTTGTGTAAAAGACGAAGCCGTGCTCGTCAAAGCCCTTCAAAAGCACCATTCTGACGTTCGGCATGCCGTTTTCGTCCACGGTTGCCAGCGCCAGCGCGTTGGCATCGTTGGGTTCGGATTTCGTCGCGTCGGAAAGCCATGTGGCGAAGAGTTGAAACGGCTCTTGCGCCTCAGTAAAGTCACCGCTTGTTAACTCCGTATCGCCCATAATTTCCGCCTCGTCAGTATCAGCAAAAGGGAAAGGCATTGGCATCCAGGAATGCGCGCCCCATTCGAGTTTCCGCAGCGTCTCATGCGGCCAGAACATGCCGCCTCTCGGCGGTGTTGACGCTTGGCGTCCTTGCCGGCTGCGCTATGAAGGGGTTCAGCATCGAGAGCGCCGTTCCCGATAGTGCGACCATTACCGGCTCCGTCCCCGCAGCGCAACAGGGCGAGCCCGACAAGGGCAAGCTCTCCGACCAGGCAGCGGTGCGCAATATCGTCTCGGCGCTCGATTTCCGCAAATGGGGCGAGACGCCCATTCCCTGGGCCAATCCCGAGACGGGCAGCCAGGGCACCATCACCACTGTGGCGGAAACGAAGAACGAGACCGGCCTCTGCCGCCGCTTCCAGACCTCGCGCGAGGCGTTCGACGGCGTTTCGATCTATAAGGGCGAGACCTGCCTCGAAAAGGACGGCGCGTGGATGCTGAAATCCTTTGCGCCGATTTGAGCGGACGCAAGGGATAGTTTGGTAACTAAGCGGCGGATTTTCCATGGCAATCTGGAAGTTTCGCCGGTCAATACGCATATTTGAGCATGATCCCGAAAAGTTGCAGACTTTTCGAATAAGATCATGCGGCTAAAACAAGTGCGATTTTCAGGATTTCTTCCGCAACGAGGAACAATATGCGCGATCCCTATAGCGTGCTGGGCGTCGCCAAAACGGCGAAGCCCGAAGACATAAAATCGGCATACCGCAAGCTCGCCAAGAAATATCATCCCGACCAGAATCCGGATGATCCCAAGGCGAAGGAGCGCTTTGCCGAGGCAAGCCAGGCCTATGACATCCTCTCCGACAAGGAGAAGCGCGGCCAGTTCGACCGCGGTGAGATCGATGCCGAGGGCAAGCCGGCATTCCAAGGCTTTCATCCGGGCGCGGGGAGCGACCCCTTTGCCGGATTCGCGCGTCAGGGCGCCGGTGGCCGCAACACACATTTCGAATTCCGCACTGGGCCGGGGGGCGGCTTCGGCCAGGGCGGGTTTGCCGGAGCGGAAGACATCCTCAACGACCTCTTCGGCGGAGGCGCGGCAGGCGCGCGGGCGCGCGGTCGTCCGGCAAAAGGCGCGGATCTGGCGGCTTCCATCGACATATCGCTGGAGCAGGCCGCCGGCGCGGAGAAGGTCGAGGCGGTTTTCCCCAACGGCAAGCGTCTGGCGATCAAGCTGCCGAAATATGTCGAGGATGGCCAGACCATCCGCCTGAAAGGGCAGGGCGAGCCTATGCTGGGCGGCTCGCCCGGAGACGCGCTGGTGACGATCCACCTGAAGCAGCATCCGCGCTTCGAACTGAAAGGCCGCGACCTCCATCTCGACCTGCCGGTGCCGCTGGCCGACGCGGTGCTGGGCGCGCGCATCGAGGTGGAAACGCTCGACGGCCGCGTGGCGGTCAAGGTTCCGGCATGGTCGAGTTCCGACCGGGTGCTGCGTTTGAAGGGCAAGGGCCTGCCTCAGAAGGTGGGCGAACGCGCCGATCTTTTCGTGCATGTCCGCGTCATGCTGCCTGAAGGCGGCGATCCGGAACTGGAGGCGTTGATGGAGAGGCGGCGCGCGGCTTGAGGCGCGCGCCCTCCTTCCCCCTTGCGGGGATTGAGGAGCGTTCGGCCGAAGGCCGAGGAAAAGCCAACGATTTGGCTTTTCCAGCGACGAACCCCGCGTTAGCGGGCGGATGGGGGTGGTGACGTTTGCGCTTTTGCTGGAGAATATGGTGTAAACGCCGCCACCCCCACCCGGCCCTACGGGCCACCCTCCCCGCAAGGGGGAGGGAAAACTCCCGGTTACACCCCGTTATATCAAGTTTCTGATAAATCCCGGCTTTTTCGTCCGCTCTTGCTTGAAGCCCGAGCGCGGCTATGCAATACGGCGCTTATGTCGCTTCAGAACAATTTTGACGAGGGTCGGGTAATGACCGCCAAATCTGGTTTGTTGCAGGGAAAACGCGGCCTTATCCTTGGCGTCGCGAACAACCGCTCCATCGCCTGGGGGATCGCCAAGGCCGCCCACGAGGCGGGTGCGGAGCTTGCGTTCACCTATCAGGGCGAGGCGCTGAAGAAGCGCGTGGAGCCGCTGGCCGAGGAGCTTGGCGCTTTCGTCTGCGGCCATTGCGATGTCTCGGACGCCGCCACCATCGACGCCATTTTCGAGACGCTCGAAAAGAAATGGGGCAAGCTCGATTTCGTCGTCCACGCCATCGGCTTTTCCGACAAGGACGAGCTTACGGGGCGCTATGTCGACACCTCGGAAGCCAATTTCTCCAAGACCATGCTGATCTCGGTCTATTCGCTGACGGCCATCGCCAAGCGCGCCGAGAAGCTGATGACCGATGGCGGCTCGATCCTGACGCTGACCTATTACGGCGCCGAGAAGGTGATGCCCAACTACAACGTCATGGGCGTTGCCAAGGCCGCGCTGGAGGCGAGCGTCAAATATCTCGCCGTCGATCTGGGCCCGCAGAACATCCGCGTCAACGCCATTTCGGCCGGGCCGATCAAGACGCTCGCGGCTTCGGGGATCGGCGATTTCCGCTATATCCTCAAATGGAACGAGTATAACGCGCCCCTGCGCCGTACCGTCACCATTGAGGAAGTAGGCGATGTCGGCCTCTATTTCCTCTCCGACCTGTCGCGCTCGGTGACGGGCGAGGTGCACCACGCCGATTCCGGCTACCATGTCGTCGGCATGAAGGCCGTCGACGCGCCGGACATCTCGGTCGTCAAGGATTAAGGCAGGATCCCGAAAAGTTGCAGACTTTTCGGATAAGATCGTGCGGCAGAAAAAGGGCAGGTCTGCTGTGATACGAGACATCATCTACTTCTCGCGTCACGGCGAGACGGACTGGAACGTGTCGCAACGCATCCAGGGGCAGATCGATATCGATATCAACGCCCATGGCCGCGCGCAGGCCGACCGCAATGGCGACATGCTGAAATCGCTGATCGGCACGGGCGCCGGTTTCGATTTCGTCGCCAGCCCGCTCCGGCGCACCCGTGAGACCATGGAGCGTATCCGCGCCCGTATGGGCATAGACCCTTACGCCTTCCGCACCGATCCGCAATTGATGGAAGTCAATTTCGGCGACTGGCAGGGCTACATGCTCGAAGACATTGCCGCCGAGCGGATCGACCTGGTCGAGGCCCGCGCCCGCGACAAGTGGAACTTCGTGCCCCCAGGCGGCGGGGCGGAAAGCTATATGATGCTGGCCGGGCGCATCGGCCATTGGCTGGAAAGCGTGAAGCAGCCCACCGTCTGCGTCACCCATGGCGGCTGCATCCGCACGCTGTTTTATCTCATCGAGAAAATGGACGGCCACGAAGCCGCCAACCTCTCCATCCCGCAGGATCGTCTGCTGCGGCTGGAGAATGGGAAGCTGACGTGGATTTAACAGCGCGACGCTCCTCCTTCCCCCTTGCGGGGAAGGTGCCCGCGGAGCGGGCGGATGGGGGTGGAGACGGGTGCGCTCGATCCTGAGCCACCCCCACCCCGCTCACTTCGTTCGCGACCCTCCCCGCAAGGGTAGGGGAATCGCACATGAGTATAAAAGCGTTGTTGCAAGTTAGCGGAAAATAGATTC